>JAOABH010000006.1 GCA_026418455.1 Hydrogenothermaceae bacterium
TTAATCTCCTCAAGTAAATTATCCCAGTCAACCATGTCGTAAGCTTTATCTTTCAGTAGTTCTAAATTTACCTCAACCCAGAGAGGAAAATCCTTATCGTATAACTGTCTTAACTCTTCCTTTGTTAATGTTTTCATAGTTGCTACCTCTTTAAAACTCTGTTTTAAGGTCTCTGTTCATAAGATAATATACAGCATCTTTCGGATTTAGACCATGATATAAAATTTTGTAAACCATCTCAGATATAGGAAGTTCTATATTATAGATACTTTTTATCCTGTAAACGGCTTCAACTGTTGATTTTCCCTCTATAACCTGTTTTACCTCTTTTTCCGCTTCCTCTACAGATAATCCTTTACCGATAAGATAGCCAAAAGTTCTGTTTCTTGACAAATCTCCGGTTGCTGTCAAAACTAAATCTCCCAAGCCGGAAAGTCCGTATGCAGTCTGAGGATTACCACCGTAAACTTTTATAATTTTTGTAATTTCGTATAAACCCCTTGTTATAAGACTTGCTCTTGCATTGTTTCCCATACCAAGTCCATCACTTATACCAGATGCTATTGCTATCACATTTTTTACAGCACCGCCAACTTCAACTCCAACGATATCATCACTTAAATAAACTCTAAAAGTTGGTCTGCTTAATTTATGTTGAAGTTCTTTGCCGTCTTTTATATCTCCGGCTAAGGTTATCGCTGTTGGAAGTCCAATTATAACTTCCTTAGCAAAAGAAGGTCCGGATAATGCATAAACTTTATTTTCTTCTATATTTAGAGACTCAACTATAACATCACTAACAAGTTTTAATGTTGATATCTCTATCCCCTTTGATGCAGATACTACATACTTAACTTTTTCTGATTTAATATTTTTTAAGGTGTCTCTTATAAACTGGGTAGGTATTGCTATTATTACTGTTTGGCAGTTATCAAATATTTCTTGAATGTTATAAACTGGATTTATATTATCTTTTAGCTTAATATTCGGATGGTATTTATCATTTGATTTATTTAACTTAATGTTATCTAAAACTTCTTTATCTTTATCCCATATACATACCTCTTTAAAGTTTTCGGATAAAACTTGTGCAAGAGCTGTTCCCCAGCTTCCAGCACCGATAACACCAAGTTTCAAACTTAAAACCTCCGTATAAAGTATAATAATTATACTTCAAAACCTGTAAGGAGTTGTAATACTGCTTAGAAGCTGGGCTAAAATTAATTTAAATAATCTGATAGAGAATTTAGTTAATATACATAGATTTTCTAACAAATATATCTTTGCGGTAGTTAAAGCAGATGCTTATGGACACGATGCAAAAATAGTATCAAAAATCCTTGAAGATATACCTTTCATAAAAAAACTCTGTGTTGCAACTCCGATTGAAGCTAAAGAGTTAAGAGAGATAGGCATAACAAAGGATATATTGGTTTTAGGTGGAATACTAAAAGGAGAGGAAGATCTATTTTTAAAATATAACTTAATTCCGGTTGTATCTACTTTTGAAAATCTATCTATTGCCAAAAGTTCAGGTATAAGGAAAATACATCTTAAATTTGATACTGGAATGGGAAGATTAGGTTTTTTTGAAGAAGATATATCTTTTTTAAAAGATGTTATTAAGGATTTTGAAGTTGAAGGAGTTATGACACATTTTCCATCTGCGGATATTGATGTAGATTTTACAGAAATTCAGATAAAAAAATTTAAAGATATAGTAACCTCTCTGAATATACATCCAAAACATATACATATACAAAATTCAGCCGGAGTTATGTATAACTGTGATTACTGCACAGATGTAAGGATAGGTTTAAGTATGTATGGAGAGAAACCTTGTGATAACTTTCCTATACCTCTTAAAAATGTTATGTCTGTTTATGCTAAAGTGATAAGTGTAAAACATTTTAAGAAAGGCACAAAGATATCTTACTGTGGAACATACACTACTACAAGAGATATTAAAGCCGGAGTGATATCCTTTGGTTATGCAGATGGACTTCCAAGACTTCTGTCAAATAAGGGAAATATTATTATAAATGGTAAAAAAGCAGATATAATAGGTAATATAACTATGGATATGACTATAGTTGATATATCTGATATAGATACAAAAGTAGGAGATGATGCCATTATTGTGGGAGAGGATGGATCTGCTAAAATAACATTCACTGATATTGCTAAACTTTCAGGGACTATTCCATATGAAATTATGTGTGGTATCTCAAAGAGAGTAGTAAGAATAGTAGAGAGAGGGTAGAGCTATGTTGAATATTTTGGTTATAGATGATGAAGAAAATATAACTTCCTTGCTTAAGGATATACTTACAGATGAAGGATACAGCGTGGATACAGCCAGAAGTATAACTCAGGCAAAAGATTTGGTAAGAAAAAATATATATGATGCTGTTTTTCTTGATGTGTGGCTTTCTGATGGAGATGGATTAACCTTCCTACCGGAGATTAAGACATTATCACCTCTTACTCAAGTTGTGATGATATCCGGACACGGAAATATCCCTATGGCTGTTAAAGCTATAAAAGAAGGAGCTTTTGATTTTTTAGAAAAACCACTATCAACAGAGGCTATCATAGCTGTATTAGAGAAGATATATAAAGAGATAAAAATTCAACAAAACCTTGAATATCTAAAAGAGAAAGAGACAAAAGATATTGAGATTATAGGAAATAGTGAAAAAATTGAGGAATTAAAGAGACAGATAGAAAAGGTGGCGAAATCCAATGCTTGGGTTATGATTTTTGGTGAAAATGGGACTGGTAAAGAGTTGGTTGCCAAGAGTATTCATTATCTAAGTCCAAGAAAAAACTATCCTTTTGTTGATGTAAATGCTGCTGCCATTCCGGATGATCTTTTTGAGTCGGAATTTTTTGGTTACGAGAAAGGAGCATTTACAAATGCATTTACAAGAAAGATAGGAAAACTTGAAGTTGCAGATAAGGGAACACTTTTTTTAGATGAAGTGAGTGATATGTCTTTGTCTTCTCAGGCAAAACTTTTGAGGGTTTTGGAAGAAAGGGAGTTTTCAAGACTTGGAAGTAACACAAAAATAAAGGTAGATATAAGAGTTATATCTGCAACAAACAAAAATTTACAAGAAGAAGTAGAAAAAGGTAGATTTAGGCAAGATTTAGCTTTTAGACTTGCAGTCATACCTATAACTGTTCCTCCTTTAAGAGAAAGAGGGGAAGATATACTTTTACTTGCAGATTACTATATAAAAAAGTTTTCTATAGAAAACAAAGTTAATCCTCCAATTTTAAGTGATGAAGTCAAGAAAGTGTTTTTAAACTACAGATGGCCTGGGAACGTAAGAGAGTTAAAAAATCTTATGGAAAGGTTAGTCATACTTCATAGTGAAGATGTTATTACAATAAAAGATTTACCATCTTATATGTATCAAAATGTTTCAACATCTAAGGAAGAAGTTTTACCTATAACTATTAAACCATTAAAAGATGTGAGAGAAGAAGCAGAAAGGTTAGTTATAAAGAAAGCCTTAGAGGTTATGGGTAACAATCTAAAAGAAGTTGCAAAAGCCCTCGATATTGATTTATCATCTTTATATAGAAAATTAAAACAGTATCAATTAGAGGTGGAAGAGTAATGCCATATGTAAATGTAAAAGTAGCTGGAAAATTAACAAAAGAACAAAAACAGAAGATAGTAGAGGGTATAACAAAACTTCTTGAAGAAGTGGCAAACAAACCTCCATCATCTACATACATAGTTATAGATGAGGTGGATAGAGAAAATTGGGCTAAAGGTGGTAAACTTCTAAGTGATACGTAGAATATTTTTAACTTTAATATTTTTATCAGTAGTTGGTTGTGGCGGAAGTTCTTCCTCTTTATCAGATAATACCAGTATATCAATTTTAAAAACAGTGTTAATTCCCATTTACTCTTATCCTACAACATATAAATCAGAGTATGATAAATTGCTTTCTATATCTACAGATAAAAGATAAAAGTGTAGAGATAATAATAAATCCATCAAGTGGTGTAGGAAGCAGTTATGATCAAAATGTAGAACAGACGATATTGAAACTAAAAGATAGAGGTTTTACAGTTTATGGCTATATCCATAGTAACTATTCCAGCAGAAATATTAATCAAATTAAAGAAGAAATAGATAGTTATTTACAATTATATCCACAGATAGATGGTTTCTTTATTGATGAAACTGCTACTAACAATTTTAATTACTATCAAGATATTTATAATTACGGACATCAAAAAGGTAAAAGGATAGTCTTAAATCCAGGAAGAGTCGTTCCTCCTGAATACCATACTATTGCGGATAAGATAGTCATTTTTGAAGATAAAGCAGATAATTTAACTACAAAATATCAAATTCCTTCTAATTTAACGAATAAAGATTGTTTTCTGATTTATGGAGTTTCTGATTCAAATACAGCTATAAATATAAAAAACTACCTTTTAAATAAAGGAGCCAGTTGCTTTTATATTACAGATGAATATCCTACAACTTGGTTTAGAGTGTCACCTTATCTGGATTTGCTTTTAAGGTAGTTTTCTGATAATTTTAAAAAGTTTTCCAGTAGCTTTTTTCCATATTCTGTAAGTATAGACTCTGGATGAAACTGGACTCCCCATATTGGATATCTTTTATGCTCTATTCCCATTATCTCTCCATCGTCTGAACGGGCGGTTATCTCTATCTCTTGAGTAAGAGTTGATTCATCAATTACAAGGGAGTGGTATCTTACAGCTTTAAAAGGTGAAGGTATCCCTTCAAATATTCCCTTTTGATTGTGGTATATATCAGAGGTTTTTCCGTGCATAAGACATTTTGCTTTTATTATCTTTGCTCCAAAAGCTTGCCCAATGGATTGATGTCCAAGACACACTCCCAAAATAGGATAAACACCTTTAAAACTTTTTATAACATCAACAGATATTCCGGCTTCATTAGGTGAGCAAGGTCCCGGAGATATTACAATAGCATTTACATCTTCCATATTTTTTATATCTTCTATTGTTATCTCATCATTTCTCTTTACTAAGACATCTTCTCCAAGGTCATAGAAGTACTGGACTATGTTGTAAGTAAATGAATCGTAGTTATCTATCATCAATATCATATTTTAACCTCAAAGGAGGGGGACTTTTAATCCCCCATAATAGTTATATTCCTTTTTCATATATAAACTGTACTAAATCTTTTAGTCTTGTGGAGTAGCCATATTCGTTATCATACCAAGATGCAACATGAACCAAATTGCCACCTATAACCTGAGTTAAAAGTGAATCAAATATTGATGATGCTGGGTTTCCTACTATATCAGATGATACTACTGGATCTTCGCAGTATGCAAGTATCCCTTTCATCTCTCCTTCTGAATATTTTTTCATAGCAGCGTTTACTTCTTCAATGGTAGTGTCTTTTTCTACTACAACTGTTAAATCTATTAATGAGCCATCTGCAACCGGAACTCTTCTTGCTGTTCCGTCAAGTTTTCCTTTAACTTCCGGAATAACCTCTCCAAGAGCTTTTGCTGCTCCAGTTGTAGTTGGAACTATATTTGTTGCTGCTGCTCTTGCTCTTCTTAAATCTTTATGAGGTAAATCTAATATTCTTTGGTCGTTTGTATAGGCATGTGTTGTTACCATATAACCGTGTTTTATACCAAACTCTCTTTGAAGAACTTTAACAACAGGTGCCAAAGCGTTTGTGGTGCAAGATGCATTTGATATGATGTTATGATTTGACGGGTCATAAGCCTCTTGATTAACTCCAAGGACTATAGTTACATCAGGATTTTTAGCAGGTGCAGAGATTATAACCTTTTTAGCTCCTGCTTGGAGATGTTTTTGAGCATCTTCTCTCTTTGTAAATACTCCAGTAGATTCTATAACTATATCTATATTCAAATCTTTCCAAGGAAGTTCTGCTGGGTCTTTTATAGCTGTTATCTTTATCTCTTTTCCGTTTACAACAATACCACTCTCTGTTGCTTTTATATCTGCATCATATATACCGTGAACTGAGTCATACTTCAATAGATGTGCAAGAGTTTTTGAGTCTGTAAGGTCGTTAATAGCTACTACATCTATCTCCGGATTACCAAAGGCGATTCTAAAAAAGTTCCTTCCTATCCTTCCAAATCCATTAATTGCAACTCTTACCATACTAAGCCTCCTGAAGTTGTTTTAAATATTCTATCACTTCTTCCATCTTCATTCCACGGGAGCCTTTTACAAGAATTTTTATTTCAGAGTCTGTTATATCTTTTATGAATTCTGCTATTTTTCTTTTATCTTCAAATAAGATAACATTCTTTTTATCTTTGAGATGGTTGTATATATGTTTAACTTCGTTTCCATATAGTAAAATATAATCTATACTTGAATTTTCAAAGACTTTTGCAACCTCAATATGTAACTCCCTGCTATACTCTCCTAACTCTAACATATCTCCCAGTATATACACCTTAATACCATCAAGATTTTCAAAACTGTAAATACTATTTTTTACAGATAAAGGATTTGCATTATAACTTTCATCTATTATTAGATACCTTCCAATATGTTTTATATCTCCTCTGCCTTCAAAACCTTTATAATCTTTCAAAACTTCAATATTCTTTATAGGGTCTAAATCTAAGGTGTATAGGACACTTGCAACTGCTCCTATATTTTTGAAAACTCCTATGTTATAGATTGGAATTTTTAATTTTATCCTATCAGATTTGTAAGAGATAACTCCTTCTGTTCCTTCTTTTACTATCTTTATATCGGATATATTTATTAAACCATCTTCTCCGTAAGTTATAAAATTTACTTCTTTGTTTTTATAGTAATGGATAAGGTTTGACGGTAAAATACCGTATTTAACTCCATTAAATATCTGTCCTTTAGTGATCACTATGTTTTCAAAACTTCCAAATCTCTCTATATGGGCCTCAGCGAGAGATGTTAAAACTCCTATATCTGGTTTTGATATATCCATAAGATATTGGATATCATCTTTTTTCCCTGCACCTTTTTCCAGTATTACTATCTCTGTATTTTCCGGTATATTTGCAAGGGTTAATGGAACTCCTATCTCATTGTTTAGATTTCCAATAGTAGCGTATGTGTTAAAGTGATGTTTTAAAACAAAGTTTAAAAGCTCTTTTGTTGAAGTTTTTCCACTACTTCCTGTTATTCCTATAACTGTTTCTGCCTGCCTTCTCTTATACTTTCCTATATCTATTAACCCTTCATAGCTATCTTTAACCAATATTCCATTTGGAAGGTCTAATATTTTTTCAGAGATATAGCCCTTAGCACCATTTCTTAAAGCATCGTCTATAAACTGATGCCCGTCTCTATTGCCTTTAAGTGGAATAAATACAGAATTTTCTTTAACTTTTCTACTGTCTATTGTAAATTCTGATACCTCAAAATCCTCTTTAAAATTTAAAAGTTCTCCATTTAAAATTTTAGCAATCTCAGAAAATTTCATAAAATAGCTTCCTCTTTATGTATTTCTTCCTACTATTAAAAATATAGGATACTCTCTTTCTTCTCCGTTTCTCTCTTTTTTAACTTTATAAACAATCTCCGATTTTATATCTGTAAATCCAGCTTCTTTTAGATAGTTTATCATTTCCTCTATCTCAAATCCAAAATGCTCTACTCCTTCATTGTTATCGTGGAATGTTCCATCTTCCTTAACAAGGTCTGCTATAGCTATATAACCATTATTTTTAAGGTGATTTTTTAATCTCTTTAACATCTCCACTGGTTCTTTTATATGGTGAAATGTCATACTACTTACTATAAGGTCAAAATCCCCTTCTTCAAAATCTTCATTCAATATATCTAACATGTATGCTTTTGCATTTATGTTGTTTTCCTGAGCTTTTTTGTTAAAAACATCTACCATACCTTGAGAGCTATCTACTCCAACAATCTGTCCAACATCTTCTGCTAAAAAGAAGGACACCAGTCCAGTTCCACATCCAAAATCAAGGATTTTAAAATCTATCTTTAAAGGAATTAATCTTTTAACACCTTCTGCTACAGATTTTGCTATATTTATTCTCATAGGTTTTTCATCCCAAGTTAAAGCAGCCAAATCAAATCTTGTCAAGATTTACCTCCTCAAAAATTTAATTAAAGATATGATATTTTATTAACTATCTTTTTTCAATGAGAAAACTGATAAGATTAGAAATATTGATAAAGTAACTCCTAAGTAGAAAGTTACAGCTTTTAGATATGAGAAATCACCATTAAACAGTATTAAAATTGAAGATAAATTCTCCATAAAAAATGTTATTGTTAGTAAGACACCAATTATTACTATAATTTTTCTTCTATTTGCGCTAAAACCTGCAAAATGTGTCAAAGTAAAAGAAAAAAGAGCCATAGTTAGAAGATGTGGATAAAAAGATTTCATCACTCCGGAAACTGTTTTAGCTCTTTTGAATTTTTCTGGATTACCTAAAAAATACTCTTTAATGCCAGATACAGATAATCCAAACTTTGAGAAATATATCAAAGCAGTAGATACTAAAAATAGAGAAAGCAATAAGGTTGATACATATATGATAATTTTTTGTAGAGATATTCTCTTTCCGGGAGTTTTCCCTCTGATAAGATGGTTTAATACCATTAATATCATAAGTCCGGATATGACTTGAAAACCGAAAAATGTGTATAGTTTAGAGTAGATAACTAAACTTTCTGAAAAGAGTATTACAAAGTCCGATAATAGGTAAGCTATACATAGGAGAGCAGACAAAATTATAATTGAAACTTTCAATCTGTATCTAACCTCAGTCATTGCAAGTAGTGATGATAGCATCAAATAAAAAAAAGAGTAAAGGAAACTATTTATATGAAAATCTTCTGAAAGCTGTTGTAATGATATTCTCTCCGGAAACTCTGGGTCTGTAAAGTAGTATTTAAATAGAGAGTTATAATCAAAGCCATACTTGAAGTAGAAGTTTAAAAATCCGGATAACCAGAATAAAAAGGAGAAGACTAAAAAAGATAAAACAGCCCAGTATAGCCCTTTTTTAGAATGTAGGTCTCCAGTTATCAGAAATTTCAACTACCTTCTCCAAATAATGTTTTCCAAAGTATTATAGCTTTTCTTCCATTTTCTGTGATGGCTCGTGAAGTTAATGTTGCTCCGGTTAAGTTTTGGATATCCTTTCTAAATTTTAAACTATTTTCATCTCTCTTTGAAAACTGTTTGAACCAACTCTCTTCAGGTAAATACTCCAAAGGTTCATTAAAGGCAAGTACCTCTACAACATCAATTTTACCGTCAGGGGTTATTGTGTAAAGAACTGCTTCCGGCTTTGTTCTGACAGTGTGAATATCTACATAACCATAAGCTATTACTTTACTATCTTTCTTGACTATATAAAATGTAACTATCCTTGAGTCTAACTTTACATTGTAATCTCTTTGAAGTTTTTCTATAACCGAGTAAGGAATAACTATATTTTTAACCTCTATTGTAGAAGATGGGTATATCTGTTTTAAAGCTTCCTCTGTTTTTTTCGGTGTAAAACCAAACCCTATTTTATAAATTAGTAAAATAGCCAATAAAATTTTAACCATTATATCCTCCAAATACTAATATTGAAATTATATCTCAAAGTCTTATTTAAAGTCATAATTCTTAAATTATGGCTGTAGTATCAAACAGGAGAGATATCTCTCCTGCCTATGTTAACTCCTTAAAACATAAATCCTAAAGTAAACCTATAGTGATTCTCATCTTTCTTATTTTTATTGTAATCCAGCCTTGCATAGTCAGCCTTTAAAGCTACAAGAGGGTGAGGTTTATAACTGAATCCTATATTGAATACTTGTAGTTTGTGACCTGCAGGTTTTGTATATCCTATTGGAATGGCAGAATGAGTATCAATATTTTCATATACACCGAAGAGATATAACTCTTGATTTGTTATATCTGTTAATCTAAAGATGTTATACGCAATCTGAGTGTAGAATCCCTTTTGCTCCTTTGGAAATCCATCTTTGGTTTTATCTACTCCTATATCCTGTGATATTTTTTCCCCATTATTAACTTTTGTGTAAGCTCCTACTGCTCTAATGTCCCAACCGTTATGTTGATACCAAATATAAGGTGATATGATAGTTATATCTCCAAGATCTGCTCCATTTCTCAAACCAAGTTTACTTGTGGTTCCACCTTTTGATACAACATCTCCAGTCCAGAAAGATCCGCCTATCTTTAAGTTGCTTGGAAGATTATACTCAATTTTACCTGTAAAGCCAACTCCGTCTGCACTTGCCCTTGCACCTCTCTGTATTAAATTTTTAAGAGGTTGTGTTGAGCTGTAGCTTCCATTTCCTGCTATCATAAGTCCATTGGTTATGTAAAACTTGTAATCAAGATTTCCTAACTTTCCATAGGCTCCAAAACCCATCTCTTCCCATGTTGAAAGAAGTAATCTCGTTTCTAAGAATGGTCTTTGAGCTGTTGGAAATGTAGGAGGTTCATGGTACTCGTTTATTATACCTATAGGTATAAGTAGTAAACCTCCTCTAACTCCAAACTTTTCGCTAAAGTTATAGTCTAAAAAAGCCATCTCTGTTTTATAGTATCCACCACCATTTCCATGATTTGCATTTGTGGAAGAGTGTTCTAACTCAATTTCGGAGTTGAATTTTAATTTTTCATTAAATGCATAACCTAAGTAGAGAATCAATCTCTGCATATCTGTTATGTTTTTACTACCTGTAGCTGCGTCATTTCTAACGAAAGTGAGCTCTCCATACCCACCTATGGATACGCCTTTTTTATTAAACATTGCCTTTGAGGCAGCCGGACCAAGTCCATAGTAAGGCTTAACCTCAAGTTCTCCTATGACGTTTTCAAGTTTAAGTTGTCTTATCTCCTCTTTAAGAACTTCTGTCTCTTCCTTCACAACTTTCTGCTGTTGCTGTTCCTTCTTTAACTCCTCTATCTGTTGCTGAAGTAGTTTTATTTGCTCCTCAAGCTGTTTTATCTTGGAATCATCAGCAAAAGATGACCCAACAGTTGTAAGCATTGCAGCTGTAAGTAAAACCTTCTTCATATGACATTACCTCCTATTGAAATTGAAATTATGTCTCAAATTATATTTAAATGATAAATATTTTTCTATGATAGAAAAAGCGATTTCATCATAAAATTATTGAAATCCTAGGATTGGAAAGTAATATTAATAATTGTAATAATTGATACATAGATTTTATAGGAGAAAATTTGATGGAATATAAAGGATTAAGCTCTATAGAAGCACAAAATAAGCTTAAACAGTATGGATATAACAAAATAAAAAATTATCATAAGTTAACAGATATAGATATTTTTATAAACCAATTTAAAAATCCTTATCTTTTACTGCTTTTATTTACAGCTTTTTTGTCTTTGTTTCTTGGAGAAAAAATTGATGCAGTGATAATAATTTTTATTGTTTTAATAGGTGTAGTTTTAGATTTTTGGCAGGAGAGAACTGCCTATAAAACTGTTGAAAAATTACTGTCTATGGTTAAAACTTATGCAACAGCTATAAGAGATGGAAAAGAAATAGAGATTCCTATAGAAGAAGTTGTTCCAGAAGATATAATTGTATTAAATGCTGGAGATATAGTCCCTGCAGATATGATTTTACTTGAATCGAAAGATTTATTTATAAATGAATCTTTACTTACAGGGGAACCTTATCCTGTTGAGAAAAAATCCTCAGATAAGCTCTTTATGGGAACTCATGTTGTAAGTGGATTTGGTGTTGCAAAGGTTGAAAAAACCGGAGAAAACACTCAGTATGGACAACTAATCAAAAGAGTAGAGCTTGGAAAGGAAGAAACAGACTTTGAAAGAGGATTAAGGCATTTTGGTTATTCCCTTTTAGAGATAGCTACAATCTTGATTTTAATAGTTTTTACCATTAATGCATATTTTAATAGAGGTATTATAGAATCCTTACTTTTTTCCCTTTCCCTTGGGATTGGTATAGCTCCAGTGCTTTTACCAGCTGTAGTTAGTATAGGACTGTCCTACGGAGCAAAACATATGGCACGAAAAGGTGCTATAGTTAAGAGATTAGTATCTATAGAAAATTTTGGTAGTATGGATATCCTCTGTACTGATAAAACCGGAACTTTAACCTTAGGTCAGATGAAAGTTTATAGTTATATTGATATTACAGATAAGGAAAATGAAAGATTGCATATTTATGCTTGTTTAAATGCTATTTTTCAGACAGGTTATGAAAATCCAATTGATGAAGCTATAAAATCTACCTGTGATAAAAATCTATCGTCAAGTTACAAAAAATTAGATGAAATTCCATACGATTTTAATAGAAAAAGATTGTCTATCTTGATTAAAGAAGAGGATAAAAACATAGTTATAACAAAAGGTGCCTATAAAGAAGTTTTAGGTATATGTAAATATGTAGAGGTAGAAAATGAGATTAAACCTATAGAGTATTTTAAAGAGCAAATAGAAAATCTGTATTTTAGATATAGTAAAGAAGGTTTTAAGATTATTGTGTTGGCTTATAAAGAAACAGAAAAAGACAGTTTAGCTTATGCAGATGAAAACTCAATGATACTTTTGGGATTTATTATTCTTTTTGATCCCCTTAGAGAAGATGCAAAAGAGACAATAGAAAGATTAAAAAATTATGGAGTAAATGTAAAGATAATAACCGGAGATAACAGGTTAGTTGCATTACATATAGCAAAATCCTTAGGTATCGGAGAAAAGATATTAACCGGAGAGGAACTCTCAAAACTTAATTCTGGGGCATTATTAAACATCATAAAAGACATTACTATATTTGCAGAGTTAACACCCCTTCAAAAAGAGACAGTTGTTCATTATCTAAAAAAAGCAGGTTTTACAGTAGGCTATATGGGAGATGGTATAAATGATATTGCTGCTATGAGAGCCTCTGACGTTGCTATTTCTGTCCAAAATGCTGTTGATATAGCAAAAGAAACTGCAGATATAGTTATGACAAGTTACAATTTAAATCTAATAGCAGATGCAATTTTAGAGGGTAGAAAAACATTTTTAAACACTCTTAAATACATATTTATGCAAACAAGTTCAAATTTTGGAAATGTATTTTCAATGGCAGGAGCATCTTTAATAGTTCCATTTTTACCTTTACTGCCAAAGCAAGTTCTTACTATTAATATGCTTAGTGATACAGCCGTAATGTCAATCCCTGCTGACAGTGTAGATAAAGACTGGATAGAAAAACCTGTTAAATGGAATTTAGATTTTATAAAAAAATTTATGTTTATATTTGGACTTATCAGCTCTTTATACGATTATATCACTTTTACTTTTTTGTTATATATTTTAAAGGCAGATACATATATCTTTAGAAGTGGATGGTTTTTAGAAAGTATTTTAACTCAGCTTGCTGTTCTCCTTGTCCTTAGAACTAGAAAGCCATTTTATAAGAGTAAACCTTCAAAACTATTGATAATTACTGTTTCTGCAATTTTTGTAGTTTCTTTTATTCTTCCTTATACACCCATAGGAAAGCTTTTAGAACTTTATCCTCTAAATATAGAGACATACATATTTGTATTTTGCGTAATTATATCCTATGTGATAACTGTAGAGATAGGTAAATTTTTATTTTACCGTAAGATAATATCAAAATAACTTCTAAATTTAGAATTAAACCAAATAGAGCCGTCCTTAAAAAGGATGAATACTCCAAAATCTTGATTGTCTTTTAAAAATTTCTCTCTATTTTCTCTATCCATTGAAAAAATTCCTGTTGATAAAGCATCTGTTATGCTACAATCTGTATAAGCAACGGTAATTTGTAGTATCTCCGTAGGTTTTCCTATTATATGGTCTTGGAAGTAATTTCCTGAGGTTGAAAGACATACATCTTTTTTATTTATAACTTCTGCTAAAATGTCTTTTGTTTGTGGATTGTATATACCTAACCTTCTCTTCTGTCCCCAAACTTTTAAATCTCCGGCTATGGCTATAAATCCTGTAGGCAATTTATCTTTATATCTTTGATAAGCCTTTTCTACTGCATATCCCTTTCCTATTCCTCCAAGATCTATAGCCATTCCTTCTTTGGTAAGACATACTTTGTTATTTTCTATCTTTATATTTCTATAATCTATCAAATTAAATGCTGTCTCTCTCGGTAATATGTTTTTCCTTTTATAATTTATAGTAACTGATCCAACTGTTATATCAAAATAGCCACCTGTTAGCTCAGAAACATATACAGCTTGCTTGATTACTTCTAATGTCTCTGGAGAAACCTCCACACATTCTTTACCTGCTACGCTGTTTATTTTTTCTATATCTGAATCATCTCTATAATCAGATAGAATTTTATCCAGATAAGATATATATCTATATATCTCATAGTTATACTTTTTTGTATCTACTATAAGATACGTTCCCATTACGTTGAATACTTTTTCCTCTCCGAAAGCTGTCAATGAAAAAATGATAATCATCAAGTAAATAATCTTAACCATTTAAATACCAACCTCAAAAAGGATTTATAAACAGTTAAATATAAAGTTTATTCAGTGGTTCTGATTTTAATCATAGAATTTCTCCTTTATTTATTTGAGAATAAATCTCAATTAAAATTTGGAGGTAGAAAATGTCTATTAAAGAAGTTGAAATTAGAATCAATCAAATCTCTGAAGAATTTACAGAGTTAATACAGAAAGAGGAGAATTATGAAAAGAAAATTAAGCTTTTTGAAAGTTTTTACAAAACATTAAATCTTATTCAGGATATATACAATCCTACAAAAATTCTAAATTAACTTTTTAACAACTTCCCAAATTGCTATTGCTGTTGCAGAAGAGACATTTAAAGATGTTACTTTACCTTTCATAGGAATAGTTGCAATTATGTCTGCTGTGTCTAATACAGATTTTGAAACTCCTTTACCCTCAGAGCCAACAACTATTGCAAGGGGAAAGGGAAAATCTATCTCGTTTATATTTTTACCGCCTTTTTCAACTGCAACAACCCATCCACCTTTTTTCTTAAACTTTTCAAGAAAGGTGGATAAACTTCCTACTTTCGCTATTGGCAAGTAGAATATAGCTCCTGTAGATGCTTTTACTACTGTTTCATTCATAGGGCTTGATCTTTCTCTTGGGACAACTATGCCAATTCCTCCTAAAACTTCTGTAGTTCTTATAATGTTTCCTACATTTTGCGGGTCTGTTATATGGTCTAAAACTACAATAAAACCTTTCTCCTTTATAACTTTCTCTATAAGTTTATCTTCATCCGTGTATTTTATTGGACTGATTAATGCCACTACACCTTGTGTTTTCTTTGTTCCGGCAAGTTCTTCAACTTTCTGACGGGAGACTTTCTGGACTTTTACTTTTCTTTTTGTGGCAAGTTCTAAAAGCTCTTTTGGTGGATGGCTATCATGGGCTATCAGTATTTTTTCTAAACTTCTTCCGGCTTTCAGAGCTTCTATTACCGGATTTCTTCCCCATATAACTATTGATTTATTTTCTTCACTCAAATTTCTCTCCTTCTTTTATTTTATACCCTCTTATCGCATCCTGAGATGATATCACTTTTGAGTTTGGAAACTGTATACTTTTAATGAGTAGACAATCCTTTCCTGTGGCTACTACAATACCTACTTTATCATCTGCTTTTAATATCTCTCCGGGATTGTTACTATTTTCACATTTAATTATATCTGCGTCCGTTATCTTAATAACCTCTCCTCTGAAGATAGCAAAAGCCTTAGGCCAGACCTTTAAAGCTCTTACTTTGTTAAATATACTTTCTGCCGACTGATTCCAATCTATCTTACCTTCTTCTTTCTCTATAGGTTTTGCATAGGTTGCTTTTGAGTGGTTTTGAGGTGTTTTTTTGGCTGTCCCTTTCTCTATGTCTTCTAAAACTTTTATAAGTAGTTTAGCTCCTTCTTTTGCCAGTTTATCGTGAAGTGTTATTATATCGTCTTCTTTTTCTATATTTATTTCTCTACACTCATAAACATCGCCGGCATCAAGTTCTTTCACTATTTCCATTATACATACACCTGTTATCTCTTCTCCATTCATCAATGCTCGTTGAATTGGTGCTGCTCCTCTATACTGGGGAAGAAGTGAGGCATGGACATTTATTGTTTTAAATTTCGGTATCTCTATTATGTCCTCCGGGATTATCTTACCGTAGGCAACCACAACGGATATGTCCGGATTTAGGTTTTTTAGTATATCTCTTATCTGCCCATTATCCTTTAATCTTTCTGGTTGATAAACTGGAATACCTTTTGATAGGGCAAACTCTTTTACAGGTGTAGGTTGTAATTTCTGACCTCTCCCCTTTGGTTTGTCAGGTTGAGTTATTACAGCAACAACTTCATGTTTAGAATCTACCAAAGCCCTTAAACTTTCTACCGCAAACTCTGGAGTTCCCCAAAATACTACCCTCATTTTATCCACTCTTCCTTGTATTTTCTGATTAAATTTATAAGTTCATCTACACCTTCCCTTGTTATCAGGGATACAGCTGTAAATGGAATATTTTTATCCTGAAAATACTTTTTCATCTCGTCAATTTTCAATCTATCAGAGAGAGCATCTATTTTATTTGCTACAACTATCTGAGGTTTTTTTGAAAGTTCTTCACTGTAATTTTTTAGCTCTCTGTTTATTATCTCAAAAGCCTCTTTCCAATCTTTTTCGGCAAAGTCTGACACATCTATCAGGTGTATTAAAAATTTTGTTCTCTCTATATGCCTTAAAAATTCATGACCTAATCCTGCTCCCTCTGAAGCTCCTTCTATAAGTCCTGGTATATCTGCCAAAATCACAAAATCGTCAACGTCAAGTTGTAAAACTCCCAAAACTGGTGTTAAGGTTGTAAATGGGTAGTCTGCTATCTTTGGTTTTGCATTTGATAAAACAGATATTAATGTTGATTTTCCGGCGTTTGGAAAACCTATTATTCCAACATCTGCAAGTAGTTTAAGTTCTAACTCTATCCATCTTTCCTCCCCTTCCTCTCCCGGTTCTGCTGTTGTAGGTGTCTGATTTGTAGGGCTCTTGAATGCTGCATTTCCTTTCCCACCTTTTCCACCTTTAGCAACAACTACCTGCTGTCCGTCCTCAACTAAATCTGCTATTATCTCTCCCGTTTGAGCATCTTTTACTACCGTACCAACAGGAACTTTTATTATAAGGTCTTTCCCGTCTTTACCTTTTTTGTTTCCTCCCTGTCCGTTTTGACCTCTCTCTGCTTTATAATGTCTCTTATATTTAAAGTCCATTAAGGTTTGTAGATTTTTATCTGCAACTAATATGACATCTCCACCTTTCCCACCGTCTCCTCCGGAAGGTCCCCCCATTGGGACAAACTTCTCCCTGTGAAAAGCAACGCAACCGTTTCCACCATCTCCTGCTTTGACAAAAATTTTAGCTTTGTCTATAAACATATTTAACCACCATAATAACTATTAGGGATATGAGAGAAATGCCATTTGCCATTATAAGAGGTATATTTTTTATATTTAGTCCGTATATAAACCATAAAAATATTCCAACAAACATAAAAATCAACCACATCCAGGAAAAGTCTTTAGCCGATTTTTCCTTCAATACTTTATATGTTTGGGGTATGTAGGCTGATGTGGTTAATGTTGCGGCAATTAGACCCAGTATTTCTGTGTTTATCATAATCTTTTAGATAAGGGGCCTTTAGGCCCCTTTTTTGTTAAACAGCTTTCTTAACTTTTCCGGCTTTCAAACATTTAGAGCAAACATAAACTCTCTTTGTTGAACCATCTGGCAAAACAACCCTAACTCTTCTTAAATTTGGTTTCCATGTTCTTCTTTCTGTTGTAGCAGAGTGGGCAACTGTATTTCCAAAAACTGTCTTCTTTCCACAAACTGAGCAAGCAGCCATATAATCTTCCTCCTTGAAAAATTTTAACAAGTCAAATATTTTAGCATAAATTTTAATCCAAATCCATCTTTCCCGGATTTATGAGATTTTCAGGGTCAAACACTCTCTTAATTTTCCTCATAATATCCATCTCCTGAGGACTAAACTGCTTTCTCATAAATTCAGCTTTTGTTATACCAACTCCGTGTTCTCCAGTGATTGAACCTCTGTAAGAGAGGGCAAGTTCAAAAACTTCCTCTACTGCTTTTTCAGCTCTTGCTACTTCGTCAGGGTCAAGACCGTTTATCATAAAGTTGGCATGAACGTTTCCATCTCCTATATGTCCAAAATTCACCATTTTTAAATTATATCTTTTCCCTATTCCTCTCAATTTCGGAAGAGCCTCTGGTAGATAACTTCTTGGAAAAACTATGTCTTCGTTAATCTTTGTCCTTCCAAGTTTTGATACTGCCGGAGATAGAGATCTCCTTGCTTCCCAGAGTTTTTCAGCCTCTCTGTCAGTCTTTGCTACTTCTACCTTTGCACCGTTTAATTCACATATTTTTGCCACTTCCATTATCTCATCTTCAATGGCTTTTGGGTGTCCATCAACTTCTATAAGTAGTATAACTTCTGCATCTCTCGGTAGTCCAAAATGTCCAAAATCTTCAACTGCATTTATAGCAAGTTTATCCATAAACTCAAGAGCTGAAGGTTGAATGCCTGCTTTAAATATGTCTTTTACGGTCTTACCTACCGACTCTAAATCCATATAAACCGCTTTGACAGTTTTTTTAGCTTTTGGTTTAGGTATAAGTTTTACAGTTATACCTGTGAATATTCCAAGTGTCCCTTCACTACCTATAAGTAATCTGGTCAGGTCATATCCTGCTACATCTTTAAGTGTTATCCTTCCTGTGTGTATTATATCTCCTGTGTGTATGACTGTATCTAACTCCATTATATATTCTCTGGTTACACCGTATTTAACACATCTTGGACCTCCGGCATTCTCAGCTACATTTCCCCCCATAGTACAGAATTTATAACTTGCTGGATCTGGAGGGTAAAATAAACCTTTTTTTTCAACAGCTTGCTGTAATTTGTAGGTTATCACTCCAGGTTGGACTTTTGCAACAGCATTGTCTTCATCTATCCATAGGATTTTATCCATCTTCTCGAAAGATATTAAGACACCACCTTTTACAGGTATAGCTCCTCCTGTATACCCAGAGCCTGCTCCCCTTGGTGTTATCGGAACTCCATTTTCATAGCATATCTTAACAACCTTTTGAACATCTTCTTCAGATTCCGGAATAACAACAACATCAGGAGGATAACTTAATCTTGTAGCATCGTAAGAGTACAGCATCCTATCCATCTCATCATCTAATACATTATGATGTCCAATAGCTTCTTTTAGAGCTCTCTTTACAGATTCCGGAACGGGTATTTTTTCAACTGGTTTTACTTTAAACATACCGTATAACCTCACAGAAATTTTTAACATTAAATTATTATATTCTTTTTTCCGTTTCCTTAAACTGCTTCTTATCATTAAAAAAATTAATTTGACAAAAATACGGTTTAGAGTTATCATTAAAAATGAATAATATCTGTAGGAGGTAGAAAAATGAAGAAGTTATTAGCTTTAACAGTAGCAGTAGGTGCTTTAACTATTGCAAGCTGTGCAAACTATGCTACAAAAGAGTATGTGGACCAACAGATTGCTGGTCTGAATCAAAAAGTTTCTTCTGTTGAGTCAAAACTTTCTGCTCTTGAAAAAGAAGTTGCAGCTTTAAAATCTCAATCTGGCCAAACTGCTGGACTTGCTGACAGAGTATCAAATCTTGAAGCAAAAGTTAATGAGATGAAAAATACCTGCCCAACAGCATGCTCTGACAGAATTAACGCTTTAGAGAAAGATGTTTCTGCTTTAAAAGAAAAAGTTGAAAAACAAACTTCTCATATGGAGAGAGAGGTAGAAAAAAGTATGCGAAAGTAATATATCAGAGGGATCTTACCCCTCTGAAGGCTACAGTTATAGAGAAAGAGGGTGAGTATATCATCCTCTTAGAAAGAGTAAGGAGGTAAAAAGTGAGGAAGTTCTTGGTTGCTACTATATTATTAAGCGGTTCTGTTATGTCTTATACGTATGCGAATCCGGGTAACTGTTGTTATGAGCCACCGATAGGAAAAGGAGATTTTGTTACAAAGGAATACGTTGATTCTAAAGTTGCGGAAGTGAATGCTAAACTTGATGCAATAGAGAAGAGAATTGCGGACCTCAAATCTCAAATCTCATCTATACAAACAGTTCCAGCTGGTTTATCTGATAAAGTTGAAGCACTTGAATCTGCAGTTAACGAACTTGGAAAAGTATGTCCTGCAGAGTGTAATGCTAAGTTAGTTAAAATTGAAAGAGATCTCTCTGAGTTAAAAGAAAAAGTAGAGAAGAGATCTTCCCATATGGAAAAAGAAGTTGAAAAATCTATGAAAAAATAAACTAAGAAGGGAGCTTAAAGCTCCCTTATCTTAAAAAAATCAAAGTGTCAAATCAAAATATAGCCCTTTAAAATTTTTCTTTTTGTGATAAACTGTTTTGTATGTATAGATATGTATTTGGGCCGGTTTTATCAAGAAGGTTTGGAGTATCCTTAGGTATAGACCTATCTCCTGAGAAAAAAAGCTGTAATTTTGATTGTCTCTACTGTGAGTTAGAAAAAGCTAAGCCTATTGATAAGATAGAAAATGAGCCATTAGTGGAAGATATATTGAAGGAGGTTTCTGACTGGCTTTCAAAGAACGGATATCCGGATGTTATCACGGTTACTGCAAACGGTGAGCCAACTTTATACTCAAACCTAAGTTCTCTTGTAGATGGATTAAATAAAATAAAAGGAGTGTCAAAAACCCTCATACTTTCAAATGGTAGTAGAATCAACGATAAAAATACTACAGAAGCTCTTAAAAAGTTTGATATTGTTAAGTTGTCTCTTGATGCCGCGGATCAAAAAACCTTTGAAAAAGTGGATAGACCTTTGAAAGGTATAAACATCGGAGAAATTATAGATGGTATGATCTCTTTTAGAAGAGAGTATAGGGGAGTTCTTGTCATAGAGGTGTTAGTAGTTAAAAATGTAAATGATAAAGAAGAGGTTATAAAAAAGATTGTTGATGCTTGCAAAAAGATAAATCCTGATAGAGTAGATATATCGACTATAGATAGACCACCGGCTTACAGGGTTCAAGCTGTTGATAATCAAACTTTATACAATGTAGCCCATATGTTCGAAGGATTAAATGTAAGTGTGGCTACAAGAAAAGATGGTGGAAATGTGAGAAGAATTCATCTTGATAAAGACGACTTACTACACACTTTCAGAAATAGAGCTTATACCGAAGCTGATATAGATATACTCTTTGATGAAGAAACAAAAGATCTGATAAATAGTTTGATAGCCGAGAATGTTTTACATAAACTTAAAGTTGGAAATACTGTTTTTTTAAAAGCACAGTAGAAAGTGGATAGTTGTATCCTATCCACTATTTGTAAACTACTTAGAGTGTTCCCATTTTCCTGTCATAAGGTATTCATGGATACTCTCTGCCGCATCTCTACCATGTCTTATAGCTACAACGACAGTATCTCCACCGTTTACAACATCTCCACCAGCAAAAATACCTTCAATGTTGGTTCTATACTTTGAGTCAACAGTTGACAGATTATTCCATTTGTCTATGTTTAGTCCTTCTACATCTTTATAAGCTATTGGATTATCTCCCTGTCCTACAGCCATTATAACTGTATCACATTCGATTATATGTTCCGAACCGGGAACTTCAACAGGTTTTGGTCTTCCTCCTTTTTCATCTGGAACTAACTCCATCTTTACACATCTAAGACCTATAACTTCTCCTTTTTCATTTCCTACAACTTCAATAGGTTGAGTTAGCCAGTGTAGGACTGCTCCTTCTTCTTCTAAGTGGTCCCACTCTTCCTGTCTTGCTGATGATGTGTCTCTCGTTCTTCTGTAGATAAGATGTGTTTCATTCCCAAGTCTTATAGATGTATACATACAGTCTGCCGCAGTAAATCCACCACCTATAACTGCCACTTTCTTATTTCTCGGTAAATCAACATCTACTTCCGGAGTAAGTAGCTCTGTTAGGTAGTTTGTATTTGCTTTCATTAAGAAAGATATAGCTGTATATACTCCTTTGAGGTCTTCTCCTGGAATACCCATCTTTTTTCCTCTTCCAGATCCTACCCCTATAAACACAGCATCAAACTCTTTTCTCAGCTGATTTATTGATATATCTCTTCCGACTACAACACCGGTTTTTATCTCTACACCTAACTTTTGTATTAGAGATATCTCCCAATCAAGGACTTCTCTATCTAATCTTGCTGTTGGGATTCCGTATCTCATTACTCCACCTGTGAATGGTAATGCCTCGAAAACGGTTACAGAATGTCCCTTTCTTGCCAAGAAGTAAGCAGCTGACATACCTGCTGGACCTGATCCTATTACTGCCACCTTTTTCCCTGTTGGTGGTTCTTGCGGATCTATCCAATCTAACCCTGACATTCTTATTGAATCTCCAACAAATCTCTCAAGTCCACCAATTCCGACAGCTTGTCCATTATCCTTAAATGTTAAAACACAGCTGCTTTCACAGAGTCTATCCTGTGGACATACTCTCCCACATATAGAAGGGAAAGGATTTTTTTCTCTAAGTATTCTGAAAGCTTCTATAAGGTTGTTTTTCTGAATCTGTTCTATCCATAGGTTGATATCACCATAAACCGGACAGCCATACTTACCTTGATGTTCCTGACACGGTGGTTTTTTACAGAGAATACATCTGTTGGCCTCATCTTTTGCCGCAGTATGTCCGTATCCAAGTATATACTCTTTAAATGTTTTTTTTCTTACTTCAGCTGGCAAAAGGGGAATAGGATTTCTATCGTGTCTTCTATAAACTTTTTTCTTTTCACCACCTTCCATCTATATCTACCTCTTTCAGATATTTTTAAATAAAAAGCTCATAAGAGCTTTTTGGATATGTAATCTATTCTCAGCCTCATCAAATATCACATCTGAAAATTTCTCAAATATATCTTCTGATATCTCCTCTCCTTTATGGGCAGGTAAACAGTGCATCACGATAGTACTATCTTTTGCCAATTTTAATAGGTCTCCATTTATTGTAAATCCCTTAAATAACTCTTTCTTATCTTTATCTGCTTCCTGACCCATACTTACCCATACGTCTGTGTATAAAACATCTGCATCTTTTACTGCTTTTTTTGGATCGTTTGTTATCTCAATATTTGCACCGGATTTTTTTGCAAGATTTACAGCTTCCAAAACTGCTTTTCCGTTTGGTTCGTATCCTTCCGGAGTGGCTACTGATATATCCATTCCCATAACTCCACAGGCAATGAGCCATGTATTAGCCATATTATTACCATCACCTATGTAAGCCACCTTTTTACCTTCCAAGCTGCCGAATCTCTCATAAATTGTCATCATATCAGCCATAACTTGACATGGATGTAAATAATCCGTTAGAGCATTTATCACAGGGATTGAACCGTATTTAGCCAGATCTTCAACTTCTCTATGTGAAAAAGTTCTGATTACTATACCATCTAAATATCTGGACATAACTCTTGCAGTGTCTTTTATATCCTCTCCTCTACTTAGCTGAGTGGAAGAGCCGGATATGTAGAGAGGTTGACCTCCCATCTGGTAAACACCTACTTCAAAAGAAAGTCTTGTCCTTGTTGACTGTTTCATAAATATAAGTCCTATTGATTTACCTTTCAGAGATTGGTCTTTAAATTTGTCCTTTTTAAGTTCAATTCCATATTTTATAACTTCTAAAATCTCCTCTTTTGTTAAATCTGATACTGAGAGAAAATCTTTTTTCATAAAAACCTCCTGTGAAAGTTCGTTTTAAACCTCTTAAACTAAAAAATTATACACTGCCATTCTGATAAACAAACCGTTTTCTACCTGATCCAAAATAACACTTTTATTTCCATAGACAAGTTCACTTTTAATTTCTACACCTCTATTCACAGGTCCAGGATGCATAATCAACACATCATCCTTCATCATGTCTAATCTTTTCTCATTTAAGCCGTATTTAACTGAATACTCATTTAATGTAGAGAAGAAAGGTTTTTCCTGTCTTTCAAGCTGTATTCTTAAAAATATAACCACATCTTTATCCTTTATTGCTTCTTCCACGTCAGTTGTTATATAATCTGCCCCTAAGGATTGTGGATAACGTGGTAACATTGTGATTGGACCACAGAGTGTCACTTCCGCACCAAACTTTTTGAATATCTTTATATCTGATCTTGCCACTCTACTGTGAAGTATATCTCCTACAATTGCTATCTTAAGACCTTCTATATTTCCTTTCTTTTCCAGTACTGTGAATGCATCTAACAATGCCTGTGAAGGATGTTCGTTTGTACCATCTCCTGCGTTTATAACCCTTGATTTAACAGATTTTGATACTATCTTTGCTGCCCCTGACATATAATGTCTAATTACAATAAAGTCTGTATTCATTGCTTCAATTGTTTTTACTGTATCGTAGAGAGTTTCACCTTTCTTTACAGAGCTTGCAGATGCAGATATGTTTATTGTATCTGCTCCAAGTATTTTTCCAGCAAGTTCAAAGGATGTCCTCGTTCTAGTTGAGTTTTCAAAAAAGACGAGTAAAACCGAAAAACCTCTTAAATCGGAAAATTTCTTTTCTCCAGATTTAAAACGTTCTTTATAACTCTTTGCTATCTTAAATATCTCTTCTATCTCTTCTTTTGTAATGTCGTTTATGCTCACTAAGTCTTTCATTGCTCACCTCTTCTTCCTCTAAGATAATAAATAATGTAAACTACAAGTGCAACTAAAACAATTATTATACCGGTTGTCAGGTATATATCTTTTACTTTTCCAAAAATTATCTCTGCTGTATGACCAAAAAGATATCCTAAGGATAAAAAAATAGAAGTCCACATAACCAAAGATATTAAATTAAAGAACAAAAATTTGTAAAAGTTAAAACCGGTTGCTCCGAAAAGCATCATAGGAACTATTCTCATACCATACAAAAATCTTATAAAAAAGAGAGATAATACACCGTATTTATCGATCATTTTCTTTGCCTTTCTGTATCTTCTTTTTGTGTATTTGTTTCCAAGTAGAAAATGTCTTCCTTTCCATCTACCTAAAAAAAAGTATATAAGTTCATGAGTTAATGCTCCCAAAATTGAGAATATAAAAGTAGGGATAGGTTGTAAAAATCCGTGTTTTACAAAAAATCCGGCTACAAGTAAGAATATCTCTCCCTCTAAGAATGTCCCTATAAATACAGCAACATAACCGTATTGATTGAGAAACTGCTCTAAATTCTCTATCATTTATCCTCCATAAGTGCTATTATTATATTATGAAAACTTTTATAGTTGGAATATCCGGAGCAAGTGGCTTTATATACGGTAGAAGATTGGTAGAGGAGATCTCGAAAGATAACCTCGTTAAGTTGATAGTCTCATCTAACGCTTATCTCGTAATGGAGAAGGAAGAAGGTATAAAAAAATCAGACTTTATAAAAAGTTTAAACTCAAACGTGGAGATTTTTTCTGAAAAAGATTTAGCAGCTTCTGTATCCAGTGGATCTCAGGTCGTTAAAACAGAAGGAGTTATAGTTGCTCCTTGCTCTATGGCTACCCTTTCTGCCATTGCCAACGGTTTAAGCTCTAATTTGATACATAGAGTCTGTGATGTCGCCCTGAAAGAGAGGAAAAAGCTGGTTTTAGTTGTTAGAGAGATGCCTTATAATCTTATCCATATAGAAAATATGAGGAAGGTTACAATGGCTGGAGCTGTTGTTATGCCGGCTTCCCCAGGATTTTACCATAAGCCAAAAACAGTGGAAGATATGGTAAACTTTGTAGTAGGCAAAATTTTGGATCAGTTTGATATACAACATAGCCTTTACAAAAGGTGGAGAGAAAGTGAAGATCAGTGAATGTAAAGAGCTATTTCTATCTTACATACAGGATAAGTCTGTAAATACTCTAAAAAATTATGACGTAGATTTAAAGCAGTTTATACAGATCGTAGGAGATAAAAATATATCTGACATCTCAAAAGCGGATGTGGCTAAATTTAGAATGATACTACAATCTAAAAACAAAAAATCTTCCACAATAGCAAGAAAACTTGCATCTCTTAACTCTTTTTTTCAGTATCTCATAGATATAGAGCTTATATCCGTTTCTCCGATTACAAAGTCCCACAGACCTAAGATATCTCAAAAAATACCTTCCTCACTTTCTAATGAAGAGGTAAGGAAACTTTTAGGGAGTATTACGGATAAAACATTAAGAACAATCATTATTTTACTTATATCAACAGGGCTTAGGTCATCTGAGATTCTAAGTATAAAGAAAGATAGCATAACAGTTGAAAGAGATGGTAAAACTTTCGGAGTAGATACTTTGATAAAAGAAGGTGTTTCTGAAGGAGATATAGCCTTTATTAGGGTAAAAGGAAAAGGAGATAAAGAAAGGGAAATTCCGATAACCGGAAAACCTCTTGAGATTCTGATTGATTATCTTAAAACCCATGATTTTGATACAGTTTTTCCAATCTCTTACCATTTACTATGGAGAAAGATAAGGGAAACTGGTAGAAAGTTGGGGATAGATATTCATCCCCATAAATTAAGACATACTGCTGCTACTATGGCTCTACAAGCTGGAGCAGAGTTAAGGGTAATACAGGAATTATTAGGACATGCTTCCCCAATCACAACTGCGAGATATGCAAAAGTAGGACAGAAACAGTTATTGAAAGCAACAAAGGTTTTAGCAGAAAAAATAGACCTGTGAGGTGTGTAGATGAAGAGATTATTTTCTTTGCTAACTTTTTCAATACCAGTATTTGCAAGAGAAGAAAATCCATTGGATATCTCCAATTTGAAACAGTGTGATCCTTACTCATCTTTTGGAGTTTTCTGTAATGCTAACTCCTTTGTTGAAGGATTGATAATTATAGTTGGTGTTGCTGCTATGTTTGCTGGTAGTATGTGGTTTGTTAAGAAAAATCAGGAGGGTGTCAGAAGAGAGAATAAGAATACCGGAGATTAAAAACTATGTATGATAAGTCCATAGATGAAGTTTTAAAACTTTTAGAAACATCTATACATGGATTAACAGAAGAAGAAGTAAAGAGAAGATTAGCAAAATACGGACTTAACACTATAAAACTTGAAGAGGAAACTGTTTTAAAGATATTTTTCAGGCAATTTACAAGTCCTCTCATTCTTGTGCTAATAATTGCGTCCTTGATAGCCTTGTATTTTGGAGAAATAAAAGATTTTTTCTTTATTATTGGTATAGTTATAATAAATGGTGCTATAGGTTTTTACCAGGAGTACAAAGCAAAAACGAAGATTAAAGAACTTCTTAAATTAACAATACCTAAAGTGGAGGTTATAAGAGAAGGAGTTGTTAAAGTTATATCTGCACAAGATTTAACTGTCGGAGATATTGTGATAGTAAGAGAAGGTGATGTTATTCCGGCAGATATGAGATTTATAGAGACTAACAACTTACTTGTAGATGAATCTATATTAACGGGGGAATCTATCCCTGTTGAAAAAGATGCTGAAGATATCTTATTTCCCGAAACTCCACTGTATGAAAGGAAAAATATAGGTTTTTCAGGAACTATCGTTAGTAGAGGTATAGGTAAAGGTGTTGTATATGCCGTAGGAATAGATACAGAGATGGGAAAGATATACAGCAAAGTCCAGATAAAGGAAAGAGAGACACCTCTGAAAAGAGCTATATCCAAATTTTCAAAGAAGCTGATACTTACTATAGTTTCTCTTCTATCATTTATATTCATATTGGGTATTTTACAGGGAAGGGATATAGAAAAACTAATAATGCTGATTATAGCTCAACTTGTATCTGCGGTTCCGGAAGGACTTCCAATAGCTGTAACTATAGCACTTGTTGTGGGTGCAGTGATACTCTATAAGAAAAAAGTTCTTATAAGACAGCTTTATGCTGTTGAAGGACTTGGCAGTGCAACATTTATATGTTCAGATAAAACAGGAACTATTACAGAAAACCGTTTAAAAGTTAAAGAGATATTTTCATTGGAGAAAGATAAAGATAATCTCGTTCTTGCATTATGTAATGACTCTGATATAGAAAGGGGAGATCCCCTTGAAATAGCTATGCTTGAATATTTGGAAGACAATGGGGAAGATTATATAGACCTAAGAAGAAAGTTTCCAAGAGTTTGGCTCTATCCGTTTGATACCAAACTTAAATTTATGGCATCAATAAACAGAGTTGGAGACAAAGATTTCCTCTTTGTAAAAGGAGCCTTTGAGTCCCTTGAAAAGTTAAGTAATAATGCTGAGGATTTGAATCTGTTAAGGAATATACATGACTCTATGGCAGAATCTGGATTGAGAGTTTTGGCATACGGATATACCCAGATAGATGGAATACCTGAAAATATATTAGAGGTTAGGATAAAAGTTATAGGACTAATAGGATTTTTAGATCCTCCAAAAGAGAGTGCTATTGAAGCAGTAAAACTTGCGAAGCAGGCAGGTATAAAAGTTATGATGTTGACAGGGGATAATATTAAAACGGCTATGGCTGTTGCCAAAGCTGTTGGAATTCATGAAGAAGGTAAAATAGCTCTCCAAGGTTTTGAGCTCAATAACTACGGTGATGATGAACTAAAAGATATACTTAAAAATGTAAGTGTCATAGCCAGAGTTACTCCGGAAGATAAATACAGAGTGGTTAGAATACTTCAGAAATCTGGTGAAGAAGTGGTTATGATGGGGGATGGGGTAAATGATATGCCTGCAGTAAAGGCAGCAGACCTTGGGATAGCCGTAAATGAAGGGACAGAAGCCACAAAATCAGTTGCGAAGATGGTCCTTCTTGAAAGAGACCTTATGGTGATAGTTGATGCTATAAGGGTAGGTAGAAGGATATCCCATAACCTAAGGAAAGTCATACTTTATCTTGTATCTACAAGTATAGGAGAGATTATCCTATTATCTTTGGCATTTTTATTTAAACTGCCTCAGCCTATATATGCAACTCAGATACTCTGGATAAATCTTATTACAGACGCAATTCAAGATAAACCTCTGGCTTTATCAAGAGAAGAAAGATGGTTGTTAAATTTAAAACCGCAGGTTTTTTCAAGATGGTTTTTGGATAAATTTCAGATTTTCAGGATAATCTCGTTTGCGTCTTTTGTGGCTGTTGTAAATATTTTTATTTTTGTTTATTTACTAAATTCTGGATTTACAGTTGAAAAAGCTGTTACTATAATTTTTAACTCTGTAGTTTTCTCTCAATGGTCTCACGGATTTCAGGCTGTTAGAGAAGAGCCTTTCTTCTATAAACCTATGGAAAATTTTAAGATAAATCCGTATATATTTTTGATAGTCCTGTTTGTAGGTTTTCCAATTCAGTTTTTCGGGGTTTATTTTCTATCCGATTTTATTCATACAGTTCCTTTGGAGTTTGGAGATTGGATATACCCGATATCTGTGTTTTTTCTATGTTTTCTCTTTTTGGAAATCAGGAAATGGATAGAGTTCAGATTTATTAAGAAGTTATACTATAATATTAATCAGTAAAAAAATATCGGAGGTAAAAGATTTGACTAAGGTTGCATGGAGTGTTACTCACCAGGAGTTTATTATTTCAGACCATTACTACTTTTCTAAGCTTCAGAAGTATGCAAAACAGAATGATATAGTTGTTGATGAAGTTGACCAGTTTGAGAGATTTTCTGAGTATGATGTAATTATATTTAACTATCCTGAAATACCATTTAAAAAAGAAGAAGTTGATTTTATTGAAGAGCTTGTTAAAAATGGTAAAAAAGTAGGTATATTTGCATACTACAAAAACGAAGACAGAATAGCAGATACTTGCAATACTATGTCTGAAAGGTTTGGTATAAAGTTCAACTGGGATATAATAACCGATGATGTCAACAACTACGATAATGATAACCTTCTAATCACAACAACAAAAGTCTCAGAGAAAATGAAAGAGAAGGGAATAGGTAAGGTAGTTCTTGCCTGTACTGATAGTTTAACGATAACAGGAAATGATGTTATGCCTATGATATACGCAGAGGATACAGCGGTTTCTAAACTTGGTAAAGAAAAGATACTTTTTGCAAGGTATATGGATCCTTCCGGAGGGTGTTTTATAGCCGGAGGAAGTTGTGTATTCTGGGACAATTACTCAATAGACCTTTTTAACAATAAAGAGTTTTCCCTGGCACTTTTAACACATAAAAAGTAATATGGAAAAGGTAAAAGAAGGAGATACGGTTTATCTTAAAGGTAAAAAAGCCGGCTTTTTCGTAAAAGTTAAAGCCGGTGAGGTTTTCTCTACCCATCTTGGAAATATAAACTTGGACAGTTTAATAGGGAAAGAGTATAACAGCTTCATAGAAAGTCATAAAGGTGATAGTTTCATCATCTTAAAACCTACTCTATATGAAATCATAATGATGGGAATAAACAGAAAAACCCAGATAGTATATCCTAAGGACTCTGCTTATATAACATTGAAACTTGGACTTAGAAGTGGGTTGAAGGTTTTAGAATCCGGAATAGGAAGCGGAGCTATGAGTATAGTTATGGCAAATGCTCTGTATCCTGACGGAAGGATATACGCTTATGAGAGAGAAAAAGATTTTTTAGAAAATGCAGTTAAAAATATAGACCTTGCAGGTTTTAAGGATGTAGTTATTCCACACCACAAAGACCTATCAGAAGATATTGATGAAAAAGATTTTGATGCTGCTTTTATAGATGTGAGAGAGCCATGGTATTACATTTCCAAGGTTAGAGAACTACTAAAACCCGGCAGTATGGTAGGATTTTTAGTGCCAACTACAAATCAGGTATCAGAGGTTATAAAAGAGTTGAAAAACTGTCAATTTATAGATATAGAAGTTGAAGAGATTTTGGTTAGACCATATAAGCCGGTTCCAGATAGGTTAAGACCGGAAGATAGGATGGTTGCCCATACAGGGTATCTAATATTTGCAAGAAAGGGATTTTAATGGATAAACTTGACCTTCTTTCAAAAGCAAAGAGAGTAGTAATAAAAATAGGTTCCCAGATACTTGAAAAAGATGACAACATAGACAGAGACTTCATAGAAAGTCTTGCAAAGCAGATAAAATCCTTTGAGGACAGAGAGTTTATTATAGTTTCCTCAGGAGCAGTTCTTGCAGGTATAAAAAAACTTGGTTTAAAATCAAAACCAAAGAGTATAACAGAAAAACAGGCTGTTGCAAGTGTAGGACAGGCAAGTCTTATACAGATATACGATAATATTTTCTCAGAATACGGAATTACAGTAGGACAGATGCTTCTGACAGTGGAGGGACTTCAAGATAGGAGAAGATACATATATGCCAAAAACACCTTAAACAAGCTTTTAGATTTTAAAGTTGTTCCTATAATAAATGAAAATGATGCTATAGCTGTAAGTGAGATAGTTTTTGGTGATAACGATTTTTTAGCTTCCCATGTAGCATTAATGTCAGATGCGAACCTGCTGATAATCCTTTCTACTGCCGGGGGATTGTACACAGATGACCCATCTAATCCGGATGCTAAACTTATAAACTTTATAGATGATGTAGACCAAGCACTTTCTTTTGCAAAAGCATCTAAATCTACATATGGTAGTGGCGGTATGAGAAGTAAATTGGAAGCTTCAAAGATAGCGGTAGATCACTCAATTCCGGTAATTATAGCTCCAAAAAGCCAAACCATCATAACTGATATTTTGCTTGGGAAAGATGTTGGGACATTTATATACCCATCGAAGAAAAAACAGACAACCAAGAAAAAAAGCTGGTTAAAACTTCTATCTTCTCCTAAGGGTAAAATCTACATAGATCAGGGAGCAGAAAAAGCCATCAGGTCTGGTAAAAGTCTTTTACCATCAGGTATAAAGGAAGTAGAAGGTATATTTAAAGCAGGTGATGTGGTTGCAATTTCCGATATAGAAGGTAATATTATAGGGAAAGGATTGATTAACTTTGATTATAGGGAAGTAAACTCTATAAAAGGTATGAGAACAGACAAGGCTGCGGAAGTTTTAGGTAAAAAGGTGGATGAGGTTATACATATTGATAATATGGTAATTTTCTAAAGAGGTAGGATATGAAAAAGAAGATTCTCATAATAGTGTTGATATTAGCTGTTGTTTTGTATGTTATATCCGGGATAAAGGCGTCAAAAGAACCAAAAGTTGCACTTATTAAAGTTGAAGACAGTATAATGGGATATATGGATACAGTAGAGAGTATTGCGAAAGCTCAAAAAGATGAATCTATTAAAGCTGTGGTCATAATAGTAGATAGTCCCGGAGGAGCTGTAGGTGCATCCCAGGAGATCTATAGAAGCATAGAGAAGTTGAGAGAAAAGAAACCTGTTGTAGTATCTATGGGAAATGTGGCAGCATCGGGAGGATACTACATATCGGCACCTGCAAATGTTATATATGCAAATCCGGGAACTATAACGGGAAGTATAGGAGTTATCATTCAGCAGGTTGATTTAAGTGAGATACTAAGCAAGGTAGGTGTTAAAGTAAATACTGTAAAAAGCGGAGAAAATAAGGATATACTTTACCCAACAAAGCCATTAACCCCAGAGCAGAGAAAGATTCTTGAAGAAACAGTCAAGGATGTCTATGAGCAGTTTTTGGATGCGATAGTCAAATACAGAAAGATAGATAAAGAAAAGTTAAGACAGTATGCGGATGGAAGAGTTTTCAGTGGAAGACAGGCAAGGGAGATAGGACTTGTTGATAAACTCGGTAATGTACAGGATGCCATAAGAGAGGCAAAGATGTTGGCAAAAATTCCGGAAGATGCTCCGGTAATTGAGATAACTCCTCCAAAGTCAGTATTAGATGAGTTCTTAAAATCTAAATTAGGTATAGATCAGAATTTTGTAAAAACTGGAATATACTATATGATGGAGTTCTGACATGTATGATCTAATCATAATTGGTATGGGGCCTGGTGGATATGAAGCCAGTTTGACAGCTTTAAGAAAAGGTCTAAATATAGCCATCGTAGAAAAGAGTAAAGTAGGTGGGAACTGTCTAAACAGAGCATGTATCCCTACAAAGTATTTCAGATCTGCTGCCCACCAATTGGAGAAATTAAAAAAACTTTCAGATTACGGGATAGTTGTAGAAAATTACACCGTTGACTACTCCAAGGCATTTGAAGGTAAAGAAAAAACCATAACATTTTTAAGAAACTCCCTTTTAAATCTTCTAAAATCAAAGAAAGTTCCGGTTTATAGAGGAACAGGGAAGATAGTTGGAAAAAACCAGGTTGAGGTAACATATCCGGAAGGTAATAGAGAATTAATAGAAGGTAAGTTTATACTGATAGCAACCGGTTCAATCCCTTCATCAATAGGTAATATAAAGCCAGATGGAGAGTTAATCATAACAACAGAACAGTTTATGGATAATCTAAATAAACTTCCAGAAAGTCTTCTTGTTATAGGGGCAGGGGTTGCTGGTTGTGAGCTTGGGTACATATCTGCTGTTTTTGGAAGTAAAGTCCATATAGTAGAGATTTCAGATAGACTCCTCCCTTCAAAAATATTCTCAAAGGAGATATCAAAAAATCTTTTAAGAAAGTTTAACCAACTTGGAATAGAAACAAACTTTAATACAACAGTAACAGATATATCAAGGGATAACCGTAAAGCAACGGTAACTCTGTCCAACGGAAAAATTTTAACCGTAGATAAGATACTGCTAACAGTAGGAAGAGTCCCAAACACTTCCGATATAGATACAGTAGGAATTGAGAAAGATAGTAAAGGGTTTATAAAAGTGAATGATTATCTACAGACAAATTTTGAAAATATATATGCAGTAGGTGATGTTGTAAATTCACCTATGTTAGCCCATATAGCTTCGTATGAGGCAAAGATAGTTTTACATAACATAACCGAAGATGAGAAGATATCCCCCGATTATACCTTAACACCTTGGAGTGTATTTAGCGGATATGAGATAGGACATGTTGGATTAAATGAAGAGGAAGCAAAAGAGAGAGGTATAGAGGTTATAACCGGATACTATCCATATCTTTACAACGAGAAAGCGGCGGATGAACTAGACAATGAAGGTTATGTAAGACTGTACTTCAATAGATCAGATTTAAAGATAATTGGAGCGGATGTAGTAGGTATAGGTGCCAGTGAGTTGATACATCAGATATCTCTATTTATAAAACACGGTTATACGGCTAAAGAGATACACGACTTTATATATTTCCATCCTTCCTTAAGTGAGATATTTATTTATGCAACCTATGATGTAGCCATAGGTAAACTGTTTTAAATCATAAACAATTTAGTTGTACAGAGTTATGTTATTAAAAACTTTTTAAAAGGAGGATTTAGTGATGGAAGTACAAACAGTAGAGTTTACAGTTACAGAAACAGCCGCTAAGGAAATTAAGAGAATAGCGGATGAGAACAATATCGAAAACCCAATTCTAAGGGTTAGAGTTGTTCCTGGTGGATGTTCCGGATTCCAGTATGCTATGGGATTTGACGATGAGATCTCTGAAGATGACAGAGTTGTAGAGACTGCAAATGGTGTAAAAGTTGTTATTGATCAGTTCTCTGCTCCTTACATAAAAGGTGCAGTTCTTGATTATGTAATGGACTTTATGGGTGGTGGATTTACAATTAAAAATCCTAACGCAGTAAGTTCTTGCGGTTGTGGAAGTTCTTTCTCTTGTGGATAATAAAAAAAGGGGGTCATGCCCCCTTTTAAAAAATTAAAATTTTAGCTTTTAACAGCTCTTTCAAATCTCTGATTTATCACATCCCAATTTAAGTTCTTAAAGAAAGCGTCAATGTAAGGTGGCCTTTTGTTTTTCTGATCCACATAGTAAGCATGTTCATACACATCAAGAACTATCAGAGGATGAGACATTACAAATCCATACTGATTATGGGCATCAAACCCGTTTACGAATAACATCTTGTTGTAAGAGTCCCAGGATAGTGTAGCCCAACCTCTACATGCAATACCAGTTGCTTTTATTTCATTCAGACAGTTTTCAACTGATCCAAAGGTCTCCTCAATTACTTTTTTAAGTTCAGGAGATGGTTCTCCTTTTCCACCACTTATCAGATGCTCAAAGTAGAGTTCATGTAAAACGATACCCATATAGTTAAAACTCTCTTCCACTTTTAAAGCTCTATATTCCGAGTAGTTTTGGTTTGCTTTTGTCCTATCTGCAAACTCTAAGTTAGCAAGTTTCTCCTGAATTTCATTATACTTTGTCACATACCCTTTATAATGGGCTTCAAAATGAACCTCAATCTGATCATCAGATATACCGATTAAACCTTTTGGTTTTAGATGATCCTTTGGTTGAAGCTTGACTACTTTCATAACTATACCTCCTACAAAAGATTAATTTAATTTTAAAATTAACTTTTAAAGTATAGGTATATATGATAAATCTCACTTTTTGAGCTGATAAAACTCATTTGCATATCTGTTGCTGTATAATTTAATATTTAGAGTTAAAAACTAATCAGGAGGTTTAAAGATGCCAAAAGTAAACAGTTATGTTGACATCTCTCAAATTGACAAAGAAGCTAAAAGAGACTTTATTGACAGACACTCTCCATTTGTTTATGTTGAAGGTGAGGCTGTAAAAGGTCAAAAATTGAAAGTGAAAGTAAGAGTTGGAAATGAGTACGTTCACCCAGATGACTTTGATCACTATATAGCTTATGTTCAGCTTTGGGATGGTGATACTCTACTTGGACAGGCTACATTTACACCAGGTTCTCTTGGAAATAAGCCAAACCAGGCAGAAGTTGATTTTTACATTGTTCCTACAAAGGATAAGTTGAAACTCAATGCTATGAGCTACTGTACAAAACACGGTTTATGGCAGAGTGAAACAGTAGAAGTTGAAGTTTTAACTCCGGAAGGTGTAACAGCTTAATATTTGAAAGTTAAAAATATTAAAAATGGTGTGAAGCCCCCTTTATGGGGGCTTTTTTTATTTGTTATAATAAATTCAGTAAAAACAAACACAGAGAGGTGCTACGATGAAAGTAGAAGTAGTTTCTAAAAAATATGAGACAGCCAATGTAGATGCTTTAGTATTTCCTGTTTCAAAAGAAGAGAAGAATCTGAGAGAAAATATTAAAAAGATTGATGATGTTTTGGAAGGTGGGATATCAAAACTTAAAAAAACTTTGAAGTTTGAAGCTGAGGAAGGAAAATTTCTAATAGCTCCAACTTATGGAAAGATAAAAGCAGACTTTGTAATACTCGTTGGTCTTGGAGAGACAAAGAAAATAGATAAAGACACATTTAGGAGAGTTGCTGCATACACAGTTAGAGAGGCAAAGAAACAGAAGTTTTCAAAAATTCTAATAGATATAAACCTTAACTTTGAAAAGCTCTCTCCGGAAGATGTTGCAGCTTCTATAACTGAAGGATCAATTTTAGGTAATTACTCTTTTGATAAATACTTTACAAAGAAAAAAGACAGCTCAGAAGTTGAAAAGGTTGAGATAAATATAAATGTAAAAGACAAAACTGCTGTAAAAGAAGCTGTTAGAGTTGCTACTGTTTTAGCTGAAGCCCAAAACTTTACAAGGGATCTTGTAAATGAACCTGCAAATGTGATTAATACGGTTCAATTTGCTAAGATTGCAGAAGACCTTGCAAAACAGTATGGATTTGAGATAAAGGTATACGATGAAAAAGAGATAGAAGAGATGGGAATGGGTGCTTACCTTGCAGTTGCAAAAGGTAGTGAAAACCCCCCAAGATTTATACATCTAACTTACAGACCAAAACATTCTAAAGGTGAGTACGCAGTAGTAGGTAAAGGTCTTATGTTTGATAGTGGTGGATTGAACATTAAAACCGGAGATTTTATGAGGTGGATGAAAACAGATAAATCCGGAGCTTGTGCTGTGTTGGGAATATTTAAAGCCATAGGAGAGTTAAAACCTGATATTACTGTTCACGGTATCGTTGCAGCAGCAGAGAATATGCCAAGTGGAAAAGCATACAGACCTGATGATATTTTGAGAGCTAAAAACGGTAAAACTATAGAGGTAGGCAATACAGATGCAGAGGGAAGATTAACACTTGCAGATGCACTCTCCTATGCAAGCGAGCTAAAACCAGATGCCATCATAGATATGGCAACTTTAACCGGAGCCTGTGTTATAGCTTTAGGAGAGTTTACAGCTGGGGTTATGGGTAATAATCAAAAACTTATAAACGAAGTTTTATCTGTATCACAGGATACGGGAGAGTGGATGTGGCAACTTCCTTTCAACGATAAACTCAGGGAGCAGATAAAGGCGCCTCATGCAGATGTCTATAATGTAGGAACAACGAGATACGGTGGAGCAATAACTGCTGGACTGTTTTTAGAACATTTCGTTGACCCTAAGATTCCATGGGTTCATATAGATATTGCCGGACCTTCTCACCACACATCTGGTTGGTATTATCATCCAAAAGGGGCGACCGGTATTCCTGTAAGAACAATAACAACTTTATTGCTAAAAAAGGTAAATTACATAAAATAGATATAAGGTGATAACATGAGTTTGGCTACAATAGACGAAAAAGTTTTAAAAGAGATGGAAAAGTATGAGATCAGAAATTTTGCAGATATTATAAGGGTACTTTTAGACCATCCAGACTGGCTAAACGAGCTTAGAAAGATGATACTAACTTCTGAACTACTTGAACTTCCAAGGAAAATGGAAGAGGTTTTACAAAGATTAGATAGGTTAGAGACTAAAGTTGATAAAATAGAATCTGATGTTGAAGTCTTAAAGCAGGACGTAACTGTATTGAAGCAAGATGTAAACGTACTAAAACAGGACGTAGCTGTATTGAAGCAAGATGTAGCTGTGTTGAAACAGGATGTAGAAATATTAAAACAGGATGTAAATACTCTCAAAAAGGATATGAACTATATGAAAGGAGAGTTTGGTAGATTTAAAGGAAAGGATTTTGAGAGAACGGTTAAAGAGAAATATCCTGCATATTTTGGAAAAGTTGTAAGAAAATCTAAGCTTATAGGTTGGGAGAAGTTAGCTGAACTTATAGATGACTCTGAGGAAGAAGGTGTTATTTCTGAAAAAGAGAGAAATGGTCTGTTTGACCTTGATTTTGTGATATACGGAGAGTTAAAGGAGAGCAAAAAACCAGTATATCTTGCCGTGGAAGCAACTTACTCTCTGTATAGAGATGATATAGATAGAGCATTAAGTAGAGCCGATTCTCTCTATAAAATTTTAAAAACAGAGGTTATTCCTACTGTTGTTTACGTTGAAAGTTCAGAGGATTTAGAAGGTTATGCATCTGATAAAGGAGTTTTAACTTTGAAAGTTTCTTATTGACAATAGGGGCTTAAAGCCCCTTTTTATAGTGATTAGCTCTCTGAAGGAACATCATGGACTACCACATTTTTACCTGCGTATCCAGCCATTATGTTACATGCTACTTGAGTTCCAGATCCAGCAGCACAGGCATACATCGTACTTACTCCTGCCAATAATCCGGCAACATATAAGCCGTCTTTTGCTCTGCTCTCTTCATCTACTTTTATCTGAATTTTACCCGGTCTGGGAGACTTTTTGTTTTCAATTATCTCTACACCTTCACAATCTATATCAAAATTGTGAAAACCTGTAGCAAGGACAACGTAATCTGCTTTAAACTCTTTACCGTCTTCTGTTATTACAGTAAAATCCCCCTTGTTTCCACTGACCTTTACAACCCTTCCAAAGATGATATCAACGTTTCCATAACTTTTAGCCTGCTCTCTTAGATCATCTAAAGCCTTTCTTCCAAGTGTTCCCTTTTGTATTCCCGGAACATTATTTAACATAGCTTTTAAAAGATCAGAAGATTGATTGTCGATTACTAAAAATCTTTTATTTTCTGCCCAATTAAAATGTCCCTTCATAGAGGCAAGGGTTAAAGCACAGGATAGGCCAGATACACCACCACCTACTATAACAACATCATACTTCATCTGTTAACTACCTCCGGCTTTTTTATTTTAAATAAATTTAATGTGTTACTATAAACAGTATCCTCTAACCTTTCCAAATCAATATTCAAAAACTGGGAGACAAACTCATAGGTATATCTTATGTTTGATGGTTTATTTTTCTGACCTCTCACTTTTTGAGGGGATAAATAGGGACTATCTGTCTCTAAGAGAAGTCTATCTAAGGGAACATATCTTAACATCTCTCTTAAGTTGTCTGCTTTAGGATATGTTACATTTCCGGCGAAAGATATGTATAATCCGTTATCTAAAGCTGTTTTCAACAGATTGTGATCTCCACCAAAACAGTGCATAACTCCATTATCTATACTCTCTGATTTGATAATTTCTTCTGTTTCTCTATTCGCTTCTCTACTATGAATAATTACAGGTAGGTTGTATTTTTTTGCTAACTTTATCTGCATAAAAAAGTATTTATACTGATTTTCTTTTGAGGCATTATTTCTGTAAAAGTCAAGCCCCATCTCTCCAACGGCAACAACTTTTTCACTCTTTAACAGATTTTCTAAGCTTCTTATACTACTTTCATCTATTCTGTCAGCTTCATAAGGATGGTATCCTATCGCAACATAAACATTTTCAAATTTTTTTCCTAAACTTAGAGCCTTAGGGATTTCATCTTCATCACAACCTACTGTTAAAAGTATACTAACTTCTTTTACAGACTCCTGTAAATCATCAGAATCTATCATATCAAGATGACAGTGGGTATCTACTAACTTTATACTCATCTATAAATTACGCTGGAACAGGTAGTTCTGCTGGAGGAACTTCCGGAGATGAGGAGTCTGATATTACATTTAAGTTTTCAAATTTTCTACATCTATTTAAAACCGGAACATTATACTCCTGTAAGATAGTAAACATCTCTTCACAACTTATTGTCTCTTTATCAAGAAGTAGATTCACTACTGCAACCACCGCATCTCTATACTCTTCAACTATGCTTTTTGCCCTGTAGTAAGCCTCTCTCAATATTTTATTTACCTCTTCGTCTATCTTTCTTGCCGTTTCTTCACTTATCTGAGGGCCTTGGTTTCCTAAGAAAATTCCTCCACTTCTATTAGTTGAAACGTGGATAGGACCTATCTCGTCACTCATACCCCAGGAAGCTACTATCCTGTATGCAAGCTCTGTTGCTCTCATTAAGTCATTCTCAGCCCCGGTTGTTATACCATCTTTTCCGTAGAAAACTTCCTCTGCTGCTCTTCCACCAAACAGCTGAAGTATCCTTGCCATTAGGTCTTTCTTAGAGTATAGATGTCTATCTTCTTCCGGTAGATTTACGGTTACTCCTAAAGCCATACCTCTTGGTATGATAGAAACTTTGTGTAGTGGGTCTGCCTCTTCGAGCATAACACCCACTATAGCATGTCCAACCTCATGATATGCTATCTTCTCTTTTTCCTTAGGAGTGATTGCCATACCTTTTCTTTCAAGACCCATCATAATCCTATCTAATGCATCCTCAAATTCCTTCATTCCTACCTTTTCTCTCTTCCTTCTTGCAGCAAGTAAAGCGGCTTCATTCACAACATTGGCAAGGTCTGCTCCAGAAAACCCTGGCGTTCCTTTGGCAATTGTTGCAAGATCAACATCTTCATCTAACGGAATGTTCTTCTTCTTTATATGTATCTGTAAGATGGCATATCTTCCTCTAACATCTGGTTTTGGAACAGATATCTGTCTATCAAATCTTCCAGGTCTTAAAAGAGCAGGGTCTAAGATATCAGGTCTGTTTGTTGCAGCTATAACTATAATTCCCTCGTTTGAATCGAAACCATCAAGCTCAACAAGTAGTTGGTTTAAAGTTTGTTCTCTTTCATCATGTCCACCACCAAAACCAACACCTGTCCTCGCTCTACCTACTGCATCTATCTCATCTATAAATATGAGACATGGAGCATGTTTTTTTGCAGTTTCAAACAGGTCTCTAACTCTTGCAGCACCAACACCTACAAACATCTCAACAAAATCAGATCCAGATATGGATATGAATGGAACACTTGCTTCTCCAGCTATTGCTTTTGCCAGCAATGTTTTACCAACACCTGGATCTCCGTACAAAAGGATACCTTTCGGCGCTCTACCACCGAGTTTTTGATATCTTGCAGGGTCTTTAAGATACTCGATGATCTCTTTTACTTCTTCTTTAACTTCATCTATTCCGGCAACGTCATCAAGTCTAACATTAGGTTTTTCTTCAAGGTAAAGCTTACCTTTACTTTTTGCAAAAGAGAATGCTCTGTTTGCTCCACCTCCGGACATCTGTCTCATCATAAATATCCAAAGTCCAATAAACAGTAGTATAGGAAGCCATGCCACTAAAAATGTCATAAACCAGCCACCACTTTCTGTCGGTAGAACCTTAACACTCACACCATTTTCTGAAAGTATATCGTATAATTTAGAATAACCTTGCGGTATTACTGTTTCTATCTTTTTACCTTCGTCTGTTGTCGCAGTTAGTTCCTCTCCTCTAACAACTACATGCTCAACCTTTTTCTCATTTACGAGATTCATAAACTCTGTGAATGTAACTTTGTTATCAACAATCTGCCTTGATCCAAATATGTTGAAAGCAAGGATCATCGCAGCACCTATAAGAAACCATATAAAAATACTTTTTGATAGTTGCAACTTCATACCTCCTTAATCAACCTAAAGCAAATTACATTTTTAGATTCTTCTCTAACTGGGAAGAGTGCTGACCTTCTGTAGCCGCACACCCATAATATTTTATCACCAAAAGCTAAAATTGGTATGTTATTCCTTATGGTTTTTGGTAATTTCATATCTATTAAAATATCTTTTACCTTTTTTTCTGTTTTATGACCAAAAGGTATCATTCTGTCCCCTTCTCTTCTATTTCTGACTATAAACTCCTCTGCTTCTAAATCAAAACACACAACATCATTACATTCCTTTAATTTCATTACATCTACTTTATTTGTTTTAAAAGATTCTATCCACATCCCAGCTTCTTTTATATAGACTTTTTCACCAACTTTTAATTTATACAGAAAACCAACTTTTTCCATATCATTGACAGATTTAATGAGTATATTCTCACCGTCATATACCAAAACATATTCAGAAGATAGTTTTATGTATCCATTTTTCTTCGGATTTTCAATAAATTCAAGGATATTCTTCAACTTTTGGTAAGAGATGATCAGGCCTTTCTTCTCACAAAATTTCTGTATTACTCTGTACTGTAAAGCTTTATTTAAAGTTTTTAAAAAGTTGTAAGGTATGTACTCTGTCTTAATCTCCTTTAAAATCTCCTTTACTTTACTATCAAAGTAGTTCTCATCAACATCCAAAAAGTATGACATACGTTCTAAGGAGTTTTCTAAGGATTTATTTATATCTTTCATCACAGGGATAACTTTAATTCTTACTCTATTTCTGAGATATCTTTCAGAGAAGTTTGAGACATCTGTTATATAATCAAGATCATTATCTTTACAGTATTTTAGAATCTCCTCTTTTGATACATAAAATAATGGACGGATAACTTTATCTGATTTTGGTCTAAAACCTCTCAACCCTCTCTTATTACCTTGAATGAACCATAAAGTCATGGTTTCAGCTAAATCTGAAAGATGATGGGCAGTAGCTATTTTGTTGAAACTTTCCTTCTTTGAAACCTCTTCTAAAAATTTATACCTTTCCTGTCTTCCAACATCCTCAATGGACTTTTTTAACTCTTTGGCTATCTTTCCAATATCGGCTTTTTTAGTAAATACGGGAATGTTATGATCTTTTCCAAAGTTTATACTAAATTCTTCATCTTTAAAAGACTCTTTTCTTAAAAGATGATTAAAATGTGCCAAGCCTATCTTATTTATACCAAGGTAATTTTTCAGCTTCAGTAAAATGTATGTAAGGGCTACAGAGTCAGGACCGCCAGAAAAAGCTATTAGAACATTATCATTTGGTAAGATAAGGTTATACTCTTTGACAGCTCTTAGGACTTTTTTCTCTACATCCATCATTTTAAGTGGCGGTACAGGGATTCGAACCCCGGACACCGCGGATATGAGCCGCGTGCTCTAACCAACTGAGCTATACCGCCATATTTAAAATATATTATACTAAAAATTTAAGCTTGTGCAACTGTCTGTTTCGCTAAATTTAATCTTTTAGCAGCTCTTGACACTCTTCTTGCAGCCTCATTTTTATGGATAGCACCTTTGGCAGCTGCTTTGTATGCAAGCTTTTGACAGAGAGGTAAGAGCTTCTCTGCTGCTTCTGCACCTTCCTTCTTTAAAGTTTCGTAGAATTTTTTAAATGCAGTTTTCATTCTTGAAACATGGTATCTATTCTGTAGTCTCCTTCTCTCAGCAACTCTTACGTTTTTAGCAACTCTTCTCTTGTGTTTCTGTTTTTCCGGTGATAATACTCCTTTTGCCATCAATTCCTCCGCAATTATTCAAACTTAGGCTAAATATTTTATTACTAATCTATAAAATTTGCAACAGGTTTAAAAATATGATAATTTAATTACCTTAAATTTTCTTTAGGAGGAAGCGAATTGGCAAATATCAAAGTGGGTTTGTTGGATTTTGAAAAAGTATCAACACAACCTGTTGAGATTGTTGAAAGAAAGGGAACAGGTCATCCGGATACAATATGTGATGCCTTGGCTGAGGAGTTATCAATAGCACTTTCTAACCTTTATAGAGAGGAGTTCGGTGCAATAATGCACCATAATGTTGATAAAGCTCTTTTGATAGGTGGAGTTGCTGATCCTCAGTTTGGTGGCGGAAAAATCATAGAGCCAATAGAGATATACCTTACTGGGAGAGCTATAGATGAAAAGGGAAATAAAAAGTTACCTGTAAAGGAAATTGCCATAGAAACAGCTCATAAATGGCTTAAAGAGAATATACCGAATTTAGATATATCAAACCATGTAATTATTCATCCAAAACTAAAGCCTGGAAGCAAAGATCTTGTAGAACTTTTTGAGAGATTCCAATTGAAAGGTGAAATTCCTCTTGCAAATGATACTTCGTTTGGAGTTGGATTTGCACCGTTTTCTGATATAGAGACTATAGTCTATGAGCTTGAGAGAGCATTAAATAACAGATATTTTAAAAGGGAACATCCATACGTAGGTGAAGATATAAAGATAATGGGTGTTAGAAATGGTGATAATATCAGAATAACTATAGCTATGGCTTTTGTTGATAAGTATGTGAAAGATATTAAAGATTATGTAGAGAAGAAAGAGATAGTTTCAAACTATGCATACTCAATAGCTCAGAGACTTACTACAAAGCACGTTGATATATTTCTAAATACTGCTGATGACATTGATAATCAATCTGTTTATATAACTGTAACTGGAACATCTGCTGAAGCGGGAGATGACGGTCAAGTTGGTAGAGGTAATAGAGTAAACGGTTTAATAACTCCATATAGACCTATGAGTTTAGAGGCAGCTGCCGGAAAGAACCCTATTAGTCATATAGGTAAAATATACAACACTGCTGCTATGGATATGGCTGAGAGAATTGTGGCAGAGATAGAAGAGGTTGAAGAAGCTTACTGCTATTTAGTCAGTCAGATAGGAAAACCGATAACAGAACCACAGGTTTGTGATGTTAAATTAAGAGTAAAAGGTGATATATCTAAAATAAAAGATAAAGTTGAAAGAATAGCTCAGGAAGAGATAGATAAACTACCTTCTACCTGGCAGAAGTTTTTAAATAGACATTTTAGACTATATTAAGATATCAAGCCTCCTCAAAGGAGGCTTTTTTTACATAGTATAAGAACCTTGCCCCTATTAAGAATATATCAAACATTATTTTAAGCCACAGTATAACTGCAAATATCAGTCCAATTGCTGCAAAGACCGGACTTTTTACTATAAAGTAACTGAATATAAAACCGAATACATTTTTTAATATGAGAATAACCAGAGAAACAGCCAAAGATGTGTAAAATACAGCCTTTTTTATTTTTATGTTTGCAAGAAGATAATAAGCTGTAAAGATAAATAATGACAGGGTTATTAACTCAAATACCTCTCCAGCAAATATAACGTTATACAGTTTAAGAACAGTCTTTTTAATAAAAGTAATTGTTTTTTCATCAAACAATAAAGTTAAATATTTTAGTATTAAACTGAAAGAGTTGAAGATAAAAGTTAACATAATTTTTAATATGTATAACGATATAAAAAGTATCAAAACTACAGGTAATGACAGGGTCATAACGTATATACTAAATTTACCCTCAAAACTACTCTCTGTTATATATGAAAGAGCCTTTTTCATAGATAAAAAGAAATCCTTGGAAAAGTATACTGACAAAAGGAAAGAGATCAGATTTAAACTTGCAGGCTGTTGAGATAGGGTAAAAACCGTTTTTACAAAATTCTCTGCAACGGTAGGGAAAAATTGAAAAAGGATGTAGTAAATCTCTCCAATGTTGAATAATAAAAGCTTGGAGAGAACTACAACCATAAATAATAGTATAAAAAATAGAGAACTTAAAAAGTAAAAGGTTAAAGCTGCAGAGTGATAACTAATATTTAAGGTAAAGTAATCCTTAAGTGTTAAGAGTAATAATTTAAAACCTTTTTTAACTTTCAGATTTTACTACTTCCTCAAGTTTTTTAACTTTCTCCTCAAGTTCTGCAACTTCTTTAGCCTTCTCCTCTTCGGTTAGAGTATCGCTTCTCTTTACAAGAGATGTTAATTTTTCAACTACATCACTTAAAGCAGTTTTTGCCTTCTCTGTAAGTTCAGCTTCTTTTAGCTGATTTTGTATCTCTGAAAGTTTTGCAAGTATATCATCTTTCCTCTTGTAGGCAAAATATCCACCAATAGCAGCAGCCACAGAACCAAGTATGATTGCCAATGTACTTTTCTTCATCGTCTTTTCCTCCTAAGATTTAATAATTTCTTCGAGTTTTTTTATTTTTTCTTCAACGAGAGATAAAATCTCCTCTTCTTTTTCTCTGGGTAAATCTTTCGACCTGTCTAAAAGTTTTGATATGGACTGTTTTATATCACCTAGATAGTCCTTTACTCTATCATAGATATTGCTATCCTCTATTCTGTCGGATATCTCCTCTAATTTCCTAAGTATCTCTTTCCTCTTTTTATATATAATAAAACCAGCTACCAAACCAACTAAAATTCCAAATAATCCCCAGATAACTCCTTTGCTTTTCAACTCTTGCTCCTTGCAAAAAGTTTTATAACTTTAAATATACCAGTTATAGATGACATATTATCCAACACGTTAAATATTTTAGGAGATAAATGTCTATAATCTAAATATAGAATCTCTAAAAGTTTTTTCAACTTTAAAAGAACAAGTATCCATACTATCGTCCTAATAATTGCCATTATTGCCACTATTACCATAGAGAATGCGATAACACCTAAGAAGAAAGACTCCATACTTATCACTCTCCCATATATTTAACTTCAAAATCTATAGGTTTTAACATCGTATTACTTACAGTACATCCCCTTTTTCCAATCGTTAAAACTCTCTCTATCTGTTCAGCGGTTAGATCACCTTCAAAAGATACCTCAAGCCATATTTTTTCGTATCTGTTTTCAGTTTCGTGTTTCTCCCCAAAAGCTTTTATTTGAAGATTTTTTATATTTAATCCTTTATGCTTTACATAAGCGTCAACGGTTATACCGAAGCAGTAAGCAACAGACATAAGCATAAGGTCTGTGGCGTTGAAAGTGGTATGAGAGAGATTTAAAACAAAATCTTTACCTTCCATTTTACCTAAGAATCCTTCCTCTCCTAAGGAAACTATACTTACTTTTTTCTCCTTCACTGCTAATCCTCCTTAATTAATTTCTTTCTATACTCTTGTAGAGAGTTGTGGGCTATTCTTACCGCTTCTGGAAGTTTATAACCTCTAAGGTTATTAATTATAACATAAAGGGAGCTATCAACTGATATATTGTTTCCAGGAGAGATAAATATTGGATTTGTGTTTTTCTTTACACGAAGGGCATATCCGTATATCTTATCATTTACATAAACCGGACTTTTTGCCATATTTTGGTTAGGTGGCGGTAAAAATTTACCGTACAGGTGGCTCTTTCCACAACCTATTGTAACTGTATCTGTTAGAACTCCAAAATGGGTGGCTATTCCCATATTTCTGGGATGCAGTATACCCTGTCCATCAAATATAAATATATCTGGAGCTTCCTTCACTTTCTCATAAGCTTTCATAATTATAGGGATCTCTCTAAAAGCTAGAAATGTAGGAATGTATGGAATATCTACTTTACCTTCCCCAAATTGAGTTTCTAATATGTTAAACTGTCTATCCATAACTACTATACAGCTTATTCCTATTGTGTGTCCATCTTTTTCTACAAAGCTACAATCAACTCCTGCTATCTTGGTTATGTTGTTTATATCTATTTTATCTTCAATTTTTACTCTCTTTGAAAGTTCATTTTGAATCTTTATAAACTCTTCTATCAATATTTTTCAACCTCTGAGTGAGATAGTTTAAACTTAGTTTTCTTATCTATTATATAGATATTTTGGTACATTGCCATCATTACGGAAAACACCATAAGAGCAGTTCCGCCATAACTCAAAAATGGAAGTGGTACTCCTACAACAGGAAATAGTCCTATATTCATAGCTATATTTATGAAAGCTTGAGATCCTATCAAACTTCCTATACCATAGCAGACAAATTTCCCTCCTATGTCAGTCAATCTATAACCTGTATACAGAATTTTTATAGATAGGAAAAAGTAGATTAAAACCAATCCAGCAGAAACAACAAATCCCCACTCTTCACCTATGGTGGCAAATATAAAATCTGTGTGTTGCTCTGGTAAGAAGTAGTATTTTGACTGGGATCCTTCAAGGAAGCCTTTACCTGTAAGCTGTCCTGAACCTACTGCTATAACAGACTGGATTATCTGATATGCAAACTCTTTTGAGTATGCATCTGGATTTAGAAATGCGATAATTCTGTTTTTTTGATAGTCTTCCAAAAAGTGCCACACAATCGGCATAGACATTAAGAATAGCGTGTTAAAAATTAGGATATATTTACTTTTAAATCCGGCAAAAAACACCATAAATAAAACTGGCAGCAATATTAAAACTGCACTTCCCAAGTCTGGCTGTGTCTTTATAAGTATGAAAGGAATTGCTGTTAAAAACATAACTTTAAAAAAGTCTTTAAGGCTTAATGGAAGTTCTAACTTTGAAAGTATATGAGCGGTTGTAATAATCGTTATAACTTTCATAACTTCGGAAGGCTGTAATTGAAAGAAACCTAAGTTTATCCATCTTTTAGCTCCAAGGACAGTTGTCCCAAAAATTTTGACAGCTATAAGTAATATAATCCCTGTAATGTATAATAATAAAGATAGCTCTAATATCTTCCTGTAATCTACTAATTTAGGCAAAAATAGTATAATCAATAAACTTATTGACACAAATACTATCTGTTTTATGTAAAGGCTTGAAAATTCATGGAAAGAGGCACTGTATATATTCACAACACTCCATAGAAGTAGAAAAACTGTAATAAATAACACAAATCTGTCATACTCTCTAAAAGATAGAATCTCTTTTACCATCTTATCACTCTTCTAATATTTTTTCGTAGTAGGCTTTTCTTAGTATAGATGCTGCAATAGGAGCAGCAACTTTTCCACCACTTTCTCCATGTTCTACAAATACAGCCATAGCAATTTTAGGTTGATCGTAAGGAGCAAAATCTATAAACCATCCGTGATCTCTGAGTTCCCATCTGTGGTGTTTTTTCTGTCTAGTCATATAAGAATACACCTGAGCAGTTCCTGTTTTACCTGCATTTTTTATAGGGACTGTTGCCATAACTTTTGCTGTACCGTTTGGTCCATAAACCACTCTATACATCCCATACTTGACAGCTTCTACGTTATAACTTTTAAAATTATAACGTCTTATCACTTCTCTCTGTGAATGAATAAGTTTTTGTGTTTTGTTGTCAAAGTATGCTTTTAACAGATTAGGTTTTAAAACATATCCACCATTTATGATAGGAAGTATTATCTTTGTTGCCTCAAACGGTGTTATGGCGATATACCCCTGGCCTATACTTAAATTTACAGTATCTCCATGAAACCATCCTGTTTTAATAACTTTCCTTTTCCACTGTCTATCTGGAACTATTGCCGTTTTTGATTCTATATCCGGATTAAGCTTCTCACCTATACCAAATCCCCTTGTGTACTTTACAATATTATCTACTCCCAATTTAAGTCCAATTTGGTAGTAAAAAGTATCACAGGACATTTCCAAAGCTTGGGATACATCTATATAACCACATCCTCTCTTATCCCAGTTTCTATAAACATACTTTCCTATGTTAAACTCTCCTCTACTTAGTATCCGTGTTTGAGGTGTCAGCACACCTTCCTCAAGAGCAGCTATACTTACCAGAGGTTTATAGATAGAACCAGGAGGATACAATCCACTGAAAACTTTGTTAAGAAGGGGTTTATATATGTTAGATGTAAGATTTTGCCATTCTTCCTTTGTCATACCTTCATAAAACTTCTGTAAATCATATGTAGGGTAACTTAAAAGAGTGAGTATCTCATAACTGTTAGGATCAACTATAACAACAGCTCCTGATGGATTCCCTGATTGAACGAATGATTCGTATGCTATTTTCTGAAGTCTTATATCGATAGTTAGATATACATCATTTCCTTTCTCCGGCTCTTCTTCCCAGAGTATCTTTTTCTGTCTTCCCATTGCATCTACTAATACAGCTCTTTTACCTGGCTTTCCACGTAATATACTATCAAATATCTTCTCTACACCGGCTTTTCCTACTAACATATTCATATTAAGGTCAGGATTTTTCTGAAGTTCTTTTTCAGAGGGATACCCAACATAACCTATAACATGTGGTAGATAATTTGCCTCTGGGGTGTAAACTCTCTTAGGGACTACATCTATATAAACACCATTAAATAGATAACTGTAATTCCAGAATGTTTTCATCTGTTGGGTTGATAAGCTTTTTTGAATTACAAGTTGAGGATACAGGTTCTTCTGTATAATCTCTACCTGTTTATCCGTTAGCTCTATATTTAGTAAATCCTTCATATGTTTTTTAAAATCTTCAATTTTATAATTTTTCTTGACTATATACGGAAGACATACAAGTTGAAAAGTTGGAACATCGTAGGCAAGTAAAACACCGTTTCTATCGTATATTCTTCCTCTTGGAGGATTTGTTACAAATATTCTCATATAGTTTCTATCTGAAATTTCTCTGTAATGTTGTCCTTTGATAATTTGAAGGTAGAATAATCTTCCAACAATGGTTAATGCAACTATGAAAAATAGAATAAAAACTACACCAAACCTACTTTTCAAAAACTCTGCCATAAAGAAACTCTCTAAGATAGTAGAATAGGTAAAGTGCAACTGTGTTTGATATTGTAATATAGTATATATCAACAATGTTAAATGTAAATATTTCAGTATAAAGATATATCAGTATGCTTTTAATAATAAAAGATAATATGCTAAAAAATAGAAAAATGATAAATTTTAAGAAGAAGTTGGATATAAATATCTTATCTTTTAATAGATATACCACAGTTGCTGTTAATGGGAATATCACTGTCTCAAAAATGGGATATATACCTGTGATAGAATCAACAGATACACCCAAGATTAAAGATATAAATATAAACTGGATGAAAGTATAATCTTTGTAAATAAAGGTAAGTAAGAGATAGATAAAGATAAAATCCGGAAGAAAGTTTATATCTAAAAATCTTAAAATAACAGAAGATTGTAATATCAATATAACAAAGCCTACAGCTAATATCTTTATTAAATTCATCGTGACACAACAATTACATAATCTAATAAGGTTGGTTTATAGAAAAGGTTTACTTCCACATACCTGAAAAACTCTCCTTCCTTCTGGGATATATTTCTTATTACCCCTATCGGAATTCCTGCAGGTATATTGTCAGAGACAGCATCTGTCACTATAGTGTCTCCTATTCTTATGTCTTGATCCGGTATAACGAACTTTAGATGTCCTTTTCCTTTTTCAAAACCTTGATAAAAACATAGTTCTCCTGTTTTTGAAGTTCTCACCATAACTTTAAAATTTCTATCATCTACAGGAATAACAATGGAAAAATTGCCGTAAACATTTCCTATCATTCCAACAACATATCCATTGTTTATAACTATATCTCCGGATTTTACTCCATCTTTACTCCCTGCATCTATTGTAAAGCTTTTTACCATACTTTCTGGAGAGTAAGCTATAACCTTTGCAACAGTCCATTTTTTTATTGTATAACTCTCTTTAAAGGAGAGTAAATTTCTCAGTATCTCATTTTCTTTTCTTAGATAAGAAAGATTTACCAGCTGAATATCTAAATTTTGAATTTCCCTCTTTAAACGTTGATTTTCTCTGTAAAGTTCATCCTTTTCTTTAAAATATTTAGATATATCACCTATAAAATGGACTGAATTTGTTAGCTGTTCTTCAACTCTAAAAATCAAGGAAGGAAGAAATATTTTAACTATCCCTATAAAAAAAATGAGGAAAGATATAAATACAAAAAAATAGACAACCTTTTTACTGTTTTTAAAGCCAATATTCATCTACTTCATAGATACCTTTTTTATAAGCTCAATATTTTGAATAGCTTTTCCTATCCCTCTTGCTACTGCTGTTAAAGGGTCTTCACAGTATACTACAGGTAGATTTGTCTCTTCTTTAAGTCTTTTATCAAGTCCGTATATTAATGATCCACCACCAGCTAAAACTATTCCTCTCTCTACTATATCTGCTGCAAGTTCCGGAGGAGTTCTCTCTAAGGTAGATTTCACAGCATTGACTATCTGGACTATAACATCTTCCAAGGCTTCCCTTATCTCTTTACCACTTATGACTATACTTCTTGGCATACCTGTCATATCTCTACCGCGAATTTCCATAGTTTTGTTGTCTCTATCTGACGGATAAGCTGAACCAAGGTTTATTTTGATGTTTTCGGCAGTCTGCTCACCTATAAGTATATGGTTGTTTCTCTTTAGATAGTTTATGATTGCTTCGTTCATCTCATCCCCAGCTACTCTGATGGAATTTGAGATTACAAGTCCAGATAGAGAGATAACTGCTATCTCAGATGTTCCTCCTCCTATGTCAACTATCATATTTCCACCAGGAGCATCTATAGGCAGACCTGCTCCTATTGCTGCTGCCATAGGTTCTGCTATCAAGTAAACCTCCCTTGCCCCAGCTTGCCTGGCTGCATCTATAACAGCTCTCTTCTCAACTGTTGTAATTCCGGAAGGAACTCCTATAACAACTCTCGGTCTTGGGTTAAATATCGTTGTAAGGGGAAAATTTGAATGTACTTTCTGTATAAAGTATTTAAGCATAGATTGTGTAGTATCGAAATCTGCTATAACTCCGTCTTTAAGAGGTCTTATTACCTGAATATGTTCTGGAGTTTTACCAACCATCTCTTTTGCTTCTTTACCTACAGCCAAAACTTTGTTAGTAGCTCTATCTACTGCAACTATTGAAGGCTCACTTAATACTATACCTTTTCCCCTTACGAATATAAGTGTGTTTGCAGTCCCTAAATCTATACCTATATCGTTAGAAAACATACCGAGGATTTTATCTATCATTAAATCTTCTCCTTATTGTTTATAACAGACTTTATTTTATTTAAAAATTCAGAGAAAGTTAAGCTGTATGACCCTTGTTTCCCCTTTTCTCTCACAGAGACAGACTCTGTCTCTACCTCTTTATCTCCCACTACTAACATATACGGTATCTTTTGAATTTCTGCATCTCTTATTTTTTTATTCATTCTTTCACTTCTATCGTCAACTTCTACTCTAATACCTTCACTTACCATTATACTTTTTAATTTGTTTGCGTAATCAATATGTTTATCAGCTATAGGTATAATCTTAGCTTGAACTGGAGCAAGCCATACAGGTAAGAACCCTGCATAATGCTCTATAAGGACACCTATAAATCTCTCTATTGATCCAAATATGGCTCTGTGAACCATATAAGGTCTATGTTTTGTGTTATCCTCTCCTATATAGTACATATCAAATCTCTCTGGTAAATTAAAATCAAATTGTATTGTTGAACATTGCCAAAATCTACCTATGGCATCTTTTATCTTTATATCTATCTTCGGTCCGTAGAATGCTCCTCCACCTTCATCTATCTTATACTCAAGTCCCACACTTTCTATAGCCTTCCTCAAAGAGTTTGTAGCTATTCCCCACATTCTATCATCACCTACGGATTTTTCAGGTCTTGTAGATAGAAATACATCAAACTCATCAAATCCGTATGATTTTAGTGTGTCTATTGCTAAGTGTAGAACATTTTTAATTTCTTCTTCAACTTGGTCTTCCCTACAGATTATGTGGGCATCATCTTGTGTAAATCCTCTCACTCTCATAAGTCCATGGAGAGCACCACTTCTTTCGTATCTATAAACTGTTCCCAGTTCTGCTAATCTTATTGGTAGCTCTTTATAACTTCTCTGCTTTGATTTATATATCTCAACATGGAAAGGACAGTTCATAGGTTTTACATAGTAACCTTCTTCCTCTACTTGCATTCGTGGATACATATTTTCTTGGTAGAAACTAAGATGTCCACTTGTTTGCCAAAGAGTTTCTTTTCCTACATGAGGTGTATATACAAGCTGATAACCTCTTTTTAGATGTTCATCTTTCCAGTAATCCTCAATGAGTTTTCTTATTATCGCACCTTTAGGAAGCCAGATTGCAAGTCCACCACCTACTTCTTCATCTATAAGGAAAAGTTCTAACTCTTTTCCTATTTTTCTGTGGTCTCTTTTTTTTGCTTCTTCTAAAAGGTTTAAGTAATCATCTAATTCTTTTTTCTTTGGAAATGAAATTCCATATATTCTTTGTAAAGGAATATTTTTAGAATCACCTCTCCAGTATGAACCAGAAATGTTTAGTAACTTAACAAATCTAATCTTTCCAGTGCTTGGAAGATGAGGTCCTCTACACAAATCCGTAAATGAACCTTCCTCGTAAATACTAATAATTTCATCTGGTTTGTTTTCCAATTCTTTCAGCAATTCAACCTTGAATGGATCACCTTTTTCAGTAAAAAATTCAATTGCTTCTTTGACTCCGCACTCTTTGCGAATAAAAGGTTTGTTAGCTTTTGAAAGCTCATACATTTTCAATTCGATTTGCTTTAAATCATCTTGAGTCAATTTACGGTCTACAAGAATATCATAATAAAAACCATTTTCGATAGCTGGACCAACACCAAACTTCGCACCAGGAAACAATTCTTCAATAGCGTGAGCCATTAAATGTGATGAAGAATGCCAATACACTTCCTTGCCAAGCTCATCTTCGAAAGTCAGAATTTTTACTATTGCATCTTCATTTATTGGAACTTCTAGTTCTTTGACTTTATCGTTAACTAAAGCCGCTAATGCTTCCTCAGCAAGCTTCTTGCTAAGTGAACTGGCAATTTCAAATGATGTTACTCCTTTCGGAAACTGTTTTACAGTTCCATCAGGCAAAGTAATATTTATAAAATTATCATCCATAATAAAAAAAAATCGGTATAACCGATTAACTAAATAATGAAATCTCCTCAGTATTATCTAATTTTTTGCAAAATAGAAAATTAGAGGAAGGATTTCAAGTTAACTATTAGACTTTAAATATTAATTATTAAAATATTGTTAAAAACCAGTGGGCTCTATAAGATTCGAACTTATGACCTCTTCCATGTCAAGGAAGCGCGCTAACCAACTG
>JAOABH010000008.1 GCA_026418455.1 Hydrogenothermaceae bacterium
TAGCGGTGGGGAAACACCCGGTTTCCATTCCGAACCCGGCAGTTAAGCCCACCAGCGCCCATGATACTGGCTGCGAGAGCGGTCGGGAAAGTAGGTCGATGCCAGGGGCTTTTATATCTTCTATACCCCCTATATCTCTATCCCATATTAAATTCTTCGTTAAGTTCTTATTTTCAAATCTTATTTCATACTTTTTAACTTAAATTTTCTCAATTTTTATTAACAAAGTTTTACAGGATACGGTAAAAGTAATATAGTATAATTTTATTTATGATTTTAGAGTATTTACAGAAGCAGGTGGATTTTTTTAATAAGAAAATAGGAGATTTTATACCTTCCGGTGAGCCTAAAATTTTGTTTGATGCTATGAGGTATAGTCTTACTGCCGGAGGAAAGCGTATAAGACCTATTCTTGTAGTTGAATCTGCTAAATCTGTTAAACCTGGCATAGATATAAACACTTTTATAGAGATACCTGTTGCCTGTGAGTTTATTCATACTTATTCTCTGATACACGATGATCTTCCAGCAATGGATGATGATGATTTTAGGAGAGGTAAGCCAACCTGCCACAAAGTTTTTGGAGAAGCTATGGCTATTCTTGCTGGAGATGGTCTTCTTACTCATGCTTTTAATCTGATTTCTTTAAATAAATTTTTAGAATCAGAAAAATTAATTAGAATTATTAATATACTTTCTGAAAAGGTTGGTATCTATGGTATGGTTGCTGGACAGGCTGCAGATATGGATAAGAATTTTAGAGATGTTGAGTTTATACATACACACAAAACAGCCAAATTTATAGAAGCTTGCTGTGAGATTGGTGGAGTAATTGGGTCTGCAGACGAGAGCCAGATTAAATATTTAAGAGATTATGGATACGCTATAGGAATGGCTTTTCAGATATGGGATGATGTTTTAGATGAGATAGGAGAGGAAGAAAAATTAGGAAAAAAAGCTCACAAAGATAAAGAAAAAGATAAAATCACTTATCCTTTAGTTTACGGAGTTGAAAGATCAAAAGAGATGGCAAGAAATTATGTGGAAAAGGCTATAACTTCGTTGAAAGATATTCCAAATAGAGATATATTGGTAAATATTGCTAAATTCATCATAAGTAGAGAGGTGTAGATGAAATACGGAGAGAAAGAGATATTTGAATCAAAATTAGAACCTTGGCCAAATCCTTATCCAGAAAGAAATTACACGATAGATATAACTTTTCCGGAGTTTTCTTGCTTATGTCCAAGATCCGGTTATCCTGACTATGCAACTATAAAGATTATATATATTCCTGATCAGTATATTGTGGAGTTAAAATCTCTCAAACTTTATCTTAATAAATATAGAAATCAATATATATCTCACGAAGAGGCAACAAATAAGATATATGAAGATTTATTTAACCTTTTAAAGCCAAGAAAACTTGAAGTTATAGGTGATTGGAACCCAAGAGGTAATGTTAAAACAGTAATAAAAGTATCTTCTGAAGATAATAATAAAGCTTAACTACTTAGGATTTTTTCCAATATCTGTTTACCTCCCATATCTAACAGTCTGTTAGCTAACCTTTCTCCTACCTCTTTTGCCTGTTTTATTGGATTATCGGAAAGATTCTCTTCTAATCTATCTTTATAAAACTCCTTTCCTTCTAAATCTGCTATGTATCCCACTATACATATCTTATTCTCCTTTATCTCACAGTAAGAACCTAATGGAACTTGACAACCTCCTTCAAGGGTTGCAAGGAAAGACCTTTCAGCTGTTGCACGAATAAAACTTTCCATATTGTTTAGAAAAGAGATTGTATCTAAAACTTTTACATCATCTAATCTTGCTTCAATTCCTAAGAAACCTTGACACACAGCCGGAATCATCTCTTCTGGAGAGAATTTATACTTTACCACATCTTCTAATCCAAGTCTTTTTAGTCCAGCATAAGCCAGTATAATTGCGTCGAATTGTCCCTCTTGAAGTTTTCTAATCCTTGTATCTACATTTCCCCTTAGGTCAACTATCTCAACATTTGGATTTAATCTTAGAGCTTGGGATTTTCTCCTTAAACTACTTGTCCCTAAAATAGCAGCTGAAGGCATCTCATCTAAAGAGTTGTATTTAACTGATACAAATGCGTCAAAAGGGTCTTCTCTAAGTGGAATTGCAACTATCCCAAGACCTTCCGGAAGTTTTGTTGGGACATCTTTAAGTGAATGAACAGCTATATCAATTTCTCCCCTTATCATAGCATCTTCTATCTCTTTTACAAACAGACCTTTCCCTCCTATTTTTGCAAGAGGAACATCTAATATCTTATCTCCCTGTGTAGTTATCTGGATAATCTCTACTTCTATATTTCTTTCTCTAAGTTTTTCTGCTATAAAGTTTGTTTGCCACATAGCCAATTTACTTTTTCTTGTTCCGATTCTTATCTTCAAACTTCACTCCTTAAAAAGATGTTATTGGATCTTCTTCAATTTTTCTATAATTTTTAAGAACATAAATATAGTAATCTTTAACAAACTCTCCTCTATATTTTACCTTATATACAAACTCTTTTGAAATCTCATCAAATCCATTTTTAACTCTGTCTGTTATAGGATGGTCTGCAACATATATACCGAAGTATCCTTTATTTTCAAATTTTGATACACCTTCCCAAAGGTCAAACTGATTCATCCTCCTATCTATCCGAACACAGTAAGTTTGCGGATTCCCTCTAACATAAAAGGCTAACTCTGAGGATATATGGTATGAATCTGAAAATATAAAGTATTTTGTTGTATTTAGATTTATAATCTCTCCATAGACAACTTCTCCCATGTCCTTCCATCCTACCAATCTTTTCGTTGGGTCTTTTTTGGGAGGAAGTATATGTGTTAAACTGACTTTATCTAAAATAGGTGTATAAAAAAGTATTATCACTCCTAAGGTGGATAAAAACATAGGAATAATAGCCTTTTTCAGGTGATATTTGTATATATAGTAAGCTGTCAATATATACAGAGAAACATATGCAAAGGCAGGCCAGTTAGCTTCCACATTCTTTTTTAATGATATAAACATAAAAAAAGAAAAAATCACAACTCCATTTAAGGAGAGATATATCAGTTTTTCATCTTTATCTTTAAAAGATCTGTAAATGGCATAAACCATAAATGGAAACAAAAATGGTGAATTTATACCTATCTGACCTAATATATAATCTCCTAAATGTTTTAAGTTTATTACAGAGTTTTCGGTTGCTCCTGCAAGTTTTCCTACATGTTTAAAGCTAACAAAATCATTTACTATATTCCAGTAAATTATAGGCAGTGTGAATAATCCAGCTATTGAGATAGATATGTATAACCATTTTTCTTTAAATATTTCTCTTTTAAACAGAAGAATGTATATAAAAGCAGGTATTAAAAATAAAACTGCGGAAAACTTTGAGTAAAAAGCTAAGCCTCCAAAAATTCCGGTTAATATCCAATCTGTAGATTTACCACTATTTACAGCTTTATAAAAAAAACATATAAGTAGAAGATAAAAAAATGCTAAGGGGGTATCTGTAAGAAATATTATAGATGCTATCTCATAGGTAGGTATAAAGTATATAAAGATGGAACTAAAAAATGCTAATCTTTCATCTTTAAACATATATTTTGTAAATAGATATACGGCAACTGCAGTTAGAAAACCTAAAATTATGGCGTTTATCCTTACACCTATCTCTGTATCTCCTAAAATTGATGTAGAGATAAAATTTAGATAGGCTATCAAAGGTGGTTTTGAGTAATAAGATAGGTCTAAATGTTTTGACCATAACCAGTATTGAGCTTCTTCTGTTGAAAGGTCTATATCTCTGTAAAGGACATATAAAACTCTTAAAACAGCTACTATTATGTGAAATAGAAGAACTTTTTTAAACATTTAAAAAATAGCCCAGCCTTTTGGTATAAAAATCTCACTGTATTTTCTAATAGCAAATCTATCTGTCATTCCGGCAACATAGTCAACTGCTGCTTGAACTGACTCGTAGTTTCCCCATAGTTTAAGATATGTTTCATAGTTTGGTATTTCGTAAGGATTTTGAGCATAATACTCAAATAGTGCCTTAACTATACCTTTAGCTTTGTCTACTTCCTTTGTTACAACCGGAGAGTAGTATACCTTTTCATACATAAAATCTCTTAAACTATATAAAGCTTCATAAATCTGTGAATCCATTAGTATGTGGCTGTAATTGGTTTTTATAGTTTCTTCTACTGTACTGATTACCAATGTGGTTATTCTTTCAGATTTGGTTTTGCCAAGGATATTTATAACATTCTGTGGAATATCTGACTCTTTTATTATTCCGGCTCTTATGGCATCTTCAAGGTCGTGATTTATATAAGCTATTTTGTCTGATATTCTGACTATTTCTCCTTCCAATGTTTTCGGCATTCCACTGTCTGATATTAAAGGAGATTTCCCTTTACTGTGTTTTAATATTCCATCTTTTACTTCCTGTGTTAGGTTTAGTCCTTTTCCGTTGTTTTCTAACTTCTCTATAACTCTTAAACTGTGTCTTGCATGATGATAGCTACCGTTTTCTTTTAAAATAAACTCTCCAGCGTGTCCAAAAGGTGTGTGTCCCAAGTCATGTCCTAAGGCTATGGCTTCTGTTAAATCTTCGTTCAGTCTTAAAGATCTTGCTATTGTCCTTGATATCTGAGAAACTTCAAGGGTATGGGTTAACCTTGTCCTGTAATGGTCTGCTTCTGGAGATAGGAATACCTGAGTTTTATGTTTCAATCTTCTAAAAGCTTTACTATGTATTATCCTGTCTCTATCTCTTTGAAATTTTGTTCTTAAAGGACACTCTTCCTCCGGAGTGTCCCTTTTTGCTTCTCTACTTTTTGAAGCTCTTGGATTAAGTGTTTTATACTCTAAATCTTCTAATTTTTCTCTTATCATATTAGGCCATACTTTACAAGAAGCTCCGCTATCTGAACTGCATTTGTTGCAGCACCTTTTCTAAGGTTATCTCCAACTATCCACATAGATAATCCATTTTCAAATCCGGCATCTTTTCTTATTCTTCCTACAAAAACATCATCTTTACCGGCAATCTCTATAGGTACCGGATAAACGTTATTGATAGGATCATCTTCTACTACTACTCCCGGAGCTTTTATAAGGATATCTCTTGCTTCCTCTGCTGTTATAGGTTCTTCTGTCTCTATTGTTACAACTTCACTATGTCCTACGAAAACTGGGACTCTAACACAAGTTGGAGACACTTTTATATCCGGCTCATGCATAATTTTTCTTGTCTCATTTATCATCTTCATCTCTTCTTTGGTATATCCATTTGGTTCAAAGTTATCTATTCTTGGAATAACATTAAAAGCTATATGGTGAGGCAGAGCCTGGGGATAGTAGTACTTTCCTTCAAAGAATGCCTTTGTTTCATTTTCTAAATCTTGTATTGCTGTTGCACCTGCTCCGGAAACTGCCTGATAAGTTGCTACTATTATCCTTTTTATCTTTTTTGCTTTATGTATAGGATATAATGCTACGACCATCTGTATTGTTGAACAGTTTGGGTTTGCTATTATACCTTTATGCCATTTAACATCTTCTGGATTTACTTCAGGGACTACTAAAGGAACATCTGGGTCCATCCTAAAAGCCGAGCTGTTATCTATGACAACAGCTCCTTTAGATACTGCAACAGGAGCCCACTTTTTACTTCTATCACCTCCGGCGGAAAATAGAGCGATATCTACACCTTCAAAAGCTTTTTCCGATACAGCTTCTACTTTGTACTTAACACCGCAATACTCTACTTCTTTTCCTGCAGATCTCTCAGATGCCAAAAACTTTATCTCATTTATAGGAAAATTTCTCTCTTCCAAAACTTTTATCATAGTTTGACCTACAGCTCCGGTCGCTCCCAGTATGGCAACATTGTAACTTTTCATAAATGCCTCCTTTTTGAAAAATGTTATAAAATATTTTATCCCATATTTGATAAACTTTTATGAGGTTTTTATGAAAAAATTACTGAAAAACCCGGTTTTTATCACCGTTTTACTTACTTCATTTATGGGATTACCTTTTGTTGCTCTTATGTTTGATAAATTTTTACTTAAATTAGAGAGTCCTATGATTTTTATGGCTGAGATGAGTATAATAACCTTAGGAATAACTTCTGCGGTTATAATTTTATACTTCATATTTAAGTAGGAGGCGACAAATGAGAAAATTTTTGATAGGTATTGTTTCGGTTACGGCTCTGTCTTCATGTGCATCTGAAGATAAGATAGTTAGCTTACAGAGAGAGCTTATATCTCTAAGAGAAGAGGTCAACCAACTTAAAGTTGATAACCAAGCTAACAAAAGTAGTATTGAGAACCTAAACAGTAGGATTGATAAATTATCAAAAGTTGTCTCCGAGAATAGTATAGAGATAGAGAAACTAAAAGTTTCAAAATCTTCTACTTTTGCTCCTCCACCACCACCTCCTCCATCACCTCAACAGCTTCCCAGAGAAAGTAAGGAGCAGGTATCTATTCCTTCTGATGAGAAAGGTCTATACCAGTATGCTCTTGATTTATACTACAAGGGAAATTACGAAGAAGCAAGAAAGTATTTTGTTGAGTTTTTAAAGAAGTATCCGGACTCTGATTTGTACGGAAATGCTGTATTCTGGGCTGGACAGACTTTTTACGCAGAGAGAAAGTTTAAGGATGCAATAGAGATATTTAATGCTTTAATATCAAAGTGTGATGAAGGGAAGATAAAGAAATGTGTAAAGTATCCAGATGCTATGTTAAAGATAGGGTTTGGTTATATAGAACTTGGGGATGTTGAGAAAGGTAAGGAGTATCTTAATGATTTAGTTAAAAGATATCCGGACTCTGATCCAGCACAACTTGCAAAGAAAAAGCTGGAGGTATTAAGGTAGTTGGAAAATCTATACAAGATACCACAACATGTTGCTTTCATAATGGATGGTAATGGAAGATGGGCAAAAAGAAGAGGGTTAAGTAGGGTAGAGGGACACAGACAGGGGGTAGAAACCGTAGAGAGAGTTATAAGGTTCAGTAAAAAAGTGGGGATAAGATATCTCACACTTTTTGCCTTTTCTACGGAGAACTGGCAGAGACCAAAAGAAGAGGTTAATGCTATATTCTCCCTTCTAATTGAGTATATAAATACAAAAATTCCTTTTCTGAAGGATAACGATGTTAAGCTACTCTTTAGTGGAAGAAGAGAGGATCTGTCGGAAGATGTTTTAACAGCTATTAGGAAAGGAGAGGAAGAAACGAAAGAGGGAAAGAGTTTGACTGTTGTAGTAACGTTAAATTACAGTGGTAGAGCTGAGATAGTCGATGCTGTAAATAGGATAGTTAATGAAGGTAAGAAATTTATAACAGAGGAAGATTTTAGAAACTATCTTTATATTCCGAACGTTCCAGATCCAGATTTGGTGATAAGGACAAGCGGAGAAGAGAGAATATCAAACTTCCTACTCTGGCAGATAGCTTACTCTGAACTTTACTTTACAGATGTGTTGTGGCCTGATTTTTCTGAGGAGGATTTTCTGAAGGCTCTGTATGAGTATCAGAGCAGAGAGAGAAGATTTGGAAGAGTTTTAGATGAATGATCTTTTAAAGAGATTTGTTTCTGCTTTAGTGTTAGCTGTTTTTGTTATATCTTCTATTATTTATCTTCCAGTTGATATGTTGAAGGTAGGGGTATCTTTAATCTCCGTTTTGGCTGTTTATGAACTTACCGGACTTTTAGAAGATAGATTTAAAGAGATTAAAAATCCTATTACACTTATAGTGGCATTTTTATCATCTCTATCTGTTCTTTTTGTTGATATATGGCTATCTATCTTTATTATAACCTTATACAGTTTTTACATAGGTCATAGATTTTGGAATCTATCCTATACAGTAAACTCAGTATTTATACTTTTCTACGGAGTTTTTTTTGTCTCTTCTATGGGTATCATTTTACAGATTGATAAATACCTAATTTTCTTGCTGTTTGCAGTTGTGTGGGTTGGGGATACTGTTGCTTATTTTGTAGGTAAAACTTTAGGAAAACATAAAATGGCTCCTAAACTCTCTCCGAAAAAAACTTGGGAGGGAGCTGTTGGTAGTTTCTTTGGGTCTGTTGTTGCCGGATCCATATTTATATATTACTTTCACTACAACTATCTATATTTAATTCCTGTAATACTATCAGCATTTTTACTTCAAGTTGGAGACCTTTTTGAAAGTTTTATAAAGAGGCAGGTCAATAAAAAAGATGCCTCTAATCTTATCCCCGGACACGGTGGAATCTTAGACAGGATAGATTCTCTTATATTTGCCAGTGTGATTTTTGTGGTATGGGAGAAAGTTTTTTCTAAACTGGTTTAACAAAAGATAGGTCTATTGTTTTTTCTCCGAATTTCTCAAATATTATCACTGCTCTCGTTTTAGAGATGGATTTTATAACTCCTTTTCCGAATACTTCATGTCTTACAAGCTGTCCTACTTTAAAATCAGATGGATCCGAAGGTTTAGAGGTTATAGCCATCTTTTTCTTAGGTTCTTGTAAAAACTCTTTTATCTCTTTTAAGAATCTTGAAGGTTTTGTTTCAACAGGTTTATTTGAAAAACTGTGTCTTGTCTTTGAAAGAGTTAGATAAAGTTCTTCCTTTGCTCTTGTTATGGCAACATAGAAAAGTCTTCTCTCCTCTTCCATCTGAGATACATCTTCAAAGGCTCTCCCACTTGGAAATATACCGTCTTCCAATCCGGCAACGAAGACAGTCCTAAATTCAAGTCCCTTTGCAGCATGAACTGTCATTATTTTTACACTGTTTTTATTATCTATGGTGTCTTGGGCTTGAGTTAGAGAGCTTTCCTCTAAGAATTCGTATACTGTTTTTCCTGATTTTACAGCTTCATCAATTGCAGATATAAGCTCATTTACGTTCTGTAATCTATCTTCCCAATCTTTCTCATACTCTTTCTGTAGATAACTTTCGTAATCTATCTCTTTTATAAGATTTCTTATCGTTAATACAGGGTCTAACTCTATGTTGTATTTAATATCATCTATCAACTCAATATATTTCTGAGCCGAATGTTTCGCTTTAGATGACAGAGCTTTTAAAGAGTCATTTAGAGCCTGTATCCAGTCGTTTTTAAAGTTTAATTTTATCGTTTCTAACCCTTTCTCTCCTATACCTCTTGCTGGAGTTGTTATACTTCTCTCAAAAGATGCAAAATCTTTCGGGTTTATGGCAACTTTTATGTAAGAGAGTATATCTTTAACCTCTGCCCTTTCGTAGAATCTTAACCCTCCTACTATCTGGTAAGGTATTGAGTATCTCATCATAGCTTCTTCAAGGTTCCTTGTTAAAAAAGACATCCTTACGAGTATTGCAAAGTCTGAATAAGGTTGATTAGCTTCCTTTATAGTCCTTGCTATGAAGTTTGCTTCTTCTTTATCTGTTGAAAGTATCTTTAACTTTATATCCTCTCCTTCATCTTTGTCTGTCCAGAGCTGTAAAACTTTTGATCTCCATCTACCTGATGATTTTGATATAACAGCATTCGCACAGTCAAGTATCTTTTTTGTGCTTCTGTAATTTCTCTCAAGTTTTATAATCTTTGTGTTTGGAAAATCTTTTTCAAACTCCAATATATTTTCGGGAGTTGCTCCTCTCCATGTGTATATACACTGAGCTGGGTCTCCAACAACGGTCAAGTTATCTCTTCCGCCAACTAAAAGTTTTAGTAATGTGTGCTGAATTTTGTTTGTATCTTGATACTCATCTACAAGTATGTAGTCAAACTTATTTTGCCATCTATCTAAAACTTCCTGATTTCTTTTAAAGAGTTTAACTGTTTTTGTAATTAAATCATCAAAATCAAGAGCATTGGCATTTTTTAGTTCTTCTTCGTATCTATGGTATATTGATTTTATATGTGGATTTGTTAAACTGTAAAAATCTATGATCTCCTCCGAATCACTTTCCTGTTTTGCTTTTGAGATTATATCTTTGATCTTATCTGGTTTGAAACTCTCTTCACTTAAATTCAGGTCCTTAATAACCTTTTTTATAACCTTTTTACTATCCTCTTCATCGTATATCACAAACTTTCTATCTAATCCTATGTTTTCTGCTTCTATTCTGAGTATCCTTGCACATAGACTATGGAATGTCATTATCCAGTTCGGCTTTTCACCTAAGGCATGTTCTACCCTTTCCTTCATCTCATTTGCTGCTTTGTTTGTAAATGTGATGGCAAGTATTCTGTTTATATTTATATCAAAATGTTTTACAAGATACATGATTTTATGGGTTATTACTTTCGTTTTTCCGGATCCTGCTCCAGCTAACACTAAAAGAGGAGTGCCAAAGTGAAGGACTGCTTCTCTTTGCCTCTCGTTTAATCCTTCAAGGATATCATCTAACAAACCCTGTTCCTCTCTTTACCTAAGGAAAAAGCTTTTATATTGAGATATATCTCGTTTATAAGTTTATTTCTTGCTTCTATACTTGTCCAAGCTATGTGAGGTGTAATTAGCAATCTCTCTCTGTTTTTTATCTTCAGTAGAGGGTTATCCGGGTTTATAGGCTCCCTCTCAAGGACATCTAAACCGGCTGCTCTTATAAGACCTTCGTCTAAGGCTTTTGCAAGGTCTGACTCATTTACTATTGACCCTCTCCCCAGATTAAGAAGTATAGCATCTTTTTTCATAAGTTTTATTCTGTCGTATGTGATCAAGTTTTTTGTGTTTTCTGTAAGAGGTGCATGTATTGAGATAATATCGGATATAGACAGAAGCTCTTCAAAGCTCTTTCTTTCAAACTCAGGGTCTATGTTTTTTCCAGAGGTTGAGTAGTATATAACTTTACAACCAAAAGCTTTTGCAATCTTCCCGACTGCTCTTCCTATTGTCCCAAGTCCTATTATTCCCCAAACTTTACCGTTTATTTCATAGAAAGGTTTATCAAGGTTTGTGAAGATAGGACTTTTAGAGTAATCTCCCGATTTAACATATTCATCGTAGTATCTCAAATTTTGAAGAAGGTAAAAGAGCATTGCAAAGGTGTGCTGAACTACACTGTTTGTTGAGTATCCGGCAACATTTGTTACAGCTACTCCTTTCTGTTTTGCATAGTTTATATCTATGTTGTTATATCCGGTTGCAGCGACACATATTAGTTTTAAATCTGGAGCACTGTCCATAACTTCTTTATCTATCACAACTTTATTTGTGATAACTATATTTTTATCCTTTACTCTATCTATAGTCTCTTCTCTGGAAGTTGTGGGATGTATCTCTAAGTATCCAAAATCTCTGAAGATGTTTAGATTAACATCATCTCCCAGAGTTTTTGCATCTAAAATTGCTATCTTCACGGTATCTTCCTTATATAAACAATGAACTTACGGAGCTTTCTATATTTATCCTCTTTATAGCTTCACCTATTAACTCTGCAATTGATAGGACTGTCAGTTTATCAAACTCTTTACCTTCAAGAGGTATGGTATTTGTAGTTATAACTTCTTCTATAACAGAGTTTTTAAGCCTCTCTATTGCAGGACCAGAGAAAACTGGGTGAGTACAGGCTGCTATAACTGATTTTGCACCCTTTTCTTTTAACATCTGTGCTGCTGCAACTATCGTTCCGGCTGTGTCTATAATATCGTCTATTATCACGGCATTTTTTCCTTCTATATTACCTATCACATCAAGGGTTTCAACTACATTTGGGGCTGGTCTTTTTTTGTATATGATTGCAAGATTTCCACCGAGTTTGTTCTGTAAAAGTCTTGCCCTCTCTACTCCACCGGCATCCGGAGATACTATTACAAGGTCTTCTATGTTTTTAGATTTTAGATACTCATATATAACTGGCAATGCGTATAAGTTATCTACCGGACAGTTAAAGAATCCCTGTATCTGGGCAGAGTGTAGATCAACTGTTAAAACTCTGTCTGCTCCGGCTGTCTGTATTATATCTGCAAGTAGTTTTGCACTTATGGGAACTCTTGGTTTATCTTTTCTATCCTGCCTTGCGTATGCGAAGTATGGTATAACAGCTGTTATTCTGTGGGTAGAAGACCTTTTAAGAGCATCTAACAGAAGTAAAAGCTCCATTATACTGTCATTTACGGGATAAGTTAGACTCTGTATAACGAAAACATCCGCTCCCCGTACATTCTCGTTTATCTGAACTCTTATCTCTCCATCACTGAATCTTGTGACTAACGTGTCAACGAGGGAAGTTTCAAGGTAATTTGCTATCTCTTTTGAGAGATTTTTATTGGCGTTTCCGGTAATGAGTTTGAGAACTTTACTCAACAAGAGCCTCCACTTTTTGAAGATTTTTGTTTTGAGCTGGGGAGGGAGGACTCGAACCTCCGACACTCGGTTCCAAAGACCGATGTTCTGCCAACTGAACTACTCCCCAGTGTTTATGTAAGCTTGGTTTCTATCAATTTCCAATCTCTAACTTTACAGGCTACCTTCACTTTTTCGGAAGGCTTGCCAAAACAGTAGACACTACTACCACTTCCAGATATGAAGGCTTTATAACCTTTCTCTTCTAAAAACCTTACAACCTCATCTATCTGAGGGTACTCTCTCCTTGCAATCTCACCCAAACTGTTTTGGGCTACCTCAAGGAGTTTATTTAAACCGTATTCCTTTTGTAGGTTAAATATTATATTCAACTGGTCTTTCTCTGTCAATAGGTCTTGAGTCACTTTTGAGTATATCAGTTTTGTATGGGAGTGGACATTTGGATATACTATGAACAGATCTTCACTGTATTTTCTGTCAAAATGGGTAATTTTATCACCTATACCTTCTACCAATGCGAAACCACCTTTTAAGAAAAAAGGAACATCTGCACCTACTTTTACACTTAACTTTATCAGATCTTCTTCAGAGAGAGGATAGCTGAAGTATTCGTTTAAAAATTTAATCACAGTGGCTGCGTTTGAGCTACCACCTCCAAGTCCACTTCCAAGGGGGATATTTTTTTCTATGAGTATCTCAAAGTCCTCGTAAAAGCCAGTGAAGTTTTCGAACTCTACAACTGCCTTATAGACTATATTTTTTTCATCTTCAAGTGCTGGGTCGTGTAGAGATGTCTTTACAGTTAATCTTGATGAAGGTTTTATGTATATAACATCGTAGAAATCAACTGTGTGAAAGAAACTGAATATATTGTGGTATCCATCAGCTCTTTTCTCTGTGATCCATAATCCTATATTTACCTTCGCCGGAGATCTTACCACCTTCATCTTGCTGCCGTACATCTATTTTTTCCACTATTCTTTGAAACATACAACATTTTATCTGCCTCTTCTATGTCAAGATAAGTATTATCAAAGTTCTTAACCTCTGATAAACCACAACTTACGGTTATCTTTAAATGCTCATTTGAAAAAATCGTCTCTTCTACTTTCTTTCTTATCTTCTCTCCAACTTTAAAAGCATTTTCTATAGATGTGTGGGGAAGAAGTATTAAAAACTCCTCACCTCCGAATCTAAAGAGATAATCTGTCTTCCTGATAGATTTCCTGATAACTCTTGAAAGCTCTTTTAAGACCTCATCTCCTACAAGATGTCCGTATGTATCATTTATCTTCTTAAAGTTATCTATATCTATCATCATGATTGAGAGAGGAAACTCATACCTCTGGGCCCTCTTTACTTCCTGGAAGAATATCAAATTAAACACATTTTTGTTATAACTTTCCGTAAGGTTGTCTATAAAGCTTGTACTCTGGGAGATATCTATCTGTAACTCATTCAGAAGATACAGAAGTTTTAAAGATATACTCTCTATCTCCTTTACAAGTAGATACTTTTGAGAAGAGGTAAATGTTTTTTGGTTTAGAATTATAAAATTTACATACTCATGAAATTTTGAATGTGTGGTTACAATCTCTTTATATACAGGCATATCTTTAATAATATCAACTTCGTCCAATATCTTTATGAACTGGCATTCAGATGCTCTCTTTATTTTTATACTTTCTAAATTGTCAAAGACATATCTTGATGCTCTCTTTATTTTTATACTTTCTAAATTGTCAAAGACATATCTTATAACTTTATTTTTTGTGTTTATATGTTCATCTTTCGCTTTTTTAAATTTTTCAATGACTGTAGGTTTAATAGAAGGGGAAAATAAGTTATTGTTAATTTTGCTAATCTTTTTTTCTGCATTTATAGATAGTAATGTGTAGGGTCTTAAAATTGCCAGTAAATCTGTCTCAACCCTTAGGTTTATAGATTCAACCGGAGGAAGTAATGGTTTTATTCTGTTGTATATGTTCAGTATAACAACGTCCAGTATACCGTTTGTAAGTAATCTTTTCCCAGCTAAATATATAGCCTTTACTAACTTGTCATCTGGATAAAATGGAACTATCTTATCTATGTAAAAATCCAAAAATTTAACTATCACATTCTTCTGCTGTTGGTTCAGAATATTAAAATCTTCCCATTCTTTTAATTTATCCTTTACTATCTCTTTTAATTTTTGTATATCTCCGGATACAGCCTCTATATCTCTTTTATAATTTTCTTCACTTACCTTTTCCTTAAAACTCTTGTAGGTATCTGTAGGCATTTTATTCACCTTAACCCCTCAATGAAAAAATATATTTTAACACAAATTTATAAAATTAACATAGCATCTCCATAACTAAAGAATCTGTATCTCTCCTTTACAGCTTCACTGTAAGCTTTGAGTATAAACTCCCGAGATGCAAAGGCTGAAACAAGTAGGATCAATGTTGATTTAGGTAAGTGGAAGTTTGTTATAAGTTTGTCTACGATCTTAAATTTGTATGGTGGATATATAAATATATCTGTAAATCCTTCCTTTATACCCGTTTTTGCAAAGCTTTCAAGAGTCCTGACGACTGTTGTTCCTACGGCTATAACTGATTTTCCAGACTGTTTTGTTTTCTGTATAACTTCTATAACTTCATCAGGAATCGTGTAAAACTCCTCATGCATTTTATGTTCTGTTATATCCTCAGTTTGAATAGGTTTAAATGTTCCAAGTCCTACATGTAACGTTATAAACGCTATATTAACTCCCTTTTCCTTTAATCTCTCTATCAGGTTTTCTGTAAAGTGGAGTCCGGCTGTTGGTGATGCTACAGATCCTTCCTCTTTTGCAAAAACCGTCTGGTATAGCTGTTTATCTCTATCTTCATCCTCTCTGTCTATGTATGGGGGAAGTGGTATATGTCCGTATCTCTCTAAATCCTGACTTATATTGTTAGAGTGAAGTTTTACAACAGCTTTCTCATCTTCTCTGTCTAAAAACTCAACTACAAATTCCGGAGAAATTATTATATTTTGTCCCTTCTTCAACCTTCTGACATTTTTTATTAAGGCATACCAGATGTTGTCCTCTATCTGTCTTATAAGGAATACTTCAATCTTTGCTCTTCCACCCTCTTTAACCCCTATAAGTCTTGCCGGTATAACTTTTGAGTTGTTAAACACTATAAGATCTCCTTCTGACAGATAATCTGGCAGATCTCTGAATATCCTATGTTCTATTTTCTCCGTTTTCCTGTCTAAAACCATCAATCTACAACTGTCCCTTGGCTCAACTGGATACTTTGCTATAAGTTCCTTAGGAAGATAATAATCAAACTCTTCTAATCTCATTTAGACAACCTCGCTATTATAGTTAGTATGATCGTAAGGATAACACTTATCAGTATGGATGTTGTCAGTGGAAAGTAGAATGTAAAGTTGTCTCTCTTTATCACCACATCTCCCGGCAGCTTTCCCAGATTGAAAGGTAGTTTCTCAAAAAGTAAAAGCAATATACCTAAGATAACTATAATAACACCTATAAAAATTAAACTTTTTCCAAAGCTTTCAAACAACCTATAACCTCCGGTTTGGATTTTAAGGCGATAATTTATTTCCGCTGTTAAAAAAGTCCAATAAATCCAACATATATGATAAGATATCACATTTAAATATAAAACGTTGTTATAAAGTGATTGCATATTTTCAAATTTTGAGTTATCTTAATTTTACAATTTTCACGGAGGAAGGATATGGCTACAGGCTACTTTGGATTGACGATATTCTTCGTTCTTGCTTTTTTCATAGGATCAGCTCTGTTGATACTAAACAGACTGTTGGCACCGAAGGCTCCTGATCCTTACAAAGAGTATCCTTACGAGTGTGGAGTTCCCCTTTACGACAAAACCACATGGACAACGATAGATCAGAAGTATTACCTTTTGGGACTTCTTCTTGTTCTGTTTGACCTTGAATCAGCATTTGTATTTCCTTGGGCTGTTATATTCAGGGAAGTGGCTCAGGTAGCCCCTGGATTTATATTTACAGAGATGTTTTTATTCTTATTTGTCCTTATCTTAGGGTATCTATATGCTTGGAAAAAAGGAGCGTTAAGATGGCAGTAAAAACAAACAGTGGAATAATACTAACAACAGTAGAAGAAGTTTTAAGCTGGGGAAGGAGAAACTCACTGTGGCCTGTTTCCGTTGGTCTTGCATGCTGTGCTATAGAGATGATGCATACTGCCGCATCAAGATTTGATACAGACAGGCTTGGGATAATATTCAGAGGTTCTCCGAGACAGTCTGATGTCCTCATAGTAGCTGGGACAGTTGTTAACAAGGTCGCTCCTATGCTTAAACTTATCTACGACCAGATGCCGGAACCTAAATGGGTTATATCTATGGGTGGATGTGCCTCTGCTGGTGGTCCATTCCCAACTTACTCAACTTTACAAGGTGTAGATAGAATAATACCTGTAGATGTTTATATACCAGGTTGTCCTCCGACTCCTCAGGCTCTACTTTGGGGTATAATGCAACTTCAGAAGAAGATAAAGGAAAAGCAAGAAGGAAAGCAGCTTAAAGAGATCCCTATAAGATTACCTACAGAATCAAAGCCTATTCAAAAATAATATGTCTATCTGGATAGAAAAGCAGAAGGTTGAGGAGTTAAAAAAACTCTTCTCTTCTGTAGAAGTTTATGAATACAGAGATGTGGTGTGGGTGGAGGTAGATACCCAGTATATCAAAAACTTTTTAAAGTTTCTTAAAGAAGACCCGAACTACTCTTTCAAAATGTTTGTAGATTTTACTGTGGTTGATCATCCTTTACATAATCCGAGATTTCAAGCTGTATATATTCTCTACTCTCCAGATTTCAATAAAAGAGTTATAGTGAAAAGCTGGATAAACGGTGAAACTCACCCGACAGCTACAGATATTTGGAAAGGTGCTAAATGGGCGGAAAGAGAAGCTTATGATATGTTCGGTATAAGATTTGAAGGACACGATAACCTTGTTCGGATGTTTTTATGGGAAACATACCCTTACTTTCCTTTAAGAAAAGATTTTCCGAAGGAGGGTATAAAAGAGGTTTATCTACCTTCCCTGAATGAAGGTGAAAATATACCAAGCCATGATTACGATCCTTATCATACCAGGGTTCCTACCTTAGAAGATTTGGAGATAACAGAGAGGAAAAGAATAAATAAACAGAACCAGATTGTTCTAAACTGGGGACCTTTACATCCTGGGACCCACGGGACAATATGGTTTCTATTTGACATGGAAGGAGAAACTATAAAAAATTGCGATATCATTTTAGGACAGCTTCACCGTGGAATAGAAAAACTTGCAGAAGACCTTACATATACGCAGATAATACCCTATACAGATAGAATGGACTATATATCAGCAATATGCTCAAATGTAGCTTATGTTAATGCGGTTGAAAAAATTCTTGATGTAGAACCACCAGAAAAAGCAAAATGGATTAGGACAATGATGGCTGAACTTCAAAGGATAAACAGCCATCTCCTCTGGCTTGGAACAACAGCATTAGATCTTGGTGCTTTAACAATGTTTTTATATACATTCAGAGAAAGAGAAAAGTTGATGGATATCATAGAAGGTATAGCTGGTATAAGACTTAACTCTTCTTTTATGAGAATAGGTGGAGTAAGATATGACCTTCCAGAAGGTGCGATAGAAGTTATAGAACATTTCATAAAAGATTTTCCTTCCCGTATAAAAGATTATGAGGACCTACTTACTAAAAATAGAATATGGATAAAGAGAAATAAAGATGTTGGCATAGTTACAAAAGAAGATGTTTATCAGTATGGACTTACAGGTGTTATGGCAAGATCTGCCGGAGTTCCTTACGATATAAGGTATATACAGCCTACCGATGCTTACGGTGAGGTTGATTTTGAAATACCACTAGGGACTGTTGGAGATGCTTATGATAGGTACCTGATTAGAATGGAAGAGATGAAACAGAGTTTAAATATTGTTCGTCAGTGTGTAGATAAACTTAAAACTCTGGAAAATGATAAACATATAGCAACAGAGAACCCATACGTTTTACCTACATTACAGGAGACATTTACGTCTATCGAAGCTATGGTTAAAGATTTTAACCTAAGGATATACGGAGAACAGGCTCCAATTGGTGAAGTGTATCTATCTGGTGAAAACCCCAGGGGAGAGTTAGGATTCTATATAGTTAGCAAAGGGGAAGGTAAACCCTACAGGTTGAGAATAAGATCAGGAGCTTTTTATAATTTACAAGCTTTTCCTGAACTTATAAGAGGTAGAACAGTTGCTGATGCTGTAGCATTACTTGGTAGCATAGATCCAGTTGTTGGTGAAACTGATAGATAAATAGTTTTTAATTTTCAATTAAATAGATGGCTTTTAACTGATTGCAAATAAAACAGTGTTTAATTTTAGAGCTCTTTATGTTATCATTTTTTAATAAAACATTAAGAGGTTGCAGATGGAGATTTTAGGAACTGTTATAGGAGTTGTAGTAAAGTCTCTGATATTCATAGTTGGAATGTTTTTAGCAGCTGCATATCTAACTCTTATAGAGAGAAAATTTGCCGGCCATGTCCAACAGAGACCTGGACCACTACACGTAGGTTTCCATGGTTTACTGCAACCGATAGCTGATGCTCTTAAAGTCTTAACAAAGGAAGATATCGTTCCTGCTAATGTAGATAGAGTGTTATTCTATCTTGCATCTTTACTTGCATTTGTTCCTGCAATTATGATTCTCGCAGTTATCCCTTTCGGTGAACCTTTTACATTATTCGGAATAGAGATAAAGCCTTATATAACTGATTTAAATGTGGGTTTAATCCTTGCTCTTGCTTTTGGTAGTATAAGTATATATGGTGTTATATTTGCTGGATGGGCTTCAAACAGTAAATATCCTATGATAGGTGGTCTTAGAAAAGCAGCTGTCTTAATTGGATACGAAGTTGCACTTGGTTTTGCTATGGTTGGGCCTCTCATGATGGCAGGTTCTTTCTCTTTAAGAGAAATTGTAGCTGCTCAAGATGGGTTTTTCGGAGCTTTTATATGGTATCAACCTATAGCTTTTATAGTTATACTTTTTGCGATTTTGGCAGAAACTGGAAGGACTCCTTTTGACGTTCAGGAAGCTGAAGCTGAGCTTGTCTCTGGTTATAACACTGAGTACTCTGGAATGAAGTTTGGTCTTTTCCCGTTGGCAGAGTGGTATATAGGAACATTTGTTTTGAGTGCTATAGCCGTTATACTATTCTTTGGAGGTTGGAAAGGTCCTCAGATTTTCGGATTCTTATCTCCATTTATATGGTTTTTCCTTAAAGTGGCTATGATGTTTATGTTTTTCCTCTGGGTCCACTGGACACTTCCAAGGTACAGAGTTGACCAAATTACAGAGATAGCTTGGAAAGTTATGTTACCTTTATCTTTACTTAATATATTTATAACTGCAATAATAATTCTGATTAAAGGTTAGCATGATTAAGGTGAAGTTTTTAGAGAGACCTAACTTAAATTTATGGGAGAAAGTTTTTTTCTTAGATTTTATAAATGGTCTTAAAGTTACATTTAAAAATCTCTTAAGGAAGACCATAACAACTAAATATCCATATGAGAAGCTAACACCACCTAAGAGATTTAGGGGAGTCCATGCTCACAGGGTAAAAGATGGACAGGAACCACCATCTTTTGCTGTTTTAGGTAAATTTATGGAGATAAACTACGATGAAAGTAGGTGTGTAGCCTGTTATATGTGTCAGCAAGCTTGTCCTATGCCAACACTGTTTAAAATAGAGGCTGTTCAACTTCCTAATGGTAAAAAAAGGGTTACAAAGTTTGAGATGAACTTACTTAACTGCCTCTACTGTGGTTTGTGTGTAGATGCTTGTCCTGTTGATTGTCTCATAATGACTGACATCTATGAATCTGCAAATTATCACAGGAAAAACTGTGTAATCCATATGGAAGATATGAGTGATAGGGGAAGAGATTTTGATAGAAGGAGAAAACAGGAGAAAGATAGAATCTGGATAGATGATCAAGAAAGAACTAAACTTTGGGGGCAGATTAGATGGACTTAGGTGTAGTGGCTTTTTGGATTTTATCTGCTATAGCTGTTGTATCAGCATTTGGTGTTGTATTTTTTAAAAATATAATTTACGCTGTTCTTTCCCTGATTTCTGCACTGATAGCAATCTCAGGACTGTTTTTTAATCTTGGGGCAGAACTTGTAGGAGCTTTACAGATCCTCATCTATGCTGTTGCGATAGTTGTTTTCTATGTTCTTGTTATATCCACTGTGCCGGAGTATAAGGGAGAAGCAGTAGACCCTAAATACGCTCTGCTGTCTGCACCTTTTGGGTTTATGTTATTTATGGAGCTTGCTTTTGTTAGTGTTTATGGTCTTTGGAAGTCAGGAACAGGGATATTTACACCACAGGTAGTTCAAGAGATATCAAATGCAAAAGCTGTTGCAACGATGTTATTTACTAAATATCTCTTCCCATTTGAAGTAGCTTCTCTTATCCTATTGGTAGCGATGATAGGTGCTATTGTTCTTGGGAAAAAAGATATAGTAGAAGATTAGGAGGTAATCAATGGTTCCTTACGAGTATTATCTTGTTTTAAGCGGACTACTGATGGTTCTTGGATTTATAGGTATTATAGTTAGAAAAAATATAATAGCTCTACTTATCTCTACTGAGCTTATGCTTAACTCTGTGAATATTGCCTTCGTTGCTTTTGATATGAAACTACATGATGTAGCTGGACAGGTCTTTGTATTCTTTATACTGACTATAGCTGCTGCCGAGGCTGCTATAGGGTTGGGGCTCATAATGGCTATATACAGAATGAAAAAAGATGTTGATGTAACAAAAATAGCAGAGTTAAAGGGGTAAGAGATGGAGTATTTATGGATTATACCTTTCTCACCGTTAGTTGCATTTGTCATTATAGGGCTGTTTGGTTATAAGTTTCTAAGGGAGCCTCTTGCAGGTATAGTTGCAGTTATAGGAGTAGCAATATCTGCTATTACTTCCGTTATAGGTTTTATGGATGTTGCAAAAACTGGTAATTACTATAATTTGAAGCTTTTTAATTGGATGACCGTAGGGGATTACAACATTGCAGTTAGTATCTTATGGGATCCTCTCTCTGCATTGATGACCTGTGTTGTAACATGTGTATCTACCTTTATTTTCATATTTGCAACCGGGTATATGAAGGGTGATGAATCTTATCCAAGGTTCTTTGCATACCTTTCTCTCTTCGTATTTATGATGCTTATGCTTACTTTATCTGATAATTTGGTTCAGCTTTTCTTCGGATGGGAAGGTGTTGGACTTGCTTCCTATCTGTTAATCGGATTTTGGCACTATAAAAAATCTGCTGCAAATGCAGCTATGGAAGCTTTTGTAGTGAATAGGGTTGGGGATTGGCTTTTCTTACTTGGAATACTACTTGCTTTTGTAACTTTTGGAACGTTAGATTACTTAGAGATATTTAATAAAATTCCAGAAGTATCCGTTGGTATTATTACCGCTATAGCTCTGTTACTATTTGGTGGAGCTGTTGGTAAGTCTGCTCAGATACCGCTACATATATGGCTTCCTAATGCTATGGAAGGTCCTACTCCGGTTTCTGCTCTGATACACGCAGCTACGATGGTTGCAGCAGGTGTATATATGGTTGCAAGGGTTATGCCTGTGTTTGCTGCTTCCGAAGTTGCCCTTGATACTGTTCTCTTTGTGGGAACAATGTCTGCATTTATAGCTGCTACTATGGGACTTGTTCAGAATGATATAAAGAGAATTATCGCATACTCTACACTTTCTCAGCTTGGTTATATGTTTGCAGCAGAAGGTTTAGGACTGTTTAGTGAAGGTATGTTCCACTTAACATCCCACGCTGTATTTAAAGCTTTACTATTCTTGGGATCTGGTAGTGTCTTAATTGCTCTACATCACCTGTTAGACGTTCAGAAGATGGGTCAGATTGGAAGGGCTATGCCTATTACAATGGGGACATTTTTAATAGGTTCTCTTGCATTGGCAGGTATTCCTCCGTTTGTAGGTTTCTTTAGTAAAGACCCTATTATAGAGGGAGCTTTTGAGATAAATACTTTTGTGTTTATGTTCCTCTGGGCAGGTGCATTTTTGACAGCCTTTTACATATTTAGACTTTTCTTCCTAACATTTTTCAGCACTGACAGATTAGATCCTCATATAAGGGAGCATGTTCATGAATCTCCACCAAATATGACTATTCCTCTTATAGTTCTTGCAACTGCTACGGTAGTGTTGGGATTCTTCAGAGAGTTCTTTATAAACTTCTTAAAACCTTCTTTAGATCCACACAGTATGAAGTTTCTATCCGAGGAAACAAAGTCAATAGTATGGGAAGGATTGGCAAGATCTCACCATGTTGAGATAGATGCTGATGCATTTCATTTCTTAGGACATTCATTAACTTCTTTCTTAGGTATAGTTTTACTTGGTACTGCTTTGGCTGGTATATTTACAGCTTATGTTATCTACCAACTCAGGAAGGTTGATCCAGTTAAAGTTGGAGAGATGTTCCAACCTATCTATAAACTTTTCTACAACAGATGGTATTTTGATCATATTTACTATGCTATATTTGTTTATGGATACTATAAATTTTCAAAACTTTTATGGTTTGTAGGTGATAAGATGATTATTGATGGAGTTGTTGATGGATCTGCCAAGGCTTCTATATTCAGTGGTGATATTTTCAGGAAGACACAGCTTGGTAGGATTAGCGGATATGTTCTTCAGATGCTGATAGGCACAGCTATATTTTTAGCTCTATTCTTGATTATAAGGTAAGAGGAGGTAGATTATGACACCTGAGTTTGTACCTGCTGGATTTCCAATACTTTCGGTTTCAATAATCATACCTGTTATAGCAGCTGCAGTTGTTTTTGCCTTAAATGAGAAAATGGCAAAACCGATAAGTATTATCACTTCAGCAATAGTCCTTGCAATATCTTCTTACCTTCTTTTAGTTTATGATCCTTCTGGATATAAAATACAGTTTTATGAAAAGTATCAATGGATACCTCAGTTTGGTATTTCGTATGAGGTTGGTGTAGATGCTCTATCTTTAACGATGGTATGGCTTACTGCTCTTGCTTTCTTTGTGTCTTTTGTGTGGAGTACAAACATAGAGAAGAGAATTAAAGAGTATTTTGTGTCTTTCCTTATACTTGAAGCAGCCTGTATTGGTGTATTTGTAGCTTGGGACTTAGTAGCTTTCTATGTTTTCTGGGAAGTTATGCTCATACCTATGTTTCTTATAATAGGTATCTGGGGATACGCAGAGAGACTCTATGCTGCAACTAAGTTCTTTATATATACATTCTTTGGTTCTCTCTTTCTTCTTATTGGTGTTATAGGAATGTATATATACAACTTTTACTCTAACGGTGTTCTGTCTACAAGTTATTTTGACCTTATCAATGTTAAACTTCCCCATAACCTTGAGCTTATATTTTTCTTACTTCTTGCTCTTGGATTTGCTGTAAAGGTTCCTATGTGGCCATTCCACACATGGCTTCCAGCTGCACACGTTCAAGCTCCAACTGCTGGATCCGTTATACTTGCCGCTGTCTTACTTAAAATGGGGACTTATGGATTTGTAAGATTTAACCTTCCGTGGTTTCCAGAGGCATCAAAATACTTTATGCCTGTGATGTTTACTCTTGGTGTTATAGCTATAATATACACAGCCATGATGGCTATAGCTCAGACTCATATCAAGAGGCTTATAGCATACTCATCTGTTTCTCACATGGGTTTTGTTACAATTGGAACATTTGCACTAAATCAGGAAGGTGTAAATGGGGCTATTATAACAATGATATCTCACGGACTTACATCTGGAGCTCTCTTCCTTGCTGCAGGTTTTATATATGAGAGATTACACAGTTATGAGATGAAAGACCTTGGTGGTATGGCTAAGTTTGTTCCTGTTTTTGCAACTTTATTTATGATATCTGCTATGGCTTCTGCAGGGTTGCCTGGTTTATCTGGATTTGTCGGTGAGTTTTTGGCTTTATTAGGGACGTTTAAGGTTAGTATATTAACTGCTACACTTGCTGGACTGAGTTTGATTGTCGGAGCTGCATATACATTGTGGTTATACAAGAGGACAATGTTTGAGGAAGAACTTTTAAGTGAGGAAAAGATAAAAGAGTATGAACATCTTAAAGATCTCAATAAAGCTGAACTTTGGTCTTTCTTACCTTTAGTTGTGTTTATGTTTGTTATTGGTATCTACCCAAATTGGTGGATAAACCTTATAAACAGTACATCTCAATTTGTTCTCCATAAGATAGTAGGAGGGTAATTATGAGTATAATACAGCAGATAGTATCCGGACTTGGTACTCCTAACTTTTTTGTGTTGATGCCAGAGATTGTTGTAACAGTAACAGCTCTTTTGATTTTAGTTGTTGAACTTTTTACAAAAAATAAAACACTCCTATCTACTTTGGCTATTTCAGGTCTTGGATTAGCTACTGTCTCCATATTCTTTATTCAGCAAGGAGATGTGACACTTTTTGGATTGTATATAGTTGATACTTTCTCACTATGGTTTAAGTTTATGATACTCATAACCTCTATACTTATCTTTGCTGTATTTAATCCCTATATAGAGAGTAAGAAAACATTCTATGGAGAACATTACTACCTTATGCTCTTTGCCATTGTAGGAATGATGATTATGGTTTCATCTCCAAACCTTGTTACTTTCTACATAGGACTTGAACTTATGTCTATCTCTATATACATATTAGTTGGTCTTTGGAAGAAGGATTATAAATCAAAAGAAGGTGCTTTTAAATATTTAATAATTGGTGGTGCTGGAACAGCAATAATAAGCTATGCCATAGCTCTCATATACGGTAAAACTGGCAGTTTCGATTTCTTAAGAATAGCATCAGAGATTCAGGATAAAGCAGATATAGGTGTATTGGGAGGTCTTTTACTTCTTATTGTTGGACTTGCTCTAAAAGCTTCTGCCGTTCCTTTCCACTTCTGGACTCCGGATGCTTACGAATCAGCTCCTACTCCTATAACAGCATTTATGGGTGGTGTTGCAAAACTTGCAACTTATGCCGTTATAGTTAGAGTTTTAATAGGAGCATTTCCTTTTAGTGAAGAGATCTGGGCTTATGGTTGGGCTATACTGGCTGCTGCATCTATGATAATAGGAAATTTTGTTGCATTAAGACAGAAAGATGTCAAGAGAATGCTTGCATATTCATCTATAGCCCATACAGGGTATATAGTTGGTGCTCTTGCTTCTGGAAATGCTATTGGTTTTCAGGCACTTATATTCTATTCTCTGGTTTACGTATTTATGGCTATTGGAGGTTTTATTTTCCTATCAGCTTTTGAGAAAAATGAAGGCTGGACAAATCATATAGATGATTTTAAAGGTCTTGCCAAGAAACATCCTGTAATGGCTCTTTACATGCTTATACTTATGTTCTCTATGCTCGGTATTCCTCCTACGGCAGGATTTATGGGTAAGTTTGGAGTTTTTATAGCTCTTATCTCTGCTGACGTATGGTGGCTTGCTGTTGTCCTTGTTATCACAAGTATAGTGTCAGCAGGTTACTATTTAAAGATAGTTGCAAATATGTATATGCACGAGCCTGTTAATGATAGGAAGTTTAATCTAACTCCGATGGAAAAGTCTGTGATAGCTTTCTTATCTATACTCACTTTGCTACTTGGAATATATCCTGCTATCTTCTGGGATATATCTAATTTACTTACCCAATCTCTTGTTATGGTATCAATTGCAAGATGAGAGGTAATCTATACGTAATATCTGCTCCTGCGGGAGCGGGAAAAACTACAATAACTAATATGTTATTAAATGAGTTAGATTTTTTGCAGAGAGTTGTAACCGTTACTACCAGACAAAAGAGAGTAAATGAGATAGATGGTGTAGATTATATATTTAAAACTGAAGAAGAGTTTAAACAGATGATAGAAAATGGAGAGCTGCTTGAGTATGCCGTAGTTCATGGTAACTACTATGGGACTCCGAGAAAGCAAGTTGAAGAATATCTCTCTCAGGGATATGATGTTGTTTTGGTTATAGATGTCCAAGGTATGAGACAGGTAAAGGCAAACTTTCCGGAAGTTATAACTATATTTATACTGCCCCCTTCTTTAAAAGAGTTAATAGCGAGGATGAAAGTTAGAGGGGATGATGAAAGGGAAATAGAAAAGCGTATTAAAACTGCTACTTCTGAACTACCTGCTTGGAAAGAGTATGACTACATCGTTATAAACGATAATCTTGAAAGGGCAACAAACAGTATAAAATGTATAATAGTGTCAAACAGGTTAAAAAGAGATAAATTTGACGTTCGTATTATAGAAGATGAAGAGATAAGAAAATATCTGGTATAATATTCCTTTTAAAAATTTCCGGAGGTGTCAATATTGAGTCAAAGACCTTTGATAGAGCAAGCCCTAAAAAAAGTTAAAAGTAGATATGAGTTAGTTCATGCTGCATCTAAACTTGCAATTGAGTTATATGAAACTGGTGCTGAAACTTATGTTACAGAAGAGGGAATAGCTCTGAAAAAAACAGTTATAGCTATAGATGAGATAGCAACTGGAAAAGCAAAGATAGTTAGAAAAGATTAAAACTTTAAGAAAACTGTGAAGTAATCCTTCCTGACGATCTTTTTTAAAGTCCAGCCGTTTAGTTGACAGAATTTTTCTGCAATTGTTAAACCTATACCACTTCCTCCTTCTCTTTTTCTCACATCGTTCCTTAGAACTATTACCTTACCTTTGAACGTCCTTATATGTATAAAACTTTTTGAGTATTTAAAACAGTTATCTATGAGTATAAAGAGTATATTTTCGATAATATCTTTTCTTGCAGTTACTCTAAAATCTGTTATTTCTACTATAACTTTCCTGTTTCCTGTCCCAAAGTTTTTCATTGTATCTAAAATTAACTCTTTTATATCTATATCTTCTGGCTCTTCGCTACTACTACTTTTAAGTAGTTTTATAAGTAGCTGTAAATCTTTACTTAACTCATTTGTATAATTTTCCGAATTTTCTATAGCTTTTAGATTGCAGGATGACTTTATTATGTCCAGGTTTATCTTTAATGTTGCCAGGAAATTACCAAATTTATGAGATACTGTTAATATCATCAACTCCAGAAATTCTTTATACTCTCTCTCCTTTCGGATATATTTTTCTATAACGAGATAAAAGAGTAACATTGTAGATATAATTAGGATACCTTCCCACATAATGATAAGTTTGGCAAGCTGATTATATTTCTCTTCAAACAGATCTTTATCAAAAGATTGGATATATATTCTGTTTGTATCTGTTTGAATTTGGCTTTTATAACTTTCCCACAGTTGATTTATAAAAAATAAATTCACAAAATTTATAAAAGATAGAGATACTAAAAGTATAAGTCCTAAATATATCAGAATTTTGTGTTCAGACTTTATTTTAATCTGTATCCCCTCCCTTTGAATGTCTCAATTGTATCTTCCGGTAAAATTTTCCTTAACTCTTTTATGTAAGACCTGACAACTTCATCTCCCACTGCTTTTCCGCCCCAAACATAGTTAAGTATGCTCTCTGTATGGACAACTTCTCCCCTTCTTTTTAAGAGATAGTAAAGTAAATTCCAAGCTGTCTTGGAAAGTTTTACAACTTCCCCGTTTTTCTTTACTATTTTGTTCTGTAAATCTATCTCTACATCTCCTATCTTCTGAATATTTGGAAGATGTAATCTATTAGCAAGAGCTTTAACTTTAAGTAAAAGTTCTTTTGGCTCAAATGGTTTTGTTAGATAGTCATCAGCACCAAGGTTATAGCAGTTTTCTTTATCTTCAATTTTTGTTTTTGCAGTTATGATAAGAATAGGTGTGTTTATATCTCTCTCTCTTAAATTTCTAAGTATATCTTCTCCTTTTGAGTATTTTAACATTAGGTCAAGGATTATAACGTCATACTCACTTACAGAAATAGTATATTCCACCTCTCTTTCGTCTTCTAAGATCTCTGCTTCTATACCGTTAGAAGAGAGATAATCTTTTAAAGCTTGTGAAAGATAAAAATCATCTTCTATAATTAAAACTTTCATATTTTTATTATCGGAATTATGTAATAAAATATTAGAAAATTTTTTTGTGGGGTTAAAAATGGGTTATCTGTGGGTAAAAGTTTTTCATATAGTTTTTGTGGTCTCTTGGATGGCTGTTTTATTTTATCTTCCAAGGCTGTTTGTTTATCATGCGGAAAATAGTGATAATGAAGGATTTGTAAAGGTTGTCAAAGTTATGGAGAAAAAATTGTTTTATTTTATAGGTATTCCGGCTTTTGTTATAACTGTGATAACAGGACTGTCTATGATATTTATAAATCCGGATCTTTTAAAATCCGGAGGTTGGTTACATGCAAAGATATTTTTAGTTCTCTTACTTTCTGTTTTTTACTTTCACAATGAATATGTAAGAAGAAGATTTGAGAAAGATATATGTAATAAATCCGGAAAATTTTTCAGAATATATAACGAAATTCCAACAATTTTACTTATTTTGATAGTTATTTTGGTTGTTATAAAACCATTTTGAACTTATGAAACCATTGAATAAAATTTCTTGAAAGTATATATTTAGTATATACAATTTAAAGAAGAGGTAAGATTTAAAATGTATGTGATAAATAAATGGGGAAATTCTCAAGGAATAAGAATACCAAAAAAACATTTAAAGCAATTAGGGTTGGATGTTGGAGATAAAGTAGATATAAAAGTGGAAGATGACAAGATTGTTATCATCCCATTAAAAAGAAGTAGGAGACCAAAAATAGATATCAATGAGCTTTTCAAAGAAAATTATATAGAAAATAGAGAATATGAGTGGGGTAAAACAGGAAAAGAAGTATGGTAAGTTATATACCTGAAAAAGGGGATATAATTCATCTTAATTTTGATCCTTCAGTAGGACATGAACAAAAAGGAAACAGATATGCTGTTGTTGTAAGTCACTATATTTTTAACAAAAAAACAGGCATGTGTTATGCAATTCCTATAACTTCAAAATGTAAGGGTTATCCAACGCAAGTAGAAGTTAAAGTAGGGAAAATAAGAGGTTGTGTTTTAATAGACCAGCTAAAAAGTATAGACTATAAGGCAAGAAAAGCTTCCTTTAAAGATAAGATTCCACAGCAACAACTTGAGAAGATAATTGATATTATTGAAACAATAATATTCTCCATATAGTACAAATCTTCCGGAAAATTTAAACTACTTTTTGTAAATAAGATTGTTTATTATATAGTCCAAAACCTCTTCTATACTCTTTCCTGTTGTGTCTATAACTATATAATCTTCTGTCGGTCTTAAAGGGGATTCCTTCCTTTCGTAATCCATCTTATCTCTTTCGATAATCTTCTGTAATATATGATTATAATCTACTAAAAAGCCTTTTTCTTTTAATTGCTGGACTCTCCTCTCTGCTCTTACCTGTGGAGATGCTGTCATAAATATCTTTAAATCTGCGTCCGGAAATATAACAGTTCCTGCATCTCTACCTTCTATTACAGCATTCTTTGCCTTTATACCTATCTGTCTCTGCATCTTAACCATAAATTTTCTAACTTGTGGGTATCTTGCTATTTTTGAAGCTATATTTCCTATCTCCTCTGTTCTTATGAATTGAGAAACATCTTCTCCATCTAAAAAAACTTTATCTCCTTCTATCTTTATATCGGTGTTTTCAATAAGGGAAACTACCTGTATTTGGTCTTCTGGGTCTATACCTAGTCTTTTAACCTTTAAAGCAAAGGCTCTATACATAGCTCCGGTATCTATGTATGTAAAGTTTAATCTCTCTGCAACTAATTTTGCTATTGTACTTTTCCCACTACCTGCTGGTCCATCTATGGCTATTATCATCTTAACACCTCTAAAAGTTGGTATGGGTCTGTTATCTTTATTTTTGCTGGAATATCTTTATTGTGTTTATTCGCCATTAAAATAAACTCTACTTGTTTGTTTTCCTCTTTGATAAAGTTGTAAACCATTAAGTAATCAGCTATCGTATCACCTATATAGTATGAAGGGTTTTTATAGTAATGTTTTGAGAAAAACAGCTTTAATGGATAAGAAGAAGGTTTTCTAAGATTTGGAGAAGGGATATCATCTTCTGTTATTATAGTATCAAAGTATTTGTAAATATCAAAAAGTTTGAAAGTGTAATCTAAATCTGAAAAAGGTCTTCCTGTAATTACTCCCATAACAGAAGACTTTTCTCTTATCTTTGAGAGTACATCGTGAGGGATAATTAGCTGTTCCTTGTTTCTGTGTTCTCTGTATCTTTCTTCAAAATACTCTACCAACTTTTTATAAGCTGGAAGCTTAATGTTTAACTGTTTTGCCAATTTATAAAAATCCTCAACACTTCTTGAGTAGGGAGAGAATATCTCTTTAAACTCTTTGATGTTTTTTCCAGATTTGATATATATAATTCCAGCTACGGAAGCATCCCAGTCGTTGTTTATCCCAAAGGATAATTTTATATCTAAAAGTTCTTCTAAATTTGCTTTTCTGTTAGAGAAAAACTCAACTGTATCTTTTATAGCATAATGGTATGACTTTGTAACATCTATTAATACACCATCAACATCAAATATCGTTATCATCTTACTCCTTTAAAACTTTTTGATAGAATATTTTACTTTAAATTAAACAGGAAGGAGTATGATGAAAAGGTTACTTATGCCTGCTGAATGGGAAAAGCATTATGGAACTTGGTTATCTTATCCACATAATCCGGATACTTTCTTTGAAAAATTAGATAGCGTAAGAGATAACTATGTTGAGATGATTAAATGGGTATCCATCGGTGAAAAAGCTCATATAAATGTTAACGATGAAGAAGATGAGAGAGATTTAAGAGAGAGACTCAAAAAGAAGGGTATAGATAAAAATGTAGTTATACATAGAGTTCCTACTAATGATGCTTGGTGTAGAGATCACGGAGCTATTTTTGTAAGAGATTTGGAGAGTGGTAAATTAGTGGCTACAGATTGGAAGTTTAATGCCTGGGGAGGTAAGTATCCTCACGATCTTGATGACAGGGTTCCAAAGTTTATGGCTGAATATCTTGGATTAGAAAGGATAGAGATAGATATGGTTCTTGAAGGAGGAAGCATTGACACAAATGGGGAAGGTGTATTTTTAACAACTGAATCTTGCCTTTTAAATCCAAATAGAAATCCTAACCTTTCAAAAGAGGAGATAGAAAACAATTTAAAAGTATATCTTGGAGCTGAAAAGATAATATGGCTTAAAGATGGTATAGTTGGAGATGATACCGATGGACATGTTGATGATATAACCAGATTTGTCAGTAGAGATACTGTTGTAACAGTTATAGAAGATAATCTAAATGATGATAATTATGAACCTCTAAAGGAAAATTACAGAATCCTTGAGAAAACCGGATTAAACATAATAAAACTACCTATGCCAGATCCTGTTTACTATAAAGGTGATAGACTTCCGGCAAGTTATGCAAACTTCTATATATCAAACTATGCTGTAATAGTTCCTACTTTTAGGTGTGATAAAGATAAAGTTGCATTGGATATTCTGCAGAATGTGTTTAAAGATAGAAAAGTGGTAGGTATAGATGCTACAGATATAGTTGTTGGGCTTGGGACTTTCCACTGTCTAACTCAGCAGATTCCGGAGTTTTAGGGTAATTTTTGTCATGTTAAAGTTGTTATTCGTATATTAGAATATTTTAAAAATTCACTGGAGGAAAAGATGTTTTTAGACAGAGAAACTTATAAAAAAATTCATATATCGGTTAAAGAGCTAAAAGAGAAGATAGATAAAGGTGAGGATTTTATCCTACTTGATGTTAGAGAGCCTCAGGAGTATCAGTTCTCAAGAATAAAAGAGAAAGATGCTATGCTTGTTCCTCTTATGAGTCTTCCAAGAGTTTTGAACTCTCTTCCAAAAGATAAAGATATATATATCATCTGTAGGAGTGGAAATAGGAGCCTACAGGCAACTTTATGGCTACTTCAAAACGGCTTTACGAAAGTCAAAAACGTAGAAGGCGGAATACTTGCTTGGTCAGATGAGATAGATCCAACCGTGAGAAAATATTAATCTTCCATTCTAACTTCTACACTTAATCTGTGGGCATCTAAGCCTTCAGATTTTGCCATGTTTATTGCGTGTTTTGCTACTCTATCAAATCCAGTTTTTGATACATATATGACAGAACTTCTCTTTACAAAATCATAAACTCCTAAGGGTGAGGAAAATCTTGCTGACCCTGATGTTGGGAGAACGTGATTAGGTCCAAGTATGTAATCACCCAGAGGCTCTGTTGAGTATTCTCCCAAGAATATTGCTCCGGCATGTTTTATCTTTTCTAATAGGTCAAAAGGATTTTTTGTGATTATCTCAAGATGTTCCGGAGCTATATAGTTAGCAACTTCACAGGCTGTGTTTAAATCATCAACTATAAATATATGTCCGTAATTTTCCAGAGATTTTTCTGCTATATCTTTTCTTGAAAAATCCTTTAACAGCTCATTGTAGAGAACATTTTTAACATCTTCTGCCAATTTATTTGATGTTGTTATCAGTATTGAGGCTGCAAGTTCATCATGTTCAGCTTGAGAAAGTAGATCTGCTGCGATCCATTTAGGATTAGCTGTTTCGTCTGCTATAACCAGTATCTCTGAAGGTCCAGCTATCATATCTATATCTACAACACCAAATAGATTTTTCTTGGCAAGGGCCACATATATATTTCCAGGTCCAACTATCTTATCTACTTTCTTAACTGTTTGAGTTCCGTAAGCCATTGCTGCAACAGCCTGGGCTCCACCAATTCTGTAAACTGTTTCTATACCACATATAAATGCTGCTGCAAGTGTGTATTTATTTGGATTTGGAGAGCACATAACTATCTCTTTCACTCCGGCTACTTTCGCAGGGACAGCATTCATAATTACACTTGAAGGATAAGCTGCCTTTCCACCGGGGACATACAATCCAACTCTCTCAAGAGGTATAACTTTCTGTCCTAAAATCATACCTTCTTCTTCTTTAAAGAAAGATTTTTCCATCTGTAATGAATGGAATTCTGTTATTCTCTCTACGGCTACCTCATAAGCCCATCTTGTATCATCATCAAGTTCATCATATGCTTTTTCTAATTCACTGTAAGGTATAACTATATCTTCAGGGGATATCTGAGTTTTATCAAACATATTTGTGTATCTTATAAGAGCATCATCTCCTTCTTCTTTTACTGCCTGTATAATCTCTCTTACAGTTTTCTCGTAAGCTTGGGTATCTAACTCTGACCTTTTTATTAATCTATTTAACTCTTCATTTTCTTTGTAATATCTTCCTCTTAAATCGACGATCTTCAACTTCATACACCTCTCTTTAAAAATTTTTGATATTATATCAGAAAGTTTTTGAGTTTTTTGATATACAAAATTCAAACAGTGTTATAAAATAATAGATATAACTTTCCAGTGGAGAGGTTATGGAATTTATATACTTAACAGAGGAGATTAGACAGCAGATAGATAAATATGTTGAAAAGTTTCCGGTAAGGGATCAGGCAGTTATACAGTCTTTACATCTTATATACAGTAAGTATAGAGATATAGAAGACTACCATATGAAGGAGTTGTCAGAGTACCTTCAAGTTCCTCTTAATGTTATAGAAGGTATAGTCTCTTTCTATGATATGTTTAGGGTTAAAAGGGGAGCAAGACATCATATAAGAGTATGTAAGAATCTACCGTGTCATATTATGGGTTGTAAAAATCTGCTGAAAATGTTTGAAAAACTTACCGGAGAAAAAGCCAATGAGTATAGTAAAAATGGAAGATTCTACATTGAGACTGTTGAGTGTATAGGCTCTTGTAGTATAGCTCCGGCTTTTATGATAGATGATGATCTTTATAATGGATTAAATATTACAGAGGAAAAGCTCAATGAGATACTATCCAAATATACCTGATTTAAATGCAGATAGTTCTATAAATCTGCTCTTAAGGAGAGCAAAGGAAAATAGAACTGTAGATATAGAAGAATATGTAACTACAGGTGGATACTCGGCTTTAAAAAAGGCTTTAACCAAATTTACGCCGGAAGATATAGTTGTTTTAGTTGAGGAAAGCACACTCAGAGGTAGAGGTGGAGCAGGATTTCCTACGGGAAGGAAATGGAGATTTGCCCTTTCAAATCCACCGCCGAGATATCTTATCTGTAATGCTGATGAAAGTGAGCCGGGAACTTTTAAGGACAGAATAATTATAGAGAGGGATCCACATCTACTTATAGAAGGAATGGCTATTGCAGGTTATGCACTTGGAGCAGAACTTGGATTTATTTATATAAGAGGTGAGTATCCGGCAGGTGCAAAAATTTTGGAAGATGCAATAGAAGATGCAAGAAAGAGGGGATTTTTAGGTAAAAATATACTAGGGACAGAATTCTCTTTTGATATACTTGTGTATAGGGGAGCTGGAGCATATATATGTGGTGAAGAGACAGCCTTAATTGAAAGTTTAGAAGGTAAGAGAGGTCATCCAAGATTAAGGCCACCTTATCCAGCAAACTATGGGTTATTTGGGAAACCTACAGTTGTTAACAATGTGGAAACCCTTTCAAACATTCCTATCATAGTTACATATGAAAGCTATTACATGAATATAGGTCCTTCTGGATATTACGGTCCTAAACTCTTTCCGATAAGTGGAAAAGTAAATAAACCTGGAGTTTATGAGTCTACAATGGATATAACTCTAAGGGATCTTATTGACATGGCAGGTGGTATGAGAGATGGTAAAAAATTTAAAGTTGTCTTTGCAGGAGCCCTTGGGGTATATTCGGAGAGAGATTTGGATACACCAATGGACTATTCACCAAAAGGTTTTGGAGGAACTGGTACAACCATAGTTTTAGCGGAAGATGATTGTATTATAGATAGTCTTATAGTTATAGCTGAGTTTTTTGAACATGAGAGTTGTGGAAAATGTACTCCTTGTAGAGTAGGAACTTATGAACAACTTAATATCCTGAGAAAATTCCAACAGGGAACAGCTACAGAAGAGGATATAAAACTCCTTGAACATCTTGGAAGAAATATTCCTGTAGGGTCTATATGTGGGCTTGGATACTCTGCTTCAAATGCAATAATGGATGCTTTAAGGAAATTTAGAGATGAATTTTACGAACATATAAAAGGAAACTGCCCAGCCGGTGTTTGTTTTTAAAATATTGACTGTATTAGATTTTAGACCTAAATTAAAAGAGGTAGCCTTAACATTGAAGGAGGAAAACAAAATGCCGTTAACAATAACAAGAGAGATGATAGAAAAAGACCCATTTTTTAGGAAAGGTAAAGAGGAAGGGTTGAAAGAGGGAGTAGAGGAAGCTTATAAGAAAAACATAATAAAATTATATACAAAAAAATCTTTTACTCCAGGAGAAATAGCAGAAGTTTTAGACATTTCCGTTGATGTTGTTATAAAAACATTGGAAGAAAGAGGTTACAAGGTAAAATAAAAAGAGGAGATGTTGATGGTAGTAGTTTCAGAGAGTTTAGTAGATAAGATTAACAGATTAAGGAAGGAGAAAAATGCAGTTATACTGGCTCATTACTATCAACGAGGTGAGATACAGGATATTGCTGATTATATAGGAGATTCTTTGGAGCTTGCGAAGAAAGCTCAAAATACAGATGCAGATATGATAGTCTTCTGTGGTGTGAGATTTATGGCTGAAACAGCAAAAATATTAAATCCAGATAAGAAAGTATTACATCCAAATCCGGAAAGTGGCTGTCCGATGGCAGATATGGCTACAGTAGAGAGAGTTTCAAAGTTAAAACAGCAGTATCCAGATGCTGTTGTTGTGTCATATATCAACACAAATGCAGATGTTAAAACTGTCTCAGATATAATTGTAACATCGAGAAATGCTGTAAAGGTTGTTAAATCTCTTGATGCTAAGAGGATTATTTTTGTTCCAGATCAATTTTTAGGAGGATATATAGCTAAACAAGTTCCGGAGAAGGAATTTATACTGTGGAAAGGTTTTTGTCCTCCTCACTTTAATTTATCAAAAGAGGCACTTTTAGAGTTAAAAAGAAAGTATCCAGATGCAAAAATAGCTGTTCATCCGGAGTGTAATACTGATACTGTTGAAATTGCTGACTTTGTAGGTTCAACTACACAGATAATAGAGTTTGCAACTACGTGTGATAGTGATGTTGTTATCATAGGGACAGAAGTAGGTATCGAGCATACGTTGAAAAAGAAAAATCCAAATAAGAAGTATGTTTTTCCTCAAGCTGCAGATTACTGTGGAGCAGTTCATTGCTGTGATATGAAGAAAAACACCTTGGATAAGGTAGCTCAGGTTTTAGAAGAAGAGATTAACGAGGTAATCTTACCTGAGGAAGTAATAGAAAAGGCAAGAATACCTCTTGAAAGGATGTTAGAACTTAGTTAAGGATTTTAAAAACTCTCTTCTTATACGGTCTTTAATAGATTTTATCTTTTGCCAGAAGGTGTTTGTGTCCATATCAAATGTAGACGCAACTCTTCTGGTTATTTCGTTATCTAAATTTAGTTTTGAACTTGAGCTTCCCTTTACCATCCGAAGTCTTGTCTCTACCTCTCTCAAAAATAGGTAGTCATCTATAAGCTCCGGTTTAAAGTCAAGAATACCTTCTAAGATATTTGTTTTTCTTATTTTATTTTTTAGATAAAATGTTTGGACCATAAATTCTATATCCGTTATTCCCCCTTTACCTAATTTGATATCTAAAATATTTTGAGATTCACCTGCCAAACTTTCTAACTTAAACCTCATATCAAACATCTCATCTATGAAACTTTTGTTAATCTCTTTTGAGAAAATAAATTCTGCTATTATCTCCTCAAATTTCTCCATAACTTCTTTGCTACCTGTAATATACCTTGCCTTTGTCCAAGCAAGTATCTCCCAAACTCTTGCTTCTTTCTCAAAGTAATTTCTATAAAACTCCAAGGAAGGTGATAACTCTCCAGATCTGCCGTAAGGTCTAAGTCTTAAATCTATCTGATAAAGCTGTCCTTCTTTTGTTAATGTTGTTAAGTCTGAAACTATCTTTTGAGGAACTTTTATGTATCTATATTTAGTATCTTCATCTTTGAAGACAAAAATAAGATCAAGGTCTGACCCTACATTCATTTCTCTACTACCAAGTTTTCCAAGTCCGTATATTACAAAATCTTTTCCTTCATTTAAGTTATAGAGATTCTCTAATGTAAAATCTGCAAAATTTGATAGGATGTTATTTAACCTTTTAACTCTACTGATAGAACTGTATATTTTAAAACTTGATAAATAGTTAAGAGTTGCTAAAACTTCCACTATCTTTTTTAATTTCTTGAGTTTGTCAACCTGATTATCAACTTTTATATTCTTTATCTCTCTGTAAAAATCTTCTCTATTCTCATATAATTTAGGTGAGGAAAATGCTATGTCTATTATTTCATTATCTTTTGACATTATATCTGTTATATAGTCTGAGCTTTTTGCAACATTCAGTATAAATTCAATAAGTTTTACATTTTGAGCCATTGCTGTTGTTATGAGTCTGTATATATTTCCGAAAACAAAGAATTTATGTATATTTACCAGAAAACTATGTTTATCAGTTATCTTTTTAAATTCTTCTTCTAACACTTTTAGAAAGTTTATGAGAGATTTTTTATCATTTTCGGAAAGTAATATATATTCCTCTGATTTATAAATCTCATCTATTAATATTAGAGCCTGTTTTGGGTCTTTAAATCCTATCTGTGAGAGATATTCTATAGCCTGTTCTTCATTATTATGGGTTATAACGAAAAGTTGTAAAGGTGTATACTCTTCTGCTGGTTTTTCTCCACCTATACTTTCAAATATCTGTTTTACTTTCTTACGATAGTTTTCAAAAATTTGGAGAAACTCTTCTGTAGAGGAAAATCCCATCTTTTGAGCATACTCTTCTACATTCTTATAGTAAAAAAGCTGAGTTTGGATACAGTTTTTTAGTTGGATTATATGTTCTAATTTTCTATAAAAGATGTAAGCTTCTTCCAATACTTTGCCATCTTCCTGTGGTATTATACCTTTTTCTACTAATTTTCTTAGAGCTTTTATAGTTCTCCTTTCTCTCAGAGATTGGTCTGTCCCTCCGTGTAGTAACTGAAATATCTGGACTGTAAACTCTATCTCTCTTATACCTCCTTCACTTTTCTTTATATCAACCTCTGTAAACGGATGTTTTTTTGAATGTTCTTCTATAAGTTTTTTCATGGAAAGAATCTCATCTATTATCTCCTTTGATATACTTTTCCTATAAACAAAAGGTGTTATGATATTCAAAAACTCCTTGGATACTTTTTCATCTCCTGCAGCGTGTCTTGCCTTTATTAACATATGTCTTTCCCAAGTTCTACCTACAGACCAGTAGTAGTTTTCTATAAAAGGTAAACTGTAAGCAAGAAGCCCTCTCTTTCCTTCAGGTCTTAGATCAAGGTCAACATTCCAACATACTCCTTCAGAGTTTCTCTTGGTTAAGTAAAGATTTACATCTGTGAATACTTTAGTAAAGAACTCCCTGTTTGTAATTCCTCCTGTTGTGTTTCCTTCAGAGAGGTATATATACATAACATCTACATCGGAGTAGTAGTTAAGGTCTGTTCCTCCATGCTTGCCTAAAGCTATAACGGATCCGCCTACTGGTTCTGAGGTAGCTTCGTCTATGGGAGTTCCAAATTTAGCAGTATATTTGTTATAGCTTCTTTGGTAAGCTGACTCAAAGCACGCATCTGCAAGATATGAGTATTCCTCTGTTAAGTCCAAGAGGCTATTTTTATTCCTTATATCCTTTGCAACTATCCTTGCAAAATGTTTCATCTTAAAATATGTTAAATCTCTTATAAAGTTGTCTTCCGATGGGGTATCAACTAATTTTAGGGCTTCTTCAATTAATTTAGACCTTCCATATAGAGGTTTATTTAGATTTTCATATATATAGAAGAGTTCCTCCGGATGTCTAAATAGAAAATCATATATACATGATGAGTAGTTTGCCAACTCTTCAAGTAGTGTTCTTTGGTCATGATTTAATGATTTTAAAAAATCAGCCTTTAAAGTCTCAAATTTAAATAGAATTGACATGTTTTCTCCATAATTAGTTATTGTATAATATTTTATCAAAACTCTTTTTGAAGAGGTTAAATGGATAGCCGACATTCAATTTTTTTAAACATAAAATATATCTACTTTGCTACTGTAATTCTGCTCCTGATATCTTCCTGTGAAAAAAAGAGAGAAAAAGATACTGTTGAGTATCTACAGTATAGAATTAACTATATAGTTAATCAGACAAGTAAATCTATAGTCACAGTTTACACGAAGGGGTCTGAAAATGTAAAGCTTTTACCGGGAAATCAGTTTGACGATGAGTCTGTAGGTTCTGGATTTGTTTTCAAGAAAGATTTTAAATATATATATGTGGTAACAAACTCCCATGTTATAGAGAAATCAAAAAATATAAAAGTCAAGTTCTATAATGGACGATGGTATAAAGCTGAGCTTGTTGGGAAAGATGATAAGATAGATATTGCAGTATTAAGGATACCTCTGAATAATCATCTTAGAGATGTATATCCTTTAAAAATGGCAGATAGGGAATCTATAAGGGTTGGGAACTTTGTCCTTGCAGCAGGTAGTCCCTATAATCTTGGAATATCCTATACCTTTGGTATTGTTTCAGCTTTGGACAGAGATGTAGGTATATCACAATTTGAAGGATACATTCAAACAGATGCACCAATAAATCCCGGAGATTCCGGAGGTCCACTACTTGATATGAATGGTAGAGTTATCGGAATGAATATTGCTACTGTACAGACAGGACAAGGTTTAGGTTTTGCTATTCCTGTTGATATTTTGAAGTACGTGACAAATCAACTTGTAAAGTATGGTAAAGTAGATAGAGGTTTTATAGGTATTACGGTAGATGATCTATCAGAAGACATTATGGAGAAACTACATATAGAAAACGGTGTCATAGTTATAAAGGTTCAAAAAAATAGTCCTGCTATGAAGGCAGGAATAAAATCTGGAGATATAATACTAAAAGTTAACTCAGAGTTAATTAAAGATACAAAAAGATTTAATAGGATACTTCTTGAGATAAAGTCTGGACAGTTTATAGAGTTTGAGATATTAAGAAATGGCCATAAAATTACGATAAGTTTAATAACAGAAAAAAGTTAATGTTTGACAACTTGTATAGGGGTGAGAGAGAATATTTATAAGGGGTGATTTATGAAAAGATTTAGATATGAAGAAGGTGTAGATTACTATATAAAATCTATATACAAGATTCCTTTACTGACTGTTGAGGAGGAGGAGGAAGTTCTTAAGAAAGTGAAAGAAGGAGACAGAGATGCCCTATCTAAACTTATTAAATCAAATTTAAGGTTCGTTATAAATATAGCTAAAAGATATGCAGGATATAACATCCCATTTCAAGATATAATCTCAGCCGGAAATCTTGGACTGATAGAGGCAGCTAAGAGATATGACCCTTCAAGAGGTGTGAAGTTTATATCATATGCAGTTTGGTGGATAAAACAGTCTATACATCAGCTTATAAATAATCAAGGAGATGTTATAAGAAAACCGGATAAAATGCAAAGTTTAGCTACAAAAATAGATACAATCTATAACAAATTTAAAGAGGAAAATTATAGAGAACCTACAGTTGAAGATATCTTTGAATACCTTAAAAAAGAGGGATTTGAGATAGATTTTGAAACAGTAAAAAATTACATTTTAAATAAAAAGTTATTTGTATCTATCGATGAACCGATAAACTCAAATGGGGAGGATTTATACTTTGAAGATATTCTGTCTTTGAGGGGAACAGAAGATGTAGAAGAAGATATAGTTAAGGAAGACCTTGAAAGATTAATAAAGGAGATGTTAGAAACCCTCTCTGAGAGAGAGAAGAAAATATTCATACATAGGTACGGTCTATTTGGAGAGGAGCCAAAAACTTTAAGTGAAGTGGGACAGATAGTTGGGATATCCAGAGAAAGGGTAAGACAGATAGAGTCAAGATTACTAAAAAAATTGAGAAAATTGGCTATGAAAAGAAGTTTAAGAGACCTTATATCCTGATAATTTGAAATTTTTTTAAAAATTCATCATCAACATCTATAACTTTTCTATCCATTAGAGAGTGTATAACTTCTTTATTACAGAAAACATCTTCCGGCCACTCTCTTTTGTACCCATCTATTTCAGATTTTCCAGTTGCATCTACTCCCCATATCTCTTCTATCCATACATCATGTAGTGAGTCTATATTGTTTGTGACTCTCCAGATAAGCATATAGGGATTGTTAAGATCGTTATCTTTTTCATCTACAAAAATTACTATTCTTAAATATCTACTGAATTTTTTTAGTTTTTCAAAAATAATTCTAACCGGTTTTGTTTTATTGACAGATATAACGGTTATAGGATTTGCAGTTTCTATCATATACTGTTTTAGTCCTGTTATATCCGGGTCTAACTCTTTAATCATATCAAAAACTGTTTCATCATCTAAAACTTCAACCGTTTTTTCTACTTCACCACCTGTTGCATCTACTCCTAATTTCCCTCCAACTAACTCTTCATAACTTGCATGGTCAAGTTGATCTACTATTCCTTCTGTGATTAGAAAAGATTTTTCGGTTAATCTGTTTAGTATATGTTGAGCTATTCTGTAGTAATCTGTAAGTGGTGGTGCATCTTTATTTACAAAGATGGCATGTTTTAAAAAGCTCATCTGTCCTACTCCCCAGAGAGCATGCATAATCTGTTTAGAATGTCCCTTGTATCTTGGGGATATCTTGGCTATTAGTAAGTTATGGAAACATCCATTTTCTGGCATATGATAGTCTATTAAATCAGGAGCAGTTGTCCTTAAAAGAGGTAGAAATATCCTCTCTGTAGCCCATCCCATATATTTATCTTCTAAAGGTGGTTTTCCAACCACAGTTGCCATATATATAGGATTTTTTCTAATTGTTATAGCTTTAACGGTCATAACAGGAAAATTTTCTACCGGTGTGTAATATCCGGTATGGTCCCCAAAAGGTCCTTCTGGATGAAACTCGTTAGGATCTATCTCTCCTTCTATCACTATGTCTAAATCATGAGGTATGTATATATCGTTGGTTATACTTTTTACAAGAATAGGGTTTTCTTCCCGTATGAAGCCGTATAGTAGTAATTCAAATATCTTAGGAGGTAATGGTGCTTGACCACACCAAAAGTATAATGGATCTCCGCCTATTCCTATTGATATTGGCATCTTTTTACCTGCTTTTTTATACTCATTAAAAAAATGAGATCCATCTTTATGTATCTGCCAGTGGATTATGAGTTTATCCTTTGAGAGTTTCTGTAATCTGTATAGTCCTAAATTCTGAAACTGTCCGTCTATAGAGATTGTGTATATCTGTCCTGCTGTTATGAATTTGCCCCCATCTTTTTCCCATGTTTTCAATATAGGAATTACATCAAGGTTAACTTTATCCTCTTTGTATATAATCTCTTGACATTCCCCTCTTTTTTTTGACCTTTTAGGGAAGGCATTCTTAACTTTGAAAAGCTTTGATAAGGTTGATAATTTCTCGTATAGAGAAGATGGAGGTTTAATGTGAAGAATTTCTTCAATATCTTTTGCTATTCTGTCTGGATGTTTACCGAATATAAACTCCGTTATTTCAAAATTCGCAAAACAGTTCATAACTACGGGTATGTCATATTTTATGTTCTCTTTTCTGTCTATGGGATTTTTAAAGAGTAATATCTTTGAGTTATCTTTTTTAACCTCTATATACGCAATATGTGGAATCTCAAGGTTTACATCAAGAGGTTCCTTTATTACCTTTACAAAACCTTTATCTTCTGCCTTTTTTAAAAATTCTGATAAATTCATTCACTATTTTCTTGGAAAAACTGTTCTATTTTTTTTGCAAGGTCTATATCGGCTTTCGTTATACCATTTTCACTGTGGGTGGTTGTAGATATGGTCACTGTCTTTGTAGCTGTGTGGAATATTATGTCCGGATGGTGATTGGTTTCTTCTATACATTTGGCAACATGTTTTAGAAATTGTGTGATCTTTTGCCAGTCCTCTATGTAATACCTTGCAGTTATACACTTAAATTCTTTTTTCCAATTATTTAAATCTTTTAACTCTGTCTTTAACTCTTCTTCTGTTAATGTTTTTTTGTTTTCCATAATACCACCCTAAATTCCTATAATCTTTATTATAACCCTCTTGGGTCTTTGTCCATCGTATTCCGCATAGAAAATTTCCTGCCAAGGTCCTAAGTCTAACTTACCTTCCGTTATAGGAAGAACTACCTGAAGGTGAGTGATTAAATTTTTTAGATGTGCATCTGCATTATCTTCTCCAGTAAGGTGATGTTTATAATTTTCTCTAAATGGGGCTAACTTTTCCAGCCATTCCCATATATCTTGGTGAAGTCCCTCTTCATCATCTTGAATAAAAACGGAAGCGGTGAGATGCATTGCTGAAACTAAACATAATCCTTCTTTAACGGATGATTTTTTAACAGCTTCTTTTATTTTATCAGTTATTCTTATAAGTTCCCTTCTGTTTTTTGTGTTAAATGTTATGTACTCTGTATAAACTTTAGTTATCCCTTCCTTAACCATGGCTTATTCCTGTATTAGATGTTTTATGTTTTCATATATCTTCAATGTTGCATCTGATTTGTTTAGTGTGTAAAAGTGTAGTCCCTTAACATCGTTGTTTATTAAATCTACACACTGTATAGTAGCTATCTCTATACCGAGTTTTTTCATATCTTCCGGGCTGTCTATAAACTTCTCAAACTTCTTAACTATCTCTTCTGGAATGGTTGCCCCACACATAGAAGCAAACTTTGATATCTGATTAAAGTTTGTAATGGGCATAATTCCTGCAATTATAGGTATGTTTATACCTGCTTTCTCACATCTCTCTAAAAATTGATAGAAGAATTTGTTATCAAAAAACATCTGTGTGATTGAAAAATCTGCACCTGCTTCAACTTTCCTTTTGAAATTTAGAATATCTCTCTCTATGTTAGGGCTTTCCGGATGTTTTTCTGGATATGAGGCTACAGCTATGCAAAAGTAATCTTTAAAAGAATCTCTAATTAACCTTACAAGTCCATCTGCATGTTTACAACCTTTAAGTATCGTATCTTTTTGGTCTAATGGTAAATCTCCCCGTAAGGCTAATATATTCTGTATTCCTATATCTTTATAATCAGAAAGTATCTCTAATATCTCCTGTTGGGTATGTGCTATACAGGTAAGATGTGCCATAACAGTTAATGAGGTCTCTTCGTGTATTTTCTTTACTATCTCCCTTGTCTTTTCTCTTGTTGATCCTCCAGCTCCGTATGTTACAGATACGAAAGTAGGATTTAGAGGCTGTAGTTCTTTTATTGTATTAAATAATTGATTTTTAGCTTCTTCTGTTTTTGGAGGAAAAAACTCAAAAGATATACTTACCTTTGTTTCTTTTAGCTTATCTATTATTTTCATAACTTCTCCTAAACTGTAAATAATTCAGGATTCTCGTTTATATAATTTTCAAGTTCCTGCATATTCTCAAAGCTATTTATAGCATTAATAACTGTTAATACCTTAGATCTTAGATTTTCTTCATCTATATCTTCTGATAATATCTTCTCAATCTCAATCCTACTTTTTTCGGAATCATTTCCTATAAATGTAAATTCGTATTCATTTTCTACTTTCTCTATATTGATAGAGATATGTAAAAAGTTATCTTTAAATCCTCTTTCTTCTATAAGATTTATAATATCTTTTTTTGAAAAATTTTTTTCTGTTATTCCTTTGAGAATAAGAATGGGTTTTTTATTATCACTAAAATTTATCTTACCTATACTGTCTATGACAGCTTCTAAATCTTCATCTTTAAATCTATAAGTTAAAAACTTTCTTGTTGGAATTGGGATAAATTTATACTCTATATTGTTTTGATTTTCTATCTCTATTAAATAGAATCCTTTTTCTGAATAATCTTTTTCGTTAAACTGAGTGTATTCTGTAGAACCGGGATAAACTATTAATGAATCCTTAAATTTAAATGGGTCTTGTTTTTGATGATAATGTCCTATTCCTACATAGTTAAAACATTCAGGAATTGAGCTTTCAAAATTAATCCCAGATGGAAATATAGGTTGAAACTCAAGATGTAACATCAATATATTAAAGGGTCTTTTGTCTGCCTTTTCATAAAGCTCTTGTAATACTGAGTTTAAATCTATCTTCCTTAAATTTACCGTGTGTATATGTCTAAGTCCGAATATATTTATATCTTCAAAAGCCTCAAAGCTATTATCAACAATCCTAAGTCCAAGCTCTTTTAATATCTCTAATGGAGATTTATCCCTTGTTCCACTTCCTCTGTCATGATTTCCAGATATTGTGTATATTGGAATTCTTTTCTCCTTAAGTTTTTTTAGTAAAGTTATCCCTTCAAGTAAAGTCTCATTTGAAGGTCTTGAAGTATGAAAAAAATCCCCGGTGTGGATTATAAAATCTACATTTTCCTGTAGAGCATACTCTACCACATAGTTAAAAGCATCAAAAAAATCTCTTTTTCTCTCTTCTAACCCAAGATGTTGATACCCAAGATGGGTATCAGACAGATGGATAAATTTCATTAGCAGAACTTATCTTTACCTGTAATCTTCATAAGTATTTTGTCAGAAGGACAGATTCCAGTGATTCCTGCAAATAGTGACATAAGTGCCACAAACCAGATAAGATACTTACCCCATTCAATGCCGTTTAAATCCAACATTAAACCTGTTATCAAAATTATAGACATCATAATTCTCTGAATTCTTAGTGGTGTCATTTTAATTACCTCCGGTTTTATTTTTTTCCTTTCATTGTAAATAAGGATATAACAGATTAAGATTTATTGCAATAGATTTAGTCGTATATTTTTTCAACTTCTTCATTTTCTCTTGTTTTCCACCTCTTATGAACCCACAGATACTGATCTGGATATTTTCTAACAGCCTCTTCAACGGCTTTAGTGTAAGCCTGAACTATATTATAGGTGGTTTCTTCTTCCGTTTTACCTTCTTGATATATTAATTTTTCAGCATTCAAAAAATAAACCTGTGATTTTTCATCAAAGTAGATATATAAAAAGTATATAGGCTTTTTAAATTTTACAGCTAGTTTTGCCGGTAAATTTACAGTAGAGGCTTTTAATCCAAAAAAATCAACAAAATAACCTCTGTGTTTTAAGGCATTCTGATCAACAAGAATACCTAAGAATTTTCCTTCTTGTAACACCTGAACCATTTTTTTTAGTGGTTGGTCGTGAAAAACTATATCTATTCCGGAATCATTTCTTATCTTTGTTATCAGTTGATTTATATCTCTGTTATTTTGTCTATATGCAAGACTTACAAGACCAGGAACATAATATGCAAGTCCTGCTCCTGCTATTTCCCAGTTTGATAGATGGGCAGTTGTTATTATGGCTCCGCCTTTTTCATTTTTAATCTCTTCAAGACCTTTCTCAAATATAACAATATCTTTTATTTTTCCTGACTTTACATAGTCTGGTTGCCTTGGAAACTCTATTAACACTCTACCTATATTTTCCATACATTTTCGTCTTATGTAATTTCTCCATTTTTGGTCTTTTTCCGGAAAAGCTATCTGGAGATTCTTTTCAACAACAGATTTCCTATAGTTTGTTATATACAGAGTAAATCCTATAACTTTTGAAAGTTTTAACGCTGTTTTTCTATCTATTTTCCGAAATATAGAGAAAACTGCTTTAATTAGATTTAGAAACATCTGTTAACTTTTTAACAGCCAACTCAAAAACTTTCTTATCTTTGTCAAAGGATAGTAGCTCATTTACCTTTTCAAGTTCTACAAACTCTGCAGCTTCTATCTCCTCTTTCTGAGGCTGTATTTCACCACCCTTATACTCCATAAGGTAGTAATAAACAAACTTGTGGATAGTGTCTGTTCCTGACCTATACCAATACTCTACATTTCCTAAGTAATCTTTAATCTCTGCATCTACACCAGTTTCCTCTTTGACTTCTCTCAAAGCTGCATCTTCTTTCTTCTCTGTCCTCTCAACATTTCCCTTAGGAAAGCCGTACCTATCTTTGTTCCTGATAAGTAAGATGTAAATTTTATCCCCTTCTTTTTTGTAAACAACACCACCTGCAGAAAATTCCCATTTTACCGCCATCAGCCACCTCTAAAAAGATTTAAGAAAATAAATATTATAACACCTCCTATAATATCAAGTATGATTCCTGTTTTTATCATTGTTTTTATAGGTATAAGTTTTGTTCCGTAAACTATTGCATTAGGTGGAGTAGATATTGGAAGCACAAAGGCAAAACTTGCAGCTATTATAGTAGCCATAACGGGATACGTTATATCAACATTTACAGCTTGTAATGAATGTATAACGATTGGTATGAATGTTATTGCTGTTGCTGTGTTTGATATAATCTCTGTAGCTACTATTATGAAAAAGATGAGAGCGATAAAGAATATTAGGATATTTACATCTTGGAAATATCTGCTGAATATATCCCCTATAATTTTACCAAGTCCAGAATTCTCTATAACTTTCCCAAGTGATAATCCAGATGCAAAAAGTAAAACTGTGTCCCAATCAATACTTTTTAGATCTTCGCCAGATAAGATAGGTTTAAATGTTTGACTATTTTGAGGTATCAAAAAAAGTAGTGATGCTGTAAATATAGCCACATAGGACTCCGGCATAATATTTAAAAATATCTTTGATAACTCCCTATATCCAAGAATGGAAAGTAAAGATGGTAAAATCCAGAGGATAACGGTTAAACCAAAAATTAAACCTACAACCTTTTCGGAAAATGTAATTTTCGGAAGTTTTGCTTTCTCTGAATTTATTATAGATTTTAACATCTGAGTAGATATATTGGAGGAGAAATTACGGATTTTATACTTTACATACAGTATTAAGGCAAAAAATGCAGATAAAGCAATAGGTAATGAGAAAATAGACCATTCTAAAAAGGTTATGTCCTTACCTGCTTCTTTTAGAAATCCAACTCCAACTAAATTTGTTGGGCTTCCTATGAGAGTCCCAACACCTCCCAAGGATGCACTGTAAGCAATAGCAAGTAAAAACATAGATGCAAATGTCCTATAACCATGACTTTCTTCTTTTATAAGAGATAATATACCTATGGCAATTGGAAGCATCATAGCAGTTGTTGCAGTATTGCTGAGCCACATAGAGAGTAAGAAGGTTATGAGAGTTAGACCTACAAACATTGTAAATGGAGATTTTGAGAATATATCTACTGACAGTAGATAGAGAGATATCCTTTTATCAAGTCCGTATTTGTTTATGGCGTTTGCTAAGATAAAACTTCCTATCATCAGTAGTATAACCGGATTTGAAAATCCGGAGAAGGCATTTTTTATATCATTAACACCAAAGATAACTGTTAAAACAACTCCTAAAAGTCCTACAACAGATAGAGGGGCTATCTCTGATATCCACAAAATTAGGCAGAATATCATTATTGATAAAGTTATCTTAGGTTCGTATTGGAGTGAGGATGTAAAGAAAAAGATTACTGGTAATATTATGGAAGCAATTATATACATAAATTTACTGTCAAATCTCTTCCTCATCTTCTACTCTTATTATTATAGGTTTTTTGAGACAGAGTTTATTTCTGACGATCTCTCTTATGGCTTGTTGTATACTGTTTTCCGAAGCTGTGTGTGTAAGTATAACAAGAGGGACAATATGCTGACTACTTTCTTTTTGGAGTTTTACTACTTTCTCCTTCTGTATTACGGCAGCGATACTGATGTTATATGAAGCAAAAACAGAGGCTATCTTTGCAAGTATTCCCGTTATATCAGGGACTGTAAACCTTATATAGTATCTTGTGAAAAAGTCTTTAGCTTTTGTGAGATTAAGGTCTTTATGTTTCCAGTTTATAGAGGTAACCTCTATCTCCTGTCCTATCCCTATTTGTATAGATTTAGCTATGTTTACTATATCACTTACTACTGCACTTGCTGTAGGAAGGCTTCCAGCACCTCTCCCCTGTAACATAACTTCTCCGACATTATCTCCCTCAACCATAACTGCGTTAAACACCCCGGAAACTTTAGAGAGAGGATGGTCTGACCTTAAAAATGTAGGATGGACTCTAACTTCCACATCTTTTTCGTGGGATTTTGCTATTGCAAGGAGTTTTAAAGTGTATCCAAGTTCCTTCCCTAACTCTATATCAAGGGTGTCTATATTTTCTATACCTTCAACATAAACCTCTGAGAAGTTTAAAAAGCCTCCGAATGATAGAGATGCGAGAATGGATATTTTATGGGCTGCATCTGTTCCGTTTATATCGAGTGTAGGGTCTGCTTCCGCGTATCCTTTTTCTTGAGCTTCTTTTAAAGCCTGTTTAAAGCTTTTACCTTGACTTTCCATTGCCGTTAGTATATAGTTTGTTGTGCCGTTTAGTATTCCATAAACTTTTTTTATGTTATTTGCTATAAGTCCTTCTCTTAAAGCTTTTATTATAGGAATTCCTCCGGCTACAGCTGCCTCAAAGCCTATTCTTATATTCTTCTGCGATGCAAGTTCAAACACATCTTTTCCTTTCTCTGCCAACAGAGCTTTGTTTGCTGTTACAACATGTTTGCCGTTTTTTATAGCTTCTGTAATAACTTTATAGGGAAAGTCAATACCTCCGGCAACTTCAACAACTATATGGACATTTTTATCTCTTATAATCTCCTCTAAGGAGTAAACCTTCTTTTCATCCTTTAAGGGATATGGAAAATTTTTATTCCAATTTCTCGTAAAAACTTTATAAAGATTTATCTCACAGTTTGCTTTTTCTTTAAGTAGATTTTTTTGATTTTCAAGTATATAAGCAACGCCATTTCCAACTATTCCATATCCTATGATAGCTACGTTTATCAAGACAAACCTCCCTGCTTAGTTTAAAAATTTTATCATAAAATAAAAAAAGGCTCCTCGTTGCGAGGAGCCAAATTGGGGGATTTGGGAGGAGGGGGTAAGACAGACTTAATTTTTTGTTAAAGATTTTCCTGATATAAAATCTTGATCTCTTGGTGGTAACTCTTTTACTATACCCATCGCTGTAGGTAAACATTTTTCTGACTGAGCTTTAGTACATGAATCTATACAGTTATAACACTCTATACATGCAGCTATACCTTTGTAAAAGTCTTGAATATATGCCATTCTTCTCGGGTCTAATGCCATAGGACAGTTTTTCACACACTCCCTACAGTCTGTACAAACATCAGGATTTACAAGAGTAGGTTTGTAAAGGTGATGGTAAGGTGTTATTTTTTGGTATATACCTGTTGGACAGAAAACTCTACACCATCTTTTTCCTATAAACAGTTCAAAGTAAAACATTCCTGTCATACCTAAGAAAACAAGCCACATAGGTATAAAAGAAGGATTAGTTTTGTAGAAAAACACCCTCAGATCTGTAACCCAGTTTAAAAAGAGTAATGAGAACAGTATAGAGGTTATAACTGTAAATAGTATGTAGCTTATCTTTTCTCCCTTATTAGATTTTGGATTCCACCAGATCTTCCTAAATTTCTCTTGAATCTCAGCGAACCATCCTCCGGGACATATCCATCCACAGAATACTCTTCCTAATACAAGGTTTAAAACTATAACCAATATTGCAAAAATACCAAGTGCAAATATAACTGGAGCTAAACCTTCCGCTAAGGATACAGACTTACCAAGTATAAATGCCTCATTCCTGGCTATATCTATCTTTGCTATCTTTAAAACTGGAATGATTATAAGTAGAAATATCACTAATAAATAAGCTATATTCCTCAGTATTGTAAACTTGTTTTTCTCAAAAAATGAGGGCTGTGGACAACTTTGTGCTGTTGTTTGCATTATAACACCTCCGAATTTTATAAAAAATATTAACATAAAAAAAATAGTTAGTAAAGACTAACTAACATACTTTCATACTTTTATAAAATTTATCTTGTTTTTAAAAATCTTCAAGCTGAGGATTTACTGGTATGGTTCCGTATTTTGCTCCTTTAACTAAAACTTTTCTACCTTTAACTTCTACTCTCCCTTCCAAAATCCATTTTATAGCCTGAGGGTATATCCTGTGTTCAAAGGAAAGTATCCTTTCAGATAAAGACTGTGGTGTGTCTTCCGGTAAAACAGGTACAGCTGCCTGTATAATTACAGGACCATTATCTAACTCTTTCGTTACAAAATGGACTGAACAGCCTGTTATAAGACTTCCATACTCTAATGCCTGTTTTTGAGCATCTTTACCCTGAAATGCTGGAACTAATGATGGATGAATATTAACTATCTTTCCTTCAAAGGTATCTATAAACTCTTCTGAAAGAATCCTCATATAGCCAGCTAAAACTACTAAATCAGGATTTTCATTTTTAATAAGCTCTGCAATGTAAATATCATATCCTCTTCTGGTTTCAAAAAAAGATGGATCTATAAACTTCGTCTTTATGCCATTTTCTTTGGCTATATCTAAACCTTTTGCATCCTTTTTGTTGGATAAAACTAAGGAGATTTTTGCTCTTATTTTCCCATCTTTAATAGCATCTATTATGGCTTTTAGATTAGATCCTCTTCCAGATATTAACACCACTAAATTTTTCAACAGCTTTTCTCCCAAGAAATTGTTACAACTATTTTAACTCAAAAAGTAACACCTTGACTTTATCTCTAATTTTGGCATAATTTTTGTATATAAATTTTATTTTGAGGTTTTTATGGAAAAGAAAATAGCTCTTGCTCTTGATGTAGAAAGCTCAAAAGAAGCTTTAGATATTCTTAAGGAAATAGAAGATAGAGATTTAATAATTAAAGTAGGATATTCTCTATTTATAAGATATGGTATATCTATTATAGAAGATATTAAAAAGTTAGGTTATCCGGTTTTTTTGGATTTAAAGCTTCATGATATACCAAACACCGTTTATAACGGTGTAAAGGCAGCTGTAAATCTTGAAGTAGATTATCTAACGTTACACGCTTTAGGTGGAGAGCTTATGCTTCAAAAAGCTATCGAAGCCAGAGGCTCAAGTAATTTAAAACTCCTTGCAGTAACTATCCTTACAAGCCATTCTGAAGATTATCCAGAGTTTTTAGGAAGTAGCTTAACAGTTGATAATTTAGCACTAAAATTTGCAAAAATGGCTGTTGATATAGGTATAGATGGAGTTGTTTGCTCATCTCATGAGGTAGAGAATTTAAAAAAAACAATAGACAAAAGTTTTATTGCCGTTGTTCCAGGTATAAGACTTAATTCTGATAAAAGTGATGATCAGACACGTATAGCTACTCCAAAGGATGCAGTCAAAAAAGGAGCAGATATACTTGTTATAGGGAGACCTATATTAAAAGCTGATAATAAAAATGAAGTTGTAAAGCAGATAAAAGAGAGTTTAAGATGAAGCAGTCTTTAAATCTAAAGCTACAGAATAGATTAAATCTAACATTAAGTTTAAAAACACAGATAAATATCCTTACTTTATCCAAGACAGAACTATTAGAAGAGATTAAAGAAGAACTACAGGAAAATCCTTTCCTTGAAGAGATATACAATATTCAGCCTCAATATACAGAGAGAATTCAGGACTTATCTGTTTCTTATGAAGAAGAGGAAGAGTTAAATCCATTAGCAAGGATACCACACAGACAGTCTCTACAGGATATTATAGAAAATCAGATAAATATAGAATTTGAAGGAGAAGATAAAGATATAGCTTTAGAAATTGTGGATAATATAGATGAGAAGGGATTTTTTAAGGGAGATTTAGAAAGTATAGCCGGTAAGTTTAAAAGAGAGATAAAATACATAGAAAGGATAAGAAAAAAAATTACACAGCTTGAACCTATAGGTATAGCTTCAAAAGATTTAGAGGAGTTTTTGTTAATCCAGCTTGATGAGTTAGATATATTTGACCCAGTTATTGAAAGTATGATAATTGAAGACTTAAAAAACCTTAACGATATAACTTTTTTATCTGAAAAATATAAACTTTCAAAAGAGGAGATAGAGGAGAAAATAGATGTTATAAAACATCTAAAGCCTTACCCTCTCTATGGTTATGAAGATATTGACATCCATTATGTTGAACCGGATATTTTTATATATATCAAACCTGAAGGAAAAGAAGGAGATTTCTTTGATGTGGTTATAAATGACTTTGATATTCCAAAAGTAAATTTTATAAATAGTTATAAAAGGATACTTTCAAAGAAGGATATAGCTCCGGAGGTAAGAGAGTTTTTAAATCAGAAGTATGAGAAAGCTCTTGGTATTATTAAAGGATTACAACAGAGAAAAGAAAACTTATATAGTCTTGTTAAAATGTTGGCTGAATATCAGAAGGACTTTCTTCTAAATGGAAAGGATTATATAAAACCTCTCACATTAAAGGAGGTTTCTGAAAAAATTGGATTACACGAATCTACAATAAGTCGTATAGTTTCAAATAAGTATGCTGTTACACCCCAAGGGGTTTTACCTCTCAAAGCCTTCTTTGCTTCAAAAGCTTCAAAAGAAAGTGGAAATATCTCTTCTGAGAGTGTAAAATATCTCATCAAAAATTTAATTGAAAATGAAGACCCAAAAAAACCATTAAGTGATTTAGATATAGTTGATATGTTAAAAAAGGAAGGAATAAAGATAGCCAGAAGGACAGTTACTAAATACAGAGAAGATATGGGAATTCCGGATTCCAGAAAAAGAAAACTAAAATAGGAGGCATTAAGATGCAGATTGAACATGTTAGCAGAAACTTTGAACTTTCAGAGTTTATTAAGAACTACGCAGAGCATAAGCTCGAAAGATTGAAGCATTACTTAAGAGAACTTGATACTGCGGAAGATTCTGTAAGGGTAAGAGTAGTTTATGACTATGAGAAACACAGACACAGATATAGAGTTGATATTGACGTTTACTTTAACACTCCAGGTGGAGGAGTTATACACGCATGGGAGGAAAGTAACGACCTCTACTCAGCTATAGATTTTGTGATAGATGAAGTAGAAAGACAGCTTATAAGATTAAAAAGTAGAAGGATAGAAGAGAGAAGGAGACAGGCAAAACTTGAAAGTTTAAAGGAACATACAGCAGTGGAACCTTCTATCCAAAGGCCTCTTATTGCGGTAGAACCTCTACCTGTAGATAAGCCTATGACAGTTGATGATGCAAGAATTATGTTAGAAGAGATGGGATCATTCTTTTTGCCGTTTATCAACTCTGAAACGGGACAGGTTAATGTAATATACAGAAAAAAAGGTGGTAATTACGGACTTATAACACCTTCTGTATAAGTTTATTTTAATTTGGCTTTACATAAGTTTAACTTTTTGGTATAATAGTTTTTTGTTTAAAATTACCTTTAGAGGAGTTTAGAGGATGAAAACATTTCACCTAAAGAAAGAAGATGTTAAGAGAGAGTGGTATATCGTAGATGCAAAAGGAAAAAATCTTGGAAGACTTGCAACAACAATTGCAAATATCTTACGAGGAAAACATAAGCCTTATTTTCAGCCTGATGTTGACTGTGGAGATTACATTATAGTTCTTAATGCAGATAAGATTGCTGTAACTGGTAAGAAGTTAACAGATAAAGAGTATAAATACCACACAAACACTCCTGGTGGTTTAAAAGTAAGGACTCTTGAATGGATGCTTCAAAATAGACCAACAGAAGCTATAAGACTTGCAGTTGAAAGAATGTTACCTAAGAATAAGCTTCAGAAAAGATATATGAAAAGGTTGAAGGTTTATACTTCTGACCAACATGAACATCAGGCTCAAAATCCAAAGCCTATAGAAGAAGTTGCAAAGTTATGGAAAGCAATATAGGAGGCATAGATGGCAGAGAAAACTATAAAGATAGACCCTAAGTTAGCTAAATACGGAACAGGAAGAAGGAAAGAAGCAATAGCGAGAGTTTGGCTTCTGCCAGGTGAAGGAAGGATTATAGTAAGAAGCTCTTCTGGAAAAGAGTGGGATGGAAAGGAGTACTTTGAAAGAGATATTCTCCTTGCAAAGATAAGGTATCCTTTTGAAGTTACAAATACAGCGGGAAAGTTTGATGTGTATGCTACCGTTGAAGGAAGTGGAAAGCCAGCTCAAGCTGAGGCTGTTATGTATGGAGTTGCAAAAGCTCTTGAAGCCTATAACCCTGAATTGAGATCTCCTTTAAAGAGTGCCGGATTGATGACAAGAGATGCAAGAATCAAAGAACGTAAAAAATACAACCAAATGGGTGCAAGAGCGAAATACAGATGGTCTAAACGTTAAAATATGTCTATCAATGTTGCTGTTGCCGGAGCGTCCGGTTATACAGGGTTTGAACTATTAAGAGTTCTTCAATTTTACAGAGAAGTAAATATAAATCAGATAACATCAAGACAGTATGCCGGAAAGACAGTAAAAGAGGTCTTTCCGGTTTTAATAAAATCAAAGTTAGAAAATCTGATATTCAGTGAAGATTTAGATTACAGCTCCTCTGATTATTACTTTCTTGCTTTACCTCATGAAGCATCTTTGGAAACAGTTAAAATACTGTTAGATAAAGGAAAAAAAGTTATAGACTTATCCGGAGCTTACAGAATAAAAGATATATCTAAATATCCTCAGTATTACGGATTTGAACATTCTTATCCTGATTTATTACATAAAGCCGTTTATGGACTTCCCGAGTTGTTTAGAGAAGAGATAAAGAGAGCAGATTTAGTTGCTAACCCAGGATGTTATCCCACTTCAGTTATCCTTGCTCTCTATCCAGCTGTTAAAGAAAAAGCAGTATCTGAAGAAACTATAATAGTCAACTCTCTCTCTGGAATATCTGGAGCTGGTAGGTCTTTAAAGCAACAGTTTCACTATCCAGAAGGATACTCTGATGTATATCCTTATAACATCACAAAACATAGACATACTCCGGAGATGGAAGATGTCTTAAACAGAGTCTGTGGTTTAAATTTAAAGATAAGATTTACACCTCATATAATTCCTGTTTCGAGAGGAATGTTATCAACTATAACTTTTAAGACATCTCTATCAAAAGATAGATTAACTGAAATATACAGAGATATCTATAACAACGAACCTTTTGTAAGAGTAATTGATAGTCCTGTCCATATAAAAAATGTTATTGGATCAAATTACTGTGATATATATGTAGATAAAGATGATAGAACAGGATTTGCAGTTGTTACATCAGCTATAGATAATCTATCAAAAGGTGCATCTACACAAGCTCTTCAAAACTTCAATTTAATGATAGGTATTGAAGAAGATAGATATCTTAAAGATTTAACCATACTATTTCCATAAGGTGAAAATTCTTTGATAACAAGAGAAAGGGCAGAATTTCTAATAGATAGATTTAAAGATAGAAAAATTGCAGTAATAGGTGATGTTATACTTGATAAGTATCTGTGGGGAGATGTAGAGAGAATATCTCCGGAAGCTCCAGTTCCGGTTGTTGAGGTAAAGAGGGAAACCTATAACCTCGGAGGAGCTTCAAATGTTGCCTGGAATTTATCAGCCTTAGGAGTAAAAACTGTTATTTTAGGTGTTGTCGGAAAAGATGAAAATGGAAAATTAATAGAGAAGATGCTTTTAGATAAAAATATAACTCCCAATCTCATTATTGATAATAGCCGTCCTACTATAGAGAAAACGAGAATAATAGCTGTAAGTCAACAACTTCTTAGAATAGATAGAGAGTCAAGAGAAGACCTTTCTACACCGATTAAAAAGGAGATCCTTAAAAGTTTAAAAGATATATCTTCTGATGTTGAGGGCTTTGTAATCTCTGACTATGGAAAAGGTGTTATTTTTGAAGAGATTGTTAAGTTCTGTGTATCCACTGGAAAACCAATCTTTGTTGACCCAAAACCGAAGAATTTTAATCTTTACAAGAATATAACTATAATGACACCTAATAAAAAAGAAGCATACGAATGTGTAAAGGCATCCACAAATATGCCTCTGGAGGAAGTTGGATATAGAATAATGGAGCAGTTATCTATGAATACACTTCTTATAACTCTCGGAGGAGAAGGTATGGCTCTCTTTGAGGGTAAATCTGTTAAGAGGATTCCAGCTAAAGCCAGGAAAGTTTTTGATGTAACTGGAGCAGGAGATACTGTTATATCTATACTTGCAGCTTCTAAACTTTCCGGAGGAAGTTGGGAAGAGTCTGCAACCCTTGCAAATTACGGAGCTGGATATGTTGTCGGTGAAATAGGAACAGCTGTTGTAACTCCGGATATACTTTTAGATACAGTTCTATCTTATTAAATCTGCTGGTATAGCTTCTTTAAAGAAATTTCCCTGTCCATACTTTATACCTATCTCTTTTATTCTGTTAAAAATCTCTTCAGAGGATATAAACTCTGCAACCACATCCATATTTATTTCTGATGTAAAACCTTTTATTACTTTTACTAATGAATAAGAAATAGGATCTTTATCTATCTTTCTTACAATACTCCCATCTATCTTTATATAGTCAAATTTCAGTTCTACAACATGCATAAGGTTAGAAAAGCCACTACCAAAATCATCAAGAGCAATTTTGTAGCCACTTTCTCTTAAAGTGTTTATATTACTCCTGAGTATAGAGTAGTCAGCCACATTCTCAGATTCTAAAAGTTCTATAGTAACTCTCTCTTTGAAACTACTATTTAGTGACGTTAGAAAATTTATAAAATCTCTATCTATAATTTCTGAAGGTAGTAAATTTATACTTACCTGTATATTTTTCTGTTTCAAAACTTTTAAATTATACTCTATAACTCTCTTTGTTAACTCTTTGTAGACTGTTGTATTTACTATCTGGTTTAAAAACATACCAGGTGATATAACTTTTCTATCCTTTGTTAAAAGCCTCACTAAACTTTCATACTTTACAGCTTTAAAAGTTTCTATATTAAATATAGGTTGATAGAAGCAGACAACTCTTCCATCCTCTATAGCTTCTTTTATATCGGTTAATTTTTTATTTAGACCGGAGATAATGTTGTCCTTGAAAATCTCTATTCTATTTTTACCTTTCTGTTTTGCAAATAAGAGGGCCTTATCAGCTTTTTCTATAGCTTCTGTAAGATTTGCTTCTCTGTTTGCATCTAAATATATCCCTGCAGATGCTGTTAACTTTATTTTATTTCCCTCTATATTAAAGTTTGCTAAGTCTAATTTTTGGATAATCCTTTCACCTATCCCGTATGAAAGAGCCGGATTTTTTCCATCTTTTTCTATGAGTATTAAAAACTCATCTCCTCCTATCCTAACTATTGTATCCTCTTCTCTTAAAGATGTTTTTATGATTTTTACTATATCTGTAAGAAGAAGATCCCCAATATGTTTACCATAGTAGTTGTTTATTGTAGAAAAGTTATCTATATCAAGGAGTATAACTGCAAAGTTTTTCTTTAAAAACTCTTTTTCCAACTCGTTTAGATAATCCCTTGTATAAACACCGGTTAGAGGGTCTATAAATCTCTTATTTTCTTTTCCTTTTTTAAATATTTTTTCGAAGAAAGCCATAATATCATTTTAGCACAGTGTGATATAATTTTTTTAAACTTATTTCAGAGGTGAGTAGATGCTTATAAAGTTCTTTATAAAACCAAGGAAAGGTGTCCTTGATCCTCAGGGAAGAGCTGTATCTGAAAATTTAAAATCACTTGGCTTTAACAATGTGGAAAAAGTTTTTGTTGGAAAGTACATAGAGGTCTATATAGATGAGAATGATAAAGAAAAGGCTAAGAAGCAAGCTGTAGAAATGGCAAAGAAGGCTTTGGTTAATGACCTTATAGAAGATTTTGAGTTTGAGATTGTGGAGGGTTAATTTGAAGTTTGGTGTAGCTGTTTATCCAGGTTCAAATTGTGATTATGATACTTACTATGTAATAAGAGATATACTAAAAAAAGATGTTGATTTTATTGATTATCGCCAAACAGATATAGATAAATTTGACTGTATAATTGTTCCAGGAGGCTTTTCTTTTGGAGATTATTTAAGACCTGGAGCTTTAGCATCTCATACTCCTTTGACTTATGCTCTTAGAGATTTTGCAGAAAAAGATAAGTTTGTTGTAGGGATATGTAATGGATTTCAGATTTTAACAGAAGCTCACCTTCTTCCCGGAGTATTACTTCCTAATAGTCATGGAAAGTTTGTATGTAAGCATCAGTTTTTAAGAGTTGAAAATGATAAAACAGCTTTTACAAATAAACTCTCAAAGGGACAGGTTGTTAAACTTCCAATAGCTCATCATGATGGAAACTACTTTGTAGATGAAGATACTTTAAAACAGATGGAAGAGAATGGACAGATAATACTAAGATACTGTGATGAAAATGGTAATGTATCAGATGAAAGTAATCCTAACGGCTCTATATTAAATATAGCTGGAGTGTCTAATAAAAATAAAAACGTTTTTGGACTTATGCCTCATCCGGAGAGAGCTTGTGAATCTTTACTTGGAAGTGAAGATGGACTTTTGTTTTTAAAATCATTGTTAGAAATATAGGAGATTAAATATGACAGCAGAAGAGAGAAAACAACTTGAGACATTGGTAGCTAAGGTATTTACTTTGGCTTATGAACTTGGAACAAATACAGATGAGCTTTTTAAGGAAGTTAGAAAACTAAGATTTCAGACAGAAGATAGAGATTTAGAGGCTGCCCTTATAAATCTTGAGCATGCTTTCTTCATGGTAACTCAATCTATAAACATCCTTAAAGAACAGACAAGGAATGCAACAATTCCAGCAAAGAAACTTGCCTGAAACGGCAGATAAGGTAAGTTTAAAGAGTTTTTTTGTTAATGAAAAAACAGGAGAACTTATCCAGAAAGATTTTATAGAAACTCCACTGGTTTTGGTAGAATCTATACCGGAGTTTGAAGGAAACTGTTTCTGGATAAATCTTAAAAATCTATGGATTTTGGTTGGCAAAGTTCCTCCACTTACAGTTGAGATGGATGATATTATACTGTTTAGAGAGAAAGGTAAATGGGGACTTTTTAGGTTTGTTGAAAAAAAGGAAGATATTGTTATCCTTACAGATGGTATGAGGAAAAAGAAAACAAAGGTTAATATTGAAGATTTTTCAAAGATTAATCTACTTGGAAAAGTCATAAGGGTTCAGCAAAAGCTATGAGATATATATTCTTGGTTATTTTAATATTTGGGTTATCTTTTGGATCCTCGAAAGTAAAACTGTATGATAAATCCGGAAGGGAGATTTCTATACCTCAGGATAAGATCATTATTTTAAATTTTATGGCTTACTCCTGCGGACATTGTATGGCTGAAATCCCTGTTTTTAAGAAAGTTTTAAAAGAACCAGAGTTTAAAGACAAATTTGTTATTTACGGTTTTGCCATAGATGGTAAGGAGAATAACTTTCAGGACAAGGATTTTCCTATATATGCTAATAATCCAAAGAATAATGTGTTATTTCCAACAATGGGAACTCCAACAACCTATATAATCTCTCCTTCCGGAAGAAAGTTACAGATAATTTATGGAGCTGTTACAGAGGAGAATTTAAGAAAATTTTTGAGAGAATCAATCAAAAAAGTAAATAATTGATGCACCCGGCAGGATTTGAACCTGCGACCGTCGGCTCCGGAAGCCGATGCTCTATCCAGCTGAGCTACGGGTGCTCTAAACTTCTCAATCTTTTTATATTAACAATATCCATATCTCCTTCTTTAGGAGTTTCAAGTATAAAAGGTAAAGTCTTTAAAAATTTGTCGTTTACTATAACCTCAAAACCTTTCAGACCTATATATCCCTCACCTATATGTTCGTGTCTATCTTTTTTAGATCCAAATGGAGCCTTTGAGTCATTACAGTGGATAACCTTTATCCGATTTAATCCTATCAAACTGTCAAACTCTCTCTTGTATTCTTCTAACCCTTCGCTTGTATCTATATGGTATCCACTTGCAAATAGGTGACAGGTATCTATACAAACACCTATATTTGAATCCTTAAATGGCTCTATCAACTGTTTTATCTCTTGTGTATTCTCTCCAACTTCTCCCTTTTGTCCAGCAAGTGTCTCAACTAAAAAGTAGCAATGTTTTAACTCTACTTTTTTAAAAATGTTTTCAAGGGCTTGATGTATCCTCTCTATTCCTTCTTTTTTGGATCTTCCTTTTGTTTTCCCGGCGTGTATCACGTAGTAATCTATTTTTAGTTCTTCACAGAGAGCTAACTCTTCTATAACACCTTTTACAGATTTATTAAAAAGTTCTTCTTCGTCAGATGCAAGGTTAAAGAGATAAGAAGCATGGACCACAGTTGGAGATATACCACTTTCTTTGGCTTTTTTCATAAAGAGTTCTTTTTCCCTTTTTGTTCTCTCTATCCAAGCCCAGCTTCTTGGAGATCTTAAAAAAAACTGTATAGAGTTTGCTCCTACTTCCAAACCCCTATCAAATACTAAATCTAATGATTTTGATGAGGATACATGTGTTCCTATATTTACCATTTTAGTTTAAACCTTCCTGTAATAAATGGATTTGTTTTTTTCTCTTTTCCTATGGTGGTATTAACACCGTGCCCACTGTAAACGATAGTTTCTTCTGGAAGTTCCATCAATCTATTTAGAGATTTTTCTAACATTTTTGAATCTCCACCAGGTAAATCTATCCTTCCAACACTACCAGCAAAAAGGGTGTCTCCTACTAATATAAAATTATTCTCTTTACTATAAAAAGAAACTCCTCCTGGTGTGTGTCCAGGTGTTTTTATAACATCAAATTTTAGATTTCCTATTTCCAATCTGTCTATATTTTCTAGATCAAATTCAGGCTCCGGACATGGGTAAGCGTTCAAAGCTTTGGCAAAAGATGGAAACAGTTCTTCATTTGTCAAAAATCTATCTTTGAAATTTAGATAAAACGGCACATCAAATAAGCTTTTCAAATATCCTACCTGTCCTACATGGTCTATATGTCCGTGGGTTGCAAGGATAGCTCTTATGTTTAACCCTTCAAGTTCCTCTACTATATCTTCACCATCTGTTCCTGGGTCTATTACGACTGCATCTTTGGTTTTTTCATCAAAAACTATGTAGCAATTCTCCTGAATAAAACCAACTGTTATCTTCTTTACTTTCATTTCTTTAGAAACTCCCTATCAACCAATGAAGTTGTGTAACTTCCCTTTAAAAACTCCGGATGTTCCAAAATCTTTAAATGGAAAGGAATAGTGGTTTTCACTCCTTCAATTATAAACTCTTTTAATGCTCTTTTACCTCTCTCTATAGCTTCTTCTCTTGTTTGACCCCACACTATCAACTTTGCTATCAATGAGTCATAGAAAGGTGGGATTGTGTATCCTTGGTATATATGTGTATCTACCCTAACTCCAAATCCACCAGGAATATACAGTTTTGTGATAGTTCCGGGAGATGGAGTAAAAGATTCAGGATCTTCTGCATTTATCCTAAACTCTATTGCGTGTCCATTCCATCTTATATCCTGCTGTTTTATGTTTAATTTCTGTCCATCTGCTATCCTTATCTGCCATGCTACTAAGTCAATACCGGTTATCATCTCGCTTACTGGGTGTTCAACCTGAATTCTTCCATTCATCTCTATAAAGTAGAAATTCATATCTTTATCAACTATAAACTCAACAGTTCCAGCTCCGGTAAATCCTACATGTTTTGCAAATTTAACTGCTGCTTCTCCCATCTTCCTTCTAACTTCTTCAGTTATAAAAGGAGAGTGGGCTTCCTCTAAAAGTTTCTGGTGTCTTCTCTGTATGGAACATTCCCTATCTGATATATAAACAACGTTTCCATACTCATCGGCAAGTATCTGTATCTCTATATGTTTTGGATTTTCTATAAATTTCTCAATATAGACTGTTTTATCACCAAAGGCAGTTTCCGCTTCTCTCTGGGCTATAGGGAGTAATCTTACAAGCTCCTGCTCATTATTTGCCACTCTCATCCCTCTTCCACCACCTCCGGCAGCTGCCTTAATCAGGACAGGATAACCTATATTTTGAGCTATCTCTAAAGCATCTTTAATATCTTCAACCGGGGGACTTCCTGGTATTATCGGAACTCCTGCCTCTTGGGCAGCCCTCCTTGCAGCTGCTTTATCTCCAGTTAAGTTAAGTGTTTTTGAAGATGGTCCGATAAATTTTATATTAGACCTCTCACATATACTTGCAAAGTTAGGATTTTCCGCTAAAAATCCATATCCGGGATATACAGCATCAGAGTGGGTTAAATCAATGGCTGATAGTATGGCTGGGATATTTAGATAACTCTTTGAAGAAGGAGATGATCCGATACATATAGATATATCTGCCAGTTCCTTGTGGATGGAGTTTTTATCGGCTTCTGAATATACTGCAACAGATTCACCATCAAGCTCCCTTATTGCTCTAATTGCCCTAACGGCTATCTCTCCTCTGTTTGCTATAAGTATCCTCTTTATTCTCTTTAACAACTCTCTCTCCTTTCTCTTTTTGGTTTATAATTATATTATAAAAACAGTAATGGTGATAATATGGAACAAGATCCTACAAAAAAGAGGGTTTTCCTTGTTCTTAGAAAGATGGTTGATGAAGGGATAATTCCCGTTGAGAAAGTGAGGGGAAATCCAAATATAACACCGAATAAACATTTTACAGATGTACTTGTCTATTTAATAAATGAAGGTATTGCAAACCAGGAGCAGGTAAAAGAGTTTTTTGTAAAGTTCCTTGGATATAAACCTTTCAATTCAGAGATACACAAAATAAATATAGATAAAGAAATCTTGAAAAATATATCTTACAGTTTCCTGCAAAAAAGAAAGTTAGTTCCTTTTGATTACTCTAATGGTTATTTAAGATTGGCTATGTTGAATCCAACAGATAAAGAGTCCATAAATCAACTTAAATTTAACTTAAATGCAAGAAATGTTGAAGTTTTAGTTGCAACATTAAAAGAGATAGAGGAACTCCTAAGATCGATTTCCGTTTTGATTCCTGCAAAAGAGCTTCTAAGTGAGTTAGATATAGAGGCTGAAGTAGTCGAAGAGCAGATTCACGAAGAGAAAACTTCGGAGGAACTCTTAAGGGCAGAAGCAGAAGAAACTCCAATTGTAAAAGCTTCAAGATTAATAATATCAAATGCTGTAATACAGGGAGCTTCAGATATACATATAGAGCCGTTTGAAAAGGAGCTTAGAATTAGATACAGAATTGATGGTATTTTAAGGACTGTTCAGAAATTTCCCGTTTCTATCAAAGATGCTCTGGTTTCAAGATATAAGATAATGTCAAATTTGGATATATCTGAAAAGAGAATTCCACAAGATGGAAGGATAAGGATAAGTGTAAACGGCAGAAGGATAGATTTAAGGGTTTCTACACTGCCTACAGTATACGGTGAAAAAGTTGTTATGAGGATTCAGGATGCTGAAAGTTACCTTTCTGTTAAACTTGAAGATCTTGGATTTGAGCCTGATGATCTTGTTAAGATTAGAGAAGCAATTTACAGTCCATGGGGGATGGTTTTGGTTACAGGGCCTACAGGTTCAGGTAAAACTACTACTCTATATGCAGCTTTGATGGAAAGAAATAAAGAAGATGTTAATATTATGACAGCTGAAGATCCTGTTGAAGTTTCTATAGCCGGAATAAATCAGGTTCAAATAAAAGAAGAGATAGGATTGACGTTTGCAGCAGCTTTGAGAGCCTTTTTGAGACAGGACCCGGACATTATTCTAATAGGGGAGATAAGGGATAGAGAGACTGCTGAGATAGGTGTTAAAGCTGCCTTAACCGGACACTTGGTATTCTCAACTCTCCATACAAACGATGCACCTTCATCTATCACAAGGTTAGTTGATATAGGTGTTGAGAAGTTTTTAGTTTCAACCGCCGTAAATATGATTGTAGCCCAGAGATTAATAAGAAAACTGTGTAATAATTGTAAACAGCCGGCAAATTACGATAAGGAATTTTTGAAAGGTTTAGGATTCTCAGACGATGATATAGAAAATGGACAGTTTTTTGTCCATAATCCAAAAGGTTGTGAAAAATGTGGACATACAGGTTATAAAGGTAGAACAGCAGTTCATGAAATTCTAAAAGTTGACGAAAATATAAGAAAAGCTATAATTAATGATAGACCAGTTGATGATATAAGAGAGATAGCTATAAAAAATGGAATGAGGACCCTTTATCAGGATGGACTTATCAAAATGAAAAAAGGATTGACAGATATTGCGGAGATAGAAAGGGTATTAATGAAATAAAGGAGTAAAAGATGGCTGAAGAAGTAAAATCTCTATCTATTGATGAAATTGCGAGAGAAGCCGTATCTAGAAACGCAACAGATATACATATAACAGCAGGTCTTCCACCGGTTATCCGTGTTGATGGAAAATTGATACCAATGGTAGGTTACCCAATTCTAACTCCTAAGGATTCTCAACAGTTCGTATACTCTTTCATGAATGAAAAGCAGAAAAGGACATTTGAAGAGAGAAAAGAGTTAGACTTTTCTTTTGGTATAAGAGGTATAGGAAGATTTAGGGTTAACGTGTTCTATCAGAGGGGAACTGTTGCAGCTGCTTTAAGAAGAATCCCTTATGAGATAAAACCTATGGAAGAGTTAGGGCTTATCCCTAAGGTTAAGGATCTATGTAAATTAAGTATGGGATTAGTTTTAGTTACAGGACCAACAGGCTCAGGTAAAACTACAACCCTTGCTTCAATGATAGATTATATAAATGCGAATTTCCCTCATCACATCATAACTATAGAAGATCCAATAGAGTATGTTTATCAGCACAGAAAATCTGTTATAGCTCAGAGAGAGATAGGAACAGATACAGATGCTTTTCATATAGCTCTTAAATATGCTCTTAGGGAAGACCCTGATGTTATACTTGTCGGTGAGATGAGGGATTTGGAAACTATAAGAGCAGCTTTAACTGCTGCAGAAACTGGTCACCTCGTATTTGGAACATTACACACAAACACTGCTGTTCAAACAATAAACCGTATAATAAACGTATTTCCTATGGAAGAACAGGATCAGGTGAGAACAGAACTTAGTTTTGTTCTTCAAGGTGTGATATCTCAGAGACTGTTACCTAAGATAGGAGGAGGGAGAGTGTTAATACATGAAGTTATGATTCCAAATACCGCGATTAGAAACCTTATAAGAGAAAATAAGATCCATCAGATATATGGTCTTATGCAGACAGGTCAGGCTGAAAGTGGTATGCAAACTATGAATCAATCTATCGTTAACGCTATTAAGAATAACCTTATAACACTGGAAGATGGATTTAGAATAAGTCCGGATCCTGAAGAGCTAAAGAGAATGTTAAGAATAACTTAAATGAGGTTTTGGTATGCCCAGATTTAACTATGTAGCAAGAGATTCATATGGGTTTGTTCGGAAGGGAGTTATAGAGGCAGAATCTATACAGCTTGCAGAGGAGAATTTAATACATCAAGGATTTAGAGATATTCAGATATCCGCTCAAAAGAAAATTGAGAGTGTGAAAAAGGAAATATCCCTGTTTAAGCCAAAAGTTAAGGAGAGAGATCTGGCAATATTTTCAAGACAGCTTGGTGCTATGCTCGGAGCAGGTATATCTATCGCGGCTGCTCTTGAGATATTAGCTGAGCAACTTCCAAATAAAACTATGAAATCAGCATTGGTAAAAGTAAGGGATGATGTGCTTTCCGGTAACTCCCTGTCAAAATCCATGTCAAAGTTTCCCAATGTGTTCCCAGAATTTATGATTAACCTTGTTGGAGCAGCTGAAGAGTCTGGTAAATTGGATGAAATTTTAAAAAGAGCGACTATCTACTATGAAAAGATAGCTATGATTAAGGGAAAAATAAAGAGTGCTTCCTGGTATCCAATAGCCGTCGTTGTAATAGCCACACTTATAGTGGGAGGAATACTGACATTTATAGTTCCAACTTTTGCCCAGATATACGAAAGCTTTGGAGGAGAGCTTCCATTCTTAACGCAGATACTGATTAATATAAGCAATGGTATCCGGGGTAATATCCTGTATATAGTAGGTTTTATAGTGTTTATGATAGTAGGAAATTCTTACTTTTACAAGACAGCCACTGGAAAGGAGTTCTACCACAGGTTATTTCTGAAAATCCCAGTTTTAAAGAATATATTCCATAAGGGAGCCTTAGCTAAATTTGCAAGGACATTATCAACACTTATAAATGGTGGTGTTCCAATCTTAAGAGCTATAGAGATATCTTCAAAGACTGTTGGAAATGTTTTAATTGAAAAATCTCTGGAAAAAACAAAATTAGATGTGGAGAAAGGTAAAAGCTTAGCAGTATCCCTTGACAAAAAGTATTTCCCGCTTATGTTTACTGCTATGGTGAATGTTGGAGAAAACACAGGAAGACTGGATGAGATGCTGGACACCATAGCAAACTTCTACGAAGATGAAGTTGATAGAGAAGTGGATGCACTTATATCTCTACTTGAACCTATGCTTATGGTGGTAATCGGTGGTGTTGTAGGATTTATACTTATAGCACTCTATCTACCTATATTCAAGATTGGTGAACTTATTAAGTAGATGAAAAAAGTTGCAGTTGCTCTAAGTGGAGGCGTTGACAGTAGCGTCTCTGCTCTTTTACTAAAAAAACAAGGATACGATGTTATTGGTATCACATTAAAACTTTCTTCTGTTGATTTATGTGATCCAAATATTCAAGTCTGCTGTTCTACAAAGGATATAGTTGATGCAAAAAAAGTTGCTAACTTTCTTGAAATTCCCCATTATGTTGTAGATTGGCAGGATATCTTTAAAGAGAAGGTTATAAAATACTTTATAGATGAACTTTTAACTGGAAAAACTCCAAACCCCTGTGCTATCTGTAATAGAGATGTAAAAACTGGACTTCTTGCAAAGTATGTTAAAAAGGTTTTAAAAGTAGATTATCTTGCAACCGGACACTATATAAAAACGAGAGAGATGGATAAGGTTGGTAAGGTGATTTTAAGGGGATCCGATGAAAGTAAAGACCAATCATATTTTTTGTCTCTAATTGAGAGAGAAGTTTTGGACAGTCTTATATTTCCGGTTGGAGAGTTAACGAAAGAAGAAGTTAGAAAGATAGCCTCTGAACATAAAATACCAGTATCCCAGAAGAAAGAGAGTTTTGAGATATGTTTTACAGCCGGAAAAGAGCCTTATATATATCTATCTGAAATAGGAGTTAGAGAGAAAGTTGGAGAGGTGATACATATATCCGGTAAAGTGTTGGGAAAACACAGGGGTCTTTCTGCCTACACAGTTGGTCAAAGGAGGGGACTGTCTATTCCTTGGAAAGAGCCATTGTATGTTATAGACAAAGATTATAAAAGAAATATTGTTATAGTTGGAGAAAAGGAACATCTTTTAACTGATTTTGCTAAAGCTAAAAATTTCAACTTCTTAGTGGATATTAAATTTTGGAAGGATATAAAAGTTCAAGGAAGATATAGACAGAAACCTGTTGAACTAAAAAGTTTTGAGTTTGATGGACAGTTTTTAACTGTCTACTTTAAAGAGCCTCAAGTAAAATTTGCCCCTGGACAGATATTAGCAGTATATCAGGAAGATATGCTTCTTGGTGGAGGTATTATATTTTAAAATCTGATAAAATTTTAAAATCAATTTTAGGAGGTGTAAAAATGAAAAAGTTATTTCTTACTTTAGCCGTAGCTACAATAACAACTTCTTCTTTTGCAATAACAAAAGCTGATGCTGAGAAAAAGATGGCTCAGTATTTTGGAGATACAAAGAATTACACTATTTCAGTGTGTGAAAGTCAGAAATACTACATAGGTGAAGTTTATCTTAAGGGATATGAAGGAGTATCTACCGTTAGAAAACTTTATGTAAATAAAGAGACTGGAGATATAATCCCGGAGATGGCACAGGCTTCTGATTTCTGCTATATGATAAAGTAATGAAGAGAATTGGACTACTTACAAGTGGTGGAGACTGTCCCGGACTTAATGCCTGTATAAGGGCTGTTGTCCGGACAGCCTCATTTTACTCATTGGAAGTTTACGGTTTTAAAAGAGGTTTTAAAGGTTTGATAGATAATGATTATTCTGTTCTTGACTATAAATCCGTAGCAGGTATCCTTCAAAAAGGAGGTACCGTATTACTTACAGCTCGGGAGCCAAGATTCAAAGATTACAACTTCCGTAAGTTGGCTTATGAGAATCTTAAAAATTTAGGTATAGATAGTTTAATAGTTATAGGAGGAAACGGTAGCTTTCAGGGAGCTAATCTGTTGGCTTCAGAGTTTGATTTAAATGTGGTAGGAATACCAAAGACGATAGACAATGATATATACGGCACAGAGTATGCTATAGGTTTTGATACAGCTGTAAATAATGCTATGGATGCCATAGATAAAATAAAAGATACAACGGTATCCCATGAAAGGATATTTATAGTTGAAGTAATGGGAAGAGACAGTGGATTTATAGCTTTGGAAGTTGGGATAGCAACTGGAGCCGAGATTACAATTATTCCGGAGTATCCATTTCCTCTACATGTTATAGAGGAGAAAATAGTTAAATCCAAGGATATGGGAAAAAATTTTGCAATAATAGTTCTCGCAGAAGGAGTAACTTCTGCAAAACAGCTTTCAGAGATACTCAATGAAAGGTTAAAGGATAAGGGTATAGGTGATATAAGATACTCTGTTTTGGGATACATCCAGAGAGGAGGTTCCCCTACAGCCTATGACAGGATCATGGCATCAAGATTTGGATACTTTGCAGTTAAAAAGTTGGTTGAAGGTGAGAGAAACTTTATGGTAGCTTTTGAAAATGGAATGATAGTTAGCAAGCCTTTAGGTATCTCTTTTGGTAAGGTGAGAATTCCGGATATAGAAGAGTATCAACTTAATAATATTCTCTCTTTGTAGAAAGATGAAAATAACAGAAGTAAGAGTATATCCATTTGATACCGGTAAGATAGGTGGCAGAGTTAGAGCTGTGGCAGAAGTCATCATAGATGATATCTTACTTATTAAGGATATAAAGATAGTTCAGTCAAAGACCGGCGGACTTTTTCTCAGCTTTCCAAAAAAGAGAAGTTCTTCCGGAAAGTTTGTTGACATCGTTCAACCTCTCGATAAAGATTTTTCTGAGAGTATAAGAAGAGCTGTTGTTGACAAGTATAAAGAGATGATGCAGATATAACGGAGGAAAACATTGTTAAAAAAGATAGTTTCAATTTTAGGAAATGTTAAACTTGGTGTTGGGTATCTTATTGCCCTGGCATTACTGTCTGTACTTGGATCCACATATATAAAACAGGGAGAGACATATGTAACTTACTACAAAGAGTACGGAGAGTTTTTTGCAAAAATTATCTGGATGACTTATCTGAATAATGTCTTCCATGCTTGGTATTATCAGCTTTTAATAGTTCTTGTCGCTGTTGCGGTGATTGCAGCAACCATAGATAGGTTTCCATCTATATATAAAACAGCCTATGGTAAAGTTGAGAAAAAGATGACAGAAGGTCTTCAAAAGAAGCCTTCTACAATAAAAATATCTACTAAGGAAGATATTAAAACCGTTTTTGATAAGATGGTATCTTTTTTACAGGATATAGGATTTAAAAAAGCTGAGGTAATTAAGGAAAATTCTGGGGAAGTTTATATATACGCAGAAAAAGGTAGAGAATCAAGACTTGGTATGCTTGTAACTCATATAGGTATAGTTGTTTTCTTGGTAGGAGCATTTATAGGATCTGTATTAGGGGTTAGAGGTCAGATAGAAATCCCGGAAAGTGAAAAAGCGGATTATATAAGAAAATACAGGGAAGGGTCTCTTGTTCCAGGAGATGAGATATACAAACTTCCTTTTGAGATATATGTCAAAAGGTTCTGGCTTGATTTTTATGATAGTAAAGAGTTTGCCGGAGCAGTAAAATCATATAATAGTGATATCGATATTATAGAAAATGGAAAGGTTGTAAAAAATGGAATTGTAAAGGTTAATGAGCCTATAGACTATAATGGGTATAGGATATTCCAGACATCTTATGGGAAGACGGGAGAGATGAAAGAAGCTGATATAGTTGTAGTAGAGTATAAAAAACTTATAGATATAATTGAGAAATCTCAACTTTTAAATAACCAGTTAGCTCAAGCCAAAGACGATCAAAACTCAGCACAGATAGAAAAACAACTCAGAGATTTACAGAGACAGACGGTAGAGTTCTTTAACAACGGAAAGAAGATTAAATACAGATTTAATGAAAAAAGTATATTTTTTGACGGCAATCAACTTACAGTTATAAATCAAACATTAAACTATAAAAATCCTGCTTTAGTCCAACAGGATGTTTATGACCCTCTTTTGATAGTAAAAGTAAGTTATAACGGTAAAGAGTTTAACATGCCGATAGCTGCTGATCCAAATGTAGGGATAGCAGCTTATGAGAGATTTGTTAAACCTTATAACTTTCCATACATAATGTTTATAGAAAAATTTGAACCAAGATATTTTACAGGTCTTCAGGTTAGCTACTTCCCTGGAACTACGCTTATCTGGATCGGAACAGTTATAGTAGTTCTGGGAACAATGCTTGCTTTCTATACTGTCCACAGAAGAGTGTGGATAAAGATATCAGATAACGGACAGAATAGGGAGGTTTACATAGCCTCTTACTCTCAGAAGTTTAAGGAGTCCTTTGAGGAAAAAATAAGGGAAACTATAAAGTCCTATTTATGATAAAATTTTTAACCTAATGAGACTTACTTTTACTTTAAGGGGAGTATACTATGGGTAGATTAATAGAGTTTACAGATGTGACTTTAAGAGATGGACAACAGAGTTTACTTGCCACAAGAGTTAAAACAGATGATCTGCTTCCAGCACTTCAAAAACTTGATGATGCAGGTTTTTGGTCTTTAGAAGTTTGGGGTGGAGCTACATTCGATGTTTGTCTGAGATACTTAAAAGAAGATCCTTGGGAAAGATTGAGAAAGTTTAAAGAGGCTGCAAAAAACACAAAACTTGAGATGCTTCTCAGAGGACAGAACGTTGTAGGATATAGGCATTATGCAGATGATGTTGTTGAGGAGTTTGTAAAGAGATCTGCAGATAATGGAATAGATGTCTTTAGGATATTTGACGCTTTAAATGATGTTAGGAATATGGAAGTTGCTATATCTACTGCAAAAGAATGTGGGAAGATAGTTAAGGGAGTTTTATCATATGCTATCAGTCCGGTTCATACAGTTGAGTATTATGTAAATATAGCTAAACAACTTAGAGATTTAGGTGTAGATATAATAAGTATAAAAGACCAAGCAGGAATACTTTCACCAAAGATGGCTTATGACCTTATATCTGCATTGAAAAGTGAGATAAAACTTCCGGTTCATATCCATTCTCAATCAACGGCAGCAATGGCAGAGATGACTCTTTTAAAATCAGTTGAAGCAGGAGCTGATATAATAGACACAGATGTATCTACATGGTCATGGCTTACAGCTCACCCTCCTAACGAAACAATGGTATATGTTTTAAAGGAGTTTGGTTATCAGACGAAGATAGACCTTGATATAGTTATAGAAGTTGCAGAGTATCTGAAGGAAGTTAGAAAGAAATATGCTAAGTACGATACAGTTGATAAATGGCCTGATACACAGGTTCTTATACACCAGATACCTGGTGGTATGATGTCTAACTTTATAAACCAGCTGAAAGAGAACAATGCTTTAGATAAACTTGATGAAGTAAAAAAAGAAGTTGCAAAAGTTAGAGAAGATTTAGGGTACCCACCTTTAGTTACACCTACAAGTCAGATAGTTGGAACTCAAGCCCTTCTTAATGTTCTACAAGGCGAAAGGTATAAAGTGGTTACAAAGGAGACAAAAGATTATGTAAAGGGACTATACGGAAGACCTCCTGCTCCTATAAAACCTGATATCATCAAAAAGATATTAGGGGATGAAACTCCTATACAAATTAGACCTGCAGATCTATTGGAGCCTGAAATAGAGAAAATGGAAAAGAAAGCTTACGAAGCTGGAGCAAGAAGTCCAGAAGATGTGTTATCTTACATACTTTTTCCCCAAGTTACACAAGAATTTTTCAAATATAGGGAAGCCTTGGAGAAAGGGGAAGCATTACCTCCAGAGGTTGAAGAGATTAAATCAGAAGAAATCTGTAAAGCACCTATTGAGTTTAATATAACACTACACGGAGAACAGTACCACATCAAAATAGCTGGAGTTGGAAATCCCATAGAAGGTAGAAAACCATACTTTATAAGAATAGATGGAGAATTGGAGGAAGTTTTAGTCCAGCCAGTTAGAGAGATAGAGATAGGTCAGGATTCAGTATCTCTACCAGAAGCAACTACCTCAACAGGTAAAAGAAAAGTTATGGGACTTGGTGATGTAAGCTCTCCTATGCCTGGAAAGGTTACATCTATAAAGGTGTCCTTGGGAGACAAAGTTAAGAAAGGAGATGTTCTCCTTACCGTAGAAGCAATGAAGATGGAAAATGAGATCCACTCTCCGATAGAAGGAACAGTTTCAGAAATTTTAGTTAAAGTAGGAGATAATGTTAATCCAGATGAATGTTTGATGGTTGTATCTCCAGAATAGTATGAAAAAGGTCTTTGTAAGCGTAGGTGAGATATCGGCAGACACCTACGCCTCTTATATAGTAAATGCCTTAAAAGATAGATACCAGTTTCTCGGAATAACAGGACCTAAGCTTTTAAAAACCGGAGTAAAATCTATATCTACGATAGATGATATATCTGTAGTTGGTTTAATAGAAGTTTTTTCAAAATACAAAAAGATAAAGAAAGTCTTTAAGGAGTCTGTAAATGCTATAGCTGATTGTGATGTAGTGATAGTTGTTGATTTTCCGGGATTTAACATAAAACTTATAAAAGAAGCCAAAAAGTTAAGAAAAAAGGTGATATACTTCATATCTCCACAGATATGGGCATGGGGCTATAACAGAATTTACGATATAGTTAAAAATACAGACCTTTTAATATCTATATTACCATTTGAAGAAGATTACTACAGACCTTTTATAGATGAAAATTTTAAATTCTTCTACGGGGGACATCCTTTAATAGATATTGTGAAGCCAAAAACAGACAGAGAGAGTTTTGAAGATATACTAAATATTCCGAAAGGTAGATTACTTATAGGACTTCTTCCTGGAAGTAGAGAGTCGGAAGTCAAAGCTTTACTACCTGTGATGTTTGAATCAGCCAAACTTCTAAACAATGCCATTGAAAACAGTTTTTTCCTAATCCCTACTACAGATAACGTTTTAGAAACTGTCATTGAGATATCCTCTAAATATTACAAAATACCCCATAAAATAGTTAAATCTTCAGATTTAGACTTTCCCTCGTACGAAGTGATGAAACATTCTTACTTCTCTGTTATAGCTTCAGGAACTGCTACTTTGGAGGCATCTATTATAGGCAATCCTTTTGTTCTTGTTTATAAGGTTAGTCCTATAACTTTCTTTATAGGAAAAAGATTGGTGAAAATACCATTTTTAGGACTTCCGAATATAATAGCTGGAAAACAGATAGTAATAGAATTATTACAAAGTGATTTTAATCCATTAAACATAGCAAACATAATATTGGAGTATATCCATAACAAGGAACTGTATCAAAAAACAAAAGATCAACTTGCCGAAGTTAAACATAAACTTGGTAGTGAAGGTGCTTTAAATAGAATAGTAGAATCAATAGACAACTTTTTAACAGAGAGCTGATTTTAAATCTATACAGAAGAAATTTTTCCCATCTTCGTATCTATAGCTGAGATTTAATCCGTGGGATTGGACAACAAATTTTGTTATATAAAGACCTAAACCTAATCCCTCTTTATTTTTTAAAGATGTTTCCTTTATAAAAGGTTCAAAAAGTATATCTACATCTATTGAAGGTTTCTCTCCTCTATTTGCTACACACAGGACACCTCTGTTATAGTTAACTTCACATTTTCCATCTTCACTAAATTTAATTCCGTTGTCTATTAGGTTTTTTATTGCGATACTAAATAGAGATATATCTACGAAAACTTTATCATCCTCTGTCAACTCTGTTTTAACCAGATTTTTTTCTGATATCAGCAGAAGTTCAGTAGCGTTGTTTATAACTTGAGAGATGTTTACACGCTCTCTATTTAAGTTAAATTTTTCAGAAGTTATCTTTTCTACTAATAAAAGTTGATTTACGAGATATTCAAGTCTGTTAAATATCTTCTCAAAGTTTTCTTTTCCTCTCTCGTCATTTAAAAGCTCAATGGCTATCTTTCCCTTTGTTATAGGGGTTTTAAGTTCATGGGCAATATTTCTCAAAAACCACTTTCTTATCTCTTCATTTTTCTTCAAAGATTTTATTGCTTCATTAAACTCCCTTGCTATAAACCCAATTTCATCATCTTTATCTATCTTTACATCTACATTAAGATTACCAGATTTTAAAATTCTAATTTTATCTCTAAGCTGTTTCAACGGATAGAAAGACCTAACTATATTTACGTAAAGTAAAGTAAAGGCAATGTTGAAAACAAGATAACCAATAAGTATAAGTTTGTGAATCTCTATACTATCATTTTTCTTCAATATGTAGGTTGTTCCAAATTTGTTCAGTATAAGGTAAGTTTCTTCTTCATACTCAACTAACTTTATCTGAATAAAGCCTAAATTTCTCTCTAATATAGGTTTTGAGTTTGTAATAACATCTTCAGCTTTGTGTATATCTGTAATTTCAGTTATGTTCTGTCCTAAATCTTCTGGATTGTTAGAATAAACAAACAAAAGTCCTCTTCTCACAAAATCTCTAAGTTCCTTATCTTTTGCCTGCTGATATCCGTAGTAGAAAAATAATCCTGATAAAATATACATAAGACCAAAAGCTAAACTGATTTTAAACAGTATTGAACTACTCTTCTTTACAATCAAACTTATAACCTATACCTCTTATAGACTGTATATACTTAGGGTTTTTTGGATCGTCGTTTATTTTCTTTCTTATCCTTCCTATTATCACATCTACCGTTCTATCTATACTGTCGTAGTTAATATTTATCGTGTTATCAAGTATGTAATCTCTACTTAAAACTCTTCCTCTGTTCTTTATAAGCATAGAAAGTATCTCAAACTCTGCAGATGTTAAGTTTAAAACTTCTCCGTTCTTCTTTATTGTGTACCCCTCTTCATCAAGTTCAAACTCTCCACATGCTATAACTTTCGATTTTGTTTTTTCCTTTCTTCTCAATACAGCCTGTATCCTTGCAACTAACTCTCTTGGGTTGTATGGTTTTGCAAGATAGTCATCTGCTCCAATTTCAAGTGCAAGTATTTTATCTGTGTCATCACTTCTTGCAGAAGAGATTATTATAGGGATATCTCTCTCTTTTTCTAATTTCTTGCAAACTTCTATACCGTCCATCTCCGGTAAAGATAGATCTAATATGATAAGATCGTAGTTTGGATTTCTCTCAAGTTCTTTTATTGCTTTAGAAGGAATTTCAAAATTTTTAACTGATATATTGAATTTTGATAGATACTCTGTAAGTAATTCTGCAAGTTCCTTATCATCTTCTATCATTAAAGCCTTTATCATCTTTTACCTCTGAAAATTAAAAAGGGGAAGGCATTGACGCCTTCCCATCAATGGAGGGGGGAGGAGGTTAAGCCATGAGGAGGCTTCACACTTACATATCATCTTTCATTCTTTGATGCATTCTTTCCATTCTTTTTTTCATTAAACTTAAAAATTTCTCTCTCTGGTCTTTGTTTAAAACCTCAAACAATTTCTGGAAATATTCAGCCTTTATCTGTGCCATCTTCTCCATATTCTGTTTCATAGTGTTTACAAATACTTCTCTGTTAAATTCTCCATCTTTTGTTGCCTCTTCTAAAGGCATCTTGTGTTCCTTCATAAATTTTTCTATAGCTTCCCTTTCTTCCTGTTTTATTAATCTTATCTTCTGAACCTGTTCTTCAGATAAATTTAGCTCTTTTTTCAAAAATTCAAGTTTTTTATCATAAAAACCTGCCTTTGTTTTACAGAACTTACATTCTTCCTTTTTTGGTTTAACATCCGGAGTTTCCGCCTTAACAATTCCAACAGATGCAACTACCACTGCTAAAACAAATCCTATCAGCTTATTCATCTTTTCATCCTTAACTTTAATTGTTGTTTATTATTATATATTCCTATTGTAAATAATTGAATAAATATGGAGTTAACTTTCTGATAATGAGCGCGCCCAGAGGGACTCGAACCCCCAACCTTGTGATCCGTAGTCACATGCTCTATCCAATTGAGCTATGGGCGCCTATATCTCTAATTTAGCCAGTTTCTCTTCGTTCTCTTTGGCTATCAATACATCTATAATCTCATCTAAATCGCCGTCAAGTATCTCATTTATTCTGTAGGAGGTGTAGTTCACCCTGTGATCTGTTACTCTGTTTTGTGGAAAGTTGTATGTCCTTATCTTCTCACTTCTTTCACCGGTTCCTACCTGTTCCTTTCTCTCTTTTGCTATCTTTTCTCTCTCAATTCTATCATAGTAATCTTTAAGCCTTGCCCTAAGTATCTGCATAGCTTTTAATCTGTTCTGAAGCTGAGACCTTTCATCTTGGCAGGTAACCACCATACCAGTAGGAAGATGAGTTATTCTAACAGCAGAGTCTGTTGTGTTAACGTGCTGTCCACCTGCTCCACCGGCTCTCATAGTTTCTATCTTTAACTCTTCCGGTTTTATCTCAATGTCAACTTCTTCTGCTTCCGGTAAAACTGCCACCGTAACTGTTGATGTATGTATTCTTCCAGAAGATTCTGTTTCCGGAACTCTCTGGACTCTATGAACTCCACTTTCATATTTCAGTCTTGAATATGCCCCTTGTCCTTTTATAAGAGCTATAACTTCTTTAATGCCACCTTTTTCCGTTGGATGAAGACTTAACACTTCTGTTTTCCAGCCGTGTCTTTCAGCGTATCTCTGATACATTCTGAAAAGTTCTGCTGCAAATAAAGATGCTTCATCTCCACCAGCACCCTGTCTTATCTCAAGGATGACGTTTTTGTCGTCGTTAGGATCCTTTGGAAGAAGTGCTATCTCCATCTTCTTTTCTAAATCTTTCTCCTGCTGCCTTAGAGATTCTAACTCTTCCTCTGCTAAAGCCCGTAGATCATCTTCCGGCGTGTTTGCTATTAGTTGTTTTACTTCCTCTATCTGTCTCTGGACATCTTGGTACTTTTCATACATCTGAAGAATCTCAGACATATCCTTATACTCTTTACCAAGAGATTGTAGTTTCGATTGGTCCTTTACGATTTCAGGGTCAGAAAGCAGATACTCTAACTTTTTAACCTTTTCTCTAATTCCTTCCAATTGAGATAGTAATTTTTTGTTCATCTATTACTTTTCTGACACCTGACCTGTTAATTCTAAGAATTTAGGTTTAATTCTTAACTTACCTGTGTAGAATGGGTGACAGTTGTTGCATACTTCAAGGTAAACTGTTCCACCTTTTACAGTATAGATCTCAAACTCATTTCCACAACCACATACAAACTTTGTTAATTTAAGTTCCGGATGTATTCCTGCTTTCATTTTGCCTCCTTTCATAAAAAATGTAAATATATATTATATCATGCATTCATTGATTTCAAAAACTCTTCATTTGTCTTAAACTTGCTAAGTTTACTGAGTAAAAACTCCATAGCCTCTACTTCATCCATGGTTGATAAAAACTTTCTGAGTATCCACAGTCTCTGTAATTCCCAATCTTTTACCAACAACTCTTCTTTTCTTGTTCCGGATTTACTTATATTTATCGCAGGGAAAACTCTCTTTTCCATAAGTCTTCTGTCAAGGTAGAGTTCCATATTACCTGTTCCTTTAAACTCTTCAAATATAACATCATCCATCCTTGATCCAGTTTCTACAAGGGCTGTTGCAAGTATAGTTAAACTTCCACCGTTTTCTATATTCCTTGCAGCTCCGAAGAACTTCTTAGGTCTCTGTAATGCGGTTGCCTCTATACCTCCGGATAAAACCCTTCCAGAAGGTGGGGTGATAGAGTTTGAAGCTCTTGCAAGTCTTGTCATAGAATCAAGGAGTATAACCACATCTCTACCTTCTTCCACAAATCTCTTGGCTTTCTCTATAACCAGTTCAGATATCTGTATATGTCTCTCCGGTGGTTCATCAAAAGTCGATGCTACTACCTCTGCTCCAGATCCTACTATCCTTCTCATCTCAGTAACTTCTTCTGGTCTTTCATCTATCAGAAGTATTATAAGGTGGACTTCTGGATGGTTTTTTATTATAGCTTTCGCCAGCCTTTGGATTAAAACAGTTTTACCTGCTTTAGGAGGAGCTACTATTAATCCCCTCTGACCTTTACCTATGGGAGATATAAGACTTATAACTCTCGTGGATAAATCAGATGGATCATACTCAAGGTTAAATCTCTCAGTTGGGTGATAAGGAACAAGTTTATCAAAAGGAGGTCTTAATCTTGCATTTTCTATAGGTGTATTGCCTACAAAATCAACCCTAACTAATGCCCTATACTTCTCACCTTCCTTTGGATTTCTTGCAGCTCCTCTTATGAAATCTCCATTTCTTAAACCCATTCTCTTTATCTGAGAAGGAGAAACATAAACATCCTGAGGACTTGGGGCATAATTATTTTCTAAGAATCTTATGAAACCAAAAGATTCAGGTAGTATCTCAAGGACACCTTCAATTCTCGTTATTCCCTCTTTTTCTTCCTTTTTCTGTATTATCTTCTCTATAAGCTCTTCTTTCTTTAAACCTGTAACTCTCTCTAACCCTAACTCTTCTCCTATTTCTCTTAATTCAACCAATGTTTTCTCTTTTAAACTTTCTTTAGTGATTGTGGACAAGTCCATATTAACCTCCTTTACTTTCCTATACAGAATTTACTGAATATGCTACCCAAGATATCTTCAGTAGTTATAAAACCGATAATTTCATCAAGATTTTTCTCAACCTCTTGGATATTTAGCATTAAAATTTCTTTATTATCTATTAAAAACCCTATCTCCTCCTCTATACTTTTTATACCTTCTATAGCTTTTTCAATGAGGATTTTTTGTCTAAGATTTATATAAACTTCATCTTCTTTTTCAGATATTCCGACTTTCTCTAAGATCTTCTCTTCAAGTTCTTTAAGTCCGATAGCTGAAACTGAACTTGTATATATTATATTATCAGATTTTATAAAATTATCAAGATCTTTCTTCCCTAAATCAACTTTATTTCCTACTATAATATGATTTTTATCTTTAATTTCATGGTATATCTTTAAATCTTCCTCTGTAAGCCCTTCGGATACATCAAAAACAAATATCACTATATCAGCTTCCTCTATCTTCCTTTTTGCTATCTCTATACCTAACTTCTCTATTTTGTCTGTTGTTTCTCTTATGCCTGCTGTATCTAAAAGTATTATAGGTATATCTTTTATCTTCACTCTTTCTTCTATAAAATCTCTTGTTGTCCCGGATATATCTGATACTATTGACCTTTCATAGCCTATAAAAGCATTAAAAAGTGAGGATTTCCCTACATTTGGTCTGCCGACAATTGCAAGTTTAATACCTTCTCTTACAATCTCACCTTTTTTATAAGTAGAATATAGATCTAAAAGATTTTTCTTTACTTCTTCTAACTTTGAGATAACAAAGTCTGAATCTATCTCTTCTATATCTTCTGGAAAATTTATCTCAGCTTCAATTAATGTTATAAGCTCTATAAGAGACTCCCTTAAGCTGTTTATCTTCTTTGATAATTTTCCTTCTAGAACGTTAACTGCAGCTTTTGCCGCCTTTTGGGTTTTTGCTGATATTAACTCTGCTATAGCTTCTGCTTGAACTAAATCTATTTTACCGTTTAAAAAAGCCCTCTCTGTAAACTCTCCCGGATTTGCAAATCTTGCACCAAGATATATTGCCTCCTCTATTATCTTTTTAACTACTGGAATACTGCCGTGGGGGTGTATCTCTATAACATCTTCTCCGGTGAAACTTGCGGGTTTTTTAAAGAATATAAGTAATCCCTCGTCTAAGATATTATCCTCTCTATCTATAATTTTACCAAAGTAAACTTTTCTTGGTTCTACATCTTTTGATATTCTAAAAAGTTTTTTACCTATTTCTAAAGCTTTATCACCACTTATACGGATAACAGCAACTCCCGATGGTATAAGGGGAGTTGCATTTGCGACTATAGTATCTCTCATTTTTTCATTGTCTTATTAACTATGAAACTTTGTATTAAACCAAGTATGTTGTTTGTAAGCCAGTATAAAACAAGTCCGGAAGGAAAAGTTAAGAACATAAATGTAAATACTACAGCTATAACATACATTATTATCTGTTGATTTTTATCTGTGGAAGGAGTTATAAACTGCTGAGCTATCATGGAAAGCCCCATCAATATAGGTAGTATGTAGTATGGGTCTTTGTCAGATAGGTCTTTTATCCAAAGTATAAATGGAGCACCTTTCAACTCTACTGTAACCATCAAAACGTTGTAAAGTGCGATAAATACTGGTATCTGAACCAAAATTGGTAAGCATCCCGATAGTGGATTTGCTCCGGCTTGGGCATAAAGTTTCATCATCTCTTCCTGTAGCTTCTGAGGGTCTTTCGCATACTTTTTCTTTAACTTTTCCATTTCCGGAGCTAAATCTGCCATTTTTTTCATAGCCTTTAAGCTCTTATGGTTTAGAGGGAAGAAAATTATTCTTATCAGTACTGTTAAAATAATTATAGCTACTCCCCAGTTAGGGATATACTCGTAGAAGAAATGTAAAAGTAAGAATAAAGGTTTTCCGAATATTCCAAAAAATCCAAAATCTATAGAGCTTCTTAAATCTAAGTTTATATTCCAGTTTTTCTCATATTTCTCTGTAAGATCTCCAAGTAGTGAGTATAGTTTGGCACCTCCATAAACAAAGCCATCAAAGTTAGATGGTATATTTACTAAAACGGCTGTAGTATCTTTGTTTAGGGGAACTATCTTTACAGTACTTATGCCTTCTTTCAAAGATAGTATCTGGAAGAAGTATTTATTTTCTTCCCCTGCCCATAAAATTTTATCATTTATAGTGATTGTAGATTTAATATCATCAATACTATACTTTAAAATATCATTTTTGGTTTTTATAATTGGACCTTCGTGTCCGAAACTTCCCTCTGACTTTAACGTTAAGGCAGATAGATACCACAGGTTATATTTTTCTAAACCTTTTGAGTTTAATTGAATGTCTATGCTTCCATCGTTATTTAATGTATATGTTTTAAAGATCTCAAATCCATCTCCTTTTAAAGAGAATGTTATGGTGTTCCCACTCTGTTTTACCTCATACTTTGTTAAATTTAATATATTAGTTAAATTTTTATCATTTGTTAATATGTCTCCAGGATATATGCCGGAGTTTTTAGCGTAATCAGATATCATATCTTGATTATACCGTTTTACGAAAATGGAAGTTATTCTTCCACCGTATGGTGTAAACTGTATATCAAAATCCGGTGTAGAAATCTTTATGTTCTCTTTTGGGGTACTTTGCCTTTGAGTACCAAGTAAAAAATCTATATCGCCGTAATTCTCAATTTTTTGCACAGCTTGACTTGTTTGAGCTGTGGTTTTCTGTTTATTTTCGGTATCTTCTTTTGGCTGTGGAAAGAGATAAGAACTGAAAAAACTAAATGATGCTACCAATATAGAAACTGCAACAAAGAATATAAGCATCCTCTTTTGGGTATCTTCCTGCATCTTTTACCTCTCTACAGTTTTTATGGATAATCAACCCCACCTTTTGAGTAAGGGTTACATCTCAATATTCTCCATACGGTCTTTAAAAAGCCCTTAAAGAATCCATATTTCTCAAAAGCCATAATTGAGTAATGGGAGCAGGTCGGATAAAATCTACATGATGGCTGTTTGAAAGAAAATATACTCTGATACGTTTTAACGATAAATACTGCCATCTTAACTAACATAACTTCTCAAGCTCTTTAAATGCTGATCTAATCTGATTTTCAACTTCATAACTCTTTTTATTTAAAATATACTGCTTTCCTACGAGTATTATATCACAGCTTAGATTTTTGTATTCATCAAGGGCAGACCTTACAGCCTGCCTCAAAAGCCTTTTCACTCTATTTCTTTTAACAGATAGTTTAAAAATCTTCTTTGGTGCCACAAAGAGAAATCTTGGATAACCTAACTGGTTCTGTCTGAAAACTACCGTAAAGTCCTCAAACTGTAACCTATTCTTCTGAGAGAAAAGTTCTGATATCTCCTTTTTATTTTTTAACACTATCATGAAGGAGCTAAACGTTTTCTTCCTTTTGCTCTCCTTCTTGCTATAATCTTTCTTCCGGATTTTGTCCTCATTCTTGCAAGGAATCCGGAAACTCTCTTTCTCTTCTTATTAGAAAGATGGGACTTAGCCTTCATATTTGCCATCTATCAAAACCTCCTTTTAAAATAGTAAAAGAGCAGGCTTAAACCTGCTCTTAAAATGTTGGTAAATCTAAATCTTATTAGAATCCAGCTTTAGAGTCAAATATACCTGTGAAGATGAAGATTATTGCTATAAGTAGTGCATAGAGAACGAATGTTTCGATCAAAGCCATACCAATAAACATAGTTGTGAGGAGTTTTGGTCCCATGTTTGGGTTTCTTGCCATTCCTTCGAGAACTCCTCTTATAGCATTACCAAGACCTGCTGCACCACCACCTGCCGCTGCACCTATAGCAACTCCAGCACCTATAGCTAAAGCTCCGTAAAATACAGCTCTTGCCATAGGATCTCCTTCTGCTGCAAATGCTGCAGAAACTGTTCCTACAAGAACCATCAGCATAAGGACTCTTGAAAACTTAGCCATTACTTATACAACCTCCTATGAGTATTTATTTCACTATTAAAACGCTACAGTTTGCTTTTTTATTTAGATATTCATACTCGTCTGTTAAAACCACTAAATCTGGATTTTCTTCTTGAACAAACTTTCCTATAACATCCTTAACTCTACCAGAACAATCTATTATATACTTATACTTACCAGTATAACCAGTCATCAAGTCATCAAGTTTTGCTTGAGCACTTTCTTTACTCTTTTGATTTAAATCCGGAGGAATTGGCATGCCAAAACTTGCACTCCATCTTTTCATCATATACACATCAACTATCTCATAAAATATCACTAACTCGCTACCGTATTTAGATGCTAAATCTTTAGCAAATTCTAAAGCCTTCAAGGACTGGTTGTCAAACTGAAAATTTACAAATATCTTCTTTATCTCCATAGTTTCCCCTTTATTAATGTTCTTCGTGTGTTATAGCACCAGCTATATACACAGTTGTAAGAACAACAAATACGTAAGTTTGTAAGAATACAGCTATCAAGTGTATCAACATAACAGGCATAGGAACTAAAAGAGGTATAAGCATTATTAGAACAATACTTATAAGCTCGCCACCTGTCATATTTGCAAATAGACGGAGAGCCAACGTTACAGGTCTACTTAGGTGGCTAAGAAGCTCTATTATCACAAAAACAGGAGCCATTGCAGGGACAGGTCCCAAGAAATGTTTAAAGTAAGACAGCCCGTTTGTTCTTATTCCTTCAAAGTTATATATGAAGAAAACCATTAATGCAAGGGCCATGGTTGTATTTAAGTTTGCAGTAGGAGATTCAAATCCAGGAATCATACCAAGTAAGTTGCCAAAGAATACGAATAGCCCTATAGCTGCTATTAACGGGAAGTATTTTCTTCCTTTTTCTCCCATATTCTCTTTTATCATGTTGTCTATAAACTGGATGTATATCTCAAAGATGTTCTGTATAGGTGTTGGGACTAATCCGGGTTTTTTTGCCAATGCCATAAATAGTATCGGCACAGCTATCACAACAAGTAAAGCCATAGTAACATGAGTTTGCATTATCTGGGACTCCAAGGTTAGCCTCCATTCTTTCTTAAATTCTGTAATATTATACAGAAAAATTTCAAGGATGTAAATTGATTTTTTCTTTAAAGGCTTTTATACTCTCTAAAGCTCTCTCAACTTTAACTGCTTTTCTCTTTTCTTTATCTTTTATCCTATACTCAGTATCAGGAAGTATGGCGAAATTTGGTCCCATAGGTTGCAGTTCATTTTTTGCTGTAGTTATGTAGTTTATAAGAGAGCCTATCATACTTTCCCTTGGAGGAGCTAAAGGTTCTTCTCCTCTCAATATCCTAACTACATTTATACCTGCAATTATCCCTGTTGAAGCACTTGCCATATATCCTTCCACTCCTGTTATCTGTCCGGCAAAAAGTATGTTTGGTTTGGATTTTAACTGTAAGGTTGGATGTAGGAGTTTTTGAGACTGTATAAATGTGTTTCTGTGTATGGACCCAAGTTTAACAAACTCTGCATCTTTTAAAGCTGGAATAAGTCTAAAAACTTTCTTTTGATCGGAATATTTTAACTTTGTCTGGAAACCTACTAAGGATAGAAGTGTTCCCTCTATATTTTCTTTTCTCAGTTGGACTACAGCAAATGGCTGTTTTCCTGTTTTCGGGTTTATAAGCCCAACAGGTTTCATAGGTCCAAAGAGTAAGGTCTGTTTTCCTCTCCTTGCAATCTCCTCTATAGGAAGACAGCCTTCAAAATATACTGCCTTTTCAAAATCTTTAAGTGGAACTTGTTCTCCTTTTAAAAGCTCTTCGTAGAATATCTCATACTCCTCTTGAGTTAATACACAGTTAAAGTAATCTGCTGAACCTTTACCGTATCTGTCAGCCCAAAATCCTTTTGAGTAGTCCACTGTTGAGGCATCTACCACCGGAGATATTGCATCGTAAAAGTATAGATACTCACTTCCTGTAAGTTTCTGTATCTCTAAAGATAACTTCTCAGATGTTAGGGGTCCGGAAGCTATAACTACAAAACTGTCTGTTGGGATCTCTGTAATCTCTTCTCTGATAACTTCTATATTGGGGTGATTTTCTATAATCTCTGTTATCTTTTTAGAGAATTTTTCCCTGTCAACAGCAAAAGCTTGACCTGCTGGAACTTTAAACTCTTTTGCCACTTTTAAAATTATAGAGTCAAGTATATCCATCTCCTGTTTTAATAGTCCAGAGGCTGATGTAGGAGATTCACTGCCAAAGGAGTTACTACATACTATCTCTGCGAGATATGGTGTTCTATGGGCTGGAGTAGATCTTTTAGGACGCATCTCATAAAGTTTAACTTTGAAGCCAGCGTTAGCTATTTTGTATGCCGCTTCTGTTCCGGCAAGTCCGCCACCTATAACGATAACTTTGGACATTAACTTTCTTTCCAGGAGTAATTTCCAGTTTTAAATACCTCTTTTTTCCATATAGGTGCTCTTGCCTTCACATTGTCAACTATATATCTACATCCTGCAAAGGCTTCCTGTCTGTGACCTGCCCAAACAGCTACAAGGAAAGAAGGAACACCCACCTTTACAATCCCGGTTCTGTGGTGGACAACGGCATATTTTATACCAAATTTTTCTTTTGCTTCCTCTATTATCTCCCTTATAACTTTTTCTGCCATTGATATGTAGGCTTCATAGTGAAGTTCCTCTACCTCTCCATCTTCGGGAGCAGACCTTGCAACTCCTAAGAATATATCAACTCCACCACAACCATCATCTTTAAAAGAGTTAAAAACGTCATCTAAACTAAACCAATCTTCTCCTATGTATATGTCTGGCACTAACATTTTCCACCCTTATCTATGTATTCTTGAAATGATTTAACTTTATCATAACATCTTGTTCCTATGTAGTCTGCAAGCTTTATAAAGTAATCTTTTGGTAAATAACCAGGTATTATACCAAAAAGTTCATAATCTTTCTCAGGTAAAAATACAGCTATTGTAGGATAACCTGTAACTCTGTATATTGATGTTAGAGTCTGCTCATCCATAACTTTTTTACTTTCCGGGTCTATAACCTGTCTCTTACCTTCTACATTTACTATGGCTATATCTATATTGTTCTTTATTAAGCTTTCTTTAAGTTGTAAATCTTTAAGGTCTTTGTTTAGTTTTTCACAATATTGACATGTTTCCGACTCAAATACTACTATAAGGTTTTTCTTATTCTCCATAGCTGGCTTTATTACACTATTTGGGTCAACAGTAAATTTCGGCTCCTTTGATTGATTACATGAGAGAAGGCTTACTGCAATCATCAAAACAACCGTTAGTACAATTTTTCTCATCAAAAACCTCTCAAATTAATTTTCAGATAAAAGTTATCTCTACTAAGCTAACTTTTCAAGAGCTTCTTTTATCCTACTTACACCTTTTTGAATGTTTTCCATAGATGTAGCATAGGAAAGTCTTATATAACCTTCTTTTCCAAAAGCAGATCCTGGAACAACGGCAACCTTTGCCTCTTCAAGCAAATACTCTGTTAATCTCATATCATTCTCAAGTTTACCAGCTGTGTAGTAACTAACATTAGGAAAAGCATAAAATGCACCTTGAGGTAGAGTACATTTAACTCCTTTTATGTTGTTTAAGGCTTCCACAATGTAGTTTCTTCTTTTTATAAACTCTTCTCTCATCTTTCTTGGAAACTCTCCACCATCCTTAAGTGCTTCTACTGCACCATACTGTATAAAAGTAGTAGGGTTGGATATTGTTTGACTCTGCATATTCACTATAGCTTTTGCAAACTTCTCAGGAGCTGCAACCCATCCAAGTCTCCAACCAGTCATTGAGTAAGATTTTGAGAATGCACTTACAGTAAAAGTTATCTCTCTTACTTCTTTTGATAAAGATGCTATGCTTACATGTTCCTCATCGTATGCAAACTCCTCATAACACTCATCTGATATGATTGCTATATTATTTTTCAAACAAAACTCTGCTATCTTTTCAAGTTCTTTTCTTGGTATAACAGCACCCGTAGGGTTGGAAGGTGTATTTAGGACTAAAGCTTTGGTTTTAGGTGTTATGGCGTCTTTAATATGATCAACGGTTAAAACAAAACCATTATCTTCAGATAGTTCTACTATCTTTGGAATTCCATCGTTTATAACTATCTGCTCTGTATATGATACCCAGTAAGGAGCAGGAACTATGACTTCATCTCCCAGATTTAGAATAACGGCAAATATCTCGTACAGTCCCATCTTAGCTCCGGGACATACCACTACCTCAGATGGATTATATTCAACTTTATTTCTTACTTTAAGTTTTTCGGCAATTGCTTGTCTTAGCTCTGGTATTCCACCTGCAGGGGAGTATTTTGTCTTTCCCTCTTTTAAAGCTTTTATAGCTCCCTCTTTTGCATAATCCGGAGTATCAAAATCTGGCTCTCCGGCACCAAAGCTTATAATATCCACTCCTTTTGCTTTTAACTCGTTGGCTTTTGCAGTTATTGCAAGTGTCTGTGAAGGCTTTATCCTCTTAATTCTTTCGGAAAGTTCTATCAACTCTTTTTCTCCTTAAAATGAAGTTTATCATTAAAATTTTATCAGATTTTGGTTATTGTTTTTTAAAATTTTTATGCTATATTTAAATCAAATTAAAAGTTAAGGGGTTATAGATGTCAGAGTATATTGTAGTGTTTATAACCGTTCCAACCAAAGAAGATGGATTTAGGATAGCAGACACTATAGTAGAGAAAAAGGTTGGGGCATGTGTAAATGTAGCACCATTAGAGCAGTCTGTATTTTTCTGGAAGGGAAATATAGAAAAGGAAAAAGAGTACCTCCTTATAGTAAAAAGTAAGTTAGAGAAGTTTGAAGAGTTAAAAAACACTGTCAAATCTATTCATCCCTATACTGTTCCGGAGATAATAGCTATCCCTATAGTTGCTGGGAATAGTGAATATCTCGGTTGGATAGATGAAACTTTAAGTAGAGGTTAAATTGATATGAACATTATACAGGAATATGCAAAAAGCGAAAATAACACTATAATCCTTATACCTTATGATTCAACGTTAACTCCTATATTGAATGTCCATAATCAGCAGAGGTAAGATAGATGTCTAATATCGTAATATTTATAATCTTTACTATTTTAATGTTTACACTGATTGCAGGTTTTGAGTTTCTCTATAGTATCATGCCAATAATAGCCGGAGGGTTTAAGATGGATGGATTTCTGTTGGTTATAGTTGTTTTAGGTGTTATATTTATTGCTTCCTCTGTTAAAGTTATCAATGAGTATGAGAGGGCTGTTGTTTTCCGTTTAGGTAGAGTTTTAGGCAAAGCGAAAGGTCCAGGTGTGTTTATACTTATTCCTTTTATAGATAAAATGGTAAAAGTCTCCCTAAGGGTTGTAACTCTGGATGTTCCAACTCAAGATGTAATAACAAAGGATAATATCTCAGTTCAGGTAGATGCAGTTGTTTACTTTAAAGTTGTTGATCCTATAAAGGCTGTGATAAACGTTGAAAACTACCTATATGCAACATCTCAGATATCTCAAACTACTCTCAGAAGTGTTTGTGGACAGGCTGAACTTGACGAACTTCTCTCTCAGAGAGATAAGATAAATGTGAAACTCCAAGAGATAATAGATCAGGAAACTGATGCTTGGGGTGTGAAAGTTGTTGCTGTTGAGCTAAAGAGAATAGATATAACAGAGGAGCTCAAGAGAGCTATTGCAAAACAGGCAGAAGCTGAAAGAGAGAGAAGAGCTAAGATTATCCAGGCAGAAGCAGAGTATCAAGCGGCTCAGAAATTGACAGAAGCTGCGGAACTATTGGCTAAACATCCATTGGCAATCCAGTTAAGATATTTAGAAACATTATCAACTGTTAGTCAAAATCCATCTAATACAATAGTTTTACCATTACCTACAGAGATTTTGGAGCTTTTGAAAGGTAAAAAACAAGATAAGGAATGTTAGAAAAACTCGGAGCTTGGAAGGGAGTTTAAATTCTTTTCCTTCTTTTTTTCTTTCTGTGAATGTATTAAGACATATTCAGCCAATTTCAAAGCTTCTTCATAAGGTATGTTGTACGGTGGCATGTAGGCAAAACCAGGCCAATTTGAAGGATTTGGTTTTATTATCAACTTTGCAACTTTCTCTATGGCTTTTTGGCTTGTTCCGTACCTCTGAGAAATCTCTTTAAAAGATGGTCCAGTTCTTCTTTCGTAAGGGGAATGACAGCCACTACAGTTATACTTCATGTAAAGTTGCTTTCCTTCATCAGCATAGGAAAAAATTGGTAAAGTTGATAAAATGATTAATACCATTAATAACATATTAAACTAAAAAGGAGGCTTAAAGCCTCCTTGAAATTTATTACTTGTTAGAGAGGATGAATTGAGCTAAAGCTTTAAGTTCATCATCTTTCATAGCTTTTGTTGTGTTAATTTGTGGCTTCATTACTGCTTCTTTAGCTGGATCAACTATAGCCTTTCCTTCACCTTTTAAGAATTTGATTAACTCAGCTTCTTTTCCAGCGTAAGCTGCAGCTATTTTCTTGAGAGATGGTCCTACAGTGTCAGCTGCTGCTTGGTGACAAGCAGTACAACCTTTTTGTTGGAAAAGAGCTTTACCATCTGCTGCAAATGATGCAGATGCAACAGCCATTACAAATGCAACTGCTACTACTAACTTCTTCATGTTAATACCTCCTATTTAAAGAATTTTCAAGCTAATAGTTTACTCTAACGTTGTTTTAAAATCAATTACATTTCTTTAATTTTAAGCCTATTCAATTGTTCTATTTGTAATAGAATCAAAAATTATGCCAAATGTTAGGTTGATTTAAAGCCTTTAATATTAAGGATTCTTGTAAAAAAAGATTTGCAAATTTTCAAAATTACCTTTAAATTTTAAATATGTGATATTTATCATTTATAAGCTTATTAAGAACTGTTATTATTAAGATAGAAAAATTTTTAATAGGGAGGTAATACCATGGAAGAGAAAGTTGTTTTAGTCGGTCAGGAAGTTCCTGATTTTGAGATGGAGACTTACGATCCTGCAACAGGAAAGTTTGGAAAGTTCTCTTTAGCCGATGCTAAAAAGGCAGGAAAATGGACAATTCTATTTTTCTATCCAGCAGACTTTACATTTGTATGTCCAACTGAGCTTGCAGATTTGGCTGAAAAGTATGAGGAGTTAAAACAACTTGGTGCTGAAGTTGTATCTGTCTCTACAGATACTAAGTTTGTCCACCTTGCATGGCAAAGAGATGAAAAACTTCTTGAAAATGTTAAATATCCTATGGGTGCAGATCCAACAGGAAAAGTTTCAAGAATGTTTGGTGTGTATGACTGTGCAACTGGACTTGCTCTAAGGGGAACATTTATAATAAGCCCGGAAGGAAAACTTGTATCTTCTGAAGTAAACTTCTACAATGTTGGTAGAAATGCTGATGAGCTTGTGAGAAAGATGAAAGCTAACGCTTACTTAATCGGTCATCCGGATGAAGCTTGCCCTGCAAAATGGGAGCCAGGTAAGAAAACTCTCAAACCTTCTGAAGAGCTTGTTGGACACGTATACGAAGCACTTCAAGGATAATCATATATGGGAGGGATATTCCCTCCCGTTAATATTTATCATGAAATTTAAGCTTACAAGATTTTATCCTCAGAAGATAGAGATAGAGATACTCTTAAATCAACTTATCTCTATGTTTCCTATAGAGATTCAAGAGCACCCGACTTTTGGATTAATAAAGAGAGTTTGGAGAACTACGGATAAAGAGTTTAGTATAGATAGTTTCCCTCAAGATATGATAGAAAGTCTATCATCATCTAAAACTTACCTTAAAGTCAAAGATGAAGCTATGAAATCTATTCTTCAAGAAGTTGAAAAGTTTGAGATAGTTTTATTTTATGAAGATAAGGAAGATATTTATGAGGTTGTAAAGTTATCTTAACTTATCTCCTCTATAGATTTACCTTTTGCTTCTATACCAAATTTTATCCAAAGGAAAAAGGCAAAAAATCCTATAAACCAAAAGATAGAAAGCCCGAGGATACTGTATTTATAGTTAATCGTTGCTAAATATGTTAACATCGGAGGGGCTAACATTCCTGATATTCTACCTATTACTGATAATATCCCTATAGCTGTTGCTCTTAAATAAGATGGATAAATTTCCATAGCTGATACATATGCAACACTTGCAAAAGAGTATGCCACAAATGAATAAACTGCAACAGTTGTGTATATATCCTGACTAAATATGAAAGATATGGATAGTAGCATTGAGAAGAGAGCTATAACGGTTCCAGTAAGTTTTCTTCCCACTATATCTGTTGCAAGAGATGTTATTACTCCACCTATAAGTCCTGATACACTGGATATTAAGAGTAATTTTGGAATTTCGGAGTTAGGAAGGTTATACTGAGATGTTATGACAAGAGGAAGTATGGTTATAAAACCGTAGTATGTAGTTAAGATTGTGAAACTCATTGCAGACCCAAAGAGAAATCTTTCCCTATACTTTGTAAGAATTATCTTTATAGCCTCTTTCAGTCCACCTTCAAAAATGTGGATTTCACACTCTCTTTTTACAGGCTTTATATGGTATTTTCTCTCTATATTTTCAATAATACTTTTAGCTTCTTCTAATCTGTTTTTTGATATGAGCCATCTGGGTGATTCCGGAATAAACATTCTTATAAAAACTATTGTTAAGGCAAGAATACCTCCAAAGAAGAAGGCATATCTCCATGCAGTATCTTCTGGAAGTTTTGACAGTAGATATATTCCAGTTAATGAAGCAAAGACACTTCCTAAATTCCATGAAGCTGTGATAAATCCGTCAACTCTCCCTCTGTATTTTGAAGGAACAAACTCGTCTATTGCAGAATGGATGGCAGAAAATTCTCCTCCTAAACCAAGTCCCGTTATAAACCTAAATAGAAGTGCTACTTCAAAACTATTTGCAAATCCGGTTAAAAATGTTCCGAGAGAGTATAATAAAAGTGTTATAAAAAATATCTTTTTCCTACCGTATCTGTCTGCTAAGTATCCAAAGATTAAAGCACCTGCCAAAACACCTATAAGAAAGCTACTTACTATCCAAGATGACTCAAATGTAGATAGATTCAGACTCTTTGACATAGATTTTAACACAACACTGACTATAACAACCTCAAAGGCATCAAGTATCCAAGTAATACCAAGAGCTATAACAAACTTTGTATGGAATCCCGTCCAAGGTAAGCTGTCTAAACGACAAGTTATATCAGTTTTTACTGTTTTCATCTTCTTTTTTCTTTAAAGCTTTTCCTAATAGATTTCTTCCCTCTGACTGTTGCATACAGGATTTGTAGGCACATATCCGGCATAGTATATCGTTTGGATTGTATCCATATTTATAAGCAGAGGACTTTACCTCTTGTGGTAAGTCCTCTATCTCTTTTTCTAAATCTTCTCTTTTAATCATCTATTTACTCACAACTTGGGCATATCTTTGCTAAAAGTGGGTCTGTAGGACAGGCTTCTAAGTTGCCAGATTTTACTTTATCAACTACTTCATCTCCGTATTTTTCCCTTGCGAGTTTTTCAAGTTCCTCTATCTCTTTATCAATCTGTGAAATATCTCTCCTTGCAAGCCCAAAGCCTCTTCTCTCTCCTCTTTTATTTACGTTCATTGTGTATTTTTCCCCTTTGACTGTCTTATCTATGAAGCAGTAATAAGTAGATTTTAATCCTTTTTCCCAAGCATACATATATATGTTTTCCATATCTGACCTTAGGTCTTCTTCTATATATAGAGATTTTGAAACTGCTTGGTCTATATACTCTTGGAATGCAGCTGCTATATCTATCTGCCTGTAAGGGCTAACTTCATAAGCTGTTTTGTAAAGGGCTTTGTTTATCTTTCCTTCAAGCTCAGGAATATACTGTATAGAACCTCCATCAGCTTTTATCTTCTCAGCAAGTTCTTCGGACCATAAACCTTTCTCTTCAAGTTCTTTCATAAGAGGTTTATTTACCACTATAAATTTACCTGACAGTGTGTCTCTTGAGAATATGTTTGAGAAGTAGTTATCTATAGATGAAGATGTCCCTGCTATTATTGATATTGAAGCGGTCGGAGCTATTGCCAGTAAAACTGCATTCCTTCTTGGTGGATAAGGATATGGTTTTCCTACTTTCTCCATCTCTACATAGTGTGGGAAAGGTCCTCTCTCTTTTGCAAGTTCTTCAGATTTTCTGTATGTGATGTCTCTCATAAACTTTGCTATCTTTTTTCCAAGTTCTACCGCTTCATCACTGTCATAAGGTATTCCAAGTTTTATAAGTGCTTCGTGAAATCCCATCAATCCAATTCCAAGTGGTCTTAAATCCATAGTATTTTTTCTTGATTCTTTTGAAGGGTAAAAGTTTTTGTCAAGGATGTTATCAAGTGCAACAACCATAATTTCTAAAGTTTCTTTAAGTTTTTCCCAGTCTATATCTGTGTTATTTTCTTTTATATGTTTTGCTAAATTAACAGATGCAAGAGTACAAACGGCGGTTGATTCTGGAGAGTTAGGAATACTTATTTCCGTACATAGGTTAGAAGAGTTTATAACTCCATATTCAGGACAAGGGTTATACTGATTGTGTCTATCTTTGAAGGTAAGCCATGGATGTCCTGTCTTTGCAAGTTTAAACAGGAATTTCTTGTAAAAATCCTGGCTATCTATCTTTTTCCATAATAAAAGTTCTCCTCTTTCCGCCTTTTCTATACATTCTTCATACTTTTTCTTAAACTCTTCTCCCCAGGCTGTTATTAACTCTGGACATTCCGCTGGGTCAAATAGATATATAGGCTCTCTCTCTTTTATCCGTCTCATAAGTTCATCTGGCATCCATAAAGCTGTGTTTAATGAAGGAGTTCTAAAATATGGATTTCCCGTTGTCTCTCTCAAATCTAAAAATGCTTCTACATCAAGATGCCAAGGTTGTAGATACATAACTTGACTACTTCTCCTCCTTCCACCTTGCTGTATAGCATTTACTATCGTGTCAAATATCTTTATAAATGGTATTATTCCAGAAGATTTTGCATTTAAGGAGTGTATTTTACTTCCTGTTGCTCTTATTCTTGTTACATCTGTTCCAACTCCACCAGCATACTTAGCTAAGAATGCTGTTTCTTTTGCTTTATCCATTATTGAGTCTAAAGAGTCATCTATTACATTTACATAACAGCTTGAATACTGATTTGTAAGTGTTCCGGAGTTAAATAAGGTTGGAGTTGAATGTAGATACTCAAGGTTAGAAAGTTTGTCGTATATTTTTAATATCTCCTCTTCGTTATTACCTATTCCCATCGCAACTCTCATAAAGAACCATTGAGGTTTCTCTATAGTTTCAAAATTCCTATCTTTCATAAGATATCTGTCTTTAAGTGTTGAAAGTCCAAAGTAATCAAGATTGTAATCCCTCTTGTAATCTATCTTACTTTCAAGTAAATCTACATCAAAGTTTAGAAGTTCTGGTTTTAAAAGCTGTTCTCTTACAGCATACTCAAGGTAATCTTTAAGACCGCCAAACTTTCTATCTACTCTTCTGTTTATTATCTTTAAAAGCTGTCTTGTTGCAAGTGTATCGTATATGTAGTTTTTAGGTATCAGATGCTCTATAGCTTTCAATACAAGATAATCAAGGTCTTCCGTTGTAGTCCTTTCAGGTATCTTTAAATCAAGCTCTTTTGCCACTCTAAAAACTATCTCGTAATCATCTGGAAGATCAAGGCCGTCTAAGAGTGCAAATATAGCATCTATAAGTTTTTTCATCTGAAATCTTTCAACAGACCCATCCCTCTTAATAACTACTCTCTCAACAGTTGCCATCTAAATCAACCTCCTTCAATACTTTAATAAATAGCCATTATCTTTGAAATTTTCAGAAATTGGTGTATTCAGTAGAAGACACCTCGAAGAAGTTTGTTAATTTTTTAACATCCTCTTTCTGTAAAAATTTAAGAGGATTTTCCGGAATGTTAAACTGAGGATCAAATCCAAGTTCTATAAGTCTCCTGTCAGCTATATACTTCATATACTGTTCAAGCTCTCTATAAGACACTCCGAATATTGTAGTTCCTCCAAATTTAGTTTTCAGATAGTTAAGCTCAAGTTCAACAGCATCTATAATTGACTGTCTTATGTTTTCAACAAAATCATAATCGTCAACTATCTGAGGATTTTCCTCAACTATTGTAAGTATAGCTTCTATTCCGTTTTGAAGATGTAGAGACTCATCTATAAGTATAAGCTCTACTCCACTGACTACGTTTTTCATCTTTCCTGTGTCCTTCATAGCGAAAAAGTGTGCAAAAGCTGAGTAGAAGAAAAGTCCTTCCTGAATGATGTTATTTAGAAGGATAGAAGTAAGTATCTGCTTTTTACCTTCCAAACTGTCAGGGTCAGCTTTTCCGTATGTTATTCTATCAACAGCTCTTACAATAAGCTCCTGCTTTTCCATAAGAAGCTTATCTTCCAATGTAATGTTATATACTCTTCTTCTGTCCATATCAAAGCTGTTTAGTATTATCTCAAAAAAGTCGGAATGTATATTCTCCATAAACATCTGAGTGGAGAAACTCATCTTAGCATAAGGGTCTGTAAGGACTGGGAAAAATCCATTCCCCAGAACGTTTTGAACTAAAAGCTCAGAAGAGGCAAAATATCCGACAGCTGAATCAAACAGATCTTTCTCTGTAGGTGTTAAAGATTTATAATCAAGAACATCTTGCTGTATATTTAACTCCTCAGGGAACCAAACAGCTTTTTTCTGTTTTGTGTATATCTCTTTAAAAACTGGATACCTTGGACTTTCTGAAAGTCTTATATTGTCTCTAACTGAACTCTTTCCTATGAACGCCATAGTATCCTCCTATATATAGTGTTTTGATTAAATATACTACTACATATAGTGGATGTCAATTGTCTGTCAACATATATAAACCTCTATACTCTAATATCATATTTCAAATGAGAAAAAAATCATATGTTAAACCATTTTTAAATAGATTTTTTTGGTTTAAGTGAGATTTTAAAAAAATACCTGTTTTTCTGTTTGTTAGATAAAGATATTCAGATACAAAAATTTTTCAAAAAATATATATAATTATTTTGATTACAAAAACTTTACAGTTAGCAATTATTAACTTAAAATATTATAGAGGAGGTTTTAATGAAGAATATATGTGTTTATCATAAAAACTGCACAGATGGAACAACAGCAGCAGCTGTTTTACTTATGAAATTAAATGAGTGTAAACTTTTTCCTTTTGACCATAACTATAAAGAAGAAGACTTCAACTATCTCATTTCTGAGATAGATGAAAATACAACTATCTATATAGTGGATTTTTCTTTAAAGGAGAAAGATTTTGAAACTCTACTTCAGAAAGGAGTGAGTGTCGTTGTAATAGATCACCATATAAGTGCTAAGGAGATGTTAGAAAAGCTCTCTAAAAGGTATTCAAACTTTCAATATGTTTTTGATAATAACTCTTCCGGAGCTTCTTTAACTTATAGGTACTTCTTTGGAGATGATTTACCTGAAGTGGTTAGATATGTTGAAGATAAAGATATATGGAAATGGGAGTTTGGAGATATAACGAAGTATGTAAATGATTATCTATTTCTCTTTACAAATAAACCTGAAGAAGTAAAAAACATAATACAGAGCCAATCCTTAGAGGAAATTATAGAAAAGGGAAAGATAATTAATCAATACACAACATATCTTATTGAAACTTTTGTAGAAAAATCAAAAGATCTGTTTATAAAGATAGGAGATTATAAAGTAAGAGCCTATAACACTGGGCTTTTCCAATCTGAGATAGGCAATCTGTTAAGTACAAAGTTTGACCAAGCGGTTTGTCTATTTTCTATAAATGGAGATTATGTAAAGCTCAGTTTCAGAAGTTTGGACCATCATAATCCTTCTTCTTTGGATCTGGCTAAATTATTGGGAGGTGGAGGACATAGAAATGCAGCTGGAGCTTCTTTGTCGTTAACTGAGTTTTGTAATATCTTGCTTATCTAGGAGGTTTAAAATGAGTGTAGAAGAAGAGTTATCTACAAGAGAAAAGATAATACTTGCTGGAGCACAGATAATAGTTGAAGAAGGACTTAGGAAATTTACAGCCAAAAATATAGCTAATAAAATAGGAGTAACAGATGCCGCTATATATAAGCATTTTCCCTCTCTTGATAGTATCATCATAGAGATAATAAATAGATATATCTCAAAATGCTCTCAAAGTGTAGATAGAGCAGTGGCGATGAATCTGTCTACAGAAGAAACTTTAAAACAGGTTATGAGAGAGCATATCTCTGTTTTGGAAGAAACAAAGGGAGCCGTTCCTATCCTCTGTTTTGAGTTTAGTAGATCTGGAAATAAAAAGTTTTTTGATATCTTACACTCATTTGTAGATAGTTATAAATCAAAACTTTCAAAAATACTTGAGAAAGGTCAGCAAGAAGGTGTGATAAGAAAAGATGTAAATCCTTCTGAAACAGCTATGTTATTTGTAGGTTTAATTCAGGCAAAAGTTTTTGCCTATGTGATGGAGAGGAGAACCGGACCAATAATAGCGAATCCGGAGGAACTTATATCTGAACTTTTCTACGGGATAATTGCAAGATGATAGCTGTAATTCAGAGAGTTTTAGAGTCCCATGTAGAAGTTGATGGTAAAATTGTTGGAAAGATAGGGAAAGGTGTTAATATACTTCTTGGAGTTTCAAAGGAAGATACAGAAGAAGATGTTATCAAACTTGTAAATAAAGTTGTTAATTTGAGGATCTTTGAAGACCAGAATCAAAAGATGAATCTATCTCTTTTAGATATTAAAGGTGAAGCTCTTGTAATCTCACAATTTACCCTACTTGCAAACCTTAAGAAAGGGAGAAGACCTTCCTTTGAGTTTTCGGCAGAACCAGACTATGCTAAGAGATTATATAATCTGTTTGTTAGTGAGATATCAAAGTGTATTCCGACACAAACTGGTATATTTGGTGCAGATATGAAAGTTTATATTGTTAATGATGGCCCTGTAACGTTTATACTTAACTCAAAGAGTATATAGTTATCTTCTAAACCAGCGTTTTTCTTCTTTAGAATAGCCTTCTTTTGGAGGGAATACACTTCTATAAAGATTTTTCCAGAATACTTTTGCTCGTGTGGATTTATAGCTCCATACAATTACTGCTACTGATAAAACTATCCACAAAGGTATAAGAATCTTTATAAGTAGCTCTGTGGCATTTCTCTCCATCTGTTGAAAAGCAGTAGGGTCAACCATATTAAACCTTCTTGAAAACTTTTTTTAATATGTTATCTTATTTTATCAAAATTTCAAGGGGTGTTTATTGAAAAAAGTTAAGATAAATGTTATAAGTTTAGGTTGTCCGAAGAACCTTGTAGATACGGAGTATATTTTAGGAAGTTTTAATCAACAAGATATAGAATTTAGCTCTAATCCTGAAGATTCTGACGTTATCATTATAAATACCTGTGGATTTATAGATACTGCAAAGGAAGAGTCAATAAACACAATTCTTGAAGCTTGCCAGTATAAAAAAAACTCTGATAAAAAAGTTATCGTTACTGGTTGTTTAGTTCAAAGGTATAAAGAAGAGCTTGAGAGAGAGATTCCAGAGGTTGATCTTTTTATAGATATACCACAACAGAAAGATATACCTTTAAAAGTAGGTATAGGTAAAAGTGAAAAATCAGAGAGGATTTTAGCAACTCCAAGACATCTTGCATACTTAAAGATATCAGAAGGATGTGACCATACTTGCTCATTCTGTGCTATTCCAAACATAAGAGGAAAACACAGGAGTAAACCTATAGAAACATTGGTTGAAGAAGCAAAAAGATTGGTTGATTTGGGAGTAAAAGAGTTAAATATAGTATCTCAGGATACAAGTTATTATGGATTTGATATCTATGGTAAACCTATGTTATTTAACTTATTAAAAGAGATTGAAAAAATAGAAGGAATTGAATGGATAAGACTTTACTATCTATATCCTTCTACGGTAGATGAAGATTTCTTTAAATTTTTAGCAGATAGTAAAAAAGTGCTAAAATACATAGAGATGCCAATACAACACACTGAAGATACTATTTTAAGAGATATGATGAGAGGTTATAGAAAGCGAAAGTTATATCAAATTTTAGAGTGGAAGGAGAAGTATATTCCACAGATGGCTATAAGAAGCTCTGTTATAGTAGGATACCCTACAGAAAGTGAGAAGGAGTTTGAAAGTATGCTTAACTTTTTACAGGAAGCTAAATTTGACTGGCTTGGAGTTTTTACATACTCTCATGAAGAAGGAACCCCAGCTTATCAAAAACATGATGACTTGATACCCCAAGAAGAGAAAATAGAAAGGTTTAACACTGTCCTCTCTATACAGGAAGAATTTACAGAAGAGAAAAATTTACAGACTGTTGGAAAAATTTTTGATGTTATAGTAGATGGTTTTTCTGAAGAGTGGGAGACACTTCCTATAGGAAGGTCTTATAGAAATGCTTATGATATAGATGGAGTTGTTTATGTAGAGGCAACAGAACCTGTTAAACTGGGGGATATAGTTAAAGTTAAAATAAAGGATGTAGTTGATAAATACGACGTTGTTGGAGAGGTGATTTGAGGAAGTTAAAAGATATAAGACCGATAGAGTTTAAAGAAGGTTTTCTTTATGTTTTAAATCAGCTTAAACTTCCTTTACAGGAAGAATGGATAAAACTGGAATCTTTGGAAGATTATGAAAAAGCTATAAAAGATATGATAGTTAGAGGAGCACCACTTATAGGGATAGTTGGGGCTTATGGATTCTATGTAGGTATAAAAGATGGTTTAGATTATAAAGAAGTGGTAGATAGGTTAAAAAAAACGAGACCAACTGCAGTAAATCTTTTCTGGGCTCTTGACAGGATGGAAAAGTTTTATCTTTTAAATAAAGATAATCCGGATATTTTAAATAAACTTCTTAAAGAAGCTCAGAGAATAGAGTTAGAAGATTACCATGCTAACAGGTCTATAGGAGGTTATGGAGAGGTTTTAATTCCAAAAAAAGCAAGGATACTTACCCACTGTAATACAGGTTCTTTGGCAACTGCAGGTTGGGGAACAGCCCTTGGAGTTATAAGATCTGCTTATGAGAATGGAAAAGATATAATAGTGTATGTAGATGAGACAAGACCTTACCTACAAGGCTCAAGACTTACAGCTTGGGAGCTTTCTCAAGAAGGTATTCCTCATTATATAATTACCGATTCGTCTGCAGGATTTCTCATGTCAAAAGGAGAGATCGACTTGATAGTTGTCGGTGCAGATAGAATAACATTAAATGGAGATGTTGCTAACAAGATAGGAACTTACTCCTTAGCAGTTCTTGCTAAACATCATGGCATTCCCTTTTATGTAGCTGCTCCAACTTCCACCTTTGATTTAACACTTGAAAGAGGTGAAGATATACCTATAGAAGAGAGAAGTCAGGATGAAGTTAAGAGATGTAGTGGCTGTGTAGTCGCTCCTGACTCTTCAAAGGCTGTTAATTACTCATTTGATGTAACTCCTTCTGAGTATATTAGTGCAATAATAACAGAAAAAGGTATAATAGATAAGCCGGATAAAGAAAAAATTCTAAAGTTTTTTGGTAAAAAAATTAAGGAGTAGGACAGTGAAGGTAGTTGCGATAGGTGGAGGAACAGGTTTATCTTCACTTTTGAGGGGGATAAAGAAGTTTGTACCGGAGTATATAGAAAATTTATCTGCAATAGTGACTGTGTCCGATAATGGAGGTAGTACCGGAATACTCAGAAAACAGATGAATATTCCTGCTCCGGGAGATATAAGAAACTGTATAACAGCTTTAGCTGAAGATGAGGATATACTTACAAAAGTTATGCAGTACAGGTTTGAAGAAGGAGAAGGATTAAAAGGACACAGTTTTGGTAATCTCTTCCTTACAGTTTTAACAAAGATAACCGGAGATTTTCTTGATGCTGTTGAGATAACTTCAAAGATTCTGAATATAAAGGGAGAGATAATACCTTCGACAGACAGTATGGTTAATCTCGTTGCTAAATTTACAGATGGAAAAGTGATAAAAGGGGAAGTTGAGATAACAGAGTATGGTAAAAAGTTAGTGGCTAAAATAGAGGATATATGGCTTGAACCTTCTGACGTTAAAGCTCCTCAAAAAGCTATAGATAGAATAATAAATGCAGATATGATTATCTTAGGTCCTGGAAGTTTGTTCACAAGTATAATTCCTAACTTTTTGATTAAGGATATAAAAGATGCTGTTTTGGAAAGTAAAGCATTAAAAGTTTATATATGTAATGTTATGACACAGTTTGGAGAAACTGATGGATTCGCAGCTTCTGATCATGTTAAAGTGTTAAATAAAGTTCTAACAGGAGATGAAAATTCAGGATTTTTGGATATAGCTGTTGTAAATACAGAGATACCACCTGATGATGTTTTAAAGAGATATTTAGCGGAAAATTCTGAACCTGTTGTGGCAGATGCTGGAAACCTATCAAGGATGGGATTGAAAGTTTATGCAAAAGCTCTACTTAACGAAGGTAACTACGTAAGACACGATCCGGAAAAATTAAATCAAGTTTTACTTGAGATAATAAAAGAGCATAAAATTTCCTATGCAGTTTAAAAGATACTTTACCTGTTTTAACACAAAAGATATAGAGAGCATATACGCAGATACGGTTATAGTTGGAAGTGGACTTGCCGGTATATCTGCTGCATACTATCTACTGAATCTCGGTATTAAACCAACGGTGATAACAAAGAAAAGTGCTACAAGATCTAACTCTTTCCTTGCTCAAGGGGGTATAGCAGCTGCCATAGGTTTCAACGATTCCACTACTTACCATTTTGAAGATACTTTAAAAGCAGGGAAAGGACTATGTGTAGAAAATAACGTGAGGATACTTGTTGAAGAGGGACTTGAGAGAGTTATAGACCTTATAACTCTCGGGGTTCCTTTTGATAGAGATAAAGATGGTTATATAAAATTAACAAAAGAGGGAGCCCATAGATTAAGTAGAGTTTTACATGTTAAGGATAAAACCGGTTATGAGATAGGTAAGATCATACTTCAATATGTAAAAGAGAAAGAGATAAATCTATTAGAAGGATACTATCTACAGGAAATTCTTACAGAGGAAGGTAGATATGTGGGTTTACTGATAACTGATGGAAATAGACAGTATGTAGTCAGGTCAAAATCTGTTATACTGGCAACAGGTGGGTACAGTGGAATATATCACAGAAATACATCTGCTTATAACATAGGGGGAGATTCAATAGGAGCAGCTTTCAGGTCAGGATGTGATCTTATGGATTTGGAGTTTATCCAGTTTCACCCTACTGCTGTTTATGTTGAAGGTAAACCTGGTTGGCTTATATCTGAGGCAGTTAGAGGAGAGGGAGCTGTACTTGTTGATGAGAAAGGGGAGAGATTTGTAGATGAATTAAAGCCAAGAGATGAGGTTGCAAGAGCTATCTTAAATAAATACCTTCAAGGTTCAAAAGTTTTCCTTGATATAACACCACTTTTAGAAAGAGGTATAGATTTTAAAGAGAGATTTCCAAATGTTTACTCTATTTTAAAAGAGTTTGGTTTAGAAAATGAAACGAAAATTCCTGTAAGTCCCTCTGCTCATTACACAATTGGAGGTATTAAGGCAGACATAAACGGGAAAACTAACATAAAGGGAATATTTGCTATAGGAGAAACGGCGTCAACCGGTGTCCATGGAGCTAATAGGCTTGCAAGTAATTCACTTCTTGAATGTATTGTAACCGGATACAAAGTTGCTTATTCTGTTTATGTATATAATATGTATGCTAAAATAGATAATATAAACATCGATAATGAAGTTAGTGAGAAAAAAGAGCTTGATAAAAATGGCAGAGATGAGTTATTGAAAAAGATAAAAATGATTATGTGGCAAAATGTTGGACTTATAAGGACAGAAGAATCGTTAAATATAGCTCTAAAAGAGATAGAGGATATAAATCATTTTCTTGAAGGTTTCTGTAATGTAAGACATCTTTATGATCTTACTCTACTTGCAAAAGGGGCAATACTTTCAGCATTAGCGAGGAAAGAAAGTAGAGGTGTTCATTACAGAGAAGATTTTCCACAGGAAAGAGATGAATTTAAAAAACATACAGTATTAACTCCTGATTTTAAAATAAATTTTATGGAGGTGTAAGCCATTCAAGAGTTAAGAATTAACAATCAGATTAGAGTTAAGGAAGTTAGGCTCATTACTGAGGATGGACAAAATTTAGGTATTGTGCCTATCGAAGAGGCTTTGAAGATGGCTCAGCAAAGAAATCTTGACCTCGTGGAAGTGTCTCCAAATGCAAACCCCCCCGTATGTAAGATTATGGATTACGGTAAATATAAGTTTGAACAGAAAAAAAAGGAAAAAGAAGCTAAGAAGAAACAGCATGTTCAAGAAGTTAAGGAGATGAAGTTTAAACTCAATATAGAGAAACACGACTATGAAACAAAGATTAAACATATAAGAGAGTTTATACAGGATGGAGACAAGGTCAGGGTTTGGATATGGTTTAGAGGTAGAGAGAACGTCCATCCGGAGCTTGGAGATAAACTTGCAAACAGAATAATAGAAGACCTGTCAGATATAGCAATGGTTGAAAAGCCTCCTGTTAAAGAAGGTAAGAATATGATGTTTACCTTAGTGCCAAAGAGTGATAAAAAATAGTATAATATAGATACTTAAAGCCGAAGTGGCGGAATTGGCAGACGCAGGGGACTCAAAATCCCCCGCCCGCAAGGGCGTGCGGGTTCGACTCCCGCCTTCGGCATTACTATCTAATTGGAGGAAAGTGTATGTATAAACTTGATGTTGTGACACCTAAGGGAATTATATTTACCGGAGATGTTTATCAAACTGTTATAACAACTGCAGATGGTGAGATAGGTATCCTTGAAAACCATATGCTTTTACTTACAAACATAAAACCTGGGAAACTAAGAATAGAGAAAAGTCCTACAGATGTTCAGGAGTTTGCTGTTACATACGGAGTTATTGATGTTGCCGGAGACAAAGTTATTGCTTTAGTTGAGGAAGTTTATGATCTGGACTCTATAAATGTAGAAGAAGAGAAAGCTCTCCTTGAAGAGGCAAATCAGAAACTCAGTTCAGAGAGTATAACTGACCAAGAGAGAGAACATTATCAAAAGCAGAAAGAAAGAGCTGAAGCTTTAATAAACCTTGCAAAATCTAAATCATCTTAATATCAATCCAGATGAAGATATCTCCCCCTTTATAAGGGGGAAAATTCATATAATTCAGAAAAAAGATGGATACCGTTTTAATGTTGACTCCATACTTCTTGTAAGTTTTGTGAATATATCTTCATCAAAAAAAGTAATAGACCTTGGAACCGGAAGCGGTGTAATTCCAATTCTTCTTAATCTTAAATTTAAAAATCTCAAACTTTATGCCATAGAAGTTCAGGAAAGTATGTATTCTCTTGCAGAGAGGAATTTTAAACTAAATAATGTAGAAGTTGATTTAAAACTGGTAGATGTAAGAGATATAAAAACTGTTTTTCAGAATCAGTTTTTTGATTGTGTTATAACAAATCCACCTTACTTTATTTCAAAGGATTACTCATCAAATCAATATGTAGAAAAGTCAGAACATCTTGCAACTTTTGAAGATTTTGTTAAGTCCGCATCATATCTTTTGAAAAATAAAGGTAAATTTTATTATATATTTCCAGTAAGTAGATTTGTTGAAAGTATCACGATATGTAAATCTTACAAATTACAACCTAAGAGATTTAGATTTATCTATCCATCTGTAAATGAAAATGCAACCCATGTTTTAGTTGAATGTCTAAAAGGTGGAAAAGAAAGAGGGGAAGTTGTAGAGAAACCTCTTATAATGTATGAGAATCCAAAAGAGAAAAAATATACGCAGGAAGTTTGGAATCTACTTGAAAACTTTATTTAAAAATCTTGAAAATGAAGGTTAAAAATCTATAATGAATATTAGATATATAAAAAATATTTTTAGGAGGAAGAAGTTGGAAGAGTTAGACAGAGAAAATAAGCAGCAGACAGAAGAAGTTGAAAATCAAGTAAAAGAAGAGGTTCAAGATATTGATAAAGATAGTCTGATAGAAAATCTTAAAAAAGAGAATGAGGAGCTTAAAGCTAAGTTACAAAAGACTGAAGAAGCAGCAAAAAGATTAAGTAACCTCTATCAACTTTTACAAAAAGACTTTGAGGATTATAAAGTAAGATCCATAAAAGAGAGAGAACAGGTTAAAGAAGAAGCTGTTGAGAAGTTCGCAAAATCTTTTCTTGAAGTGATAGACAACTTTGAGAAAGCTTTAGAAAGCCTTAAAAATCCTTCAGATATAAACTCTATAATTACAGGAATACAGATGGTTCACTATCAAGTTGTGAAACTTCTTCAGGACTTTGGAATAGAGAAGATAGAAGCTCAAGGAGAATTTAATCCACTTGAGCATGAGGCACTGGAAACATTGAGGACAAAAGAGTATCCTTCAAACTATATAGTTAAAGTTTTACAGAATGGATATAGATATAAAGGAAAAGTTATAAGACCTACTAAGGTTGTAGTTGCTATCAATGAAGAGGAAGAGATAACTTAAATGAACTTTTTTAGGCTTTTGGGGGTAAGCCCCCTTTCTTCTACTGAAGAGATAAAAAGAGCCTTCTATAAAAAAGCTAAAAAGTTTCATCCAGATTTAAATCCGAATGCAGGTGAGATATTTAAATACATAACCCAAGCTTATGAAACCCTTATAGACCCAGAAAAAAGGAAACATTACGAATCTGTATTAAACAAAAAATCTATCCTTGATAAATTCTCTGAATCTTTTTTTGAGTTCTTTGGCTATACAGCCAAGCCAAAGAGAGGTAAAAATATAAAACTTAACTTAACGGTATACGTTGAAGATGGTTTGAGAGGTTCTAAAAAAGAGATCTCATATAAAAGGAAAATTATCTGTGAAGACTGTGATGGTTGCGGTTTTACAGAACATAGCAGTATAGTTAAATGTGAGAAATGTATAAACGGATATATAGATACTAAACTTGGGAAGATACCCTGTTCTGAATGTCTTACTAAAGGATTTATAATTAAAAATCCGTGTAATACCTGTAAAGGCAGAGGATACTATACTAAAATGGATAGAGTTGTTATAGATATTCCTGTTGGTGTTAGGGGTGGAGATTTTATAAAGATAGAAAAAATGGGAAATGCCGGTTTAAACGGAGGAGATTACGGAGATCTTATTATTAAATTCAGACTTGACACATCTCCTTTTGAGGTATCCGGAAATGACCTTATCTTAAAGATGAAATTAGAAAAACATCCTTCTGAGTACGAATCTATAAATTTAAAACTTCCTTCTAAGGAAAAGATAACTGTAAACATGCCAAACATAGACCCACCTTTTAGATTGGTTGTTAGAAACTGTGGTTATACATCACCGGAAGGAAATAGAGGAAACCTATATATAGATATCACTTAGATTTTAGATTTAACTCTATATTTTTCAGATGATCATCGTAGTTATCTGTAAATATATGACTTTTTCTATCTTTTGATAAAACATAGTAGAGATAGTTATGAGCTTTAGGATTTATTACAGCATCTAAAGAACTTAAACTGAAACTACATATCGGAGTAGGAGGAAGTCCTTTGTAAATGTATGTGTTATACGGTGAATCAAATTTCATATCATCTTTCCTTAGTTTTCCGGAGTATCTGTTCTTTAACATCAGTCCGTATATAACTGTTGCATCTATCTGTAATCTCATACCCTTTTTAAGTCTGTTGAATATAACGCCGGCAATAATAGGTTTTTCCTCTTTTAAAAAAGCCTCTTTTTCTACCATAGATGCTATAATCATACCTTCGTATAACGTTATACTTTTATCTTTGAATTTATCTTTGTATGGTAGATATTTTTTCTCAAACTCTTTTAAAAATATGTTAATAACTCCATTTAAATCAGATTTGTACGGTATTCTGTAAGTTTCAGGTGGAAAATAACCTTCAAAGCTATCCCCTTCTAAATTTTTTGCCTTTACATTGTTTTTATCAAAAACAAATCTTAAAAACTTCTCTTTCTCTACTATTCCTTCATTTTGAAGTTTTTCTGCTATTGTTATAAGGTTGTCTCCCGGAATTATTGTGAATAGATACTCTTTTACATATCCTTTTTCTAACATATTTAAAACATCAAAGATAGATAGGTCACCTTTAAAGCTGTAATATCCGGCTTTTAATGTAGAGTTTCTTAACTTTACCATCAATATAAATATATATGGATCAGAAATTACTCCTTCTTTTTCTAATAAAAATGCTATATCTGTTGTATGCATACCTTTTTCTATGTTTATCTCAACAGAAACTGATTGTTTACGGTTTATCTGGTATAAAGTGTAGGTTAATAAAAGTAGTGATATTACAGATAATATAATTACAAACTTTTTCATCTCATAGAGACACTATCTAAGTATGTTTGGAGGATAATAGCTGCTGAAAGGCTATCTAACTTTCCTTTTTCTTTTAATTTTTTAGGATTTAGATGTTTTTCTGCTAATGAGGAGGAGAATCTTTCATCTACAAATATTATGTTAATATCTGGAATATTTTCTTTGAGTTTTTCTACGAACTCTTTTGTATATCTAACTTGCTCTCCTTCATTACCTTTTAAGGTTAAAGGAAGTCCAACTACTACATCTCTCGTTTTATACTCATCTAACAGATCTCTAATTTTCTCTATTACATTATCATCATTCTGTATGTAATCTTTTGGAGTTGCTGTTATATTTAAGGGGTCACTTACAGCGACCCCTATTCTTTTTATTCCTATATCAAGTCCTATAACTCTACTCAAGCTTGAGAAGGTTCTCCTTTTGAAGATATTCCTGCAATTTTATATAAAGGACAGAATCCGGTTATAGCTGTAAGTATAAGTATTACTCCAACAAATAAAGCTATTGTAAAGACACCACCTTTGTAAAATCCAAGTGTAACAAGTAAAGCTCCTATCAAAATTCTCACCATAGAGTCCCATACTGCCACTTATCTTACCCCCTTAGAGAGTTATTAAAGTTTCTACATCTTCGTATTTCGCAACTTCATCAGGATGGGCTATTCTTCCAAGTATAGCAGAGGCAGCTGCTACAGCCGGACCTGCTAAATATACAAAACTTCCTGGGTGTCCCATTCTTCCAACGAAGTTTCTGTTCGAAGTTGAAAGACATACTTCACCTTCTGCAAGTATTCCCATGTGTCCACCAAGACAAGGACCACAGGTAGATGTGCTTATTAAACAACCAGCATCTGCAAGTATTTCAAGAAGTCCCTCATGCATAGCTTGTTTATAAACTTGGTCAGATGCAGGTATAACTATACATCTAACTTCCGGATGTACTTTCTTACCTTTTAGTATAGCTGCGGCTATTCTGAGATCCGATATTCTACCGTTAGTGCAAGAACCTATAAATACCTGGTCAATATGTGTTCCTGCCACTTCACTGACAGGTTTAACATTTGATGGAAGATGAGGACATGCAACCACTGGCTCTAATTTAGAAGCATCAAACTCATACTCACAACAGTATTTAGCATCAGGGTCTGCTTTATATACAACTCCTTCTCTGTTTGTTCTTTTTCTAACCCATTCTAATGTCTTTTCATCGGCTTCTATGATTGCATTCTTTCCACCGGCTTCTATAGCCATATTTGCTATAGTCAATCTGTCATCTACATCAAGGTCCCTTATAGCTTCTCCATGATACTCCATAGCTTTATAGAGAGCTCCATCAACCCCTATCTTTCCTATAACTGATAATACAAAATCTTTTCCACCTACCCATTTCTGTTTTTTACCGTAGAATACGAATTTCATAGTCTCAGGAACTTTTAACCAAGTCTCTCCAGTAGCCCATATATATGCTATATCTGTGGAACCTACTCCAGTTGCAAAAGCTCCGAGACCTCCATATGTGCAAGTGTGAGAGTCTGCTCCTATTACCAGATCACCTGGAACTATAAAACCTTTTTCTGGTAAAACTGTGTGCATAACCCCACTATCTTGACCTTCAAAGTAATTCTTTATTCCCATTTTCTTTGCAAAATCTCTGGATATCTTTATCTGCTGAGCTGAAAGAATATCCTTTGGAGGGAAGAAGTGGTCCATAACGAGAGCTATTTTGTTTGGATCATGGACTTTGTCTATTCCGTATTTCTCAAGCTGTTTTATAGCAATAGGAGCTGTTATGTCGTTTGCTATAGCAAGGTCTACCTTTACAGTTACAAGCTCACCAGCCTCTACTACTTTTTTATCTGAGTGAGCTGCTATTATCTTCTCAGTTATAGTCATTCCCATAAATCTATCCTCCTGCTAAAATATTCTACTAACAATTATATAATGATATATCTTAATATGCAAAAATCAAAAACATAAAAAATTTTTGCACAAAAAAAGTGCAAAATCATTTAAAAAATAAGATAACTGAGATATAATATATTTTTCATTTTTAACCTTTAAAGGAGGTTTTTTGCTATGGGCAGTAATAGCCCGACGAAAATTTTTGAAAAAATCGTTAAGGAGGAAAGAAAATGGAAAAAACCCTCGGACTGCATATCTTAGCGGACCTCTATGGAGTTGATTTCGACAAGTTAGACCACGTTGAAGATATCAAAGCTCTCCTGGAAGGAGCTGTTAAATACGCAAATCTAAGTAAACTATCATCTCACTACCATCAATTTAATCCTTACGGTGCAACCGGAGTTATCTTATTAGAAGAGTCTCACATATCTATCCACACTTGGCCTGAACATGGTTATGCCGCTATAGATGTTTATACCTGTGGTGGAAAAGAAAAAACTTTCAAAGCTATGGAATACATTATAAAAACTCTAAAACCAAAGAGAATTGATGAAAAAATATCTGAAAGAGGAATAATACCTGTAAATATAGAAGAAGGTATAAACGTTGAGAGAATAGACTTAGTTCAGGTTTAGCCTGATATAAAGCATAGATTCCCGACTTTAGTTATACTATTTTTATATTTGTAAATAAATGTAGGAGGGTTTCTATGCTTTCAACGAATATTATGGCAGTTTTAAAAGATCTTACTCCAGCTGTTGTTGGAACTGTATCAGGAGATTCACCTTATCTTGCTTTTGTAAGTTGGCTTATTGCCAAAGATGAAAAAACATTAAGGTTGGCTCTAAGCTCAAACTCAAAAACAGTTGAGAACATAAAGGCTAACCCTAAGGTTGCTGTGTCTGTTTTTGGTCCGGAAGTTGCTTCTACAATTTACGGAGTAGCTAAAATCGTTAAAGAAAAGATAGAAGATATACCTTTTGGAGTGTCTGTTATAGAGATAGATGTTGAAAATGTTGTTGATAACCTTTTTCCAGGTGCAACGGTTAAAGGTGTTATACCTTTTGAACATACTGGAAACATCCAAAAAGCTATTGAGTTAGATGAAAAAGTGTTAAAAGCTTTAAAAGAGTAGATTTTTATAGTAGGCTGTTTCCATACAGCCTGTTTTCTCTACCTTTCTCTATATCTTCCAGAATATATCCAATAGAGATATGTATCTATTAAATTTTCAATTAACCAAAATAAGATTTTTTCTTTTTTCAAACTCACTTTCAATAGTTTTCAAAACTTCGTTTTTGTACTTTGGTAAGCACCAGTATGGAGCTATAAGTTCATCTTCTGTAGCTTCTCCTGTAATCCTGTGGACTATTATATCTTTTGGTAATATAGATAAGAAATCTACGGCTAATCTTGCATATTCATCAATAGATAGCTCTTTTATCTCTCCTCTTAAATACTGTTTTTCCATTGCTGTGTGTTTAACTATATGGAGAGGATGTATTTTTATCCCATCTACATCGAGGGCTGCTATTAATTTAGCTGTTTCCATCATATCTTCATAATCTTCTCCCGGTAGCCCAAGTATAACATGGACACAGATTTTTATACCAGGTCTTTTTTTTGTTCTTAAAACTGCATCTACGAACTCTGAAACTCCGTGGGCTCTGTTTATAGCTTTTAAGGTTTTGAAGTGAGCTGTTTGAAGTCCGTATTCTATCCAAATTTCCGGTTTTTCTACTGTATAACTTGCAATTAGGTCTAAAACTTCGTCAGGAACACAGTCAGGTCTTGTCCCGATAGACATTCCTATTATCTCATCATAACTCATAGCTTGGTCGTATATCTCTCTCAGTTTCTCAACAGGAGCATAGGTGTTTGTGAAAGCTTGAAAGTAAGCCAAGAAGCCTTTTATATTTTTAAATCTATTTTTATAAAACTCCATACTTTTCTCTATCTGGTCTTTTACTGTCTTCTTGCTCATAGCATAGGGACTGAAGGACAGATTATTACAGAAAGTACATCCACCGCTTGCCTTTGATCCATCTCTATTTGGACAAGTAAAACCTGCATCTATTGCTAATTTTTGTATTCTTCCACCATATTTTTCTTTTAAATAATCATTTAACTTTCTGTAATGAGCCAAATGGTTTCCTCCTTTAAAGTTTATACAAATATATTACAAAAGTTTACTTTTTACAATAATTTTAAACAACTTTCACCTTTTTGATTTATAATAATAGTTTCAAAATTTTTATTTTTGTGGAGGAAATGATGTTTAAGGTTTTAATTACAGATGATATCTCTCCAAAAGGTATTGAAATACTAAACCAGGAAGAATCTATAGATGTTGATTATCAACCGGAGATTAAATGGAACGAGTTACTTGAGATAGTCGGAGATTATGATGCAATAATAACAAGAAGTAGAACACCTGTTACAAAAGAGCTTTTAGATAGAACAACAAAATTGAAAGTTATAGGAAGAGCTGGAGTTGGTGTAGATAACGTTGATTTGGAAGAAGCTTCAAGAAGAGGGATATTGGTAGTTAACACTCCGGGTGCAAATACTATAGGTGCTGCAGAGATAACTATGGCACACTTGTATGCTGTTTTAAGAAAGTTACACCTTGCCCATCAATCTATGATGAATGGTGAGTGGAATAGAAAGAAATTTATGGGTGAGGAGTTAGATGGTAAAGTGGTAGGTATAATAGGACTTGGTAATGTTGGATCTCAAGTTGCTATAAGATGTAAAGCTGCTGGCTCAAAAGTTATAGCTTATGACCCATACATTCCTAGAGAAAAAGGAGACAGGCTTGGTGTTGAGTTGGTTGATGATCTACACGAGCTTATAAGAAGGTCAGATATTATTACTCTCCACTGTCCTTTAACAGAAGAGACAAAGAATATGATAGGTAAAAAAGAGTTTGAACTTATGAAGAATGGTGTCTATTTTATAAACTGTGCCAGAGGTGGAATAGTTGATGAAGATGCTCTTTATGAAGCAATTCAGGAAGGCAAAATAGCAGGATTAGGTCTTGATGTTTTCTCAAAAGAGCCTCCTGATGACAGAATAAGAAGGTTATTTGATTTTTCTAATATAAGTTTATCACCTCATATAGGTGCAAACACTTACGAATCTCAAGATAATGTAGCTATAAAGATAGCTCAGTATGTTATAGCTGCACTAAAAGGTCAGTTTGTAGAGGTAGCTGTAAATGCACCATTTACAATAACAGAAGGATTTGAAAGTATAAAAGCTTACCTTGAACTTGCGGAAAAATTAGGAAGTTTCTTAACTCAGTATGCCGGAGGACATTTTATAGAGATAAATGTAGAGGTTAGAGGAACGATAAAACAGCATGTTGAACCGATAGTGGCATACTTCTTAAAAGGTTATCTATCTCCTGTTTTAGATAGACCTGTTAATATTATAAATGCTCCTTTTATAGCAAAAGAGAGAGGAATAAATGTAGTAACTTCAACAAGAGAGGCTGGACTTAACTTTAAGGAGTTTATAAAAGTAACTGCTAAATCTGATGGTAAAGAGGTAGTTGTTGGTGGAACTGCGTTTTATGATAAATTCCCGAGAATAATGCTTGTTGACAACTACTGGATAGATATAGAGCCTTACGGAGTTATACTTATGTTTGAAAACAGAGATGTTCCAGGTGTTATTGGAAAATTGGGGACTTTACTTGCAAGGCATAACATAAATATAGCCGGATTTAGACTTGGAAGGTTAGAGAAGGGTAAAGAAGCATTGGGAGCTCTTCAACTTGATGATAAATTAAATGAAACTGTTCTTCAGGAGATACATCAGATACCTGAGATAATCAAAGCTAAACAAGTTATTCTATAACGGAGGATTAGAAGTTGGCTGAAAAGAAGATAAGAGTTGCTGTTGCAGGAGTTGGAAACTGTGCCAGCTCATTAATACAGGGGATTTACTATTATAAAGAGAAGAAAGATTTAGAAGCTTCCGGAATTATGCACGAAGATATAGATGGATATAAACCTTGGGATATAGAGATAGTGGCAGCTTGGGATATAGATGTCAGGAAAGTTGGATTTGATGTTAGTCAGGCCATCTACGCTCAACCAAACTGTACAACAGTTTTCTATCCTAATGTGCCTCGTATGGGTGTTAAAGTTAGAATGGGTAAAGTGTTAGATGGATACCCTCAACATATGAAAAACTATCCTCCGGAAAATGCGTTTGTCTTATCTAATGAAAAAGAAGATGATTTAGAAACAGTTGTAAAAGTTTTAGTAGAGAGTAAGGCAGATGTTCTTATTAACTATGTACCTGTAGGGGCAGAAAATGCTGCAAGATTCTATGCTCAAGCTTGTCTTGAAGCTGGAGTCTCATTTATAAATTGTATGCCAACCTTTATAGTCTCTGACTCTGAGTGGGCTAAAAAATTTGAAGATGCAGGTATACCAGTTGTAGGAGATGATATAAAATCTCAGGTTGGAGCAACTATCACACACAGAGTTTTAACACAGCTTCTGTTAGAGAGAGGAGTTAAAGTAGATAGAACATATCAGCTTAATGTTGGTGGAAATACTGACTTTTTAAATATGCTTGAGAGAAGCAGATTAGAGACAAAGAAAAAATCTAAAACTGAGGCTGTTACATCATTAATACCTTACGGTATAGACCCAAGAAATGTCCATATAGGACCTTCTGACTATGTACCTTGGCTTAAAGATAAAAAACTTGCATTTATAAGAATAGAAGGTAGACTCTTTGGAGATGTTCCTATGAATATGGAGCTAAGATTAGAGGTAGAGGACTCTCCGAATAGTGCAGGTGTTGCAATAGATGCTATAAGATGTGCAAAAGTTGCAAGGGACAGAGGAGTAGCTGGACCACTCTATTCCATCTCTGCATACACTATGAAACATCCTCCGATACAGTATAAAGACCATATAGCAAGGCAGATGGTTGAAGAATTTATTGCTGGAATTAGAGAAAGGTGAAAATAAAAGTTAAAGTAAAACCTGCAAGTAGTAAAAATGAAGTAAAAAAGATAGATGAAAATTTTTTTGAGATAAAAACCACTGTTATACCGGAGAAAGGAAAAGCTAACGAAAAAGTGATAGAATTATTATCAGAATTTTTTGATGTGCCGAAGAGTAAGATAAAGATAATAAGAGGAGAGACCTCAAAGGAGAAAGAGGTTGAAATAAATCTATAAGGAGGTTTTTTTATAAAAAAAGTAGCTTTAGCAGTGTCTGTGCTTACTTTAACAGGTAGCTCTTTTGCTTTACCAGGTTTTGAAGTTGACCTGTCTGTGGGAGGTATTCAACAGAAGCCTTCAGGACAAATTCAGTATCCAGTACCTACAGGAACAGCTGTTGACCTGAAAAATGATCTTGGATTAGGAGATAAGAATAAGCCTTTTATCAGAGCTAAATTCGAACATCCTATATTCTTAATCCCTAATCTATACCTTTAGTATATGCCTATGGAATTTTCAGGAACAGGAAATATTACAAAGGATATAACTTATAACGATAAAACATATCAGGCTAACACAAAAGTTGATTCCAAGGTTAAACTTGATAGATTTGATATAGGGTTGTATGGGAATCTGCCTTTTGTTAAAACTGCAACAGCTGGTATTTTGGACCCAGAGTTAGGTGTTGATGTTAGAGTTATCAACTTCAAAGGTAGTATAACAGGTACGGAAAAAAATACAGGACTAACAGAAACAGCTTCCAAATCAGCAACTGTTCCAATTCCTTTACTTTATGCTGGACTTGGTGTAAATATACCACAGAGCCCTATCCCTATATCTTTGGTTGGAGAGTTAAGAGGAATCTCTTACTCTAAGGCAAAATATTATGACTACTCTGTTGAGCTTAAAGTTACTCCTGTAAAACCTCTTTATATATCTGCAGGTTACAGATATGAAAAATTAAAGATAGATACAATAAGCGACTTATACACTAATATAACAGTAAAAGGTGCATTCTTTACTGTAGGTGCAAAATTCTAATAATCTTAATTGCTGGCTTTCTGCCAGCTTTTTTATCTGAAAAATAAAAAATATGATAAAATATAGGAAGCCATTTTAATCACAGAGGTGTTTTTTGAATTTTAAAGGAAAAACAGCTTTAATAACAGGCTCTACCAGGGGAATAGGTAGAGCGATAGCTGTAGAGTTTGCTAAAGCCGGTGCTGATGTTGTAATCACTGGTAGAGACAGGAAAGTAGCAGAATCTCTTGCTAAATCCATAGAGGTAGACTACGGAGTAAAAGCTTTTGGAGTTAATTTAGATCTATCCGGAGATATAACAAATTCTATAAACGAGATCTTTAATTTAACTAACAATAAAATTGATATACTTGTAAATAACGCAGGAATTACAAAAGATACACTCTTTATAAGAATGAAACAGGAAGATTGGGATGCTGTTATAAACACAAACCTTACTGGTACATTCAAAGTTACTCAAGCTGTTGTTAAAAATATGATAAAACAGAGATACGGCAGAGTTATAAATATATCATCTATCATAGGTTTCATAGGGAATATAGGACAAGTCAACTACTCTACAACAAAAGCTGGACTTATAGGATTTACAAAATCCTTAGCAAAGGAAGTTGCTTCAAGAAATATTACTGTAAATGCAGTTGCACCAGGGTTTATAGAGACAGATATGACAGAAACTTTGCCTGCAGATATAAAGGAAGGTTATTTAAAGCAGATACCTCTTGGAAGATTTGGAAAACCAGAAGATGTTGCAAATGTGGTTTTATTCTTGGCTTCAGAGTTAGCAGATTATATAACAGGAGAAGTTATACACGTAAATGGTGGAATGTATTAAAAATTTTATATAGGAGGTTATAAAGATGTCTATCGAGCAAAGAGTGAAGGAAATTATAGCAGATCAGCTTGGAGTTGAAATGGAAAAAATAACACCGGAAGCAAAATTTGTTGATGATCTTGGTGCTGACTCTCTTGATGTTGTTGAACTTATAATGGCTTTTGAAGAGGAGTTTAATGTAGAGATTCCAGATGAAGATGCAGAGAAAATAGCAACTGTTGGAGATGTCTTAGAGTATATAAAATCTAAACAAGGGTAAGGTAGAATGAGAAGAGTCGTCGTTACCGGTATCGGAGCAGTAACACCTATAGGGAACAATGTTCAAGATTTTTGGAGTAATCTTGTAAATGGTGTAAGCGGTATAGACGTTATAAAGAGGTTTGATCCTGTATCTTATAACCTTCCAGTTATAATAGCAGGAGAGGTTAAGAATCTAAGACCTGAAGAGTTTTTAGACTCAAAAGAGCTTAAAAGGATGAGTGATTTTGTTAAGTTTGCTGTTATAGCAGCAAAGGAAGCAATACAAGACTCTGGACTTGAACTTGATAAGATAGACCTGAATAGAGCAGGTGTTATTGTAGGAACCGGTATCGGCGGCTTGAGGGACATTGAAGAACAACAAAAGGTTTTAATGGAAAAAGGTGCCAGAAGGGTTTCTCCTTTCTTTATACCTTCTGGTATATCAAATATGGCTTCCGGATATATATCTATCGAGTTTGGATTTAAAGGACCAAATTCATGTGTTGTAACAGCCTGTGCTACTGGAACACACTCAATTGGAGATGCTTTTAAGATAATACAGAGAGGAGATGCAGATATAATGATAGCAGGAGGAACTGAGTCTGCTATCACACCTCTTGGAATAGCCGGATTTGCTAATATGAAAGCTCTTTCTACCAGAAATGAAGATCCAACTAAAGCTTCAAGACCTTTTGATGCCCAGAGAGATGGATTTGTGATGGGTGAAGGTGCTGGTATTTTAATCCTTGAAGAACTTGAACATGCAAAGAAAAGAGGGGCAAAAATATACGCAGAAGTTGTTGGATATGGTTTAACTGGAGATGCTTATCATATCACTGCTCCCTGTGCAGATGCTGATGGCGCAAAGAGAGTTATAACTATGGCTCTCAAAGATGGTAAAATAAATCCGGAAGATGTTGATTACATAAATGCTCATGGAACCTCTACACCTCTTAACGACAAAATAGAGACATTGGCTATAAAAGAAGTTTTCAAAGAACACGCATATAAACTAAAAATAAGCTCTAACAAATCTATGATAGGACACCTACTTGGTGCAGCTGGAGCAGTTGAAGCAGTTGCCACTGTCAAAACAATAAAAGAAGGTATCATACCTCCAACTATTAACTACGAATATCCTGACCCTGACTGTGATCTTGACTATGTTCCTAATAAGGCAATAGAGTATAAAGTAAAAGTAGCTATATCAAACTCTTTTGGGTTTGGTGGAACTAACGCTTGTTTAGCATTTAAGGCTTATGAATGATGTTTTAGATGTATTCAAAGATAAAATTCAATCTTTAGAATATAAGTTAGGGTATACATTTAAAAATAAAAATCTGCTATTAGCTTCTATCACTCATAGATCTTTTGTTGCAGAATATTCCAAAAAGATTCCTGATTATGAAGTTCTTGAGTTTCTGGGAGATGCAGTTTTATCTCTCATAGTTAGCGAGATTCTCATAAAAGAGTTTCCAAGGGCAAGAGAAGGAGAACTGTCTCAAATAAGATCGGCAGTTATCAGTGAAGCCTATCTTTCAAAATTAGCGAAGGATTTAAATCTACATGACTATATACTTATCAGTAAAGGTGAGAGAATACAAAAGGGAACAGAGAGGGAATCTCTACTTTGTGATGTATTTGAGGCTGTATTTGGTGCAATATATATTGACAGTGATTTTTCTATAGAAAAACCAAGAGAGATATTTTTAAAATACTTTAAAGATAGATTAATAAATGATATTAAAACTGAAAGTATTCCTAAGGATTTTAAATCATTGCTCCAAATAGAGACTCAGAAAATATACGGTTCGGTTCCACAATACAGGTTGATATCTGCCGAAGGTCCGGAACATGATAAAGTTTTTACTGTGGAATGTAAAATAGATAGTATAAAAACCTTAGGTAAGGGAAAATCAAAAAAAGAAGCGGAAACCCAAGCTGCAAAAGAAGCTTACCTTAAAATAAAATCAGAATAAATTTATACATACAATCAAAAATGAGAGAGGGAAAAATGAGATTAGGAGTTAATATAGACCATATAGCAACATTAAGAGAAGCAAGAAAAACCTTTGAACCGGATCCTATTAAAGGAGCTTTAATTGCAATTCAAGCTGGAGCAGACCAGATAACTCTTCACCTAAGAGAAGATAGAAGACATATACAGGACGAAGACCTGTTTAGATTGAAATGCGAGCTTAAGGATAGAACTACACCTATAAATTTGGAGATGGCACCTACCTTAGAGATGCAGAGTATAGCTC
>JAOABH010000004.1 GCA_026418455.1 Hydrogenothermaceae bacterium
GCCGCCAACGTTCGCGCTGAGCCAGGATCAAACTCTCCAAAGGAATCTTTGGGGATCCTGTCTGTCTTAGTTCTCTTATTCAACTGCCAAGGTCCTTTATCTCAGCCGATTGGCTGTTAGAAACAGATAATCAGTTTATCACACTTGACTTTTTTTGTCAACTGTTTTTGCCTATTCAGTTTGTCTTTTAATGCCTTTCAAAACTTTCAATGTCTCTCAAAAAAGGGATAAATAATATATCCTACTTTTTTATCTTTGTCAAGAGGTTTTACTTCCTCTCTCCTTTCCTCACTTATTCTCTTTCCAAAAAACAGACATACAGTATATATCTCTTTCTTTATGTTGTCAAGGGGTTTTTGGGGTTTTAATTTTTTAGTGGAGGCGGGGGGAATCGAACCCCCGTCCGACAGACGCCCAGCTTACAGGCATCTACATGCTTAGCCTGTGTTTAAATTTCGCAATCTTTCTCCCACAGGCAGGAGTCAGATTGCTATCCCCATTAAATCTCGATAGCTCCCTCAGGGGAGATTGGAAGCTATCCAGCCTGTATCTCTTACGCCCTTCCCTTGCCTACAGGCAAAGCTCAGGAGGACGTCGCTGCGTTAATTAAGCAGCGAGAGCGATTTCGCGTTCGGGATTTGTTGTGTTTTGGTTTTTTACGCAGTGACCTTCTGCGGCATGCTTCCCGTTGCCTGCGTCTGCCGTCGAACCCGTATCGCCCCCATATTCTATTAGAAGATAAATTATATCATTTTTATAAAATTTCAAGAAAAAATAGTATGGGCTATTTTTGTAATTAAAAGTCCACCGAAAAATAGATAAATAAATATAGCTAAAGCTGCGTATATAGGTTTCATTCCGGCTTTTTTCATCTTTTCTATATTTGTTTCTATTCCAAGAGCTGCCATAGAAACTGTTAATAAAAATGTATCTATTTGGTTTATTGTATTTATATACTCTTCCGGAAAAATATTTAGAGAGTTTATTCCTACCATAGCTATAAATCCAAAAACAAACCATGGTATAGGTATCTCCCTTAAGTTTACTCCATGGATAGAATGTTTTTTAGCAAGGTAGAAACTTAAAACTATAAGTAAAGGAGCAAGCATCATAACTCTTGTTAACTTTGCTATTGTGGCTGTATTTCCAGCTTCTTCTGAAACTGCAAAGCCTGCTGCAACTACTTGTGCTACTTCATGGATAGTTGCACCTGTAAATATTCCGTAGGTTATATCATTTAGGTCAAGTAATAAACCTGCTTTATAAACTGCAGGATATAAAAACATTGCTATAGTTCCGAATATTGTAACAGTTGCAACAGCCATTGCTGCTTGGTGCATTTCTCCTTTTACAACTGGAGCTGTAGCTAAAACTGCAGATGCTCCACATATTGAACTTCCTGAAGCTATAAGATAACTCATCTGTTGGTCTAATCCAAAATACTTCCGTGATACCCATACTCCGAAAATGAAAGATGATATTAGCATTATAGAATCAACAACAACTCCTTCTATTCCAACATCAACTATATTCTGAAATGTAAGTCTAAAACCTAAAAATATTATCGCTATTCTTAATATCTTTTTTAAAGAGAAATTTATTCCAGGTTTTAAAACTTCTGGAATTTTTATTACGTTACCTATAATCAGTCCAACTATTATTGCTATTATAAGCGGGCTAAAATTTACTGTAGATTTTACAATCTCTAAGGAAGATATATACATTGCAATTAAGGCAAGAATTGAAGAAAATATTAATCCATAAATTAAATTCATAAAACCCTCCGAAATTTATAAGATAACAGAAATTATTATATTGTTATTTTTTAAGGGTTTATTTTTAAAATTTAAATATGTTTATTTGATTTTTAAATTACTTTACACTTTGAATTTCTCTTATTCTTCTTGCAAGTTCTCTTATTGCTTCTATTTGGCTCATTCCTTTATCCATAAGTTCTCTAACTGTTTGAGCTTTTGCTAATGTATTTAGTACTTCAAGTATGTCTCCTGAAGGATTACATCCTTCTGTTAATGGTTTACCATTTTGAAGTGTTTCATTTATACATTGTTCTATCTGTTGTGGTGTAAATTTCATTGATAGCTCTTTTATCTCCTTGATGTTCATATTTATCCTCCTAAATTGGTATTATAATAATACATAATACTAAACTATATCAAAGGTGATATTTATGGAAGTGATAAAAGTCATAAATGATGAGCTTAATAATCTATTTGAGATAAGAACAGATGATGGATATACGATTGAATCTGTGCATTATAGGGGAAATACTCTCTGTATTTCTTCACAGGTAGGATGTTCTGTTAAATGTTCCTTTTGTGCCTCCGGATTAAAAGGTCTTATTAGAAATCTATCTTTTGAAGAGATTATAGACCAGTATAAGTTGGTGGTTAAAAATGGTTTTAATGTTGAAAATATAACATTTGCAGGTATTGGAGAGCCTCTTTTAAACTGGGAGAATGTTAAGAAAGCTTTTGAATATTTTAAAAGCTTAGGTTTAAAAGTTTCTTTTTATACAACGGGATTTCCATTATCAAATTTTAAAGAACTTTTAACTATTAATCACAATGGTTTAACCTTATCTCTTCACAGTGTTTTGGAAGATAAGAGAAAAACTCTTATACCAAACAGTCACAGTATAGATAATCTTATATCGACTCTTGAAGATTATATAAAAAATCTTTCTTCAAGAAAAAAGAAACTTTACAGTATAGGTTATCTACTTATAGAAGGTGTAAACGATTCTCAAGAAGAGATAGATATATTGATAAATATTGCTAAAAGATTAGGTTTGTCTGTATCTTTACTTAAATATAATGAGATAGAAGGAATAGAGTATAAAACCACAACTGATGAAAAATATGAAGAGATTTTCTTAAGACTTAGAAAAAACGGTATAAAAGTAACACTTTCGAATAGATACAGAACAAGAAAAATTGGTGGTTGTGGGACATTAATGGTAAATAGATTACAATGCTCCACTTTTTAGGATATCATGAATATGGACGATTCCTACTACATCTTCTCCTTCTAAAACCGGTAAAACAGTGATGTTATACTTTTCCATCGTTTCAAGAGCTTCCAACACATAAGATTGAGGAGTTGTATATTTTGGATTTGATGTCATCACATCTTTTGACAAACTGTTATCTATACTTATACCTTTTTTTATAGCTCTTCTTATATCTCCATCTGTTATTATACCTACTAATTTATCTTTATCCATAACAAATGTTGCACCGTAACCTTTCTCAGAAATCTCTACTATTGCATCTTTAACAGGTGTATCTGGATTTACTTTTGGTATTACTGTTTTCATTACTTGGTAAACTTTCATAAGTTTTTTACCGAGAGACCCACCTGGATGGAACCTTGCAAAATCTTCTTCTTTAAACTCTTTAACTGTAAGTAGTGCAACTGCTATAGCATCTCCTAATGCAAGAGTGTTTGTAGATGAAGATGTAGGTGCAAGGTTCAATGGACATGCCTCTCTTTCTACATAAAGATTGAGTGTTATATCTGCATGTTTTGATAGGGTTGAGTTGTTTTTATTTGTTATAAGTATTACTTTATTGCCCCATCTTTTTATAATTGGAATAATAGCTACAAGCTCTGGAGTTTCTCCGCTATTTGATATAGCTATTACTATATCTTCTTTCTCTATAACACCTAAATCTCCGTGAATAGCTTCTGCTGGATGTAAGAATATGGATGGAGTTCCTGTAGATGAGAGAGTAGAAGATATCTTTTTACCTATAATTCCAGATTTACCTATACCAGTTACAACTATCTTTCCTTTTGTGTTTAATATTAATTTAACAGCTTCAACAAAATTTTCATCTAAATTGTCTTTTAAACTATTTAAAGCTTTTATCTCTTCTTCTAAAACCTTTTTACCTATCTGAAGTATATCTTTATTTTCCACAGCCACATCCACTGCAACTTCCACATTCTTTACTTTTAAGTAATCCTTTCTCTTTTAGTTTATCAAATTTCAATCTTAAAATTTCTCCGGTTTCAGAACTAAACTCAACAAACTCATTTATAAAATCATAACTTTTAACTGTATAAGATAGTCCATCAATCTCTACTACTGATTCAATATCCGGAAGATAATCTCTTATCTCGTAATTTTCCTTTTCATAAGCCAAACAACACATAAGTCTTCCACATATTCCGGTGAATTTTGCAGGTGTAGGAGGAAGATTTTGATAGGTTATACTTTCTACATTTACAGTTTCAAATTTGTCAAGAAAAGTAGAACAACAACACTGTTGACCACAAACTCCAACAGCTCCAAGCATCTGGACCCCATCCCTAACCCCTATCTGTCTCATTTCAATTCTCATCTTTATCTTTTTTGCAAGTATTTTTACTAGCTCCCTAAAATCTACTCTACTTTCAGCAGTATAGTAGAAGATAACTTTTGTTCTGTTTAGAGGTATATATGCTCTGAGTAAATTCATCTTAAGTCCAAGATTTTTTGACTCCTCTTTACATATTGAAAGATACCTATCAGCTTCCTTGATATGTTTATCAAATGTTTTCAAATCTTCTTTTGTAGCTTTTCTGATAAATTTCTGACTTTCAATATCATCAAACTCTTCCTTAGCTTCTACTACTTTTACTATTTCTTCTCCTTTCTCTGTTTCAACTACTATAAAATCATCTTTTTTTATAAAAACAGGAGCTTCTACAGCAGAGAATTTATTCGTGTCAAAAAATCTTATCTTTACTACTTTAAGTCTGTGTTTTATATCTAAAACTGTTTCCATCTTTTCACCTCATCAGTTAGTCTAAAATAAAATCCCAGTAATATAAGTTTTTTCTTTACTCCTTTTAGTAGAGCGTCTCTTGCCAATTTATACTCTTTGATAAACATCTCAAACATATCCGGATTTATATTTCCTGATATTAAAGCTTTACTCAATAAGTTATAAATTATATCAAATACCAAAACTGCCTGCTGGACTTCCAAATTTTCAAAGCTATTAGCAAGAGAGAATATACCTTCCGGATGTTTAGGGTTTATGATAAGATTGGATATATCTTTTGCATATCTATATAAATTTTCATTCTCTAATATAATTAGAGGTAAACATAAACTTCCGTCTGCTATCTTTATAAGGTTATCTAATTTTTCCTCATTTACACCTTTTAATGTTAATATCTCTCTTATCTCCTCATCAGATAGATTTCTAAATTTTATTTTCTTTAATCTTGAAAGTATAGTTGGGAGTAATTTAGCTTGGTTTGATGTAGTCAAAATGATTAAACTGTTTGAAGGAGGCTCTTCTAAGGTTTTTAGTAATGCATTGCTACTTTCTATATTCATATTTTCTGCTTTTTCTATTATTACTACTTTACCTTTTTCACTTTTAAGTTGTAGAAATTCTATAATCTCCCTTATCTGGTCTATCTTTATCTCTCTGCTTTCAGATTGAATCAGTTTTATATTATAGTGAGGTGTTAAATTAGTTCCTTCGTAGATATTTGATATTGTATTATTTACTAATCTACAATCTTTACACTCACCACATCCAAAACCTTCCTTTTTTTCACAAAGGTAGGCTCTGGCTGTATATAGAGCAAAAAGTTTTTTACCTATACAGTCTTTACCCTCAAAGAGTAGTGATAAAGAGTCGTAATTTTTATCAAGGAGTTTCTTTATAAGTTCTTTTTCTTTCCTATGTCCTACTATCTTCATTTTATTATATTTCTGTTTTTTAATATGGAGATAACCTGTTTAAATATATCTTCTATACTTTGAAGACCATCTAACATAACTACTCTATCCACATCTTTCCGTGCTATATACAAAAAACCCTCTCTAACTTTTATATGGAAATCTATACTCTCACTTTCTAATCTATCCTTACTTTTTAACCTTTCAAATGCTTTTTCCACAGGAATATCAATTAAAAAAGTTATATCCGGTTTATATCCTTCTGTGGCAAGTCTGTTTAGATAGTCTACTATGCTAAAATCTATATTCCTACCATAATGTTGGTATGCTGTTGTAGAGTCATAAAATCTATCTGATATAACTATAAAACCTTCCTCTAACTTTGGTTTTATAACGTTATGGATATGAATATTTCTGTCAGCTTCATATAAGAGTAATTCTGCTATTTTGGGAAATTTTTCCTCCGTATGGGATAAAAGTATCTCCCTTATCTTTTTACCAAGTTCTGTGCCACCTGGCTCCCTTGTTAAAACAGCTTTATAGCCATTATCTATAAGGTAGCTGTATAACAGCTTAGATTGGGTTGTTTTACCACAGGCTTCTATTCCTTCAAAAGTTATAAAAATTCCTTTTTCCATTACCTCATCTATCAAAAATCATAAATTTTAGATGTAGCTGATATATAATCTTATCACAAACTAAAAGTTGGAGGTTTTCATATGATAGACAGAGAAAAAGTTGAGGAAGTTTTAGAGCAGATAAGACCTTATTTGAGATTTGATGGTGGAGATGTTGAGCTTGTTGATGTCTCTGAAGATGGTACTGTTTATGTGAGACTTATGGGAGCTTGCTCTGGGTGTTCTATGTCTCTTTGGACATTGAAGGGTGGAGTTGAAGCAAGATTAAAACAAGCTATTCCGGAAGTAAAGGAAGTTGTTGCTGTAAACTTAGGACAGCCGGCTTTCTAACACTAACATTAATGGCTCCATGATGGAGCCTCTTATTTATAAATCTCATTTCTCTCTTTTTGTGATATCATTTTTTTATGATATTAAGAAAAAAGAAACCTCTCTACTCTAAATATAAGCTTTTTAAGCTTTTTATTTACAATGTTCTTGAAAATGAAAGGCATTATTTGCATATAATTTACAGTATCATCGGTTTATTTCTTGTAATAACATCTTCTATGACGATCATTTTTTTACTTACTCCTACAGCAAAGAAGATACCACCAGATTTACACAAATTCTTATCAGACTATGAAGATTTCACCTTAATTTTTTTTGCAGTTGAGTATATACTTAGATTTTGGGTATCTTCTGATTTTTATAGAGATTTTAAAGAAAATTTTCACCAGTCAAATAGTTATTTAAAGGCTTTAATTGAAGCTTCTAAGGTAAAAATCAGATGGATGTTAAAACCCACATCTTTAATAGATCTTATCAGCATACTACCTATTCTTAGACCTTTAAGAGTCTTTCGTCTGCTTTTTTTACTTAGACTTTTAAAACTTTTTAGGTATTCTTCTCCTTTAAAATTTATATTTTACGCGTTTAAAGAGAGTATTTATGTCTATCTTGTTATAATTTTGCTTATATCTCTGATGATTTTTATGTCCTCTTCAATAGTTTATGTTTATGAACATAACAACGGAAATAAAGATTTTAACAGCTTAGGAACAGCTATATACTGGGGAATTATTACTTCTATGACTGTTGGATATGGTGATATTATACCAACAACAGATGTGGGAAGATTTTTCGCCTCATTTTTATCTATATTTACAGTTATCCTTATATCTGCATTAACAGCTACATTTTCTGCATCTTTTGTAAGTAGATTATTTGAGCTTAAGGAGGGAAATGTTATGGTTAGGGATTTGGAAAATCACATTGTTATATGCGGTTATAATGAAACTTCAGAGGAGATTTTAGAGGGTATTATGAATCTTGGTATAGATAAAGAACGAGCTGTAGTTTTAATAACTAACTTTGATAAAAATCAACTTGGTATTGAGTTATCTGACTTTATTATATACAAAAAAGGTGATTTTATTATGGAGAAAACCTTACTTGAAGCCGGAGTAGATAAAGCTTCAGATGTTATAGTTGTTGGAGAAAAATTTGAAAACCTAAATGATAGAAATATAGATGCACGGACTGCTCTTACCGGTATGCTTGTAAAAAGTTTAAATCCGAATGTTAGACTTTATATAGAAGTTTTACTTGATGAAGATGCGGAAGTTTTCAAAAATCGTGTTAAAGCTAAGGATGTCCTTATACATGGACAGATAATAGGTAAGATAATGTTTTCAAGTCTCTTAAATCCGGGGGCAACACAGCTTGTTGAAACCATCATAGATAATGAAAGTGGTATAAAGAAATTAAAGGTGAGGGAGTTTGGACATGTTAAAACATTCGGGGAGCTTTTAAAAGCAGCAAGACTGAAAAACATTCTTCCAGTAGGAATAGAGAGAAATAAAGAAATAATACTTAACCCGCCTGATAATTTTGAAGTTGAGGAAAAAGATTATGTATTTATAATACAGAGAGTGGGATAAACCCACTCTTTTAGTTCACTTTAAAGCATCTATCAGTTTATTTAAAGTTTCAGCAGGTAAAGCTCCAGAAATTGCAACACCTTTAGGGAATATTATAGTTGGAGTTCCGTTTATTCCAACACTTTTAGCAAAATCTATATTTTTAGTTATAACGGATTTTCCGGTTCCACATCCTTTCTCTATAGATGTTAAACCACTTTCATCTCCTTTTGATACAGCTTCAAAGGATTTATTAAGTATCTGTTGCTTTTGAGAGTTATCTTTTTGACAGACTATATTCTCCGATATACCCTGAGCATGTTTATGGAATGGTAATGGATAAAGTATCATTTCGAAAGATACATCTTTTCTGTTTGCTAAAATTTTCTCAATCTCTTTGTGTAGTTTAGCACAGAAAGGACATTGAGGATCTGTTACCACATAAATTTTCGTTTTTCCATTTCCATAAGTTATGTTAGATTGTGGCATGTTGGAAATATTTACCAAATTGATGTAATCTATTAAGCCTTCTTTTTTAAGTATCTCTACTTTATCTTTACCTATCAACTTAGCAAGCTTTGTCTCTTTTTCACTGTTTGCTTGACTTTGTAAAGCTTGGACTTTCTCTCTAGTTAAACTTATTTTTTTATTTACATCTATAATTTCACCATTTATTAGATACTTTAAATTGCAATCCATATAAACAGGAATTTTTCTCCCACCTGCATCTATAACTACCTCGTATATTCCAGATATAGGTGAATCAGACACACTAACAACTTTTGCATTCCCAATGATAGGAGCTAAAGCCTTCTCTACCTGCCCAGTTGATACTTTACTATCACCTCCTAAGCAACTTTCTGTTGCAAAGGACGCTCCAGCTGTAGCAATCAATAAACCTGCCATTAAACTTTTTAACTTCATACTCTCTCCTTTTTAAGTTTTAAATTATTATATACCTACTTTAAAATTTGTAAATAAATATAATGTAAACATTATATCTCTATCCTTACAACAACCCCATGAACCTTTTGAGGAGGAAGTTTATAAAAATCTGCAAAATTAGAGAATATTCTCTTAATTAAACCAAATAGTTTCCATATTATGTTATCTGAATATACATTATCAACACCATAGAATATAACTCTTTCATTCATCTTTAAATCTCTTAAACATTCATCAACATTTACGATCTCCTGATAACCGTAATCTATAGTAATGTGTTTAATATGAGGCTTTACATCTTCTTTAAAATATGCTTTTATTCCAAAAGGTTCGTCAAGTTTATTAAGAGTTAGAAATATATTCTCTTCATATATAATTCCGTGTTTTATCATGGTTTCAACTATATAAGGTGGAATTCTATTTATATCCCTCAGTAAAAAAACAGCCTTTCCTTTTATTATATGTCCTTTTGAATATACTTTATCAAAAGCTTCTAAAAATTTCTTTAAATCCATAAATTTTGCTTTACTGTATATTCTATTTTGACCTAATAGGTATAAAGATATTACTGAAATAGGAGGTATTGCAAACATAATAGGCCAGTATGCTCCATGAGGTATCTTTAGAGTATTAGATAAAAAGAACGTCAAATCAGTCAGTAAAAGTCCGATACTTCCGATAAAGAAAGGATATTTCTTTAAAGAGAAGTATATATAAGATAGTAATGTAGCTGTAATAACCATATCTATATTAACAGCTAAACCATAAGCAGAAGCCATCTTCTCTGATTCTCTAAATATAAAAAACATAATCAAAACACCGATAAGTAAGAAAAAGTTTACTACTGGTATATATATCTGGGTACTTAACTCTGTTGATGTATGTCTTACTTGTAGTAAAGGTATCAACCTTGCGTTTATACCTTGGAATATTAGAGAGAATACACCACTTATTAAAGCTTGTGATGCTATAATACCTGCAACTGTTACAAGTATTAAAAATAGTATATAGAATTCATTTCCAAGCAAAATACTTGCACTGTGGAAAAATGGATTTGTTTCTTGTTGGTTATTTAGTATAAAAGCAGCCTGACCCAGGTAGCTCATTGTAACTGCAAAAAAAACAAAAACCCAACCGACCCTTATAGCATTTTTACCTATGTGTCCCATATCTGCATACATTGCTTCACCACCGGTAGCAACAAGAATAATTTCAGATAGAGAGATAAAAGCTAAAAACGGGTGATTAATGACAAAATTAAACCCTTCAATCGGATTTAAAGCTTTTAGGACAGTTGGATTTTGAGATATAAAGTAAAATCCTATCGTTGCTATAGATAAAAAGTAAACTATCATTATAGGACCAAAAGCTATTCCTATTTTACCTGTACCATGTTTCTGAATTGCAAAAAGAGTAAGAGTTATAGAGATTGCTATAATGAGAACAGTCTCCTGAGAAAGGTTCTCTAAGCCGTTAATAAGTCTTAAACCTTCTGTTGAGCTAAGTATTGTTATAGCCGGAGTTATAATTCCATCTCCCAGTAAAAACCCTATTCCAACTATAATTAAAGCTTTATGTAAAATTTTTAATTCTTTAGATTTTGTTATAGAAGAAGCTATCTCTCCTAAAACTATAATACTTCCCTCACCTCTTAAAGATAGATTCATCGCAAACCATGCATACTGGATAGTAGGTATAATAATCAATGTCCATATCATAAGAGATACTATTCCAAAGATCTCCTCTGGTTTTGGTTTTGTTATAAGTATTATTACAGCCAAGGTATAAAGGGGGCTAGTTCCTATATCTCCATAAACAGTCCCAATTGCTCTTATTACATCAGAGACCTTTAAACTGTTACCGCTATGCATGGTAACCCTCCGTTATAAATAATAAATATTTTAATCTCTTATCTCTATAAATTTTAACAATTTTGGAAAGATTATTAATATAAGTATAGTTCCTAAAAACATTCCACCAACTATTACTACTGCAAGAGGTTTTTGAACTTGACTTCCAACACCAGAAGATACAGATGCAGGTAATAGTCCAACAGAAGCTGTCAATCCGGTTATTAAAATAGCTCTAAACTTTTCTTTTACAGTTGTATTTATAGCTTCTTCCTTGTCATAGCCGTTTCTTACTAAACTTTTATAAGTGGAAATTAATATGTTGGAATTAAGTATCGAAATTCCTAAAATTGAGATAAATCCTACAAAAGCAGATACACTTATCGCTTCTCCCCATAACATTAAGAATAACAATCCCCCAAAAAATGTGTATATGGGAGCTATTGAAACTATAATAGTATTTTTTAGAGAGTTATTTACTATGAATAGGACTATAAAGATTACCAGTATCGTAAAGAGTATCGAATACTTTAGTCTTTCAAATGCCTTTTCCATCTGTTCAAATTGTCCGGACCAAGTTATGTAATATCCTTCCGGTAATTTAATATCTTTTATGGCTTCTTGAGCTTTTTGGACTGTTCCTGCCAAATCTTTTGATTCTACGGAAAACTTTATAGGTATATATCTATTGTAATTTTCTCTATACACAAAAGATGACCCAGTATCGTAATAAACATTTGCAACCTTAGAAATAGGAATATAAGATCCATCATTCAGAATAATCGGTATGTTTTTTATATCTTCTATACTATCTCTGTAATCATCAGGAAACTTTATAACAAGGTCAAAGAATTTGTCCCCTTCCATTATCTGTGATACTGTCTTACCATTTAAAGAAGATGATATAACATCAAGGATATCTTGAACTTCTAAGTTGTATAAAGAGGCTTTTTCTCTATCAACTTGTAAGATTAAATTAGGTTGTCCTAATTCTCTAAATACTCCAACATCAGTAATGCCTTTAACTTTTTTAATCTTTTCCTCTATTTGAGTAGCAATATTATCAAGGATATGTAAATCAGGACCAAAAACTTTTACAGAATTTTCTCCTTTTACTCCGGACATCGCTTCATCTAAATTATCCTGTATGTATTGAGAGAGGTTTACATCTGCATTTGGAAATTTTTGTTCTATCTTTTTTCTTATTTCATCTTCAAGTTGTTCTTTTGTTATATTTCTTTTCCATTGACTATAATCCTTTAATTTAACAAAATACTCACTATTAAAAGGCCCAGAAGGGTCTGTTCCGTCTTCAGGTCTTCCTACTTGAAACTCCACCTGCTGGACTTCATCAAAGGATAAAAATATATTTTTTATCTCTTTAGCATTTTCATAAGATTTTTTCAAAGAGATTGTATAAGGAAATATCACTCTGGCATAGATATTTCCTTCATCCATTTTAGGTAAAAATTGAGATCCAAGACTTTTAAATATAACTATTGAAGCTATAGTTAAAATAACAGTTGAAACAATAGAAGTTTTTAAACTTATCTTACTGAATATTTTAAAGTATAAATTTTCTATTTTTGTTAGAAATCCAAACGTTTTTTCGTGTGCATTCTTTAAGAATAGAAAAGAGGCGGCCAAGAGATAGCTAAATGTAAGTATAAATGCGAATGTTAATGCAAAGAGGTAAGTTTTAGCCATAGGCATAAAAATCTGAGATTCGGAACCTTTCATAGTGAAAAGTGGAATGAAAGCAAGTAAGATAATTATCAAACTGAATATTACAGGTTTAAATATCTGATTTACATTCTCATGTAGAGCGTTTAAATGGGATTTTCCGGAATGTTTTAATCTAAAGTAATTTTCAATAAAAATAAGAGGAATTTCAACAATGATACCAAAATCTATGGCACCTAAGGAAAGTAAATTTGCTGAATCTTTGTTTAAAGTTATTACTGCTAAAGTGTAAAATAGAGATATAGGTATTATTGAAGAAACTATGAGAGCCGATCTTATCTCACCCAAGAATATCAATATTATAACAACCACAAGAATTATTCCCAAAGAGGCTGTCTCTGTAATTTTGTGTATAACTTTGTCTATAAGCTCTTGTTTATCATAGAAAGGTATAATTTTTACATCTTTTGGTAAAACAAACTTATTTAAGTAATCAATCTTCTCATGTAGAGACTTTAATGCAGGGATACTTTTTTCACCTTTTCTTAGGACTACTACACCCATAACTATATTTTCATCATTGTTTAATCCTACATAGGCTGTTCTTGGAAGTCCTGTTATTCTTACCTGAGCTATATTTTTAACCAAAATAGGTATACCGTTTTTAAAACCAACAACTGTATTTTCTATATCAGATATATCCCGTATTAAACCTATACCTCTTATGTTATAAAATTGGTCTCCAAATTCTAAAACTCTTCCACCTACATTAACATTACTTTTAGATACAGAATCAATAATTTGAGAAAGAGGGATCTTATACTCAATAAGTTTTTGTGGATCTATTATTATAGAATATGATTTTATCTGACCTCCATAGCTTGAAACTGTTGCAACACCTGTTACAGTTTGTAAATTTCTCGCTATTATCCAATCTTGAATTGACCTGAGTTCTATCAGTGATCTATTCCCCTTTACCTGATATCTCATTACTTCACCGATTGGACTTGGATTTATAGAAGGTTGAACCCCTGAAGGAAGATTTACCTGTGCTAATCTGTTTAACACCTCTTGACGGGCTTCTTTATAGCTAACATCAAAAGAGAATCTACATTTTATGTCAGATAAGCCGTATATGGATATACTGTAGATATTTTCAAGTCCGGGCATTCCAGCAAGAGCTACTTCTATAGGTATTGTTATCTGTTTTTCTACCTCTTCAGCTGACCTTCCCTCATATACAGTAACAACTTCTACTATAGGCGGAGATGGATCAGGAAAAACCTCTATGTTAAGATTCTTTACTATAAATAAACTTGAACTGATAAGAATAAAGTTTATCAGAAGTATTGCTACTGCATTTTCTATAATAAACTTAAAAACCCTATCCATCTTATTTATTCTCCAAATTTATAGGGTCAAGTATCAATTTATCTTCTGGATTTACTCCTTTAACTATAGAGTAATTATTGTCACTTGAATCAGATACTATATAAACTTCTTTTCTCGTTATACTACCTTGCGGATTTTCTACAAATACGTAAAAATGATTATTCTTAAATAGAATTGCTCTTTTTGGTATTGATAATAAATTATCAAGTTTCTTCTGTAATTTTACTTCTACAAAAGAATTTGCTTTGAGTTTATCTGTCTTTTCTGGTTTTATATAAACTTTTACTGTTTTACTTTCAGGATCCAAAACATCAGATATATATATAACTTCTCCATTAATTTCTTCTCTGTTTATATCTGATATAGTTATCCTTACTTTATCACCTTTTGATACTAATGGAATATCTTTTTCATAGATATTTGCAACAACTATAAACTTATTTCTATTTGCTATTTTCATAATAGGAGATTGAGAATCCGGAGATACTCTTGACCCTATAGTTGAATTTATTTCATAAACAACACCATCTATTGGTGATTCTATATATGCCTGAGTGAAATCCTTAATGTTAAGTAATCTCTGTTTTTCTTCTAATCCCTTTAATACTGCTTCAAGTTGTTTAACATTGGTTTCAGATTGAATTAGATCATTTTTGGAAATTGCACCTACTTCAAAAAGTTTTTTATTTAACTCATATATCCTTTTTGCTTCTATTAGTTGAGTTTTTACTGAGTAATAATTACTCTGTATATCTGTTGTGTCTGTTGCTTTTATCTTTGCTATCTTCTGTCCTTTTTTAACATAATCTCCTACTTTAACATATATAGTATCTATTTGACCGCTTATAGCCGGTAAAACGGAAACAACACTGTCCGGCTCAAAGGAAACAACAGCCGGAAATATTTTTAATATCTCTGAATGTTGTATATCAGGAGATATTGTTATGTACTGAATTTTTGGGGTTTGAATATTTTTCTGACTCTCTTTCTCCTCTTTACAGGAGAATATTAAAGTGGCTGCCAGTAAAATATATATACCTTTTTTCATTAATACTCTCCTATTGCAACTTTTAACTGATAATAGGTTGTAAAGTAGTCTATAATTGATTGATTATAGTTTTTTTGAAACTCTCTGTATAGTCTGTAAGTATCAAGTAAAGTAAGTATATTAATACCTCTATAACTAAAAGCTTTTTCTGTATTTTCTTTCAACTGTTTAATCTGTTGGAATTTTTCCTCATAAGATTTGTAAATATTATATTTACTGATTAAAGAGTAGTAAAGTTGTGTAATCTCTGTTTTTGTCTGTTGGACTGTTTTTTCTTCTTGCAGTTTTGACTGTATATAGTTTATCTTTGATTTTAAAATCTCTCCTTGGTTTCTATCAAAGATAGGAATAGGGACAGAAAATCCTATACCACTATATTTATACTTGTTTCCATAACCATCTATCTCTAAACCTATAGTCACATTTGGAACTGCAAGAGCCTTGTTATAATCTATCTGAGTTTTGGAAATCTCTGTATTTAATCTACTGGCTTGAATATCATATCTATTTTTTACTGCTTTTTCTAACAGCTCTTCTAAACTTTGTTGTGGCAACTTTGGAGTTAAATCCTGAAACTCTATATCGGAGAAATCTTTTCTAACTAAAAATTTTAAATATTCACTGTCTTTTTTAAAGTTTTCAAGGTTTGTGTAGTAATCTTTTTCAAAATCTATAAGGTTTAAATACAGCTTTTGATAATCAAGGTCAGATATAAATCCTGTTTTATGTTGTAAATCTGCTATCTCAAGGACTTTTTTAAAGCTTTTTAAATTTTCTTCGGAAGATTTAAGTTGTATTTTATCAGAAACAACTTGAGAAAAGCTCTTTATATAGTTATTTATCATATCTTTAAGGGATACTTTATAGTTAAGTTCTGTGTAGTTTAACATCTGTTGAGCTATCTTTTTTCGTAACTCTCTCTTTCCAGCTGTTTCTATCTCTTGTTCTATTCTAAAACTATCTTGACGGGACGAAGAATCACTAAAATTTTTGAAGTTTATATATGTGCTATTAAACGAAAATGTAGGATTTGGTCTTAAAGATGCTGTAATGATATCTGCTTTTGATTTTTCTATCTCATATTTTTGAATGACTGCATCATAGTTTCTTTTGACCAAAAGCTCAAGACCCTCTTGGAATGTTAGAGGGTCTGCATATGATATTGTGATATATCCTGTAAATATTAAAATAAATTTCTTCAGCATAGCAAGTATTATATGATTATTTCAATTATATTTGCAATTACACTTTCTTAATAATTTTTCTCAAGGTATTCAACAATCGCATCTATATCTTTCTGATTTTCTATAGGTGCTCCAAAAAGTATCATTTTTTTAACTTCAGCTTCCCATACCTTTTTAGAGAGTCCTTTTTGCATCGTTATATAGTTAAGACTGTGGCATATACTACAGTATTGTTCTACAACTTCCTTACCTTTTCCATCTTTAAGTTTATTATCAGGAATATTTGGTATTTCAATAGTTTTAATATTTTCTCCAAAGGATAAAGATAATGGTATCAAAATTGCTAAAATAAATCTTTTCATCTTTTTCCTCCTAAACTACTTTTATAGTTAACTTTTGAATTTCATTCCATTCATATCCAGAAGGATTCCATAAACCTTTTAGTGGCTGTCCTTCTCCTATACTGTTTATGGCTAGAACCATTACTATATATTCTCCCTTTCTTTTTGGAGTAAATTCGTAAAACCACTGAATCCATGAATATCTTCCTAAATCTTTCCCTAAATCTGCTTTTGACCAACTTTTTCCACCGTCTATTGATACAAGCACCTGATTTACACTATAACCACCGGAGAAAGCAACTCCCATTATTTTTACTTTTTCCCCTAATTTAACTACTTTTGTGTCTGAAGGGTCTATTATTATCGAGTATGTCCTCATTCTGTGGACAGGTTTTGTTTTCTCAGGTGTTTCTCCTGGTTCTATACATCTACATGGATTGTCTGGAACTCTGTAAGCTGATTTTACCCAAAATCCATCAAATTCTTTATCTGTAACTGTTATGTCTGACAATGATTTTATCCATAAGGAAGCATACCATCCAGGAACTATTAACCTTAAAGGAAAGCCATTTAACATAGGTATAGGTTCATCATTCATCTTATATGCGACAATTATATCATCAAATAACTCATCTATTGGGATACTTTTTACAACATCTGGAGTTGATGGCATTGGAGGGACGTCAAGTCCGTTAAATACTACATCTACACTTCCCTTTTTTATACCTGCTTTATTTAAGATATCTTTAAGTCTTACTCCTGTCCATTTAACATTTCCCATAGCTCCATACTTCCATTGAGCTCCTGGGACTGAAGGTTTTACATAGCTTCTACCATTCCCTGCACACTGTATAACAGCAACATACTCAACAGGTTCAAACTTTGTCATTAAATCTTGAATTGTAAGTTCAAGAGGATTCTCCACATTTCCGGATACTTTTAATCTAAACTCATCTAAGTTTATATATGTAGGTATTCCAGATAGATGCCATCTAACAAAAAGTGCTTCCTTTGGAGTTATTAGCTTTTTGAAATATTTATTTGGAGTTTCAAGTAATGGTGGTCTCGGAGACAAAATTATAAGATCTTTACTTTTTTCTGGAAAAGAAATTTCATCTGCAACGGCGTCAAAATTTAAGTTTTTAAAATAAAAAGTTGATAATCCTAAAGCTGCTGCTTGTTTTAAAAGCTGCCTTCTTGTATACATTGTATCCTCCAGAAAATTAGAATATTCAGATATCATTATACTGATAGAGAATATTTTTTCTAATTTAAAATCTAAATAGATGTATTGATAACTTTATTTTTTAAGATGTAAAAACACAAGAGCTGTCATTATTGCATCATTCAATGCATCATGTTTTCCGAAAGTTGGGATATTTAAATCCTTTAATATAGAATCAAATCTCAAATCTACAAATCCTTGAGGGATTTTACCTATTTTATAGTCATAATACATTCCAGATACTTCTATCTGTTTGTTTGGAAGCTCTATTCCTATCATCTTTTTGGTGTACTTATTAATCATAGCAACATCAAACTCCAAATAATAGCCGACTAAAGGTCTACTTCCTATAAAGTATAAAAATTTTTCTACAGCATCTTCTATCGGCATGCCGTTTTCAAGGTCTTTTTTTCTCAAACCATGTATCTTTATTGTTTCTTCGTTTATAGGGAAGTTTGGTTTTATTACAGTATAAAATCTATCTCTTAGGTCTATTTTATTTTCCTTTATTTTAACTGCACCTATTGAGAGTATTTCATCTTTTTTGGGATCCAATCCTGTTGTCTCTGTGTCAAATGCAACAAATTCATCTTCCGGAGGGTCTTCAAATAAAAACAAAAACCTGTTATCTTTTAAATTTTTTCGATTATACCATTTTTTTAAATCTTTAAAAAGCTTTATCATGATATATAGTTTAGTTTGTAATGATTTATTATAAAATCTTTAAATCTATTTACAACTTTAAAAGATTCTTTAAGTAAATCCTTCTCTAAATTTGAGAGTGTATTTATGTTTACATAATCATCCGGAGGAAGTTTTGCCTCTATCTTTTTTAGTCTCTCCCTTAACCTTAAAGTCAACATAAACTCCAAAGACTCTATCAACTCTCTGGCAAAATTTTCTTTCAATATTTGATTCTTTGAAAGCTCTTTTATTCTTGAAAAAGTATTAGTTTCCTTTATCCTGTACTCTACAGCTAAGGATCTTATACCGTGGATTATAGAGAAGATTCCTCCTTTTTTAAGATCAATTTCATTTTTATGTTCTCCTTTTTCTGTTTCAAATCCACCGAAGATGTTTAGAGGTGTTTTAAACTGTATAGTAGGAAAAGCAAACCATGATAAAAATGTTTTATTATCAGATATATGATTAAAAATGTAATCTCTTAATTCTTCAGCTAACTCTGTTTTTCCTGCAACTGGTCTTAAATCTGTTAATATCGCCAATTTTAACATATTATCAGGATTTATATTATTTATATACTCAAAGATAGATTCTTTAAAAGATGATAATGATTTTCTCCAATCTGGATTTGTAATCATAACATTTCCTTTACACTCCGGATAACCTAACTCTTTAAGAGCTTGATTAAATTTTACTGCAAACTCTTCTATATAAGGGTCTTCGAAGTTATCCATCAGTATTAAGCCGTTGTCTTGGTCTGTTTTCAATATCTGTTCCTGTCTTCCTTCACTTCCCATGACTATTAGACAGCTATTTTCTTTTAATCTATCTGTAGCCAACATATCAAACAGTTTTTTGAAAATCTTCTGATTTATCTCAGATACAAATCTCATTATATGTCTTGTTCTTATTCCTTCTCTGTGAAGTATCCTTACGGTATTTATGAAAGATTGTGATATATTTTTTAACTCTTCTATTGATTTTGCTTTTTCTACTTTTATTGCTATAAATTGGGGTTGGTTAGAGTATTGGGAAAGTATATCAATCTCATTTAAAACTCCAACTATCTTATTTTCTTCATCTTTGACTATTACTCTCTTTATGTTATACTTCATCATAGTTATTATTGCATCAAACAGAAAATCTGTTGTTTTTACAGATATTAAATTTTTATTTGCTATATTTCCTATGGGGTCTTCTATGTCTTTCTTTGCAAGGATAACTTTTTTTCTTAAATCAGAATCTGTTACTATACCAAACTCATTTCCAAAATTTACCAGTATACTAAGGGAAGATTTTTCAGTCATCTCTTTTACAGCTTGCCATATTGATGTGTTGTAATCTACTATCAACGGAGGTTGTATAGGTATATCTCTTATTTTTGCAAACAAGTATGGATTTTCTGAAGCTAAGGAAGACAGTCTTTCCTTAGTGGTTTTTGATATATGCTTATAAAATTCTGTGTTTTTTGATGCTACTTCTTTTATTATTTCTAATGGAAATCTGTATAAAACAGTCTCTTCTACTGTATAAAAGCTGTTTTTAGAACCGTTTGTTATAAGGTTAAAATCAAAACTGTCTTTTTCACCATAAAAATTTATCTCCTTACCATCTGTATCTTTCTCAACTACAACACCTTTTAAAATTATATGAATATATTTATCGGTATCTTCAATTTTCTGATTCTGTTTATAGTACACAATTTCTGTATTTTCTATAACATCATCTATCTGCAAAGGTGTCAGTAATTCAAAAGGATATATACTCTGTAAAAAAAGTTTGATATCTGCAATACTCATGGTAAATCCCCGTTAAATAATTAAAGGGGGACAGATCCCCCTTTTTATAACTTAATGTTGAACTGCTCCTTCTGCACCTATGCCTGTTTGAGATCTTAAGTATTGAGGTTCAAAACCTTCTCTGTCTTCTTTTGCTCTTTCTGAGTTGTCAAGTTTTGATATTAGGAATGTAAGAACAAATGTAACTGTCATTGAGATAATTGCCGGGTTCTTGAGTTTTATTATAGGTTCTGGGTTTTTAAATACGTCAACCCAAACAGCTGGAGATATTATGATAAGAACAACAGCAGTTATAAGTCCTGCAATACCTCCCCAGAATGCACCTTTTGTTGTAAGCCCTTTCCAGTATATAGATAATAAAAGTATTGGGAAGTTGACAGATGCGGCTATTGCAAAAGCAAGACCAACCATAAACGCTACGTTTTGCTTTTCAAAAACGATTCCAAGCAGTATAGCCATTATACCTATTACAAATGTGGCTATTTTTGACACTTTCATCTCTTTTTGCTCATCTTTCGTTTTAGCTATAACGTTAGCGTACAGATCATGGGATAGAGTGGAAGCTCCGGCTAAAGTTAATCCTGATACAACTGCGAGAATTGTGGCAAATGCAACTGCAGAGATAAATCCCATAAATGCCGGACCACCGACTGCGTTTGAAAGGTGGATAGCTGCCATGTTTTCTCCACCTACAAGAGCTTTCTTATCCCCAATTAGATTCTTTGTCTGATCGGTTGCATCTACTATTTTAGGCATATTGTCAACTATTATCTGCTTTGCATTCTGGAAAAATTCCGGATGATTTACAAATAAAGCTATAGCGCCAAATCCTATAATAAATGTGAGTATATAGAAGTATCCGATAAATCCGGTTGCAAAAAATACAGACTTTCTTGCCTCTTTTGCATTAGGGACTGTAAAGAATCTCATTAGAATGTGTGGTAGTCCTGCAGTTCCAAACATCAATGCAAGCCCAAGAGATATAGCGTTAATTGGATCTGATACAAGACCACCGGGAGCCATTATAGCCTCACCTTTGGCATGGTTATTTACAGCTGTCTGGAATAGGGAGCCAAAATCAAATCCAAAATGAATTAAAACCATTAAAGCCATAAATGTAGCGCCACCAAGTAGTAAAATGGCTTTTATTATCTGGATCCAAGTGGTAGCAAGCATACCACCAAAAGCGACGTATGTTATCATAAGTGCACCAACTACAATAACGGCGGTAGCGTAAGGAAGCCCAAATAAAAGCTGAATAAGTTTTCCTGCACCAACCATCTGAGCTATGAGATAGAAAGTTACAACCGTTAATGAACCTAATGCTGCAAGTGTCCTTATTCTTGTCTGTTCAAGCCTAAAAGATGTAACATCTGCAAAAGTGTATTTACCAAGATTTCTTAAAGGTTCTGAAAGTAAAAACATAACTATAGGCCAGCCAACGAGAAAACCAATGGAGTAAAGTAGTCCATCGTATCCGGAAGTGTACACAAGTCCGGCTATCCCTAAGAAAGATGCAGCCGACATATAGTCTCCTGCTATTGCAAGCCCATTTTGAAAACCGGTTATTCCACCACCTGCTGTATAAAAATCTTTTGCGGTTCTTGTTCTTTTTGCAGCCCAGTAAGTAATACCAAGTGTTGCAACAACGAAGATGATAAACATTGTTATAGCAATTGGGTTTACAGTCTCTTTCTGACCTTCAGCCGAACTTGCAAATGCTAACCCAACTAAAAGTACAGCTGCAAACCAAAACAGCATTCCTATCTTTGTCATAGCTACACCTCCTTTATGTACTTTTTCTTGATTTTTTCAGACAGCTCATCGTAATCTCTGTTGGCAATATAAACGTATATACCTGTAAGTATAAATGAGACAACAATCACACCTATGCCTATAGGTATTCCTATGGTTATAACTCCATCTCCTAATTTGCTGGCAAGAAACTCTTTGTTAAACGCCACAAGCAAGATAAAGCCAAAATAGACAATGAGCTCGGCTACTGTGAGTACAATCATAACTCTGTTTCTCTCTGATACAAGTTTCTGAAAGTCCTGGTCAGATTTAATTTTTTCAATCAAACTTCTGTCCATCTTACTACCTCCTGATTATTTAAAAGTTATAGTTTGCTATAAGTCTGTACTCTGTAAAGTCTTGTCCCGGTATAAAGTTCCAAGTATAGATTCCTCTTGCTTTAACTTCAAGATTTTTTATGAGCCTGCACTTCCAAGTTAAATCCCAATCTGTTTCGGAAGCATCATGTGTTTTTGATGAATAAACAGCATCACTACCGACGTTAAAGTAGGAGTAAGCAAGGTGTAAATTTAAGCCTTTTATGATATCAAAACTTGTTCCGACTTTCCAAGCTGATGTGTCTGCTACATATCCAAGTCTTGTAACCGTACCTTGTACAAATCCTGGAGTTCCTCCCCAAGGAGTTATTAGTCCTCCGTTTAAAGCCTTGTCTTTATCACTTCCATTTACAGAGTAAGCAGTGTATAGGTTGAAGTTTTGGATAACCGGCATAGGCATATTAAAGTTTACCTTTGCTCCAAAGTAGTTAGCCCCTATCTCTTTACCTAAAACTTTTTTAGCTTTATCTCCTAAATTTGACTCGTTTATATACTGAGCTGATATAGTTGTTTTTACTTGACCGGTTTTTACTGTGTAATCACCCTGTAAATAGATAATGTTAGCTATATCCCAAGCGGCATAATCCCAAGCTTGAAGTTTTAAGTTCGGTATTCCTTCGTATATTACTGCAAGGACAGTTACACCACTTGTATTTTTGCCTATTGCCTGCTTACCTATATTCATAAATTCTCCCGTGTCATATTTAGCTACTGTTTGAGGAGATGTATATCCACCACATCCGTAACCTGCTTGCAGACCAAGGTTTGTACATGCTCCGTAAGCGTTTGCAAAAGTTCCGTAAGCCATAGACCAGATATGTCCAGCAATCAAAGTTGTTTTAGGTATATCTTTGTTTGTTAAAATAGCCCCTTCAAATAAGTTTGGAAGCATTCTGGCATCATCCATTCCGGCCATGGGGGTGTTTATCTCCTGTCTTCCAATTTTGATGTTTGTGTTTTTGTATGAGTAGTTAAGGTAAAGCTGTCCTATGTATGTTACACCTTTTCTGTCTTTACCAAATAAAGATGGGTCCATGTGGCTATTTGTCCCACCCATTGTGTTTGGATTGATAGCGTTTGTTGTGTACGCCATGATTCCAAACTTTAGGCCGTTTACTGCAGCGGTTTCAAATCCAAACTTTCCACCAATAGCAAATGCAGATCTGTCATTTTTCGAGAAAGCATCGTTGTAGTTTCTGTCAATGTAGAAAGCTCTGAACTGACCTAAAATTTTAGATTCCTTGAAAGCAGACTCAAGGTCTGAGGCAGCCATAGCAAAATTTACTCCGGCCGCCAAAATTGCTGACATCAGTAGGGCTTTTTTCATCTTCTAAACCTCCTTAAAAGTAATTATTTAAAACATCGTTATATTCAAGTATTTAAAACAATGTTATAAAAATTCTTTTGTGGCAATAAAAAAACCTCCCCTGAATATCCAGAGGAGGCTGTAAGCATTACTCTTCTAATGTTGAAGTGTCCCCTATTTCAAGACCAAGCTCTCTTGCTTTAAGCAGCCTTCTCATAATCTTTCCACTTCTTGTTTTCGGCAGTTTATCTACAAACTCAATCTCATCAGGGACAGCAATAGGTCCAAGTACATCCCTGACAGTGTCTTTTATTCTTTCTTTTAGCTCCTCTGAAGGTGTGTATCCTTCTTTTAGTATTACAAAAGCTTTTATAGACTCTCCTTTTATATCGTTTGGTTTTCCTATAACTGCCGCTTCTGCTACTGCATGGTTTTCAACTATAGCAGACTCAACCTCAGCAGTACCTATTCTATGTCCTGCTACAGATAAGACGTCATCGGCTCTTCCTACAACCATCACATAACCTTCTTCATCTATTGCAGCAAGGTCTCCGGCAGAGTAGAATCCCGGTATCTCGTTCCAGTATTTTTCATATCTTTCAGGTTCTCCCCAGCAGGTTCTAAGCATTGAAGGCCAAGGATTCTTTATAACAAGATGTCCTACTTGATTTGGAGGTAAAGGATTACCTTGTTTATCTACAACTGCAACCTCTATTCCAAACATCGGTTTTCCGGCTTTACCTGGCTTTGCAGGATAAGATGGCATAGTTGTTATCATATGGGCTCCGGTTTCTGTCTGCCACCATGTATCTACTATTACAGCTTTTTCTCTTCCTATATTTTTATAGTACCAAAGCCAAGCTTCAGGATTTATAGGTTCTCCCACAGATCCAAGTACCTTTAAAGAAGAAAGGTCGTACTTAGCCGGAATCTCTTCACCAAACCTCATAAGCATCCTTATAGCTGTTGGTGCCGTGTAAAATACATTTACACCATATTTTTCTACATATTCCCACCATATTCCAGGATGTGGGTATACAGGTACACCTTCCATCATAATAGAAGTAACACCGTTTGCAAGTGGACCGTAAACTATATAGCTGTGTCCTGTTATCCAACCTACATCAGCAGTACACCAGTATATATCATTTTCTTTTAAATCAAAAACATATTTTGATGTCATATATGTATTTACCATATATCCACCTGTTGTGTGTAAAACACCTTTTGGTTTTCCTGTTGTTCCAGATGTGTAGAGTATAAAAAGTGGATCTTCTGCATCTTGAATCTCAGGAGGACAGTCTTTAGAAGAGTTTTTAATCAGTTTATAAAAATCAACTACATTATGCTCTTCATACTCATCTGAAAGCTCATTGTCTCTATCCCACAGTATAATTTTCTCTACAAAATCTAAATCCTTGATGGCTTCTTTAACTGTTGGGAAGAGAGGTATTTTCTTGCCTCTTCTTTTTGTGTATGTAGCTGTTATAACTGCTTTTGCTTTAGCATCTTCTATTCTTATCTTTAACGCACCTTCACTGAATCCAGCAAAAACTACACTATGAATTGCTCCAATCCTCGCACAGGCAAGCATTGCTACTGCTGCTTCAACCGTGTTAGGCATATATATAGAAACTCTATCTCCTTTTTGGATACCTAAGGATTTTAGACCGTTTGCTAATCTACTTACTAAATCAAGAAGTTCTCCATAACTAACCTTTTTCTCGTTTCCTTCTTCATCAACAGAGATAAAAGCGATTTTATTCCTTTTTCCACTTTTCACATGTCTATCGATACAGTTATAGCTTATATTTGTTTTACCATTTACAAACCACTTTGCATAAGGATAGTTCCACTCAAGAACTTTGTTCCACTTTTCAAACCATTCAAGTTCTTCAGCAATCTTTGAGTAAAACCCTTCTCTATCTTCTATAGATTGTTTATAAAGAGATTCATAATCCTTTATCCAAGCCTGTTCAACAATGTGAGCGGGAGGGTTATACTTCTCATCAACCTTTAAAAGTAAATCAGCTTTTTCCATCTTCTACCTCCTTTAAAACGTAGTTTTATTATCAAAAATAAAACAGCATTTTAGCAAAAATAATATTACTGTCAAATTTTTAGTAAAAATAAAACACTGTTTGATATTAGAAATTTTGAATAAAAATTTTCTATCAATTAATTGATTGATAATCAGTAAATTTAAAAATATAACGCTGTTTGATTTAACATTTTTAACCGACAAAATCTTATGTTAAAAATTTTTAAAACCATGTAAAACTTATCTTATATATTTGATAAATAAATATTTCTTGCATACATTTGAAATCCAATCTTGATATTCTTAGTACCTGTTATGGTAGAATTATTAAAAAGAGTGGAATAAATTAAAATTGATGCAACAGAATGAAATTTTAGTTTTTAAAGTTGAAGAGGGTTTTGAAGAGAAAAGATTAGACCAATTTTTGGCGTCTGTTTACCCAGAATATTCAAGGAGCTACTATCAAAATCTCATTAAATCTGGCTTTGTAAAAGTAGATAGTAAGTTTGTATCAAAACCTTCTCAAAAAGTCAGGTTAAACCAAGAGATAACAGTAGAAATTCCTCCACCAGAACCTATTGATATAACTCCTGAAGATATACCTATTAAAATTTACTACGAAGATGAAGATATAGCTGTAATACATAAACCTGCTGGAATGGTTGTCCACCCTTCTGTAGGACATACAACAGGAACTTTAGTTAATGCTTTACTTTTTCACTTTAGAAACGTATCCCTCTATCAAGGAGTTGAGCGAGCTGGCATAGTCCACAGATTAGACAAGGATACAGAGGGAATTATGGTGGTTGCAAAATCAGAGTTTGCCCATAAAGAACTTCAAAGAATGTTTGCAGAGAGACAGATAGATAAGAGATATAAAGCTGTTGTTGTTGGTATTGTGAATAAAGATTACGGATTAATAGATCTACCAATAGGTAGATCTTCCTTTGATAGACAGAAGATGGGAACAGTTTCAACAAAACTTAGAGATGCATTAACGGAGTTTTGGGTAGAAAAGAGAAGTAAAGAGCTTAATATAACCTTAGTAGATATAAAGCTTCATACCGGGAGAACTCACCAAATAAGAGTCCATTTTTCAGCTATAGGACATCCTCTCTTTAACGATTATGTATACGGTTTTAAACTGTCAAAAGTTAACCAATCCTTAAAAGATATAGCTACTCAGATTAAATATCACTCCTTAGTTGCCTATAAACTTTCCTTTAAGCACCCACGAACACAGAAAGAACTTTCTTTTGAGATAGAAGATATGCCAAGTCAGATAAAAACATTTCAGGAGTTATTGCCTTGAAATTAATTTTTATCATTACTTTTATATTTTTTAGCCTATCTTACGGCTCAACATACAAAGAAGCTTTATATATTCTAAATTTAGATTTCTTGGAACAGTTCAATGAAGATAAGGTAACAAAAGTTATTGAAGATAATAAATCCTATGCTATATCAAGTTATATTGCTTTAAAAACTGCATCTTTTTTGATATACAGAGATATAGATAAAGCTGAAAAATTTTTGAAAATGGTTGATGAAAAAGCTCTACTAAAAGAAGATAAACCTTTTTACCTTTATTTGAAAAGTATCATAGAAAAAGACAGAGACTCTGAAGTTTATAAGAATGTAATCAAAAATTTAGTAAAAAGTTATCCAGAAAGTTATTATGCTTATAAAGTTTATATAGAGAACATATCTCTATTTTCAGAAGATGAAAAGGTTGAGTTTATTGAAAGTCTAATTAAGAGAAGATACAAAGAGCGAGCTATGTTTCTATTCTTTTCACTATCAGATGAAGATGCTATAAAATATGTGAGACTTTTAATGGTAACCACTGGTAGCGAGAAAGAATCAATATTTAGTCAGATTTCTGAAAATTCTCCTTACTATATAAAAGCTCTTAAATTTATGGCAAATATAGATAAAAATTATGAGAAAACACTTTTAGACAAACTAAGAGAGTCAGATTTTCAGGAGTATCAAAAGTATGTTGCTAAATTTTTGGAGAAAGCATTTTATAGAGATGAAGATATATCTTACTATCTATCTCTTGTAGATGAAAAATCTTTTTACTTTTCAAAGGCTAAATGGATTGAGTTTTTATTTTATTACAAATCTGGAGATTACTCAAAAAGTTTAGATATTTTAAATAAATACGGTAATCTATACGATGAAGATAAAACAAATTACTGGCAATGGCTTATAAATACAAAATTATCTAACTATGAGAAAGCTAAATTTTATCTTCATAAAATTAAAGATAGAGAGATTAAAGATATAAAAGAGATCTCCTTTTACAGAGCTATGGTAGACTATAAAACAGGAAATCTTTACAGGTTTAAAATTGAACCTTTAAATGTTAAAAATTATGAAGTTTTAGATAATTTAAAGACATTAAAAACCTTGGATTACAAGCTTGCATATACAGAGGCAGTTTATCTAATAAAATTAGGATACTGTAATGAAGTTTATAACATTATGCCGGAGGTAGGGGTTAAATGTTTTGATAAAAACTCTGTATATACTTTTGTAAAACCATTTGGAAAGATTGATTACAACGAAAACCTTGTTTATAGTATAATCAGACAAGAAAGCTTTTTTGATCCTTATGTTATATCTTCCTCAAATGCTGTAGGTATAACTCAATTTATACCAAAAACAGCTTACTGGTTCGCAAAAAATATGAATATAGAAAATTTTGATATAATTCATCTTTTTAGTCCTGAGCTTGCTATAAAATTTAGTGTTGAGTATTTAAAATATTTGGATAAACTCTGGAAAAGTAACGAAGTGTATATGATAGCATCCTATAACTCCGGAGAGAATGCTGTAAAAAATTTCCTTGAAAAGAATAAGATAACAGATATAGCTGAGTTTATTGAGTTGTATCCTTACGAAGAAACAAGGGATTATGTAAAAAAAGTTTTGAGAAACTATATAATATATAAAAGTATGGAGTGAGATATGTTTACTGGATTAGTAGAGGAATTAGGAAAGGTAAGAAGTATATCAGTAAAAAATGATGGACTTGTCCTATCTATTGAGGCAGATAAGGTGTTAGAAAACACAAAATTGGGAGATAGTATAGCTGTCAACGGGGTCTGTCTTACAGTTGTGAGTATAGAAGGTAAAATCCTATTTTTTGAGGTTTCTAAAGAAACTGTAAAAAGGTCAAATATATCAAAGTTAAAACCTTCTGATTTTGTTAATTTAGAGAGGGCTATGTCTCCGCAAGGTAGATTCGGGGGGCATATAGTCCAGGGACATGTTGATTGTACTGGGTATATAGCTGGCATAAAACCTCTTGGGAATCATACAGAGTTTGAAGTAGAGATACCTTCTCAATATTTGGAATATATTATAGAAAAAGGTTCTATAGCAGTAGATGGGATAAGCCTTACAATAAATTATATAGTAAATAATAAAGTTAAACTTAATATAATTCCCCATACTCTAGAAAATACCAATCTTAAGTATAGAAAAATAGGTGATGAGGTAAATATAGAGTTTGATATACTCGGTAAGTATGTGGTGGAAACTATGAAAAGATACGGCTTTAGTAAGGAAGATAAACTTAAAAAGTTGATAGAGAACTTTTAAGATGTGTAGAATGGATAGAGGATATCTATTAGGACAGTACGAAATCTTCCCCAAGGAAAATTTTTCTTACATCTTCGTTATTTACAATATCCTGTGGAATTCCGTGGGCTATTACGGTCCCATGGGCTATTATGTATGCTCTGTCAGTTATCTTTAATGTTTCTCTAACATTGTGGTCTGTAATAACTATACCTATGTCTTTCTCTATAAGCTTCTTTATCAAATGGTTAACCTCTTTAACGGATACAGGGTCTACTCCGGCAAAAGGTTCATCTAAAAGTAAAAATGAAGGATTTGTTATTAAACTTCTTGCTATCTCGAGTCTTCTTCTCTCTCCTCCGGATAACGTAGATGCTTTTTGGTTTTTGAGATACTCTATATTAAACTCCCTTAAAAGTTCCTCTGCTTTTTCTTCCATCTGTTGCTTGGTAATATCCTGAAACTCTAAAAACATCATAAGATTTTCCCATACTGTTAAATCCCTGAATATGGAAGATTCCTGTGGTAAAAAGGATATACCTTCTTTGGCTCTCTCATAAACCGGTAATTCTGTGATATCTCTACCGTTTAATATAACTTTACCGTTATCTGGTTTTACAAATCCAAGCATACACTTAAAAGTGGTAGTTTTTCCAGCTCCGTTTGGTCCAAGTAGTCCTACAATCTCACCTTCTTCAACATAGAGAGACACATTGTTAAGGACATTCCTACCTTTATAACTTTTCGATATACTATCAAGCTTTAAATAGTTTTTTTTCATGATAAAATTATATCAGATAAGGAGATGAACATGTTTTTATTTAAAACAGAACCAGAAGAATACTCTTTTGATAGGTTGATAGATGAAGGTAAAACTGTTTGGAATGGAGTAAAGAATCCTCTGGCTCAAAAATTTTTAAAATCTGTTAAAAAAGGTGATCTTATATTTATATACCATACAGGAAAAGAGAAACAGATAGTCGGTTTGGCTAAAGCTGTATCTGGACCTTACATATACGAAGATGGGCTGTATGTAGTTGATGTTGCTCCATTAAGGAAATTAAGTAAACCTTTAAAGCTATCAGATATTAAAAAGATGCCGGAATTTAAAGACTTTTACCTTGTGAGAATGCCACGTCTTTCTGTTATGCCGGTGAGCGAAAATTTGGCACAAATTATACTAAAACTAGCTTCCGATGGCTGATTTAATTAAGTTTATCCTGTCTTTCATCTTATCAATCTCTTTTTCTTCTTTAAAAAAGTTTAAAATTTCCTCTTCGTTAACTTCTATTCTTCCTTTGTTCTTTGAAATCTCTGCTACAAGATCAGCTATGGCAAGTAGTTTTTTACATCTCTTTGTTACTTTAATCTTTACATCTTCTATCTTGTTTCCACTATCTTTAATGTAGACTACTATCTGATGACATCCGGACTTTGCTTTCCCAAGCTCTCTATAATCTTCTGGTTTTTCTTCTACTAGGTTCTTTAAACCTCTCTCGATGTAATCTGCAACTTTCATCTTTATCCCTCCCTTAAGACTCAATAAATCTAAAGAAGTTAAAACTATCTAAAAAGTGATTTTTTTCATCTCTGTGTATAAGATCTACTAAAATTTTTGTTGTTATTGGGGCGAGTAATATACCATTTCTATAGTGTCCTGTAGCTATATATAGATTATCCACATCTGTTTTACCTATTATTGGCATGCCATCAGCTGTTGCCGGCCTATATCCATACCATTTATCCAAAAACTCTCTGTCTTTGAATTTTGGAAAAGTTTCTAAAAGTCCTTTTAAAAGAACAAAAATACCGCCAACAGTATTCTCCGGTCTAAAAGACACATTCTCCTCAGTTGCTCCAACTACTATAATATTACTGTTTTTCCTTGGTATTATATAAGCTTTTTTACTATAAAAAATCTTATCTAACTCTCCTTTTTGCTGCTTAAAGCTGATCATCTGACCTTTCACTGGGAAGACTTTTGTATCATAAATTTCTGAAGACCAAGCTCCTGCGGCTATTATACAAAAATCTCCTGATATATCACCTTTATCTGTTGTGACACTTTTAAACTTCTTCTTATCAACATTTACCCTGATAACTGTAGTCCTCTCCATAACTGTTATTCCAGAAGATTTTACATATTTAACTAATGCATTTACAAGCAACCTGTTATCAACCTGTTTGTCATCAGGGAAAAAGGCTCCACCTATGATCTGATTACCGAGTATGTATCCAGCGTTTTCAAAATCTTCCCTTGTATACCAATTTGCCTTCAATCCTGATTTGGTGTAGTAATAGATTTTCTTTTTTAGTATATCCTCATCTTCTTTGGAGAAAGCAGGATATACTATCCCACATTCCCAGAAGCCCACATCATCCCCAGTATCTAGCTCTATCTCTTTTACAAAATTTTTATACATCTCTCTACTTTGAAGGCAAAACTCAAGCATAACGCCAGTTAGTCCTTCTGCCTGAGGTGCAAGCATTCCCCCAGCCGACCAAGATGCACCTCTCCCTAAAAATCCCTTTTCAATCAAAACAATCTCATATCCAAGCTTGTGAAAAGCTCTTGCAAGAGAAAGTCCTATAATTCCGCCACCTACTATTATCCCTTTCATCTAAAATTCCACCTTAAGTCCATCTTTTGCAGCTATAACCTCTATTCCTGTTTTTTCACTCATCAATTTTGCCACCTTCTCAGGATTTTCCTTTAACATCTGTAAACTGTAATGAGTAAGAACTGCTTTTTTGGGTTTAGCTTTCATTATAATCTTTTCGACATCTTCTGCAGAAAGATGATAGAAATGTTGATTTGGTTTTACAAAAGTTGTGTTAAATATCATAACATCTGAATTTTCTGGATATGTATGTAACATATTTTCGTAAAATCTCCCACAGGGTACTAAAACTACTTTTTTGTTATTATAAAAAATGCCTAAACTGTAAGTCTCTGCTCCTTGATGGATATGCTTTATTAAAGCTTTTATTGATATTCCTTCATAATTATATTCCTGATTTAACTGTGTAGTCCATATATGTTTAAAACCTTTTTTTGTGTACTTTAAAACTATAGGATCTTCTCCATCAATAGCATCATAGGGAGCAAGTAAAAAATCTAACTTTTTTGTATTACTTTCTGTAGCAGATTCTACAACAGAAGCCACATCTGCTACATGATCTAAATGTCTATGGGTTAATATAATACCTTTTAAATCTCTTGGATCCTTCTTAAACTCAAATATCCTTATTAAACTTCCTGGTCCGGGATCAACGAGAATATTTTTACCTTTTATATATAGCCACAATCCTCCAGAGTATCTGAGTTGCCTAAATACTACAGTCCTACCACCTGCCGTTCCCAAGAAAAATATATAATCTAAAATATCAATCTTCCTCCTTCTACTGGTATGAAACTTCCAGTAGTGAAATCACTTTCTATTAAATATTTTACAGCTTTATAAACTTCTATGCCACCTGCCCATCTCTTTAAAATAGTTTTTTTTAGAGGGATGGTTTTATCTTCTAAATCTTCTGGTGGAATTATCGGACCTGGTAAAATTCCGTTTACTAAAACATAGGGGGCAAACTCCTTTGCAAAAGCTTTTGTCATCGTTAGCATAGCACCTTTTGAAATTGTATAGGGTGTGTAATCTGGATATGGAAGTATAGCTGAGTAATCTATTATATTTATTATCCTACCTTCTTTTCTTTCATACATCTTTTTGCCAAAAACTTTTGATAAGTAGAATGGTGCTTTTACATGTATAGCATAGAATTTATCTAAATCTTTAAAAGTAGCAGTTTCTAAAGGAGTTTTGTAGTAAAGAGAGGCGTTATTTATAAGGATATCTACTTTTGTTGTGTTTAAGATATCTTTTGTGAAGTTTATAAGCTGTTCTTCATCTGTTAAATCGGCTTTGAATGTGTAAGCTTTCACTCCGAAAGCTTCTATCTCTTCTTTAAGTTGTTTAGCCTCTGTATCAGATTTACTATAATGAATAATAATATCAGCTCCATCTTTTGCTAAATTGAGAGCAATATCTCTACCTATTCTCTTTGCAGACCCGGTAATTAAAACAGTTTTACTTTTTACTTCCAACTATTAACCCTCTATAACTTTTAAAGCTTCTTCTAAATTTTCAGTTGGTAAATTACAGGAAAAGTTTTTGCATACATATATTTTACATCTTTCTTCTATTGGGACTGTTTTCAAAAATGGTGCTATTTTTTCTATATTGTTATCATTTTTTAGAAGTAGAACTTTATTAGGTAAAAATCTGGTGTTTATCTCTCTTAATTTATCTTTACAATCTCCAGATAAGATAACCTCACTTACTGGATAAAAGTAAAGTATAAGTCCGATTATAAACATTGTGTGGTAAGAAGATTGACTTTTAATATCTGATGAGAAGAATTCTATCGTTTTTTCTGCTCTTTTGTAAAACTGCTCATCTGTGGTTATATGGTAAAGTCTTAATAGATTGTTTAACATTACCGAGTTTCCACTTGGATATGCTCCGTCGAAAACAGGTTTTGTGTTTGCTATTAAATCTTGTATATGTGAAGATATGAAATATCCTCCATTTTTCTCATCAAACATCAACTCATCTACCTTTTTCTGAAGTTCTAAAGCTAAGTTAAGTATATCAATGTTTGGGTTTGCTTCGTATAGCTCTAAAAGTCCCCAAATTGTAAAAGCATAGTCATCAAGCATTCCATCTACTTTTGCCTCATCGTCTTTATACATATGGAGTAGTTTACCATCTATGTACATCTTTTCTTTTATAAACTTATAAACTCCTTTAGCTAAATCTATAAATCTATCTTCTGATAGTAGTTTCCCAGCTTTTGATAGGGCTGCCATAAGTAATCCGTTCCAATCTGTAAGTATTTTCGTATCTTTAAATGGTTTTATTCTTTTTTCTCTCTCTTTGAATAATTTTTCTCTCCAGTTTAAAACTTTTTCTTCTAACTTTTCTTTTGGTATATTAATCTGATTTAAAACTTTTTCATCAATATATAGAACATTTCTACCTGTAAGTTCTCCGGTGGCTTCTTCAAGGTAATTTCCTTCTTCCTTTATATTAAATATCTTACAGAAAAGATCAGAATCTTCTCCAAGTATAGAGTCTATCTCGTCTTTTGTCCATGTATAGAACTTTCCCTCCTCTCCTTCACTGTCTGCATCTTCACTTGAATAAAAGCCTCCTGTTCTATCCAACATATCTCTTTCAAGATATTTAACAATCTCATATACAACTTCTTTATAAAATTCATCTTTTGTTAAGCTGTAAGCTTCACTGTATGCCATAATCAATGTGGCTTGGTCATAGAGCATCTTTTCAAAGTGGGGAAGTATCCACTGTCTATCTGTTGAATATCTATGAAAACCAAAACCTATATGATCATAAATACCACCTAATCTCATTTTTTTTTTAAGGTTTTTTCTACTATTGTGAGGGCTTCACTTTCTTTTTTTAGGTAATAATATCTCATTAAAAACATTAAATTGTGAGGAGATGGAAATTTAGGTTTAATAGAAAATCCACCATAGTTATTATCAAACCTTGATTTTAAATCTAGATAACAGACATCTATTATATTTTTGCTTAGCACTTCCCTATCTTTCCGATTTTCTTGATGCAGATATTCAACAACTTTCTGACTTCTTTGGATTAGGTCTTCTTTATTTTCTTGCCAGTATTTTGCAACAGATAGAAGCAGATCTTTCAGTCCTATCCTTGATGGTTTGCTCTCTTTTGGGAAGTATGTTCCAGCAAAGAATGGTTTTTTATCGGGAGTCATAAGTATCGTTAGAGGCCAACCTCCATGCCCATTAAACAGAAGACAAACTTCCATATAAATAGCATCTATATCTGGTCTTTCCTCTCTATCAACTTTTATAGGGACAAAATATTTATTTAATATTTCTGCGATCTCTTCATCTTCAAAAGATTCTTTTTCCATAACATGACACCAATGACATGATGAGTAGCCTATTGATAGGAATATGGGTTTATCTTCTCTTTTGGCTCTTTCAAAGGCTTCCTCACACCATGGATACCAATCTACCGGATTATAAGCATGGGCAGTTAAATATGGACTTTTCTCGTTAATTAATCTATTTGGTTTTCTTTCCATTTTTACCTTCCTTAAAAGTTTTCAATAATTTTCATTCAGGAAGGTTTCAATTTGTATGAATATTGACATAAAAATGAAAAAGCCCCCTTTAAAGGGGGCTTGATTGCTATCAATGTTTTATTTTGATTAGTGTAGATTTTTCCAGATTTTTTTCTTCCAAGCGAAAGTTAATCCTGCCATCACTACAAGATAACCTAAAACCCAGACTCCAAGAGCATTTCTTTGATCTCTATGAGGATCTGCTATCTTGTCAAGATATGTTACAACTTTTTCTGTTGCTTCTTTTGTTAATCCAAGTCTTGGCATAGAAGTACCAGGTAAACCATTTTGAGGATTGTTTATAAATGACTCTAAGTATTCAATCTCTTTTGCTTTACCCATAACAGATAGGTCTGGAGGAACTTTTCCAAGGTAATCTTTCAAAGCATCCTTTGGAGTTACTGCCTCTATTTTTTGATACTTAATACTATGACATCTACCACAAGCTTCAATGGTTATCTCTTTTCCATCTAAATCTTTTTTCTCAATAGATTTTAGATATGCGACTATATTGCCAACGTCTTCATCAGAAAGTTGAGCCATGGGTGGCATAGCGAATTTTGGATTTTTGGTGGCATCTTGTGGGTTTTTGATAAAGTAAGCGAGGAAATGTTCATCTACTATCGCACCTATATTGGATAAATCAGGAGGGACAACTTTAAATGAAGCTATGGCAGCATTTGCATCCATTCCGGGATTTATTCCGTCTTTTTTAACGCCGTGACAGGAAGCACAGTTTGCTGTAAAAAGTTCTTTACCTTTTGCAGGGTCTCCAGTTGTAGGTATATTTTTAGGGATATCCTTATATTCATAATCTGGATGTTTTACCTCACCGTGCATGACAGAGTGAGCATAAGGTTCAATTCCCCAGTATCCTACTAAAACAATAACCACTAATATAAGTAAAATTTTTAACTCTTTCATAATTATCTACCTCCTGCGACTTTCTTCTTCTCAATTTTAGACAGAATAGGAAGTGCAAGGAAGAATGCGAAAAATACTAAACTTCCTGCAAATCCAAGCCATGCGTATAGACCTGTTGGAGGTAGCTTTCCAAGAATTGTTAGGAATACGAAATCAGCAATAAATATCCAGAATAAAATTTTATAAATCGGTCTATATTTCCCACTTTTTATAGGGGATGTATCAAGCCAAGGTAAGAAAGCTGCTATAAACATACTTAAAACGAAAGCGATAAGTCCAAGGTTTTGGCTGAAGAAAAATCCCCTTAAAACTTCATAGAATGCTAAGAAATACCATTCAGGATATATATGGGTAGGTGTCTGTAGATAGTTAGCAGGTGTGAAGTTGATAGGATCCATAGCAAATTTATATTGGTAGAACACTAAGTAGAAGAAGAAAATTAAGAAAACAGACATAACGAAAAACTCTTTTGCCATAAATACTGGCCAGAAAGGTATTCCTTTTCCATGCTTTTTCTCTTCTTTTGTAAGCTCTATACCATCTTCATTATTAGACCCAGGTATCCTTACTGCATATAGATGAATAGCTGTAAATACTATGAGAAGTAAAGGTAAAAATACTACGTGTAATGCAAAGAATCTTGTAAGGGTAGCGTCTTCGACTATGTAGTTACCTCTTATCCATATAACCAAATCCGGACCTATGAAAGGTATCTTTTCAAAGAGGGTTGTAATGGTTTGGGCTGCCCAGTAAGACATCTGTCCCCATGGAAGCAAGTATCCTGTAAATGCTGTTGCTGACATTAAAACAAAGAGTATATATCCTGTTATCCATACTATTTCTCTCGGTGCTTTAAAAGACCCGTAATAAATTCCCCTTGCCATATGGACAAAAAGAACCAAGAACATAATAGATGCACCGACTGCATGGGTATGTCTAAATAGCCATCCATACTCAACGTCCATCATTATAGTTTTATTTACACTGTCAAAGGCAAGATTTGCATCTGGTTTGTAATACATAAGAACAAATATCCCACTTACTACAAGTATCGCAAAGACTAACATAACCAAAACACCAAAGCTCCAAAGGAAGTTAATGTTCTTTGGAACATAGTATTCTGTAAGCATAACTTTGATAAGCTGTCTTACAGCTAACCTCTCATCTAACCAGTCCATAAACTTCATGCCTTAACCTCCTTAAGCTGTTAATCCTTTTTCTTTCATCTGTTTATATTCAGGACCTTCTTCACCTAGGACTATATTATTTCCTTCTATTTTAAATGGAGGAACGTCTAATGGTCTTGGAGGTGGTCCAAATATATTTTTACCACAGGCATCATACTCCCCACCATGGCAAGGGCAGTGCCATATCTTTTTATCAGCTTCCCAGTTAGGAATACATCCAAGATGTGTACAGATACCAAGAACTACTGTGTATTCATCTTTTATCGATCTGTCTTTACACTGTGTCATATCTGGAGTTCTTCTTAAAATGAACACTGGTTTTCCTCTCCAGTTTGCAACTTTTATCTCTCCAGGTTGGACTGTTGAGATATCAAAAGTAACAGTAGCTTGAGCCTTTACTTCTGGAAGAGGCTCCCAAGTTTTATACATGCCATATAAAACACCACCAACTCCTACTGCAGCCCATGCACCCATAGCATACAGTAGAAAATCCCTTCTTGAGACTTTTTCTTCTGCCATAGCTACCTCCTATAACTGAATTTATTGATAAAAATCATACAACTTTTCAATTGGTTTGTAAATACTAACATTATCATTTTCAATATCTAAATTCATTGTCTAAGGTCAATTGTTTTCCATTTAAAAAGTGTTTAAAGAGAGTATTTCAAAGTTATGATATAATTTGCTTATGAAAGAGCTAACGATTAAAAACGTGATCATAGTCTTCACAGATAGAGGAGATTTAAACCAAACGCTCAGTGTAAATAGAAAAATTAATTTTCCACTTTTTATTCCAAATCAGAAGCATACATCAAAAGTAATCTCTTTAGATGAAGATATAACTCAAGAAGCTGATGGAATATATCTGGATAAAACAGGTGTTGCTGTAGGGGTTTTAACAGCAGACTGTATGCCGATAGTTCTGTTTAACGATAGAGAGTTGTCTGTAATTCATGCAGGTTGGAGAGGGTTATTTGGTGGTATCATAGAAAATAGTATTAAAATGTTTAAAGAAAAACCTACTAACTGCTTTATTGGACCTTCTATAAGGGTTTGTTGTTATGAAGTTAGTCCGGATTTTATCTATCGATTTAACATTGACGAAAAATTTTATATAAAGAGAGAAGATAGATACTTTTTGTCTTTACAGAATATTGCAAAAGAGAAGTTAAAAAATTTAGGTATAGACGATATTTTTGATTTATCAGAATGTACTGCTTGCTGTGGTAAATATTTCTCTTTTAGAAAGGGTGACTTTGATGATAGAATATTAACTTATGCATATCTTAGGGAGTAGAGAATGGGACTGAAAGATTTTATTGATAAATTTAAAGGTAGGAAGAAGTTAAAAATTGAAGAAGGTTCTTGGATAAAGTGTGAGAAATGTAAGAGTTTACTTTTTATTGATGACCTTTTAAAAAATCTTAAGATATGTCCCCACTGTGGATATACATTTCGTATGTCTGCTAAGGAAAGGGTTGATTCTCTTCTTGATACTGTTTATAATTACGACCTTTTTTCAAAGATTAAACCTGTTGATATTATAGGTTTTAAAGATACAAAAAGATATAAAGACAGATTAAAAGAAGCTCAGGAGAAAACTGGTTTAAATGACGCAATTATTGTTGCCCATGGGAAGATGTTTGACAAAGAAGTTGTGATAGCCTCTATGGATTTTAACTTTATGGGTGGAAGTATGGGAAGCGTTGTAGGTGCAAAGTTTGTCAGGGGAGCAGAGTTTGCCATAGAAAAAAGGATACCTTTTATATCTGTAGCAGCTTCTGGTGGAGCAAGAATGCAGGAGAGTATTATCTCCCTTATGCAGATGGCAAAAACTTCAATAGCCGTTGATAGAATGAATAAAGCTGGTATTCTGTATATATCTGTTCTTACAGACCCAACAATGGGTGGAGTTTCTGCAAGTTTTGCATTTTTAGGAGATATAATAATAGCAGAACCAGAAAGTTTAATCGGTTTTGCTGGACCAAGGGTTATTGAGCAGACAATAAGACAGCAACTTCCAGAAGGATTCCAAAGATCAGAGTTCTTACTTGAAAAAGGACAGATAGATATGGTAGTTGATAGAAAAAATCTCAAAAAAACTATATACACTTTGATAAAGCATACCCATGGATAAAGTAGTAATAATAACAGGAGCTCACAATAGCGGGAAAACTACCTTTATCGAGAAGGTTGTTAGTATACTCTCATCAGAAGGGGTAAATGTTGCTTATATAAAACATGACCCAAAGGGTAAAGCAAAGACAGATACAGAAGGTAAGGACAGTTATAGAATATATAATGCTGGAGCAAGGGAAGTCGTAATTGCTTCTCCTAATAAACTGTCAATTTTTGTAAAGAATGATGCCTATGATATTAATTATATTATTGAATTTTTAAAGTTATTTAATCCAGATATTGTAATAGTTGAAGGATTTAAATCAGCTACACAGTATGATAAATATGAAGTTATAAGGAAAGATGAAAATAGAGAGTTAATGCTTAAAGATGATCCTTTTTTGAAAGGTGTCATAACTGATTATTATAAGTTTGATACCACTTTTGACATCAATAATCCTATAACCTTTGTGGAGTTCCTTAAGAAGAAATATTTAGGGAGATGAGAGATGGTTCTACACACTATAGTTTACGGAGTCGTTCAAGGAGTTGGATTTAGGAAATTTGTTAAAGCAAAAGCAGAAGAGTTAGGATTAAATGGATTTGTTAGAAATATGCCAGATGGGACTGTTGAAGTCGAGGCAGAAGGAGATAAGGAAGTGTTAGAACAGCTTTTGAAATATATTCATCAAGGTCCACCAAGGGCAACTGTTGAGAGAGTAGATTACAGATTTTTAGAGAAAGAGGGAGGCTATAATGACTTTGAAATCAGGTATTAAGTTAGGAATCTTTTCTTTATTTGCATTTGTATCTTTCTCTTTTGCAGAAAGTTATACGGTACAAAAAGGTGATACTATTGAAAAGATAGCAAAAAAGTTTAATGTTTCTCCAGAGGAGATAATAAAAGCTAACAACATAAAGGATCCAAAGAGATTAAGAGAAGGTCAAAAGATAGAGATACCTACAAAAAGTCAGGAAAGTGGCAAAAAAGCCATAGATGATAGAAAGTCTTCTAAAAAGTCTGCTTCAAAGGAAGAGATTTACGAAGTTAAATCTGGGGATACGTTGGAGAAGATAGCTAAAAGGTATAATCTTACCGTTAAAGAGATCATGGAATATAATGACATGAGAGATGAGAGGATTTTTGCAGGTGATCAGTTAAAGATACCTCTGTCAAAAGATGCTATATCTAAGAAGAAATTAGAACAGTCAAGGAAAGCCGTTGATCTGTCAAGATGTGAGATATATACCCTAAAAAAAGGTGGTACCCTTAAACATGTTTCTAAGAGAACTGGGATTGATGTTAGAACACTTGAAAAGTACAACAATATAGACAGTTCACAGTGGCTTGAAGCTGGGACAAAAGTGTGTATAGGGGAGAAAAGAGAAGATAGGGTCTTAGTAAAAGGAGAGTGTGAGCTTCTATACAAACCTAAGAAGAGGGTTTCTATATTGGAGATATCCCGTCAGTATAATATACCCGTCCATAAGATAAAACAGTTGAATAATCTAAATAAGGATTATGTCTCAAAAGATCAAGAGATATGTTTAAGGGCTTATGAAGAAGAGATATCAGCTAAAGACAGAAAATATACATACTACACTGTGAAAAGAGGAGATACCATAGAAAAGATAGCAGAAAAGTTTAATACAACAGTGGCAGATATCAGGGAGTTAAACAGTTTAAGGGGGGACAAAATCCATATAGGAGAAAAATTAAAGGTCCCTGTGAAAGAAGAGGAGCAAGAGAAAGTAGTCCAGAAACCTGTTGAAGATCAGCAACAAGAAAAACCATCCAAGCCTATTTTGCCTAAAGAAACAAAACCTAAAATAGATGATATTGAACCTATAGCTACTAACGGTATGAAGTTAGGATGGCCTGTAAACGGAAAAGTTATAGCAGGTTTTCAGAATGATGAAAATGTGAGACATCTTGGTATAGAGATAGCTTCTGACTGTGGTGAGAGGGTTAATGCTGCAGAAAGTGGTAAAGTTGTTTATGCCGGAGATGGGATAAAAGCTTTTGGTAATCTGGTAGTAATCAGACATGACAATGGTTTAACTACGGTTTACGGATACTTAGATAAGCTTTCGGTAAGTGAGGGTATGAGAGTGTATAAGGGAGAGAGTATAGGGGTAGTTGGAAAGTTGAAAAACTCTGATACATGTGGTATTTACTTTGAAGTTAGAAAGAATGTCACTCCTATAGACCCGCAGAAAGTCCTTGATTAGTGTTATAATTTTTAAGAAAAGTTGATGAGGTGAGAGAATGCCAGAAGAGTTTCCACGAATAAAGAGACTTCCACAGTATGTTTTCGCAGTAGTAAATGAACTTAAAGCTAAAATGAGGAAAGAGGGAGAGGATATTATAGATTTTGGGATGGGAAATCCGGATTTACCTCCTGCACAGCATATAATAGATAAACTATGTGAGTCTGCAAAGAAGAAAACTACCCATAGATACTCAATGTCCCAAGGTATTCCGAGATTGAGAAAAGCAATCTGTGATTTTTATAGAGATAGATACGGTGTTGAGTTAGACCCAGAAAAAGAAGCTATAATGACGATAGGTTCAAAAGAGGGACTTACCCATCTCTTACTGGCTATGTTGGAACCTGGAGATATAGCCATGGTTCCAAGTCCCAGATATCCTATACATTACTATGCTCCGGTTATAGCAGGTGCAAGTGTTTTAACAGTTCCTCTTCCTCTTGAAGGTTCAGATGAAGAAAAACAGGAACAGTTTCTAAAAAATATCTATGACTCTTATGAAGATTCATATCCAGAAGCAAAGGTTTTAATACTTAACTTTCCAAACAATCCTACAACTATGACTGTAACATTAGACTTTTTTAAGGAAGTTGTAGCATTTGCTAAGAAAAAAGGACTATGGATAATCCATGACCTTGCCTATGGAGATCTCTGTTTTGATGGTTATAAAGCTCCAAGTATTTTACAGGTGGAAGGAGCAAAGGATGTTGCTGTAGAAACATACTCAATGACAAAAGGATTCTCTATGGCAGGTTGGAGAGTCGGTTTTATCCTTGGAAATGAGACACTTGTATATAACCTTAAAAGATTGAAAAGTTATCTTGACTACGGAATGTTTACTCCTATACAGGTTGCCAGTATAATAGCTTTAGAAAGTGATTACTCCGTTGTCCAGAAGGCAGCAGATATTTACAGTAAAAGACTTGATATCCTCGTTAAAGGACTTAATGAAGCTGGATGGAATGTTCAAAAACCTAAGGCTACAATGTTTTTATGGGCAAAAATTCCGGAAAAATTTGGAAATATGGGTTCAATAGATTTTAGTATGATGTTATTAAAAGAGGCGAAAGTTGCAGTTGCTCCTGGTATAGGATTTGGAGAACATGGTGAAGGATATGTAAGATTTGCTGTTGTAGAAAATGAAAAAAGGATAAGACAGGCAATAAGAAATATCAAAAAGCTTATGAAATGATTTTCTATATACTTAAAAGGTTATACCAACTTATACCTCTTCTTATAGGTATAACCTTCCTTTCTTTTGTCATAATTCAACTTGCTCCCGGAGATTATCTTGACCAGCTCAGGATGAATCCCCAGATATCTGAAAAAACATTAAACCAGATGATAAAAATTTACGGTCTTGACCAACCTATTTTAGTTCAATACTTTAAATGGTTGATAAATGCAATTAAATTTGACCTTGGCTACTCTTTTAGTTATCAGATGCCAGTTTTAGACCTTATAAAAGACAGAATCTTAAATACACTTTTCCTCTCTATAACCTCCGGAGTAATAGCTTGGTTTTTGGCTATACCCTTGGGAATTATAGCAGCTTTAAAACCAAACAGTTTAATAGATAAATTTATACAACTTTTCTCCTTTACATTTATGTCTTTACCAGGCTTTTTCTTTGCATTTTTGATGTTATTTTTTGCTGTAAAGACCGGTATTTTTCCTACAGGTGGAGCATACAGCCCAAATTATGAAAGTATGACATTTTTTGAGAAGATTGTAGATAGATTGTGGCATGTGAGCCTTCCAGCTTTGGTTATAGGTATAGGATCATTAGCAGGATTAGTTAGATTGGTAAGAAGCACTATGATAGAACAACTACAATCTGAGTATGTTCTATTTGCAAGAGCAAAAGGACTTTCAGAAAGAGAGGTTGTTTTGAAACATGCATTAAAAAATGCTCTTAACCCTTTCATAACTATACTTGGATTTGAGATAGCTTCTTTACTTTCCGGCTCCGCACTTATAGAGATAATTATAAACTGGCCTGGAATGGGTATGTTAATGCTTGATGCTGTTTTATCTCAAGATTTATACCTTGTTATGGGTGGTCTTTATATAGGTGCCATAATGCTTATAATCGGCAATCTCATAGCTGATATACTACTTGCAAAATTAGACCCTCGTATAAGACAGAGAGAAGTTGAGGGTGCTTTAAAATGATGGAGAGTATCCGTAAAAATAAACTTGCCTTTTTGAGTTTAAATATACTTTTTGTTTTATACTTTCTTGCCATATTTGCTGATTTTATAGCTCCATATCCTTACGATATACAACATAGAGACGCACCCTATCACCCTCCTACACAGATACACTTTTTTGATGAAAAAGGGAATTTTCATTTAAGGCCTTTTGTTTATGGATATAAAATGATTGACCCGATAAATAAGTATTATGAGGTTGATTACTCTAAAAAATATCCAATATACTTTTTCACAGCTGGAGAATCCCATTATCTATTTGGAATCTTTAAAACAGATAAACATCTCTTTGGCGTAAAAGATGGAAAGATATTTTTACTTGGTTCTGATAACCTTGGTAGAGATATATTTTCAAGGATGCTCTATGGTGCAAGAATATCTCTCTCTATTGGTTTGATAGGAGTTTTTCTCTCTTTTACAATAGGGACAGTTATAGGTGGTATTTCCGGATACTTTGGAGGGAAAGTTGATAATCTCATAATGAGGTTTTCAGAGATACTTATGTCTTTTCCATCTTTTTATCTTATGCTTGCTTTAAGGGCAGTATTTCCTATAACTCTCTCTTCAACAGAAGTTTTCTTTATGATAGTTGTGATTCTATCATTTATTGGCTGGGCTGGTCTTGCAAGAGTTGTAAGAGGAATGGTCCTATCAATAAGGGAGCAAGAATATGTTTTGGCTGCAAAAAGTTATGGTGCTTCTTCCTTAAGGATAATTTTAAAACATATAATTCCAAATACATACTCCTATCTACTTATAGCTGCTACACTATCTATTCCTGGATATATATTAGGAGAAAGTGCTTTATCTTTATTAGGACTTGGTATTCAAGAACCTTATGCAAGTTGGGGAAATATGCTTTCCTCTGCAATGAGCTATACAGCCGTATCTTCTTACCCATGGATTTTGGCTCCTGGTTTGGCTATATTTATAACTATACTGGCTTTTAATATACTTGGAGATGCATTAAGAGATGCATTGGACCCAAAACTCAGAAGGTTGATAAAGTGAGTAAAGTAAGATTGTCCAAAGAAGATATAGCTATTATAAAAACTACTGCAAAGGAGATTTTTGGAGAAGATATAAAGATTTATATTTTCGGTAGTAGAGCTAATTTGAATAAAAAAGGTGGAGATATAGATATATACATAGAATCTCCTAAGGAAGTTTCTTTACAAGAAAAAGTTAAATTTTTAGCTAAATTGGAGTTAAGAGGGATAGAAAGAAAGGTAGATTTAGTTATTAAAACGCCACAGTCTCCTAAAAAATCTATTTTCCAAGAAGCAAAACAAAAAGGAGTAGAAATTTGAGTGCTCTCAGAGATTCTATAAACATAACAACAAACCATTTACAGAAGCTAAAAAAGGCTATATCAGAGATTGAAAATAAATGATGAAAAATGTTCTTATAACCAGAGATAGAAATCAGTTTGAAGAGATTAAGGATCTGTTTATTGAAAATGGTTTAAATCCTATCTCTTTTCCTGTAATTAAATTTAGTTCAGTTGAGTTTTATTTTGATGAGAGAGATTATGATTATCTCATTTTTTCAAGTTCCAACAGTGTTAAATTCTTCTTTGAGAAAATTGATAGATTGCAAAAAGTGAAAATCATAGCTGTAGGAGAAAAGACTAAGGAAAAATTAGAAAGTTTAGGATACAAAGATATAATAACTCCACAAGAATATTCAGCAGAAGGTGTTTTAAATTTTATAAAATCAAATATATCACAGTTTGAATGTAAAAAGGTTGGTATAGTTAGAGCTTTAGAGGGGATAGATACACTTTTAAATAGAAAACCTCCCAATGTTTATGTAGATGTTATACCAGTGTATAAAACAGAATTTAATATCCCTTCAAATGTAGAAGAAATTAGAAAAATGTTTGAAGAAGGTAAAATAGATTTTGTAATATTTTCCAGTCCATCTACAGTAAAAGGTTTTTTAAGAATTTTCAAACCAGATGTTCTAAAAAACTGTAAAGTTGTAGTCATAGGGAAAACTACATTGCAAGAGGCAAGTAAATATGGTATCAATGTTGATATGATGCCTTCAAAATCTACATTTGCTGATATTGTTAACCTAATTAAAAGTGCTTAAGCTCATAAATCATAGAATCAACTTTCAACATAACATCTTCCATCTTTTCTTCTTCTGGATGAGGAAAGTCTGCAAGTATCTCGTAACCTTCAATTTTAAACTGTCCATCTTCTAACTTGTATATTCCCTCTTTTCTCACTTTTTTCTTCTTTCCATTCTATTTTTATACTTTATTATTTTTTTCTTTTTTTCTTCTTCCGGTTTTATGTTCTGTGATGCATTTTTTAATACTTTTTCCGTTTCTTTTTCTTTTCTTATCTTTTCCTCTTCTAAAGAATCCTCTGATTGAAGTTGAAGTTTGTATAGATACTCAAGTGTGTTGTATTTTAGTTTAAACATCATATCTTCAAACAGTTCAAAAGACTCTTTCTTATACTCTACAAGTGGGTCCCTCTGAGCATATCCTCTTAGATAAACACTTTCTCTAAGTCTATCAAGGTTATGAAGATGTTCTTTCCATAGAGAATCTAAAACTTGAAGTGTCATAAATCTTTCAAATTCTCTTATAAGTGAAGAGCCATAATAACTTTCCTTCTTGTTATAATACTCCTCAAGCTGTTTTAATATATGTTCTTCAAGTTCTTTTCTATCCCATTCTTTGTCCGGAATATTAACATCTACACCAAGCCACTCTTTAAATGATTTTTTAAGTTCTTCTAAATCCCATTTTTCCTGATACTCTTGAGCTGGGGCATATTTATCTAAGAAGTAAAGTGTAACATCTGTTAGCCAGAGCATAAGTTCATCTTTTAGATTCTGTCCTTCAAGTATATCTCTTCTCAGAGAGTATATAACTTGTCTCTGTTTATTCATAACATCATCAAATTCTAACAGTCTCTTCCTTATTTGGAAGTTCTGTCCTTCTACTCTCTTCTGTGCGTTCTCTATTGCTTTTGTAACCATTGTGCTTTCTATTGGTTCATTTTCCGGAATTTTTAATCTATCCATAAGGCTAATAAGTCTATCTCCACCGAATAGTCTTAATAGGTCATCTTCAAGAGATAAATAAAATCTTGAGCTTCCTGGGTCTCCCTGTCTTCCTGCTCTACCTCTTAGCTGATTATCTATTCTTCTACTTTCATGTCTCTCTGTTCCTATAACTGCAAGTCCTCCAAGCTCTATAACTTTCTGTTTCTCTTCTAAGGTTATTCTTTGTGCTTCTTTTAATGCTTTAGCATACTCTTCTTCTGTTGCTTCTTCTGGAGTTAAACCTTTTTTCTTAAGTAGCTCTTTTGCTAAGAATTCTGGGTTTCCTCCGAGTAATATATCTGTTCCTCTTCCTGCCATATTCGTAGATATTGTGACAGCTCCTATCCGTCCTGCTTGTGCTATTATTTCAGCTTCCCTTTCGTGGTTTTTTGCATTCAAAACATTGTGAGGTATTCCTCTCTTTTTAAGTAATCCGGATAAGAATTCAGAAGTTTCAACGGATACTGTTCCTACTAATACCGGCCTTCCCTCTTTATGTAATCTCTCTATCTCTTCAACTACTTGATTAAATTTCTCTTTTTTGCTTTTATAAACCAGATCTGGATAATCTTTTCTTATAACTGGTTTATTTGTAGGTATAACAAGGACATCAAGATTGTATATCTCTTTAAACTCAAGGGCTTCTGTTTCTGCTGTTCCCGTCATTCCTGCAAGTTTTTTATACATTCTAAAGTAATTTTGGAATGTTATCGTTGCAAGGGTCTGGTTTTCTGCTTGTATCTTAACACCTTCTTTTGCTTCAATTGCCTGATGGAGTCCGTCTGACCATCTTCTTCCCGGCATAAGCCTTCCTGTAAACTCATCTACTATGATAACTTCTCCATCTTTTACAACATACTCCCTATCTCTATGAAAAAGAGTATTTGCTCTGAGGGACTGGTTTATAGCATGTAATAGATTTACATTTTTAGGATCATAGAGGTTATCTATGGAGAAGTACTTTTCAGCTTTTTCTACACCTTTTTCCAGTAAAACAGCTGTTTTATTCTTCTCATCTACCGTATAATCTTCGTCCTTAATAAGCGTCTTTACAAATGTATCTGTTGCATAATATATAGAGACATCTTCTCCGGAAGGTCCTGAGATGATTAACGGTGTTCTGGCTTCATCTATAAGAATAGAGTCAACTTCATCAACTATTGCAAAGTGATGTCCTTTAATCTGAACCATCTGGTCTTTTGAAAAGACCATGTTATCTCTTAGATAATCAAAACCAAATTCGTTATTTGTCCCATAGGTTATATCAGCTTCATAGGATTGTCTTCTTTCACACTCTTGCGCAACAGTGAAGAAATCTTTTTTTGCCTCTACATCAAGTTTTTCAGGAGGTAGAAGTTCTCCAACATATCCCTTTTCCCAAGCTCTTTTATCAAGCTCTATAGCCTTTTTGAAGGCTTCTTCATTTGCCCATTCTATTAAATAAGAAACGGAGTTGGTGTTTATCACTCCTACGGAAAGTCCGAGGAATTTATATAAACTTCCCATCTGTAGAGCATCTCTTTTAGCAAGATAATCATTTACAGTAACAACATGTACTCCTTTTCCTGTAAGAGCATTCAGATAAGTTGCGATAGCTGCAACAAGTGTTTTTCCTTCTCCGGTTTTCATCTCGGCTATCATTCCTCTATGGAGAGCCAAGGCACCGATTAACTGGACATCAAAAGGTCTAAGTCCAAGAGTTCTCTTTGCTGCTTCTCTTGCTATAGCAAATCCTCTTATTACTTCCTCTGTTATCTCTCCTTCAGTTATAGCTGTTGATATATGACTATCAGTCTGTATCTTTTCTTTTAACTTTAGACTTTCATTTATCAGCTCTTTATTTGATAAAGCATCAAGTTCAGGTTCAAGTTTGTTTATCTTATCTACAAACTCCCTTAACTTCTTAATCTCTCTATCATTTTTTGTGCCAAATATCTTCTTTATCAAAAAGTTTATCAATCTGTCCTCCAAAATCAGCTGTATAATTTAATATTTTACACCTTACTTTTCTTTTTGTAAAAAAGTTCCATAAACAAAAATAGGGCAATTCCTATAGATATAGAGGCATCTGCTATGTTAAAAGCCGGCCAGTGATGATTTGATATGTAAAAATCAAGAAAATCTCTAACAGACCCCAATATTAATCTATCATACAGATTTCCTACTGCACCTCCGCATATTAGGGAAAGAGAGATTATTTCTAACATAGTTAATATGTTATGTTTTTTTAAAACATAAACAGTAGTAATAATAGCTGCTATAGTTGATGAACCAACCAAAATCAGTCTTCTTATAACTTCTGGAGCATCTGCTAATATACCAAAGGCTGCTCCATCATTCCATACCAAAACAAGATTAAAAAATCCGGGAATTACCTCTATAACTTTATCTGATAAATATCTCTCTGCAAACCCTTTTGTTAGAAGGTCTAAAATGATTACGGATACGGCTATTCCAAAGTAGTAGTATAACTTCACGAAGACTCCTTATTCTGTTTGTTGATTTTTAGCTTCCTCTTCTTCACCTATAGTAGGAGGTATTATGTTGTATAGCATCTCTTCCTCACTTCTCTGTTGGAATGTTCTCACAATCTCTTCATTTTGGCTGCAATCTATACACAACCTTACCCAAGGGATAGCTTCAAGCCTTTTCTCACCTATAACTGCACCACACTCCTCACATATGCCGTAAGTTCCATTTTCTATCTTTCTTAGAGCAAGATCTATCAAATATAGAGTTTCAAGATCTGCCTGTGTTAATCTGTAATGGGTCTCTCTGCTAAGCTCACTTGTCACAGTATCTGCAGAGTCCTCAACACCGGTTTTTTCATTTATATCTGCCTTTGATGCCTCTTCTAAGGAAGAGAGTATTTGTTGTCTTTTTTCAAGTAGCTTCTCTTTTATTCTTTCCAAGTCCATTTTCTAAACCTCCTGCAAAAAATAACTAATTAGTATAGACTAACTTTTGTCAAAATCAAGACTGTTTACTGTGAAGTTTTGCAAATGCTTGTTGTTGTCTTTTCACATAGTCAAATATATCTCTCTGAATACTTTCTTTTATATCTATAAATCTTACTCCATAACATAAAGTTTTCTGTTTCTCATATATATTAACTATTTCAGATTTTTGAAGTATGGATTTGTTTAGTATATCAAACTGGATATAAACTCTATCTCCTATCTTTAAGTTTAAAACTGACCTTTTCTCCGGTGGTATGCAAACTCTTGCTCCGGAAGGACTTATATCTACAATTTTTCCTTCTAACCATACTGTTTTCTCTTCTATCTCTTTTCCAACTATACAATCAAGATCTGTCTCAACCCTTGGATACTCTCTTCTTTGAACTCTTATAAGCTCAAATGTATGTGGAGCTTTTATTATGATTTTACCATTATCGTTTATTACTTCTTCTATAGGAATCTCTATTATGTAAGCGGCATCACCTTTTCTGACAAAGTTGATTTTGACTATATCTCCGGGATCTGCAGGCAACATTGTTATCTCGTCTGTTACTACCCAATACATGAATCTTTCATCTTTGTCATAAAGGGCTACTCTTATTATTCTGTTCTCTCCAACCCTTAAAATGCCACCTTGGAATAGGTCTATATCCTTCGTTGTGGTTATCGGGACGAAGTATGGAACATAGTCAAAACCAAGTTTTTTTCTCATATCTTTTATTAACTCTTCATCAAAATTTGGATTTTCTTTTATGTATAGGTCTATAACTTTTTCAAAGGGAGATTTGAATTCAATAGCTAAGAAAGGATCTCTACCAAGTTTTAAAGAGTAATCCCAGAGTATTTTATACTGTTTCTCGGAGAGTTCTTTCTCTTTGGAAAACTTCTCAAACTCAATGTATTTATACTTTTCTTTAAATCTTTTAGAGAAATAATTTGTTAATAAAACAGCAACTATTAATAAAATAATAAGAGTAATTAATAGTAAAATGGCACTTAAATCTATCTGACTGAGCTTATCCATAGCGATTTGATAACCTTTCATAACATTCTCTTTGTTATCCATCTTAACTCCCCATAAAGAGATAAACTATTATACAATATTGGAATGATTAAGGGAGTTTATATACATATACCTTTTTGTAGTTTAAAGTGTCCCTACTGTGATTTTACATCTTTTATCTCTTTTGATGAGAATATAAAGAGAAAGTATGTAAATACTTTATTAAGGGAACTTGAGTTATACTCTTATTTTTATTACAGTATAGAGACCATATACTTTGGAGGAGGGACTCCTACCACTTTAGATCCGTATCTATTAGGTGAAGTTATTGAGTTTATAACTAAACGTTATAGAGTTTCTTCTAATTTGGAGATCACTGTTGAATCTAATCCTAACAACTACTCTTTATCAGATTTTAAGGTCTTGAAAGCCTATGGAGTAAATCGTATAAGTTTTGGAAATCAATCTTTTTTAATTAAAAATTTAAAAACATTGGGAAGAGACCATACACCTATAAATACTTTAAGGTCTATAGAAAATGTTTATAATGCCGGCATAGAGAATATCAATCTTGACCTTATATATGGCATCCCTGGACAATCTCTTATAGATTTAGAAAAAGATTTGCAGATATACACAGATTTACCTGTAAAACATATATCAGCCTATATGCTTACAGCTTATGAAGATACTCCTTTTGGAATGTTGGTTAATAAAGGGGAGATAGAGCTACCGGAAGATGATCTGTTATACCAGATGTTTAAATTAATAGATACTTTTCTTGAGGATAGAGGTTTTAAAAGGTATGAACTTTCAAATTGGGCAAAAAGTGGTTTTTCTTGCAAACATAATCTTTTTTACTGGACCCATAGAGAGTTTTTAGGTGTAGGTGTGTCTGCTTGGTCTTTTGTAAATAATGTAAGATTTGGAAATACAAAAAACATAAATCAGTATATACAGATGGTAGAGAAAGGTTTAAAGCCTGTTGTAAGTAGAGAAATTTTAGATGAAGAAAAGATAAGAGAAGAAAAAATTTTTCTTGGACTTAGATTGAAAGAAGGTATTGATATTAATTTAGTAGCTGATAAAGATATACTTTCTACATTTGTGTCGGAAGGTTATGGAGAGATAAACAACGGAAAATTTAGCCTTACACCTAAAGGTATTATGGTTATAAACTATATAACCTCACGACTACTTTGATAACTGTTTACTTCGATTGGTTGCCTCTTCTACTGCGGATATGATAGCATCTTTGAAGCCTTTCTCTTCTAATTTGTGAAGTCCGTAAATTGTTGTTCCAGCTGGAGATGTTACCTTATCTCTCAAAACTGCCGGATGCTCTGCTGTTTCTTTAAGTAGTTTTGCTGTACCTAAAACTGTTTGCGTAGCTATCTTTAAAGCACCTTGGTAAGAAAACCCAATTTTTACTCCTGCCATAGCAAGAGCATCTATAAATGTGAATACATAAGCAGGACCACTTCCGGAAAGTCCAGTTATACTGTCCATAAGTTCTTCTTTTACTTCTATAACTTCTCCAAGTGATGACAATAGTTTAGTAATCTCTCTTTTTTTACTTTCTTCTTCAAAATCAAAAGACACACCTATAACACCTTCACCTATAAGGGCCGGTGTGTTTGGCATAGTTCTGATAATTTTAGAACTTCCTATAACTGATTTTATCTTGTATATAGGTACTCCAGCCATTACTGAGATAACCGTTTTATTTTCATTAAAGTAATTTAAAGCCGGTTTAACCGAATCCTCAAAATCTTTGGGTTTAACAGCTATAAATATAATCTCTGATAAATTTACCAGATACCCAACATCTGAAGCTGCTGCAACCTCATACTTTTCAACTATATCTTTAATTTTTTCTTTATTTAAATCATATATGATGATATCAGAACTATTTAGTCCAGATCTTTTAATCAAGCCCTCTAAGATTGCCTGTCCCATATTCCCTATTCCAATAATTCCAATCTTAAACATATCTCCTCCTCTTTCCAGAATGTGATAATGTTTTTCCATTTGTTATCTTTACAAGGTCTAAAACTTTATTTATCTTCAAATCTTGCAAATACTCTACCATCTTTTTAAATATATGGAAAGTAGCTAATGCATCAGACATGGCTCTATGTTTCTGTGTGTAGGCAACTCCCAGAAAGCTTGCTACATTTGACAGAGATTTACTATTTAAATCTGGAAATAAACGTTTTGCTATATTCTGAGTACATACATAAGGGATTGTTAGCTCTCTACTGTAAAGTTGCCTATGGACCTCTTTTAAGAAGGAAACATCAAAATTTGCATTGTGAGCTACCAGTATTGATCCTTCTATAAATTCTAAAAATTCTGGGAAAATTTTATCTATCTTCGGTTTATCTATAACCATAGCGTTGGTTATTCCCGTCAGTTTTGTTATGTTAAGAGGTATAAAATCATATGTTGGCTTTACCAAGGTGTTAAATTTATCAGTTATTATCAAACCTTCAACCTTTAGTGCAGCTATCTCTATTATTTGGCTGTTTTTTGGATTTAATCCTGTAGTTTCCAAATCTACAACCGAAAAAACTGCTTCATCTATAGTTAGGTTATACACAGCTCTTCCTTTTTAGTTTAGTTACTATCTATTTTAACCTTTTTGAGTGAATTTTCAAAATCTTTTAGAAAGATATCCAACTTATCTATATCTACCGGAAATGAAATAGAGTTAGAAGAAATAGATAAAGGTTTTAAATCTTTTATAATCTCCATTAGTAAGTTAGGATCGATATCCTGGAAACTAAACTTTAAAACTCCGGATTTTATCTCTATCTTTGTTATGCCTATTTGAGAAGCTAACTTTTCAGCCTTTTTTATAGTTATAAATCTATTTAACAGAACAGGGATAGTTCCATAAAACTCTTGGAGATACTCTCTTAAACTTTCTATCTCTTCAGTAGTTTGTAGCTTTGACAAAGCCATAGTTATATTAAATCTCTCTGTAGGGTCTTGTATAAAGTCTTGAGGTATATACACATCTGTATCTATATCAATATCAACTGTTTTCTCTTCTGTTTTTTCCTGTATAGCTTCTTTAAGTAGTTTTATATACATCTCCATTCCAACGGCTTTTATAAATCCACTTTGCTCTATACCGAGTATATTTCCCGGACCTCTTATCCTAAGGTCTTCAAGAGATACTTTTAGTCCGGATCCAGGTCTTGTAAGTTTAGATAAAACCCTTATCCTTTCCTTAGCTTCATCTGTCATCATAGGTGGAGTAAGTATATAACAGTATGCCTGTTTATCTGCCCTTCCTACTCTTCCTCTTATATGATAAAGCTGAGTTAGTCCAAAGCTGTCAGCCCTTTCAACAATCAATGTATTTGCTGTTGGTATATCTATCCCTGTCTCTATTATAGATGTGCTAACAAGTATATCTATCTTTCTTTCTAAAAATTTAATAATTTTTTCTTCTATCTCTTTTGGCTTCATCTTTCCGTGTATAAAATCTATATTACAATGAGGAAATAGAGTTTTAAGATAATCTACCCTCTCTTTTATAGTTTGAATTTTGTTATGTAAGAAAAAGACTTGTCCTCCTCTCTGTAGTTCTAAATCTACTGCTTTTTTTATAACAGATTCATCAAAAGGAGATATAAGAGTTTTTATCTCTACTCTACCTTCCGGAGGAGTATTTATTACAGATATATCTTTTAGCTTTGAGATAACCATATTTAATGTTCTTGGTATAGGTGTTGCAGAAATGTATAGTGTATCTATATCTTTTTTTAGCTGTCTGAGTTTTTCTTTAGCTCTTACACCGAAACGATGTTCCTCATCTATAATAAGAAGTCCTAAATTTTTAAACTCTACATCATCTTGAAGTAATCTGTGGGTTCCTATTACCACATCTATCTGTCCATTTTTTATCTTTTCTAAAACCTCTTTCTGCTGAGACTTTGTTTTTAATCTTGAGAGATTTTCCACTTCTATACCAACATTATTTAGTCTTTCTTTAAACTTTTTGTAATGTTGATATGATAGAACTGTAGTTGGAACTACTACTGCTACTTGATAACCGTTTGAAACCGCTATAGCTGCTGCCCTTATAGCAACTTCTGTTTTCCCAAAGCCAACATCTCCGCAGATAAGTCTATCCATCGGAGTATCTTTTTGAAAGTCTATCTTTATCTCATTTATGACTTTAAGTTGATCTGGAGTTTCTGCAAACTCAAAACTTTCTTCAACAGCTTTTATTATCTCATTATCTACGGAAAGAGGCTTTCTTTTTACAGAGTTTCTTTCTGCATACAGATTTACAAGTTGTTTTGCTATATTTCTTAACGACTCTTTTACTTTTTTCTTTAAATTTCTCCAGGTAGGTGCACCTATTTTGTCTATCTTTATATTGCCATCTGCTTTATATTTATGGATTTTATCAAGATGTAGATAGGAGACTAAAACTTTTTCGTTATCTGCGTACTCTAAAATCATAAAGTCATATACTTTGCCTTTAATCTCTCTTGTTTCTACTCCTCTGTATATCCCTATTCCGAAATCTTCATGGATAACATAATCTCCAACCTCAAGAGGTTCAAACTCAAAATCAATTCTTGATTTAAATTCCGGAATGAATGCTATCTTTTTTTCCGGTAAAATTAACCTTCTGTTTACAGGAAGTTTTATTACTTGGTAATCCTGAGGAATCTCTTTTTGACTGTAAACGCTCTGTCCTAAGGAGTAAAAGTAAGTTGCCTCTTTGTAAATTTCTTCATATATATCGAATAGATATATATCTCCGTCTATTAGCTCTTTAAATTTTACAGTAGGCATATCTCTGAGTTTAATAGGTTCTTTTGATTCTACAGGTTTATCGTATAGAGGTTGAATATAGACACTTTCTAATTTTTTTCTTGTTGATATTTTTGACCTTAAAAATATATTTTCAACTGTATCTCCCCATAGATCAATTTCAACTACTCCTATGTATGGAATGTTTATTGTTATAAAGCCCCCTTTTACTGAAAATTCCCCTTCATATTCGACAGTATCAACTCTTATATATCCAGATTCATACAGTTTTTGTAAAAAGATATCCCTGTTTAAATCTTGAGATACTTTTACATTTAAAACTCTGTTGATGAATTTATCATTAGGTAAAACTTCTACGTTAAGTCCTTCCTTTGATAAAACTACTATGAATTTTTTTGAATTGATAAGATGTAGATAAGTGTAATTTCTATCTATCTGACTTTTTATATCAAGTATATTCTGATCCGAAGGAAAGTATAAAACCGGTATATCTAATTTTAGATAATCTCGGTAAGCTTTTATATTGGCAAAACATTCTTGAGCCTTTTTCTCTGTATCTGTTATAAAGAAAGCTTTTTTTGTAGATGTTAATATGAAATACTCCGGATAAGAGCTGTTTCCAATGAAAATTTTCATTTATTAGCTATTTAATGCCACCTTAACGAACTTTCCGTAACCTGCAGGAACATATAAATTATAACTATTTCCATCATCAGGAATAACACCTTTTATGAAATGTTTATTTAACTCTTTTAATTTTTGCTCTGGAATATAAGTAAGCTTTGCTATCGTTTTTAAATCATAATTTCCGCTAATCTCAACTACCTCTATATCAAATTCCTTTGCTAAACCATTTTTGTTGATTATTCTTTTACCCTCTTCTGAGAAAGCTAAAAATTTAACTAAGTAGTTCTGTGTCTGTTTAGGTAAGTATCTCCTTATGTCTGAAAAGCTGTTTCCATGATAGCTCACCTTAGTAATAACTTTACTATGACCGGCATTATAACTTGCCAAAACAAGCTTCCAATCTCCAAAAATTCCGTATAGATGTTTAAGATACTTCGCCGCAGCTTGAGTAGATTTTATAGGATCAAGTCTCTCATCAACGTATCTATTTACCACTAAACCAAACGTCCTTGCTGTTTGAGGCATAAGTTGCCATATTCCTGCAGCTCCCTTTGGAGATTTTACACCGTTAATGTAGTGGCTTTCTATGGCAGGTATAAAAACAAGTTCTGTAGGTAAGTTATGTTTTATAAGTATGGATATGATTAAAGGTATGTACTTTTTTCCGTTTTCAAGAGATGTCTCTATGACTTTCCTGTTTTTGGCAATAAAGCTCTCTTTTTCTTTCTCTAACCATTTATCTTTTTCTGATATACTTTTTAAATAATATTCCAACTTCTCGATATCTTCAGATTTATGTAGTGTAATCTCTACATTTTTGCTCACTTCTTCCTGAATTAAAAACTCTTTCCCAAAAGAACTATTCGATATCAACACCGATATGAAAAAACTTATTAATATCAACAGCTTACTCATTTTTAAACCTCATTAAGTTTTTGTAAATTATAAAATATTTTTTCAAAATAAACAACCCCCCTATGTGTTATACTAAATAAGCTTTGATTTTACAAATTTTGCATATATTTTTAAAGTTTTCGGAATATATTTTCTATCATTAAAAGGAGTAGAATATGAGAGACTTTAATATACTTTCAAAGATAAATGATTACAGAGATTTAAAAAATTTATCAAAAGGTGAGCTTAATCTTCTGTGTGAAGATATACGTAGTTATATCATAGATGTGACGTCAATAAATGGTGGACATATTGGACCTTCCCTTGGGACAGTTGAGCTAACCATAGCTCTTCTTATAGCTTTTGATCCGGAGAAAGATAAAATAGTTTGGGATGTAGGACACCAGACTTACGCTTACAAAATATTAACTGGGAGAAAAGAGGAGTTTAGAACATTAAGACAGTATAAGGGAATATCTGGATTTTCTAAAATAAAAGAGAGTAAGTATGACCATTTTGGTACAGGACATAGTAGTACCTCCATATCTGCAGCATTAGGATTTAGAGTAGGTAAAGATTTGAAAGGAGAAGATGGATATACAATTGCTGTTATCGGTGATGGTGCTATGACTGCCGGAGAAGCTTTTGAAGGTTTAAACAATGCTGGTTGGCTCGACCCTTCAAAATTTATAGTAATTCTGAATGATAATCAGATGTCTATCTCTCCTAATGTAGGAGCTATATACACATACTTTAATAAAATAATAACTAAACAGACCTTCCAAAAACCAAGACAAAAACTGAAAGATGCTGTTAATAAAATATTCGGTAAAAAAGCTGTAGAGATACTTAGAAAGATAGAAGAATACACAAAAGGACTTTTTGCTCCAGGATTAATATTTGAAGAACTTGGTTTTACATACGTGGGACCTATAGATGGACACAGTTTAATGGATTTGGAAGAGACCCTTGAGAATATAAAGCTTATGAGAGGCCCAATTTTATTACATGTCATAACCCAAAAAGGTAAAGGATATAAATTTGCAGAGGCAAATCCAGTAGTTTTTCACGGTGTATCTCCCTTTGACAAGATATCAGGTATATTCAATAAATCCTCTTCTTTACCTTCTTATAGTAAAGTTTTTGGAGATGCTCTTGTGGAACTTGGGGAAAAAGATGAGAAAATTGTGGCTATCACTCCAGCCATGAAAGAAGGATCTGGATTGGTTGAGTTTGCAAAAAGGTTTCCTGATAGATTTTTTGATGTTGGAATAGCGGAACAGCATGCTGCAACTTTTGCCGGTGGCCTTGCGTTGGAAGGTTTTAAACCTGTAGCCGCCTACTACTCAACATTTTTACAGAGGGCTTATGACCAAGTAATCCATGATATAGCACTTCAAGAATTACCTGTTGTTTTTGCCATAGACAGAGGAGGACTTGTTGGAGATGACGGACCTACTCATCATGGTGTATTTGATATAGCTTTTTTAAGAGCTGTTCCTAATATTGTTATAGCATCTCCGAAAGATGAACAGGAGCTGAGAGATTTACTCTACACAGCTTTAAACAGTGGAAAAACATTTGCTTTAAGATATCCAAGAGGCTCCGGGGTAGGAGTTAAAATGGAAGGTTTTAATCTTATACCTATAGGCTCTTGGGAAGTTCTTGAGGAAGGAAGAGATATAGTTATACTTGCTGTTGGGAAATATGTTCAAAGAGCTTTTGAAGTGAAAAAAGTTTTAAAAACAAAGGGATATAATCCATCTATTGTAAACGCAAGATTTATAAAGCCTATGGATGAAAGTTTATTAACTAACCTACTTTCTGAATATGAGTTTGTGGTTACCATGGAAGATGGTGTTTTAAACGGTGGATTTGGTTCAGCAGTTGCAGAGTTTGTAGTGGATAATGGTTATTACAACAGAGTGATAAGATTTGGTATTCCAGATAAATTTGTGGAACATGGAAAAGTTGAGCTGTTAGAGAGGGATTTAGGATTAGATACACAGGGTATAGCTGACAGAATTATTGAAGTTGTGGAAAAGAGGATCTTTAAAGAAAAAAATATCAGAAACTCAATAAACGCTTAAAGAGGTAGTTTAAGATGAGTGTAACTGTTAAGACAGAGAGAAAAAAGAAATCAAAACAAAAGAAGTCTATACCAAATTATTTGGTATATGAAGTTATAGATGGAAAGAAGATATATTACAGAGATTATAAAAAAGTTGTTTCAGGAGAATTGGAGCCGGAGGCAGTAATGGGAAGTAGTGATTTACAGGGATGGATTATTTCAACAGTTGTTGGTTTTTTATTTAAAAGTTTAGATAGTAAAAAGTATATGATAATGTCTGGTGAAGTAGGATACCATTATAACCCTGCTAAAAAGAGAAACTGGGTAAATTTAGATATAGCTATAGTAAGTAAAGAAAAGCTAAAAAAACCGGAAGGAAGTTATCTAAAAGTACCTCCGGAAGTTGTGATAGAGGTCGATACAAAAGCTGATCTATCAGAGATGAAAGATGAGTATTACATACTTAAAACCAATAAGCTTCTAAAAAGTGGTGTTAAAAAGGTTATCTGGATATTTACAAAATATAAAAAAGTTATGATTGCTCAAGAAGATAAGGATTGGTTGATAACAGATTGGAATAAAGATGTAGAGGTTATGGATAATATTTATATAAATATAGAAAATCTACTTAAAGATTAACTACTTTCCAAAGTATACAGTTATAACTGCATACTGAGTTTTATCTTCCTTTATCGGATTAAATTTCCATTTATACAGATAATCTACTACTTGCTTATTTAGATTTGGGTCTGAAGTTAAGGTTAAAAGCTGAACCTTTATAACATCTCCAGATGGGGATATAAAGATTTTTGCTTTTACAGATGGCTGAACTATATCTGTTTGAACTTTAACAGGGCTGGGTTTATAAATAACTTTTCTTGATAAAGCATCTCCAACAGCTTGACTGTCTATCTTTGATAGAGGCTCTCCAAAAGATGTATCACTTTCAGAAGATTCTTTACTTTCTACCTGTCCAGATTTTATCTTCCTTAAAAGAGCTAAATTACTTTCATCTATATCTAAACTTTCTTTTTTTGGTTTTTCTGTAGTTTTATTTTCTGAAATTTTTGTTTGGTTGATTGAAGAATTTTTAAAATTATTACTGCTTTCCATACCCTTTGCAGTTTTTACTTCCTGTTTTTTCTCCAAAGGCGGAATATAACTCTTTGATATTTTAACCTCTTTTGGCTCTTCTTTTATATCCTCTTTTTTAATATCTATCTCTATTGGCTGATTAACTATATCCTTTAAATGAACCGGAGGAAGTAGTTTTATTATTATGTAAAGAAGAAGGTGGAGTATCAGAGAAGCTTGTATTCCTATAATAAGAATTTTTCTATCTTCCTGATTTAACACTTCCATTTTTATAAGCCTCACAGTAGTCATTTATTGGACATTCATCACATTTTGGTTTTATAGGTTTACAGATTGTCTGTCCAAAAGCTACAAATAGTTTGTTTATATCTTGCCAGTATTTCTGAGGAATAACTTTCATAAGTTCAAACTCTGTTTGGTGGGGATCTTTGGTTTTTACAAATCCAACTCTGTTAGCTATCCTATGGACATGAGTATCAACACATATAGCTGGTTTTTTGTATGCTGCAGATAAAACCAAGTTTGCAGTTTTTCTACCTACACCTTTGAGTTTAAGTAAATCTTCTAAATTATCTGGGACTTTACCGTTATAATTCTGGATTAACTCTCTTGCAACCTCTTTTAAGACCTTTGCTTTATTCCTATAAAATCCTACTGGATATATTAATTTTTCTATCTCTTCCTCTGATAGATTTAACAAATCTTGTGGAGTTTTTACTACTTTAAATAATCTTTCAGATGCTTTTGCTGTAACTTCATCTTTTGTCCTTAAACTGAGTATAGTTGAAACCAGTATTTTAAAAGGGTCATCTCCATTTTGAGCCATAAATTGTATAACCGGAGCGTTCCATTTAGGATATTCCTTATTTAAAATCTCAAAGATTTTATCAACTTTATCCATGTATAAATTATAACAGTAATTAAAAAGATGGTAGAATATATTTAATCAAATTTTTAGAGGTGTATCTGTTGTCTTACACTATTTATCAAGAAGAGAAGCAGAGAGCGGTTCATATATTAAATGATATTAAAGTAAAACTTTATCATAGAGGTTGGTTTCCTGCAACCAGTGGTAATTTGTCTTATAAATTACATGATGAACCTTTAATATTTGCAGTAACAACCTCTGGAAAAGACAAAGGAACTGTAACCCATGAAGATGTTATGTTTGTTGATAAAGATGGTAAACCGGTGGAAGCTACCAAGATGAAACCTTCGGCGGAAGTGAAGATACACTCCGGCATATACCAAAAAACAGATGCAGGATGTGTTATCCATATACATACACCTAATAATAACTTTATATCCTCCGTATATTTTGAAGATGGTAAAGTTTATATAAAAGATATGGAGATGATAAAGGCTTTGGATATATGGAAAGAAGATGCATATATAGAGATTCCTGTAGTTGAAAATTATTTTAACTTAGAAAAACTTGCAGAAGAAAGTGTTAAAGCTATAAACCCGGATGTTCCTGCAGTTTTGATAAAAAATCATGGTATATATGCTTGGGGAAGAGATGAGTTTGAAGCAAAAAGGCATATAGAGGCATTTGAATTTATGTTTGAATATATGAAGAATATGATTATTTTTAAACAGACCAAGAACATCTTTTAAGGAGGAAAAACAATGGCAAAACTTGTTTTTAGAAACAGCGGTAAAACCATAACAGATAGTAATCAGATAAAAGAGTTTTTGGCTCAGTATGGTGTTGTTTATGACAGATGGGGAGTAGATAGACTTAGTGAAGATATTAGAAAGAAATACGATATAGATGAGGAAAACTCTAAAACCATAATAGAGGCTTACAGAAAAGAACTTGAAGAGTTAAAATCAAAGATGGGATATATTACAGAAGATATAGTGGTTTTATCTGATAAAACACCTAATCTTGATGGACTTATGGAAAAGTTTAAAAGGGAACATCATCACACAGATGATGAAGTTAGATTTGTTGTTGATGGAAGTGGAATATTCCCTGTTAAGATAGATGGAGATATAGTTGATATACACGTAGAAGCTGGAGAGCTTATAGTTGTCCCTGCCGGAGCAAGACATTGGTTTGAACTTGATGAAAATAGAAAAATTAAATGTATAAGAGTGTTTAAAACACCTGCTGGTTGGGAAGCTATATACAATGAAAACGAGAAAGCTACAATGAGGGACTAAATGACAAGAGAAGAGAGGGATATATATCGACTATTTGTAGGTAAAAGTTCTGATTACTATATACAAAAATGGGAAGAAATAGAAAGTGGCGGAAATAAGATAAGTTGGAACTGGTCAGCTTTCTTCTTTGGACTTTTCTGGCTTGGATACAGAAAGATGTATCCCCATGCTTTTGGGCTTATGATATTCAGTCTTATCCTTCAGTATATTCAAAAAATTATGAATACAGACCCAGTTATAGTAGCTCTTACCAATCTGAGTATATCTATAGTTTTGGGAATGTTTGGAAATTATCTGTATTACGAATATACAAAATCAAAGATTCAAGAAATTCAGACGAAATTTGAAGATGAAAATATGAGAAATCTTGAGATAGTGAGAACCGGTGGAGAAAGTCTTTCAACAGCCATAGCTATAGGACTTATGTATATAATAGCTTCATCTATGATTGAATATGGTCTGGAGGATAAAAATGAAACTACTGGAAGGTAAAAAGGCATTAATACTTGGGGTTGCAAATGACAAAAGTATAGCCTATGGTATAGCAAAAATTTTCTACGAAAACGGAGCCACATTAGGATTTAATTATCTTGATGAAAGAATAGAGAAAAGAGTTAGACCGATAGCTCAAGAGTTTAATTCCGACCTTTTAGTTAAATGTGATGTTTCCAAAGATGAAGATATAGAAAATCTTGTAAATACAGTAAAGGAAAAATGGGGCTCTGTAGATATTATAGTTCATTCAATAGCCTATGCTAATAAAGAGTATCTTAAGGATGTGTATTATAAAGTAGATAGACAGTCATTTTTGCAGGCTATGGATATAAGTGTTTACTCTTTTACTGCAATTGCAAGAGAGTTTCTACCAATAATGAATGAAGGAGGTAGTCTCTTAACTTTATCTTACTATGGAGCTGAAAAGGTAGTTTATAACTATAATGTTATGGGAGTTGCAAAAGCAGCGTTAGAAGCCAGCGTTAAATATCTTGCAAGGGACTTTGGGGAGAAAGGTATAAGAGTTAACTGTATATCTGCCGGACCTATAAAAACTCTTGCTGCTATGGGAATAGCGGATTTTGGAGATATACAGAAAGTTGCTGCAGAAAGGTCTCCTTTAAAGAGAACAGTAACGATAGAAGAGGTAGGAAAGGCAGCACTATTTTTAAGCTCTGACCTTGCAAGTGGAATAACCGGAGAAATATTATACGTAGATGCAGGTTATAACATCATAGGTATGTGAGGTAGTAATTATGAAAGTTTCAGATATAAGTAAAGAAGAGTTAAAACGGTTATACGATGAAGATTTTCCACAGTGGGCTGAAATTAATCTACAACTTCTAAAAGAGAAAGCTTATGAGTTGGTAGATTGGGATAATCTACTTGAGGAGATTGAGGATATGTCAAGATCAGATTTGAAAGCTTGTGTAAGTTTTATGGTTGTGATCTTGGAGCATCTATATAAATTTGATAACTTTAAAGATTTGGCCGGAGGAGAAACTGCTGGAAAAAGCTGGATAAGAAGTATAGAGAATTCCAGAGATAGATTAAATTTACTGTTTAATAGATATCCAAGTTTAAGAATAAAAACACTTACAGAACTTAGTTGGGCTTGGGAAAAGGCAAGAGTTAACCTCCGTATATGGCTTAGAAATAATAATTATAATCCGGATAACTTCAATATTCCAGAAAACTGTCCTTACAGCTTTGATGATATTATAAATAGAAAACTGTGAGGTAGTGATTATGAAGTTGATAGTAAATGGTGAAAGTAAAGAACTACCAGATAATTTAACTATAAAACAATTGATAGATTATTTAGGAATAAAAGCTCCTAACTATGCCGTTGCAGTAGGTATGGAAGTTATACCTAAAAGTGAGTATGAAAGCTATAGATTGAAAGATGGTGATAAAGTTGAGATAGTAACTTTTGTTGGTGGTGGGTAATGATACAGAAAGTCAGAGGCTTTCAAGATATATATGGAGAAAATGCAAAAAAATACAGATATATAGTTGAAACAGTCAGAAATATATTTAATCTTTATAGCTTTCAAGAGATAATACTTCCATATGTTGAAGATATATCACTTTTTAAAAGGTCTGTTGGAGAAGAAACTGATATAGTCCAGAAAGAGATGTATACCTTTAAAGACAGAGGTGGAAGAGATTTAGCTTTAAGACCAGAAGGAACAGCCAGCTGTGTTAGGGCATATATAGAAGAAAAGATGTATGCTCAAGGTAGTTATCATAAGTTATTTTATGAAGGAGCAATGTTTAGATACGAAAGACCACAAGCTGGAAGGTATAGACAGTTCCACCAGATAGGAGCGGAGATTTTTGGAGTTTCTTCTGTGTATGCAGATGCAGAGCTTATACAGATGGTTGATAAAATAGTTAAAACATTAAATATTCAAGCAAGGTTAGAGATAAATACATTGGGAGATTTCAATTCACGAAAATTATATTCTCAGGCTTTAAGAGATTACTTTTCACAGTATAAAGATAAACTATGTGAAACATGTTTAAAAAGATTAGATACAAATCCTCTACGTATCCTTGATTGTAAAGTTGAAAGTTGTAAAGAAATATCCAAGGAAGCTCCTGTTATAACTGATTATATATCAAAGGAATCCAAAGATAGATTTAATGAGCTTTTAGATATACTATCTAAACTTGGAGTAAATTATAGAGTTAATCCTGGACTTGTCAGAGGACTTGATTACTATACAGAAACTGTTTTTGAGTTTATAACAGATAAAATAGGAGCTCAAGGAACGGTAGCTGCCGGAGGCAGATATGACAATCTGGTAGAGCAACTTGGAGGACCACCTACACCAGCTCTTGGATTTGCTGCAGGTATAGAAAGGTTGATGCTTTTAATTTCACAGCTAGAGAAAAAAGATATTTTGATTACTATAATTCCTATAAATAGTGATTATATACTAAAAGGTTTAGAACTGTCAAAATTTTTAAGAGATTCTGAAATTAAATCAGAATTTATGTTAAAAACGGGAAGTTTAAAATCAATGATGAAAACAGCAGATAAATTTAGGACAGATTTTGTTATATTTGTATCAGATAAGTTAGAGTTAAAAGATATGAAATCAGGAGAGCAGCTTATCTTCTATTCTGAAGAGGATTTAATAGACCATATTAAAGGAGAGAAAGCTGTTTAGATTTGAGCTTTTAAAAACTGATGGGAACGCAAGATTAGGTAAAATTTACACTTCCCACGGTGAGATAGATACACCAATTTTTATGCCTGTTGGCACACAGGGAACAGTTAAGGCTATAACTATGGAACATCTTCAGAACATCAACGCTCAGATAATTCTTGGTAACACTTATCATCTTTACTTAAGACCGGGTTTAGAAGTTTTAAGACATTTTAAAGGATTACATAACTTTTCTGGATGGAGTAAACCTATCCTTACAGATAGTGGAGGATATCAAGTATTTTCACTTTCTACAGGTAAAGAAAAAGAAGGAAAACATAAAGCAGAGGTTATTATTACAGAAGAAGGTGTGAAATTTAAATCCCACCTTGATGGGTCATGGCATTTTTTTACTCCGGAGTTTGTTGTAGAGATTCAAGAGATTATAGGTAGTGATATAATGATGCCCCTTGATGAATGTCCACCATATCCATGTAGCCACAGCTACGCTTTAGAATCACTAAAAAGAACTGTAAGATGGTTAGAGAGGTCAAAAAAAGCAAAAAAGAATGAAAATCAGGCTCTATTTGGAATAGTGCAGGGGTCTGTGTATGAAGATTTAAGGATAGAAAGTGCTTTAAGGACGGTTGAGATTGATTTAGATGGCTATTCCATAGGTGGATTATCTGTAGGAGAGCCTACTGAGTATATGTATGCTATGACAGAGATTGTATGTGATATACTTCCAAAAGACAAACCCAGATACCTTATGGGAGTTGGGACTCCGGAAAACATAATAGAGAGTGTAGAGAGAGGAGTTGATATGTTTGACTGTGTCATGCCTACAAGAAATGGTAGGAATGGAACACTCTTTACACATTTTGGAAGATTAAATATAAAATCTGCAAAACATAAATTTGATGATACTCCTGTAGATTCTCTCTGTGATTGTTATACATGTAAAAATTTTTCAAGGGGATATTTAAGGCATCTTTACAACGCAGAAGAGATTACAGCTTATATTCTTGGGACCATCCATAATTTAAGATTTTATATAAAACTTATGGAAGATATAAGGAACTCTATAAAAGAAGAAAAATTTAAGCAGTTTAAAAATGAGTTTTATGATAGATATTTTGGCGGTTTATAAATGTATAAAACTGAATATGTTAAATGGTTAGATTTTACTAACTTATTCATATATTCAAACACTGTTATAATTGAAATTTTAACCAAATTGGCTTATACTATTGAAAATCTTTATTTAGGAGGTTTGTTATGAAGGTAAAAGTATCTGTTGACAAAGATCTCTGCACAGCTTGTGCACTTTGCTATGATGAAATTCCTGAAGTTTATGAGGATGCCGGAGATGGAATAGCTCAAGTTAAAGCTGAAGTTGGTGGAGAAGGTGCTATTATAGAGGGAGACCTTGCTCAAAGGGTTCTTGAAGTTACTGATGAGTGCCCTTCTGGTGCATTAGTTACTGAAGTAGTAGAAGAGTAATTTTTCTATAAATAAAGGGGGCTTAAAGCCCCCTTTCAAAATTATCTTAATTTTTCTCCATCGATAGAAACTCTTACAACTCCTCTAAAATCACCTTCTTTATATCCGTAGGCTTTATCCTGAGGATAGAGTTTATCTATCTTCTCAACTAACTGTTTATCCATAAGATTTTTATCTCCGTGACAAGTTAAACATATTCCTTCAACTTTCAGAGGTTTGTAGTATCTGTATGTTATCTTTCCGTTTTCTTTAACTGTCTGTATGTAATAAGGAGGTAGTTTTCCCTCTTTTTTTAAAGCCTCTTCAAAGTATGTTAAAGCTTCTGCTTCATACTTGTCTGGAGCATTATTAGGATTTCTGTATTTGAAGGTTGTTCTTTTAATCTGATTTGAAGTTTCAATTTCTATCTGTTTTGTTAAAGCCATTGCTTTGTTTGAGCATACTTCTACAGCCCCAACAGGTCCATCTTTCTGCATAGCAGCCATAAGTTCACCTTTTAAAGTTTTTAGGAGCTTCATTGAAGAGGCCTCACCTATCTCTTTTATCTTCTCCTGTTTTTCTGGACTAAGTTGAACTTGCTGAGATGCACATCCCAGTAAGATAACAACACCAGCGGTTAAAAGTACTCTTTTCATCAATTTACCTCCAATATTTAAATTTTACATCAAAAGTATAAGCCTTCTTCTTCTGCCTTTTTTATGATTTGGAAAAGTTCTGAATCTTCAACTTGATGAAAATCTTCATAAAAAGCACCTACGGCAAAGAAATAGCTATCAACTTTGTGATAGCAGATAACATCATCAAAATATTGTAAAACTCTGTGAATACTATCCGAAGGGCAAACGGGAACTGCAAGTATGACACTTTTTGCACCCTGCTTTTTAACATACTTTGCAGCCGCAATTGCAGTGTATCCAGTAGCTATCCCATCATCTACAATGATGACATCTTTACCTTTTAGTTCCGGCTTTGTTTTTAAATACTTTTTTTCTTTTTCTTGAGCTTCTCTCAGGGCTTTCTCTTTAACTATCTGAAACTCATCATCTGATATACCCATATATCTTTTCAACTCGTTATCTACAACAAAGCTTCCGTCTGTTGCTATAGCTCCAAAGGCTGCCTCTGGATCAGATAAGGGGGCAAGTTTTTTTGTTATTACAAGGGAGAAAGGGATATTTAATTCCTTTGATAACTGATAAGCAACAGGAACTCCACCTCTTGGTATTGCAAGGATGATACTATTATCTCTGTCAAAGTTGTATTTTCTTACCTCTTTTGAGAGGAGTTTTCCTGCTTCTTCCCTATCTCTAAAAATCATAGATACTCTAAATTTTCTAATTTTTCTATCTTCTCTGAATCTTTATTTCTACTCCAAAGTTCTACAACTGGAATATCATTACCTTGTACTTTACCTTTTGCTTTGTCTATCTTGATAAGTAGTGGTATTCTTGTCATATTACCGATAATGATAGCTTCTCCTGGGTTTAAAGCGGGTAAATAATCCATAAGCTCTTTTGAGAGAGACTCGCTTGCACTTTGGACATGCTTTTGATCTTCCGGTTCAACAAGTTTCAGAATTATCAAGTTGTTCATCTGAGAAAGTATCTCTTTATCTAAACCTTTTGGTCTTTGGGTTACTATACAAAGTCCTATGCCGAACTTTCTTCCTTCCCTTGCTATCTTTGTCATATAGTATTTTGATTCAGTATTTTTGTTGACTCCTGCAAGTATGTGGGCTTCTTCTACTATAAATAAAACTGGATTTTTCAACTTCGAAGTGGAATACACTCCCTCTCTAACTGCTTTTTTTCTCTCTTCAAGGGCATGTTTTAGTATATTTGAAGCTATTGCATCTGCTATATTTTCATCAACTTCTGAGAAGTTAAAAACATTTATCTTTCCTTCCTCTATTTTTGACAGTAAATCCGGTTCACCAACTTGAAGTATGTGTCCTATATCATTTACAGCATCTTCTATCTTGTTTATAACTTCATAAAGAGAGTCTTCCCTTAATTTACCTTTAAAAGGTGATTTTTCACTATCTTCTAACCATTTTTCCATTAACTCTATAACTCTTCCAAAGAAATCTTTAGTTCCTATAAATCTTCTCCAATCTTCTCCTTTCTCTTCTTTAAAGATTTCAAAGGTATCTTTTATGGCTCTTTTGAAGTATCTAAACTGAACAGTGGCATTCTGTTTTATACCTATTAAATTAGCGAAATCTCTATCTGGAAGTGTTGTTGGATCAACAACCGGCTTTATATCTTTGACGATCTTTTTCCCGTCTCTCTCAAATTTTGAGTTAATATACTCACCGTGAAAGTCAAAAACTACAACAGTCCCGTTTAAATTTCCTATCTGATCAAGTAAAACAGATACAGTGTTGGACTTTCCTGCTCCTGTTATTGCAAGTATAGCAAGATGTCTCAAAACAACTTGAGATATATCTATATGAACTGGTATCTCTTCCTCTTCAGACAGTAGTTTTCCTATTCTCACAAAACTATTTCCTTTTTTACCAAACAGTTTTTCGAGAAGAGATTTTTCCGGTTTTACCACTTTTGCAGATGGAGGTGGTGGTGTTTTCAGCATCTCAAGGGTTATATTTCCGTCATACTCTTTTATTTCACCGAGAATCTGGATTCTTCCGGTAACCTTTGTTTCTGAAGTATCAAGGACTATACCCATATTTTCAAAATCTGATATCCCATCATGTATATATCTATTAAATCTTTCTACAGACTCAACCATACCAAGGAGTTTTTTTTCTCTTTCATCCTCTTTGTATACTATATAAACAAACTGTCCCAGTTTAAGAACTTTCTTTGCTAAAAAATTTACTTTTATCGGACTTGTGTTTCCCACACAGATTCCATACACTTCCATATCATCACCACATATGTTTATAATACTAAATCAAATTATAGCATAAGGAAGAGATGAAGAGAATCAGAAAAAATTTACTGATTGTAAATTTGATAACTATGTTATTTTTTGCCTCTACAGAAATAGTAGAATCCATTTTACCATTCTTTCTCGTCACTTATCTTGGTGCTTCTATGTTGATAGTTGGTATTATAGAGGGATTTTCTGAAGGATTCTCAAATTTTCTAAAGATAGTGGGAGGCTATTTTTCCGATTTTAAGAGAAGAAAAAGGATTGTTGTCTTTGGGTTAATTTCTTTTATGTTCTCTTCCGTATCTCTTTTCTTTGTAAAAAGATGGTCTGATCTGATACTGTCCATAGTTTTAAAAGATATATCGGAAGGAAGTTTAATACCGGCTAAAGACTATATACTTTCATCCAGTTATAAAATAAAAAAAGCGGAAATTTTTTCTCTTAATAGGATTTTTGAAAACGCCGGGGAGTTTTTGGGTGTATTTATTGTTTTCTTATACTCCATGTTTTTTATGAATTATAGTATTTATTATCTCTTCTTTGTTTCTTTGTTATTTTCAACTTTTGCTCTCCTTATTTTCCTGAATTTTAGAGAAAAAAGATTGGTTCGATCTCCTAAAAAATCTATCTCTTGGAAAATACTTTATCCAAACTATCTTTTACTGTTTTCTATCTTTTCATTTATAAATTTTGGATACTCTTTTTATATACTAAAAGTTTATTCCCAGACAGAGAGTGTATCAGCTTCTTTGGGTTTTTACCTTGTTTTTAGTATTATCCTCATAGTAGGTACCTTTTTTTCAGCTAAACTCTTTGATAAAATTGGAGAGTCTAAATTTTTGGAGATCACATTTTTAACCTTTTTTATATCCCACATTCTCTTTATACTTTTACCGGTTGCCGGATTTTTATCTGTTGCTGTAGCTGATGCAATGTTTGAGATAGGTATATGGGGAACTTTGGGAAATAAGATAAAGTATAGGCAAGGTTTTGTGTTTGGGGCTTATCACTTTCTTATAGGAATAACATCTTTACTGTCCGGAGTGTTTTTAGGGTATATATGGGATGTTTTTGGTAGTGATGTTCCTTTCTGGATAGGTGCTGTCATATCAATCTTCGGATACTTGGTTTTAAAATATCTATTCAGAAGATAGTTACTGTTTGCTAACTTAACCTTTTTTGTATATATTTTTAAGCATGAAAAAATTTTTAACACTCTTTTTGGTTTTACTGTTTAACTTTTCATATGGAAAGGATAGTTTAAAGTTTGCTGTTTTGTCCTACGGCAATCCTGTTGAAGAGTACAAAAGGTATAAAATTTTAGCTGACTATCTTTCTAAGGAAGCGGCAGTAGATATAAATATTCAGATAGTTAAAGACATAAACACTCTCTTTGATATGTTTAAGAGTAATCAAGCTCAGATGGCAGTTGGATGTTCTATAGTTTATTTTGAGTTGAAGAAAAAGTATAATGTAGAAGCTGTTGCTGTTATGAAGATAAATGGTAAAGCCGTAGAAAACGGAGTCCTTATAACTAAATCTGACAGTGATATAGATAAAATAGAGCAGGTAAAGGGTAAAAAGATTGTTCTAGGAAGTCCAATATGTATGAGTAACTGTGTTATGCCTCTTTATATGCTTACGTTGGCGGGTATAACTCAGGAAGATGTACATAACATTTGGAGTGCTGGAACAGATAAAGGAGCAATTATCACATTACTTTCAAGTCTTGCAGATGTTGCCGGAGTTAGAGAAGAGAGTTTAAAAGGTTTTGAAGATAGAGTTAAGGTTATGGCAAAATCTCCATCTTTTCCACGACATATCCTCATGGTTTCAAAAAACATCAATCCCAAAATATACAGAGATATAGAAAGAAGTTTATTTATATTGGATAGTCAAACTGCTGAGAAGATGGGTATAGATGGATTTGTAAAACCACAGAGCAACATGTTCGAAGTTATAAGAAAATACCAGCAGATACTGCAACTTTTCCCATTTGTAAGATGAAGAAGTTAGGAAATCTATCTATTAAGATAAAAACATCTACTCTTACATCTCTTTATATTTTGATAATTTTGGTTCTCTCTATCTCTATAACTGCTTATAACTTTAATGAGAAGTTATTTCAGGAAAAAGAGAATGCTCTAAAAGAAAATGTGATAAATCTATCAGAAAGTTATAAGGAAAGTGTCATAACATCTAATCTTGAAAAGATAGATGAACTCGTAAATTTTTTAAGAAAGATAAAATCTGTAAAGGATGTTTTTGTTATTGATGAAGAGGGTAAAGTGGTTGGAGGGACAGATTTTAGATACTTAGGTTTAAAAAATCCGGATTTTTCAGATTTGGCAAAGAGTTTAAACCAATTTTTATTTACCTTGAAAGTTGATAACTTTACTGTCGGTAAAGTGATAGTTTTTTACAATCAAGAAATATTGGAAGAAGAGGTAATTAAGGATATAAGAAAAGTTATAACGCCATTGCTTTTTGTTGTTAGTTTTATAATAGTGGCTTCCTTTTTGGGAACATTTTTTATATCTTCTATCCTTGTTTCTCCACTTTTAACTCTTAGAGAGAGAATATTGAATCTTCTATCAGAAGGTTTTAATCCAAAAACCCAGTATATAAATCAAAAATCAAAACCACACAGATGTATAGAAAATATAACAGAAGATTGTTGGATGTTTTCAGAGAATCCTTATAACACTATACTTCCTATGGCTGAGAAAGCTTCAAAAGTCTGTATAAACTGTAAAATCTTTAAAGAGAACTCCGGAGATGAGATACATCAGCTCTCTTACAGTTTTATTATAATGGTCGCATCGTTAAATGACTTTATAAAGAAACTTGAAGAGGCTCACAAAGAGAGGGAAACTCTCAGTTGTATGGCTGCAATGGGTGAAATGAGTGCAAGACTTGCTCATGAGATAAAAAACGCTCTTTACTCAATATCAAACGCAGCAAGTTATATAAAACAGAATACAGATGATAAAACTATAAAAGATTTTGGTAGAGTTATAAAAGATGAAGCCAATAGACTGAACGAGATAACTATATCTTTCTTGAACTTCTCAAAACTTTTAGACCCGAAATTTGAGGATAAGGATATAAATCAGACTATTCTTGAATCTGTTGAACTTCTTAAATATGACTGTGAAGATGAGGATATTATGTTATCTCTGGTGTTGGATAGTAATTTAAAATCTGTTAAACATGACCCTAATCTCATAAAGCAGGTTATTTTTAACCTTGTTATAAACTCAATAGATGCTATAAAGGAAAAGGGGACAAATCAGATAGATAAGATAACTATAAAAACCTATAAAATAAAAAAAGATAATGATTATGTGAGATTAGAAGTTGAAGATAACGGTATAGGGATAAAGAGAGAGAATTTAGAGAGTATATTTAAGCCATTTTTTACAACTAAACAGAGGGGAACAGGTCTTGGACTTTCTATAGTTTACAAAATAATCCACGCTCATGGGGGAAATATAACAGTTGAAAGTGAGTATGGTCAATATACCAAATTTATTATAGAAATTCCGGTGAGGTGATAAATATGAGAATACTGTTAATTGATGATGAGGAGAGCATTTTAAAGATTATCAAAACTGTCCTTGAGAAAGAAGGTTTTGAAGTTGATACAGCTTCTTCAAAAAGGGAAGCTATTTTAAAAATAAAAACTCAAAATTATGGACTTATACTAAGTGATTACAGACTTGAAGATGGAACAGGTTCAGAGATATTAAAGGAGTTTAGAAAGATAGATAAGACAACGCCGTATATAATAATTACGGCTTACGGGTCAATAAATGGAGCAGTTGAGGCAATAAAAGAGGGGGCAAACCACTATATACCAAAGCCTATAGATACAGATAACCTTATAAAGATTATCCAGTTTTTTATTGATAAAACAAACAACGTAATAGAAGTTGAGGAGTTTGAAGGGATAGTTGGAAAAAGTAAAAAGATGCAGGAGATATTTAACGAGATAACCATAGTAAGTAAAAGTGAGTCTTCTATTCTCATAGAGGGGGAAAGTGGAACAGGAAAAGAGCTTGTAGCAAAGGCTATACATAAGCTTTCAAGGAGGAGAGATGATCCATTTATCGCTGTAAACTGCTCTGCTATACCTTCTGATCTATTTGAAAACGAATTCTTTGGACATGAGAAAGGATCCTATACAGGAGCAAACCAGAGAGAGATAGGTAAAATAGAGCTTGCCGGAGAAGGCACTCTCTTTCTTGATGAGATAGGAGAAATGCCTCTCTATATGCAGGCAAAACTTCTCAGAGTTCTTCAAGAAAGAGAATTTTACAGAATAGGAGGGAAAAGTCCTATACCTATGAGATGTAGAGTTATATCTGCAACAAATAGGAATCTTGAAAAGATGGTTGAAAATAAGGAGTTTAGAGAAGACCTGTTTTACAGGATAAATGTTATCCATATAAAACTTCCTCCTTTGAGAGAGAGAAAGGAAGACATACCGCTTCTTGCTAAAAAATTTTTGGAAAAGTTTAGTATTCTCAATGATAAAAACATCATTGGAATAGATGATGATGCTATGGATATACTTATGAACTATAACTGGCCAGGGAATGTAAGGCAGCTTGAAAATGTTATAGAGAGAGCTGTTGTTTTATGCCAATCTGAGTTTATAAAGCCGGAACATCTACCAAAGAGATTAAGAGAGCAGCAAAATGATGAAAACTTTAAACCTTTTAATCTGGATGTGAAATCAAAAGAAAAGTTAAATCTATTTGAGATAGAAAAAAATATAATACTTAAAATTCTTCAAGAGGAAAATTTTAATCAAACAAGGACAGCGGAGAGATTGGGAATAAGTAGAAAACAGCTTAGAACCAAGATGAAAAACTATGGTTTATTATGATATGATGTATTAAATATATATAAGTATATGATTGATATTAGAAACACAATATATATTTGACAACAGAAAAAATTTTTTTTATACTCTTTAACGAATTTTAATAAACCCGAAGGCGCCCGGGTTAAAAATTTAAAGGAGGTTGATGGTATGAAGAAGTCATTAGCGGCAGCAGGTTTGTTTGCGGTTGTTGGTTTTGGTGCTGTTGATCAGGTCAAAGCCGAGATAGCTACATTCATCGGTGAGGTAAAACCAGAGTTAGAGATAAGACCAAGATTTGACTGGACAAGTAAAAATGCAACACCTGGAGCCACAGAAGATGCTACAGCTCTTACAACAAGAATCAGATTGGGAGCTCATATTGATAAGATATTCCAAGTTAATGGTTTAAAGGGTTATATTGAGTTAAACGATGCTTCTGATTTCATAGATAATAAAAGAACATATGGAAATAGTTGTCCTGGATCTGTTGAGTGTAAGTATCCTTTTATAGCAGACCCATCAGTAACAAGATTAACTGAAGCAAAAATATCTTACACATGGGGGAAAACAACTTTCTTATTTGGTAGAACAAGAGTTAACCTTGACGACCAAAGATTTATATCTGATGCTAACTGGAGACAAACTCCACAGACATTTGGAGTTGTTGGTATCCACACTAAGGAGATACCAAACTTGGATCTACTAATAGCTATGGTTTATGAGAGAAAATGGTGGGCTCAAGATGGGCTTATTGCTCCAAATGCTACTGGTGTGAATTTCACTGGAACATCCAGTTTAAATTGGTCTCTTGATAAAGCTCCTTGGGTGATACATGGAACTTACACTGTGGCACCTATGCTTAAACTTACAGGCTATGCATATCTTATAACTGATGCAAGTAGTACTTACGGTATAAATGCCAGAGGAAATATAAAAGTTTCTGATGCTTTCTCTTTCAACTACTTAGCTGAGTACGCAACCCAAACTGATCCCCATCAAAATAAATACCTGACTACAAAGCCAAAAGTTGATGGAGACTTTTGGAGGATTTATGTGGGAGCATCTTCTGGTGGATTATCCGGAAGAGTGGGATACTACGAATTTAGTGAATACAAAACATCCGGTGGTGTAATAAAGAGAGGATTTTCTACTCCTCTGACTACTTACCACGGATTTGAAGGATGGGCAGACGTTCTCGCAGCCGGAACAGCTAACGGATTCTATTACGGTTTACAAGCGTGGCATGTTACTTTAAGCTACAATCATAAAGATTATGGAAACTTTGATTTTATCTATTACGACTTTTCAGCTAAAAAGTCTCAACCAGGTGTGGGAGACAAATACGGTAATGAGATAGACCTACAGTATACAAAATCACTAACAAAGAGATTGTCTTTCCTTGCTAAAGCTGCATTCTACAATGCAGATAAGAGTATATCTTTAAATACAGCAACTGGTGGGCTAGCTTCTCCAGTAAAAGATGTAACAAAATACTGGTTACAACTTACTTACAGATATTAATGGTCTTAATTTCCCCGGTCTTTTTGGCCGGGTTTCTTTGTAGTAAAACCTCTTTTTTACCTGCCTTATATGGCAGGTTTTTTATTTTTATATCGGTTTTTATATTTTAGTTTTATTCATATATTTTTATATTTATCTAAATAATATGTATTTGACAAAGAAAAAAATTAGTATCAAAATAGTTTTTACAAAATAAATCCATAGGAGGTATAATCATGAAAAAGCTACTAACCTTAGGGTTAGCAGTTGGGATGGTAGGCATATTTACATTCCCTGCTAACGCAGAAGTCTCTCCAAAAGCAGCAGAGGTAATGGCAACTACCTGTTTTGGTTGTCATGGTTCTGAAGGTAAAACGGCTAATAAAAACGGCTACTCTATAGCTGGAAAACCAGCAAAAGTTATAGAGATGGATCTAAAAGCTTACAAAGAAGATAAGAAAAAAGGCACAATTATGAACAGAATAGCAAAAGGCTATTCTGATGAAGAGATCGCTGAAATAGCTAAGTATATTTCTTCTTTAAAATAAAAGGTAGGAGGTTGGTAATATGAGAATTTCTAGAAGGGATCTACTTAAACTAACAGGGTTAGCAGGGGCAGGGTCTCTAATTGGATTAGATAAAGCCATGGCAATGTCCTCTATGCCATCCGAAAGTCAGGTTAAAGGAAAAGCTCATGTTGTAGTAGTTGGTGGCGGATTTGGTGGTGCTACTGTTGCAAAGTATATAAGAAGGGCTGACAAAGATATAGCTGTTACTTTAATAGAACCAAATGAAAAGTTTGTTACATGTCCATTTAGTAACACTGTTATAGGTGGATTTAAAAAGTTAGAGGAGATTACATTTGATTACTCTATCTTAAAAGGTAAGTATGGTGTAAATGTTATCCACAAATATGTCGCAGAGATAGACACAGCAGCTAAGAAAGTTAAACTAGATGATGGAAAAGTTGTTTCTTATGATAAGTTAGTTCTATCACCTGGTATAAGCTTTAATTTTGGTGCTGTAGAAGGTGCAAGCCCAGATATGGTAAACGATATTCCTCATGCTTGGAAAGCCGGAGAGCAGACTGTTATACTCAGAAAACAGCTTGAAGCTATGCCTGATGGTGGCGTGGTTGTTATGGTAGCTCCACCAAACCCATTCAGATGTCCTCCTGGTCCTTATGAGAGAGCTTCTTTGATAGCTTGGTATTTAAAGAATAACAAACCTAAATCAAAGATAATAATATTAGATGCAAAAAATGAGTTTGCTAAACAAAAGCTGTTTATGGAAGGATGGAATAAGCTTTATCCTGGAATGATTGAATGGGTTCAGGCTGATTTAGGTGGAAAGGTTGTAAAAATAGATCCTAAGACCAAAACAGTGGAAACATCTTCCGGTGAAAAGATTAAGGCTAATGTTTTAAACTTCATACCTCATCAAAAAGCAGCTGATCTTGTGTTGAAGTCTGGTCTTGCAGATGATAAAGGATGGGCTCCTGTTGTCGCTAAAACCTTTGAATCTACAAAGGCAAAGGATGTCTATGTAATAGGTGACTCTTGTATAGCAGGACCACTTCCTAAGTCTGGATATTCTGCAAACTCTGAAGCAAAAGTTGCAGCTAACGCAATTGTAGCTTCTATAAATGGTCAAAAGATAGACGATATAACTATGGTTAACACATGTTACAGTTTAGTATCTCCAGAGTATGGTATATCTGTTGCCCATGTGGTAAGGGTAAGTGATAAAGGCTTTGATGCTGTTAAAGGTTCAGGAGGAGTCAGTCCTGCAGGAGAAGATGAAGGAATTAGAGTTAAAGAAGCAGTGTACGCTCAAGTCTGGTATGACAATATAGTTGCAGACACTTGGGGAAAGGGATAGTATATACTTACTAACGTAGACACATTTGTGATAAAATTAAAGGGGGATGTAATTCCCCCTTTTTTATTTTTATAGGAGGTGAAGTGATGAATAGAAGAGATGTGATAAAGAGTTGCTCTATGTTTGCAGTTGGGACGATGTTCAACCTTATAAATTTTGAGGATGTCTTGGCATCCGATTCTGATAAAGGAAGTTATAAGGTTTATAAAAAAACATTACTTGTAAAAGAAGATGGAACCCCATTAAAAGAGTCAGATATTCAGCCTTATACAGCATTTCTTTTTTTCTATCCTTTTAAATCAACTCCTTGCTATATAATAAATACGGGACATGAAGTTAAACCTGTTGAAGTTAAACTTAAAGATGGAAAATCTTATAAATTTGCAGGTGGTATAGGGTCAAAGAAAAGTATAGTTGCATACTCTGCTATATGTCCCCATCAATGGAGTTATCCTACAAAAGATTTCTCTCTTCTTAATTATTACTCTCCAACAGAAAAGTCCGAAACTACTGGAAAATCTGGAGTTATACAGTGTTGTGCCCATATCTCAGTTTTTGATCCTACAAATGGGGGTACAGTATTAGAAGGTCCTGCTGAATTTCCTCTAGCTGCTGTCGTTTTGCAAGAAGAGAATGGCAATCTTTATGCTGTTGGTATTTTAGGGAAAGATCAATTTAATGAGTTTTTTGACCTTTATAAATCAGATATGATAGAGCAGTTTGGCTCATTAGAAAAAGCAAAAGAAGAGTTAGATAAAACGGTTGTTATGGAGGTAGGAAAACATGTCAAAGAACAGATTAAATGTTAACAGGAGAGATCTCTTTATTGCTGCTGCATCTGTTGCTGCTTCTGGGATGCTTGATGTTTCTGTAGGAGCAGTTTCTGATTACAAAGATTTTAGGTCCGATAAGAAAGCTAAGATTGTGATAGTCGGTGGTGGTTATGGGGGTATTACTGCAGCTAAGTATGTAAAGAAACAGAATCCGGAAACCTCCGTAATTCTTATTGAGAAAAATCCCTTCTTTGTTTCCTGTCCTATGAGCAATCACTATTTAGGTGATTTTTATGAATTTTCCAATTTATGTTTTCCCTATAACAATTTAACTGTAAAGTATGGTGTTGAAGTTATAAATGACAGAGTCCAAGATATAGATTTAGATAAGAAGATTGTTATAACACCGAATTTTAAAATCTCTTATGACTTTCTGATACTTTCTCCGGGTATATCCTATGATGTAAAAGAAGAGGAAAAACCTTTCTTTATAGCCAACCCTCCAGCATTTAAACCAGGAGGAGAACACCTTTATCTGAAAAAACTTATAGATGAATTTGAAGGTGGAGATATAGTTATGACTGTTCCTGCATATCCTTATAGATGTCCTCCTGCACCTTATGAGAGAGCAGCAGTTTTACTTAACTATATTAAAAAGAGAAACATAAAAGCAAAACTCTACTTTATAGATGCTAATGAGAGACCTGTAATAAACTCTGAAGGGTTTATGAATGCATATTATGATCTATACAAAGGATATGCAGAATATGTAACGGGAACGTATGTAAAAGGAATAGATGCTGAGAAGAAAGTAGTTAAAACAACAAATGGAGATTTTAAATTTGACTTGGCTAATGTTATACCACCTATGAAAGCCTCCAGACTAATTGAAAAAATAGGTCTCTTGGAAAGTGGTCAGAGATGGGTTGAGGTGGAAACTTTTACTTTTGAATCCAAGGTAAAAGATGTTTATGTGATAGGTGATTCTGCCAGAAGTTTCCTTCCAAAATCTGGGTTTGGAGCTCATATGCAGGGTAAAATAGTGGCGAATAACATAACAGAAAAACTAACCGGTAAAAAGGCAAAAGATGAGCTTCTTATGGTCCTGTGTTACTCTATGGTAAGTGATGAAGAGGCAATTATGTCAGAGACAAGTTTTAAAATAGATAAGGCTACAGGAAAGATTATTCCTATCCACAGAGAAGATAACGTAAGAAGAAAATCCACAGTTAAGAGATACAACGAATGGGCAAGAGGATTATGGAGAGACTTATTTGGTTAATATGTTCTTTTTGGAACAACTTCTCTGTCCCTTTTGGGACAGCTTTTTATACTTTACCGTTAGTCCTACTGTATTTCTGTGCTATCCTCCTTTGGCATGAAAATTGCTTATATATTTTTAAGAAAATTTAATAGGAGGGTAGCATGAATATAATGAAAAGAATAGTTTTAGCTGGTAGCTTGATGGCAGTTTCTGTGTCTACATTTGCTTTAACACTTCAAGAAGCTGGTGTAGAAAATCCATCTGCAAAAGAGATAATGCTCAAAGACGTTCCTCCGGAGTCAAGGTTATATGCCATAGACCCGTCTTCTTGTAATTTATCCGATAAAGAAAGTGTTAAGAAGTTAGCTGAAAAAGGACAGAAAATCTTTAACGAAGTAAGTAAAGGAAACTGTGTAGCTTGTCACTGTGCAGCAGGAACAAAAGGTTGTGGAAATGTAGGGCCAAGTTTGGTAGGTTATAAAAATGGCCTTTTTAAAGCCCCAGATTATAGAGGAAATCCTAAAACTATAGATTGGTTATACCAGAAGATAGCTGATGGTAGAGTTTTATTGCCAAAAGAGTTAGAAAATATTCCTTACTACCAAATTATGACAGTTCAGGTCACTACCGGACAGCTTACAGCACAAGAAGTTTGTGAGTTAACGGCATTTTTATTAACTCAGGAGTGAGAAGTGAGAAAGGCTTTATTTCTGTTGCTTGTATTGATAGGTATTGCTAAAGCAGAGATAAACTGGGTTGATTACTATCAAGCTTTTGACAAGGCAAAAAAAGAGAATAAGATAGTGTTTATCTATATCTATTCTCCATCTTGTCACTACTGTGATATTATGGATTTTAAGGTGTTTGATAGTAAGAGGGTAGAAGATACTCTTAATAAAAACTTTGTCCCGGTTAAACTTAGAAAGTGTAGTAAAGAAGGAGTAGAAGTCCGTAAGAAGTATGGATTTACAGGAACTCCAATGTTCTATTTTGTAGAACCAAACGGTAGGCTTATAAAATCAGTATTTGGTGCCTGGGAAGAGAAAGATTTTGTTAAAATATTGGAATATTTTTACTCCGGTGCCTATAAAGAGATGAATATGACAGAATACTTTATGAAATAGGAGGTTTGTATTTATGGACAGAAGATCATTTTTAAAAACAACGGCTTTTGCAACTGCCGGTTTAACATTGGGTGGTTCTGTTCTGTTTCCTTCAAATGCTGCAGAGCTTGTAGATAATCCGCCACCAAAGAAGCCTTACGAAGAAGCTTTAAAGGAGATCACAAAGGGTAAACCTGTCTCCGATTCTGATAAAGTTAAGTTAGTAGCTCCGGAGATAGCAGAGAATGGAGCGGTAGTTCCTATAACTGCCGAAGTGGAACTTCCTATTGAACAGGTTAAAGCTATACATATTCTTACTGACAAAAACCATAATACGAGAACATTGAGTGTGTATTTTACTCCTGCTAATGGAAAAGCCTACATATCAACAAGAATAAGACTTGCTGAAACTATGAATGTGGTAGCTATAGCAGAACTTGCAGATGGAAGCTTTATAAAGGCTCAAAAGCCTGTTAAAGTTACAATTGGTGGTTGCGGATAATTTAAAATTTAAAATCAGGAGGAATAGAGATGCCAAAAAATGCAATGATAAAAATAAATCCAAAAGAGTATAAGAAGGATGATTTGGTGAGAGTTGATACAGTTATTATGCATCCAATGGAAACAGGTCTTGTGAAAGACAAAGAAAGTGGTAAGTATATAGCTGCTGAACATATTACATCTGTTGAAGTTTTCTATGGTGATGAAAAGATAACATGGATGGAAGTGTCAGGTTCTGTAAGTGCAAATCCATTTATATCTTTTTACATTAAAGCTACGAAGTCTGCTCCTTTAAAGATTGTATGGAAAGATAACAAAGGAGATGTAACTGAGAAAGTAGTTGATATAAAGGTATAAATATAAATCCCCCCTGTTAATCAGGGGGTTATCTAAAATTTTCCTTTTAGGAGGGTAGCTATGTTAAAAAATAGGAAGGTGTTATTCTGTCTTTTTGCAGCTGGCTCTTTGATTGTCTCGTCAAAAGTTATCTCAGCCGAGGATGCAGGACAGGCAATATCAGAAGAAGATTTAAAACTGTACCAATCAGGAATAAACCCGGGAGAAGTTTTTGCACAGGAAGTAGGTGGAGCTTTATTTAATAAGCCTATGGGAACGTCAAACAAATCCTGTGCTTCATGTCATAGTGAAGAAAAGTTAAAAAAGGTTGTTGGAACTTATCCTAAATACGAACCAAAAGTTAATGCAGTTATATCACTGCAGCAGAGAATACAGATGTGTCAAAAGTTAAATCAAGGAGTAGAGAAACCCTTCGAGTTAAAAAGCCAAGAGAATACGGCATTACTTACCTATCTAAAGTATATAGCAAGTGGTGAGAAGGTAAATGTGGACACATCTTCAAATCCTGTTGTTAAAGATTACTATAACTACGGAAAGTATGTTTTTGAGTTAAAGAGAGGCAAGAGAAATCTTGCTTGTTCTAGTTGTCATGAAAATGCGGCTGGTTTCGTTTTAAGGATGCAAAGGTTGGCACCTCTTGGCTTTGAATATAACGGAATAAAAGGAACTACGGCAGCAGCCCATTGGCCTGGCTACAGGATGACTCAAAGTAGAGTAGTGACGATAGAACAGAGATTTCAGCAGTGTATGTCTCAGGCTGGTATGAAGGTTTTACCTTTGGGTTCCAAAGAGATGGTTGCACTTGAACTCTATGTGACTTCACTTGCCAATGGAGCAACCATAGAAGCACCTGGATTAGTCAGGTAGGAGGCTGAGATGAATATAAGTAGAAGAGAGCTTTTTCATCTTGCTGCAATAGCAGGTTTATCGCTTACAGCAGAAGATGTTTTTGCAAAGTTAAATGATATGAATCCGGAGAAACTGTTTGAATTTAAACCTGTCGGTAATGTTACACTTTTACATATATGTGATTTACACGCCCATCTAAAACCTCTATACTGGAGAGAGCCATCTACCCTTATATCTGCAAGAGAGTTGGTTGGGACTCCGGGATTTCTATGTGGAAATACATTTATGAAATACTACGGTATAAAGCCAAATACGATGAGGGCTTATTTTGACACCTACATTGCCTTTGAGGAGCTTGCAAAAAAATACGGAAAGATGGGTGGTGTTGCCTATATAAAAACATTGGTAAACCAGATTAAAGCTGAAAGAGGAAACGATAAAGTCTTATTTATGGATTCAGGAGATACATGGCAAGGAACAGCAGTAGGACTTTTTACAAAAGGTCAAGCTATAGTAGAAGCTCAAAATGCCCTTGGAATTGATATTATGGTGGGGCACTGGGAGTACACCTTCGGAAAAGACAGGGTTTTGGAACTTATAAACAACCACCTTAAAGCTGAATTTATATCTCAAAATGTGGCAGATGATATGTGGGGTGAGCTTATATTTAAACCATACACAATAAGAGAAGTTGGTGGTGTGAAGGTTGCAGTTATTGGAAACTCATTCCCTTACACACCTATAGCAAACCCGAGAGAGTTTACAGAAGGTTGGACTTTTGGAATACAGACAGAGAGACTTCAAAAATTTGTTGATGAAGTCAGAAGTAAGGGAGCTGATGTGGTTGTTTTACTATCCCATGATGGTTTTACTGTTGATCAGGCTGTGGCAAAGATGGTAAAAGGTATAGATGTTATACTATCCGGCCATACTCACGACCCTGCACCAAAACCTATAATCATTAATAACACGATTATAGTTATAGCTGGATCCCACGGAAAGTATCTTGGAAGGCTTGATTTAGAAGTTAAAAACAAGAAGATAACGAACTTTGCATTTAAACTTTATCCAGTAGCTTCTAACTTTATAAAACCTGACAGAGAAGTAGAAAATCTTGTAAATGAACTTTATAAACCATACGAAAAACAGCTTTCAGAAGTGATAGGAAAAACACAGACAACCCTTTACAAGAGAGACACATTCTACTCAACATTTGATAGAGTTATAATGGATGCTATAAAGGAAGAAGCAGACTGTGAAATAGTTTTCAACCCAGGATACAGATGGGGAACCACACTACTTCCAGGAGATAATATAACGGTTGATGATGTTTACAGTATGACAGCTATAACATATCCAGATGTCTATAAATTTGAGATGACCGGAACCCAGATAAAGAATATACTTGAGGATATTGCCGATAACGTGTTTAACTCAAATCCACTGTACCAACAAGGCGGAGACATGAGTAGAACCCTTGGAATTGATTATGAGATAAAGATAAATGGGGAACCTGGTAAGAGACTTTCTAATATCAAAGTAAACGGAAAAGACCTTGATCCAAACAGGACTTATGTAGTGGCAGCTTGGGGCGGAAATATGCACAGGGCTGGTAAAAATGTTAAAAAATTGAGAGCTGTCTATGATATTACAATGGACTACATAAAGAGAGTTAAGGTTGTGAATCCACCTCAAAAATCCAATGTTAAAGTTTTAGATTATGCCTGTGGCTGTCCTGTGACAGATGGAAAATGTTAGATGGAGATGAAAACATGAAAAAACTTTCTTTGGGAATAATAGCTACAGTTTTGATATCTTCCTGTGGTGGTACAGTTAAAGATATCTCTTTCCAAACAGGAGATTACTTGGGAACCGGATATGATGAACCTGAACAACAGAAGAAGATAAAAATTTCCAGAGAAAGTAGTAAGAACCAACCAAAAGAAAACAAACCTTCTTTCTTAGAATCTCTATCTTCTGCTGTTACTGTAGTAGATGATGAAGATGAAGAGATGCCGGATATCTACGAAAGGTCTGTAAATCTGACATTTGAGGAGTTAGATTTACTCTTAAAAACCGAGCTTGAAAATGCAAACTTTAAGATAGTCCATGTTTCTCATATCACGAAAGGAGTCCAAGAGCAAGGTGTTAAAGATTTTTGGAAAAATATGACTCTCTACATGGTGTGTAAGCTTTCGGAATGTTCTAAAGTTCTTAAACATAATCCACAGCTTTTATCGCAGTTTCCTTTGAGAGTTTATGTGTATGAGAAAGATGGGAAAATGGTTGTAGGAACATATAAGCCCAGCACAGCTATAAAGTATATGGGAAATCCTGATGCAGACGCCATAAAAGCCCTCAAACAGTTAGATAAGGAACTAAAAAAAGTTATAGATACAGTTGTTAAATAACTACTTTTAGGAGGTTATCTAAGATGAAGAAGTTGTTCAAAACCGCAGTTTTAGGACTGTCAGCAGCAGCTTTATTACCATCTGTGGTAAATGCTGCACCAAAGTTTTACTTTGGAGATGGAAAAGAGCTGGAGATATTCTTCATGAACCAGCTCTGGGCTGTTTATACTATGGATAGGGTTGAAAAAGGAACAAAATACGATAACAGAACGGATTTCTTTTTGAGAAGGTCAAGGGTAGGATTTCAGGGAAAGATTAATGAAGATCTATCTTGGAGAGTTTGGTTCGCATATGATAACGTAGGATTGGATCCACATACGGGTTTAGCTAAAAATAATAATATAGGGTTAGTGGGAGCAAACTCCGGTAATACACAATTCTATCTCTGGGATGCATATTTCACATATACTCTTAATCCAAAATGGGTAAATATTACTGTTGGGTATTTTAGACCGCAGGTTGGTAGAGAAAGTATTACAGCTGGATTTGAGGTAAATTCTTTTGAAAAAGCTTTAACAAACTTTTATCCAAGGCAGCATATAGTTGGAACTGGACCTGGTCGTGAAACTGGAATAAATATAGGTGGTCTTTACAATGATGATAAAACTAAGCTCGGATTAAATTATAATTTTGGGATTTTTAATACTGATAAATTTAACAGCGGATCCGGAGGTGATAACTTACTTTATACAGCAAGGGTGGCAGTATCTTATGGTGACCCGGAGATGAAAAAGTATGGATTAGGATATAAAGTTAACTACTTTGGAAAGAGAAATGGTGTAACAGTAGCATTTAATTATGCATATCAAGGTAGAGGACAAGATACAAATAGTTTTCCTTTAGCACCATCTGTATGGAGTACATATTTAAATGCAAATGTACCAAAAATTCAATTTAAAAACAATCAGCTGTTAGGTATAGATATACTTGCTAACTATAAAGATTTTAACTTTAATTTTGAATATGATGAACTTAAGAGAAATTTTGATGTTTCAAAACTTGATTATAAGGATAAAGTATGGCATGTAAGAGCAGGATATAATTTCACTCTCCCTAATAAAACAGTACTTGAGCCAGCCATAACATATGCAGAGTGGAAAGGAGATGCTACAAGTCTAAATGGAAATGGAAAGTATAAGGTTACAGATATTGGCTTAAGCTGGTATATAAAACAGAATAATCTGAAGTTTAATCTTCATTATGTTAATCAAGATGGTTCTGCCAACTCTGCATATGCCGGAACAGATGCAACTAAAAATAAAGCCGGAGATTATATAGGTGTTGGATTACAGCTTATATTCTAAGATCACTACCTTTCCCCTTAGCCGGGGGAAAGGCTTTTATTACTTTTTTAAGAGGTAGGTAGGTATGGTTTTAAAAATCCTTTTTATATTTTTTGCTTTAGTAGGTTACTCATTCTCTATGGAGATTAAACAGTTTTATAAGAATATGTATATGGTTCGTGGTGTAGATGGTATGCCGTCTGTTGAGAATAAAGGGTTTATGTCCAACGCTTACGCTATTCTTACAAAGGAAGGTTGGGTAGTTATAGATAGTCTGTCAACACCTGAACTTTCAAAAGAGTTTTTGTCCGGACTTCAAAAAATTAAAAAAGCTCCTGTAAAGTATCTGATTATAACTCATTACCATCCAGATCACTGGTATGGTGCTTCTACTTTTAAAGAAGTCGGCTCAACAGTTATAGCCCATAAAAAACTAAATGAGTTCTACAAAACTCCGGAAGCTAAAATGGCAGTTGAAGCATCAAACCAAAGATTTGGGGGAATTTATAAGAATGTTAAACTAATACCAGCTGATATAGAGATAACATCAACCTATGACCTAAAAGTAGGAGAGTACAACTTATCAATTATCCCTACGGCTCCAGCTCACACTGACAACGATATAGTGGTACTTGTCAAAGGTGAGAATATTTTGTTTGTGGGAGATTTGGTTTATCTAAACAGGATTCCGTTTGCGGGAGATAGAGGTGCTTCTGTTAAAAACTGGCTAAAAATTCTTAAAGATATGGAAAATTTAAACCCTAAAATCATTCTTGGTGGACATAATCAACCTATGGATATTACAGCTATAAAATTCACATACGATTATTTAAATTACACCAGAGAAACTGTGAAAAAACTTAAAGATGATGGAAAAACCTTAGACCAGATAAAAGCATATATTAACCAAAACTCTCCTTATAAAAACTTTGTTATGTATGACACATTTAACGATCCAAATGTTTATAAAATATATAACGATTTAGATTTGGAGGATTTCCAGTAGATGGAGGTGATGTAGATGAGAGTGATTATCTTTTTGATTTTGTTTATATTTTCTTTCTCATTAGCCGATGATAACCCAAAGGCGGTTATTAATCTCACAACTGGAGATATAAACAGATTTAAGATGTATCTTTTAAGTGGTGTTGCCAACTCAGCAGAATACTATAAAAATAATCTTAAAGAGCTTAAAGTAGTGGTAGTTATACACGGAGATGCTTACAAATTCTTTATAAAAGATATAAATAACTCACCATATAAAGATGATAAACTGTTAATTGAAAATCAAAAAGAGATAGAATCTAAACTTAACTATCTTTCAAAAAATTATGGTATTAAGTTTGTTATGTGCGAGCAAGGTATGAAAGGAAGGAAGATAGACCCAAAAACTCTTTATCCGTTTGTTGAACTTGTAGAAAATGCTTTTATAGCTCTTGTAGATTGGCAAAACAAAGGATATGCTTATATTCCATTAAATTAGATGTTTTGATATAATTTTTATAAAAAGCGGAGGTTGTTTTATTATGAAAAAAGCTTTATTTGGACTTTTATCTCTTGCCTTGATATCTTCTCTTTCCTATGGAATGGGAAGTGATGCATCACCTAAAGCCAAAAAAGAAACTCAAAAAAATCAAACAGCTCAATCAAAGTCAGAAAGTATCTTTCCTTCAGGAAAAGGTTTAGTTATATATAAGGTAGATGGAGACCCGGGTGATGTGATGATTGCCTTGAAAGGCAACCTTGAAGCCTCTCAGATTGTTGTTGTTACAACCACAGACCCGGCAGCACCGTTGGCAAATAACATAAAACTCTTTCCAGATTACAAAAAATTGAAAGTTGATTATATTCAAAACTTTTTAGTTACAAGTATGACAACCCTTTACAAAATCTTTACAAACGACCCGAATGCTATGGTTATATCTCCGTTGGTTATAACAATTTATCAGTATGAGGGAGATGATAAAACCTATATAGTCAGGACAAAACCTTCATTACTCCTTGATGGGACAAAATATCCGGAAGCCAAAAAAGCCGTTGAAGAGTTAGAAGACAGAATAGATAAAGCAATAAAGCAGCTTCTTTAACTGTTATAGGGGGTTGTCCCCCTCATTTACCCTATCCCAGTAAAATCTGTTTTCCATATTTTTACCTGTGTTTTTTCTTTGAAAAATCATAATTTTTAATCTATATTATACTATCCAAATCTAAGAAGAGGTGAAGTGTATGGTTTATGATACAGAGTTTGGAGTTGTTGTTGTTGGTGGTGGACATGCAGGTATAGAGGCAGCTTTAATATCTGCAAAAATGGGAGTTAAAACAGCATTAATTACATTAGATAAAGAAAAGATAGGGCTTATGCCGTGTAATCCTGCGATAGGAGGAATTGCAAAAGGTATAGTTGTTAGGGAGGTTGATGCCTTAGGTGGAGAGATGGGAAAAGCTATAGACAAAACTGGAATACAGTATAAGATGCTTAACACAAGAAAAGGTCCGGCAGTTCAATCACCTCGAGCTCAGGCAGATAAAGAGGAATATAGAAAATATATGGTAGATAAAACTCATAACACAGAAAATTTAACAGTTATAGAAGATGAAGTGATAGATATAGTTTTAAAGAGAAATTCAAACGAAGTAGAGGGAGTAATAACAGCTAATGGAATAAAGATAAAAACAGATGCTGTAGTCGTAACAACGGGAACATTTTTAAACGGTGTTATACATATAGGAGATAAGAGATTTTCTGCCGGAAGAATAGAGGAAAGACCAGCAACAAAACTTCCAGAGTTTTATAAGAAACATGGATTTGAAATGGCGAGATTTAAAACTGGAACTCCGGCAAGATTGGACAAAAGAACCATAGATTTCTCCGGACTTGAAGAGGCAAGGGGAGATAATCCTGCACCTAAATTCTCTTTTTGGACTCATCCAGAGGGAACTTACTGGTTTAACTTTGAAGATGAAGTTCCATGTTATATAACTTATACAACACCTAAAACTCACAAAATTATAAAGGATAACCTACACAGAACTGCACTTTACGGTGGAGCAATCACAGGAATAGGACCAAGATACTGCCCTTCCATAGAAGATAAAATAGTTAAATTTGAGGGGAAAGAGAGACATACGATATGGCTTGAACCAGAAACGAGAGATGGTATAAGTATATATCCTAATGGGATGAGTACATCTCTTCCTGAAGAGATACAGTGGGAGATGTACAGGACTATACCTGGCTTGGAAAATGTGGTTTTACTAAAACCAGCCTATGCTATAGAGTATGATATTGTTATGCCGACAGAACTCTATCCGACCCTTGAAACTAAGAAAGTTAAAGGACTTTTCCATGCAGGAAACTTCAACGGCACAACGGGATACGAAGAAGCAGCAGGACAGGGAATAGTAGCAGGAATAAATGCAGCATTGAAATCTCTCGGCAAAGAAGAACCTTTTGTAGTTAATAGAGATGAAGGGTATATTGGAGTTATGATAGATGACCTTACAACAAAAGGAGTTATAGAACCATATAGACTGTTTACATCTCGGTCAGAGTATAGACTTCACATAAGACAGGATAACCCTATATTGAGACTGTATGAAAAAGCTTATAGAATAGGTACTTTAACCGAAGATGAATATAAATTTGTTAAAGATATAGAAAAAGAGATAAATTACTGGCTCAATAGATACAGAGAAGAAACAGTAAAGTTAGGAGATAGGAGAGTATCTATTTTTAACTATTTACAGAAGCCGGAGGTAGATGTAAAGAAACTATCAGAAGAAGGATTTCCAACTCCAACTCAAGAGTATGTAAAAGATGAAGTTGAGATTCTTGTAAAGTATGATGGGTATTTTGAGAGAGAAAAAAAGTTGAATGAAAAGATGAAGTACTTAGATAGTATAAAGATACCTGCTGATATTGATTACTCACAGGTAGCAGGACTTACAAAGGAAGCAGTTCAAAAACTTTCAAAAGCAAAGCCTTTAACATTAGGACAGGCATCAAGGTTAGAAGGAATAACTCCAGCAGCAATAACAGCGATATTGGTTCATATAGAGAAGTTGAGAGAAAAGAAAAAAACAGGTTGATAAATTTTATACTACTGTTTATATTTAAGAGTTAATGGAATCCGGAGGTATACAATGGCTTATATAGAAGAAAGAGTGGAAAGTCTCGAAGAAACAGCAGATAAGCTTCTTGAATTAGTTAGAGAACTTTATAAAAGTATAAAAGAATCTGAAATCCAAAGAGAAAAAGACCGTCAAGAGTGGGAAAAACGTATGAAGGAGGTTGAGGAAAAAAGAGAAAAAGACCGTCAGGAGTGGAACGAGAAATTTGAAAGAGAAAGAAAAGAATGGAATGAAAAGTTTGAGAGAGAAAAGCAAGAGTGGAATGCAAAATTTGAAAGAGAAAAGCAAGAATGGAACGAGAAGTTTGAGAGGGAAAAGCAAGAATGGAATGAAAAGTTTGAAAGAGAAAAACAGCAACGGGAAGAAGAGTTTAAGAAATCTCAACAGGAATGGGATAGAAAGTTTGAACAGCAGAAAAGAGAAGATAGGAAAAAGTGGGAAGAAATGGTCCTGAGATTGGGAACTTTGGTTGAAGATATAGTAGCACCTAATATTGAAACAATAGCAAAAAAATATTTTGGCTGTGTTGATGTTATATTTGACGGTATAAGGATTAAAAAGAGACATTTTGCAGATAGAGGCAAAAGAAGGGAGTTTGATTTTATCCTTGTGTGTGATGATGTTATACTTCTGAATGAGACAAAAGCAAATCCAAGACCTGAGTATGCGAAGGAGTTTGTTGAGTTTGTGAAGAGTGGAGAGTTTTGGGATTACTTTCCGGAGTATAGGGATAAAAAACTTATACCTATATTTTCAACTCTTTATATGCCGGAGGATATAGTTTCATATCTTACGAAGAATAAGATATATGCTCTTGCTATGAAAGGTGATGAGATGGATATTTTAAATTACAATGAGGTTTCAGGAGGATTAAGATGAGAGATTTAGAGAGAGAAAAGATAATACAGTACTTTAATTATAATATAACTCTTGAACATTCAGCTATAATTCAGTATCTTTTCCACGCTTACACCATAGGTGATGCTGAAACGGAAAATGAACTTGAAGAGATAGCAAGAGAAGAAATGAAACATCTTAGGATGTTTGCCCATAAGGTTGTAGAACTGGGAGGAAAACCGGCAATATTTGACAGGGCGGCAGTTTTCCTAAATGCTCCAACTTATGAGGATCTTATTCAACTTGATATAGATGCAGAGCTTATGGCTATTCAAGAGTATAAAAGACAGAGAGATGAAATAACTGAAGAGTCCGCTAAGAAAATATTAACGAGAGCAATTGAAGATGAAACAGCACACAGTGTAATTTTTAAAAAGATGAAAGAAAATGTTAAAAATATAGTTAAAAATGGCTCATCAGAGATAGATGAAAACATGGCAAAAGTGGTTCAACTTTTAAACACAGTTTTACAGAAACAGTATCAGAAGATACTTGAACATCTCTTTCAATCATTCATGCTTCGCCATAAAAACCCTATACTCAGTGACGAGGTAGAGCAGAAAGCAATAGACCAGATGAAGCATTTTGGATGGATAGCAGAGGAGATATCTGAAAAAGGCTTCAGCATTGATGTAAATCTTCCGAAAGCAAAACCTATGGAAAATCCCCAGGATATAATAAAAGCAGTGAAAGAAGAGGAGATAACAGCAAAAAAAGAGTTTCAGGAGATATCTTCAAAGGTAGAGTCTCCGGATTTATCTTGGATTTTACAGAGAATAGCAGACAGAGAGATCCATTACACAGATTTAGAGAGATTTTTAAACAGTAATGATGTTGATGCTAAAATGGCTTCAGAAATAGTAAAAGCTTTTACAGTTGGAAGTCTGTTTAAGAGAGGTGGCTAAATAGCCGCCCCTTTTAAGACCTCTTCACATTGACAGTTAAAGTTATCAGGTAGAATATCTAAGAATTTAAGTATAACCTGTTTTATCTCTTCATTCTTTTTATGCATCATCTCAACAACTTCATCAGAAGTTAATCTGTTTTCCGATATACCGGCTGCAAGATTTGTAACTATACTTATACTACCAAAATGTATCTTTAACTCTCTTGCTAAAACAACTTCCGGAACAAGAGTCATTCCTACAATATCAAATCCCATGTTTGAGAACATCTTTATCTCTGCTTTTGTCTCTAATCTTGGACCTTCTGTTGCAACATATACTCCTTTTTCATGGAATTTTGATCCATTTTCTCTACAAGCTTTAATTAAACTTTCTCTCATTATCGGACAGAAAGGCTCAGTAACATCAATATGAACCACTCTTTTTGTGTTTAGATACTCTTCAACCTCATCCTGATAGTTTGTATCGCTATCCTTTGAGTATATACCTTCGTAAAAAGTCTGAATCCTTGACTTTGTAAAATCTACGAAGTTGTCTGATATAACAAAATCTCCGGGATTAAAATTGGGGTTTATACCACCAACGGCTGATACAGACAGTATCCTATTTACCCCTAACTTTCTAAATCCCCATATATTAGCTCTAAAATTTATAAGGTGAGGTGGAAATTTATGACCTCTTCCATGTCTTGGTAGAAAAATGACTTTTTTATCTTTATATTCAGCAACGATATAACTGTCAGAAGGTTCTCCAAAAGGTGTTTCAACCTTAACCTCTTCTAAAACTTTAATACCTTCTATGTTATATAAACCACTTCCACCTATGATTCCTATCATCTAAACCTCATCTATTTTCGTAGTATAGGTATCTGCCACAGTTTGGACAGGTAAGCATCTTGTCTGTTTTCAGAAGTTCTGAAAAGATTTTAGGAGGTATTATCATATAACAACCGCTACACGTAGAGTCCTGAACTATCGCTATAACTTTACTTTTGACTCTCTTCTTTATGTTCTCATACTGCTGATAATCTTGAGGTTTTAGATTTTTTACTAACTCTTCTCTATTAGATTTTAACTGTTCTAATCTCTGTTGCAAGTTTTTCTCTTCTTCTTGAAGCTGATTTATCTGGTAGTCAATTTCTTGGACTTTTCTGTTTATCTCAATCTCTAACTGAGGTATCTGATTTTTTAGATTTTCTATTTCTTCCATAAGGTTTATTATCTCATCTTCTATTTCCATAATAGATTCTTCTGCTCTTGCTTTTTCTCTTAATAGGTTTTTATACTCTTCATTGGTTTTTACTTTTTCTAAGGCTTTTTCTACTTTCTTTATTCTCTCTTGTAAATCTTGAATATCTAACTCTTTCTCTTTCTTTGCAAATTCAAGCTCTTTAACTCTATGTTTCAAATTCTCTAATTTGTAGGTTTCTTCTTCTTTGCTTTTTTCAAGATTTTCTATCTTTGTTGGTAGACTTTGTAGTTTTTCTGTTGTAGATTGAATCTCCAGGTCTATTTCCTGAAGTTTTAAAAGGTTCTTTACTGTTGTGCTGTCCATATTCTCTCCGCTTTTACATTAGAAAGTGGGCCTGGAGGGACTCGAACCCCCGGCCGGACGGTTATGAGCCGTCTGCTCTAACCAACTGAGCTACAGGCCCTCCAAATGAGATAAATAATATACTACATTTTTGACTTCCGGTCAAGTGGGATGTTATAATTTTTGAAAAAGAGGTGTTGTGTTGGAAATAGTTGATTTTATATTACATCTGGATAAATATCTATCTACCTTAGCACAAAGTTATGGTAGTTTCATTTACTTTCTACTTTTTTTAATTATCTTTGCTGAAACGGGATTTGTCATAACTCCTATTTTACCAGGGGACTCTCTACTCTTTGTTGTAGGTAGTTTTTGTGCTGTTAATATACTGGATGTCAGGATAGTGTATCCGGCTCTGTTAGTGGCATCTATAACTGGCAATACAATAAACTACTTTATAGGTCTAAAGTTTGGGAGAAAAATTTTAGAAAACACGAGACTGATAAATCCTAAGTACATAGAAGAAACAGAAAAATTTTTTGCAAAGTATGGAAGTAAGGCGGTAGTCATATCAAGATTTTTACCTTTTTTCAGAACCTTTGTGCCATTTTTTGCCGGTGTAGGAAAGATGGATGTTGAAAAGTATCTATTTTACAATGTGTTGGGCGGTTTATTGTGGATAACAGGTTTTATCTTTGCCGGCTACTTTTTTGGTAATATACCATTTGTGAAAGATAATTTTACCCTTTTTATTTATGGAATTATAGTTTTAACTGTTCTACCTGGTTTAATCAAGATAGTTAAAAGATGATCTATCCTTGGTTATATATCTTTGTTGGACTTGTTTTTGGTATCGTTTTAAACAGATATATAAACATTGAGATAAGCCTTCTTATACCTCTTATATTTCTTGGACTGTCTTTTATACTGAGAGATTATCTTGGTTATCTTTCTCTCTTGGTAGGTTCTATCTTGATTGGTATCTATATAACTTTTAAGCCTGATATAGATACAGATAAAGAGGTTATTTTCGTAGAGTGTGTATCATTAGATGTTCCTTATAAGTTTGATAGTAGAGTTACATTTGACTGTAATGTTATAAACTCAGATGTTAAAACTTTGATAAACAGGGATATAAAGGTCTATACAGACAGAGAAGATGTTTTTATTCTATCAAGAGTTGCCTTTTTAGGTAAGATTAAAAGTGAAGATGGTTTGATAAAAGCTTATCCTAAGAGAGGTTTTTTGGAGGTTGATAACTCTTCTAACCCTCTTTTCATTATAAAGGTTTTCAAAGATAGGCTCATCGAAAACTATAGGTATAAGGCTCTAAATGATCAAACGTATAACTTAGGATTAGGGGTTATCTTTGGAGAGAGGGAAAGTATATCTAACCAAGATTATCAGAGATTTGTTGAGTCTGGACTGGCTCATATGCTTGCCATATCAGGATCACATGTGGCTATACTTATATTCAGTCTTACGGTTATTTTATTTTTTGTTAAGCAAAATCTAAGGTATGCCATAATCTTAGCTGTCCTTCCTTTCTATGCTATCTTTACTGGGTTTACAGTTCCTGTTGTAAGGGCTTGTATTGTGGGAATGTTATACGCTCTCTCTAAGGTAAAATATTTTAAGTTTAACAGTTTAAATGTTCTGTTTTTCGTTGGCTTTGTTTATCTACTTTTTTCTCCTGAATCTGTCTTTTCTGTATCTTTTCAACTTTCGTTTATAGCTGCTTTAAGTATCATCATAGCTATTGATATTTTTAAAGACAGAAACGTTGTTCTATCTGTTTTAGGTGTGTCTTTTATAGCTACTTTATTTACTGGACCGATTGTTATGTATCACTTTGGTAGTGTCTCTCTTAACTCTATACTGTCAACACCTATAGCAACTTTACCTATGTATCCTTATCTTACTTTTGCTATTTTAAATCTTTTTACAGGGTTTAGTATAGATTTCCTTGTTAAGATTATGGATGGCTTTGGAATGATCTTTTTAGATGTGGTTTATATATTTGAAAAATTACCGTTTTACTTTATAGGTTTCAAACCCTCTCTATTTATAATCTTTCTGTTTTATATCTCCTTTATCACAATTCTACTTCTTAACATAAGATTAAACCGTAAGATTTTGTTAGCTTTCTTAACCTTTCTACTTTTTGCTCTTGTATCAAAATCAGAGAAAAGTCAGTTTGTTATTCATAGTTTTAAATCTACAGAATATCCTGTTGTTTTTGTTGTAGCCAATGATAGATGTTATTTAATATCTGACTATCCCGTGTTTAAACAGTTATATCTCTTTAATAAAGAAGACTGTAAATACAGAGTTTTGATAACTGAAAAACCTGAGAGATTCAAAGATGAGTATCTATCAGGATTTGATAATGTTATATCTTACACTTATCAGGTAAATACACCGGACTTCTTACTGAAAAAGTGGGTTGAATACAGATTATACACAAATTCGAAAGAGTATATAATCACAAACCAAGACGGTGTAATAGAGATTGAGTAAAGTCCGGATATTTAACAAACAGTAGGTAAAAAAGAAGAGCAAATATTATTAAATTCAGTATCCTGAAAAACATAGATGTGATAAACGTAAAAATTTTATAAGCTATGAAAAATAGTATAAATGCTGTTATTAACTTTAACATCCTAACTCCTTATGGACTTTTTCCCAAACTTTTATAGCTTCTTTACACTCTTCTATGGTAGGCACTAACGCAATTCTAAAATACTGACTTTCACAACTTCCATCTGATATCTCTTGACTGCTACAGAAATTCTCTCCTATTGACACCACTATTCCGTTTTCAAGAAGTTTCTTCACATAATCTTTTGCTGGAATGTTGGTAGGTGATTTAATCCATATATAAAATGTTGCTTTTGGATATAAGTATTCCAATCCTATTTTATCTAAGAAATCTATAAATAGGTCTCTCTTCTCTTTAAAGATTCTGTTTCTCTCTTCAACATGTGTGTCATCTTCCCATGCGGATTTTGCAGCTATCTGTATAAAGTCAGGAGATGCAACTCCGAAGTTTGCTCTCTCTTTTATGTAGGTTGATACTATCTTTTCATCTCCGGCTATAAATCCACTTCTGTATCCTGTCATTCCACTTCTCTTTGAAAGAGAATGGAAAACTACTATATTCTCTATTCCAAACTCCAGTATAGAGTGAGGTTTATCTTCAAAGTATACCTCTACATAACACTCATCAGAGCATAGTATTATGTTGTATTCTTTACATATATTTACAACATCCTTTAAATACTCCGGATCTGCAACGGCACCTGTAGGGTTATGGGGATAGTTTATCCAAACTATCTTTGTTTCTTCTAAAATAGATTTTTCAACTTTATCTAATCTAAGTAAAAACCCATCCTCTTCTTTTAGTTTTATGGCTGTAGGTAATCCTCCAGCGTATAATGTCCCTCTCTCATAAACGGGATATGCAGGGGTTCCAAATATTACTCTCCTCTTATCACTTTCTGGGTCAATAAACACAAGTGGAAAGTGGAATATAGCTTCCTTTGATCCGGCAGATGGTATTATCTGGCTGTCAGGGTTTAATTTTACAGAAAATCTCCTCTCAAAGTATCTTGATATAGTATCTCTAAGGTCTTTTCTTCCTGCAACAGATGGATACTGACTTACAACAGGAACGGAGTCTAAAAGTGCTTTTCTGATAAAGTCAGGAGTAGGTTCCCTTGGATCTCCGGTTCCAAAGTCATATATCTTTACACCTTTTTCTTTTAGAGAAGCTTTTATTCTATTTAACTCTTCCATAGGGTAGTTTTTAAGATTTCTTATCTGTTGTCTCATTATCTTTCTCCTTCTTTGAGAAAAGTCCGGAAAAACTTACGTATATGATAACTATACCTGCTATAACTGGAAAGAGAGCTATGAGAAACTTTCCAAAGGCAAGGATAGGGTCATCTATACCTGCTGGATTTAGACCTCCAATGTTGTTAAATATTGCATACAAACCTATTAATATTCCAAGTATAAGTAAAATCCTTACAGCCATCTTAAACCTTCAAAACTTTTGAGATTCTGTCTGCATCAAAATTTAACTTTTTCTCTCCGGTTGCCGTTCTTTTTGATACAGTGAAAGTTTGAGTATCTACTTTAAGTTTTAACAGTTTACCACTGTATGTGTTGATAATCACGGTATCCCCAAGATTTACAGGAGCAACTGATGCTAACCTGTCACCTCTGTTAAGTTTAACTATCATAAGACCCTTTTGCCCTCTCTTTTTTACCGGTATCTCATCTCTTGCCACTAACTTCATATATCCCTCTTCTGTTACAACGAAGAAATAATTGTCGCTGTTTAGTAGGAAAGACCCGGCTACTTCGTCAGTTTCATCAAGGTCTATAGATTCAACACCTTTTGCTTTATCTCCCGTTACTCTGACCTCATTTCTCTCAAATATGAGCAAATCAGCATTTTTCGTATATACTCCTATGTATGTATTTTCTTGGTCTGCAAAAGCGGTTACAACTTCATCATCCTCTGAAAGTGGCATAATGGTGTGTCCTTGAGATTTGTAAAATATCTCTTCATCAAACATTCTCTTTATAACGCCTTTCTTTGTGAGTATAAACACTCTGTTTTCTTTCCCTTCTCCTTGATAAGCTGATCCAACAATCTCCTCGTCTATGCCTAGTTTGTCCTCACCTTTCGGCAGATCTATAACCAGGCTCCAGAAGGTTTTACCTGACTTTGTTATGAAAACTATAGGTTTTGAACCTTCAACTTTCTGTATAGAGATTATCTTCTCTCCCTCTTCAAGTCTTGATGCAAAACTGTTTATTATTTTCTGGATATAATCCTCTTCACTGTTTTCATCATACTTTATATTTGCTATTTTTCCAAAGTTTGTTATGCCAAAGTAAAACTCTTCTTTAAATGTAAGTTCCTTTTCTGTTGATATTGTGGTTTTTCTCTCGTCCCCATACTTTGAAAGCATATAATCCATCTCTTCTATGAAGACTTTTATTTTCTCATCTTCACTTGATAGAATAAGCTGATACTTTCTTATATCATTTTCAAGCTGCTTTGCCTCTTCTTTAAGTTTTTCGCTTTCTAAAGTAGTGAATCTGGCAAGTCTCATATCAAGTATGGCATCTGCCTGTGCTTTTGATAGCTCAAACGCTGAAGATAGATCTTCTCTTGCTTGATTTGTATCCTTTGATGATCTAATTATAGTTATAACTTTGTCAGGATTAGATAATGCTTTAAGTAATCCTTCTACTATATGTAATCTTCTCTGTGCTTTGTCTAATTCAAACTGAGTTCTTCTCGTTATGACTTCTATTCTGTGTTTTATAAACTCTAATAAAAGTCCTTTAAGAGTCAATATCTTAGGTTGTTTATCAACTAAAACAGTCAAGTTTATAGGAATGTTTTTTTCAAGAGGTGTGCTTTTATACAGCTTTTTCAATACTTTCTCCGGATTTGCATCCCTCTTTAAATCTACTATTATCCTTATACCTGTCCTGTCTGATTCGTCTCTTAGATCAGATATTCCCTTTTCTTTACCTGTTCTAACCAACTCTGCTATCTTCTTTATAAGTTCAACTTTATTCACCTGGTATGGTATCTCGTATATAACTATTCTCTGACGGTTTCCAGGTAGTTTTTCTATTCTTGCCTTTCCTTTTACTGTGATTGAACCTCTTGACGATTTATATATATTTACTATCTCATCATGGGGTGTTGTTATTATTCCCCCTGTAGGAAAATCCGGACCTTTTATAAACTGACACAACTCCTCCTCTGTAGCATCTGGAAACTGGGCAAGGTATTTAAGAGCTTCACCGACTTCTTTGAAATTGTGAGGGGGAATACTTGTTGCAAGTCCTACCGCTATGCCGGAAGTTCCGTTACATATAAGGTTTGGAAATTTTGAAGGAAGAACTGTTGGCTCCTCTAAAGATGCATCGAAGTTTGGCATCATATCAACTGTGCTCTTCTCTATATCCTCAAGCATCTCAACGGCAAGTTTTGTAAGTCTGGCTTCAGTGTACCTCATAGCGGCCGGAGGATCTCCATCTACTGATCCGAAGTTACCCTGTCCATCTATAAGGGGATATCTCATAGTAAAGTCCTGAGCTAATCTAACAAGTGCATCATAGACAGAAGTATCACCGTGGGGATGAAATTTACCTAAAGTCTCCCCTACTATTCTTGCAGATTTTTTATAAGGTTTTCCCGGAAGTAATCCAAGTTCATACATGGAAAAGAGGATTCTCCTCTGGACAGGTTTTAGACCATCTCTTACATCCGGAATTGCTCTTCCGGCTATAACTGACATAGCATAATCTATATAAGCACTTTTAACTTCCTCTTCTATAGGAATTTTCTTAATATCTTCCATTTGATTTAGCCCTCATCTATTGATATTTTGCATAACATTATTATACCTTAACCTTAATATTATGTATCTTGCTTGGTAATAAGGTGTAATGTGTTTTCATCTTGAAATATATGTTTTCATTTTGAAATATATAAATTTTCGAATATTCTTATTAGTTAATGTTAGCTAACTTTCCGATCAAATTCAGTTAATGAATTTTAAAAAATTTTAAAATTTGGCATAGAATTTGCTTTTAATTATAACGGTGTTATGAAATTGAATATGTTTGGTTAGTGTTTGACAACCTAATGTTTATAGTAATATTTTAATATGTGAATATTCTTAAAGGAGGTTTTAGTATGAAGAAAATTTTAGCTCTCGCAGCGGCAGGACTTCTCTCAGTCTCCGCATCAAATGCAGCAGATCTACTTATCTCTGTAGATCAGGCAAAGGATCTTGTTGGTAAAGCCGTATTTGTCAATGGTGATGATCCTAAGGTTTTTGCTCAAGGACATATTCCAGGTTCAGTTAATGCTTTTGCTCACGACCTACACTATTTAAATGATATTAAGAAGTGTGGTGGTCTTCCTATGTGTGAAAAGACAGCTGAGAAATTCATCTCTGAACTTGGAATTAGTAATAACTCACATGTAATTGCCTATGACGATGGTAAAGGTCCAAACGCATCCGGTGTTTGGTTCTTCCTCTATCTATATGGTGTTGACAACGTTCAGATGTTAGATGGTGGATTTGCTACTTGGAAAGCAAAAGGACTTCCAGTAGAAACTGGTCCAGCTAAGAAACCTGCTCCAGGAAAATTTACTGTAAAAGTTAGAAAAGATATCCTTGCTACAAAAGATGAAGTTTTAAAAGCTTCTAAGGATCCTAATTACGTGATTCTCGATGCAAGAAGATTTGAGGAATATACTGGGAAAACTCTACTTGATGCTCTTGAAGCCCCAGGAAAACATATACAGGTTGCAAGAGGTGGACACATTCCAGGAGCTAAATTCTTTGAGTGGAAGAAGATTGCAGGAAACCCTAACGGAGAAGCAGATAAGCCTCTATTTAAACCTGTAGATCAGATTAAGAAACAACTTGAAAGAGCCGGTATCACTCCGGATAAAACAGTTATATCATACTGTCACGTAGGTCTTGGAAGAGGTTCATTTGTTTATGCAGCTTTAAAACTTGCAGGTTATCCTAAAGCTAAGGTTTATGTTGGTTCTTGGGATGAGTGGGGTAACGACTCATCTCTCCCTCTTGAGCAGTAAGAAAATCTTCTTGGTGGCTTTGCCACCCTCCTTTATATAATCAACGGAGGTTAGTATCATGGAACATTCTGAATATTTAATTAAAGGTATTTTAATGGGAGCCCTCTTTGGTTTCGTTCTGTTTAAAGTTGGAGCAATTAGATATTCGAGAGTAGAAGGTATGCTTTTATTGAGGGACCTTAAAATAATGAAATTTGCTTTTACAGGAATAGCAACTGCTTCTATCATCTATGGTGTTGCAGCCATTTTTGGTATAGCTGAAAGTACAAATCTTATCCCAAGAGTAATGCCGTATATGGGAATTGCTCATGTTATCGGTGGAGTTATGTTTGGTATAGCAATGGCTTCTGCAGGTTTCTGCCCTGGAACATGTGTTGCAAGGGTCGGTGCAGGTAAGTTTATATCTGCAGCTGGCGTTTTAGGTTTGATTGTTGGAATACTGGCATACAATGCAATTCAGCCATCTTTGGTTGAAGCGGGTATACTTGGACACTCTAAGGATCTTACTCTCTATGGAGTTTTAGGTATATCGTTTGGTCCTTTGGCTGTAGCCTGGGGTGTTTTGTTCATTATTCTTGCTTTAGTGGCAGATTATTTAGATCCGGCAAAGAAGCTCTATCAAGAGCAACAGTATAGTAGCTTTGCGGAAAAGCTTATAAAAGGTGAGTGGCACTGGGCTGTTGGTGGAGTAGCTGCAGGATCTATAATTGCTGCAGTCACAGCTCAAGGTGAGTATCTCGGTTTTTCAGGTGCTTTACTTGCTTTAGTTGGATGGATAGCTGATAGTTTAGGTCATCCTTTATCTAATGTTCTTCCAAAAATCACAGAAAGTACTATGTATAGAGCCGGTTTACTTATCGGTGTTCTTCCAGGAGCATTTTTAGCTGCTTTAATATCCGGTAAATTTAAATTTGATCCTGTTCCTCCTGCTTTTGCACAAGCTGTTGCACCTCTCCCAATAGTTAGAATGGTTTTAGTTTTCTTTGCAGGGGTGTTCTTAGCATTAGGAGCTATGATAGGTGGAGGATGTACAACAGGAGCGTTCTTGGCAGCTTATCCTACTTTGTCAATAGGTAGTATGGTTATGTCTGCAACTTACTTTATAGTTGGCGTTATCACTGCTAATCTTATTTATATGGGAAGATGGCAGAGATTTATAGAAGCTAAGAAAGTTTCTGAGGAAGTCTATGATTAATAGAGGTGAAGTGAGATGAGTATGGTAGAGAGAGCTTTATTTTGGATAGCAATAATCATTTTAATAGTATCTGCTGTTGGAATGAATAAACAGGTTGGAGAGCTTGAGAAAAAGTTATCCCAGGTTTCTGCTACACAAGGAGGTAATCAGTGATGAGTCCAAAAGTAGAGAGATCTATATATATAGTAGTTATAGCTATATTAGCTGTTTATCTTTTAATCTTAGGAAAAAAACAGATTGAACTTCAAAAGAATATTCCTATAACAGCTGAGGAGCTGTATAAAAAGCTTTCTAATCCGAAGTTAAAAGTTCAGATAGTTGATGTAAGAGAACTAACCTCATCTGATGAAGTTGGCGGTTATGAGGACTCCAGAATACCTGGAGCTTTACCTTTTCCTAACTGTGATGAGTCAAAGATGAATACTGAAAACTTAAAAGATGCTCTCCAAAGGATAAACCCATATATATATACTGTAATTGTATCTACAGATGGAAATCCAGAGATATTTAAAAAATGTGCACAAAAATTCAATAATGCCCAGAATCTTGCCGGTGGTATGAAGGCATGGCAAGCAGCAGGTTTACCTGATGAATCTGGAGAATATACTCCACCTAAAGCTGGTGGTGGTGGTGGCTGTTTATAAAATAGAAAATAACCTGGAGGTAAAGTGATGGCAATATCAAGAAGGGATTTTTTAAAGGTTATGTCAGTAACAGGTGCTGCAACTACTATGGGTACCTCTCAAGCTTTTGCAAAAAGTAATGCTCTGATAGTAGAAGATCCAAGGTCTTCTTATCCAAACAGCTCTTATGTTGAAAATATGTATAGAAAAGAGTTTGCATACACATATGGACAAAAGGAAGAGCATGGTACAGCTTATCACTGTGTAAACTGTCAAGGAAACTGTGCTTGGGATGTATGGGTTCAAAATGGTATCGTTACAAGGGAAAATCAATCTGCTAACTATCCACTTTTAAACCCTAAGATTCCAGATGCAAACCCAAGAGGTTGTAATAAAGGTGTTCAACACTCTCAAGTTATGTATGAAAAAGACAGAATCCTCTATCCTATGAAGAGAGTTGGGGAAAGAGGAGAAGGAAAGTGGAAAAGAATTTCTTGGGATGAAGCTATTACAGAAGTTGCAACAAAGATATATGAAACAATGTTAACTGTAGGTCCTCAAGGAAATTATATACACGTTGGAGCAGGAATGCTAACAGAGGCAAGAGCTGCTTCTGGAAAGAGACTTGGAACATTACTTGGTGCAGTTAGACCTTACATAGCTTCTTATGTTGGTGATATGTTCCCAGGAGTTTCTCTAGTCTATGGTGAAGGTAACATAGGTTTCTCTTATGATTTTGTTTATACTGCAAATGTTCAGATATGGTGGGGACAAGATCCTAATAAAACAAGGATACCGGATGCTCACTGGGTTTGGGAAGGAAAGTATAACGGTGGAAAGGTTATAGTTATAACTCCAGATTACAATGCAACCTGTAAAAGTGCAGATCTTTGGGTTCCTGTAAGAGCTGGATATGACGGCTTTTTGGCTATGGCAATAATAAATGAGATAATACAGAAAAAACTCTATAAACCTAACTTTGTAAAAGTATTTACGGATCTTCCTTTCTTGGTAAGGCTTGATAACAAAAAGCTTTTAAGACTATCTGACATCGACACAAACGATCCACAGTTTGATAAAGAGATTTTCCACAATATGGAAGAAAAGGCACACGGAAAACATTTTGAAGAGCACGAAGTTTTCATATCTTACAACCTCAAAAATGGTAAATTTACAATAATGCCAGGTTCAGAAGGTAATCCTGTTAAAACATTGAGACTTAAAGATGTTGGATGGGACATAGACCCTGCTTTAGAGGGAGTGTATGAAGTTAAACTAAAAGATGGCTCTAAAGTGAAAGTTACACCTGCTTTTGAGTTATTGAAAGCCGAGGCTCAGAAATTTGCTGCTGAGAAGGTGTTCAAACTTACCAACGTCCATCCAAAAATAGTAGAACAGCTTGCAAAGGATATTGCACTTCCTAAGGTTGTAACATTATCTATGGGATTCACCATAGGTAAATACTTTAACGGTATGCTTGTTCAAAGAGCTATAGCTTCTATAACTCCTCTATGTGGAAGACTTGGACCTTATGGAGGATTTAACTCTGAAAACGAATGGTCTATAAGTGGTCTTGACATCATATCTGGATTTGCTGGTAAGTACCAACATAGGTTTGCTTCTGGATTTGTAAGTGAGTTTGTCCTTGGAAATATGATGAAAGATTTTGATAAACTCTACGAAGAAGATACATTCAAACAGGTTATGGGAGTATCAAAAGAAGAGTATAAAAAGAAAGTCCAAGAGATGTTGTCTAAATCTGAAGGAGACGAAGGAATAGGTAAAGGTAAACCTCACTGGAATGATGTTCAGACATTCCTCTTATTTGCAGATGCTAGATTTAGAAGAAACAAAGGTTCTTCTTACAAAAAGGCATTTTTAGAGAAGGCTAAATTTATAGCTTATGTTGATTTCAGAATGTCTGATTTTGCTAACTATGCAGATATACTTCTTCCTGCGAAATCTCACTATGAAGTTTGGGATTTAAGAACAAACCCAGGTTATCACAGGTTTGCAAACCTTGCTCATCCACCTGCAAATCTGAAACCTGTTGGTGAAGCTAAATCAGAGTGGGAAATCTGTACTATGATTGTTGAGAAAATCCAAGAGATAGCAATGAAAAAGTATAAAGAGACCGGAGATGAGAAGTACATTAAGATACCGGATCCTAAGTTCTCAAAAACTGGATATAGAGATTTAGATAAAGTTGTAGAAGAGTTTACTATCGGTGGGAAGCTTAGAACAGATAAAGATGCAGTAGAACTTGCTCTTGAACATACTGCACAGTTCAAACCTAACACAATAGAGTCAATGTTTAAGAGAGGTGGTTATCTAACTTTAAATGAAAAAGCAGGAAAATCATCTCCACTTTATCCTGATAAACCTTACAACGTATTTGAAAACAACCTATATCTCTATGAAAGATTTGAAACATTATCAGGAAGAATCACTTACTATGTTGATGATGATCTATGGATACAGGAAGGAGCTAACGTACCAACAGCTAAGGAACCAATTAGACCAAGAAAATATCCATTTGTTTTAATGACTCCTCACGCAAGATGGTCAATCCACTCAACTTACAAAACGTCTACACTACTTCTTAGATTACAAAGAGGAAAACCTTATGTAATGATAAATCCAGAAATGGCTAAAAAGAAAGGTATTAAAGATGGAGATGAGATAAGAGTGTATAACTCTCTTGGTGAGTTTTACGCAATGGCTAAAATATATCCATCTTGCCCTAAAGATGCGATAATTCTTGAAGATGGATGGGAACCTTTCTTCTATAAAGGCAGAAAAGGACACAACGAGGTTGTGGCTTCTCCTCTTAACTTGCTTGAACTTTCAGACGGTTGGGGACACTTGAAGTTTGGTGGTAACTGGGATGGAAACCAGCATGCTTATGAAACTTCTGTAGACATAGAAAAAGTATAAAAGGAGGTCGTTAAATGTCAAAAAGACAACTTGCGATGGTAATGGATTTAAATAAATGTATAGGTTGCCAAACCTGTACAGTGGCATGTAAAACTCAGTGGACAAACAGAAATGGTAGAGAGTATATGTATTGGAATAACGTTGAAACACATCCGGGATATGGATATCCAAGAAATTGGATGGAGGCTGGTGGTGGTTTTGACGAAAATGGTAATCTAAGAGATGGAATTATCCCGGATATGGTATTAGATTATGGTGTTCCCTGGGATTACAACCACGATGAACTGTTTAATGGATCATTACTACAGGCTAATACAAACGATTTAGAGTGGGGACCAAACTGGGATGAAGATGTAGGTGGTGGTGAGTATCCAAACTCTTACTTCTTTTACATCCCAAGGATATGTAATCACTGCTCTAACCCTGGATGTCTTGCAGCATGTCCAAGAGAGGCAATATTCAAGAGAGAGCAAGATGGTATAGTTTTAGTTGATCTTGAAAGATGTCAAGGCTATAGATACTGTATAGCAGGATGTCCTTACAAGAAGATATACTTTAACCCTAAGATATCAAAATCGGAAAAATGTATATTCTGTTTCCCAAGGGTTGAGAGAGGTCTTCCACCTGCCTGTGCCCATCAGTGTGTAGGTAGAATAAGATTTGTTGGATTTTTAGATGACGAAGAAGGTCAAGTTTACAAGCTTGTTCATAAGTATAAAGTTGCTTTACCTCTAAGACCTGACTTTGGAACACAACCAAATGTTTACTACGTACCACCTTTATTTGAGCCACCAAAATTTGACGACAATATGCAACCTATAGAAGGATCAAGAAGAACACCAATTGAGTACCTTGAACTTCTATTCGGTAAAGAGGTTCATCAAGCTCTTGAAACTCTCAGAAGAGAGCAGGAAAAGAGAGCAAGAGGAGAAGAGTCTGAGCTTATGGATATTCTAATTGCATACTCCCATAGGGATATGTTTAGACTTGACAACAACTACTACCAAGGTTTAGTTGATAAGAAACTTAAGGGAACAGAGTTTTTCAGAGTTATAGACCAGAGATATTTACATGGTGCTAATACTCAAAGGATAGAGATAAAGGATTACACATTCCACGAAAAGATACTTCCTCAAAAAGAAAAAGCTAAAAATACTCACCATTAATCAATAATGGGGCTTGATGCCCCTATGAAAAATGAATATTAAGGAGGTTTTAAATGAAATTAAAGCTGCTTACGATGGGAGTTATAGGAGTAGTAGCTACAACTTTTGCTGACAGTTTTGAGGATGATGTTATAAATGTTAAGAAAGCTCCTAAGTTTGATATATCTACTGTAGAGTTTAAAAAAGTTAATGTTTATCCACAAGCTACTGTCAGGTTAAACGATAAAAATGCAAAATCTGCAGATATAGATGAGATTCAAGTAGGGTCAGTGTATACAGGTAAGGAAATTTATCTGGTTATCAAGTGGAAAGATGACACTTTTTCTGTTCAGCCTAAATTGACTACAAATAAATATGGAGATGGTGTATCTGTTCAATTCCCTGTTTCTTACGGCAAAGGTAAAACATTACCATACATAGGTATGGGTAATGAAGGTAATCCCGTTGTGGTCTATCTTAGAAAGATGGTAGAAAATAGGGATTATGTTAAATCTTTTGTTTCTGAAGCTTTTGGATCATTAACAGAACAGAGAGATAATACATTCTCTCTTGAGATGAATTATGATAAAGATAAAAAAGAGTATATAGCTATTTTCAAGAGAGTAGTTAAACCTACAGATTTAAAACCTGGAATAATTCCAGTTGCCTTTGCTGTTTGGGATGGGGACAGTTTAAACAGAGGTGGAAAGAAAAATATATCAAGTTGGAAGTTCTTAAAGATAGAAGGTGTTAATCCGGATAAATCTTACATATCGTATCTATCCTGGGGATACGGTAATATAGGAGATCCTAACAGAGGAAAGGAGCTGATGGTTCAAAATGGCTGTAATGGTTGCCACAACTATGCAGATCAGAACAATGCTTTACCTGATTTAGCTCCTAACTTATCTAAGATAGGTGGTTACTCTAATCCAGTTTATCTAAGAGAGTCTATAATAAATCCATCTGCAGTAGTGATAAGGAACCTCAACATAAACAGACATTACGACAAATCTCAGCAACCTGATAAAAATGGTGCATATCCTAATAATGAGATGTATACCTGGTATACAAAGGATGAGAAAGGAAAGAGAGTATCTAAGATGCCACCGTACAATTACTTGTCAGAACAGGATGTTAACGATATAGTAGCTTATCTGAAAACCTTAAAATAGGAGGTTATTGATTATGAAAAAGTTAATTTTATCTACATTTATGTTTTTTTCTTTGATCTCTTTCTCTTTTGCTACTGAAAATCCAGGAGAGGAGATAGAACTTTCAAGTGCTGTGATAACTGCAAAGTCCTGTGCTGAAAAGGCAAAGGAAACAGGAAGCTTTGAACTTCTATCGTCTTGCCCTCCGGCCGAAGCAGCTAAAACTGGATATGTTATCTACGATGTGACAGAAAATACATTCTATGCAATAGCTCCAAAAAACATTTATCTATTTGAACTTGATGAAGGCTTTGGTGGAAACATAGATGTAAGCGGAAATATAGTTGGTAAAGAAGGAGACCTACCTGTTATAGAAGCTAAAGAGTATAAAATATCTCCGAAACCAAAAGCTGGATTCTTTAAAGGATGTCTCTAATGGTTAATTCCTGTGCCATTTGGCACAGGTTTTATTTGTTTTATTTATTTTTATATAGAGAAATTAAATTGTTTTACAGAAGATTAGGCTGTAAAATATTTCTATAAACTACAGGAGGGTTCAGATGAGACTGGGTTTTTTAGTGGATTTAAGTAGGTGTATGGGTTGTATGGCCTGTGCTGTTTCCTGTAAGGCAGAAAATGATGTCCCTCTTAACAGCTGGAGGCTTAGGGTTAAATATATAGATCAGGGAGAGTTTCCGGAAGTTAAAAGACATTTTGTTCCTCTCAGATGTAATCACTGTGAAAACGCACCTTGTGAGAGAATCTGTCCTGTAAGTGCCCTTCACTATCTACCAAATGGTATAGTAAACGTAGATCATAACAGATGTATAGGTTGTGCTTCTTGTATGATGGCATGTCCTTACAACGCTATCTATATTGACCCTCTAACAAACTCTGCTGATAAATGTACATACTGTGCTCATAGGATTGAGGTAGGAATGATGCCTGCATGTGTTGTTGCATGTCCTACACATGCAAATATATTTGGTGACTTAGATGACCCTGAAAGTGAAATATCAAAATATCTAAAAGAACATAGAGATGTTATGGTTAGAAAACCTGAGCTTAATACAAAACCTAAACATTTCTATGTAAGAGGTTCTACTGTAGCACTTGATCCTCTTGCATCAGAAAGACCAGAAGGTTATACACTCTTTACAGAAGTTAAGTTTTTAGACCATATAGGAGGGCATTAATCATGTTGGGAGCAGAAGTAACCTTTGATGTTGCATTACCAAAAGTCGTATGGGGATGGCTTGTTTCTACAAATATGTGGGCAAAGAGTATAGCTACAGGAACATTCTTATTAGGGCTTTACTTTATAAAGAGATATCCAGAGAATGATAACTTTTTTAGAAAGTGGATTCCTATACTTGGACTTATATTTATAGGTATAACCCTTCTTGTTACAGTCTTAGACTTACATCATATGTTTAGATTTTGGAAGATATTCTTATTTGCTCACTTTACCTCTGCTGTTACACTTGGAGCTTGGGTGGTATCTGGTTTTGTTATTGTTTTACTTATTTCTTTCTGGTCTTGGATAACAGGGAACAAAAAACTGTTTGATAAGGTTATGATACCCGGCTCAGTTTTGGCCTTTTTCTCAACTATATACACAGCAGGAATTATGGGACAGTCTACTGCAAGAGAATTCTGGGTTTTTCCTGCAGAGATGATTCAGATGCTGTTATCTGCTGCCATAGCAGGTTCTGCAACTTATCTTTTGATTATGTCAATCTATAATATTCAAAATGAAAACATTAAGAGAGAACTTGGATATATCCTTATAGGTTCTGCGTTTTTATCTGGTTTAATGTATGTAGGAGAGCTTCTTTTCTCTAAAATGCACAGTGAGTTTTCTTACGAAACAGCAAAGATTTTACTTTTTGGAGAGATTGCACCTTTTTTCTGGATAGGTTTGTTCCTTACTATTGTTATTCCTATTGTTTTAGTAGGGATAGCTAATGAGAAGAAGAAGTATGAATATATACCTATAGGTTCTGTATCGGCGTTGATTGGGCTTTGGTTTATAAAACATGCATGGTTGTTGGCACCTCAGATGTTACCATTAAGTTAAGGAGGGTGAAATATGATAAGAACAACAAGAAGAAACTTTTTAAAAGGAACAGCTGCGGTTGTTGGTGGTGCAGCTTTAGCAAAGGGTGTGTTTGAGAAAACCCAAGCGGATAATAAAGTTGCAAACAATCAAGAGTTAACATTCGAACCAAAACATTTAGATTACTATCCACCTTTTGAAAAGTGGAATGACTGGAAAGAACCTGCCGGAGATTACTGGAAAAAAGAAGGTGGAGCATTAAGAGATGGTGTAAAGCTGATAAACTATATCATAGTTCCAACTGTATGTAATAACTGTGAAGCGGCTTGTGGTCTCACAGCTTGGATAGATAAAGATACCATGACTGTTAGAAAGTTTATGGGTAATCCATTCCACAGTGGAAGTATGGGGAGAAACTGTGCAAAAGGCTATGCTGCTCTTGCTCAGATGTATGATCCAGACAGAATACCTTTCCCATTAAAGAGAGCTCCTGGTTCAAAGAGAGGAGAAAATAAATGGGTAAGGACAACATGGGAGGAAGCCCTTGAAACTATTGGAAAAAAGATGAGGGAAGTTTTACAAAGAGGTGATGAAATATCTAAGAAACAGATAATGTACCAAGTTGGAAGACCCAATGAAAATGGTTTTCATGTAAGGAGAGTTGTTTGGAGTTGGGGAGTAGATGGAAGAAATACTCATACCAACATCTGCTCTTCAAACGGAAGATTTGGAAATATAGTCACCGTTGGAGATGACAGAACATCTCCTGATTTTGCAAATTCAAGGTTGATAATCCTTGTATCTTCCCACGCAGCAGATGCAGGTCACTACTATCAACAACATGCAGGATATATTGCAGATGCAAGGGCAAAAGGTGCTAAGCTCGTTGTTATTGACCCACGAATGTCTAATTCTGCTGGAATGGCAGACCTCTGGATACCTGCATGGCCAGGAACTGAGGTAGCTATAAACCTTGCTATGGTAAGCAGGTTAGTCAGAGAAGAAAAGTTCAATAAAAAATTTGTGGAAAGGTGGTTTAACTGGAAACAGTTTATATCTGATAAAGAGTATTTAAGTTATCTAAAAGAAAAAGGATTTTTAACAGAGATACCTTCTGGAGATAGTTTTGATGATTTTGTTGCTGTTTTAAAGGATCTGTATAAAGATTACACATTTGAATGGGCAGCTCAGGAAGCAAAAATACCAGTTAATATGCTTGATAAACTTTATGAGATGATACTTTGGGCAGGAGATAGGATAACACAGTATCATTGGAGAGCAGTTGCGGCTGGAAACAGAGGCGGTTGGATGGGTGCAGGTAGAACGGGAACTATGCTTATGGCATTTATGGGGGCTCTTGGTGGACCTGGTGGAACCGGTTGGTATAAATGGCATACAATCTCCTTAGGAGATAAGGGTGGCGATGCTTGTATGGCAGATACTCCTGAGCCTGTTAAAGCTTGGAATGAGCTTGAATGGCCTCCTGAATGGCCAATGTCTTCTTATGAGCTTAGCTACCTACTACCACATCTTCTTATGGATGACGAATGGAGAAACAGGTGGAAAGAGAAGGGTCTAAAAATTCCTGATAAAGTTGAAGTATGGTTTTCAAGAATATACAACCCTGTATGGATAAATCCTGATGGATTTAGATGGGTAGAAGCTCTTAAAGATGAAGATAAATTTGGTTTAACTATCTATATGTCTCCAAACTGGGCTGAAACAGCGTTTTACTGTGACTATATTTTACCAATGGGACTTGCTGGAGAGAGACACGACCAACATTCAGAACCTACAAAACCTGAGAAATGGACTGGATTTAGGCAACCTGTATTAAGAGTTGCTCTTCAAAAGATGGGCTGGAAACCAAACGATCCTGCTAAAGCAACATTGGAAGCTCATAAAAAAGTTGGTCTTGGAGAGATATGGGAGGAGGATGAGTTCTTTGTAAATCTTGCCTTTGCTATAGACCCAGATGGTTCTCTTGGAATAAAAAAATACTGGGAGTCTAAAAATAATCCAGGTAAACCTGTTACTATGGAAGAGTATTACAATGCTGCATTCTCAAAATTACCTAAGTTGTCTCAATTATGTCAAGAGATGGGAATAACTCCTTATGAGTATATGAGGGACAGAGGTGCATGGACAGAAGCTACAGATGTTTATAATGTCCATGAGAAACCATTACCTTACGATCCAGATAAGAGAGCATATCAGTATGATGGAAAGTGGATACCGGAAAGTGAGATAAAGATAGAGGGAGATCTTGTCTACCATATAGAAGAAGGTGGTAAAAAACATAAGATAGGTGTGGTAAAAGATGGAAAAATAGTCAATGGTTGGAAAACACCTTCTGGACATATTGAGTTTTACTCAAAAACATTAAAAGATTGGAAGTGGCCTGAGTATGCTATACCTATCTATCCGAGAAATAAGGAAGAGAGGAAACAGATGATACACATCGTTTCTCAAGTCCATCACGACTATATGACTGAGCCAAATGCCTTTGCTTTAAATCCAATATTTAGACTACCTTATTTAGTCCATACCAGATCTGTAAATGCTAAGTGGCTTATGGAGATTGGGCAGAACCATAACCCACTCTGGATATATGAAAAAGATGCTCAGAGATTAGGTATAAAGAGAGGAGATGCTGTAAAAGTTAGGGTTGTAGATACATTGACAGGTATAGAAACTGGATACTTTGTAGCTATGGCTGTACCTACACAGGCAACAAGACCTGGGGTAGTTGCTTGCTCTCACCATAACGGAAGATGGAGAATTATAAACGAAGTTAAGATAGATGGATTTGAACATGAACTTGGTGTAATGAGAATGGGAAGTGTGCTTGTAGATATAAAATCCCAAAACGGTAAATACTTTATGAGAACAAAGGAAGGTGTGAAACCTTTCAGATCTTGGCAGTTTCCTGAGTTTAACAAAGATACAGAACAGATATGGTGGAAAGGGACTACTGGAGTGTTCCAAAATGCTGTGTTCCCTGCAAACCCTGACCCACTTTCCGGAATGCACTGTTGGCATAAGAAAGTCCTTATAGAAAAGGCAGGTCCTGAAGATAAGATAGGAGATATTTTCGTTGACATAAACAAAACCTGGGAAGTTTATAGAGCTTGGAGAGATCAACTTACAAGACCTGCTCCGGGACCAGACAATCTCAGAAGACCAAAATGGATGCCAAGACCTTGGTTCCCTATTGCTGACGAATACTGGAAATTCCCATCTGCTTAATATCAGATTGGCGGGTTGAAAAATACCCGCCTTTCATTTATATTAAATCTACTTAAAACTTTTATATCCCGAGGTAATAGATGAACGAAAAAATCCGAGAGAATCAAGCCCGTCAGAATATGTATGGTTTTTTATCAAGGTTACTTATTGAGGAAGTAGATTACAATCTTCTTGAGAATATAAAAAATACACCATCTCTCATGGAGCTTTTCCCAAACACTGCAAACTGGGAAACTTTTCTACAAAAAGATACAAAATCTCTTATAGATGAAGAACTAAATGTTGATTTCACAACAGTTTTTCTTCTTAATGTATATCCATACGAATCTGTATTTATGAACGATGAAGGACATATAAATCCATCCCTTACAAATCCAACTTTACAGTTTTATCTGGAACATGGTTATGAAATAGACCTAAACAAAACGAGGGTTTTATCTCCGGATCATATAGCTGTTGAGATGGAATTCATGATAACTCTTATAAATGACCAACTTAATGCTTACAGTATGTTTAATAAAGAAGAAGAGATTAAAGCTCTTCAAACCCAGAAAGAGTTTATGGAGAAACATCTGCTTAAATGGGGTGTTATCTATCTACTTGCAGCAAGGGATATGGCTGAAACACCTTTTTATTATGATTTGTGTCAAACTACTCTTGAATTTTTACTTTCTGATTACGAATACATAGTTTCTCAACTTCAAGAGGTAACAGTTTAAGATGTCTGATAAAATAAAGTTTGATATATATTCATGTGTTAGAGTATATTACAGATACGCAGACTGTAATAAGTGTGTTGAAGTTTGCCCAGTAGATGCTGTTTATATAGATAATGACAAAGTCCATCTGAATGGAGAAAAATGTATAGATTGTGGAGCTTGTGTAGGAAACTGCCCTACAGAAAGTTTTACCCTAAATGGTTTTAATCCAAATGAGTTTGTTGAAAGTTTTTCAAAAGTAGAAGAAAATCTAATATCCTGTAAATTGAATGTTCCCTGTCTGTCTACGTTAAGTCCTGAACATTTATCTACTGTTGTTTTAAGTAAGAAAGATGATATTATCTTAGATATTGGACACTGTCAGAACTGCAGTATAGGAAAACAGTTGAATATTATAAATTCAAATGTAGATATGGCTAACTATATACTTTCTTCCGTAGGTTTTTCAGGTAAAGTTAAGTTAGAAGATCTAAAGTATGAAAAACCAACTAAACAGGAAAATTCAAGAAGGTCCATACTTAAACTTTTTGCGAAGAAGACTGTAGCTTTAGCCTTTTGGACTGTTGAAGATAAGTTACCTTTAACAGAAGAGGAAAAAGAGGAGAGAGATTTTAAAAATATAGTTTCTGAAAAGGTAGTTCCCCAGAAAAGAGTTAGTTTTATAGAGGCATTATCATCTTATGGATTTGATGAAAACAGCTACTTTGAAGTTGATAAAATAAATTTCACATCTGATAAATGGATTGATAACAATTTATGTACAAACTGTGGAATATGTGGAAATATATGTCCTACAGGAGCTATAACAAATAGTGATGATAGATTGAAAGTTCTATTTAACCCTTCTATCTGTATAAAATGTAGAATATGTCATGATATATGTCCGGAGAAATGTTTACATCTTCAGGACAAACTTTATGTAGAAGATTTTGTCTCAAATAAATATAAGATTCTGTCAACCCATGTTATGATACCTTGTAGTGAATGTCTTGTGCCTTTCTCCTATAAAGGAGATACAACTGTATGTCCAAGATGTAGACAGCTTGAAGATGAACTTAAAGAGCTTTTAAAAATAGGAGATTAACTTTTTTGTGCTTCTATAAAAAGTAAGTTAAAGTTTAATATGGTTGGACTTTTATACTCAGAGAAAGACTTTACAATCTGTAGTTTTTCTCCCATTGATAAATCTTTTGGATTAACTGCCGTTCCTGTTCTGTGTAAATGTTTTAGAAGAGACATTCCATCTTCAAACATGAGTTTAAACTCTTTTTTAAAAAGCTCTCTTATCTTAAAATATTCTTTGGCTTTTTCTATAACTTCTTCTTCAGTTGGAAATTCAAAAAAAGTCTTCCCTAAGATATCCTCAATAGCCTTTAAGCTTCCAACGACAGGAATAGAGAATAATATATATCCCCCATTTTTTAAAACTCTGTCTATCTCCTGAAATGATATGTTTAAGTCGGTCCAATGTAAACTGAAATTTGATAAACAGTAATCAAAGATTTCATCTTTAAATGGCAGATTTTCTATATCTCCTACAACAGCTTTATAACCTTTCTTTTTACAGATATCAACCATAGATTTAGATATATCTACACTTATGATATCTTTAGTCGGAAGATAATCCTTTATAAAACATGTTCCACTTCCACAATCTAAACCTAAGCCGGAGTAATCTTTTGCTATATCAGAGATAATTTTTGCACTCTCTTTTTGTATAACAGCATCTTCTTCATAACTTTTACAAGCTTTTGAAAACGATAATCTGTAAAGATTTTTTAAGTTACTCACCGAGAAGCTCAAAAATATCCCACTCTATAAAAGGTATATGATGAGAGTTTAGTAAAATCACTTCACTATCTTTAATTTTTTTCTTACAAAACAGTGCTGCATTCATGTTTACTATTTTATCATTTATTCCGTGGATTATAAATGTTTTCTGTCTTAAATCTTCTATAATATCAGACAAGTCAGTATTTATATAATCTTTAAGAAGTTCTATGGAACCTCTTTTATCTGGTAAAGGACAGTTAAACTCTTTTTCACCGGCTGTTTTTCTAAAATTAAAAACCGTATTTTCAAAATCCTTGTTAAGGTTATACATAAAAGCTCTTACAGTTTTTGGGTCACTACCAAGGTTTTCATCGTTAAATTTTGGACTAAATCCAACAAGTATAAGATTCTTAACATTTGGATTTTGTAGTGCTGTTAATACTGCAATGGTTGACCCTAAAGACCAACCTACTATTGTAGTCGGTTCCGTTAAGCTGTCAGATATTTTTTTTACATACTCATTAATTGAGTTATAACTTTCCCTACTTTCTCCGTGAAATGGTAAATCTAAAAATACGGCATTATCTATATAAAAGTAATCTTTCCATATATTTTTTGAGAACCCCCAGCCGTGAATAAACACAGTTTTCACTTTATTTCCCCCAAATCTTTGATTAAGAAACTTCTCTTCTCTAAGTAGTCATATAATTTTACCAAATCTGTGTTGTTTTTTACAAAGTATATCCTTCCTCCTTTTTGATTTCCATTTTCTTTTAAAGGTGTTATCCGAATGTATCTATCTTTTAATGCTACATAGCCAGTTATGTAATCTGGATCATCAGATATACAGTATTCTGCCAAGATATATTCAGATTTTAAATTCTTTGTTGCTAATGCAAGAGCATCTACAGTTCTAAATGTGTATCCTCTCTTTGAAAGCTCTTTTTCTATATCTTCTCTATTTTCAAAATCTATATTTGTGGTTCTGATTCCTCTCTCTCTATCTATCTCTACTCTCTCTCCATTTTGATTTACTATCATAGCTCCTCTCATAACTTCTCCCGATGGTGAAGCTCCTCTGTGTATAATGTCTATGTATTGTTTTACAGTCTGTTTGTCAATGCCAGTTTCCCTGCTTATTATCTCTACAGCAAAGGAGTTTGCGGACATATAGTCCTCAAAAATAAAGTTTTCTATATCTAAACTTTTCTCTATGTAATCTATCTCCCTTATCTTTTCTACTTTTATATTTAAGAAATCGTAGATGTTAGGTCTCTTTATGAGTTGATTAACTGTATTTTCCACTTTACTTTCTTCTACTATCCTCTCTCCCCCTGATATGTGTTTTCCTTCAAAGGAAGCTCTCATCTTGATGCTGAAATATCTCATCTTTCAAGAACGTGTTTATCAAGAGAGTAACATTTAAACTCTCCCTCAAAAACTTTCTCTTCTCCTTTGAACCCCTCTACTTTTACAGTTGATTTTATTCCTTCTGTCAGAATTACCTCACTTTTAAAAATTATCTCATCTCCAACTTTTACAGGTTTTATAAATCTAACAGAAGATGAGCCTAATACAACGTTAGGATGATTAACCGTTATCATTGCAAGGTAGTCCGCTGCAGAGAATATGAAACCTCCATGTATAAGTCCTTTCTCATCTGCAACCATATCTTCTGTTGTTCTAAGTAAAAGTTCTCCCTTCTGTCCTTCTGTTATACTTATCGGAGTTCCATTTAATTTTTGATTTATTTTAAGATGTGTTTTTATCTGCATTTTATAACACCTCTAATTTTTTACTTCCATGTCTTACTATCTTAACTTTTCCATTTTCTGTCTCTACTATGGTTGAAGGTATATTATTTATCACTTCTCCTCTGTTTATATATAAATCAATTTTATCTGAGAAGTAATTTATGGCTTCTTCTATATTTTTTGCAGGTTCAAGTCCTGAAGGATTACAACTTGGTGCTACAACTGGTCTGTTTAGTTCTTTTAGAAATTTTAAAAATTCATGATCATCTGGAATTCTGAATGCAAGTTTTTTTGTTCCTCTATGTAGATACTCAAACTTTTCCGGATTTTCAACTTTAAGGATAACCGTTATACCCTTTGTAGATAAAATTTTTCTGGCTTTATCATTTACAGAAACATTGAATTTTTCAAGACAGTCTAAATCTGGAATCAGTATTATGAAGGGTTTGTCCAGTTCCCTCTCTTTTATATTGTATATTTTCTCTACACTTTCTGGATTAAATGCATCTGCTAATATTCCATAAATTGTATCAGTTTTAGTTGCCACCAATCCACCATTTTTTATAACTTCTATACCATCTTGCAATCTATCTGATATTTTAATATTGGTGTTCTTTCCCTGGAAAGACTCCATTTTCCACTTCTCCCTTGTAGTTTTTTAAAGCTTCTTTTATGAGTTTTCCAGTTTCTAAATATCTTTTTACAAACTTTGGAGTTTTTTCAAAGATACCTATAAGATCGTGGAACACTAAAACCTGACCATCTGTATTACTACCAGCACCTATTCCAATTGTAGGTATTGATATGGATTGTGTTATCTCCTTTGCTAAATCTGATGGGACAGCTTCAAGGACAATAGAGAAACATCCGGCTTTTTCAAGAGCTTTTGCATCTTCTATTAATCTCTCTCTATCTTTTTCTGTTTTTCCCTGAACTTTATAGCCACCAAGCTGATTTATAAACTGTGGAGTAAGTCCTATATGTCCCATAACAGGAATACCAACGGATACAAGCTTACTGATAATATCTGTCATCTGTCTTCCGCCTTCTATCTTAACGGCATTTGCTCCTGTTTCTTTCAAAACTTTTCCGGCATTTCTCACAGCATCTTCTACAGACACATGATAACTCATAAATGGCATATCTACTATTATGAATGTGTTTGGAGCACCTCTTTTGACGGCTTTTGTGTGATATATCATCTCTTCCAATGTTACTGGTAAAGTTGAGTCATTTCCCTGTATAACCATAGAGAGAGAATCTCCTACTAATATTGCATCTATTCCAGCCTCTTCACACAGCTTGGCAGACCAATAGTCGTAGGTAGATATTACAGTTATCTTCTTTCCGGATTCTTTTGCTTTTAAAAATTCAGTTATACTTTTCATAATATCCTAAAATATAGCCACTATTTTAAATTGCAAGATTCTGTGTTTATCTTTATCTCTTCATCTTTTGGTATTCCAATATTTTCCCTAAGTTGTCCATCTCCAAAAACTATAAATTTGGGAATTGTTAATTCTTTTAGAGCCATAGGACCTCTGGCATGTATTTTATCTGTAGATATTCCCATCTCTGCTCCAAGTCCAAACTCATTTCCATCTGTAAATCTTGTTGAAGCATTTATATATACTGCTGCACTATCAACTTCCTGAATAAACTTCATTCCTTTTGTATAGTTTTCCGTAACTATTGCATCAGAGTGATGAGATCCGTATTTCTCTATAAAATCTATCGCTTCATCAAGACTATCGACGACTTTAACTGCTATTATTAAATCTAAAAACTCTTCATAGTAATCTTCCTCTTTTACCGGAACAATCTCCGTATCCTTTGCTTTTGGATGGTTTATAAGAAGATTATAACTATACTCATCACATCTCATTTCAACACCAGCTTTTCCGTAATAATAGGCTATCTCAGGTAAAAATCTATCAGCTATACTTCTATGAACAACTAAGTTTTCTATTGCATTACATACAGATGGTCTTTGGACTTTTGCGTTGTATGCTATGTTGAGAGCTTTTTCCATATCTGCTTCATCATCTATGTACAGGTTACAAACACCTTTGTAATGTTTTATAACTGGGATTTTAGAGTTTTCCGCCACAGCCCTTATTAAACTCTCTCCTCCTCTTGGTATTGCTACATCTATTAAACCTTCAAGTTTAAGAAGCTCATTTACAACAGATCTATCGGTAGTATCTACGAACATAACAGCATCTTCAGGAAAACAGGTCTCTCTGCAAGCCTGCTTTATTATATCAACCAGTATCCTATTTGAGTTTATTGTCTCACTTCCACCTTTTAGTATAACTGCATTTGATGATTTCATACAGAGAGATGCAGCCTCTATAGTCACATTTGGTCTTGCCTCGTAAATTATGAGTATTACTCCAAGTGGAACCCTCATCTGTCCTACTTTTAAGCCGTTAGGTCTTGTCCACATATTTACAATCTCGCCTACAGGGTCAGGCAAAGCCGCCACATCTTTTAGAACTTGAACCATCTGTTTTATTCTCTTTTCATCAAGAGCAAGTCTATCAAGTAAAGCTTTGGAGTATCCTTTTTTCTCTGCATTTTCAAGGTCCTTTTTATTCTCTGCTATTATCTCTTCCTTTCTCTCTAAGAGAAGCTCTGCTGTCCTTAGTAATGTTTTATTCTTTATATCTGTTTTTAAGTTTGTTAATGTCCTTACAGTTTTTTTTGCTTTCTGTGCTAAATTTAAAGCATACTCTTTTGCCTGCATCTTCTACACCTCTGATTTTTTAGGTCTATTTTCTAAAAGTTGAATTATTCTATCAAATATAGTTTCATTTTTCTTTAACTTTAAAGGTAGTTTTATAATTCCGGCTGTTAAAAATCCGTAGAGAGCCCTTCTTGTTAGGAGTTTTATATTTTTAATCTCATTACTGTCTACTATTTTTCCGGATTTTAAAAGTTTATCTAAAGTTATCTTAGATTCTATATCAAAAATGGTTTTTATCCCATCTATTAACGACAAAATTTCTTCCTCGTCTTGGTTAAGTGAAGAGATCTGAGCTTTTTCTTTGTAGTTCTCCACTTTTTCGTATATTAAATTTTCATAGGTTATCTTTCTGCTTACTTCCTCTTCTGATAAATTCCTTGAAAGGTACATTATCAGTTTCTCTGTATCAACGGGAGATATTATATCATCTGGAATTTTTATAAAACCAGAAGTTACAGAAAATCTCCCTTTTTTTACAGACAATACAGTTGGTAATTTTTCAACGATGTTAGCTATAAGTTTATCCTTAGTTATGCCTTCTTTCCGGAGTATAGACTCAAAATCAAGGTCAAGGTATATGAGGAAGCTTTTTGAGACCTCTCTTATAAACACTGGCTTACCTTCTTTAAAATAGATAGCTACATATCTTTTATTCTCTGCCGGCTCTATAACAAGAATACAACTTTTACTGTCTTTTAAAATAACTCCCAAAACATCTATAAGTCCGAAATTTTCAAGATTTCCACTAATCATAAAAGTCTCTCCAAAGTTTATATGCTATAATTATACAACAGGTAGAGAGGCGGTAAAAGTATGAAAAATATAAGAATTTTTGTTTCTATCTTATTTATGGTTTTACCTCTTGTAAGTTATGGAGAGGATATCGGAAAGATTCTATCTGAGTATGAAGAAGCTTCAGATATGTCTAATAAAACAAAAACCGAGAGTTTAGGACATTACACAGTGATAACAAGAAAAGAGCTTGATATAATGCAAGCTTATACCCTTTCCGATGTATTAAAATCTCTTAAATTACATACTTACATACCAAACAGGTTTGGTGTTTATCAGTTAACTTCTGCTGGAGCTTCTGTAGGATTAAACACTTCCTATAGGCTTTTCATAGATGATCATGAGGTAAGCTCTATACATACTGATAATCCTTTTTTGATATTTGATAGATATCCTCTTGATAACATAGATCATATAGAGATATATTATGGAGCTGGTGCTGTTAGAATCGGAAATGAACCCTCTTTAATAATCATTAAACTCTACACAAAAGAACCTTCACGGGAAAATGCTTCATTATTGAGAACATCTGTATCATCAAGGAAATATTACACATTAAGCTTTAATGATGCAAGGGTTATTAAAGGTATATCTTACAATCTCCTTGTAAGTAGGAGTTATGAAAACTTTCCTACTTATAGAATATCATCAACAGATTTAAGTAAAGATACAAAAAGAAACTATCTCTTTTTTAAGATAAACTATCAGGATACTTCTGTTGATGTTAGTTTTGCTGATGTGAAGAGAGACGCCTTCAGCGGTCTTGCGGTAGATCTTACTCCAACAATATCAAGAACCACATCTCAGGACTTTTATATAAATCTAACTCAAAAATTTTTAGAGGATAAATCTTTAAAATTAAATTTATCAGCTGATATAAATAGGAGAGATGGAGAGTTTGCAAATGATTTAGTAGGTGGAGGTGTGTTTGTTACTTCGATTTATCCTTATCCTGTAAATCCTTTACAGATACCAACATATTACTATGAAAAACGAAATCTCAACAAATACACTTTCTATATATCCAAGGAGTTTAAGACAGAAAAAAATGTGCTATTAATAGGCTCTTCATATAAGATTAAGGAAAATGATATAAAGTTTATTAAATATAAAACCTCTTTAGGAGATTACACACCGAATAAGCTGTCTGGATTTGATAAAGTTGATCTCTTTACAGCGTTTGTAGAAAACCAGTTTAACATAACAGATAAAAATCTGCTTTTTCTCTCTTTAAAGGTTGACCATTATCATAGAAACGGAGGATATAAGGAGATTACAAACTACATAGCGAGAGCTGGCTTTGTATCATACTTAAATGACAATCTATACACAAAAGCTTTCATCACAAGAACATATGTTCCTCCATCTTTCTTCGAAATTGAGATGTCAAAAAACGGTCAAGACCTTTCTTCAGAAAAGTTAAAAGGTTTAAGCTTTGAAACGGAGTATAAAAAAGATAACCATAAGCTAAATCTCTTTTATGGATACAGTGAGGCAAAAGATATGATCGTATTTTTTTCTTACTCCCAAAACTACAATAAAACCCTAAAAGGACACTACTTCAGTTTAGATTATGAGTATAGATTTGACAGTAATAATAAGTTATCATTTAATCTTTTTAAAACATTTAGTAACATTGATACAACCTTTTCAAGCGAAGATGGTGGATTTATTAAGCTGTTTAACTCTACCGATAAGTTTGATATATACAATGAGATTATTTATAGAAAAGGTTTTAAGGTGTATGGGTACAAAGTTAATGACAGTTTTAACTATAATGTAGGAATTTCTTATAGATTAAAAAATGACTGGTTTGTTAAACTAAAAGGTGAAAATCTTTTAAATAGTAGTCCTAAGGCTGTTTTTGTAATTCCTGTTCCACAACCTTCAGTAATCTCTTTGCCTTCTTACGACAGAAGAGTTATATTTAGTATTGAGAAGGTATTTTAGATATGAAATTTTTAAAATCTAAAATCATCTTTATATTGGTGATAAGCCTTTTATCAACATTGAAAGCTCAAGAGTTAGCGGAAAAATATTTGGTGATAAGCCTTTTATCAACATTGAAAGCTCAAGAGTTAGCGGAAAAATATGAAGTTAAACTTATAGAAAAGATAGTTATGGGTATAACCGGAAAAAGTTATCCTAAAATATGTACTGTAAATTATCCTGTTGATAGGATAAAAGAGTATTCAACATATCTTGTTATATCTTCCTGTAAACAAGCTGATATGGTGATAGCAGGAACTGATGAGTTAGAGAGCTTTGATAAACCTATTTTATTAATTGGTGATACAGAAATCAAGGATAGAAAAGATGTAATAGGTGCTATCTTTTGGAAAAAAGGAAGACCTCAGATCATATTTATAGATAAAAATCTGAAACGCTTTGATATTCAGATTCCAAGAGAATACAACAAATATATAATAAAAAAGGACTCTTTAAAATATGCTGAAGCTGTTTTTTAGGGAGCTTTTAAAGGGTAAAATCAGTATAGGTGTAATCTCATTCTCTTTAATAGTGTATATATCATTTCTATTCTATCTTCCAAACTTAGAAAAAAAGCTTCATAAACTAATAGTAGATAGGGATATAGAGAATATAGATACTTTCTCTGTATCTGTCTTAAATACACTTTCAAAACATTACGATAGAGGAGATTATAAAATTCTCACAGATATACTTGAAACATTAAATGTTAAAGATGTTAAGTATGTGTTTATAGTTTCAAAAAGTGAGAGAGGTTATAGAGTTTTAATTGATGCTTCAAAGAATGATAGATTACCTCCGGGAAGTCCTATACAGCTACTTCCAGAAGAGGAAAATATTTTACAGAATGTATATACAACAAAAGATAAAGTTGTTTTAAACCATGAAAATATAGACACAATAGGAATAACCATCTATAGACCTTTTATTAAAGATGGCGAAATTTTGGGAGTTCTGATAGTTGATTTTTCTACACGAAAATTAAAAGAGATATCTCAATTAGTTCATAATCTCAAGAATATTATAATTTTTATAGTAGCTGGTTTTCTTCTTAGTTTAAACGCTGTAATAATTTCAGTATTAAAAGCTGTATATCACAGGAAAAAAAGTAGGACTGACAGTTTAACAGGTTTGTACAACAGGACATTTTTGGAAGATTTAGAATATACAATGAATTTATCTAACTATGTTGTTGCTGTCATTGATGTTGACTTCTTTAAGAAGATAAATGATACTTATGGTCATGAAGTAGGAGATATAGTGCTAAAAGAGGTTGCAAAAATACTTAAGAATAACATAAGGTCTGAAGACTACCTTATAAGGTACGGTGGAGAGGAGTTTTTACTTTTTATAAGAAAGAACAGGGAAGATATAAATAAAACTATAAACGGAATTGAGAGAATAAGGTCTGCAGTAGAAAATGAGAAAATATATATAAACGAGAAAAACTATATAAAAGTAACAATCTCAATAGGTGTAAATCTCTCTACTGAAAAGATGAAAGATATAGATGAAGCTATAAAGAAGGCAGATGTAGCTCTATACAGAGCTAAGGGTAAGGGAAGAAACAGGATTGAGATATACGATGAAGAGAGAGATACTAAAGAAGCAACATTAAAGATATCTCAGATAAAGAAAGCTTTAGAAGAAGGAAGAGTGATATCTTACTACCAGCCTATAGTTAATTTAAAAACCGGAGAATACACTCACCTTGAAGCTTTGGCAAGGATAGTTGGAGAAGATGGTAGTTTGATACAGCCTTATATGTTTATAAATGTGATAGAGAACACATTCTTATACACTCAACTTACAAAACAGATAGTAGAGTATAACTTTAAAGTTCTTACTAAATACAGGGATTTAAAAGTAAGTATAAATCTAAAACCTGCTGATATTATAAATCAATCAACAATAGATTACCTTATTGAGTTATCTTCTAAATATCCGGATATTGCAGGTAGAATGCTCCTTGAGATTGTGGAAACGGAAGATGCTCTGATGTATGAACAGATTATCAAGAATATCCATTCTTTGAAGGAGAGGGGTTATAAAATCTGTATAGATGACTTTGGGTCAGGATACTCAAACTTTGTTTATCTTCTGAGATTGAATGTAGATTACCTGAAGTTAGATGCAAATCTAATAAAAAATATAGATAAAGATAAAATATCTCAGGAAGTTGTGAAGATGATAGTTCAGTTCTGTAAAAAGATGAAGATAACAGTTATAGCAGAGTTTGTGGAAAATGAAAGTATTTTAGAAACATTGAATCTGTTGGGAATAGAGTATGGTCAGGGATATCTCTTTTCAAAACCACAACCACTTGAAAAATTTATTAAATAAGATGCTGTTTTACTCAACAAAGTTAAGACTTTCATTTAAAAATATATTAAAATATTTGATTACTTAAAATAAATCAGAAGAGGTAGATAAGTTGGTAGAGAGAGATGCCTGCGGTGTTGGATTTATAGCAAATATAAAAGGTGTAAAATCAAATAAAACATTAAATCAAGCACTCGAATCACTTTCAAACCTTGACCACAGGGGAGCTGTAAGTGCAGATGGTAAAACTGGAGATGGAGCCGGAATACTCACCCAGATACCTTATAAATTTTTTGTTAAAGAGTTTGAAAAGTTAGGTTATAAAATACCTCAAGCTGAAGATTTTGCTGTAGGTGTTTTTTTCTTACCAAAAGGAAAAGAAGAATCTATTAAAAAAGAGATAGAAGATATAATAAATCAAAAATTTAAATTTATAGGATGGAGAGAAGTTCCTATAAAAGAAGATGAGATAGGAGAGATAGCAAAAAAAACTCAGCCAACAATATTCCAGGGATTTATATCGAAAGAGGGGATAAAATCAGAAAATTTTGAAAGAGACCTGTTTATACTGAGAAAGAAACTTGAAAAACTTACAGATAATCCAGATTATAAAGATTTTTATATACCTTCTTTATCATCAAAAAATATTGTGTATAAGGGACTTGTAACTGCACCTAAACTGAGAGATTTTTACTATGATCTTCAAGATGAAAACTATGAAACAGTTTATGCGATATTTCATCAGAGATACTCAACAAACACATTCCCAAACTGGAAGTTAGCTCATCCGTTTAGAGTTCTTGCCCATAACGGAGAGATAAACACAATAACAGCAAATAGAAATTGGTTAAAGGCAAAAGAGCAGGATATAAGGGAAGTTTGGGGTGAGTATGCAGATTATATACTTCCTATAGTAAGGGATTCAGATAGTGATTCTGCATCTTTGGATAATGCAGTTGAGTTTTTGATTCATTCAGGGAAAGATATCCTTACAGCTATAAATGTCCTTGTTCCAAGAGCTTGGGAAAATGATGATAGACTAACACCTCAAGAGAGAGCTTTTTATGAATACTTTGCGTGTATATTTGAGAGTTGGGATGGTCCGGCAGCTATTGCATTTACAGATGGAAGATTTATAGGGGGGAAACTCGATAGAAACGGTTTGAGACCTGCAAGGTATATTATCACTGAAGACACTCTCCTTATGGCTTCGGAAGTAGGTGTGGTAGAGTTTGAGGAAGATGAGATTAAAATAAAAGGTAGACTTGGACCGGGAGATAAGATAGCTCTTGATTTAGAGACTGGAAAAATTTACTTCTCTGAGGAGATTATTAACCAGATATCAAAGAATAAAAATTATAAAGAGTGGGTTGAGTCTAATATAGTACCGTTCTATACAGCAAAGGAATACCCAGAAATTAACCCTAAAGACTGTCTTAAAGAGCTTATAACTTTTGGATATGATAAAGATGAGATTAATATGGTTGTTAGAGAGATGGCTCTTAAAGGAGTTGAGCCTACTTACTCTATGGGAAACGATACTCCTATCTCAGTTTTATCAAGAAGACCAAAGATGCTTGCCTCTTACTTTAAACAGAGATTTGCTCAGGTGACGAATCCACCTATAGACCCTATAAGGGAGAAAAAAGTTATGTCCTTAAGGACATACGTAGGTAAGAAAGAAAACTTCTTACTTGAAACACCTCAACATGCAGTTCAGATAGTTTTTGATTCACCTATTATCTTTGATAACGAGATGGAAGAGATAATAAAGGTATACTCAGACAGAGTGCAGATAATACCTACGATATTCTCTCCTTATGAAACTGCATTAGAGCCTACTCTTGATGAGATATGCCAGAGGGTGGAAGATGCTGTTGATAACGGTAAGGATATCATAATACTATCTGATAGAGATATATCCCTTGAAGGTGCCCCAATTCCTATGGGACTTGTGGTGGGAGCTGTAAACACTTATATGTCTAAGAAAGGAAAGAGAAGTAGATTGAGTATAATAGCAGACTGTGGAGAGGTTAGGGATACCCATAGTATAGCTTTCCTCATTGGTTACGGAGCTACACTTGTTAATCCTTATATGGCTGTTCAGATAATAAGAAATCTGGTTGAAGAAGATAAAAAGTTTGAGCTATCTTTTGAAGAAGCTGTTAAAAATTATAAAAAAGCTGTAAATGAAGGACTTCTCAAGATAATGTCAAAGATGGGAATAGCTACGATAAAGAGTTATAGAGGCTCCGGATTGTTTGAAGCTCTCGGGATATCTCAAGAAGTTATAGACAGATGTTTTCCTGGGACAGTGTCAAAGTTAGGTGGTATTGGTTTTAAACAGATAGCTCAGGAAACACTTTTAAGATTTAATAAAGCTTTCTCGGGAGAGTTGAAGGACTTACCAGTCTATGGAGAGTATAGATACAGAAGAGAAGGTGGAGAGTTTCACTCTTGGAATCCGAAAGCTCTAACTTCTCTTCACAGAGCTGTAAGACAGGTTAAACTTGATGAGTATAAGGTATTTACTGAGCTTGCCTATCAGGAGAAACCTGTTGAAGTTAGAGACCTATTTGATATAGTTTCAGATAGACCTCCTATTCCTATTGAGGAAGTTGAACCTATTGAAAACATCATGAAGAGATTTATCGGTGCCGGGATGTCGGTCGGTGCGTTAAGTAGGGAAGCCCATGAGACTATAGCGGAAGCCTTAAACAGAATAGGTGGAAAATCAAACAGTGGAGAGGGTGGAGAAGACCCTGCAAGATATGGAACAATAAAAAATAGTAAGATAAAGCAGGTAGCATCTGGAAGATTCGGAGTAACTCCGGAGTATCTACTATCAGCTGAAGAGATAGAGATAAAGATAGCCCAAGGAGCAAAACCAGGTGAAGGTGGGCAACTTCCGGGTAAAAAGGTAGATGCCTATATAGCATTTTTAAGACATGCAAAGCCAGGAGCTACTCTTATATCACCTCCTCCCCATCACGATATATACTCAATAGAAGACCTTGCTCAGCTCATATACGATCTAAAGATGATAAATCCAAATGCAAAAGTTATAGTTAAACTTGTCTCTGAAAGCGGAATAGGAGTTGTTGCATCTGGAGTTGCAAAGGCTTTTGCAGATATAATCCATATATCTGGACATGATGGTGGAACAGGAGCATCTCCTCTATCTTCTATAAAGAATGCCGGAACTGTCTGGGAACTTGGACTATCTGAAGTTCAGCAGGCACTGATAGATAACGATTTAAGATCAAGGGTAAAACTTAGAGTAGATGGTGGTATAAAAACTGGAAGAGATATAATAATAGGTGCCTTACTTGGAGCAGAGGAATTTGGATTTGGAACAGCTCTTATGATTGCAGAAGGTTGTGTAATGGCAAGACAGTGTCACCTCAACACCTGTCCAGTAGGTATAACAACACAAGATAAGAGATTGAGAGAGAAATTCCCAGGAACTCCGGATCATATAATAAATTACTTAAAGTTCGTAGCTCAGGAAGTTAGAGAGTATTTAGCAAATATGGGTTACAGGTCCTTAGATGAGATTATAGGTAAGGTGGAGCTACTCAAACCTTCCATACCTTCTGACCATTACAAAGCAAAATATATATCTTTAGAACACATACTAAAACCTTTACCTACTGATAAACCAAGAAAAGCAACTCAAGACGGCAACCCTATACCTCTTTCAAAACAGCCTTATGATCTTGAGATACTTAAAGATATACTTCCAGCAATAGAGAATGATACTGTTTATTCTGGATTTTACACTTTAAGAAATGTATACAGAAGTTTTGGAACAAGAATAGCTTATGAAATCGTTAAAAGATATGGAAATAAGGGGTTAAGAAACGGTAAAGTTGAGTTAAATTTAGTTGGAACAGCTGGACAGAGCTTTGGAGCTTTCTGTGTCCATGGATTAAATTTATTCCTATCCGGACAGGCTAATGACTATGTTGGAAAAGGTATGGCAGGTGGATTAATAGTTATAAAACCACCTTCAAACTTCAAAGGAAAAAGTCATGAGAATGTTATAGCAGGAAATACGATACTATACGGTGCTACCGGTGGGCAGGTATATATAAGTGGTATTGTAGGAGAGAGATTTGCAGTTAGAAACAGCGGAGCTGTTGCTGTAGTTGAAGGAGTAGGAGATCACGGCTGTGAGTATATGACGGAAGGAGTAGTAGTTGTCCTTGGTAACATAGGTGTTAACTTTGGTGCTGGAATGACAGGTGGTATTGCCTATATTTACAGTCCATCTCAAGATATAGATAAGTTAATAAACAAATCTTATGTAAAGATTGAGCAGCTTGAAGATGAAGATATAGACCAGATAAGAACCCTTGTATCTAAACATAAAGTCTATACAAGCAGTGAGATAGCTGAAAAGATCCTCTCTGATTTTGAAAATGAAGTTAATAACTTTGTTAAAGTAGTACCAATAGATGTAAAAAAACATTCAGATGATACAGATGAAGTTGAGGTGAAGAAAGATTGATTAACATTAAAAAGTTACATTTCTTAGTTGTAGCATTATTTTTACTGCTTTTATCCTGTAAAAAAGAGGAAAAAGCAACTAACATTCCTAAAAATGTTAAGGAAGCAACAGTTGTAAGGGTTATTGACGGTGATACTATTGTTGTAAATATTGATGGAATGGAAGAAAAAGTAAGACTGATAGGAGTTGATACTCCTGAAAGTAGGGTAAATAAAAGAGCAACAGTTCAGGAAAGAGAGTTGAATAAAGATGTAGAAACCATAGTAGATTTAGGAAAGCAGGCAAAAGAATTTACAAAATCCCTTGTAAAGCCAGGTATGAAGGTTTATTTAGAGTTTGATGTTCAGCCAAGGGATAAATACGGCAGATTACTTGCTTATCTGTATTTACCAGATGGTAGAATGTTGAATAAAGAGATCATCTGTAATGGATACGCTATGCCGTTAACAGTCCCACCAAATGTAAAATACGAGAAGGAATTTAGAGAATGTTTCCAAAAAGCAAGAGAAGAGAAGAAAGGTCTATGGAATGAGTAAAAAAGAGATAAAACATCTAGTAGAAACAATTCTCTTTATCTTTGTAGTTGTGTCCTTAGTTAGAGTTTTTTTAGTACAAGCTTTTAACATCCCTTCCGGTTCTATGAAACCATCTCTTCTGGTAGGAGATTTTATACTTGTAAATAAACTTGTTTATGGAAACTGGGATATAGGGATTCCTTTTACAAATATAACTTTTTATCATAAAAACAACAGATTAGCTCAGATAGATAGAGGAGATGTTATAGTTTTCAAATATCCGGAAGATCCAAGTATAGACTTTATTAAAAGAGTTATAGCTATTCCAGGAGATGTGGTAGAGGTAAAAGATGATATAGTCTATATAAACGGAAAAGCTCTTGACAGGAAGCCAGCAGGCTATTATGAAGAAGAAAATGAGAAGGTGAAAATGTATGAAGAAACTAACATAAGGAGAAATGGTACTAAATACTCTTATACAGTTATGGAGATAGAGGATGGGATCGGTGCTGACTTTGGACCTATCCAAGTTCCTCCAAACAGTTACTTTGTTATGGGAGATAATAGAGACAACTCAAAGGACAGTAGGTTCTGGGGGTTTGTTCCCGATGACTATGTAGTGGGACAGGCTTTCGTTATATACTTTTCTATAAACACAAAGAAACCATCTATAAGGTTATCAAGACTTGGTAAAGTTATTCAATGATTGATTTTTTCTCAACTTCTTGTAAATTTAAAGTAAAAAGCTAAGAGGAGTGTTATGATACTGATAAAGAATGGATACGTAATTGACCCTGTGAGTAATGTAGAAGGTAGTTTTGATATTTTGATAGAAAATGGTGTTATAACGAAGATTGAAAAAGAGATACAACCTTTTGCTGGTTGTGAAGTTATCGATGCAACTGAAAAGGTTATTTCACCTTCATTTGTAGATATTCACGTTCATTTCAGGGACCCAGGTCAGACTTACAAAGAAGATATATATACTGGAAGTTTAGCTGCTGTAGCAGGAGGTTATACAACTGTTGTATGTATGCCAAACACTTTACCTGCATTAGATGAAACATCTCTCATAAGATATGTTATAGAGAAAGGTAAAGAGGTTGGACTTTGTAGAGTTCTTCCTGCTGCTGCTATAACAAAAGGTAGAAGGGGAACACATCTTACAGAGATGGCTCTCTTAAAAGATGCTGGAGCTGTCTATTTTACAGATGACGGTGCTCCTGTTATGGATTCTTTTGTTATGAGAAAGGCTATGGAATATGCTGGTTCTATTGGTTCTTTTGTTGCTGATCACTGTGAAGATCTTAACTTATCTCAAAGTGGTGTAGCCCATGAGGGAGAGATAGCTGCTGCCCTTGGACTTCCTCCACTACCTCCGGAAGCAGAGGATACAATGGTAGCAAGAAATTGTATTCTATCTATACAAACCGGTATGCCAGTTCATATCTGTCATATATCATCAAAACTCTCTATTGAGATAGTGGCATGGGCAAAGGCTATGGGAGCAAAGGTTACAACAGAAGTAACTCCTCACCATCTTTATTTAACAGATGAAGAGCTTTTAGATTTTTCTTGTAATGCAAAAGTTTCACCTCCACTTAGAACCCATGAAGATATTGAAGCTGCAAGATGGGCTTTATCCTCTGGAATAATAGACTGTGTAGCCACAGATCATGCACCACACGCTCACCATGAGAAAATGATGGATTTACATCTATGTCCTCCGGGAATGATAGGACTTCAGTTCGCTCTACCTATCCTTTTAGAACTTGTAAAAAAAGATTATTTAGATTTAAGAAGGATGGTAGAGGTTATGTCAACAAATCCTGCAAAAATCATAGGAATAAAACCACCGCAGATAAAGGTTGGAGAGATGGCAGAATTTACAATATTTGACCCCTTTGAAAGCTGGGAGGTAAATGAGGAAACAATACTTTCAAAAAGTAAAAATACACCTTTGCTTGGAAGAAAACTAATAGGAAAAGTTAAATACACATTTTATAATGGTAAGATGGTTTATAGAGATTAATGAAATACGATCTAACTTTAAAGGATATAATAGGAAAAGTTCCGGCAGTTTTTATCCGAGAGGTTTTAGGTATAGATGCAAAAGAGGATGCTGTAGTTTTACATGTTAAACTTCAATATCCTTCTTATAGAGAACCGGACTTGGTGTTTATATCTGGTGGCAATCTTGTTCATGTTGAAATTCAAACTGTAAATGATAACTTTATGGTTGAAAGAATGCTTGAATATTTTGTATTATTATTAAGATTCTCCAAAGAGAAATTAAAAAGAGAATTAAACATAAGGCAGTTTGTTGTTTATATTGGTAATTCAAAGCTTGATATGAAAAATTTTTTTAAAAATGGAGATTTGACATACAAATTCAACATTTTAGATATGAGAGAAGTAAAGTGTGAATCATTACTTACTGAACCTTCTGATGAAGCTTTTTTGTTGGCTTCTCTATGTAATATAGATGGAGATACTATATGTAGAGAGTTTTTGAAGAGATTGCAAAATAAAGACGAGAAAACTTCAAAAGAATTTGAAACAAAACTATTGAATTTACTTAATTTGAGACCTACATTATATGAATATTTTAAATATATTACTTCGGAGGTGATTAAAATGCCAATTCCAGTAGAAGATACTCCCTTATTTAAAGAAGGCAAAAAAGAGGGTAAAAAAGAAGGTAAAAGAGAAGGTATATTAACTGCTACCAAAAACCTAATTCTTGAAACTTTAGAATTAAAATTTGGCGTTGTTCCATCAGATGTTAAAAATCTTATAAAGAAGATAGATAATCCTAATTTACTTAAAAAGGTACATAGAGTAGTTGTTCTGTCTGATTCTATAGAAGAGATTAATAAAACTTTAAAGGAGATTAGATGAGTTTAGTTGGAGAAGTGAAACAGAGTGAGAATCTCTCATATAGAGAGGACATTAGGAACATTGCAATTATTGCACACCTTGACCATGGAAAAACAACTTTAGTTGATGGAATGTTAAAACAGAGTGGTGTATTCAGGGATAATCAGGAAGTTGTAGAGAGAGTTATGGATAGTATAGACCTTGAAAGAGAACGTGGTATAACCATAATGGCAAAAAATACTGCAATAAGGTATAAAAATTACAAAATAAATATTGTTGATACTCCGGGACACGCAGATTTTGGAGGAGAGGTAGAGAGAACTTTAAAAATGGTTGATGGTGTTATTCTCCTCGTAGATGCAGCAGAAGGACCATTACCTCAAACAAGATTTGTATTAAAAAAGGCGTTAGAATCTGGTTTGGTGCCAATAGTTGTTATAAACAAGATTGATAGACCTGATGCGAGAGTACAGGAAGTTATAAATGAGATTTATGACCTATTTATAGACCTTGATGCTACTGAAGATCAACTTGAATTTCCGATTCTATACACAATAGCAAAAGATGGAGTAGCTAAGGAATCGTTAGATGATGATTCAAAAAATCTTCAACCTCTATTTGAAAAGATAATTGAGTATATACCAGCTCCTACATACGATGAAAATATGCCATTCCAGTTTTTGATAACCTCCCTTGATTATGATAACTTTGTTGGAAGGCTTGCTATTGGAAGAATATTTAATGGTAGTGTTAAACAAAATCAACAGATAGCAGTAGTCAAAAAAGATGGTACTATCATCAAAGGAACTGTTAGAGTGTTATATACATACGAGGGTTTAAATAAAGTAGAAGTAAAAGAAGCAAAAGCTGGAGATATAGTGGCAATAGCAGGGATAGATGATATAACAATAGGGGACACAATATCGGATATAGATAATCCTATAGCTTTACCTCCGATCACCGTAGAAGAGCCAACAATATCAGTAATTTTTTCGGTAAATGATTCTCCATTTGCTGGAAGAAGTGGAAAGTACATAACTTCAAGGCATCTTAGAGATAGACTCTATAAGGAGACATTAACAAACGTAGCCCTTAAAGTGCAAGACACTGAAAATCCTGACTCTTTCTTGGTTATGGGAAGAGGAGAGCTTCAGATAGCAATACTTGCAGAGATGATGAGAAGAGAAGGATACGAATTTGGTGTTTCAAAACCAGAAGTTATAGTGAAAGAGATTGATGGCAAGAAATATGAGCCTGTGGAGAGAGTTCTCATAGATGTTCCGGAGGAGTTTGTTGGTGTCGTTACTCAGAAACTTGGAAGTAGAAGAGGCAGAATGATAAATATGATAAATCATGGATTTGGTAGAGTCAGACTTGAATTTATAGTGCCATCAAGAGGTTTGATAGGTTATAGGTCTGAATTTAAAACAGATACCAGAGGAGAAGGACTGCTAAATACCATCTTTGAAGGTTGGGAAGAGTGGCAAGGTGAGATTAAAACAAGATTAAACGGTGCTTTAATTGCTGATAGGAAAGGGATTGCAACACCGTATGCAATTTTTGGTCTTCAAGATAGAGGAGTTTTCTTTATTGATCCGGGAACAGAAGTTTACGAAGGAATGATAGTGGGAGAACATTCAAGAGAAAACGACTTAAATGTAAATGTAAATAGAGAGAAGAAGCTAACAAATATGAGAGCTTCCGGAAGTGATGAAAACGTAAAGATAATTCCTGCAAGAAAGATGGACTTTGAGAAAGCATTAGAGTGGATAAAAGATGATGAACTTATAGAAGTTACTCCGGATAGTATAAGAATAAGAAAGAAAATTTTGGAGGCAAATAAAAGGAGTTAGATCTCTATTTTATATTCCCTGATTTTACGCCAAAGAGTTACTGGGCTTATACCCAGTAATTTTGCGGCTTCTTTTTTGTTTCCGTTTGTCTTTTTCAAAGCCTCTACTATTCTCCTCTCTTCACTAAATAAAACTTCTTCATTGACTTTTATAACATCAGACTCTATGTCAAAAGAAACAATCTCATCATACAGGTCTTTAACTTCAATTATGTTTTTAGAACCTGTTAATATACTTACAGACTCTAAAAATGCTATAAGCTCTCTAACATTTCCAAACCAATCCCTTGAAACTATAAACTCCATAGCCTCAGGAGTTATTCTCTTATTTCTTCTGTATAAGAAACTGTTTACAATAAGGGGAATATCTTCCTTTCTCTCTCTAAGGGGTGGTATCTCTATTTTTATGACTGCAAGTCTGTAATAAAGGTCTGTCCTAAATCCGCCTTTTCTTATTTCTTCTAATAAATTTTTATTGGTAGCTGATATTATTCTCACATCAACTCTTTTAGGTCTGTTTGCTCCCAACCTCTCAAACTCTTTTGTATCAACAAATACGAGAAGTTTAGCTTGCGAAGTTAGGGAAAGGTCTCCGATTTCATCTAAAAACAGTGTTCCCCCATCAGCAACTTCCACTTTTCCAGGTTTTGAATTTACAGCTCCGGTAAATGCACCTTTCTCATAGCCAAAAAATTCGGATTCAAAAAGTGTTTCTGGTATTGCAGAGCAGTTTACAGAAACAAAATTATTTTTTATCCTTTTACTGTTATAATGTATCCATTTTGCAAGCTTTGACTTTCCGGTTCCAGTCTCTCCAACTATTAAAACTGACACATCAGATTGAGCTACCAATGAAGCTCTCTCAAGGACTTTTTTCATATTTATATTCTGAGTGTTAAATGTGAAGTAATCTTCTTGTAAAGTTTGAAAAGATATATTTAAAATCTGTAAGATATAACCTCTGAAATCACCGTTTAGATCAAAAAGTTTTTGAGATGCTACATAATATTTGAAGATTGATCCATTTTTAGATTTTACAGATACGGAAAAGTTCTGACTGTCTATAAGGTTTTTTATACTTTTATCAAATATTATAGATATATCTTCTTCAATGACTTCTGAATGTTTATATCCCAAAGTCTCTAATAAAAACTCACTTATTCTCTTTATCTTAAACTCTTTATCTATTATAACTATAGATAGTTCATCTATGAAGTTCATAGCTTTACTCTGTGCTGTCTTTTTGTAGTTTTTCTAAAGTATAAAGTATATCTCTGTTATTTGGATGATAGCTTTTGGATCTTTCTAACATATCCTTAAATCCGGACGGTTTTTTCCCAGTTTTTGAGTATATATCAATCAAAAACTCTATAGCAGGTAAAAAATCAGGTTTTATATTTAGAGCATCTTTTGCAGACTCTATTGCAAGTTCTTCCTGTCCTATATTATGGTATAAAGTTGCAATCTTATACTTTAAAGTATAATCTGACTGATTTTCCGCAAAAGCTCTCAGGTAAAAGAATATTGCATACTTATAATTACCGATAGATTCATACTCCTGAGCTTTTTTTAAGAAAAAATCTCTTTTTGAAAGGATAGGGGTTTGTTGTGTAGGTAGACTCTGATTGTTTGTCTCTATCTTGATAGGTGGGATGTTCTTCGGTAAACTGTTTAAATCTGGAAGTTTTAAGCTTTTCTGAGCTATCTCTTCCAAAAGTTCTTCCTCTGACTTTATCTCTTTTTCCTTTATATACTCAATATTTACAGCTTGGATAATCTTTTTTTCAAGCTCTGCAAGTATTATCTCTGTATCAAGGAAGTTTCTTATAATTGTGTAAGAGTTCTGTTTCATCTGGTATAGATCGTATATGGCATATACAATAAATGAATAGGCAACAATAAGTGTGAAAATCAAAAAGTAATGTTTTTTATGTTTTTTTGGTTTTAATGCAGAAAGTGGATGAATTGTCAGTTCTCTTTCAGTTTCACTTAGTTCCTGGGCGGTTTTCTTTAAAAACTCACCTGTTTGGCTCATAGTAATCCTCTATCTCTCCAGTTAGATACATATCAAGTATATAACAGAGAGTATGTTCCAAAGTTAAATGGACTTCCTGAATTCTCGCAGTAGAGTCAGACCTGACTATAAAGGCTTTATCTACCATATCTTTTAGTGTCCCTCCATCTTTTCCAAGAAAACCCACTGTAAACATTCCTATATCTCTTGCCACCTTAACAGCTTCCACTACATTTTTAGAATTTCCACTTGTGGATATACCTATAAGTATATCCCCCTTGTTTCCAAGAGCTTCAACCTGTTTTGCAAAAACTTTATCAAATCCGTAATCATTTCCTATTGCGGTTAGAATAGATGTGTCCGTAGTTAAAGCTATAGCAGGGTAGCCTTTCTTTTCTTTCTCAAATCTTCCAACTATCTCTGCTGCAAAATGTTGGCTGTCTGCAGCAGAACCACCGTTTCCGCATATCAAAACTTTATAACCCATCTTCAATCTTCTACCTAAAAGGATACCAAGGTTAACTATGTCTTCTGCATACTCTTCTACAAACTCTCTCTTTAATCTAACACTTTCTTCAAAAATATCAATAACTTTCTCTTCTAACATTCCTCTCTGACCCTCAACTTTGATATCCCATATTATACTATGATATAATTTTTCTAAACTTTTTCTGAGGTTTAACTATGAAATCTGTTTTTGCTTTAATTTTATCATTTTTTGTTATATCTCATGCCTCAGAGTGTGTTTCTAACTTATCTATCTCTCATGTTGAATCAACAGCAAAGAGTTTTGTTGGAAGTATAGAGAGTGTTAAGTTGGCAAAGGATAAAAGGGAAAATATATGTGTTTATAAAGTAAAAGGAGAAAATGGTTACGTTGTCGTAGATGCTTCAACCGGAGAAGTTTTAAAGTTTTACAAAAAGAGGTCTAAATGATAGTTGGTATATCTGGATACCAATGGGTAGTTTTAGAAGAGAGTAATCCGGTTCCGGACTTTCTCATAGATAGATACGGTAAAGTGTTAGGACAGATTATTTACAACAGAAAGGATCTCTTTGATGAAAACTTTTCAGATGAGTATATAGAGCCAAAACTGAGTAATCTTATAAAGCCATCATTTTTTAATTACCTTGAAGAAATAGCTTTTAAGCTTGCTCAATCAATAAAGAGTAATAAAAGGATAGTAGTCTATGGAGATTACGATGCCGATGGAATAACAAGTACATCTATTTTGGTGAATTTTTTTAGGAAAATAAATGCATACTGTAAATATTACATACCAAGCAGATTTGATGAAGGCTATGGACTTAATAGAGAAGCTATTAAAGGTATATCAGAGTATGCTGATATTCTTATAGTGGTAGATAGTGGGACAAATGCCTTTGATGAGCTTTTATTTGCAAAACAGTGTGGCTTAGAGGTATATGTTCTTGATCACCATGAGCCATCCGATAGATGGAAAGAGTTAAATCCCCCTTATCTTGAAAGTGGCATATCTATAATAAATCCTAAATTTTTTGAAGATATAAATCCTCTTTTTAAACATCTTGCATCTGTTGGACTTTCATTTTACCTAATTGCTTCGTTAAAGAAATATTTTGATCCAGATATGAAACTTAGAGAGTTTTTAGATATAGTAGCATTGGGGACAGTAGCAGATCTTGTTCCTATGTCTTTTATAAACAGAACTTTGGTTAAAGCAGGGATTGAAGAGATAAATAAAAAAAAGAGAGTAGGTATAAAAAAACTTATAGAGCAAGCAGGATTAAAAAGAGAGATAATGTCAACAGATATAGGTTTTATGTTAGGTCCAAGGATAAATGCATCTGGAAGGTTATCTGATGCAAGAAAAGCAGTTAAACTTCTAACAACCCAAGACTCTGTAAAAGCTCAAACCTTAGCTGTTGAGTTAGAGAATTTAAACAGGAAAAGACAGAAGATTACAGACGAAGTTACTACACAGGCAGAGAAGAAGATAAAACTGTATAACTCTGAAAATGTTATAGTAGTAGATGATGAAAACTGGCACAGCGGTGTTATAGGAATTGTAGCCGGTAGGATAGCTCAGAAATATAGATTACCTACTGTGATACTTTCTAAGGAAAATGGTAAAGCTGTTGGCTCTGCAAGGAGTGTCTCAAAGGTAAATATCTATAAAGCTTTAAATATGTGTGGTGATCTTTTTGAGAAATTTGGAGGACATTCAGCAGCTGCAGGATTAACAATAGATTCTTCAAAGATAGATGAGCTTAGAGAGAGACTTGATTACTCTGTAAAAGAAGTTGCGGAAGAAAAACCATGGGCTGTAAAAGAGGTGGATATGTTTCTTCCACTTGATTACTGGAATATCCAGAGGGTTAAAGAGATATATAAACTGGAACCTTTCGGAGAGAAAAATCCTAAACCTAAGTTCTTAGCTACAAATTTAAAAATAGATTATTTTGAAGTTCCTTACAAATCTTTAATAGTGTTTACATTAAAAGACCAATCAGCTAAAACTTTTGTAGCAAAGTGGTGGAAAACTGCAGAAGTTGTAAAGTATCTTACTATCGGTCAGATTATAGATATAGTTTATACACCAAATATATCTACTTACAGAGATTTAGAGAGTGTAGAGTTTTTTGTAGATGATATCAGGATAGTTAAGGAATAAACATATACTCATCTTTATACCATCCCCAAACTGTGGGAAACACATTTTTCAATCTATTTCTGACTGCAACAAGCTCTTGAGGTGCTACTATGAATATCATAGGTTGATACTCTCCTATTATCTTAAAAGCTTCTTTATATAATTTATCTCTTTTAGATTGGTCTATCTCTATCGCTGCTTGATTGAAAAATTTGTCTATATTTGCTTCCCAATCTGTTTGAGGTTTTGGCTGTTTTGGATACCACATATGCATCTGTCCCGAAGACAGCCATACATTCTGTCCAAAGTATGGGTCCATACTTCCTGTTAATCCTATTATCACAGCATCATAGTCAAAACTACTCATTAATTTTGAAACTAAGTTGTTAAAATCAAGTCCCTGAAAATTAACTTCAACACCTATCTTTTTTAAATCCTCTTTTACTATATTACCTATGGCTTCTCTCTCTTTATTTCCTGCGTTTGTTATAAGCGTAAAACTTAATCTATGGTTTTCAGTATCATAGAGGTATCCATCTTTACCTTCTTTAAATCCTATTGATAGAAGTATCTCTTTTGCCTTTTTTAGATTGTAGGGATACTTGGGATAGTAGCTTTCATCGTATAGCCTTCTGTTTGCGGGAGTCACTGCTGTGTATATAGGAGTTGCAAGCCCATTGTAAACCATACTTGCTATTCCTTCTCTGTCTATGGCATAAGATATTGCTTGACGGAATCTTTTGTCCTGAAACCATCTGAGTTTGTACGGTGGAATTGGTGCTTTTGGGTTTTGGTTAAATACTATAAACAGTGTTGAGGGTGTTGCTCCAAGGTTGTATATTGTAAAATCTCCTTTTTTTGCCTGTTCCATAAGTTTTCCCAAGTCAGAAGGCCTGACACCGTATATATCAGATTCTCCAGATAAAAACTTTATCAATGATACATTAGGGTCCTTTACTATCTGGGATTTAATTACCTTTATGTAAGGCAGTTGATTACCTATCTCATCTCTCTCCCAGTAGTATGGGTTTCTCTCATACACAACATACTGTCCTAACTGATACTTCACTAATCTATATGGACCTGTTCCTACTATCTGAGAAGGGTCTGTGTTTACATTCCATGTTGAAGGGAACTTTCCTTCTTTTACTGATTTTTCAAGTATATGTTTTGGTAATATTGGTTGTGATACAGCATTTAAGAATACTGCAAAAGGTTTTGGAAGTTCAAACTCAACAGTTTTATCATCAATCTTTCTTACTTTAAAAGGTTTTCCTTCTACTGTTAAGACATCCCTTGATGAAGTTGGAATACTGTCATTGTAATATATCTGGTTATATGTAAAAACAACATCATCTGCTGTAACTGGCTTACCATCAAACCATTTTGCATCTCTAAGGTAAAATCTCCAAACCGTCCCTTCTTTATTACTTTCCCACTTTTCCGCCAAATCTGGCTCTGGAAGTAATGTTTTTACGTTGGTTTTTGTAAGTCCGTTGAAAAGAGGGGATATTATGGCTGTTGAGCTTGTTTCCTGTGCCATAACAGGATTTAAAGTTTTAGCATCTGAGGAGAGCAATCTCTGTAAAGTCCCTCCTTCTTTTCCTATCTGAGGCTCAAGATTAGATATATCTATACTTTTTATTAGATTTACATTTTCAGATTTTTCAGGAGATATAAAGTATATTGGTAAAAACATTCCAACTATTAATAAAATAGATAGTAAGATATATTTAACTGTCTGTTTTATCATCATCTTTTACGGCTTCACTTATAAGTAATATAGGAATACCATCTTCTACAGGATATTTAAGTTTACAGTTTTTGCAGATAAGATACTCACCTCTATCTTCAAGGTCAGATTTACAAGCAGGACAACAGAGTATATCAAGCATCTCCTTATCTATCATTTCCTTTCTCCAAAAATAGCCGTTCCCACTCTAACTATTGTGGCTCCTTCTTCAATAGCAACCTCAAAATCGTGGGACATACCCATAGAAAGATGAGGTAACTTAATATTATACATTTTTTCCAACTCTTCTTTTAATTTCCTTAATTTAATAAAGTATGGTCTAACATCCTCAGGATCTTCAAAGTATGGAGGAATTGCCATCAACCCGGTTATCTTAATATTTCTTAAAGATAAACAGTATTCAAACAGCTTATTTAAATTCTCCTCTTTTACCCCGTATTTAGACTCTTCTCCAAAGTTAACCTCTATAAAACATTCCTGAATTTTTCCTATTTTGAAAGCTCTATTATCTATCTCTCTTGCTAACTCTTCTCTATCAACAGAGTGTATAACTTCAAAGTATTTAACTGCGTACTTTGCTTTGTTTGTTTGAAGTCCTCCTATAAGATGCCAGTGTATATCCTTATACTCTTTTAAAGTTTCTATTTTTTGTATTCCTTCTTGAACTTTATTCTCTCCAAAGTATCTTATACCGCATTTATAAGCCTGTGTAACTTTTTCCGGAGGCTGAGTTTTTGATGCTGCAAGTAGGATAACATCTTTAGGATCTCTTCCAACCTTTAAACAGGTTCTATATATTCTCTCTAAAATCTCTTCTACATTCCTACATATCTCCATAACTCTTTCCCTGCCTTTGGTTTTAAAAATTATACCACTTTAAGAATTACAAATATGTGAGTTTTGTATAGTTAGATTATTTGATTTTACTATAGTAAAACCTCTTGACAAAATATAGATTATGATGTATCATTTAAAATGTAATAAAAAATTTAGAAAGGAGGTAAGAAAGCATGGCAAAGTTAAGACCTCTCTATGACAGAGTTGTTATTAAAAGAGTTGAGGAAGAAGTTGCAAAAACTCCAGCTGGAATCATAATCCCGGATACAGCAAAAGAAAAACCACAGATCGGTGAAGTGGTTGCAGTTGGAGAAGGTAAAGTTTTAGAAAACGGAAATGTAGTTCCTCTCAAAGTGAAAGTTGGTGATAAAGTTTATTTCAGCAAGTATGCTGGAAATGAAGTGAAAGTTGACGGTGAAGAGCTTATCATCTTAAGAGAAGATGATATACTTGCAGTAATTGAGTAATAAAAAATTTAAGATAAAGGAGGTAAGAAGATGGCAGCAAAAAGACTTGTTTATGGTGATGAGGCAAGAGCTAAATTAAAAGCAGGTGTTGACAAACTTGCAAACGCAGTAAAAGTAACTCTTGGTCCAAGAGGTAGAGAGGTTATATTAGAGAAAAAATGGGGTTCTCCTGTTGTTACAAAGGACGGTGTTTCTGTTGCTAAAGAAATAGAACTTTCTGATCCTTATGAAAATATGGGTGCTCAACTTGTTAAAGAGGTTGCTTCCAAAACTGCAGATGTAGCAGGAGACGGAACAACTACAGCTACAGTTTTAGCTCAAGCTATCTATGAAGAAGGTTTAAAAGCTATAGCTTCCGGAGCTAATCCTGTTTATGTTAAAAGAGGAATTGACGAAGCTGTTAAAATAGTTATAGAAGAGCTAAAGAAAATATCCAAACCTGTTTCTGGAAGAAAAGAGATAGAGCAAGTAGCTACAATCTCTGCTAACAACGACCCAGAAATAGGTAAAATTATAGCTGACGCTATGGAAAAAGTAGGAAAAGATGGTGTTATAACTGTAGAAGAATCTAAAGGTGCTGATACAACTCTTGAAGTTACTGAAGGTATGCAGTTTGATAGAGGATATCTATCTCCATACTTTGTAACAAATCCTGAGAAGATGGAAGCTGTGTTAGAAAATCCATACATCCTTATCTATGAGAAGAAGATAAACAACATAAGAGAGCTTTTACCTGTTCTTGAAAAGGTAGTTCAAACTAACAAACCACTACTTATAATAGCTGAAGATGTTGAAGGTGAAGCTCTTGCAACACTCGTTGTTAACCATATTAAAGGAGTATTAAAAGTATGTGCTGTTAAAGCTCCTGGTTTTGGTGAAAGAAGAAAAGCTATGCTCCAAGACATAGCTATCCTAACAGGTGGAACAGCGATAACAGAAGACCTTGGTATTAAATTAGAGTCTGTTGACCTTGATATGCTTGGTAAAGCTGACAAGGTTGTTGTTGATAAAGATAACACTACAATAATCGGTGGAAAAGGTAGTTCTGAAGATATAAAAGCAAGAATAGAGCAGATTAAGAAACAGATAGAAACAACAACTTCTGAGTATGACAAAGAAAAACTCCAAGAGAGATTAGCTAAACTTGCAGGTGGTGTTGCTATTATAAAAGTAGGTGCAGCTACAGAGGCTGAATTAAAAGAGAAGAAGGATAGAGTAGATGACGCAGTTCACGCTACAAAAGCTGCTGTTGAAGAAGGAATAGTTCCTGGTGGTGGTGTAGCACTATACAGAGCTTCAAGAGCTCTTTGTAACATAAACGAGGAAAACACTGACAAAGCTTGGGGTATCAAGATTGTTAAAAATGCATGTAAAATGCCTATAAAACAGATAGCTTACAATGCAGGATTTGAAGGTTCTGTGATTATAGAGAAAATTAAAGATGTTGAAAATGTTAACTACGGATTTAATGCTGCAACTGGTGAGTATGTAGATATGGTTGAGTCCGGAATTATAGACCCAACAAAAGTTGTTAGAACAGCTTTACAAAATGCTGCTTCAGTTGCAGGAACAATGTTAACTGCTGAATGTCTTGTAGCTGAAATTAAAGAAAAAGAGGAAAAACTACCGGGAGCCGGTGGCGGAATGGGAGATATGGAGTTTTAAGATAAACGCTTACCTCCTCCTATTGAAGCCCCTCATAACGAGGGGCTTTTTTATTTTTATGATAGAATAAATCTATGATTTTAAAAGATGTAGGAGAGTTTGGCTTAATAGATAGACTTTCTAAGATAATATTAGAGGAAGATAGAGATATCTTAGTAAATATAGGTGATGATACAGCCTGCATAAAGGTCTGTGATAACAAAAATCTTCTTCTTACGGTAGATACTCAGGTTGAGAATGTTCACTTTATAAAAGATAGAATAAATCCAGTTGATCTTGGATGGAAATTATCAACTGCTAATGTAAGTGATATTGTTGCCTGTGGAGGTTATCCTAAGTATGCTCTTGTATCTGCTTCTCTTCCAAAAAATCTTGAAGTTGATTTTATAGAGGGTATTTATTACGGGATAAAAGAAGCTCAAGATTTTTACCGCTTTAAGACTGTAGGTGGAAATATAACCTCTTCTAATCAGATTATGATAGATATGACATTAATCGGAGAAAGTTCTACATTTATACCAAGATCCGGTGGAAAACCGGGACATTATCTTTATCTTACAGGGTATACGGGACTTTCAAGAGCAGGTTTAGATATAATTCTCTCAGAAAAAAAGGATTTAACAGAAACAGAAAAATTTTTAGTAAAATCCCATTACAGACCTACAGCCAGATTAGACAAACTATCTATACTTTTAAAGTTTGCAAAAAGTAGTATAGATATAAGTGATGGATTGGTAGCAGACCTTTACCATATATCAAAACAGAGTAAAGTTAAAGTAGTTATACAAAAAGAGTCTATTCCTATTCATCCAGCACTTTTAGAATACTGTAAAAATGTAGATAAAAATCCTTATGATTACATATTTTATGGTGGAGAAGATTACCAAATAGCCTTTACCTCTGACAGTTTTATAGAGGAAGAAGATATTTATCTTATAGGCTATATCTCGGAAGGAGAAGGTGTGTTTTTAGAAGAAAACAACAGATCATCAAAACTACATGAAAAAGGATTTAACCATCTGATATAATTTTCAAAAAAAATTAAGTGAGGTAGGAAAATTGGACTATCATGTAAAAGATTTATCCCTTGCAGACAAAGGGCTTCTCAGAATACAGTGGGCTGAGAAAGATATGCCAGTTTTAAGACAGATAAGAGAGAGATTTGAAAAGGAAAAACCTCTTAAAGGTCTGACTATCGGAGCATGTCTACATGTTACTACGGAAACAGCAAATTTAATGATAACTTTAAAGTCAGCAGGAGCTGATGTATATCTAACTGCATCTAATCCCTTATCTACCCAAGATGATGTTGCAGCAGCTTTAGTGAAACATTTTGATATTCCTGTTTTTGCTATCCACGGAGAAGATAGAGATACTTACTACAAGCATCTTAATGCCGTTTTAGATAGAAAGCCAAATATAACTATGGATGATGGAGCTGATTTAATATCTCTCTTACATATGGAAAGACAGGATTTAATAGATAACGTTTACGGAGGCACAGAGGAAACAACAACCGGAGTTATAAGGCTAAAAGCTATGGCAAAGGAAGGGGTTTTGAGATTTCCAGTTATAGCTGTAAACGATGCATACACAAAACATCTCTTTGATAACAGATACGGAACTGGACAGTCAACAATTGATGGAATATTAAGAGCAACAAACAGATTACTTGCAGGATCTAAGTTTGTGGTTGCGGGATATGGATGGTGTGGTAAAGGTGTTGCTATGAGAGCCAGAGGAATGGGTGCAGATGTAATTGTAACGGAAGTAGACCCTCTTAAAGCCCTTGAAGCAGTCATGGATGGATACAGAGTTATGCCTATGGAAGAAGCTGCGAAGATAGGAGATTTCTTTGTTACAGTAACAGGGAATATAAATGTTATAGATAAACATCATATGGAAGTTATGAAAGATGGAGCGATAGTATCAAACTCAGGACATTTTGATGTTGAGATAAATTTAAAAGCCCTTGAAGAGATGGCTGTTTCTAAAAGGCAGATAAGAGATAATGTTATGGAATATACTTTAAAAGACGGTAGAAATATATATATACTTGCAGAAGGAAGATTGGTTAATTTAGCTGCTGCCGAGGGACATCCTGCACAGGTTATGGACATGTCCTTTGCAAATCAAGCTTTATCTGCAGAATTTGTATATAAAAATGCCGGAAAGTTAGAGAAGCAAGTTTACAAAGTTCCGGATGAACTTGACTTTGAAGTGGCAAAGATAAAATTACAGGCATTGGGAGTTAAGATTGACACACTTACAGATGAGCAGGTAAAATATCTAAGCAGTTGGGAGCATGGAACATAAAAAAACTAAACAAAGGAGTAGTGCCATGACAAGAGAAGAAGCTATCCAAAAACTATTGGAAACTGATAATGAGTTTAAACAGATGTATGAGGAACACAAAGAACTCGAGTGGAAAGTTTCAAAGATAGAAAAACATTTTCCTCCAGATCCTGAACTTGAAGCAGAAGAAGAGAGATTAAAAAGAAGAAAGCTCTATCTAAAAGATATGATGGAACTCAAAATAAAAGAGTTTATGTCTAAAAATCAGTAAATCTTATCTTTAGGGGGCTTTTGTCCCCTTCATCGTTTTAAATATCTTATGAATCTGATGAAAATCTTACCAAAATTTCTAATCTTGATGTAATATATTTATTCAAACAAACTTCAAGGAGTAAATAATGAGAAGTGATGAGATTAAAAAAGGTTTAGAGAGGGCTCCCCACAGAAGTCTTTTAAGAGCATGTGGTTTAACAGAAGAAGATTTTGGTAAACCATTTATAGGAGTAGCAAACTCATACATAGATATAATTCCTGGACATGTTCATCTGAGGGAATTTGCCCAGTATGTTAAAGAAGCCATAAGAGAAGCTGGTGGAGTTCCATTTGAGTTTAATGTTATAGGTGTTGATGACGGTATTGCGATGGGACATTCAGGAATGTTTTACTCTCTCCCAAGTAGAGAGCTTATAGCAGATTCTGTAGAAACGGTTGTTCAAGCCCATAAACTTGACGGATTGGTTCTTATACCTAACTGTGATAAGATAGTTCCAGGGATGATAATGGCAGCAGCAAGAGTTAATATACCAACTATACTCGTAAGTGGTGGTCCAATGGCGGCTGGACATACATCTACCGGAAAACCTATAGACTTGGCAACTGTTTTTGAAGCTGTAGGTTCTATAAAGAAAGGTTTAATATCACAAGAAGAACTTAAAGACATTGAGCAACATGCCTGTCCTACTTGTGGTTCTTGCTCTGGAATGTTTACTGCAAACTCTATGAACTGTTTGGCTGAGGTTTTAGGTATAGCTCTCCCAGGAAATGGTTCTATCTTGGCAGTAGATCCAAGAAGAAAAGAGCTTGCAAAACAAGCAGGAAGACAGATAGTTGAACTTGTCAAAGCAGGAGTTAAATTTAGAGATATAGTAAATTTTGAAACTATAGAGAATGCATTTACACTTGATATAGCTATGGGAGGCTCTTCAAATACAGTCCTGCATCTACTTGCGATAGCCCATGAAGCAGGTATAGAGTTTCCTGTCGAAAAGATAGATGAGATATCAGACAGAACACCAACATTATGTAAATTAGCTCCAGCTTCAACTTACCATATGGAAGATTTAGATAGAGCTGGAGGTGTATATGCTATACTTAAAGAGTTATCTAAGAAAAATCTCCTTCACCTTAATAGACCAACAGTCCTAATGAAGACCTTAGGAGAAGCCATAAAAGATGTAGAGGTAAAAGATTACAATGTTATTAGGCCTATAGATAATCCTTATAGTGATAAAGGAGGATTGGCAGTCTTGTTTGGAAATCTTGCTCCTTACGGAGGAGTGGTTAAAGCTGCGGCAGTAGATCCAAAAATTATGGTTCATAGAGGAAAAGCAGTTGTATTTGACAGTGAGGAAGAAGCAATAGAAGGTATTACAAGCGGAAAAGTTAAGGAAGGTAATGTAGTAGTAATAAGATATGAAGGGCCTAAAGGTGGTCCCGGAATGAGAGAGATGCTGGCTCCTACTTCTACTCTTATGGGAATGGGATTAGGAGATAAAGTTTCCCTCATAACAGACGGAAGATTTTCTGGGGCAACAAGGGGAGCCTGTGTTGGACATATATCTCCAGAGGCAGCAGCAGGAGGTCCAATAGGTATAGTTCAAGATGGTGATGAGATACTTATAGATATACCAAACAGAAAAATAGAGCTTCTCATATCTGATGAAGAGTTTAACAGAAGGATGAAGGAGTTTAAACCGAAGAAAAAAGAGATACAGAGCCCTTGGCTTAGAAGATACTCAAAGTTTGTCACATCTGCAAACAAAGGAGCAGTTTTATCAGATGAATGTTCATAAGGGGTGAATATGAGATATATTCAATCAGCAGAAAGTGTATGTTTAGGACATCCTGATAAGATAGCAGATATAATAGCAGATGCTATTTTAGACGACCTTATAAAAAAAGATCCATATACGCGGGCATCTATAGAAGTACTTATAACCATGGGACTTATACATGTTGCTGGAGAGATATCTACGGATGCCTATGCTGATATACCTACTATAGCAAGAAATACACTTATAGAGATAGGTTATACTAAACCAGAATATGGATTTGATGGTTATACAGCAGGAGTTATAACAACCATAAACGACCAAAGTCCGGAGCTTGCCCTTGGGATACCATCAAATGGAGCCGGAGACAGCTGTATAGTTGTAGGTTATGCTACAGATGAAACAGATAACTATATGCCTTTAGCATCAAATGTGGCAAATGAGATAACGAAGAAACTTGATACTTTGAGAAAAGATGGAACCTTAGAGTTCTTACGTCCTGATGGAAAAGCTATAGTGGTTGTTGAGTATGAAGATGATAAACCAGTTAGAATTCAAAGTATAGCTATTATGATCCAACATGAACCTTACATAACAGAAAAATCCCTCAGGGAAGCCATACATGAAGAGATTATAAAAAAGTTAAAATACAGAGAATATATAGATGAAAAAACAAACATAATAATAAATCCCCTTGGTAGATTTGTAATAGGGGGACCTATGGCTGATACCGGACTAACCGGTAGAAAAATAGTTGCAGATACATACGGAACAGCTGTGGCAAGTGGTGGAAGTGCATTTTCAGGAAAAGATCCAACAAAAATAGATAGATCTGCCTCATACTTTGCAAGATATGTTGCTAAAAATATAGTTGCGAAAAAAATAGCATCTAAATGTAAGGTTGAGATGGTGTATGTTATAGGACTTGAAAAACCTGTGGCTATAAACATTTCCTTGGAAGATGAAAAAATCGTAAAAAGACTTTACAATTTTACTGTAAATGATATAATAGAGATGTTTAATTTGAGGAAGCCCATCTATAAGAAGACGGCAGTTTTGGGACATTTTGGAGTTGATGAAGAAGAATTTTTATGGGAAAATTTAGATTTAAATTTTTAAATGGGGGATAGAAATGATAGAAACTGAAAATATAAGGATTTATAATTTTGAAGTTTTTAAAGCTCTTGTTGAGATAGAAATCGAAAGGATAAAGAGATATAAAAAATCAGAGAAATTTTCCATAGCTTTTATGTACTTTCCATCTATTGCGAACATACTTTCTCAGAACAAACCAAAAGATTTTGCAGGTCCTGTTTTTAAATTGAGAGAAAATATAAGATCTGTAGATGTTATATCACCTGTAGATGAGGATTTTGTTTTTTTATTTTTCCCGGAAACAGGTAAAAAAGAAACTGAAAAGGTTATAAATAGGGTAAAAAATGCAGTTAAGTTGAATATAATAGAAGGAATAGCTTCTTATCCTGAAGATGGTAAAAATAGTAGAGAGTTATTTGATAAACTTGTCAATGTTATGAACGATAAACTTCTACCTGTTATTAAGATATAACTTATCCACCTTTAAAAAGTGGGTAGCACATGATATACATGGGTCATAATTTCTTATAGATTTTTCCGCTTCCAAAACTCTTTCTCTTATCTCATCTTCTTTTACTTCTAAAAGTTTTCTCTTTACATCACTTTCCATAATATACTGGTTTTGAGATGTAGGGGGTATTATGTTGGCTTCCAAAATTCTTCCTGTTTCACTGATTACATACCTGTGCCATAGTATCCCTCTTGGTGCTTCAGAAACTCCTACACCTACACCGGCTTTAACTTCAAAATCTACGGTAGCCTTATCTATCCTTCTGTAATTCTCAATTAAACTTTTAGACCTGTATAGACAGTCCAAAATCTCAATTAATCTTATCAGTATGGATCTATAAGGATTATAAATCGGAGGAGTTATACTATACTTTTTTGCTGTCTCTCTTACTAAAGGTAATAATTTATCAAATGTGTTATTGAATCTCGCTATCGGTCCAACTATGTAGTGTTTGCCATCTTTCTTTACGGAGAATTTTGCGGTAGAATGTGGAACTTCATACTCATTGAAATACTCTAAAAACTCCTCTTTTTTAATTGTTAACCCATCACTTGAATATATATCTCCTTTTAGTATTGGATAGTTATCTCCATCTTTAAGTGATACAAATAACACATTTTCTATGCTGTAATCTGGAAAGTTTAATCTTGATACGTAATCTATAGCTTTCACAGTGTCTTCTAAAACAAGATTTATATCTTTTAAGATCTCTTTTAGATTATTTTCTTCAGGAGTTTTATAAAATCCACCTACAGCTGCTGTTACAGGATGGGATACCCTACCTCCTATTATCTCTATCAACTTTGAGCTAAACCTTTTTAAGTTAAATGCTATTTTGACTATCTCCGGATTTATCTTGTTTACCTCAAATATGGAGGGAAGATTAAAGAAATCAGGAAGATGCAAAAAGAAAATATGGAGAGTGTGACTCTGTATCCACTCACCGTAGTAAAATAATCTTCTTAAATCTTCTATCTCCTTTGGAATATCTATTCCGAAAGCTGACTCAAAAGCTTGAACACTGCTCATTTGATATGCAATTGGACATATGCCACATATTCTTGCCGTTATGTCCGGAGCTACATCATAATTTTTACCAACCAAAATACCTTCAAAGAATCTTGGAGGTTCAAATATATTCAGAAAAACATCATTAACTTTACCATCTTTTATACTTACAATAACTCTTCCTTCTCCTTCTACCCTTGTTAATGGATTTAGTTTTATCTCCATATAACACCTCTAAAATACGGATTGTAAGCATTAAAACCGGTTTTTATTAACTCTTCAAAGTTGAAACCTCTCTCTTTAAAGAGGTCCCTTAAACTTTCAAAGTTTGCCCCTTTTATAGGTCCAAAACATCCATAACAACCTCTATTTAAAGATGGACATAATGCACCACATCCATCAACAGTTATTGGACCAAGACAAGGAGATCCCATCACAAGTAGACATGGTATAGATTTTCTCTTACATTCTATACAGACAGGTGATTCATTTATATGTGGTGTTTTATTAAGTAGTAAAGATGTGATTATCTCAATTATCTCTTCTGCATTTACCGGACAACCTCTTACTGTATAATCTACACTAACAAAATCTGATATCGGCTTTGAAAGTGGGTTTATATCTTTAAAGTAGTTTTCTCTGTAAGTAAAACTATATATCTCTTCAAAGTTCCCGAAATTCCTTGCAGACTGGATACCTCCGGAGACAGCACATGCACCTATTGCCACAACTATCTTTGACCTATCTCTTATATCTTTTATCCTCTCCTCTTCCTCTCTTGTGGAGATAGATCCCTCTACAAAGGCAACATCAAATCTGTCATAAATATTGAAAGATGTAGCTTCTAAAAAATAAGATATCTCGATATATTCTGAATTTATAATTTCAGGAGCTATATCAAAAAATGCAAGTTGACAGCCATCACACGAAGAAAATTTAAAAACTCCTATCTTCATCACACACCTTTTTTATCAAAGAAGTGATCTATATCTGAAAACCTAAATACCGGTCCGTCTTTACATACAAAGAATGGTCCAAACATACAGTGTCCACATGTTCCTACAGAACATTTCATATGTCTCTCCAAGGATACTTTTATGTTAGATTTATCTACGCCTATATTGTAAAGTTGATTTACAACAGCTTTTACCATCGGGTCTGGACCACAGATAAAAACTCCGCAATCTTTATCTATCTTAACTTTCTCAATTAAGTCTGTAATTAAACCAACATCCTTACTCCAAGCTTCACTTGGATTTTGAACTATCACAGAAAATCTGATCTTACTGCTCCAATTTTCATACTCTTCTCTGTATAACAGGTCATCAACACTCTTTACACCGTAAAGTGATATAACTTCCTTGAATCTATCTCTATTCTGTATAGCTTCTTCCATAAGCCATCTTGTTGCTGCAATTCCCAGCCCTCCGGAGATTATTATGATCTGCCGTCCTTCAAACTCCATCAAATCCCAAGAATTACCATAAGGTCCTCTTAAATATATGTCATCACCTTCACTTATCCTATTAAAATATCCGGTAACATCACCTACAATCCTTATAGTATGTAAGGATATTCCATCATTATAACTTGCAACTGTTATAGGGGCTTCTCCTCTACCAAACCCATAGAAGATTACATACTGCCCATTTTCCGGTTTAATATCACTCCTGATCCATACAGATACTGTATTGTAGTTCTCTCTCTTTACCTTTATTACTTTCCCATTTATTAAACAGTAAGGATTCTGTAAAATCATCATAAATCCCTCAACTTCTGTGTCTCTATCTGTATATCTATCTTTACAGGACACCATGTTATACATCTTCCACAACCGATACATCCAAATGTTCCAAACTGGTCCTGCCAGTATGCCATCTTATGCATAAGCCACTGTCTGTACCTGTGGGATATCTTCTCCCTTAGATTAAATTTATGAACCGTTGCAAATGTTTGGTTGAAACAGCTATCCCAGACAAAGTATCTCTCTGAGACCTTCATATCTAAACTGTTTTCTTCTCTTATATCAAAGCAGAAGCAGGTGGGACATACCTGAGTGCAACTTGTGCAGCTTAAACATCTCTTTCCCAATTCTTCCCAATAAGGACTGTCTATCTTTGAGTAGAGGATATCTTTTAGATTTTCGGTATTAAGCTTCTTTTTTATAGTGGTTTTGAATTTTTCTATAACCTCTTCTTTTTTATTTAAATTCATACTCTGTTGCTTTTTTAACTTTATCTTATTTAAAAAGTTTTTACCTTTTTCTGTAAGGACTTCAACCAAGAAATTTTTATCTATCTCCGTTATAAATATATCTGCACCGTAACCTTCTTCAAAATTTATATCCATTGATTCACAGAAGCATACGTCGGAGGCTTTTAAACAGTTAACACCAACTATAAACATATTTTCTCTTACAGTTTTATACTGTATATCCGGATATTTATTTTCTATAAAAACTTTATCAAGTATATATAGAGCCTTCAGGTCACATCTTCTTACATCAAAAAATGCATACTTTTCATACTTTAAATGATATTCAAATGTCAAATTGTTATCAATTCTCCTTACTGTCATAAAATTAACCTTAGGAGGTCTCAAAAACTGTTTTAATGAGTTGTAAGGTCTTATATAACTAAAATAACAGTCATCTGTTGTCTTTACGGTATAAAATCCGGCACTTTCCATTTGAGTATAACCAAAAGGTAAATCTTTAAAGTCTATATTTTGGCTATATTGTATAACACCATCTTTTAAAGTGGGGGAAATCAGTTTATACTCATCTTTTATTATACTGTAAAGTTCTTCAAGTTGGTCTATGGTTAAGATATATCTTTCCATCTTTTCCTTCCATCTGTTTTTATTACTAATGATACAGGTTTAGTTTTAAAATTTCCAGTTAAATATGTTTTATCCCATAGAAAGTTTCTCTATTAAGTGTGATAGAATTAGATAACAGTTTTATATAGAGAGAGGTTGGATATGGGTAAGTTGAAAGTTGTTGTAGACAGGACTCTTTGTGAAGGTATAGGAGTTTGCGTTCCTGAGGCTCCAAAGTATATAGTTTTGGATAAAAAACATAAAGCTGTAATATTAAAGCCCGGTAAAGATAAAGACGAGATATTTAAGGAGGTTTTAGAGAAGAAGAGACAGGAAGAAATCCTTGATTTAACAGTGGATGAGGAAGAAGATATTTTCAGAGCAGCAGAAGCCTGTCCTGTTAAAGCTATCTTTATATATGATCCTGAGACAGGTGAACAACTATATCCATAAGGAGATATTATGTTAGATAGGATATTTTCAATTTACGAGAGAAATATAAAATATATACTGATTGTTATACCTGCTTTACTCTTTATTGTTATGGCTTATTTGTATATAAAATCTTCTTAATTTACTCTATATTCTGAACTTGTTGCCGGATTTTTTCTATCTGGCTTTTTATTTCTATGGTTAGCTTACTGAAATCTGGCATTTTATTTCCTAAGGTGTTTATCTCTCTGTGCATCTCCTGACAGAGAAAGTCCATCTTTCTTCCAACAGGTTCGTCTATATTTAATAATTCTAAAAATCTGTTTATATGGTTTTTTAGTCTTACTATCTCTTCAGTTATATCCATTTTCTGAGCTATTAATGAAGCTTCTATAAAAGCTCTTTCTGAGAACTCTTCCCCAAGTAGTTGTTTTACTTTTTGACTCATTTTATCTTGAGCTATCTTTATAAGTTCATCTTTCTTTGAATCTATATCCTCTATATATTTCTCTATAAGTTTCAATCTCTCTTCTATATCTTTTATTAAACTATCTCCCTCTTTTTTCCTTTCTACTTTCAATATTTCAAAAGCTTCAGTTAGAGAGTTAATTATATCTTCTTTTAGCTGAGGGTTTAAGTCTTCACTGTTATTGGAAGAGTAATTTGCTGAGTAATCAAGGATTTTATCGTCAGATGTATTTAAGCCGGATTCTTTAAATATCTCCTTAAATAGATTTACCATCTCTTTTAACTTTTGAGGATCTATATTTATAACAGGTTTTTTATATATAACATTTATAACTACAGAAATAGTTCCTCTCTCAAAAAATTGTTGAGCTAACTTCTTAATCTCTATCTCTAAAAAATTTTGGACTGTTTTGTCTCCCTTTAAGGACAACTCTAATATCTTTCCATTTAGAGATTTTACTTTAATATCTATATCATAATCTTGGAAATTTTTCTTTAAACTTACAAATCCTGTCATACTATAAGGCATCTATATCTCCTTTAAATCTCTATGTTAAATAAAGTTTGAACTATTTTACCAAAGCTAAAAGATAAAAGTGCAGCGATAGATGATGCCGTAACCATTTCAAAAATCTTTTTCTTTATAGGTATTCCGGAGAAAATGGATACAACTCCGGAAACTAGGGATATAACTAAAAGTGAAAATAGTATAGATAAAGGTAGAGCTATATAAGAACTTGAACTGAAAAAGAATGGAATAACAGGAAAGAAAACACCGAGTAAATATGACAGCCCTGTAAAAATTCCAGACCTATACTCATTCTCTTTATTACTTTTGACAAGTAAAGAGCCTATATCTATTTTATACTTCTTTACTGTTTCTATGAATTTTTCTTTAATATCTTGCGGTAGGTCAGGAATTATTTCATCAATTAGATCATAACTTTTTTGAGGATCTACTTTAAGTAAAATTTTCTGTTTAAACTCTAAAGCTTCATTTACCTGTTTTTGAGACCTTACAGAAACAAAAGCTCCTATTCCCATAGATAAAGCTCCGGCTATTCCTACAACAAGACCACTAACTCCAATAATCTGTGGATTATTTTGATAAACTGCTGTAAGTCCTGCTACTGTTCCCATAATCTCCACAAGTCCATCATTCATTCCAAGTATAACATCCCTTACATTATTAAGTCCAAGTTTTTCCGACACTTTTTCAAAGTATGTCTCATGTTCAAACTCATCTAAAATTATCATTTTTAAAGATTTAGATTCGTACTCGTCAAGTTCTGTACTATTTAAAAAGTCATAGTAAGATTTTAAAGCGGAAGTTTCTCCGGACTCCAATATTGATATCAGATAGATAGGATTTATAAATTTGGCTAAAAATTTTATAAACTTTAATTTTATAGGCTCCTCTAAATTATCTTCTACCTCTACTGCCCTTTTTTCTAAAAATTTCTTCCAGAAGTTAGAATGTTTTTCTTCCGTTTTTGATATTCTAATCAGGTTTTCTTTTAGATCTTCATCCTTAACAAGATAGGACAGTTCCCTGTATAGATTCCTATCAAGAAGTTCTCCTCTATAAAACTCTTTTGCTTTTTGTATTACGTCCATTTATCTATCTCCTCAGTATAACAGCTAAAAATTTTGCGTTGAATATCTTTAATGGATATATTTAGTTTGCCATCTTCTAAAAGTTCTTTAATAGCCTGTTTCAACTCTTCTTTATTTTTTACTATTCTAACTGCATCTAACTTTTTTGCTTCCTCTACAATATCTCTTATCTTATTGTAATTGTCTCCTATTATAACTTTTTTCCCAGAGAGTATAGGCTCAAATATGTTATGTCCTCCTACTTTTGATATAGTTCCACCTACAAAAACTACATCTGCATACTTATACAGTGAAGTAAGTTCTCCAATGGTATCTATTATATATATATCTGTTTTCGGATTTTTTGTCTGAGACCTGAGAGAGTAGGATAACTTCATCTTCTCTGCTAAAATTTCTATCTCCCTTACCCTCTCTATATGTCTTGGTGCTACTACTAAAATCATATTTTCATCTTTTATTTCTTTGTAAATCTCAAATAAAATCTGCTCTTCTGGATGATGGGTACTTCCGGCAATTATAACTTTTTTTTCTCCAAAGTCTATGTCCAACTTTTTATCCTCTACTTTTGATAGAAGTTTTAGATTGCCACAAACTTTTATCTTTTCTCTATCCACAAAAGATTTTAAAACTTCCTTATCTGCTTCACTTTTCACTATAAAAGAAGATATTTTATCTAAAAAAAGTCTAATAAAGGGACTTTTTGGCATATTTGTATTTATTGATATAACAGGTATATATTTACTACTTACTGTTATAAGATTAAACCAGAACTCTGCTTCTTCTACAATTAAAATTTTTGGTTTGTATGTTTTTATAAACTTTTTAATCAAAAAAGAAAAATCAAAAGGTAAAAAAGTAGTAGGAATGTTTAAGCTTTTTGCAAATTTGTAAGCTCTTGGTGAAAATACAGTTAATATAACCGGCTCTTTTGAAGATATATATTCAATTATAGGCATTGCTGTTTTTATCTCACCAACGCTGGCACAGTGAATCCACACAGCTCTTGTCGGTAAATTCTCTTTTTTCATCACTACTCGCTCTCTCAAGCCTATAGAATATCCCCTCTTTTTGTTTAAAAAAATCCACACTGGTAAAACTATAACCAAGCTAAAAAATAACAAAAAATTATAGATTAACCTTATAAATCCCATAGTATATATCTATAACTGAAATTTGTTGTAAAGTATGATGTGAGAACTGCAACGGCAACCATACTAAACATAATAACAAGCTGAAAAAAAACAGCTTCCATAGGATTTGCCCCCGCAAGTATCATCCCTGCTGTAATTCCTGGAATCCAGATAATACCAAGGGTCTTTAAATTGTTTAATATAGGGATTAGTGCTGCTTTTATAGAGTTTCTTATCTGTATTCTAAATGCTTCTTTTAATGGTGTCCCCAAAGCTATGAAATTTTCTATAAGATCTAAATTATTTTTGACATCATTTTTAAATCTATCTATCGTTTGACTGTATGCATTTAAAGAGTTACCTATTATCATTCCTCCTATTGGAATAATCTGATTTGCTTTCAAACTTAATACTCCAACTCCTACTAATGAAAATATAACAATAAAAGTTGATAAAAATATTGATAGAAATGCTATTTTATAACCTTTATGTAAATTTAATTTTGAGTTTGCAGTGTATGTAGCAAACAACACCATAATAAAGAGAATACCTAAAAGCTCAAAAACATTAGAGAGCTTTAAAACATATATAAGTATGTATCCTAACAAGATAAGTTGAACAAAAGCCCTTATACTACTTATAATCAGATCTTTCTCTAATCCAACTTTTTCCCTATATAAAATATAGACAGCTATAGCTATAAGGATATAAGAAAGTAAAAATTTGTATTCCATTAAATTGCTTTTGAGAATCTTCTCTCCTTTTTATTTCTTAAGTATATATCAAAGGTGGAAGCTATATTTCTTATAAGTAGTCTTCCTATCGGTGTTACATCTATTCTATCAGTATATAAAATTAAAAGTCCGTCATTTTCCATCTCTTTCAGTTGTTCTAACTCATATCCAAAATATCTATCAAAATCTATTTTAAATTTCTCTTCAATTTCGGATTTTACCAATCTAAAGTGGCACATCAGCCTCATTATAACATCTCTTCTGACTATATCATCTTCGTTTAGATAAACTCCCCTTTCGATCGGTAAATTTCCAGCTTCTAATGTTTCGTAGTAATCTCTAAGTATTTTGTAATTTTGTACATATCCATCGTATAGCATACTTATTGAGGTAGCTCCAAATCCAAATAATTCAGCATCTGCTTTCGTTGTATACCCTTGAAAATTTCTGTGAAGTGTTCTCTCTCTCTGAGCTATAGCAAGTTCATCGTTAGGTTTTGCAAAATGATCCATCCCTATAAATACATATCCGGCTTTTGTAAGTTTCTCTATTGTCATTTGAAGTATTTTTAACTTTTCTTCTGGTGGAGGTAATGTTTTTTCATCTATGTTTCTCTGTAATCTCTTAAGCCAAGGAACATAAGCAAAGTTAAAAACAGCTATTCTGTCTGGATTTAGCTTTATAGTTTTTTCTATTGTGTCTGTAAAAGTTTCAAGAGTCTGATATGGAAGTCCATATATAAGGTCTATATTTACACTTTCAAATCCAGCTTCTCTCATCCATCTCATAACATCAAATATCATCTCTTCCGGTTGTATTCTATTTACAGCTTCCTGTACTTTATAGTTGAAATCCTGAATGCCAAAACTTACCCTATTAAATCCTATATCTTTAAGTAGAAATATTCTTTCTCTGTCAACATGTCTTGGATCTATCTCTATGGATATCTCTGCTTTAGGCTCAAACTCAAATCTACTCTTTATCTGTTTAAACAACTCAACAGTTTGGTCATCACTTAAATAGTTTGGTGTTCCTCCGCCCCAGTGTAGCTGAGCTACTTTTCTATTATTTGTATCTATCAATGTTTTGTATATATCCATCTCTCTATACAGATGTTGCAGATAAGGTTCAACAACTTCTTTTCTTCTCGTTATAATCACATTACAACCACAAAAATGACAAGCATTTTCACAAAACGGTATATGAAAATATAGAGATAGGGGAGTTTTTCTTTCATTAGATTGAATTATCTTTTTCACATATTCAGTTTTATTTATTTTGCTACTAAATTCCGTAGCTGGAGGATAACTGGTATATCTTGGAGCAGGTTTATCATACTTTTTTATTAACTCTTTATTGAATTTTACTTCTTGTGATAACTGCTGCATTTTAAACTCCTACAGATTAAGATTCTGATATAATTTACTATATTCTTGTGATTATTACAAGTTGATGATAAAAGTCATTTTTAAACTGTATGTATAGTTAATAATACTTACTGAATATTTTTATTATGTGGAGGAAAGATATGAAAGAGCCTAAAAAGGAAACTTTAGAGAAGATGATAAATTTTGTAAATACATTTGCAGAAAAGTCCGGAACAGTTCCAAATCCAAATGAAGATGTTAGAATGGCTGTTATTCAGGGTCTTGCATCTCATGTTGATGAACTTGGAAAACCGTTATGTCCTTGTAATTTTTACCCTAACAAAGAAGAGGAAGTGAAGAAAAGGAGATGGATATGTGCATGCGATGAGATGCAGATATTTAAATACTGCCACTGTCTTTTATTTGTTACTCCTGAAGGCTTACCTATAACTGAATACCTTCCTGAGTGGCACGAAGGGAGAAAGATATACGGATTAGTAAAAGATCCAACTCCAGAGAAAGGAAGAGCCTTATCAAAAGTTGAAAACATAATAGAAAATCTTAAAGAACATGTAAAAGAACAAGGTTTAGACATTCCTGAGGAAGAAATAGTAGAATTTGCACAAAAAACTGCAAAGAAAAAGTAAAGTTCTTGATAAATTCTGTCGAAGGATAAAGTAATTTAAATATGAAAAAAAAGGAAATATAATGGAGTGTAAGCTTGAGAGAGAGCTTTCTCAAGATGTTATAACAAAGGAAACTACAGAGAAGGTTCTTGAAATTGTTAGAAGAGAGCTTAAATTTTTGATAAAGCATAACATTCTTATGACACCAAGAAATTTTTCAAATTGGTTTAAAGTTTTCTGCTATTTGGTGGAAAATAATAAAAATCTATCAGATGTGGAGATTTTTTCTCTGTATGAAGAGTACATTAACGATAAAATTAATTTGACAGATGGTCAAGTAGTTAATATCCCCAACAGGAAGGAAATAGCAGATACACTTGAAAAAATAGCAGAAGCTATAGATGAAAAACTTATAGAGGCAATAGGTGTTATATACTTTCATCAAGAAAATATAGATACCCACACTAAGAATATACAGAAAAATGTGGAAAAACTTGAAGCAAAAGATAAATTTCAAAAAATACTAGAAGAACTCTCCATCTTAAGATCTCAAAATGAAAGTTTAATGCAAAAACTTGAAGAATACCATAAAGAGATCACAAAATTAAATACAGAGATAAAAATTGCCAAAGAAGAAGCAAACGGAGACTTTCTAACAGGTTTAGTTAATAGGAGAAGCTTTGAGAGATCCGTCAAAGATTTACTAAAAGAAGTTAAAGAGAAAGATTACACTTTTTCTTTAATAATAATGGATATAGATAATTTTAAATATGTAAATGATACATATGGACATCTTGCAGGAGATGAAGTTTTAAAAGAAATTGCGATGCTTTTAAGGATATTTTTGAGAGCAAATACTATAATTGGTAGATTAGGTGGAGAAGAGTTTGGTATTATCCTACCAAATGTTAATATAGAGAATGCTGTAAAAGTAGCTGAAAGGTTGAGAAATGCTATTGAAAATAGGGAGATAAAGTTTAATAACCATATCATAAAGGTGACCGCAAGTTTTGGAGTTACTGAGACAAAAAAAACAGATGATTACATCTCTTTGTTTGAAAGAGCTGATAAGGCTCTTTATAAAGCTAAAAACAACGGCAAGAATAGAATAGAAATTATTTTATAAAGGAGGGATTTTTCTCCCTCCTTATAATGATTAGTATAGTCTTCTTCTTTGAGAATCTGTTATTGTTGTTGCTAAAGCTATGTCTCTTGGAAACTCTGTTCCTCTTGAAGTTGTCTGTATCTCAAGTTTATCTGTTCTAAAGAAAGATTTTATTATATCTAATGCAGCTGGAATATCAAAATCTTTACATGAGAATATATCTATTGAAAAATATCCTTTTTCCGGAAAAGTGTGGATACTTATGTGGCTTTCTGCTATTATTACAAATCCAGAAACACCCCAATCTTCTGGCTTTTCTCCTCCATCGTACTTAAACACATACGGAGGCATAATCTTTGTCATACCTATCTGAGCTGGAAGAGTATCCAAAAACTCAGTTACAGCTTCTACACTTGCAAGTGCCTCAAAAGAACCTTCGTAACCATCAACCATCAAATGAGGTCCAAATCCTATCAACTCTGGTTTTCCTCCTTTCAAATAAATTTTGTGGTATAAAAATATATTAAATTTTCTTTGATGTAAATACATTATTGCACAAAAAAAGTGCAATTTGAAATTTAAAGCTTGAAAAAGTCAAGCTGAAAATATGATTTTTTTTAGTGTTAATGGATGTTAACTTGCATATGTTATTTAACATAATCAACCAGTAGGAGTTTAGTTAATGAAAGAACATTTAATAGAACCTAAATTAACCATAGAGCTTGCCCATCAATGTGTAAAATGCTCAGCCTGTCGTCAAGTATGCCCTACTTACAGTGTGGTAAAAGAAGAGAGATCTTCTCCCAGGGGAAGATTAGCATTAGCTGAGGCCGTCGTTGATGGAGTTTTACCTTTAACAGAAGATATAGCAGCTCAATGGAATCAATGTGCGATGTGTAGAAGGTGCGAATGGATATGTCCCAACGAAGTTGAATATAAAGAGATTATGTTTAGAGCAAGAAACATGGCAAAAGAAAAATCTAAAAAAGATTACTTTAAAACGGTAGTCTTTAAGGGTCTTTCTATGATGGGAAATCCATTAACCAAGATTGGTATGAAATTTGCCCCCACATTGCTTGAGGCTTATGGAAAAGTTTTAGGTAAAGAAGTGCCAGAATATAACTCTGTATATATAGATGTAGGTATTCCTAAGTATGCTAAACTGATGCCAAAACCTTCTGCAAAACCCTTTGGACTCAGAGGTAAAGAAGTTAAGCCAAAAGAAAAGTCAAAGGGAAGACTTTTATTCTTTACGGGTTGCATGATAGATGCTTTTCATGGTAAAACCGGAGAAAGTGTTCTTAAACTTATGGAAAAAGCTGGCTATGAAGTAGTAGTTCCAAAGAATATAAGATGTTGTGGAGCACCACATCTTTACAGTGGTGAGATAGATGCTTTTAACAGTCTTATGGCCCATAATAAAGAAGAGATAGATAAATATAAGTTTGACTATATAGTTGTAGCCTGTCCAACATGTGGTGGTGCTTTAAAAGAAGAGTATAAATATCCTGTTAAAGATTTTGCTGAAATTCTTAGAGAGGAAGGATATGTAACATTTAAAGGTAATGGTGAAAAAGTCTCATTTCACTTCCCATGCCACTCCTATACGGCTATGAAGACAGACCCTAATGTTTTTAGAGATCTGCTAAAAAATGTAAATAATACCACATATGTGGAAGGTGAAGAAGCTATGATGTGCTGTGGATTTGCCGGATACTTCTCGGTGGCAAACTATGAAGTAGCTTCAGAGCTTCAGAAGAGAAAAATTGATGATTTAAGAAAGACAGAAGCTACTTACGTTTTAAGTGATTGTCCCGGATGTGTTTTAAATATAGCTGACGGAATGTATAAACATGGACATTATAAAGAAGTAAAAGTTATGCACCTTGCAGAGTATCTTGCAGAGAGACTTATAGAGGGTGAAAGTGATGAAGATAAAAAGTAAAAAAGCTGTAAATGTTATCTACAGATGTAGAGTTTGTGGTTATGTTTACGATCCTTCCCAAGGAGATCCAGTGAGGGGGATATCTCCCGGTGTAGATTTTTTAGATCTGCCGGATGGTTGGAGATGTCCGATCTGTAAATATACTAAAAAAGAGTTTAGGGAGATAAAATTATGATATGATTAATATCATAAACAATGGAGGTGTTTGTTATGACTGCCGCCACAGAGGCTTACCATCTTTTAAACAAAGCTATATATCACTACGAAAATGAAAATTACGAGATGGCTATTACGTTGTTGGATGAAGCAATCTTACTTAATCCGGAGCTTCCTGACCTTTACTACTGGAGAGGAAAAGTTGCTACCCATGACCTAAACCAAGAAAGCCTTGATGTTGCAATTACACTTTTCTCAGAAGCATTAAGAATAAAACCTGATTACGCACAAGCACATTTTGAGAGAGGTAAAGTTTATGTCCAAAAGGGAGAATTTAAAGAAGCAAAAGAAGATTTAGAAGAGGCGATAAAACTAAATCCAGATATTAAAGAAGCTTACTCTCTCCTTGCTCAGATAGAGCTTATTGAAGGAAACGATCAAAAAGCTATGGAATACCTTAATAAAGTATCTGCAAAAGAGGGAGATGATAGATACTACTACTCTCTGGGAAAAATACTTTACAATGCAGGAAAGTATCAGCAGGCAATAGAGCAGTTTAATAAAGTAATTGAAAAAAATAAATATTTTGTTGATGCCTATGTATATAAAGCTCACTCACTGGCAAATCTTGGGCTTTATGAAGAAGCTATAGAGAATCTTAAAAAAGCTGTGATATTAGTTCCGGAAGAGATAACTCACTTTTTAGATATAGCTAAATACTACTTTGAACTTGGTAAGTTGAAAGCAAAAGAAGGAGACAGTATAAAAGCTTCTGAATATTTTGTAAAAGGACTTCAGATAGATTATAACTTAAAACTTGAACCGGAGTATATAAAAGTAATAGAAGATGCTACTAAGAAATTGTTTGATAAAGGAGATTATAAAAGAGGTTTAGAGCTTTTAGATCAGCTTGAACTTTTAGTTAAGGAACCAGAATATTTTGATATGAAAGAAGAGGTTGAGAAAATAAAAAAAGAGGTTATGAAGAAACTTCCTTTGAAAGAGAAGATAACAAAGTTTATAATGGATATATACACAAAATAATGGAGGTTGTAGTTGTTAGATATCAATCTTATAAGAGAAAATCCGGAGTATGTAAAAGAGAGGTTAGCTACAAGGTCTGTAGAGTATATAACCATCATAGATAGAATTTTGGAGATAGATAAAAGAAGAAGAGAGATTATCAAAGAGATTGAAAGTTTAAGAGCTGAAAGAAATGAGAAGTCAAAACTTTTTCCTATTTATAAAAAAGAAGGAAAAGATGTTTCAGAGATTCAGCACAGAGTCAAGCAGATAGGTGAAGAAATATCATCTTTAGAGAAAAGTTTAAATGAGATAGAGTCAGAGTTTAACTACTTACTTTTAACTATCCCTAACATTCCAGCAAAAGATGTTCCAGTAGGAAAAGATGAAAATGATAATGTTGAAGTAAGAAGATGGGGAAAACCAAGGGAGTTTAACTTTACACCTTTACCTCATTACGAGATAGGGGAAAAACTTGGCATCCTTGATTTTGATAGAGGTTCAAAGTTATCTGGTTCCAGATTTACAGTTATGTATAAAGATGCTGCCAGATTAGAAAGAGCTTTGATTAACTTTATGTTAGATATACACACAAAAGAACACGGATATACAGAAGTTTGGAGTCCAGTTTTAGTGAAACCTGAGATACTTCAAGGAACAGGACAGCTCCCAAAGTTTAAGGAAGATCTCTATAAAATAGAAGGTGAAGATCTATACCTTATTCCTACAGCTGAAGTAACTCTTACAAATCTACACTCAGATGAGATTTTATCAGAAGATCAATTGCCACTATACTATACAGCTTACACACCTTGTTTTAGAAAAGAGGCTGGATCCCATGGTAAAGATGTGAGAGGGATACTCCGTCAGCACCAATTTGATAAGGTAGAGCTTGTAAAGATTGTAAAGCCGGAAGATTCGTATAATGAGCTTGAGAAGTTGGTAAATGAAGCGGAGAAAATACTTCAACTTTTAGAGATACCATACAGAGTAGTCCTTCTTTGCACTGGAGATATGGGATTTTCGGCTGCAAAAACATATGATATAGAAGTGTGGATACCTTCTCAAGGAAGATACAGAGAGATATCTTCTTGCTCAAATACAGAAGATTTTCAAGCAAGAAGAGCTAAAATAAGATACAAAGATAAAAATGGAAAAAATCATTATGTCCATACATTAAATGGATCTGGATTAGCGGTAGGAAGAACCTTAATAGCCATAATGGAAAACTACCAAAATCCAGATGGAACATTTAACATTCCAGAGATTTTAAAAAAGTATCTATGATGAACTCAAAGGTTTCTATATTAATAGCTACTTACAATCAGGAAGATTATATAAAAGAGGCTGTAAATTCAGCATTAAACCAAACTTATGATAATCTTGAAGTCATAGTTAGTGATGACTGCTCAACAGATAACACTTTTAAAATATTGTCAGAAATAAATGATAAAAGACTTAAAATATACAGAAACCATAAAAACATAGGTAGAATTGCAAATCACAGAAAATTACTCTATGAGTATGCTACTGGTGAGTTTGTAGCATTTTTAGATGGAGATGATTTTTACATATACGATGATTTTGTAAAAGATGCAGTTGATATATTTTTAAATTATAACGATGTAATATCTGTTTTAGGTGGTTATGAGGATTTATTTTATACTGGTGAGAGAAAGCAGTTTATATCTGTAAATAACTTAAAAATAGTTGATGGAGTAGATATTTTATTTAGAAAGTGTAAAGTGAGATATGCCCACGGTAGTTGGATATTTAGAAGAGATTTAATAAATAAGTTTGAGTTTTTTAGTGGAAAAGTTCCCATAGGAGATGATCTTGAAGGTTGGTTTAAATCCCTATTTTTCGGAAAGGTTGCATTACTTCCTAAAGCTGTATTTACCCATAGAATTCATTTTGATAATGGTGTAGTAAAGGTAGATGTAGAAAAGTTGTTAAAAGACCTTTATCTATATGATATTATCAAAGATTTTGGAATAAGTATTGGGTATGATAAAAATTTGATGTCAAAGTGGAGAGATTACTATATCTTAAAACAAGCAGAAAGTTTTGTATCTTGGGCATATTCTTTATATAAAAGGAAAATTTATACAAAAGAACATTTAGAGAAGCTCTTATATGAGTTCACTAAATCATTAAAGGCATTAAAGAATGTTTGACTATATCATAGTTGGAGCCGGTTTTGCCGGATCTGTAATAGCAGAAAGAATTGCAAATGTCTTGAATAGGAAAGTACTTATAATAGAAAAAAGAAACCATATTGGTGGAAACTGTTATGATTACAAAGATGAAAACAATATTATTATCCATAAATATGGTCCTCATTTGTTTCATACAGATTACAAAGAAGTTTGGAACTATCTTTCTAACTTTACAGAATGGGAGTATTATCACCATAGAGTTTTAGCTTTTGTTGATGGAAAAAAAATTCCAATACCTTTTAACCTTAACAGTATATATGAGATTTTTCCAAAAAAATTAGCTGAAAGATTAGAAGATAAACTTTTATCTAAATACACTTACAACTCAAAAGTTTCAGTTTTAGAATTTTTAAAAGAAGAAGATCAAGATTTAAAGTTTTTAGCAAATTTTATATATGATAAAATATTTAAAAACTACACTGCAAAACAATGGGGCTTAAAACCAGAAGATATAGACCCACAAGTTACAGCAAGAGTACCTATTTACATAAATAGAGATAATAGATACTTTACCGACAAATATCAAGGTGTACCAAAGGAAGGATACACTAAAATATTCGAAAGGATATTAAATAACAAAAACATAAAGATTATGCTTAACACAAATTTTAATGAACTGATAAATATAGATTTAGAAAATAAGAAGATATTTTTCTACGGACAAGAGTTTAAAGGGAAACTGATATTTACCGGAATGATAGATGAACTCTTTGACTTTAAATATGGATATTTACCTTACAGAAGCTTAGATTTAAAGTTTGAAGTAATAGAAAAAGAATACTTTCAAGAAGCACCAGTTGTAAATTATCCAAATAATTATGATTTTACAAGGATAACAGAGTTTAAACATATACATCCAGTAAAATCAGATAAAACCACAATATTAAAAGAATACCCAAAAGCGTATGAGCCAAACAAAGATATACCATACTACCCTGTATTTACCGAAGAAAATCAAGAGCTTTATAACAGATACAAAGAAGAAGCGGAGAGCTTTAAAAATCTAATACTTATAGGTAGACTTGCAGAGTATAGATACTACGATATGGATAATGTTATAAAGAGAGCTTTAGAAATCTTCGAGGAGAAGGTGAGATGATAGAAATATATAAAGATACAAAAGTTTATATCGTTGCTCCTGCAGTTGCAGCTACAGGTGGTCCTGAGCTACTTCACCAACTTGCTTTTGAATTAAGGAATCAATTTAACATTGATGCTTATATGTTTTATATTCCTTACTGCGAAGACCCTGTCCATGAAGAGTATAAATCTTACAAAGTTCCTTATGTATTTTCTGCCGAAGATAAAAAAGAAAACATTCTTATAGTTCCTGAGGTAAAGCTATTAATGGAGATAATGAATCAATATCAGCAGATAAGAAAAGTTATATGGTGGTTAAGTGTAGATAATTATTACTCTACTAGAAAAGGATTAATAGAAGAAATATTTAAAAAATTCGGTAAATTTGTAAATATAGATCTTTTATCTATTGATCCTTTTGTAAAAGCTGCAGATTTTCATTTAGTTCAATCTTACTATGCATATAAGCATCTACTTTTAAACAGATTAGATAAAAAGAAGATTTTCTATTTATCTGATTATATAAATCAGCAGTTTTTAACGGAGTATGTAGACTACTCTATGAAAAGAGATATAGTTGTGTTTAATCCAAGAAAAGGATTTGAATTTACTAAATTATTAATAGATCAAGCAAAAGAGATAGAATTTGTACCTATTATTAATATGTCACGGCAAGAAGTAATAGACCTTTTAAAGAAAGCTAAGGTTTATATAGATTTTGGAAACCATCCTGGTAAAGATAGAATACCAAGAGAAGCTGCTATTTTGGGCTGTTGTGTGATTACCGGAAAAAAAGGAAGTGCAGGAAATAGCAAGGATGTACCTATACCAAAAGAGTTTAAATTTGACGATAGACCAGATCAAATACCGTTTATAATAAAGAAAATAAAGGATTGCTTTACTAATTATGAAGAAAATCTTGAGAAGCAATCTGAGTACAGAAAAATTATAGCTTCAGAAAGAGAAAGATTTTTGGAAGATATATCCAAAATTTTTGTTAGAGTTTAATTAACTACTTATACTCAACTGGAAGGTTGGATTTTTTCCATTCTATTATGCCGCCTTTTAGGTTATATACATATTTGAAGCTATTTTGTTCCAAGAATTTTGAAGCTACTATGCTTCTGTTTCCACTTCTACAATAAACGAGTATCTTCTTATCTCTGAATTTATCAAGCTCCTTTATATACTGAGGTAAGATCTGAATCGGAATCAATATAGACCCAGAAATATGACCATCTTCTCTATACTCCTGAGGAGTTCTAACATCTAAAATCAGGATACCTTTCTCCTTGTTTGTCAAATTGTAAAAATCTTTTGCAGACAGATTTTCAAAGGCAAAGGATATATTAACGAAGATAAGTAATAACACTGTTATAGCTTTTTTCATATTTTAAACTCCATAAATATATTCATATAACTTAATATACACTAACTTCCAGTGATTTATCAATGGTTTTAATAAATCTTGATACTGCCTCTTGATGACCTTTCCCTATTAAAACTATAACTTTGTAATCAGGATACTCTTTTTTTATTTTCACTATCTTGTAAGCCATTCCAATATCCCAAGCCTTTTGTATATTAAAGAAAACTTTCTCATCTTTCAATTTATGTCCTTCGAGAGCTTCCTTTATAAATTGAATTTCTGATGGTAAATAATCAAACTTACCCTGTGGTATGTAAGGACTTTTTATGTTCTCTAATCCCTTCTCTCTTATCTCCTTAAGTAGTTCTGTCGGAATATTTAAAGCTACTATTTTTATCTTATTTTCTTTTGCAAATCTAAGTATATCACGATAAAACTCAAAACTGTGTCCCCATCTCCTTTTATACTCAGTTTTTTCTATAAGCTGTTCTTCCGATAATTTTCCATCTATGTACTCATCTAAATACTTCTGAAAAGGTTGCTGAAACATCTCCATAGCTATTATAATTTTTTCTGTTTTTGATAAATCTTTTATAACTTCAAGTTGCTTTTTATGGTCATAAATATCTGTATGATTTTCTCCTACAATTATGATATCCGGATTTCTGTATGCCCCCCATATTGTTAAAACTCCTACAAAAAATAGTATAAATGGGTTTATCCAAATCTTAACCATCAATGCCTCTTTATTGCAAATCTACCAAAAAATGATAACATATATACCGTTTAAAATATCAGAAAGGTGCAGTAATGGAAGAAAACTTAACACCTATGATAGCTCAGTATAATGCTATAAAAAATCAGTATAAAGATTATCTTTTACTTTACAGACTTGGAGATTTTTATGAGCTGTTTTATGAAGATGCTATTATAGGTGCAAGGGAGTTGAATATAGTTTTAACAAAGAAAAAGATATCTAAGGATAAAGATATTCCTATGTGTGGTATTCCTTACCATTCAGCTGATAGTTATATATCAAAACTTGTTTCCAAGGGCTACACAGTTGCAATATGTGAGCAACTTGAAGATGCATCTCAATCAAAAGGAATAGTTAGAAGAGATGTTATAAGGATTATAACTCCGGGAACATACTTTGACAATGATAAGTTAAAAACTGGAGTTGTTTCTATTATAAAAAAGGAGAAAACTTCTCTACTTCCTATATAAATCTATCTACAGGAGAGTTTTACTGTAGTGTATTCAATCAGGAAGGTTTGGTTAGCTTTTTAAACAAATTTTCACCAAAGGAAGTGGTGGTTGAAAAGGAAAAAGATTTTTCTTTTATAAGACAGCAGTTTAAAAATCTATTTTTAACTGAACTTGATAATCAGTTTTTTGAAGAGAGTAAAATAGATATACTTTTAAAACATTTCAATGTATCCCATTACAGAGCATTTGGGATAGACCAAAAAGATGAATTTGCTTTACAATCTGCCTCCGTTATTCTTAACTATGTTAAAACAACCCAGAAAAATTTTCTGCCTTTTATCTTCCCTCCTAAACTTTATAGAGAAGATATTTATATGAGATTAGATCAAAATGCTATAAAACATCTTGAAGTTATAAACAGTGAAGGAGGGATATCCCTTTTCTCTCTTATAGATAGAACACTTACCGGAATGGGTAGAAGAAAACTAAAATTTTTCCTACTTCATCCATTAAAAGATAAAAAAGATATAGACAAAAGATTTGAAGCTGTAGAAGAGTTATACAAAAATCATAGTCTCAGAAATGAAATAAGAGAGATTTTAAAAGATATATTTGATATTGAGAGGTTAATATCAAGGATAACATCTAATACTCTCACTCCACGGGATATGGTATCTCTAAAACAGTCTTTAAAAAATGTTTCAAAACTTAAAGAGTTAAAATCTAAAGTTAAATCCCATTTACTTATAGAGATAATCAGAAATATAAACGATCATACAGAACTTACAGAATTACTTGAAACACATCTTGAAGATAATCCTCCTATACATTTTAGAGAAGGAGGATTGATTAAAGATGGTGTTGATAACTATCTTGATGAATTAAGAAAGATAAAAGAAAAAGCTCAGGAGTGGATAACTAAATATCAAGAAGAAGAGAGAAAAAGAACTGGAATCAGCAGTTTAAAAATAGGTTATAACAAGGTTATGGGATACTATATAGAGGTAACAAAACCAAATCTAAAATTCATTCCTTCTAATTATAGAAGAAGACAGACTTTATCAAATGCAGAGAGATTTATAACTACAGAACTTCAGGAGTTTGAGGATAAAGTTTTATCTGCAGATGAAAAAATAAAAAATTTAGAGTATGAGATATTCAGTAAAATCAGGGAAGAGGTTATAAAACAGTCTCCTTCAATTGAAGAGACAGCAAGATGGGTAGCCTTTTTAGACGCCATAACTTCTCTTGCCCAGATTTCTGTTGAGAAAGGTTGGAGAAAACCGGAGATAACCGAAAGTTATGATATGTATTTAGAAGAAGCTGTCCATCCTGTAGTTGCAAGTAACTATCCAGAGTTTGTCCCTAACTCTGTAAAATTTGATAAAGATAACTTTATCCATATAATAACCGGACCAAATATGTCCGGGAAAAGCACATTTATAAGACAGGTTGGACTCATTGTATTACTTGCCCATGTGGGATGTTTTATTCCTGCATCTTCCGGAATAATTCCCATAACAGATGCTATCTATACGAGGATAGGATCCGGAGATAACCTATCTAAGGGACTATCTACTTTTATGGTAGAGATGCTTGAAGTGGCAAATATACTTAATAACGCAACGGAGAGAAGTTTAATAATCCTTGATGAAGTTGGAAGAGGGACAAGCACCTATGATGGTATCTCTATCGCTTGGTCTCTATGCGAAAAGATAGCCAAAGATATTAAAGCCAAAACCCTGTTTTCAAGCCATTATCATGAACTTACAGAGATAGAAAAAGATATAAGGGGAGTTAGAAACTACTTTATGGCTGTTGTAGAGGAAAAAGACAGTATAAGATTCTTGTATAAAATATTGGAAGGAAAATCAGATAAAAGTTACGGTATACACGTGGCAAAACTTGCCGGACTGCCTAAGGATGTTATAGATAGAGCCAACCATATACTAACTAAACTTGAAAGAGATGAAAAACAGGAAAAACTGTATTTCAACCAAACTGTTCTTGAGAAAATGTTGCCAATAGAGGAACATTCAGAATTAACTGAGGTTATCAAAATGTTAGAAGATTTGGATATAGCAAATTTAACTCCCTTGCAAGCTTTAATAATACTTAATGACCTTAAAAATAGCTTAAAAATTAAAAAAACTCTTGACAAATGACGATATAGTAGTGTAAATTTAAGATTACTAATCTATTTAAGGAGGGACGCTATGACAAAGTCAGAGCTCGTTTCAAAAACTGCTGAGAAGGCAGGAATCACTAAGGCAGCAGCAGAGAGAGCAGTTAACGCTGCTATTGAAGCTGTTGTTGAAGCTCTTGCGAAGGGTGAGAGAGTTGCTATTCCAGGACTTGGAGTTTTCAACGTAAGACAGAGAAAGGCAAGAAAAGGCAGAAACCCAAGAACTGGAAAACCAATCACTATCCCGGCAAGAAAAGTTGTATCATTTACTGCTGCAAAATCTCTAAAAGAGAAAGTGAAGTAATCTTTATAAAGGGGGTATATCCCCCTTTTAAAAAAGGAGATAAAAATTAGGTTAGATAAATTTCTTTCTAATCGAGGATTTGGAAGTAGAACACAGGTTCAAAGACTTATAAGGCAAGGTTTTGTTAAAGTTAACAGTCAAACTGTAAAAGATCCCTCTATCAAAATAGATCCTATGAAGGATAAAGTTTCTGTTGATGATGAAGATGTATATTTTCAGGAAAATTATTACTTTATGTTAAACAAGCCCGCTGGATATATAACGGCTACATTTGATGAAAATGAACCTACAGTTTTAGATTTTTTTATGGATTTTCCATTAGTAGAAAAACTTTTTCCGGTAGGTAGATTAGATAGAGATACGGAAGGACTTCTTATAATAACAACAGATGGTCAGTTTGCTCACCGTTTAGCTCATCCCAAGTGGAACATTGAGAAGGAGTATTTTGCTATTGTAGAAGGTGATGTATCTGATATAGATTTTTCTCCATACGAGAAAAAAGGATTATATTTAAGGAAAGATAAATACACTACAAAACCTTTTAAAGTAAGAGTTATAAAAAGTTCTCCTGAAAAATCTGAGATCTATATTACTGTTTCTGAAGGGAAGTATCACATTGTAAAAAAGATAATGGGAGAGCTTAAACATCCGGTTTTGTATTTAAAGAGAGTACGTATAGGTAATTTAATTTTAGATGAGATATTAGAAGCAGGTGAATATAGGGAACTAACAAAAGAAGAGATAGAATATCTTAAAAGTTTGGTTAGGCTATGAAGAAAACTCTGTCATTTTCTCTATTTGATACAGGGGAAACTATACTCGGAGCTTTAATCTTTTCCACATTCTTCCCCCTTTACATAACAAAACATATTGACACTAAAATATACAGTTATACATATAGTTTTGCATTTTTAGTATCATTTTTATTTGCATTACACCTGGGTAAGATAGCAGATAGATATGCTCTGAGAAAGCAGTTTTTTATAACTTTTGTTTTGATAACGACCTTAATGTGTATATCTCTATTTTTTACTACAAATTTCCCAGTTTTGTCTTTACTAATCTTTGTCCTTATGGCAGTATCCCATCAGCAGAGTTTTGTTTTCTATAATTCTTTACTTCTTGATTTTCAGAGCAGAGGGCTGGCTTCTGGTATAGGTGTTAGCTTTGGTTATATAGGCTCTGCTGTTGCTCTTATATTTTTGGCAGATAAACTTTCTATTCCAATTGTTTACTTAGTAGTGGCTTTTTTATTCTTAATCCTATCTCTCCCATCTATGGTATTTCTTGAAAATCCAAAGATCTCAACATCTGTTTCTCTGAAAGAGATTTTTAAAGATAGAAAATTTCTATTAACCATCGTATCAATACTATCTATTACAGAAGTTGCAAACACTCTCATTGCAATGATGGGGATATATTTAAAAAAAGTTTTTGGATTTGAGGATATTTTTGTATATAAGGTTATAGGACTGTCTGCTGTAGGTGGCATATTAGGTGGAATCTTCTGGGGGTTTCTATCTGATAGATTTTCTGCCACTAAAATCTTTCCTATAGGATTCTTCATATGGAGTTTATTGTTGTTAACTTTACCTTTCGTTACTTCTGAAACTGTCCTTTTATTTGGATTTTTTGCCGGATTTTCCTTGTCTCATCTTTGGACAGTTTCAAGGGTTTATATAATAGAGGAATTCCCAGCTAAGGAAGTTTCTACAAGGATGTCATTTCTGTCCCTAACAGAGAGGATTGCGGCTACCACAGGACTGTTTATATGGGGAACTTTACTGTATTTGACTAATGATAACTATCCACTTTCAGCTGCTTCTATGTCTATTTTCCCACTAATTGGATTCTTTATATATCTTCTATCCAAGAAGATCACTTAACATATATATCTCCCTTCGTTGGAAAGAAATTTGAACAGTATGGACAGGTAAATATATGATGTCCTGGATATATCATCTTCACTTTTACTTCTTTTGTTCCCCCTTTTCCTATGTTTTCCACCATAACATCATAAGGGGGCATTATATAGAAGCAGTGCCCGTAGTGTTTTTGATTTGTATCTTCTCCTATACCTTCATCTACAGATGTTATTCTAAATAGAACTACTTTTCCTCTTGGAATTTCTATAACATCTGGCTTGTATCCCTCTTTGGATACCTGTATATCAACAACTATATCTGGTTTTTCCTCTGTCTTTGTACAAGATATTATAAAAATCAAAGATAGTAAATTAACAATCAGACTTAATCTTTTCAAAAACATCTTTAACCTCTCTTTCTAAATCTTCCAAGGTTGAAGTATTATATATAACATAATCTGCATACTTTAACTTTTCATCTATATCCATCTGTGCATCTATTCTGCTTATAGCTTCCTCTTGTGTATATCCTTTTTTTAAGAGCCTTTTTATCTGTAAATCTTTGGTAGCATAAACCAGTATGATTTTGTCATACTTCTTATAAGATCCTGTTTCTATCATAAGTGGAACTGATACTATTACTATAGCATCTGGGTCTTTTTTTGATATCTCCTCTATCCAGTTTTCTATAAATCTATTAACTTGTGGATGTATTAAACTTTCTAAAATCTTCCTTTTAGATATATCTTTAAACACTATCTGGGCCAACTTCTTTCTATCTATCTCTCCGTATTCATCAAAAACTTCATCTGTAAAAAGGTCTTTTATTTTTTTCTTTATGATTTCATCTTTATAAAGGCTGTGAACTACTTTATCTGCATCAATAACATAGCAACCAAGTTTTTTAAATATCTCTTCAACAGTACTTTTTCCTGTTCCTATTCCACCTGTAAGTCCTATAATTTTCATTTTGCCATCTCTTTTATGTATATATCAATCTTGTTATATGGTATCTCTATTCCTTCATCTTTTAATCTCTTAAAAATTCTTTTCCTTAGCTCACTTTCAACATGAAAGCTTGAGTTGTAATCTTTTGCAAAAACAAAGAGAGTAAAATTAAGGGAGCTATTTCCGAAACCTGGTATAAATCTTAAAACTACAGGTTGGTCTTTTACAATACTTTCATCTTCCTCCATAAATCTATTTACTTCCTCTATTACCACTCTCTCAAACTTTTCAATATCAGTTTCGTAAGATACAGGTATCTGTATGGCTGTCCTGTATATCTCTACAGGTTTTGCTCTATTCACAATAACACTCTGGGCTAACTTTTCATTTGGAACTATAATTAGGTCGTTTGATAGAGTTTTAAGGACAGTTGTCCTCCAATTTATATCTGTAATATATCCTTTTCTGGTATCATCTAACTCTATGAAATCTCCAATATCTATCCTCTTTTCCATAATTATATATATTCCAGAGAATATATTTGAAAGTGTATCCTTTAAAGCAAGACCTACAGCAAGTCCTCCTATACCAAGAGTTGTTATTATAGGTGTTATTGATACTCCTAAGTGGGATAGCAGTATCAGTATTCCAGTGATGTATATTATCACTTGAACTATTATAAATGTTAAGCTTGAACCAGCAGTTGGTAGATTTTTCTCTTCTATAAATTTTTTTAGAAGGGCTTTTGAAAGATTTGCAATAAATATAGTTATAGATATTATTAAAACTCCATAGATTAACTTAACTATGAAAGATTTATATTTCTCAAGAAGTTCGGAAAATTCAAGAGTAAAGTGTAGAGAAAGGATAAATATCCACAGTATAGATGGAAGTTTGATCTGATTGAGTATTACATCGTCTATTTTATTTTCTGTCTTTTCTGTTAAAACCTTAAAAATTTTAAAGAGTATTAATCTGAAAATATATAGAGCTATAAAAGAGGATATAAAAATAAAAGCAGTTTCCAAATGGTGTTGTCTTATATATTCCATCTCCTAAAAATCTACCTCTAAAATTTTTAATACATAATGTCCCCGGGCGGATTCGAACCGCCGACCTCCAGATTAGGAATCTAGTGCTCTATCCTACTGAGCTACGGGGACTTTTAATGTTCCGGTAATAAGATAACTTCTGTATAGTTATCATCCCTAAGTTGATTTTTAAGGATCTGCTCTACTTCTTCCTTCTTAACAGCTTTAATCATCTCTGTAAATCTTAACTCGTAATCTAAGCTTCCAGCCACAGATAATGCATAGCCTATTCTCTCTGCTTCTTCACTTACTTCTTCTCTGGCAAAAATTTCCCTATTTATAATCCTCTTTTTAGATTCCTCAAACAGATCTTGTGGAATACCTTCTTTCCTAAATCTATTTAGTATCTCAAAAACTTTTTCTTTAGCAATATCTCTTTTGTTAGTATCTGTTGTCAGATATATTAAAAACTGCCCTGTCCCAAGGTGTGGCATATAACCACCGCTTACACCTTGCACTATACCTGTTTCCTTTAACTGTTGATACATTATTGAACTTTTTCCTCCAAATAGGATATCTTCAAGAACCATAAAAGCTACTGCTTTTTTATCTCTTATCGATGGTGCTTGCCAACCTATAACAGAGTAAGCTCTTGTAACTTGAGTTTTTTTTAATGTTTTTGATATAACCTCTCTTTGTGGGTCTTCAAGAGGAACGGAAGGGGGATGATACTCTGCTCCTTTTACAGAGCCAAATGTTTCTTCCACAGCCTTCTCAACTTCCTCTTTGTTTACATTTCCAACTACAACTATAGTAGCAACAGAAGGTGTGTAATGGGTATAGAAGTAGTTTCTCACAAGCTCTCCTGTAAAATTCTGTATAGTTTCTCTATACCCTATAATAGGGTGCTTATAGTTTGATTTTTTGTATGCCAACTCATTAAAGGTATCCCAGAGTAAACTCTTTGGGTTGTCTAAATGTCTGTTTAACTCTTCTAAAACTATCGGTTTTTCCTTCTCTACCATCTTATTTGAAAGAGTAGGAGCTGTTGTCATAAAGTATAGATATCTAAGAGCATCCTGCCAGAAGATATTAGCTATCTCTATATAGTAAAATGTATAATCAAAACTTGTTGCTGCATTTATCATCCCACCTTTTTTCTCAACTTCAAACTCTATCTCTCCAGGAGCTGTGTATTTTGTTCCGTTAAACAACATATGTTCCAAAAAGTGGGATATACCTCTTTCATTATCTTTCTCATATATGGACCCAATACCAAACCAAATTTGAACTGATACTGTTTGGGTATCGTCTCTCTCCTTCACTACTAAGGTATAACCGTTTTTTAACTTTTTAACATAGAGGTCTTGAGCCTCTGCAACAGCTACAGTCATTATCACACTCCATAGAAATAATAAAATTTTCCTAAACATATCTCTATTTTACCAAATCCAGATCTATCTTTTTAGTATCTTCATCAACATTAACTATCTTAACTTTAATTTTATCTCCGAGTCTGTATCTTAATTTATCAGACCTGAAACAGTGGTTAGCTTCATCATATTTCATATCTTTTGGTAAAGATGTTACTGGGATAAGACCTTCTATAATATACCTTTCTATCTCAACAAATATTCCAAATGGCATTACTCCGGTTATTATTCCATCAAACTCTTCTCCTATTTTGTCTTTGAGTATTCTCAATTTTAGGATATCAAGTGCATCTCTCTCAGCATCGTCAGCTACTCTTTCAGTTGATGAGCATTGTTGTGCTATCACTTCCAACTTTTTAGGTAGCTCTTCTAAATCCTTTTTTGTAAACTTTTTCTTAATTGCTTTTTTAAGCAACCTATGAACCCATACATCTGCATATCTTCTTATAGGTGATGTAAAGTGTGTATAACATTCTGAAGCAAGTCCAAAATGTCCTATATTTTCCGATGAGTATTTTGCCTGTTTCATTGCCCTTAATGCTAAAAATCTAACCAATGACTCTTCCGGAGTTCCAACAGCTATGTTTATAAGTTTCTGTATAAATTTAGATGTTATCTCTCCTTTTGGATATTCAACTTTGTATCCTAACCCTGCCAGTATATCTACAAATGATTCTACTTTTTCCGGCTTTGGATTTTCATGGATACGGTATATAAATGGATAACCATTTTTCTCCATATGTTTTGCTACGGTTTCATTAGCTATTATCATAAACTCCTCTATTATCCTGTGGGTAAGATGTCTCTCATAAGGGACAACATCATACGGATCTCCTGTCTCTGTAAATAGTATCTTTGACTCTGGCATATCAAAGTCTATACTACCTCTTTCCTCTTTAGCCTTCATCAGTATCTTAGCAAGTTCTTCCATATACTTCAATGGTTCTACCAAGTCAGGAAATTTTTCAATAAGCTCTGGCTCTCCAACTATTATTCCAAGAGCTTGATCGTATGTAAGTTTTGCTTTACTTTCTATAACACTTTCATATATATCATACTCAACCACATTCCCCTTTCTATCTATAAGCATCTCACAGGTAAATGCGTACTTTTTCTCAAATGGTCTTAAACTACATAGGTCTGCAGCAAGTCTCTCAGGAAGCATATGTAATGCTCTTTCTGGAAGATAGTAAGTGTTTCCTCTCTCAAAAGCTTCTCTATCTATAGCTGAGCCTTCCTTAACATAGTGAGAAACGTCTGCTATATGGACAAATAGCCTGTATTTATCTCCTTCTTTTTCTATTGCAACTGCATCATCATGGTCTCTTGCACTTTCTGGGTCTATTGTAAAACATATCTGTTTTGTTAAATCTCTTCTGTTCTTTGTTATTTTTACAGCTTTTGGAAGTTTTTCTGCCTCTTCTAATGCTTCCTTTGAGTGTTCCATCGGTAAATTATACTTTCTGGCTATAATCTCTGCTACTGTCTGCGTATTTTTAACTTTTCCAAGAGATTTTATAATTTTTCCTTTGGCTTCTATACCTTTAGCTGGGTACTGAGTAATCTCAACTACTACATACTCGTCAATCTCATATTTTTTAGCATCCTTTTTATTTACATAAATTTTGTGAGGTATAACAAAGTCAAGTAGATGAACAAAGTATCTATCTTTTTCTTTTTTCAGTTTTCCGACTGCTGTTTTTACTTTTCTCTCTAAAACTTTTACTATCTTGGCTTCTTTTTTTCCTCTGTATAACTTTTCCTGAGCTAAAACTATGTCTCCGTCAAACAGATAATCCATCTCCGGAGGTGGTATAAATAGATCTGGTTCTCCATCATCTCTAATCAAAAACCCAAATCCACTCTCATGGGCTTCTACTTTTCCTTTTATATACTTTTCCTCTTCTTTTTCCTTTGATATACTGTATTTCCCTTTATAAAATTTGATTACTCCCTTCTTTTGTAATTTTTTCAGTAATTTTTTTAGTTCTTTCTTTTGACTTTTCTCTAATTTTAATCCTTTAAGAATAGTATTAAAAAATACATTCTGTTTTCTCTTCCTGATAAACTCTAAAACTTTTTCTTCTGTTAACTCCACTTTTACCCCTCTTTTTTTACGTCTCTATTAATTGCATCATAATAAGTATAAGGACAGTTTTTGGGAATTTCAAAATCTTCAGGTTCATAGTTATTGTTTAATAACCAGATTTTCAATCTTTTTCTTGCCTCTATCCAAGCAGAATCTATTTCAGAAGGTAGTTTAGCTCTTAAGCTTGGATATCTGTCCAGTAAAGCCTCTATTTCTATCCTTGAATTCCTTATACTTCTTATCCAGCTTTTACCGGCTGTTTCTCCTCCTGCTATATCTTTAAAATTGTCAAGTTTGTATAGATGTTCTAAAATAACAGCCAAGAAGCTGATACATGCATCGAGATATCTAAGACCCATATCCTCAATCTCCTCAAGTAGATTGTCCCAATCTACTAACTCATAAGCCTTTTCTTTTAGAAGTTGTAGATTTATATCCACCCAAAGGGGAAAATCTTTCATATATAACTGTTTTAAATCTTCTTTTGATATCGTTTTGACTTCCATATCTATGCTCCTATGAATGAATCAATCACTCCTTTTAAAATTTCTACTGATAAATCTATCTCTTGTTTTGATATTATCAATGGTGGGACAAATCTTAATGTGTTACTCCCAGCTGTTCCAATTATCAAACCTCTTTTGAGACACTCTTCCATAACTTTTTTTGCCGATATACTTTCAGGTAAATCAACTCCAATCATTAGTCCTAATCCTTTTGTTGGATATCCAGTTTCTTTCAGTCTCTTTTTCAAATACTCCCCTTTTTCTTCTATGCTTTTTAAAAATCCATCAGACAAAACCTCTTCCAGTACAACTTTTGCTGCTACTGTTGATAAGTAATTTCCTCCAAAGGTTGAAGCATGTGTTCCCGGTGTAAATGATTTTGCAACTTCACTTTTTGCTACTATTGCACCTATCGGCACACCTCCACCTAAACCCTTTGCTACTGAAAATATATCTGGTTGAATGTTATAATGCTGAAAAGCAAACAGTTTTCCTGTTCTCCCTATACCTGTTTGAACCTCATCTACACAGAAGAGCAATCCTTTCTCTTGACATAGAGAGTAGAGTTTATCTATAAAATCTCTATCTGCTGGATTTACTCCACCTTCTCCCTGAACCATCTCTATTAAAATTGCAGCAGTTTTATCAGTTATCAACTTCTTTACAGAATCAATATCATTAAACTTCGCATACTTAAATCCTTCAACTAACGGCTCAAAACCTTTATGATACTTTGGTTGAGCTGTAGCCGTTAATGCTGCTAAGGTTCTACCGTGAAAACTTCCTTCAAAGGTAATTATCTCATATCTGTTTTCACCTTTATCGTAAAAATACTTCCTAACTAACTTGATTAACGCCTCGTTTGCTTCTGCTCCGCTATTACAGAAAAAAACTTTACCATCTTTTATGGAGTTTTCAACCAAAATCTCTGCCACTTCTTCCTGAGGCTCTATCTTAAATAGATTTGATATATGAATTATCTTTGAAGCTTGCTGACATATAGCCTGTGTTAATTTAGGATGATTGTATCCAAGGCAGTTTACAGCTATTCCGGATAGCATATCTAAATATTTTTTACCATCTTTATCAAAGAGATAACAGCCTTCTCCCCTTTCAAAGTAGTAATCAAATCTCCCATAGTTTTCCATTAAATAACTCATTATTCCTCCCTTTTGAATACAGCTATATGTATAAGTCCAAAAAATCTTTTTGAGTAGTAATGGCTTTTAAATCCATTTTTCATAAAAAACTCTATCAGCTCTTTTCTTGTCATACTGTTTTTTATTGAGTCCACAAAGTAATCCCATTCTACTTTTGAAAATAGAACTCTTCCGAAAGGTCTAAATATCTTGTCTGTTAAAAGTATCATAAGAGAGTATAAAAACCTGCTATTTGGTTTTGCTATTTCAACGATAGAGATATACCCATCTTTAACTAAAACTCTTTTTGACTCATATAAAATTTTATCAGCAGGTAGATGTCTAAATACGAGAGAGAAAAATATATTATCCACAGAGCTATCTTTAATCGGCATATTCAGGGCATCTGCTTTTAGAAGTAAAAAATTTTTTACCCCTTGATTTTCCAATTTTCTTTTTGCAACTTTCAGCATATTCAATGATATATCTAAACCTAACAGATTTAAATCTTTTTTTATTGCCGATAATTTTAGTAAGATCTCTCCCGTCCCTGTTCCTACATCTACAACATACTTTCCTAAAGGTGTGCTATTTATAACTTCTAACTGCCAGCTGTTTATCTTTTTTAAAGTGGCAAAATTTAAAAATCTATCATAAGCTCTATGAACAGAATCAAAGATACTCTCTGCTACGCTTTTTTCCATTTGGTCCCTACAGGTGTATCTTCTATAACTATACCTTTTTCCTGCAGTTTATCTCTTATATAATCAGCTATACTATACTGTTTTTCTTTTCTTGCTTTATCTCTCACATCAAGTATTATCTGAATTATATCTTCGTTTAACCCTTCTTCTTTCTTTTCTGCTTTTATCTCTTCTGTTTTTACACATGGTTGTAAGCTGTCAAACAGACCAAATATATCTCTGCAGAGGTTGTGTATTGCTTTTGATGCTTCTTTGTATGACTCAAGAGCTTTCTTTGAAATACCGCCACTTTTTATGGCTTTGTCTTTTAAAATATTCATCTCTCTTACAAGTCCAAATAAAGATGCCAAAGCCTCCGGTGTATTAAAGTCATCACTCATTGCACTGTAAAATCCACTTTGGGCTTTCTGTATCTGCTGATATAGATCTCCATCAAAATTTTCGTCTGCTGGTAACTTAGAAAGTATCTCATACTCATCTATGGCATTTTTTAGTCTTTCATATGCCTTTTTTGTCTCTTCCATTTTTTCCCAAGAGAAGTCAAGTGGGCTTCTGTAATGGACAGATAAAACCAAAAGTCTAAGTATATCTGGCTCATATTTTGAGTAAATTTCCTTCATTGTTATATAATTTCCAAGAGATTTTGACATCTTTTGACCATTTACAGTAACAAGTCCGTTGTGTATCCAGTATCTTGCAAAAGGCTTTCCTGTTAATGCTTCTGCCTGAGCTATCTCGTTTTCGTGATGGGGGAATGTTAAATCTAATCCTCCTCCGTGTATATCTATAGTCTCTCCTAAATGTTTAAATATCATCGCACAACATTCAGTATGCCAGCCTGGTCTTCCCTTACCCCATGGCGAATCCCAGTAAGGTTCTCCCGCTTTTGAAGCTTTCCATAGAGCAAAATCAAGTGGATCTTTTTTCTTTTCTCCTGGTTCTATCCTCGCACCAACCAAAAGCTCATCAACGCTTCTCTTTGACAGTTTACCGTAATCTTTAAACTTTCTTACAGAAAAATATACATCACCATCAACTTCGTAAGCATAACCTTTATCTATTAAATCCTGTATAAATTTTATGATATCAGGAATATGGGTTGTAACTCTTGGTTCTATATCTGCAGGCTCTATTCTAAACTTTTCAGCGTCGTCAAAATACTCTTTTATATATCTATCTGATATAACGGAGAAAGGAACACATTCATTTTTCGCTCTGTTTATTATTTTGTCATCAACGTCTGTAAAGTTTCTAACAAATATAACATGGTATCCAAGGTATCTTAGGTATCTTCTAATTACATCAAAAACTATTAAACTTCTTCCATGTCCTACATGGTTGTAATCGTAAACAGTAACACCGCAGGTGTATATCTTAACCTCACCGGGTTTTATAGGTGCAAAATCTTCTTTTTTTCCGGAAAGTGTGTTATATATCTTTAAACTCATCTACAAACCCTCATAGGTTTTAATTTATCAAAAATTTTACCATATCAGCTGTAGCTTTCGTTTCTCTTTTTTGATATTAGCCAGTAAACTATTCCAAGTATTAGAATAACAACACCAAAACTTAATATCTCCAGAGCTTTTTTTTCATCAGCAGGAGAGAGAGAAGCTATAAGTAGTTTCCTTATCATGGCTGCAAGGGCTATGCCTATGAATGCGTAAAGGGCAAATCCGCCTCCTCTAAAATGTTTTATCTCTTCATTCATAAGCTCTCCTACAGCCCAAAGAATCAGTAGGCTACCTAAGGTTGCTACTATGGCTTCTTCAAAAGGTACTATATTGAAAAGTAGTTTATAAATATCATAGAAGAAAAGACCCACAACAAAAATTGCAACAATCACTAAAGCAGACAGTATAGATAGATCTATAAAATCTGCAAACTTCCTAGCAAAGCTGAATAATTTTTTTTCTAACGGAGACATAACAGCATATTTTGAAAGCTCCTCTTCTCTATAAGCCATTGTAAGCATATCCAAATTCATATCAAGTAGTTTCCCTACGGAAGCTACATACATATTTCTCTCTTTTCTGTCCTCTATTTCCATATCTATTTTTTCAATGATAAATCTTCTAACGAAGTTAAAGCTGGCGTTTACATAGTGAGTAGGGAGTCCTATATTGACATGAACCTGACCAATCCTATTTAGCTTTAGAAAATACTCAATTCCATAGCTTCCACTAAATAAGTCTAAAAACCATCCTTTTACTTTTTCTCTATGTCTTTTTATTATCTCTTCATTTTTTAAATATCTTTGGGCTTCTGGAAATTTAAATATAAATTTGTAAAATCTATCTATAAATTCTGTTTGGTATTTTTCCATAATTGGTTTTAATTTAACTATTCTATCAATGTCAGATTCATCAAACTCATAATCTTTTTTCAGTTGTTCAATGTTTTCTATCATTGAATATATCCTCTTGTATATATAAATTATACAAATAAATATACATTGGAAAGTTTAATGTGTAAAGAATATAAATTTAAAGAGATTGAATGTCTTAAATGTAGCAGTAAAAGAGATCTAAAAGAAGACCCTAACATAGAAGGGATATATTTTTGTGAGGAATGTTGAGAAGAAAGAGAAAGAACGGAGATTAATGAAAAGTTGGGATAAGATTATAGCTTACCCGACGACGGGTAAGCTCTGGAGAGTACCTACTTCTTTATAAGTTCTTCTACATCTTCTACAATTTTTTCAACTGGTAGATATATACCAAGCCACTCTTCAATCTGTTTTCCATCTTTATCTATTATTATAGTTCTAACCGGTGTATGAGTTATCATTTTATGTTTCATTTTATGGCCTCCATGATCCATTTCCATTATCTTCTCTTTAACTTCTATTCCGTAAGCATCCCAGACTTTCTTTAAATCTTTTGGATTACCTGTTAAAAATGCAAAATCATCAAGGTTTCTTGTGGTTTTATACTCTTTTAAAACTTCGGGACTGTCTTTTGGATCCACTGTTATAAAAACTATCTGGTATTTACCTTTATAACCCTTTTCATTTAGTTTTTCACTAACTTGTTTTAATGCTGCAGTTAGAGTAGGACATACATGCATACAGTTTGTAAATCCAAAGTAAAGTATGACCACCTTTCCTTTAAAGTCCCCTAACTTTGTAGGTTTTCCTTCTTCATTTACTAAGTTTTCAACTTCTACCACCGGTTTTGGAAATCCCTTTGTACTTCCCTGTAATGCAAAGGAACCTGAGAAGATAAAAAACGGCAAGATCAACATTAAAACTATCCTTTTCATCTTTTTACCTCCAATATTGGTTTATATCAATTTTAGTTTAAAGTAATGTTAAAATCAAGTAAAAATTTAACATAGAAAAACTGTCCTGTTTTGAAGTGTTAAAATATATTAAGTGAATTTTTGAAGAGGTAAAAGATGGAAGATAGATTAAGTAAAATCAGGAACTTTTCTATAATAGCCCATGTTGACCATGGAAAATCTACTTTGGCAGATAGGTTGATAGAGTTTACTGGAGCCCTTGAAAAGAGAGAGATGAAAGACCAACTTCTTGACACTCTTGATATAGAAAGAGAAAGGGGAATAACTATAAAACTTCAAGCTGTGAGATTGAAATATAAGGACTACACTCTCCATCTTATAGATACACCGGGACACGTAGATTTTGGATATGAAGTTTCAAGATCCTTGGCTGCCTGCGAAGGTGCTTTACTACTTATAGATGCTACACAAGGTATTGAAGCTCAAACTATAGCAACATTCTGGCAAGCTCTAAACCTTAACCTTGAAATTATACCTGTAATAAACAAGATAGATCTTCCTTCTGCAGATATTGACAGGATAAAGAGACAGATAGAGGAGGTTTTAGGACTTGACCCAGAAGGAGCTATACTGGCATCTGGAAAAGCTGGAATAGGAATAGAGGATATTCTTGAGGCTATAGTAAAGAGAATACCACCTCCGAAAGGAGATGAAAAAGCTCCACTGAAAGCCCTCATATTTGACTCTTACTACGACCCTTACAGAGGGGCTGTTGCTTTTGTTAGAATTGTTGACGGTGAAGTAAAAGTAGGGACAAAAATCAGACTTATGTCAACAGGAAAGGAGTTTGAAGTTACAGAAGTAGGAGCCCAAACTCCTAAAATGGAAAAATTAGAATTTTTAAAAGCAGGAGATGTTGGTTATGTAGCAGCTGCCATAAAAGATGTAAGGGATATAAGGGTTGGAGATACAATTACAGATGCAAAGAGACCAGCAAAAGAGCCAATAGAGGGTTTTAGACCTGCAAAACCTATGGTATATGCTGGACTTTATCCTACTGGCTCTACAACCTTTGAAGACATGAGAGATGCTTTGGAAAGATACTCAATAAACGATGCAGCACTTACTTACGAAGTAGAATCTTCACCAGCTCTTGGAATGGGATTTAGATGTGGATTTTTGGGACTTTTACACCTTGAGATTGTACAGGAGAGATTAGAGAGGGAGTATAACATAGAGCTTATAACAACAGCTCCAAATGTTATATACAAAGTTATAACAACAAAGGGGGAAGAGATAGAGATAAGAAATCCTTCTCAACTGCCAAATCCTACCCATATAGATAAAATTTTGGAGCCATACATAGAGGCAAGTATAATCACTCCAAGTGAGTATGTAGGTGCTATAATGCAACTTGTCCAGGATAAGAGAGGAATACAGAAAGGATTTGAATACTTAGACCAAAAAACAGTTTTACTTAGGTATGACATACCTCTTGGAGAAGTTCTCTTTGATTTCCATGATAAACTAAAAACTGCAACAAAAGGGTATGCTTCATTTGATTATGAGTTTATAGGTTATAGGGAAGGAGACCTTGTTAAGATGGATATCCTTATAAACGATGAGCCTGTCGATGCTCTTTCTTTTATAGTCCATAGGGATAAAGCTTACAGAGTTGGAAGAACCTTGGTTGATAAAATGAAAGAAGTTATTCCAAGACAGCTTTTCGAAGTGAAGATACAGGCTACCATAGGCTCAAAGGTTATAGCATCTGCAAGAGTTGCACCTCTCAGAAGGGATGTACTGGCAAAATGTTATGGTGGAGATATTACAAGGAAAAAGAAACTTTTAGAGAAACAAAAGGAAGGTAAAAAGAGAATGAAACAGTTTGGTAAAGTGGAACTTCCTCAAGAGGCATTTTTAAGTATACTTAAGGCTGATTAAGATGATAGATAGTGTTGAGTTTGTAAAGTTATTGAAAGAGAGAAAATATTCCGGAGAAGAGTTAGCAAAGATATTTGGAGTGTCAAGGTCTGCTGTTTGGAAAAGGATAAATAAACTTAAAGAAGAAGGTTATGATATTGATGTTTCAAAAGAAGGTTACCATATAATCTCTTCTCCTGATAAACTCATACTGGAAGAAGTTAAACCATTACTGAAAACAAAATTTATAGGTTATAACTACATCTATTTTGATAAGATAGACTCTACAAATGAGTATCTAAAATCTGATGACTTTCCTGATGGTACAGTAGTAGTAGCGGAAACTCAAACGGCAGGTAAAGGTAGAAAAGGCAGAAAATGGATATCTCCTTATGGTAAAGGTCTTTACTTTTCTATCCTTCTTAAATCAAGATTAGAAGTTTATTATGTCTCTAAACTCAGTTTGGTTTTTCTTTGGTCTGTGTTTGAGACTTTAAAAAAGTACACTGCCAGTTGTGATTTAAAGATAAAGTGGCCTAATGATATATATCTAAATAACAAAAAATTAGCCGGCTTTTTGATAGATACATCTATAGAAAACAACGAAGTTGTAAAAGTAGTTGTAGGAGTGGGAATAAATATTAATAATGATGTTGAAGACTTTAACGATTTAGATATTGCAACATCTCTTAAAATTGAATGTAATAAAACTTTTGATAGAAAAAAACTTTTAGCTGATATACTTTATCAGGTAGAAGAGAGTTATTATAAATTTTTGGATACAAAATTTTTCAATGTCAAAAACGTAGAAAAAAATCTCCTCTGGCTTGGAGAAACAGTAAAGATAGTTGAAAATGGAACTGTTATACTTGAGGGAATAATAGAAGGTTTAAACGATGATGGGTCTCTCATTTTAAAAGTGAAAGATAAAATAGAGCTTATTTATGTAGGAGAGCTCTCTGTCAGAGTTTAACCTTCTGCCATCTCTATGGCTTTCATCATAGCTTTTGCTTTATTGACAGTCTCTTCGTACTCTTTTTCAGGTACAGAGTCTGCTACTATACCAGCTCCAGCTTGGACATAAACTGTGTTGTTTACTATAACGGCTGTCCTTATTGCTATTGCTGTATCTAAATTACCATCAAAACTTATATAACCAACTGCTCCGGCATATATATTCCTCTTTTCTGGCTCAAGTTCTGAAATTATCTGCATAGCTCTGACCTTTGGAGCACCACTTACTGTCCCAACAGGAAATACAGATTTTAAAACATCTATTGGGTGAAGTCCTTCTTTTAACTCTCCCGATACATCAGAAACTATATGCATAACGTGTGAGTAGTTTTCAACATACATAAATCTATCAACCTTTACAGTTCCGGCTTTTGCTACCTTTCCAACATCATTTCTGGCAAGGTCAACAAGCATCAGATGTTCCGCTTTCTCTTTTGTATCTTGAAGTAAATCCTCTTTCAACTTCCTGTCTTCTTCCTCTGTTTTGCCTCTTGGTCTTGTTCCGGCTATTGGTTTTGTTAATATTTTGCCATCTTTAACCGTCACAAGTATCTCAGGTGAAGAGCCTACAACCTTTATATCCTTAAAATCAAGGTAAAAAAGATAAGGAGATGGATTTATGTATCTTATAGTTCTATAGACATTTAGAGCTTCTGTACTTAGTTTTTTGTAAAACCTCTGAGATAAAACAACCTGTATTATATCTCCTTCTTCTATGTACTTTTTTGATTTCAAAACTGCTTTGATAAACTCATCTTTTGTAAAATTTGATTTCCATTCGGAAGGTTCTCTTGATATATCTTTTAGCGGAATTCTATCAATCTTTATCTCTCTATTCAACTTCTCTTCAATCTGTTCTATTTTTTTAACAGCAGAGTAAAAAGCTTCTTCCGGATTATTCTCTATAAATGCTGAAACTATAATCTTTATACTGTTTTTTAAATTGTCAAAAGCCACTATCTCATCACTTAAAAAAAAGTATATATCTGGAATTCCAAGATTATCTGGATTTTTATCTCCAACAGGTTCATAAAAATTTACAACATCATAACCTATATAGCCTACATATCCTCCCCAGAAAGGTGGTAAATTGCTGTCCTTAAACGGCTTTATACCTGCTAAAAGATTTTTCAACTCTCCTATGGGGTCTTTTGTTGTTTTATAATTAATCTTCCCTTTATTGTAAACTTCAAAGTATTCACCTTTTGTTCGGATATAGAAATTTTCTGAAGAGCCTATAAATGAGTATCTTCCTTTTTGGTCTGCCTTCTCAACACTCTCTAATATAAAGTTAAATCTGTCAGGTTGAGCTATCTTCAAAAATACAGATAAAGGTGTATCTATATCAAGGAGTATCTCTTTATATATGGGAATAACGTTATAATCTTTTGAAAGCTCCTTAAACTGCTGAATGTCTAAGTTTAAACTCATTTTTGTAGCTCCCTGAGTTTCCCAATAAAGTTTTCTCTATCTAAAAATTCAAGTCCTTCATAGTCTGTTAAATCTAATCTTATAGGTGTTATTGATACATACCCCTCTTTAACTGCTGTGTAGTCTGTTCCAGGTTGACACTCCTCTGTAAGCTCTTCTTCTCCACCTATCCAGTAGTACTCTTCTTTTGAAGGTGAGAGATACTTCACTATCTCTTCTTTGTAGGCACTTCTACCTTGTTTTGTAAGGAGATATCCTTTTATACTTTCTTTCGGAATGATTGGAATATTTACATTTAAAAAAGTTCCCTTTGGTAAACTGTAAAGCTCAACAGCTTTTATTATAGGTATAGAAATTTCTGCTACAGTTTTAAAGTCTGGATTTTTTGATGAAGATACAGATAGAGCAATGGAAGGTATTCCGAAGAGACAGCCTTCTCTTGCTGCTCCTACTGTTCCGGAATAGAAAACATCATTTCCTATATTAGGTCCTGTGTTAATTCCGGACACTAATATATCCGGCTTTTTACCTTCAAGTACTATATTTATTCCAAGGTGAACACAATCTGCCGGTGTCCCATCAACTATGTAATAAAAATCTTCTGAAAGTTTCTGAATTTTTAATGGTCTTGTAAATGTTAAAGAATGGCTTGTTCCGGACATATTTCTATCCGGAGTTATAGTTATAACTTTAAAACCTTCTTCTATCAACTTTTCTCTTATAGCATGAATACCAGGTGATTGATATCCATCATCGTTTGTCAGTAATATTGTAGGTTTCATAACTTCTCCTTATATATTCAAGTCGGAGCGACCCGATTCGAACGGGCGACCTCTGGCCCCCCATGCCAGTGCGCTACCACCTGCGCCACGCTCCGTTAAATTACTTACCATTTATTTTCTTCTTAAGGATTTTACCGACTTTAAAAGATATACCGAATCTCTCCGGAATCAATTTTTCCTCTTTTGTTTTAGGGTTTCTCCCAACTTTCGGTTTTCTCTTCTTAACTATAAAACTTCCAAATCCGGAAATCATCACTTTTTTACCTTCATAAAGGTCATTACTGAGATAGTTGCTCATTATCTCAAAAGTCTCATCAACGATATTAGCTATATCTTTCTTATCAAGTTTTACATCTGAATTTTTAGCTATCCAATTAACTATGTCTGCTCTCTTCATCCTTTACCTCTTTTTGATAATATTTTTTATCTCTTTCATCTGCTACAGTATTATTCTTACTCCAGTAAACCATAAATCCTACTATGGCTAAAGCTGCAATTCCAAATATTGCTACTGTAAGGATAAGCTCAAAGGTTTCATTCATAATCCTTCCTCTAAATAAATATTCTTATATTTTACATAATTTTCAGCTGATTTTTCCAGCCAGGATAACTCTTCTTCTGTTAATTTCCTTACAAATTTAGCTGGAATACCTGCCCATAAGGACTGTGGTTCTATAATTTTACCAGGTGTAACCAAAGCTCCAGCACCTATTATAGACTGTTTTCCCACAACCACTCCATCCATCACCGTAGAAGACATGCCTATAAGACAGTAATCTTCTATGGTACAGGCATGTATCATAACATTGTGCCCTACAGTTACATTACTTCCTATGATGGTAGGGTATCTTTTATGGTCAACATGTATAATAGTCCCATCCTGTATATTTGTCCTATCTCCTATTCTTATGTAATTAACATCTCCTCTTATAATTACGTTATACCATATACTACAACCCTCTCCTATCTCTACATCTCCTATTATAACCGCATTCTCCGCTATAAAAGCTGAAGGATGTATCTTAGGATATTTCCCTTTAAATGGTTTTATTATAGCCATTAAAACTCCTCCACTATTCTTACAGACTATTAATATTTTTATCTAATGCATCTTGATAACTATATGGACATTCTTCTGGTATAGAAAAACTATCTGGATTGTATCCATTATCATATAACCATATTTTTAGTCTTGCAACTGCTATATTCCAAGCTTTATCAATTTCGTATGGTAACTTAACTTTTAAACTTGGATAGTTTTTAAACATAGCCTCAAGCTCTACCCTAGAATTAAATATACTCTTTCTCCAACTACTTCCAGCTGTTTCTCCTCCAGCAATCAATTTAAAATTATCAAGTTTGTATAGATGTTCTAATATTACGGCAAGATAACTTATGCAAGCTTTTAAGTCAGACCTGCCCATATCCTCAATCTCCTCAAGTAGATTATCCCAGTCCACTAACTCATAGGCTTTTTCTTTAAGAAGTTGAAGGTTTATCTCAACCCAAAGTGGATAATCTTTATCGTAAAGTTGCTTTAACTCTTCTTTTGAGATAACTTTTGTGTCCATCATTTTCTCCTTGCCTTTTTCAAAAATTTAACCCCTATCACAAAATAGGCAAGTGTAAATACTATCATTATCAGAGCTGGGACTAAGATATCAAACATCTAATCTCCGGAGTAAGTAGCTTTTCCTGTTGCTGTTTCCCAGAGTGTTACCCTTACTACTTTTATATCTTCTTCTAAGTTTGCCTCTTTAAGTTTCTTTACCAAAAAGTCGTAAAAATATTTTGCTAAAGCTTCCGCAGTAGGACAAAAATCAACCTCTGTTATCTTAAAACATCCGAATAACTTCTTAAACTCCGGATATATAGGATCGTTTACATCTATTATAAATGAGTGGTCAAAAACATTATCAACCAAATCTTTTAATGCCGATTTTATATGATAAAAATCTACAACAACATCTTGCTCATTCAAAGTATCAGAACCAACTGTAACCTCTAAAACATAGCTGTGTCCATGTAAATTTACACATTTATTATCTATCTGAACTCCTTCAGATAATTTTGCTGACTTTCCTTCTCTTAAATTCTGCTTCCAGACTCTGTGTCCTGCTTCAAATCTAAATATTTTGGTTATCTCGTACTTCATCACTCCTCCTAAAACTCTATTTCTGATGCTTCAAATACTGGTCCTTCATAACAAACCCTGACATAGTTATCACTTTGTATATCTTTAACAACACAACCTATACATATCCCTATTCCGCAAGCCATCTTTGTTTCTAAAGATAGATAACAGGGAACATTCTTCTGTTTTGCTATTTTTGCGACAGCTTTCATCATAGGAGTTGGACCACATACAGCCAAAGCTGAACCTGGATTTTCCTCTATTATAGATTCTAAATCTTGTGTGATAAGTCCCTTTCTTCCAAAGCTTCCATCATCTGTATAGTATATAACATCAAAACCATTCTCCTTTATCCACTCAATCATAGAGAGATCTTCTTTAGTTCTTGCTCCGTATAGAGATACAAATTTTTTACCTTTCTCTCTCAGGTACTTCATTAAGAAAGAAAGTCCGGCAAATCCAATACCACCACCTACTAAGATGTATGAATTATAATCTTCTGGAAATAGTTGTTTTCCAAGTGGTCCCAAAACATCTATATACTCTCCGGATTTTCTCTCCGATAAAACTTTTGTCCCCCTTCCATGAATATCATAATACAACACCACTTCATCACCTACAACATCTGCAATAGCAAAAGCTCTTCTAAGAAGTGGGTCAAAGCTTTCCTCAGTAGTTGGTTTTACCATGATAAATTGAGCTGGCTTTGAATACTTTGCTATCCCAGGAGCTTCTAACCTCATTAACCAAGTTTTACCTGATATAAATCTGTTTTCCAGTATTTTAGCCTTTATATCAACTATCACTTGCTCTCTCCATAAAATTTAAGTATCTGTTCTACATGTCCTTTTGCTTTTACATTTTTCCAATGTTTCTTAATTGTTCCATCTGGAGCTATTATATATGTGCTTCTTATTACCCCCATGCTTTTTTTACCATACATATTTTTTTCACCATAAGCATCATAGGCTTTTAGGACTTCTAAATTTTGATCTGAGGCAAGGATAAAGTTAAGATTATACTTCTCTTTAAATTTTTTATGACTTTCTATACTATCTGGACTAACTCCAACTACTATAGCAAAATCCTTCAATCTGTTTAAGTTATCTCTAAAATCACAAGCCTCTGTAGTACATCCCGGAGTATCATCTTTTGGGTAAAAATATAGGATTATATCTTTACCTTTTCCCAGGTAATCTTTAAGACAGAATGTAAATTCTTGTCCATTTTCGTCTATTGCCGGTAAACAGAAATCTTTCATAGCGAACCTCCTATTTATACCTTTTTAGTAATTCATTCTGGATATCAGAAATTTCAACTTCCGCATCTACTAAAGCAACTACAAGATGAAATAATAAGTCAGACACTTCCATAACTATCTCTTCTTTATCTCTATTTTTCAAAGCTATAACTGTTTCAACAGCCTCTTCTCCAACCTTTTGGATAATTTTATCACTTCCTTTCTTAAAAAGAGATGCTATATATGAGTTTTCTGGCATACTTTTTTTTCTTTCAACAGCCAAGTTATAAAGACTATATATTATCTCAAATCCATCTGGTTTTTGAGTATCAGTTATTAGATTTCTGTAAAAACAACTTACCGCACCTGTGTGGCAAGCTGGTCCTTCTTCTATTACCGTGTATATTAGACTATCTTCATCACAATCAACTTTTATATTGACTATCTTTTGTCTATTTCCGGAGGTTTCTCCTTTTTTCCAGAGAGACTTTCTTGATCTGGAATAGTATGTAGCATATCCGGATTTTATAGTCTCCTCAATAGCCTCCCTATTAGCATATGCTTGCATGAGGACTTTTCCGGTATGAAAACTTTGAGTAATAACCGGAATCAACCCATTCTCATCAAATTTTAAATTATCAATATCTATCATATTCACCTCTTGTTCGTAATAGTATAATAATTTTACCTGAAAGTTAAAAGTTTGTTAAACTTTACCGATAATAAAATGAAGATAGAATATATTTGATTTAAAAAAGGAGGTTGAGCATTTATGGTTAGAAAAATTTTTCTTTTGTTTGGAGTTGTTTTTGCTATTTTAATAACTTCATGTGCAAAAGTTGTTAATACTACATCAGTTAATCTAAGGAAAGATGCTGTTTATGTTGTTTTACCTTTTGAAAATCTAACAGAAACTCCATTGGCAGGTCTTAGAGTTGCATCTATTGTTGAAGGTGTTGCACTTTCGAAAGGTTATAAGGTAAAAAATGGTCTTTATGAAATGGAATCAAAGGAATACACTAAACAAGATATAGATAATATACTAAATAAAATAAGGGATTCTGGTGTTGATTATGTAATAACAGGATCTATAAATGAATTTAGATATAAAACTGGTATAGATGGAGAACCTGCTGTTAGCATAACTTTAAAGATATATGATTTAAAAAATGATAAAACCATTTTAACCAACGTCGGTTCAAGGACAGGTTGGTCTCATGAATCAGTTACCACTGTTGCTCAGAAAGTGATAAATAACTTAATGCCATAAATTGGATTAAAATATGGATTTAAAATTAAAGAATATTTATAGAGAAGTAAATTTAAAATTTATAGTTGTAGAGATAGTACTGTTTATTACTGTAATCTATCTAATAGGATACTTTTTAAATAAAAGTGACCCATTATTTTTTAACTCTAAATTAAATTTTCTTTTACATCTTTTACCTATCTCAATTATAACACTTTTTTACGGTATATTTGCTGGACTTTTGTATTTTATAGCTTTTAGTGGGTCAGCTATCTTAATATACGGTAAAGTAGATTACGAATATCTATTATCTTTACTTTTATTTTTACTTATATTTTCTGAATTTTGGTTTTACTGGGATAAAAGGATAAAAGAAGCAGAGGAAAAATTTAAATATGCAGATGATAAATTAAGAGATACAGCTCGAACATTACTTTTAACCAAGTTATCCCATGATATGTTAGAAAGATTTTATATAGCTAAACCAGTAAGTTTAAGAAAAGTTATTTTTGATTTAAAAAGAGAGATTTTAGAAAATGGGAATAAAGAAGAGATATTGAAAAAATTATTTTTAATAATAACAGCTAACTTCTCTGTAGAAAAGGGTGGTATATTTGAAGTGAATGAAGATCTTAAATTAAAATTTATAGCTGGAAATACGGATATTAAAGAGCTTAACATAAAAGACCCTCTTATAAACTCAGCTATAAACAGTAAAGTGTTAACCTACATATCTAACTTTGCAGAAGAGAAATCAGATTATCTTGCTGTTATACCTATTTTGGAAAATGATAACATCAAATATATTTTAACTATAGAGAAGATGCCATTTTTAAATTTTAATCTGGATAATTTACTGTCTATAAATTTAGTAGCTGATTATGTGGTTTTGTCAATTAAAGATTTAGTTAGTATAAAAGATATATATAAAAATTTTAAAGAGTTTGACATTGATTTTATAAAAGAATTAAATCGGATGTTTATCCTTAATAAGAAATTTGGTATTGACTCGACGGTTATATATATTTATGTTAAAGGTTTAGATGAATCGTTATATGATTTCATAATTTCAAATATCAGAGGACTTGATATTGCAATAAAATTAGATTTTAAAGCTCAAAATTTTCAAGGTATTGCTCTATTACTACCTTTTACAGATATTTATGGTGCCAATCTCTTTGTAAAAAGAATAAAGAAGGCTATCATTGAAAGTTATTCAGTAGAGTATATTGAAAAAAATGTAAAATATAAATTTTTTAAAATAAATAAACCTGAAAGGTTATTAGATGAATTTTATACTTTCGAGGGTTTTAATGGAACTTAAAAGTTTATATACTTCTTTAATTTTAGAATTTATTCCATTTGTATTCATTTTAAATTTAGATAGTACAGAAAAAGTGATTTTTATGCTTTTATTTCACTCTATTGCTCTGTTTTTAATTTTAATTACACTGGCAAATATATCTCCTGAAAGGTTTAGAAAAAATAAAAAGGAGTTTGTTTTTACAATCTTCGTTATTATATTTCCCACTTTACAGATCGGGTACATGATAATTTTTGTTTTAATTTTTTATATACTTAGATATCAGAAGAAGGTTGAAGAGACACCAAGCAAATTTTTTAATGTGGAAGATATACTCTTTGAGAACATTGAATTTAGTAACAGAAAATTTGGTGAAGGTGGATTAATCAGTATAGGGAAATCGGAAGATGTCTCTAAAGAGCTAAAGGAGAGAGCCATTTTGTCAATTTCTGAGATAAAAAATCCAGTTAGTATAGCAATTATTAAGGAAAATTTAAGTAGTAAATTTGATGAAGTTAGACTTTACGCTTTTAGTGTTATTTCCAAAATGGAAAAAGAACTCAATGAAAAAATACATCTTATAAAAGAAAGGTTAAAAGATGAAAATTTAAAAAATGAGGCAAAAGCAGGCTTGTATTATGAACTTGCTTCTGTTTACTATGACTTTGTTTACTTTAATATAGTAGATGAAGAGTTTAAAAACTTTATGATTGAAGAATCTTTTTACTATGCTAAAAAATCTTTAGATATTCAAGAAACTCCGGAAGCTATCTTGCTTACAGCAAGAATCTATATGAGAAAGGGAATGTTAGAAAAAGCTTATGGGGAGTTTATAAAAATATTTAAATTTAAAGATGTATCCCCTTTGAAGTATGTTCCATATCTTGCAGAGATTTACTATAAGTTTGGTTTATATAAAGAAGTAAACCATCTTTTTAGAAGTTCTCCGGAATTGTTAGTTATAACAAATCCAAATTTACATTTTGTAATAAAACTTTGGGAAGGAAAATATGGAAGTATTGATAGATAAATCAAAAAAGATAGATGTTTTATTGATAGCAGAAGGAACATATCCTTATATAAGAGGTGGAGTATCTACATGGATACATGACCTTATTACAGGAATAGAAGAACTTAATTTTGGTGTTGTATTCTTAGGAAGTAGAAAAGAGGATTATACAGAGATAAAATACAAGCTTCCGGAAAATTTGGTTTATCTATTAGTTACTTATCTTTTTGATGAAACAGAGAAACCAAAACCAATTGAAATAGAAGGTGATAAAAAAGTTTTTGATTATATAGATCAATTACATAAATGGTTTAAATCTGAAGACCTACCTGAACTTCCAAATGAACTCAAAAAATTAGATTTTTATACAGAATTTGTTAAATACTCAGATTTTTTGTACAGTAAAAGGTCTTGGGATTTTATTGCAAACATGTATGTAAACTATGCTCCTGAAGAGTCCTTTGTGGATTATTTTTGGACTATAAGAAATATACATGCACCAGTATGGGTTATAGCAGATGTTGCAAAAAATGTTAAAGAGTTTGATATTGTTCATAGTCCTTCCACGGGATATGCAGGTTTTTTAGCATCTTTACTTAAGAACCATCATAATAAACCATTTATTCTGACAGAACACGGTATATACACAAAAGAGAGGAAAATAGACCTTTTAAATGCAGACTGGTTGAAAGATAATAGATTGTTTTTTCAAAAAGATATGGGAGAGATTGATCATATCAGAAATATATGGATAAGATTCTTTTTTGGTATAGGTAAATTTATATACAACAGTGCTGATAAAATAATATCTCTATTTAACGATGCAAGAGAAGTTCAGATAGCTTACGGTGCAGATCCTTCTAAATGTATTGTTATTCCTAATGGTGTAGATATAGATGGACTTCTTCCTTTGGTAGAAAAAAGAGGAGAACAGTATCCAAAGGTTATTGGATTACTTGGAAGAGTTGTTCCTATCAAAGACATAAAAGCATTTATAAAAGCAATGAAAATAACTGTTGATAAAGTTCCGGAAGCTCAAGGGTGGATAATTGGACCTACAGATGAGGATCCTGAATATTATGAAGAGTGTAGAAATTTAGTAGAATCTTTAGAATTGGAGGACAAAGTTTTATTTTTGGGATTTCAAAATATAAAGGAGATTTTACCTGAAATAGGTTTATTGACTTTAACATCTATAAGTGAAGGTATGCCTCTGGTTGTTTTAGAGGGATTTGCTGCTGGACTCCCATGTGTAACTACAGATGTAGGCTCTTGCAGACAACTTATATACGGTGGGCTTAACGAAGATGATATAAAGATAGGTAAAGCTGGAGAAGTAGTTCCTATAGCAAATCCACAGAAACTTGCAGAAAACTATATAAAGCTTCTTAGAGATGAGAATCTTTGGAAAGAATACCAAAAGAATGGATTGGAAAGAGTAAAGAGGTTCTATACAAAAAAGATGTTTTTAGATAATTATAGACAGATATACAGAGAGGTAAGAGATGGCAGGGATATCCTTTGAACTCCGTAAAGTTTTAAGAGAAAAAACGATCTCTGCCATATTCAAAGCTTTTGGATACTCTTTTGCTTTAAGCTCCGGTCCATATGTTATCACCATACTTTCTCTTGTAATATCTTATTTTTTATCATATGGTGTAATAAAACAGAAAATAGTGTTAACTCAATTTCAAGTTAGTATAACATATCTTATAGCTTTTAGTTTAATATATACCGGATTTTCACAGCTTTTTTTTACAAGATATGTAGCAGATAGATTTTTTGAGAGAGATTATTTTAGGATATTACCTAATTTTATTGGTATTCTTATATTAAATATGGCACCGGCATTTCTTATTTCTCTTTTATTTAGTTTTATCTTTCTAAATAGATATACTGGTATATTTTATACTCTATTTTTCTCTTTAACCTTCACAATCCTTGTTGGTATATGGATAGTAAATATAATTCTTACAGGTTTAAAAAGTTATAAATATATACTGTTTTCTTTCTTTGTATCTTACTTAATTTTTGTTATAATCTCTTACTTTATGGCATCTTTTGGATTAAATGGGTTAATGTTTTCTTTCTTCTTAGGTCAATCAGTACTATTTTTACTTTTGCTGTTTTACTTTGTTTACCATAACTATTCAGAAAAGCTTATAGAGTTTGATTTTTTAAAGAAAGATAGAATATTTATATCTCTTATATTTACTGGTTTCTTTTATAATCTTGCAATTTGGACAGATAAATTTGTCTTTTGGTTTAATGAATCTACATCTACTTCTGTAATAGGTCCGATGATAAGATACTCTATAGTTTATGATATTCCGATTTTTCTCGCATATCTTGCTATATCACCAGGTATGGCTGTTTTCTTTTTAAAACTTGAGGCTGAATTTGCATCTTATTACGAAAGATATTACGATGCTGTTAGGCAGGGTTTGACTCTTCAAAAGATATATCAGTATGGAGATGAGATGATAGAGGCAGCAAGAACAACAATTTTAGATACTATCAGGATACAGGGGATATTTAATATAGTTATAATAATTTTTGACAGGTTTCTGTTTGAGATGTTTAAAATACCTCTTATATATCTTCCACTTTTCCATATTATGCTTTTAGGGACATATCTTCAACTTATACTACTATCATTATTTGCTTTATTTTTCTACTTTGATAGAAGAAAGGAATCATTAATACTTTCTATAACTTTATTTTCATTTAACCTTTTGTTTAGCGTGATTTCCATAATTCTGGGACCTTATTTTTACGGATATGGCTTTACTCTCTCTATATTTTTCACTGTGATTATCTCTTTAGTAATGTTAAGGAGGTTCCTGTATGAGATTCATTATCATACTTTTATGCTTAGGTAGTTTTTTGACTTTAAAAGCTCAGGATTTATCGGTTGGATTTATATATAAAAAGGATATCCCGGAGGAAGCTTTTTACTTATATGATTGGCTGGTAGTTGATCCGGATAACTTTAAATTAGAAAGTTTGAAAGAGAAATTTTATATAAAAAAAAGAAAAGCAAAGTTAATAGCTTATGTAAGTGTTGGAGAGATAGAGCCATATAGAGAATACTATAAGAAAGTAGATAAAAGCTGGATTATAGGTGAAAATAAAGGGTGGAACTCTAAAATAGCAGATTTAAGGAGAGATGATTACATTAGATTTCTACTTAATGAAGTCTTTGAGAAACATAAAAATTTTGATGGATTTTTCCTTGATACGATGGATAGTTATCAGTTAGTTTTAAAAGATGAAACTGAAAAAAAGAAGTATGAAGAAGGTTTAATTAATCTTGTGAATATATTAAGACAAAAATATCCAGATAAAGTTATCCTTGTAAATAGACCTTTTGAGATTATAGACAGAATAAAAGATAAAGTTGATGGGTTCGTTGCTGAAAGTCTATTTTATGGGTTGGAAGTTGGTAAAGAAATAAAATATAAGAAGATGAGAGAGGAGGATACAAAATGGCTTTTGGATAAACTTAACTATGTAAAATCTTTGGGGGTAAAAGTTATCGTTATAGACTACATAGACCCCAAAAATAGAAAGCTACAGAGAGAAGTTACAAAGATGATATATCAAAAAGGCTTTATACCGTATGTTACTGATAGATTTTTAAATAGCTTAGGAGTTAGTTTATATCAACTTATACCAAGAAAAGTACTGTTAATATACGACGATAAAGTTTTTAAAGATCCCATATACTCTGATATCCATAGACTTATCCAGCCATGGGTTGAGTATTATGGGTATGTTCCTGTTGTTAAATCTGCTAAACAAGTTATAGATGAAAATAGATTTAAAGATAGTATGATTGATGAATATGCCGGTATAGTTATAAATATTTCTGAAGATAGATATCCGGAAATCACAAAATGGTTGATAGATAAAAAAATGGAAGGCATTAAAATATTTTTTGTTGATAGAATTCCATCTACAGATGACAAATTTTTAAAGGAGTTTGGTATTACAAAAGAAGGAGATTTAGGATTATTTGATAAATATAAATTAATTAAATCTGACTTTAAATTTTTCGAAACTGAGCCAAGATTTGAAGAGATACCACTGTTAAAGGTGGAAAATGTTAAATACTCCATAGAGTTTATAAATGAAAAAAATAAAAAATTTGTTCCTTTTGTAATAACAGATTGGGGAGGATATGGATTAGAAGGATCTTTTCTGCTGACTTCAGGTAAAGACAGTTTATTTGTTATTAACCCTCTGGAAGTTTTTAAAAAAGTTTTTGATCCAAAATTCCCTATTCCAGATATAACAACGGAAAATGGTAAAAGGATACTTACCGCTCATATAGACGGTGATGGTTTTTTTGGGGTTGCAGATTTTAATCCATCTAAAAATACTGGAGAAATTATAAGAGATGAGATATTAAAGAAGTATAAAATACCTCATACAGTTTCTATTATAGAAGGAGAGATAGCACCTTACGGGTTATATCCTGAAAAATCCACTTTTTTAGAGTCAGTGGCAAAATCCATATTTCAGCTTGAAAATGTAGAACCTGCAAGTCATTCATTTTCTCATCCTTTTAAGTGGCAACTCCTCGAAAAATCCATTTCAAAGGATGAAAAAAATGAAAATTACAGCTTAAATATAAAAGGTTATACTTTTGACCTTAAGAGAGAAATTATCGGCTCTATTGATTATATAAATAAAAATCTTTTACCAAACAATAAAAGTGTAAAAGTTTTTTTATGGACTGGAGACTGTGCTCCTTCAGAAGATGCTTTAAAGCTTACATACGAAATAGGTGTGTATAACGTAAATGGAGGAGACACTTGGATAAGTAAAAAAGATCCTTTTTATAGTTTCATATCTTCAATGGGACTTGATAGAAATGGTTATTTCCAAGTTTACTCTTCTGTTCAAAATGAAAATGTATACACGAACCTGTGGAGAGATTATTTTGGATATATAAATGTAATAGATACTTTTGAATATACAGAAAAACCTGTGAGACTAAAACCTATATCTATATATTATCATTTTTACAGTGGACAGAAAATAGCTTCTTTAAAAGCATTAAAAAAAGTTTATGAATATACCATGAATCAAGATGTAAATCCTATGTTTTTATCGGAATATGCTCAGAGGGTTTTAGAATTTAGAAATATGGCTATAGCAGAAGATATAAGAGATGATAATATAATAATTAGATCAGAAGGAAACTTAAAAACTGTCAGATTAGATAGTATAGATAAATATCCAGATATCTTTAAGAGTAAAGGAGTAGCAGGGTTTTCTATAATAAACAACTCAACATATCTTAACATGGATAATTCTGGAGAGTACAAAATAATATTTTCAAACTCTGTTCCCAACTTTTACCTTAAGGATTCAAACGGTCAAATTACAGAAATGAAACAGGAGAACCGAAAGATTATTATAAAGCTAAAGTCATATGTTCCATTAGAGCTTTCATTTTACAACGAAAATTGCGAAATTTTAATTAAACCGGAAGGTTATTTGATAGAGAAAAATGGAAAAAATATTACAAGAATTAGATACAAAGAAGAGAAAGAAAGTTATGTGGAAGCCAACTGTTCAAGGTAAATTTGTCTCAAATGGGGAGATATTTTTATTTAGTTTTATGGTTATTTTGATAATGATTTTACTTTTTCCAAAAGGTAAATTGGAAAAACTTATTTTAGAGTATAAAGACTCTAATATAGATCTCGCAAATATATACCTTGAAAACTTAATAAAAATAAATCCTGATCCGCAGCTAAAACTTCTTTTGGCTCAAAGATATTTTGAGATAGGTAACTATAAAAGATCAGAAGAGATGTTATCAGAACTTGAAAAGTCAGGATTAAAATCCGAAGTTGCATTTTTAAGATATGAAAAGTTGAAATTTCTATACTTTTCTTCACAGGATGAAAATGAAAAGAGTGTTTATTTAAAAAAAATGGAACAGCTATTATACGAAAGTTATAGAGAATCTTCTGATATAACAACATTAGAAAAGATTTTTAAAGAGTCACTTTCTATGAATATGCCATATTTAGCATTAGAAGTTGCAAAAAAGATAAGTAAATTAAAATCAGATAGAGATTTAAAATGGCTTGAAACTGTCTATAAGCAGTCTCTCCAGGTAGAAGATTATAAAACAGCAATAGAATATCTATCTGTATTGAAAGAATTAGATAGGGAAAGATATGGATACTGGCTTAGGGAACATTATAAAGTATCAATAGCATTAAAAGATTATACAGCTGCGTTGAGAGACGCTATCGAAATTTTAAATATAAACTCTAACGATCCGGTTAAAAAGGATATAGTTTTTCTTCTATTAAAGGAAAAAAATCCAGAAAATACAGTTAAACAACTTATAGAGATATATCCATCACAGAGAATATTCTTACTTACTTCATTGGCAGAAACATATAAGGTAAAAAAAGAGTTTAGTAAAGCTTATCATTTATATTTAAACCTTTTTAATTCTTCCAAAAGTTTTGAAATCCGTAAAAAGCTATTTGTGGAAACAGTTAATCTATTACTTGCCTCAAAAGATTATGAATCTACAAAACAGTTTATATCTCAGAATTATACTGAATTTTTGAAAGACAAGGAAACAGCTAAATTTATACTTAAATCTGCCTTAGCAACAGGAGATCCTAAGTTTGCATATAAAATAGCGTTGGATATAAAGAGGAGCTTAGAATGAAAAAAGTTGCTAAGATTGGATTTATTTTGTTAATACACGGGGGATTTATATACTCAGATGCTAATGAATATTTAATTAGCTCCCTATTCTCAAAAGATAAAGAAACACTACTAAAGGAAAAGAATTTAAAAAATATTCAAGATGAAGAATTATTAAAATTGTTGATGTTGACATTTCTTGGAAATAATGATTTAGAGAATGCGTATCAAGTTGCGAAAAAGGGAGTAGAACTTTTTCCAAAAAATCCGTACTGGTGGGAGTGGTATGGAAAGACAGCACTCTGGACAAAACGTTTTGAAGAGTCTTTAATAGCTTATCAACAACTATTTAAATTAAATCCTACAAAAGGGAATCTAAAAAATCTGTTTAACTTGGCATTAGCTTCAAATAGATTTGATTTGGCATCACAGCTTATATTAGAAAATAAAGAACTTTTCAATGAGATAAAAAGCTTAAAAGATTTAGTTTATATCTTTACACAAAGTGGAAATATAGATGAACTTATAAAACTTCTAAATAAAAAATTTACTGAGGAAAAAAATCCGGAATATCTTTCTAATTTAGCATATTTAAATTACAACTACGGTCAGATTAAACAAGCTATTAAAAATTTGGAAGAACTTTCAAAATACAGACCTTTAAATATATCAGAGATACTTCTCTACTCTCAGGCTTTATATGCTTTAAAATCTTACTCTAAATCCTATGAAGTTTTGAAATCTAATTTAAGATATGTTGAAAGCTTAAGACCAAAGGATAGTGAAGAAGAAAAACAGTTGATAGAGTATTATCAAACACTCTCAGATTTAGGATGGTTTGTCAAAGATTTTGAATATGCTGTATATGCAAGTAATAAGTTGATAAAACTAAATCAGCCAAGACTTGTTGATTATATTAGACTATATGTGTATTTTTTCAATAAAAAAGATTATCAGCAATCTCTTATATATGCAAAAGAAGGTTTTAATAGATTTAAAGATTTCTATCTTTTGACTGGATATATAGAATCTTTAAATAGGTTGAATAGATGGAAAGATATATATCAAGTTCTCTCCAAAATAGATATAAAAGATTTATACAAAAATCCTTACCTTTTGTCACTGTATATTAAATCTGTTTACAAAGGAGAAGGAGATAAAAAGGCAAAGCAAATTTTGATAGAAGCATTGAAACAATCTTTTTCCGAAAATTTACTATCAGAAGCTATCTTTTTTTCTATAGAAACATCTGATAAAGATTTTGCAAGATATATCCTAAATAATTTTAAAATGTACGAGGATAAAATTCCAAAGCAGTTTATAACTCTTTATATGTTTTTACAGAACTCCCAAAAAGCTTTAGAGCTATCATCTAAAATAGAAAAAGAAAGTGATGAAGATTTACTATTTTATGCTGATATACTATACACTTATGGGAGAGTAGATGAAGCAGAAAAATTAAGGTATGAAATCTTTAGAAAACTATCTAAAAATTTAGCTGATACATATCAAAATCCGCAAAAATTAGAAACATACCTAAAGGTTGCTATAGATTATCTTCCAGCAGTAGAGTTAGAGAAACTTTTTCAGATTGCTAAAAATGTAATAGATCCGGCTATTTTTGATGATATTTACTATTCTTATCTTTTAAAGATAGAAGAACACCAAAAAGTTGAATATCTGATGAATAAACATAAAAAGATATTAAGACCTTGGATGTATCTAAATATTGCTCTATGGCAAGATGACAGATTTTGGCAAGATGAACTTCTAAATAGATATTCAGATATTCTTCCAATAAGAGATAGAGTGGAGGCTTTACGGAGAACCGGACAGATAAACAAAGCTGGATACTACGGTTATAAAGGTTTAGAAGAAAATAGAGAAGATTATCTTTTATATAAACAGTATAGAGATCTAATTACTACTTATTACTCAAAGATAGAGAATACAGTTTCGTATAGTAATTGGGATAAAGTATCTTCAATAAATGACAACTTTCTTATAAGATACTATCTTGCAAAAGGTTTTTATATAAACTATCAGTTTATCAGTTACTTTGGAATTGATAGCAATAACTCGATATATAAAGATTTGAAAAATTTAAGTTATAACTTATTTAAAATTGGGAAAATATTTGATGAAGGATACGGTGAGATAGGAGTCTCTTACTTGAATGGTTTAAAGGGAAATACAGGAATAACTTTCAGATATAATCAATATTTAAATAACCAAACAAATTTAGAGATCTCTGGAGGTATAAATCAACTTTCCTACGAAAGTTTATATATGTTCTTTGGAGGAATGAAAGATTACATTAATTTATCTCTATCTCATAGTTTAACAAATAGAGCTTTTGCTTTTTTGTCTGTAAATAAAGATTTTTACAAATCTCAGGATAATAAAAATATAGGAGATGGTTTTAGCATATACGGAGAATTATCTTATAAATTAAGAATAGGGTATCCGGATTATACATTTCGTATATATATACAAAACAGCAATTTTAATGAGAAAAACACAGACAAAGGAGTTATAAACAAAATATCATCTCAACCTAATCCAGATGTTTTACCTCAAAGTTATAGCTTAGTAGGAGCAGGATTTTTATTTGGATTTGACAATAGAGATAACTACGTAAGGGTTTTAAGACCATTTTTTAGTAGTGATATTACTTTTAATAGCAGAACAGGAGTAGGATATGGTTTTTCAGCTGGATTTGGAGGAACAATGTTTAGACAGGATAATTTATCTTCCGGATTTAGATATATAAAAGATTTTAAAGGGACAACTGCATCTTTCTGGGAATATTTCTTAAAATATTTACTATTCTTTTAGAGGATATATCTATGGAGTGTGTTATAAAAGGGACTACTATAAAGTTTATAGTGGGAGATATAACTGAAAGTGATACAGAGGCTATAGTAAATGCTGCCAACTCTTCTCTTATGGGTGGTGGAGGTGTTGATGGTGCTATTCACTCAAAAGGTGGTCCGGCTATACTTCAAGAGTGTAAAGAAATAAGAAAAACTCTATATCCAGAGGGACTGCCAACTGGTAATGCGGTGATAACAACAGCTGGAAAGTTAAAAGCTAAGTATGTAATTCATACCGTAGGTCCAATCTGTAATGGAAAGATGACGGATGAGGAGAAAAATCTCTTATACAGTGCATATAAAAACAGCTTAAAGTTAGCCAAAGAGGTGGGAGTAAAATCTATATCTTTTCCTTCTATAAGCACCGGAGCATATAGATGTAATATAGAAGAAGCCTCTGAGGTTGCTGTAAAATCAGTTATAGATTTTATAGATGAAGAGCAACATTTTGAGATTATTCAGTTTGTCCTCTTTACTCCAGAGATTTATAATATCTATACAAAAACTTTTAAGAATCTGGTAACTGAATGCAGATAGATGTAGTTGATATAGTTATAATCACTGGAATTTTTATGGTTGTAGGTTATTATGCATTTTTACGGTATAAAGAAGAAAAGAGAAAAGAAGAGGCTTTACTTATCCCTACTTTAGAGTCCTATAAAGAGAAATTTTTAAAAGAAAAAGAAGATTACATTTTAAGAGCTAAATCTTACGAGGATAAATTAGAAGATATAAAAATCCAATTACAAGATTTAAAAAGTAAAATAGCTCTGTATCCATGGACAGAATCTCAGATTGAGTATTTTAAGAAGATGAAAGGCTCAGAATTTGAGTATTTCCTAAATACCACTTTCCAAATGCTTGGGTTTGAGATTATTGACCCGGAGTATTTCAAAGAGTTTCATATAGATACTATACTGAAGTTTGAAGATGAAGATAGGATTGACTATATAATAGTGGATTACGTAGATTTTACAGAAGTTAAGAAAATTGATGAAAACTATCTTAAGGATTTAGAAAAAGGTAAAGAAAAGTATTCTATATCAAAAGTCTGGATTATAACCAATGGGAAATTAGATGAATCTGTTGTTAAAAAGATTTATGATTATGACTTTAACTTACTTGATACTGAAAATATAGTAAAGCTTCTACCATCTTTAAATTTTTTCTATGAATATGAAGATTTAAAAGCTAAGTTTCACGCTACACAGATACTCCATAAAGAGATGTTTGATGAAGTTATAAGAAGGGAACATTGGTTGGAAGAGGTAGATAAGAAATTATTTGAAGCTATTGAGAAGAGAAATAAATTATCTTAAAAGGAGTAAGAGGGTTAAGATGATATCAGTGAGAAAACCGGCAGTAGCAAATTTATTCTATCCGGCAAAAATAGAAAAACTAAGAGATATGATAGAGTCCTATTTAGAAGAAGCTCACCTGTTTAATTACAAACCGGAAAGTTTAATATCTCCTCATGCAGGTTATATATACTCTGGAAAAACTGCTGCAGTATCCTATAAGCAACTTCTCAATTTAGAAAGAGGTAAACATTACACATTTCTATTGATAGGACCATCTCACTATGTATATATGAATGGTATATCTTTTGGTTATTATGATTACTGGTTGACACCTCTTGGAGAGGTTAAAGTAAATAAAGAGAAAATATTACAGTTTGCGAAGGACTATCCTCATTATCCTATAACTTTAAATACCGTCCCTCATCAAAGAGAACATTCTTTAGAAGTTCAAGTCCCATTTTTACAGGTAGTTATGGAAGATTTTGATATAATTCCTGTAGTCTATGGAAATATAGATCCTCTATATATTAAAAGATTGATAGAGTATTTTAAAGACGAAAATACAGTTGTAATAGTGAGTTCTGATTTAAGTCATTACTATCCAGATAATGTTGCAAGACAACTTGATAAAAATTGTCATTTAGCGGTGGAAAAACTGGATACATCATACCTGGAAAAGTGTGAGGCCTGTGGTAAAATAGGAATTGAAGGTATGATATTGTATGCAAAAGATAATAACCTTAAAGGAAAACTTTTGGACTATAAAACTTCCGGTGATACTTCCGGAGATTACTCAGCGGTGGTTGGATATGGAAGTTATATCTTCTATAAGTAAAGAGGAAGGTCAATTTCTCTTAAAACTTGCCAGATTTTCTATAGAGTATTATCTAAAAACTGGTAAAATTCCTCTTATCAACCAAGAAGATATCCCTTATGAGAATCTTAAAAAGTTAGGTGCATCATTTGTTACACTTGAAACAAAACAGGGAAGCCTACGAGGATGTATAGGGTCTATTATACCTCACAGACCACTGTATGAAGATGTTATACATAATGCAATATCATCAGCCGTATCTGACCCCAGATTTTATCCTCTATCTTTAGATGAGCTTACTAATATAAAAATTAAAGTATCTGTTCTCACTTATCCCCAACCTTTACATTATGATAACTGGATAGATTTATTTAACAAAATAGAACCTTTCAAAGATGGTGTTATTATAAAGTATGGAAATCATTCAGCAACTTTTCTACCTGATGTGTGGGAGGATCTTCCTGAAAAAGATAAATTTTTTGCTCATCTATGTTTGAAAGCAGGACTACCAGCAGATTGTTATAAAAAATATAGATTGGAAGTCTTTACTTACAAAACTATATCTTTTAGTGAGTAATTACTTCCAAACTCCAGCTATCTCTGTATTACACTTTGGACATTTCCCATCAATAAGATGGTTTTTAACATACTGTCCTACATATCCACTTCTCTCAATTACTTTAAAATGGCAATTTGGACAGTAAGTAGATTCTCTATCTTCATCAATAATGTTTCCAACATATATATATTTAAGTCCTTCCTCTTTACCTATCTCATAAGCTTCCTTTAACTTCTCTATGGGTGTAGGTGGTTTGTCTAACATTTTATACATTGGGAAAAATCTTGATATATGCCAAGGTATATTTTTATCTATAGAAGCTATAAATTTAGCTATATCTCTAAGTTCTTCTTTTGAGTCATTTTCACCTGGTATTATGAGAGTTGTTATCTCTATCCATATACCTTGCTTATAAGAATACTCTATAGCTTCCAAAACTGGCTTTAACCTTGCACCACATATTTCTCTATAAAATCTGTCAGTAAATGCTTTTAAATCTATATTAGCGGCATCAAGGTAAGGTTTTATTGTGTCTATTGCATCTTTTGTTTCATAACCACTACTTACAAAAACTGTTTTTATACCATGTTGTTTTGCCAATTTAAATGTATCATAAGCATATTCAAAAACAACAACAGGTTCGTTATAAGTAAATGCAATTGAAGGTATTTTTCTGGTTTTTGCTATATTTACTATTGTTTCTGGGAGTAAAGTTGTTCCAAAAACTTCGAAGTTATGTTCTTGTGGATACTGTGATATATCAAAATTTTGGCAAAACTGACAGCTAAAATTACAACCAACTGTTCCAACTGAAAATATCTCTGTTCCGGGTAAAAAATGAAAAAGTGGTTTTTTCTCAATTGGGTCAATATTATAAGCAGCAGCAAGTCCATAGACAGTTAGATATAAATCTCCATTTTCATTTTTCCTTATTCCACATTTTCCATACTCACCTTCTGCTAATACACATCTCTGAGAACAAGCCTTACACAAAACTTTATTATCCTTTCTCTTCTCAGATAACCAAGCTAATGCTTTCAACTTTCATACCCCATTTTATTTTACTTTGATTTAAATATATGCCAAAACTATCAGAAATCTATGAAAAAATCTTCTAACATCTTCCAAACCTCTCAACATACTTTTTTATATCAAACTTTCTCTCTAAACCTTTATCATTCATATATCTAACTTTTCCGAAAACTTTTCTCTCTTGCCAAGGTCTATCGTGAGTTCCAAAACACCAAGATATTCCAGCATAACCATTTGGATCTCTTCCATCAAGCTCATATTTGTCATTTAGATAACATGCAATATCAAAAGCTTCCTTAGGATGTTTTGTCCATTCTATCAATTTCTTTGCCCAATACATTCTCATATAGTTATGCATTTTACCTGTTTTTAATAGCTCTCTCTGAGCGGCGTTCCAGTATTGGTCATGAGTTTTTCCTTCTTCCAACTCGGAAATAGAATATATATACTCTCTCTTATCTTTAATGTGTTCCTCTAAGGTCTGTTTTGCCCATTGAGGTATGCCATTGTATTGGTTATATAAAGGATTATAGAAACAGAAATTCCTGGCAAGCTCTCTCCAAACTATCAACTCATTGAAAAAAGATTTAACATTTTCATCATATATATGATATTCTTTTAATATATCCTTGACTATCTTCACTGGAGATATCTGTCCAAAGTGTATATATGGACTTAAATTTGATTGATAGTCAACAGTAGGGTCTGACCTTAAATCTTTGTATCTATGTAGCTTTTCTTCTATAAAAATTTTTAATAACTTTTGTGCTTCATCATATCCACCTATGAAATTTTCTGATGGTTTTACAGACTTATCTATGTTGAGTTGGTTTATATAATCATCTACACTATCTAAATCCCAACTTTGAATATCAAAATTTTCTGATTTAATCTTTGGAGGAGTTATCTGTATAGAAGTAATAAATCTGTCCATCATACCGTATATTTTAGGTCTTATCGTCATGGCATAAGGTTCTTGTTTGTTAGAAACTAATCTAACTGGGACAATAACATCAGACTCTATCTCAAAAACAGCAACATCTGAAATTTTTCCAATATACTCACGCCACATTCTTTGGGTTTTTAGATAATTTGTATCTGTTATTACAACAGAAGCATTTTTTAAAAACTTTTTACAGCCTTCAGTATAACTATTTTTATTTATAACAAACTTTATTCCCAGTTTTTTGAAATCTTCTCTTAACTTTAAAATTCCTTCTATCATAAATTTATAGTATCTTATGTTTGAGTGTTTATAGTTATCAGTTATGTTAAAAACAGTTATCAATGGCTTTTTAATCTTGTCAGCTAATTTTACGGCAAAATATAATGCATAGTTGTAATCTATTCTTTGGGAGCTTTCCATACAGTAAAGGATATATTTTTTGGTTGTGTCTATCTCTTTTGAGTTTATTTTAAAAACTCTCTCTTCCATACTACCTCCTTGGTTTTTATCAATTCTAACAGATTAAAAGAAGAAGAAAAATACAAATTATAAATAAAATTACAAAAACCATACATAAAATGAATAAAACACTCTTTTTTAAACTCTATAACCTAACTAAACTTATATTAAATCAAAACAGGAGGTATGAAATTTATGATAAATTTGTTCTATACATATCACCTATTTTAATTGTGGCTGGTATTTTGATTTTATATTTTGCAGTTTTTAAAATAGTATAGAGAGGTGTGTGTTATGAAAGCTTTTGTTTTGGAAGATGAGTGTCTATCAAGAGAGAGATTGAAAAGAATACTTGGCAATCTTAATGTAAAGGTTGAGGGAGAGGCGGAAAACAAACAGGAAGCATTGGAGAAATTAAAATTTATAAATCCGGATGTTGTGTTTTTAGATGTTAAACTCCCAGATGGGACAGGAATTGAAGTAGCATCTTACATAATATCAAACTTTGAAAATCCACCCTATATAGTTTTTGTCACAGCTTACGGAGAGTATGCTTTAGAAGCTTTTAAGGTAAATTCAATAGATTATGTTTTAAAACCATATAAAGAAGAGGATATAAAAAGAGTTTTAGAAAAAATTAATAATTTTGAAAATAAAAAAGTTGCTATTACTAATATGTTACCCCTTGTATCAAAAAGTGAAGATATATTTATACCAGTTAAGTATCTAAATAAATATATCCTTTTAAAACCATCAGATATTTATTATATAAAAGCTGAGCTTTCAGAAACGGTTATCAGAACAAAGGATCATGAGTATCTGTCTAACAAAAGACTTTACGAATTTGAACAACTTCTATCAAATAAAGGTTTCTTCCGTACCCATAAAAGCTTTATAGTCAATCTATCAAAAATAAAAGAGATGAAGGTTGTTGAACAGAGTAAATTTTTAATATCTTTTGATGGAATTCCTGATACAATAAAGACAAGTAGAGACGGGGCAAAGTTTTTAAGGGAGTTTTTAGATGTATAAACCAAGAGTTGTTATCAGTAGATGTATAAATATAGCACCTGTTAGATATAACGGTGGAATTGTAACAGATGATTTTGCTAAAAAGTTGGGGCAGTTTGTTGAATATATCGATATATGTCCGGAAGTTGATATAGGTATGTCTGTCCCACGTCCTTCTGTAATACTTGCAAAGTATCCTGAGAAGATAAGAATGATAGAGCCAATCTCTAAGACTGATTACACGGAAAAAATTGAAGATTACTCTAAGAAGATGATGGAATCTTTCAAAAATATAGATGGCTTTCTGTTAAAATCAAAATCTCCAAGTTGTGGTGTTGGAGATACAAAACTTTATAAAGATGATTTAGTTCATTCCGTAGGAAAAACAGATGGTATATTTGCAAGGTTTGCCAAAACACACTTTCCCTATCTTCCGGTAGAAGATGAAGGAAGAGTCCATGATATTTGGATAAAAAGGGATTTTTTAACTAAGATATTTACATTTGCCAATGCTAGAAACACTCTTTCAAATATTGAATCTATAAATCAACTTATAAAATTTCACCAAAATAACAAGTATTTATTAATGCTATATTCTCCGTCTAAACAAAAGAAACTTGGTCAGATAATAGCAAACTGGGATAAAGTGGGTTTAAATGAAACGGTAAAAATTTACAGAGAGCTGTTTTATCAAACATTTTTAAAAAGACCGGGATTAAAGTCCCATATAAATGTCTTACAGCACATATACGGACATTTTTCTGACCTTTTAAAATCTTCTGAAAAAAGACATATACATAATCTTTTAAACAAAGCTTTAGATGGAAAAGTTGATATTAAAACAGTTATTGAGTATATAAAAGGCTTTGTATTTAGATTTGATGATGAATATCTCAAAAGCCAAACATATCTATCTCCTTATCCGGAGGAACTTGATTAACCACAGGTTTATAAACTTAAAAAACAGATTTATGAAACAGATTTTACTCTGTTTATTGATTTTTATTTAAGCTTTATCTTTTATTTTAAATAAACTCCGGAGTATCTGTGATGAAAACATTAAATACCGGTGTGATTGTTTTCAAAAATATAAGAGAAGGTTTTTGTTTTGAAGGGTTGGGATACTTAGATACACAACTAACTTTTATTTCACAAGGAGAGTATATTTTGGAGATAAAGTATTATTATGAAGATGAAGAAAAAGTTTTAACACTTAAAGGCAAAAATATATCGAGGGTTGTTTTAAATATGGATAGATTTGTTATCACAAAAGTTAGAAGTGATAACCAAATAAAACTTGTAGTCAATAACATAAAAGATTACTTTTTTGATTTACTTTCAGAAAACTAAAGGAGATCTGATGTTAGATTATGTCATAGTTGGTGGTGGGATAGGTGGCGTTGTAGCTTTTTCTTTACTTAAAAAACTTGGTAAAAATACTTTGCTGTTTGAAAAACTTAACTATCTTGGAGGTTGTGCCGGAACATTTCAGAAAGATAATAACTTTTATAATGTGGGAGCTACTACTCTTGTAGGATTAGAAGGAAATCTTCCATTAGCTGTTTTGATGAGAATTTTAGGTAAAGACAATATTCCTGTTAAAAAATCAGACCCTTCTATAAAGGTTTATATAAAAGATAAAGTTATAAATAGATATAAGGATAAAGAGAGAGCTTTAGAAGAGATAAATAAAAATTTTTATAATCCACAGAATAAGAGACTTTGGCAAGAGATATACAAAACAGCAGATAAAAACTGGAGTAATCTTTATAACTTTATTCCCTATACTGGTCTAAACTTAAAAACTTTTTCAACTTATCTAAAAAAATTTCCACATATATTATCAACTTTAAAGTATGTAACATCTACAGCAAAAGATGTTATACATAAAATATCAGGAGATTTATCTGAAGATTATATAAAATTTCTAAATTCTCAAATACTTATGACTGCACAAGGTTATTACGATGAGGTAAGTTTCTCTGTTGCAACAATGGGACTCACTTATCCTAACCTTGACAACTACTATGTTATTGGTGGAATGGGAAGAATGTTTGATTTTCTAACTGAAAGTTTAGATGGGATACATCTAAGGGAAAAAGTTTTAAAAGTTAAAAAGGTCGGTGATTTTTTTGAGGTGAAAACAAATAAAAACTCATATCTATCAAAAAGGGTTATACTAAATTCAACCATCTGGAATTTTTGTGATATTTTGGAAGGTTTTGATAATGTATGTTACTCATTTCGTAAAAAGTATAAAAAGATGTGGGGATCTTTAACTTTATACTTTACAGTAAATGATCCAGATAACTTGTTAAATGACCATCATTATCAGATTTTACACGATAAAAATCCATATACCGGTAGCTATTCCTTTTTTGTGTCTGTTTCAGACAAAGATGATACTGTAATCTCAAAAACTGGTTATAAGACTGTAACAGTATCAACTCACTGTGAGATAGATTTATGGAAAAATATTGATGATTATATTTATAAAGAGAGAAAGGAAAAAGCAAAAGAGTTTATTTTAGAAAATCTTTACAGACATATACCATACTTTAAGATGTTAGAGAAAAGTGATATATTTGTGGGAACTCCGAAAACATTTGAGAGATATACAGGAAGATTCAGAGGTTCTGTTGGAGGTGTTCCGTTGTTAAAAAAATACTTTTCCTTTTTTTATCCAAAAACATTTACACCTATTGAGAATCTCTATATTGTGGGGGATACTGTTTTCCCTGGACAAGGTTGGCCTGGGGTAGTTTTAGGTGTTTTTAACCTTTTAATTTGCATAGAAGAGGATTTTAATGAGTTACTATATAAACATATCAAATAAAGACTGGTTTTTGGTTTTCTCTTTCGGATTAGTTTTTGGTGGTTTTTTAGGAGTATTTATATCTTTACTATCCGGATTAACAAGCTCTTTAATAGATGGTTTTTTAACAGGAGTTTTATTCGGCTTTTTTATATTCACTTTCTCTTACCTGCTTATAAATTTTTCTAACAGTTATTTACTTAAAATTTTACCTGAAAAAATCTGGATTCCCTTTAGTCTTTTTGTTTCGTTTATTGCCGGAATAATCGGCTCTCTTTTATCTTATACTGTTATCAAGTATCTAAACTTAATAGATTTAAATCTATCCTACAGCACTGTTATAACAGGATCCCTAATTGTAGGTTCTTTAACGGCACTTATAGGTTACCTTCTATACAAGATAGTTTCGTTGAGAAAAAAAGAATCTGACCTCGAAAAATCTATTATAGAAACGAAGCTAAAAGCTTTGGAATATCAGATAAACCCCCATTATCTCTTTAACTCCTTAAATGTTATAGCTGAGCTTATCCATATAGATAAAGAAAAAGCAGAAGAAGCATTGATTAAACTCTCTAAATTTTTGAGAGATATAATAGAGGAAGATAGTTGGATAACTTTAGAGAAAGAAATTGAGATAGTGAAAAACTTTCTATTTATACAGACTATGAGATTCCCAGGTATATCTATTCATATGGATATAGACAAAAAAACTCTACATTACCTTGTACCAAAGTTATCACTACAGATATTAGTAGAGAATGCCATAAAACATGGAGTGAAATCAAAAGGTAATATATGGATAAATGTAAGGAAAAGTAATAACTCTCTGGTTGTGGAAGTTATAGATGATGGCAGAGATTTTAATGGTATAAAAGAAGGAATTGGATTGAGAAATCTCAAAAATAGACTTTCTATTTTTGGTGGTAACCTGTCTTATTTTAGAGATGATGAAAAAACTATTTTTATCTTTAATATACCAATAAATATAGGGAATATGATATAATAATTTTCGAATTTTCATGATACTAACCTCCCTTTCCCCCTAAGGTTAGGGGGATTTTTTTATCTCAAAGATAGCCACATCTGGAAATGCTCCTATTCTTATAGGAGGTCCTCCGGTTCCAACTCCTCTACTTACAAAGACATATTCATTGCCTAATCTTACTAATCCCGCATCTATGATAAATATTTCTCTCAGTATGTATCTAACTGGAAATAAAACACCACCGTGTGTATGTCCAGCTAATGCTAAATCAAACTTATCTTTGTATCTCTCATCTATCTTAGGTTGATGTTTTAAGAATATGATGAATTTACTTTTATCAACTTTATCTAATAGTTCCAAATCATCTAAATTCCTCTTTACACCGAATCTCTCTGCCTCCTCATCATCAACTCCTACTAATACGATATTATCCTGTAAGTAAAAAATATTATCTCTTAAAAGTTTAAATCCGGCTTTTTCTGTAAATTCTATAGACTGCTCTACATCTGCATAATACTCGTGATTTCCTAAAATTGCATATTTCCCCAGAGGTGGATTTATTTTTTGGAGAAGTTTTATATATGGTTCTTTGTATCTTAAATTTCCATCAACTAAATCTCCTGTGGATATCACTATATCTGGTTTTTCTTTGATATATATATCCAATACCATCTGTATTTTGTCTTCTCTCATGACCTGATTGAGATGTAAATCAGATATCTGCATAATCTTTATATCTCTTTTAACTTTTTTAGAAGGGATTGTAAATCTGTAAATTTTTAGGTTTAATGTTTCAATGTATCCGTAAGTTGTTGTAAATAAAGTCAGCAAAAATATAACTATAAATACTTTTCTACCAGATAGTGAAGGAAGAGGATTATGTCCAGTTATATGGTGTATAACTTTTAAACTTATGTTATAGATATCTATTAAGAAAAAAAATATGAAGAAAAGTATAACAAATCCCATCCATAAGAGTATCAAAAAGGACAGTAAAAAGTTATCATGTCCGGCTTTATCATAGGTTTTATAGAAAACAGGAGAGAGTGTGAAAAGAAAAGCTGGAATATATATAGATTTGTCTTTCATATAAAAAACACTTCTTATTTTTCTAAAAAAATACAAATTTATCAAAAAGTAAATACTTAAAAACACAAAGACAAACATTTACACCTCAAAATTTTACAATTTTACCCGATAATAATAACATGATAAACTATTTACGTTAAACTAAAAATTTGGGTGTTTGTATGATAGGAAAGATTATTTGGGAATCGTTTTCTATATTACTTCTTTTGTATGGACTTTATCTTACCTATATCTTTATATGGTTTAGTATGTATAGAATAGGCATTATGGATATAGGAAAATCTAAGTTAACTGCGGCGGTTATAACTCTCTCCATACTTGCTTTTTCTTCCATTAAATGGTTTATAAAGAAACACCGGCAACTAAATAAAGAAGAAAGTTAGATGTTTTTTGAGATAGACAAAAACACTTACATATTGGTTGAAAACATAGCGGCTGTGTCATTACATGAGGAAAATGGTAGATTTTACTGGTTGTTCTATACAAATCATCCAAGTCCTATAAAGTCTATGTATTTTGAAACAAAGGAAGAGGCTATAGTTTGGTTTAGAAATTTGAAATACGATTTTTACAGGAAGAAAAATGAAAACGAATGAAAAACAGTTTACACATTTAGATTTAGACCTCGTTTGTAAAATTATAGATAGATCTCCGGATATTATTTTTACGATAAATGTAGATGGAATAATACAGTATGTTAATGAATCTTTCTGTGAGATATTAGGATATTCTAAGGATGAGGTTATAGGAAAAAATATAAGGGAAATATCTATAGAAGAGTCAATTTATAATGCCTGTATGATTTCTGTGAAAGAAACTGGGAAATGTTTAGATCAAGAAACTCATTTTCGTCGAAAAGATGGGGAAATTATTCACGTAGTCAAAAATGTAAATGCTCTATACGATGAAAATGGAAATATATCATCAATAATTGTAAATGCCAGAGATTTAACCCATATAGATAATCTTAATAAAGAGCTTTTTGAAGCTAAAGAAAAACTTGAAAGTAGATTAAGTATTATAGAGGAAGTTTTCCTAAATATAAATGAAGCTGTAGCTATTATAGATAAAAATGGCTTTTATATAGAGCAAAACAAAGCTCATGAAAAATTACTTGGCTACTCACAAGAAGAGATTAAGGGTAAAACTCCGTTAATACATATGAAAAAATCAGACTTTGATAAAATTATAAAAGAAGTCTTAGAAAAAGGTTCATTTACTGGAGAGGTATCTGTTAAAACAAAATCTGGAGATATAAAAGATATAGAGTTAATCGTAATTCCGATAAGAGATAGAACTGGAGAAATAGCTTACTTTATAGGTATAAAAAAAGATATGACAGAGAAGAAAGAAAGACTTTATATAGATTATTTAACAGGACTTCCAAATAGATTTAAGTTAACTATTGACCTTGATAGAGTTTTCAATCCTAAAGTAATTCTCATAAATATAGATTCTTTTAAAGAGATAAATGATGTTTATGGTTTTAGTATTGGAGATAAAATTCTGATAAGTGTAGCCAATAGAATTAAAAATTACACTCAAAAACATAACTTTCAGCTTTACAGAATAGGTGGAGATGAATTCGCAATTATTATAGATAGATTTATATCCTCCTCTAGTTTAGATATCTTTGTTAACGGTTTAATTGCTTATATACAATCCAAACCTTTTGATATTGAGGGATATGAGATAAATATAGATGTGACTCTCGGTATAGCTATACCTACTGAATTTAATGCAAGGAATATACTTGAAAAAGCTGATATGGCTTTAAAGTATGCAAAGGAAAATAGGAAATCTTTCTTTATTTACACTGAAAATCTTGAGTTGCAAAAAAAATACGAGGAAAATCTAAAATGGGTAAAAATCCTTAAAAATGCAATAAAGCAAAATAGGATAGCGTTATTCTATCAACCTATATTTAATAACAACACAGGAAAGATAGAAAAGTTTGAAGCACTTGTAAGAATAAAAGAGGGAGAAAAATTTATATCACCATTTTATTTCTTAGATATAGCAAAAAAAGCAAAACTATATCCTCATATAACGTTGGAAGTAGTAAAACAGGCATTCCAGACTTCGAGAGATTACAATGTAGAGGTATCTATAAATTTATCTATAAAAGATATATTGAATGATGTAGTTGTTCTTGAAATATTTAACCAGCTTAAAAATAATAGTGCTAACATAACCTTTGAACTTTTAGAGTCAGAGGGTATTCAAAACTTTGATGAAGTTCTTGAATTTATAAAGCAGGTAAAAACCTACGGAGCTAAAATCGCAATAGATGATTTTGGTAGTGGTTATTCTAACTTTGAATATCTGTTAAAATTGAAAGTGGATTATCTTAAAATAGATTCGTCTTTAATCAAGAATGTACATACAGATAAAGAATCAAGAATTATAGTAGAAACTATAACAGATTTTTCTAAAAAACTTGATATAAAAACAATCGCAGAGTTTGTCCATTGTGAGGAAGTTTTTAAAGTAGTTAAAGAAATCGGAATAGATTACTCTCAAGGTTTTTATCTTGGGGAGCCAAAACCAGAGATAACTATTTAAAGTTTTCTTTAATACTTCTAACTATATTACTTTTTAAATCTTGAATATCTATATCTATACCTTCTTCTTTTAGAGATGTCGCCTTATATCCTTCAAGTCCACATGGATTGATTACATTGAATTTTTCAAGATTTACATTGTGATTTATAGCTACTCCGTGTAAAGAATATCCATTTTTATATCTAAATCCTAAAAAACCTAATTTTCTGTTGTCTATGTAAAATCCTGGAATTTTTGGTAAATAAACTATCCTGTTATCTAACTGCCTTAAAGGTTTATAGAAAGAATCTATGATTTTTCTGTAAAAGATTCTTGGAGACTTAACTGCAAAGACAAAGTAAAATATCTGTTGTCCAGGTGTGTGAAATACTATAGATCCTCCTCTGTCTGTTTTAATGGTTTCTACTGGAAACTCTCTCTTTTCATTAAATCCCACTGTATAAACATCATAATGTTGACATAAGATAAGATAATTTCTTTCTCTTTTATTGGAAGCATCAATATGTATTTTCTTCATAAACTCTATACATTCTCTATAGTCAGTTAAACCTATATCTATAACTTCTATATCCATTTATATAACCTCTATTTTTATAATCAAAATAAAACATCGTTTTAAAATTTTAAAATTAGGATAAAATATTATAGGTGAAATTAATTAAGTTGAGGTAATGATATGGGATTTTTGGCAGAGTATAGAAAACATGTAGAGGAGAGAGCTAAGTTAGGAATACCTCCTTTACCATTAAATGCAAAGCAGGTTGCTGCTGTTGTTGAGCTTTTGAAGGAAGTTCCTATTATAGAAGAAGAGTTTTTGATGGATCTTCTTGTTAACAGAGTTAGTCCAGGAGTAGATGAAGGTGCTTATGTTAAAGCTGCATTTTTAAATGATATAGTTCAAGGAAAAACTCATTCTCCGGCAATATCTCCTAAAAAAGCTGTCCAAATACTTGGGACTATGCTTGGTGGTTATAATGTTAAACCTCTCATTGATGCTTTATCTCATAAAGATCCGGAAGTTGCTCAAGAAGCAGCAAATGCACTTAAAAACACATTACTGGTTTATGATGCTTTTAACGATATCGTAGAACTTTCAAAGACAAATCCTTATGCTAAACAAGTTTTAGAGTCTTGGGCAAATGCAGAATGGTTTTTAAATAGGGAACCACTACCAGAAAAGATAACAGCGATAGTTTTCAAAGTTCCTGGTGAAACAAACACTGATGATTTTTCTCCAGCTACAGAGGCATCTACAAGAAGTGATATACCTCTTCATGCTTTAAGTATGCTTAAATCTAAGATGCCAGATGCGATAGAAAAGATAAATGAGCTTAAAAAGTCTGGATATCCTGTTGCTTTCGTAGGTGATGTTGTTGGAACAGGTTCAAGTAGAAAATCTGCTGCAAACTCTCTTATATGGCATATAGGAAGAGATATACCTCATGTACCAAATAAAAGAACAGGTGGAATTGTTATAGGTGGAATAATAGCACCTATATTTTTCAACACTCTTGAAGATTCTGGAGCTTTACCTATAGAGGCTGATGTAACAAAACTGGAGACCGGTGATATTATAGAGATATACCCTTATGAAGGAAAGATAGTTAAGAATGGTGAAGTTGTATCTAAATTTAAATTAAAACCAAACACATTACCAGATGAAGTAAGAGCTGGTGGAAGAATACCTCTAATAATAGGTAGAGGCTTAACAAGAAAAGCAAGAGAAGTATTAGGTTTACCGGAAGAAAACATATTTATAAGACCAGAACAACCTCCGGAAAAAGAAGGTGTAGGTTATACTCTTGCACAAAAGATAGTTGGAAAAGCATGTGGTATGCCAGGAGTTAGACCTGGAATGTATGTTGAGCCACAAGTTTTAACAGTAGGTTCTCAGGATACAACTGGACCAATGACAAGAGATGAAATAATAGAGCTTGCAGCTCTTGGATTTAGTTGTGATTTTGTATTACAGAGTTTCTGTCACACTGCAGCTTATCCAACACCTGCAGATGTAAAACTTCATCACACTTTACCTCCATTTATAATAAGCAGAGGAGGAGTATCATTAAGACCTGGAGATGGAATTATACACTCTTGGCTTAACAGAATGGTTTTACCTGATACAGTTGGAACAGGAGGAGATAGTCATACAAGATTCCCAATAGGGATATCTTTCCCTGCAGGTTCTGGTTTAGTAGCCTTTGCAGCTGTTACAGGAACTATGCCTCTTGTTATGCCGGAATCTGTCTTGGTAAGATTTAAAGGAGAGATACAGCCAGGAATAACAATAAGAGACCTTGTAAATGCAATACCTTATTATGCTATAAAACAAGGATTACTTACAGTAGAGAAAAAAGGAAAGAAAAATGTATTTGCCGGAAGGATACTTGAGATAGAGGGATTACCTTATCTTAAAGTTGAACAAGCTTTTGAGTTTGCAGATGCATCTGCTGAAAGAAGTGCTGCTGCTTGTACTGTAAGACTGGACAAAGAGCCTGTAATAGAGTATATAGAGTCAAATATAAAGCTTATAGAAGCTATGATTGAAGCAGGTTATCAAGATGCAAGGACACTACAGAGAAGAGCAGATAAAATGAAAGCTTGGCTTGATAATCCTGTACTACTTGAACCAGATGAAAATGCAGAGTATGCAGCAGTTATAGAGATAGATTTAAGTGAGATAAAAGAGCCTATAGTTGCATGTCCTAATGACCCAGATGATGTTGCAACATTATCAGAGGTCCTTGCAGATGAAAGAAGACCGAAACATATAGATGAAGTTTTTGTAGGTAGTTGTATGACTAATATAGGACATTATAGAGCTCTGGGTGAAATTCTTAGAGGAGAAGGGCAAGTTCCTACAAGGTTGTGGATAGTTCCTCCTACAAAGATGGATGAGAGACAGTTAAGAGAGGAAGGATACTATGCTATATACGGGAAAGCCGGAGCAAGAACTGAAATCCCAGGATGTAGCTTATGTATGGGTAACCAAGCAAGGGTAAGAGATGGTGCTGTAGTATTCTCTACTTCTACAAGAAACTTTGATAACAGGATGGGTAAAGATGCGAAAGTTTACCTTGGTTCTGCTGAACTTGCAGCTGTCTGTGCAATACTTGGAAGACTTCCAACTGTTGAGGAGTATATGAGCATAGTTCCTAAGAAACTTGCTGGAAAAGAAGATGAGATTTACAGATATCTAAACTTCCATCAAGTTGGTAAAGACGAGCTTATATATTTAACGGTATAATAATACAATACAACTCTTCTCCCTTCCGGGAGGAGATTTTATATCTATCTGTATCCTAAATTCAGTCTAATTTATAGATAATTTTTTGAAACAGAAAGTTTCTATATATATTTTGCTATTTCGTCTAATAGAGTTAGTAAAACCCTCTTAACGTTCTCTTTATCTGTGGCTACTAAAGGTAGAACTTTTATATCGTCTCCTAAGTCCAGAGCTGTCCTTATATCTTCCGGACTCCAGGCACCCTTCAAATCCTGTTTATTACACCCAACTACAAAAGGAGCTGGATATCTTGCTTCAAAGTAGTTGATTATTCTTCTTGCTTCGTGGAAGGTTGCTGGGTCTGTACTATCAACTAATACAACCAATCCAACCATACCTTTACCTAATATATCCCACATAAAATCAAATCTTGACTGCCCAGGAGTTCCAAAAAGGTATAATGTATGTTCATCATCTATCTTTATCCTTCCAAAGTCCATCGCAACAGTTGTGTAATCTTTCTTCTCTTTTTCGCCGGCTTTCGTTGTTTTTGCTTCTGTCTTTACAGTCTCTATCTCACTTATTGTGTTAATAAACTGAGTTTTACCTGCAGCATATGGTCCTGAAATAACTATCTTTATCTTCTTCTCTGCCATTTTATAGACCCTTAATCTTAGATATTATTTTATTTAGAAGTGATTTTGTTAACTCAAATCCTATCTTTCTTTCTTTTTTCTTCTCCCTCTGTATGATACCGCAGGCTAAAAATCCGTATAATGCTCTTTTAACTATCAAATCATTCATCTTTGATTGGTAAATTATATCTGCAACCTTATTTTTTCCATCAATAAGGTGTAGTATCTTTTTCTCATAATCGGTAAGAAATGCCTTTTTGGCAATCTCTTCAAAATTTTCAGATTTTTCAAAAACCAAATTTAAATCCGATATCTTCCTCTCAACTTCTTCCGGAGTTAGCTGTCTTGAAAGATACATAATCAACTTTTCTATGGGAATCTGTGGATTTATATCAGGTGAATATCTTATAAAGCCCGGAGTGAAAGAAAACTTCCCTTCTTTTATATTTAAAAGGTGAGGAAGTCTCGCGACTAAGATGTTATACATTTCATCTTTAGATACATTCTCTTTTTTTAAAACTACCTCAAAATCTACATCAAGATAGACATAAAACACCTTTTGAACTTCTCTTATATAGACTATATCACCATTTTTGAAATAAACTGCAAAATTTTTACCATCCCTCTCTATTACCAAAATTCCATCTTTCTTGTCTTTTCTTAAAATCTGGAATATATCCACAAAGTTAAATATTCTCAAATCCCCGGCTATTGCCATACTTTACCCCAATTCAGTTTCTAATTTCTTTATAGCCCTCTGTATCTCCATTAAAAGTAGTCCTAATTTAGCGTTTGCAGGTGCTAAAACACCAAGGACAGCTACATCTTTAACACCGGTAAATATAACATATCCTGTTGAACCCTTTATATACAACTGCTCAAGCTGTCCTTTATTCAATTCCGCTGTAACCCTTTCTCCTAATGATAGTATAGCAGCGCCCATTGCTGCAACACGATCCTCATCAACTCCTGCAGGTAATACAGAGGCTATTGCTAACCCATCAACACTTACTAAAACAGCACCTTCTGCTCCAGCATCTCTAACAAGATTCTCAAGAACATCATAATACTTCATATTTATCCTCCGACTTTACAGATTTATAAGCAGAGATTTTGCATTCTCAATAAATTCATTTCTACGCTTCTCAACACTAATCTCTTCGGCCAAAAGTTGTATAAACTTTAAAATTTCAAATTTGGTAACGTTCCTCGTTTTAAAATACTCTTCTTTCTTCTTTTTAAATAGAAGCATCCCAAAAGGACCTATTTCTCTAACAAACTCATTTTTTATTTTTTCAAGGATTTCCTCTGTATTTATAAGACTATCTTCCGAAACAGATCCTCTATCTGAAATGATTTGTTCTAAAGATGGCGGTTCTAACTTTTCTTCTTCTGTTTTCGCAGTTAGTATCTCCTCTAAAGGTGGTGGTTCGTAAGAAAGTTCTTCTTCTTTTTGCGTTGTTAATATATCTTCAAGAGATGGTTGAGTTATGTCTTCTTTTAATTCATATTCTTTGAAGGATAAGACTTTTTCTAACTCATTTATTTCATCTTTAAAGAAATCTCTATTCTCATCTTGTTTAAACACTTCTTGTTTTACTTGTGTAGCTTCTTCACTTGTTTCCTCTTTTATAGTTATAGTTTGAACTTCTTGTAGATAGATCTCTTTTAGCTGGTCTTTATATTTTTTTATCTCTTTTGCTAAATCTAAACCTACTATCTTTAACATAGAAAAATTTGGTTTTCCGATATGTATCATACCTATGGATAGTTCTTCCTCAACATAGTAAACAAACAGTGAGTAATCTTTACCTTCCGAAAATAGGAACTCTTCTTTGAAATTCGGTAATATCTCATTTAGTTCAAGGGATCTTTCAATGAGTCTGCCAAAAGAGATAGAAAGCTTATCTGATTTTGAAGAAGTTCTTGAAACAATCTCTTTATTTTTTATAAAGATACCTATATAGTATAAATTGGCATCTCTATAAGCCTTATTTATAAGGTCAAGAAGTTCTTCAGGTAGTTCCATATAAGCATCCCCTTAGAGTTCCCCTTTCTCAAGCTTTTCCATTATCGTTTTCATACTTATCCTCATTCTCTCAAAAGAATCTGCTAATTCTTCCAATTCATCACCGGTTTTTTCTACCTTTATCTCGTAATCAAGATTCCCCATACTGACTTCATTCATAGCCTTTGAAACTTCTCTTAACTTGCTTACAACAAATTTATCTACTAATGCTCTTATGCCGAAAACGAGACCGAGGGACAATATCTGAGATATGATTACTGATATCAGAGTTTTTTTAATGATATTAGGATCGGAAGAAAAAAGAACAAATACCATGATTCCTACGAATGTTACTCCTAAGAAGGATCCTCCAAGGACTATAAAAGAGATTTTGTTTAATACTGACCCTTTCTTCTCTGCCATATTCCTTACCCCCATTTTTTCTTAGCTTTTCGGCTTAATTATTGTAATCCTTAAAAATGTAAAAATCAAACCTGTCATAATGATGATATTTATCATATTGAGTGTAGATGATATCTTGTGAAATGTATCGAATTTCTCTTTTATATCTTTGGCAGTTTCTATATGATTCTCTTGAACTAAGTTGTAATACTCCAGTAGTAGAGATTTTGCAGTTGGATATATAGCTCTGTCAAGAGCCATACCTATGATAACAAATAATCCTACTAATATGAGAAATAGTTTTAATCTCTTTATTGCTTCTTTATCTATATAACTATAAATGCCTATAAGTGTGTAAATTATAATCCCACCTATCCACTGTATCTTAAAATAATATGGAAATATAAGATTCATAACAGAGCCAGCTAATTTACTGTCAAAATTTGAGAATAAAACTGGACCTACGATGAATGTAAAGAAAATCATCCCTCCAAATAGGAGGGACAAAACCATATATACTGAGCCTAATATATACTTATCCCACAAGCTCTAACCCACTAAAGAAGAATGGAATTTCATAAGCTGCAGATTCTGGAGAGTCTGAACCATGGACTGCATTCTCTCCTATATTACTACCATAGAGTTTTCTCAGTGTACCTTCTTCTGCTTTTGATGGATCTGTTGCTCCCATTATCTGTCTAACTCTTGAAATTGCGTTTTCACCTTCTAAAACCATGGCAACTATAGGTCCAGAAGACATAAACTCACATAACTCATCATAGAATGGTCTGTCTTTATGGACCATATAGAACCTTCCAGCTTCCTCTTTGGAAAGCTTCACTTTCTTTAAAGCAACAACTTTAAAACCTTCATCTTCAAATCTGGAAATTATCTTCCCTGCTACATTTTTTCTAACTGCATCTGGCTTTACTAAAACGAGAGTCTTTTCCATGAAACCTCCTTTTGGTTTTTGATTTTTTCTTATTATAACACACTGACTAAATCTAATGTATGTTAAAATTTTTCTGAAAAATCAGTTAAGGGAGGTTTGTAATGGCAAAAGTTTTTACTTCTTTTGAAGAGGTTTTATCCCATCTCAAAGGTGTAGTTGATATCTCTGAAAGTAAAGTCAAGATTTTGGATGAATCAAAATTAAGAGAAAGTATTATTGATGATCTTATCTATACAGCTGTGTTTTCGGAAGATTATAGCTTAAAGGAAGAAGTTAAATACTTAATAAGAGAGATTGCAAATGAGTATGGAGCTGTAGCTTCATCTATACATGATCTGTATATGGCTATGGGAAAAGGAGAAACTAAAAACTTCACTACTCCAGCTGTTAATATAAGAGGAATGACTTACGATATAGCAAGAAGGATGTTTAAGGTTGCTATAAGAAATGATATAGGAGCTTTTATATTTGAGATAGCAAAATCTGAAATAGAGTATACATATCAAAGACCTTCTGAATATGCTGCATGTGTTCTTGCAGCTGCAATAAAAGAAGGTTACAGGGGACCTGTGTTTATCCAAGGAGATCACTTCCAGTTTTCTGCAAAAAGATATTTTGAAAACCCTGAGAAAGAGCTTAACTCAATAAAGGAACTTACAAAAGAGGCAGTAGATGCGGGATTTTACAATATAGATATAGACCCTTCAACTCTTGTTGACTACTCACAACCTACATTAAAACAGCAGCAGTACCATAACTATTTGAACACTGCTAAGATGACAGATTTTATAAGAGATATACAGCCGGAAGGTATAGATATATCTGTTGGAGCAGAAATAGGACATATAGGTGGTAAAAACTCAACTGTTGAGGAATTTGAGGCGTTTATGGAAGGTTATCTTGAGACTTTAACTAAAAAACCTGGAATATCCAAAATATCAGTTCAAACAGGAACTGAACATGGTGGAATACCTCTTCCTGATGGAACTGTTGCAAAGGTAAAACTTGATTTTGAAGTTTTAAAAAGCATTGGTGAAGTTGCAAGAAAAAAATACGGGCTTTCTGGAACAGTTCAACATGGGGCATCTACTTTACCAGAAGAACTTTTTGATAAATTCCCTCAGAATAACTGCTCAGAAATACACCTTGCAACAGGTTTCCAAAATATCATGTTTGATTTAGCTCCTGAGAGTTTTAAAGAGGAAATATACAGATTTATAGAAGAGAACTTTAAAGATGAGTGGAAAGAAGGAATGACAAGAGAACAATTTTTGTATAAATCAAGGAAAAGAGGATTAGGACCATTTAAATATAAATGGTGGACTTTAGAAAATAAAGAAGAGATACTTGATGCCATAGAAAAAAAGTTTGAGTTTTTATTTGAAAAGTTAAATGTATTTGGGACTAAGGGGTATACGGATAAATACATCAAACTAGTGAAAACTCCTTATGTAAAAGGCTCTACTAAAGATGTTAAGCAGAAAGCAAAAGATATAAAACTTGAAGCTGGAGCAGATTAATTGAGTCTTGATAGACAGATAAAAGCAATAAAAGAGATATACTCTGAATTTAAAAAGGCTGGTGTTAAACACCGGCCTATCATTGTTGGAAAGTTTGCACTGACGGTTTATACTCAGGGGATGTATCCTGCAAATATCATATCTCTTCTATATCCTGATTTACCTCTACTTGAAAAGATACTTACAGATCTTGGTTACAAAAAGTTTGCAGATCTATGGATAAGAGATGATATAAACATAGAAGTAAGTAAAGATTTTTATCTATTAATCGGAACTATAAACCAGATAGAGGTAGATAGAGAGGAAATTCTGAATGTAATTTCCATTGAAGATTTAATAGTGGATATGATGAAGTTCTGTGTAGAAGGAGATGATGTTGTATGTGAGTTAGTTAAGATGCTTATTAAATCCTACTATAAAGCTTTGGATTTTCATTATCTATATCGGAGAGTTACAGATAAAAGAATGATTCCTTTTTTAAAAGAGTATAAAAATTTAGCAGAGGGAGTAAAATGAAGAAGTTAGGAATGGATTTAAACAGCTTTATTTTAGATCAAGAGAGAAGATATCCAAATGCAACTGGGTCATTATCAAGAGCTCTTGTAGCTATAGAGTCTGCTGTTAAAGTTATAGCATCTCATGTTAGAATGGCTGGACTTGTTGATATACTCGGAAAAGCTGGAAAAACTAATATACAAGGTGAAGAAGTCCAAAAGTTAGATGAGCTTGCTAATAATTTGATGATTGAGTATCTATCTTCAAGTGGAGAGTTTTTTGCCCTTGCTTCTGAAGAGCTTGATGAACCCATATTTCCAGAAGAAGGTAAAGATGCAAAGTATGTTATAGCATTTGATCCTCTTGATGGCTCATCTAATATAGATGTAAATGTCAGTATAGGGACGATATTTTCAATACATAAGAGAGTTAATTCAGATAGCTCTGATTTCTTACAGGAAGGATACAAACAGGTTGCAGCTGGATATGTGGTTTATGGTTCTTCAACTATGTTTGTTATTTCTACAGGTAATGGAGTTAATGGTTTTACATTAGATCCATCTGTAGGTATGTTTTTACTGTCCCATCAGGATATAAAACTTCCGGAAAAAGGAAAGATATACTCCTTTAATGAGTCTAATATCAAAAAATGGGAGCCTCAATCACTTGTAAGTTACGTTGAAACATTGAAAGAAGAGGGATACACATCAAGGTATATAGGCTCAATGGTTGCAGATGTCCACAGGACACTAATAAAAGGAGGTGTATTTGCCTATCCAGCTGATACAAAAAATAAAAATGGTAAATTGAGATTACTTTATGAGGCTTCTCCAATGGCATTTTTGATAACACAAGCTGGTGGAATGGCAACAACTGGAAAAGAAGATATTCTGAATATAAAACCAACAGACATACACCAGAGGGTACCTGTTTTCTTAGGAAGTAAAAAAGAGATACAACAACTTTTATCTTTCATAAATAATGGATAAATGGATAAGTATATAGTTATTGCGGTAGGTGGCTCTATTGGAGCTATCCTCCGGTATTTAACTGGTGTTTACAGTGCAAAATTTATAGGAACTTCTCTACCCTATGGAACATTAATAGTAAATGTTATAGGCTCTTTTATACTGTCTTTTTTTATGGTACTGTTTTTAGAAAAATTATCATTAGATCCTCTTTGGAGACTTTTTGTAGCTGTTGGTTTCTGTGGTAGCTTTACGACCCTTTCTTCTGTAACATACGAAACATTAATTCTTTTTATGGAAGGGGATTATTTAAAAGGGGTTTTAAATGTAACTCTCAACTTTTTCTTATCATTTTTATCTGCTATCCTTGGTATAATTTTAGCCAGGATATTAGTATAGTCAGAGGTGATAACTTTGAAGGTTCAGTCTGAGGCTGTGTTACTTAGAATCCACATAGGAGAAGCAGATAAGTTTGAAGGAAAACCTTTGTATAAAAAGATTTTATCTGTTTTGAGAGAAAACAAGATAGCCGGAGCAACAGTTATTAGAGGTATAGCCGGATTTGGAAAATCTACTGTATTACACACTGCCTCTATAATTGATATATCAGAAGATTTACCAATAGTTATAGAAGTGATAGATAGAGAGGAAAATATAAATACAGTTTTACCCAAGATAGATGAGCTCATTAAAGATGGACTTATAACTATGGAAAAAGTTAAAGTTATAAAATATAGTTCATCAAAGGACAAAACCTAATTATAATCATACACAGAATGGTGGAAAAACTTTATTATCTGATAATTAATAAATTTCAAAAAGGTGTAGTTTGTATTTAGGAGTTGAGTATTTAAAGAGTAATTTATTTCTAACCTCAATTATGGACGATAATGCAAAAGTGATACAGCTTTCTCAGTATACATATGAAGGTTTGTTACATCTTTTAGACCATAGAGATATATCTGTAATAAGTTTTAATTATGACTTTAATGTGAAATTTGGGTCTAGCTTATCAAATCGGGTAGTTAAAAATATATCTTCAAAGTTATTTGAGTACTTTGATTATAGAGTTGTAGAAAGTAGAAATGATAGTTATGAGAAAGCTATAATTTACTCTGATGTAGAGGAATTTTTCAGGAAAGTTATAAGAAAAGATCTGATTGATGAAGACACTCCGGAAGGTTTAGAGCAGAGGATTTATAACTTACCGAAAACAGGAATAAAACTAAACAGAAATTGGATATCAAAAGACAGGAAAGTTGCTGTTAAGCAGTTAAATGCGGTAATTCTTTCATTTGCTGCATACAGTTATGGTGTTAGAAATTTTGATTTCATTACAGATGAAAACTCTTTTTATATCATTCCTAAATATAGGTATATATCAAAAGCCAAAAGAGAACAGGAAGAACTTTCTAATAATTCTACTTAAACAGCATAAAATGTATGTAATATCCAAATAAACCTATATACTCCCTTATAGCTTTTGTGGAGTCTTGAAGAACATTCATCTTTGGAAAATAACTGTAAATTGTATATTTTTTATCCATTTTAAAATCTGTCGGATATGGAATAACATCGAGTCCAGCTTCTTTGAAAGTTAAAACAGATCTTGGCATATGGTATGCTGAAGTTATAAGTATAATTTTTTTGAAACCTTTCTGATTACATATCTTTTTTGTAAAGTAAGCATTTCCTAATGTATCTCTACTATAAACATCGGTGAATATCTTTGATTTATCAACTCCAAGCTCTATTAATACATTCTTCATAACTTCTGATTCTGGAAGATTTGTTATAGCAGAACCTCCAGATAGGATAATTGGAATATCTAACTTTTTTTGTAAAACAAAACCTGCGAGAAGTCTTTTCAGGGAATCTTCTGTTAATACTCCAGTGTTATAACTACCACCTCCCAAAACAACAATAACATCTCCCTGAACTTCTCTTTTCTTTGGATATCTCTCTTCAAGAGGTGATAAAAGGAAATCTTTGACAGGCTCAATGGATATTAGGTATATAAATAATGCTGATGTAATGGATATTGCAGATATTAACTTATACCTCTTTCTTAAAAAGAAGATAGTTATCAGTAAAACAACAAAAACTCCAGGAGGCAGTATAAAAAAAGTTATCAGTTTTTTTAAGAAAAACATAGAACTATTATAACTTATTTCTAAATCTTAATTGATTTTAACAGCTCTTTTGTATAATCATATCCTATTTTGATAGCATCTTCTTTTTTCCATATGGCAAATAAAGGTATGTTTGTGAGCTCTGGTGGTTGTATAAACAGATTACAAAACTGTTTTCTTGATTCTGTGTTTGACTTAATAGCCAAATCAAAGCTTCTTATTCCTATGGAGATTAAATTACTAAAATCTTTTTCTTCTGGCAAGAATGGATTCACATCAACACCTATTATATAATCAACTTTACTAACTAACGGTTCAACCGGAAGGTTATTCATCACACCACCATCTATATAGTAAAATTTATCTATCTTTACAGGTCTAAACAATACAGGAAGAGAACAAGAAGCCCTAACTATCTTTTTTATATCTCCAGAGTTTTTGTATTCAACAGATGCTGTGTTTAGGTTTGTTATTGCTACGTGAAACTCTTTTGGTAACTCTGAGATATCTTTATAATGGATATACTTTTCTAAAAAAGTATCCATAGATTCTATTGAAAAGAGAGCTTCTTTTGAAAAAGATGGTTTTACATAACTTTTAAAGTCTGTTTTTATAGCTAAATCCTCTATATCTGAAGGAGAATAGCCTGCTGAGTAAAACAGTCCTATTATTGACCCAGCACTTACGCCGGAGACTACAGATGGTTTTATTCCATGTTCTTCTAAGGCTTTTAAAACACCTATATGTGCAAGACCTCTAACTGCTCCTCCGGATAAAACTATTCCAAATCTCAAATTACTCCCACTCTATAGTAGCCGGTGGCTTAGAGGATATATCATAAACAACTCTGTTTACACCTTTCACTTCGTTTATTATTCTTCTCATTATTCTGTCTAATAAATCATAAGGAAGCCTTGCCCAGTCTGCTGTCATTCCATCTGTGCTTTCTACTGCTCTTATGGCTATAACTTTCTCATAAGTTCTGTAATCACCCATTACTCCAACAGTTTGTATAGGAAGTAAAACAGCAAAAGATTGCCAAAGTTGTCTATATAAACCTGCATTTTTAATTTCTTCAAGGACTATTGCATCTGCTTCTCTGAGTATATTTAAATCCTGCTCATTAACTTCACCTATAACTCTTATGGCAAGTCCTGGACCAGGAAATGGTTGTCTGTATATAATTTCATCAGGAAGTCCAAGCTCTTTACCAAGTTCTCTAACTTCATCTTTGAAAAGTTCTCTGAGAGGTTCTATAAGTTTAAGATTCATTCTCTCTGGTAATCCGCCAACATTATGGTGTGTTTTTATAACTGCTGAAGGTCCTTTTACAGATACACTCTCTATAACATCAGGATATAGAGTTCCTTGGACTAAAAATTCAGCATCTTTTATTTTTTTTGCTTCTTCTTCAAAAACTTCTATAAAGAGATTTCCTATTATTTTCCTTTTTTTCTCTGGATCTGTTATGCCTTTTAAAGCATTTAAAAATCTATCTTTAGCATCAACTACTATAAGATTTATATGGAAGTTGTCTCTAAAAGTCTTTTCTACCTGTTCTCTCTCTCCTTTTCTAAGTAAGCCATTATCAACAAATATACATGTAAGATTATCTCCAATAGCATTATGGACTAAAACTGCCGCAACAGATGAGTCAACTCCTCCAGATAAAGCACAGATAGCTTTTTTATTACCAACAATCTCTCTTATCTTTACTTGTTCTTCCATAAGGAAGTTGCCCATAGTCCAGTCTTGATTACAACCAGCTATACCCACAGCAAAATTTTTTAATATCTCTTTTCCAAGAGGTGTGTGAGCAACTTCCGGATGAAACTGAACTCCCCATATTCTTTTCTCTCTGTTTCTTATTGCTGCAAATGGAGCATTGAAAGTTCTTGCTATTACCTCAAAACCTTCCGGAAGTTTTATGACCTTATCTCCGTGGCTCATCCAAACATGCATATATTTAGGTAGATCTTTAAATAAATCTTCTCTGTCTAAGATTTCTATTTCTGCTTTCCCGTATTCATGTTTATCAGACTTAACTACTTCACCACCAAAATGGTGAGATATAAGCTGAAGCCCATAACATATACCTAAAATTGGAACTCCTAAATCAAAAACTCTCTCATCAGGTTTTGGAGCATCTGGTTCATAAACAGATGCTGGACCTCCGGAGAATATGATACCTTTTGGATTATGTTTTTTTATCTCTTCTACGCAAGTATTATACGGAAGTATCTCACTGTATATATGTAACTCTCTTATCCTTCTTGCTATAAGTTGTGTATATTGAGATCCAAAATCAAGAATAACTATTCCTTGATGCAACTTTACTACTCCTTTTAAATATTTAATCTTCTTAAAATGCAAAATTTCCAATATTATAACATACTGGCTACTTCCAAAGTTTGTCTTTATATTTTTCTTTAAGCTCTATTTCATAGAGGAATAAATATTTTAGAAAAACATAGAAGAAAGATGACATTGCAACAAAAAAGCCTCTGTATCCGTCAAGAAAGCCAAGTTTTAAAAAGTAATTTTTAAAAAACATCATAAAAGGACTTAAAATAAGTTTATAGAGTTTGAATTTTTTCCCATTTTTATGATAACTTTCTGCCATAGTTTTAGCATAATCAATTGTTTTTATATACTGATGATAAAGATTTCGGTATGAATAATGGTATAAATCTCCTTTTAACTTTCCTACTTTTATATTTTTATCTAAAAAAACCGGAGTTTCATGAAGATCTCCTTCAAATCTTAGAATACCTTTCTTAAAAAGCCGTAATCTCCACTCTGGATACCATGTATATCTCAAAAATTTTCCCAGATAGTATGTTCTTCTTGGGATTTCATAAGCCTGATACTTTGGATTTAAAAGCTCCTGCTTTATGTTTAGTTTCAACTCTGAACTTACTTCTTCATCAGCATCTACCATTAAAATCCAATTACATAAAGATTTTTCTATGCCAAAATTTCTTTGATTTGCAAAACTATCCCAACGTCTAAAATAAACTTTTGCTCCCAAAGATGTTGCTAAATCAACAGTTTTATCTGTAGAGCCACTATCTATAACTATAATCTCATCAGCTAAATCTTTCAGGCTTTTTATAGCTCTTTCAATATTTAGTTCTTCATTTTTTGTTAAAATAACTGCAGAAATTTTTTCCAAAGTTTTAAACTCCAATGAAGTTTTACGGAATTTATTATACTAATCTTCCAATTTGTAGTATGCTTTCTTTGATTTTACAAAGATAAATCTATCTTCTATAGGAATGTATCCGGTTAATTTGTTTCCTAAACAGGCTCCGGTGTCTATTCCATAACAGTTATTGTTTATATATGGCTCATCATAAACTACGTGTCCATAAATTATTTTTGGAGAGTTTTCTGATATTTTTCTTTCTTTTGTCCAATCTACCCTCTCCGGAAAACCTTTTTCCGTATATCTTCCGGTAGTCTGTCCATATAAAACGAAACTTTTTACCTGTTTATCTGTCCTACCTATAAATTCATCTTTTATTCCGGCATGAGCAACTACAACATTAAAGTTGATAATCATATAAATAGGTATTTCCTCATAAAACTTTATAACTTCTTCTTTTAACTTTTCCTGTAAATTTTTATTTAAAGCTAAAAACTGATTTACTGTTTTCTGCATACCATGGGAGATATTGACATTAGAACCTTTTAACCATCTAACAAATTTATCAAGATGATTGCTTTTTACTTCGTAATATCTGCCTTTTTTGTATAAATCTAAACACAACTTTAATGTTTCTATATTGTAATCTCCTCTGTCTATTGTATCTCCAACAGATATTATAAAGCTTTCTTTTCCATAAGTTTCATCTACTATCTTTATAAGCTCTTTAAACTCTTCAAAACAGCCGTGAATATCACCAACTATCACATATGGTTTGTCTGTATTAATATTTAGAAATCTCTCCATACTTAATAATTTAGCCCTTCATAAACTTTATCTATGTTATATCTCATCATATCTAAATAAGTTGGATTTTCTCCCTGAGAATCTAAAAATATAATCTTTACTCCTGTTTTTGACACTATTAAATCTAATACTTTCTTATTGTAAAACTGCTTTGATGTAAATATGGCTTTTACATTGTTTAATTTTATTTTTTGTATAACATCTAATAGATGTTTTGGTGTTGGTTCTCTTCCATGTCCCATCTCTATCTCTGCAAGATATTTAAGTCCAAATCTGGCTATAAAATATGGAAACTCATAATGATATGATACAAAATTTTTATTCTTTACTTTTGACAACTTCTCGTTACCATAATTTATAATGGTATCTATATTTTGGCTAAATTTTTGATAATTTTTATTATAAAAATCTTTATTTTTTGGATCTTTTTGTGAGAGATAATCTGTCATAAACTTTGCTATAACTTTTGCATTGTAAGGATCAAGCCATAGAGCTGGATGTATCTCATCTGGATGGTCTTCTTCTCTTATAAGTACTAATCCTTTTAATGAGCTGATTTTGACTGCTTTATCTTTAGGAATGTTTTTAACTATGCCTGTTATGTTTGGTTCCCCCGAACCTATATACAGGAAAAGATCGCTTTCTGATATCTTTTTTATATCAGAACTTTTATACTCGTATAAGTGGAAATTTACATTCGGAGGTATTATATAAGAAACATCTGCTTTGTCTTTAGAAATTTCTTTAACAATATCGGCAATAGGTTTTACAGTAGTAGTTATCTTTACCTGTCCATAAGAATTAAAGAATGTTAACATAGTTAAAACAAAGGATATAATAAGAGCTCTCATTTTTGGATACCTCATAAATATTTTTAAAAATTTTACATTAAAGTTAACAAAATTTTTATGAGAATGTTTGTAAATGATATAATTATATTTTCAAAAAATTTTTGGAGGTAATTATGGGTGTAAAGATTGATATTAACAGAATTGCAAGAGACCAATTTATATTGGTAGATAACAACCCTTATAAAGTAGTTAGTTATGAACATGTTAAACCTGGAAAAGGACAAGCTTTTGTTAGAGTTAAAGCTAAGAATATGAGAACTGGAAACGTTACAGAGTTTACATTTAAATCTTCAGACTCAATAGAGCTTGCAGATTTTGAGCAAAGATTTATGAATTATTCTTATTCAGATGGGTCATATTACTACTTCTTAGATACAAATACCTATGAAACTTTTGCTGTTCCAGCTGAAAATATGGAACATGAAGCACAGTTTCTCAAAGAAGGTATGCAGGTAGTTGTTTTCCTTGATAGAGGAAATCCAATAGGTATAGAACTTCCAAAACATGAAGTTTACGAAGTTATAGAAACAGAGCCTGGATTTAAAGGTGATACTGCTACAAATACATTAAAACCTGCTAAAATAGAAACCGGGGCAACTATACAAGTCCCTCTCTTTATAAACGTAGGAGATAAAATTAAGGTTGATACAGAAAAAGGAACCTATATAGAGAGAGTAAATAAATAAATTTAAATCTCCCGAAAGGGAGCGGAGGTTTAATATGGATAAGAACTTTGTCTTTGAGCTTATCGAGAGGATTAAAGATTCTAAAATTGAAGAGCTTGAGCTTATAACTTCAGAAGGTAAGATTGTTATAAAACAGTATCAAGGACCTAAGGAAGTTCAGATATCACAGCTACAGACTCAGCCGGTTATAGGTCATACTCAACCTGCCTATACAGAGAAAATGTCTCCGATAGAATCTATACCACACATAGAGAAAAATTACCATGTTATAAAATCTCCCCTTGTAGGTACATTTTACAGAGCACCTTCTCCTGGAGCACCACCTTTTGTTGAAGAAGGTGATATGGTATCAAAGGGACAGGTTCTATGTATCATAGAAGCTTTAAAAGTGATGAATGAGATTGAGAGTGATGTAGATGGTAAAATTGTAAAGATACTTGTTGAAAATGGACAACCTGTTGAATACGGACAAGAACTTTTCTATATAGAGGTTTAAAATATGTTTCACAACATTTTGATAACCGGAGGAGCAGGATTTATAGGCTCAAACTTAGCTTTAAAACTTCAAAAAGATTATCCAGATGCAAATATACTTATCCTTGATGACTTTTCAAGTGCAAACTTTAAAAATCTCAAAGGTTTCAAAGGGATAGTTTTATCCTGCGATGTTTCAACCGATGAGATATTTTTTAAAGTAGAAGACTTTAAACCTGATATTATCTTCCATCTTGCTTCAATAACGGACACAACTGTAGTAGATCAAGATCTTATGATGAGAAAGAATGTGGATGGATTTAGGAATATCTTACAGTTTGCTTATGATGAGGAATGTCCGGTAGTTTATGCATCTTCTGCTTCTGTTTATGGGAATGTGAAAGATTCTGTTCCCTTAAAGGAGGACAGAGAAAAATCTCCGGAAAATGTGTATGCATTTTCAAAGTATATAATGGATAATATAGCTATGGAGTTTTCCGAAAAATCTGGAATAAAGGTTGTAGGAGTTAGATACTTTAATGTCTATGGACCAAGAGAAGCCCATAAGGGAAAGTTTGCAAGTATGATATACCAGCTTTATCTACAGATGAAAAACGGACAAAGACCGAGAATATTTAAATGGGGACAGCAGAAGAGAGATTTTGTTTATGTGAAAGATGCAGTAGAAGCCACAATAATAGCTTCAAAAGCACAAAAGAGTACAGTTTATAATGTAGGTAGTGGTCAGGCAACATCTTTTAACGAGGTGATACAGCTTTTAAACCAAGCATTAGGAACTAACTATGAACCGGAATATTTTGACTGTCCTTATGATTTTTACCAAGAGTTTACACAGGCAGATATGACGAAGATAAAAGAAGAGTTAGGTTTTGTCCCTAAATATAGTATTCAAAGAGGAATTAAAGAGTACGTAGATATACTTGAAGGAAGGATAAATGAGTAAGAAAGTAGTTAAAGTAAGAGTTCCAGCCACAACTGCTAATTTAGGAGCAGGATTTGATACATTTGGACTTGCTCTAACTTTATATAATGAGTTTATAGTAGAGGAAGCTGAGGGTATTTATATAGAAACATATCCTAAATCTGAATTTTTGGAAAACCCTGAAAACAATCTCTATATAAAAATCGTCAAATATCTCTGTGAAAGAGAAGGAAAAACCTTTTACGGTGCAAAACTTAAACAGATATCAGATATTCCTGTTGCAAGGGGGCTTGGAAGTAGTGCTTCTGCAATTGTTGCTGGAATATTAACCGCTTATGCAGTTCACCATAAAGAGCTTACAGACGAAGAGTTTTTTGAAGTTGCATATAAATTTGAACCTCACCCTGATAACCTACTACCTGCTTGGAAAGGTGGATTTATAACAGCAGTTAAAACAGAAGATAAAACCTATTACCAGAAAGTAGATTTTCCGGAAGATATAAAGGCTGTTGTTGTTATCCCTGACTTTGAACTTTCTACCGAAAAAGCAAGACAGGTTTTACCTTCATCTATACCATACAAAGATGCTATATTTAACCTTCAGAGGGCTGCTTTGTTTATCACGGCAATACAAAACAGAAGATATGACCTTATTAAGGTAAGTATGGAAGATAGATTACATCAGCCGTACAGAAAGACACTTATACCTGGATTTGATAGAGTGATAAAAAATGCTCTTGATAACGGAGCTTTGGGAGCATCTTTAAGTGGAGCTGGAAGTACTATGTTAGCTTTGGCAACCCATAACTTTGAAACAATAGGAAAATCTATGGTAGAAGCTTTCAAGGAAGAAGGTATAAATGCAGAGTACAAAGTTTTAGATATAGACAGAGAAGGTGCAAAAGTAGAGATTTTAGAGAAAAACTAATACAGGAGAGTAAAGATGTCTGAGAATATCACAAAACCAAGGGTTGTGTTTTTAAAAACACCTGACCCAAGAGGTCTTACAGATTGGATAATAGAAGGTATATCTAAATCTATATCCGCAAATGGATTTGAAACAAAAATAGTTGATGTATCAGACCCAAATACAATATCAGAGAAGGTTAATGAAATAATAGAATTCAGACCTCTCTTCACATTTGATACTAACTTAGATGGTATGATTTTCGGTGAGAAGGAGAATCAAAAATTACCACTGTGTGACATCATCGGTAATATACATATAACGTGGTTTATAGATGACCCGATGATACATTTTTCAAAGTTAAAACCTGTTCTAAACTCTAATCAGGTGTTATATATGACGATAGATGTTGAACACAGTCAATGGATAGCTTCAGCAGGCAAAAACGTTGCTATAGTTCCTCCCGGAGTTAATCCTTCCAAAATACCACCACTTATGGAAAAGGACTTTGAAGTTGCTTTTATTGGACCTATAACGGAGCCAAATATAATTGAGAGTAACTGGAGAGAGAGATTTGATGATGCTCTTTTTGGATTTGCTGTTGAGCTTGGAAGGTTAATTTACAGAAATCCGGATATACCTGTAAGATTTGCAAGTGGATATCTTTTATCTCAACTTGCTCCAGAGTTTCAAAATGCTCTCTTAAATTTCCAAAGGGAGAATGAAGAAGAGTTTATGAACTTACTAACAGAGATAGGTCTTTACGCTATGAATCTCAGAAGATGGAATATATTAACAGCCATTGAAAACTTTGAGGTAAATGTTTTGGGACCTGTAGCAGGAGAGGTTCCTGAAAATGTTGTAATCCATGAGGATATAACTTTACAAAAAGATATTGTTGAGTTTCTTGCAAGGACAAAAGTTTCTTTACTAAGTCAGCCTCCCTTTATCCCCACAGCTTTAGGATTTACCGTTTTTGACAGTGTGGCTTGCGGAACTTTAACAATGGTTGAAGAGAGACTTTCCTCAAAATCTTTCTTTACACCAGATAGAGAGATTATCACATACCATCCGATAGATGTTGTTGAGATAGAAGGTAAAATAGCTTACTATCTCGAAGATAATCCATCTGAGAGAGAAGAAATAGCAAAAGCAGGAAGAGAAAGGGCTTTAAGGGAACATACAATTTACAGCAGAGGAGAGATTATATCTAACATAATGAAAGATATAATAAAACAGTCTTTAGCGGAAGAACAAAAACAAGAAGGAGAGCAAGCTTGAAAAGAGCATTGATATCTGTTTCTGACAAAACCGGAATTTTAGAATTTGCAAAATCTTTAAGAGAACTTGGATATGAGATAGTATCGTCTTCCGGAACTGCAAAATATCTAAGAGAAAATGGTATAGAAGTTATAGAAGTTTCTCAAATAACAGGCTTTCCAGAGATACTTGATGGAAGAGTTAAAACACTTCACCCTAAGATACACGGCGGATTATTAGCATTAAGAGATAATCCAGAACATCTAAAACAACTCCAAGAAAACGATATAAAACCGATAGATATAGTTGCAATAAATCTCTACCCTTTTGAAAAAACTGTTAAAAAAGGTGCAGATATTGATGAAATCGTTGAAAACATAGACATAGGTGGTCCTGCTATGGTTAGGGCTTCTGCAAAAAATTACAGATTTGTAGCAATAATAACAGACCCATCTGACTACAATAAAGTTATACAAGAACTAAAAGAAAATGGAGAAGTTTCTTTAAGTACAAAAAAATATCTCTCTGTCAAAGCTTTCAGACATACAGCCTTTTATGATGGAATGGTTTCTAATGTATTAGCAGAAAAATTTGAGATAACCGAAGATTTTCCTACTGAGTTATCAATACCATTAAGAAAACATACAACTTTGAGATATGGAGAAAATCCTCATCAAAAAGGCTCTCTCTATATAAATCCTCTGGAAGATATTGGATTTTCCGTTTCAAATTGGCAGATTTTACAGGGTAAAGAGATGTCTTTTAATAACTACCTTGATACAGATAGTGCATTAAATTTGGTAAAAGAGTTTGAGGAGCCTGCTTGTGTTATAGTAAAACATAACAATCCTTGTGGAGTAGCAACTGCAGATAATGTAAAAAATGCCTATGAAAAAGCGTTGAAAACAGACCCTAAATCTGCTTTTGGTGGTATAGTGGCTGTAAATAGAGAAGTAGATACTGAACTTGCCAATAAATTAACAGAGATATTCCTTGAAGTTGTAGCTGCACCATCTTTTACAGCTCAAGCTTTAAATATTTTAAGCTCAAAGAAAAATTTGAGAGTTGTTAAAGTAGATAACTTTGACAAAGAAGTGATAGGAAAAGATTTACGGAGAGTTTCCGGCGGTATGTTAATACAGGATAGAGACAGACAGCTTTTTAACGAATTAAAAGTAGTTACAAAGACAAAACCAACAGAAAAGCAGCTTGAAGATATGGTATTTGCCTATAAAGTTGTGAAACATCTTAAATCAAATGCTGTTGTTATAGTGAAAGATAAAATGACTTTGGGTATAGGTCCAGGGCAAACTTCAAGGGTTGATAGCTTAGAAACAGCAGTTAAGAAAGCAAAAGAGTTTGGTTTTGACCTTGAAGGTAGTGTTATTGCATCTGAAGCTTTTTTCCCTTTTAGAGATAGTATAGATTTTGCATCAAAGTATGGGATAAAAGCTGTAATACAACCAGGTGGCTCAATAAGAGACCAGGAAGTTATAGATGCCTGTGATGAGTATGGAATAGCAATGGTATTTACAGGTATGAGACATTTTAAACATTAAGGAGAGTAGATGATACTACTTGATGGTAAAGTTTTAGCTCAAAAGATAAAAGAGGATATCAAGAAAAATATAGAAAACTTAGTATCAAAAGGATACAGACCACCTACATTATCCGTTATACTCGTAGGAGATAATCCTGCAAGTCAGATATATGTAAATAAGAAGATAAAGGATTGTCAGGAGGTAGGTATAAACTCAAAACCTTTTTTCTTACCTCGGGATATAACACAGTTAGAACTTGAAGAGCTTATAGGCTCTTTAAACGGAGATGATGAAGTTGACGGTATATTAGTTCAGCTTCCTCTCCCTTCCCACATAAATACATTAGAAGTTATAGAGTATATAAATCCAAAGAAAGATGTTGATGGATTCCATCCTGAGAATGTGGGAAAACTTGCAACTGGAAGAGATGACGGAATTTTACCCTGTACTCCTTATGGTATTATGAGATTACTTCAAGAGTATAACATAGATACCTTCGGTAAAGATGTGGTGATTGTAGGTGCAAGTAATATAGTTGGAAAACCTATGGCTTTACTGTTTTTAAAAGATGAAAAATCTACTGTAACAATCTGTCATAAAAATACAAGAGACCTAAAAAGCCATACCTCAAAAGCTGATATACTTGTAGTTGCAACAGGTGTTCCTCATCTTATAAAGGCAGATATGGTAAAGAAAGGTGCTGTAGTTGTAGATGTAGGGATAAATAGGATAGATGGAAAGATAGTTGGAGATGTAGATTTTGAAAATGTAAAGGAAAAGGTATATGCAATAACTCCAGTTCCAGGTGGAGTAGGTCCTATGACTGTTGCCATGTTGTTACAGAACACGTTCGATATATATAAAAGAAAATTTACTTCTTAGGTCTAAATGTTTTTACCTTTGAAGGATCTGTATCTATAAATGCACCTTCTATTAGGTCAATACAGTAGGGTATAGCTGGAAATACTGCATCAAGACATAATTTTATAGATTGAGGTTTACCTGGAAGATTTACAATAAGACAGCTTCCTCTAATACCTGCTGTCTGCCTTGATAGTATAGCGGTTGGTACCTGTTGTAGAGATACCTGTCTCATAAGCTCTCCAAATCCAGGCATCATCTTCTCACAAACCGATTCTGTAGCCTCTGGAGTAACATCTCTCTTAGCAGGACCTGTCCCACCTGTTGTAAGGATAAGACTACAACCTCTATTATCAACCATATCTATTAATGTTTCCTTAATAAGTTCCAACTCATCTGGAATTACTCTATAATCAATATCAAAAGGTGTTATCAATACATCATTTAGATACTCTATTATAGCTTTTCCACTAATATCTTCATAAACTCCCTTACTTGCTCTATCTGATATTGTTAATACACCTATTACCGCTTTTCTCATCTTCACCTCACCTTATAAAGACAAATCTACATTTCTGATTTTCATAATCTCTTTCCACCCACTGAATACCTTTTACACCTTCCTCAAGCCCTCTTACAAAGCCTTCTATAAATCCCCATCCACACCAACATACACAGTGCTCAACAGGTCCAAAGTTTCTTGCCTTTAACACTCCTTCATAAAACACACAATTACATATATAAGCCTCATTCTGATCCCTCTCAATTTTGTATGCAAAACCGAAAGTGTTTAAACTCTTTTCCAGTAAGCTTTCCCATTCTTCCTTAGGGTGATTCTGCATAAGGACTTTTGCTACTTCCCTTCCAAGCTGTCTGATTATTGCATATCCACCTTTCTGTCCGAACATGTTTTGAACTTCATCAGCAAAAGCAAAAACTATATCTCTTCCGGAAGCATTCTCAGAAGCCTTTTTAGAAACTTCATTAAGTATCTGGTTTACTGCCTTTTCTCCTAAAATATTCTTGGTAAGAGAGATTAAAGTATCAATAACTTCCTGATTTATTTCTCCTTCTATAGTAGCCATAACGATAACCTCAAACTATTTTTCATATAATGATATAACAAATTAATTTTAATTGAAAAATGATTTAAATCAAACTTTAAGAGTTTTGATTACTACCGTAATTTTTCCACATTCTATACATACCTACTACAAAAACAACTAAGATAGTTAGCCATACTAAAAATAGAGCTATATATCCGGATTTTGCTATTATCCATTCTACTTTTAAGCCACCAAACTCAATGAGAGTAGTAATAGCTATCACAAAGAATATAGAAGTTAAAAGCATATATCTCATAACCTTTATCTTCCAAGATAAAAGAAGTCCAACACCTAAAAATATCAACAACCAAACCGCTATTATATTTCTTAGTATCAATTCAAACATTTCCCTCTCCTTCAAAAAGTAGTTATTAAAAAATATTATAAACCTTTACAAAATAAAAAAGCCCCCTTTAAAGGGGGCTTAAATAATTATTTTTTACTACTTTTAACCTTTTACTGTAAAGGTGAAGTTTTCTCCATCTGCATCTATAAGGACAGTATCACCTTCTTTTATCTCTCTTCTTAGTATCTTTTCAGATAGAGGTGTTTCTATATACTTTTGGACAGCTCTTCTTAAAGGTCTTGCTCCATAGACTGGGTCATATCCAAGTTTTACAAGTAGCTCTTTTGCGTTGTCTGTAAGCTCCACTTTTATATTTCTGTCGTATAATCTCTTGTTTAGAGAGTTTATCATTAGGTCTATTATCTGTTTTATCTCTTTCTTAAATAGAGGTTTAAATACTATTATTTCATCTATCCTGTTTAAAAATTCTGGTCTAAAGTAATGTTTAACTTCTTCTACGACCTTATCTTTGGCTTTGTTAAACTCTCTTTCTATTACATCTTCTTCAGCATCAAAAGGTATGCTTATGAGATACTGACTACCTATATTAGATGTCATAATTATTATTGTGTTTCTAAAATTAACGGTTCTTCCCTGAGAGTCTGTAAGTCTTCCGTCATCTAAAACTTGTAAGAAAAGGTCAAACACTCTTGGGTGAGCTTTTTCTATCTCATCAAGGAGTATAACAGAGTATGGTCTTCTTCTTACAGCCTCTGTAAGTTTTCCACCTTCCTCATAACCTACATATCCCGGAGGTGCTCCTATAAGTTTTGCAACAGAGTGTTCTTCTTTAAATTCAGACATATCAAGTCTAATAAGTGCATCTTCATCATCAAATAGCAGCTCTGCTAATGTTTTTGCAAGTTCTGTTTTACCTACTCCTGTAGGACCAAGGAACATAAAAGATGCAAGTGGTTTTCTTGGATCTGATAGTCCTGCTCTTGCTCTTCTTATAGCCTCTGCTACAAGTTTAACAGCATGTTCTTGGTCTATCAATCTCTTATGCATCTCTTCTTCAAGATGTAGTAATCTTTCCATTTCTTCTTCTTTCATCTTTGATATAGGAATACCAGTCCATTCAGATATCACCTCTGCCACATCATCTTCTGTTACTACTGTGGCTTGAGCAACTTTCTGTTGAAGTTCTTTTATCTGTTTTTCTACTTGTACTCTCTTTATCTTATACTCTGCCTCTTTCTCGTAATCTCCTTTCTCTGCAGCTGCTTCTATCTGTCTGTCTATCTCTTCAAGCTGTTTCTCAAGCTCTGTAAGTTTGAGTTTATCACTGGAAGATTTGGTTAAAACATCTTTAAGCTGTTTTTCCAAGTTTGCTTTCTCTATTTTTAGTTTTGCCTCTTTTTCGTAATCTCCATCTAAGGAAGCTTTCTCTATCTGCTCATCTAAGGATTTTATTCTCCTTTCAAGTTCTATGACCTCTGGTGGAGCATATACAAGTTTAAGTTTCTTTCTTGCACAAGCTTGGTCTAATGAGTCTATGGCTTTGTCCGGAAGTTTTCTTGCAGGTATGTATCTATGTGTTAATTTTGCTGCTGCAACTATTGCAGAGTCATCTATTTTAACATTGTGATGTTTTTCAAGTCTTGGTCTGAGAGCTTTTAGTATCTCTATGGTTGTATCTACATCAGGTTCATCTACAAAAACAGGTTGGAATCTCCTCTCTAATGCAGGGTCTTTTTCTATATACTTTCTGTATTCATCAAGGGTTGTTGCACCTATTACTCTTATCTCTCCTCTTGCTAAAGCAGGCTTTAAAAGTTGTCCTGCATCAGAAGCCCCTTCTCCTTTACCTGCTCCGACTATTGTATGAAGCTCATCTATAAATAGTATTATGTTAGGGTCAGCTTTTAAAGCGTCTATCAGCTCTTTCATTCTTTCTTCAAATTCACCTCTATACTTTGTACCAGCTACCAAAGCTCCTAAATCTAAAGATAAAACTTTTTTATTTTGAAGTTCTTCAGGAACTTCTTTATTTACTATCTTCTGTGCAAGTCCTTCCACAATAGCCGTTTTACCTACCCCAGCTTCTCCTATCAACACCGGATTATTCTTTGTTCTTCTAAGTAATATCTCTATAACCTGTTGTATTTCTCTTTCTCTTCCTATTACAGGGTCTAACTTTCCTTCTTTTGCAAGCTTTGTTAAATCAGTTGTAAATTTCTCAAGGGCTGGTTTCTCTTCCTGTTCCATCTCTTGTCTTATTTTTTTGTCTTCCATCTGTTTTCCTCCTTTTTTCTCTTTTTTGTCAAGATTTAATATTTCATCTAAAATTTTACCTGCAATTGTGTCTGTTGCGTTTATTAAAGCTGTTGCTATATCAACAACCGTTACAATGGAAGAGCCATTATTTATAGCTATCTTCTCGGCATTTTCCATAACTTTTATAAATTTAGATGAGTATACTTTTGATGTTTGAGAACCTGTAAGTCTGCTTATAATCTTTTCTTCAAATCTATCTTTTGAAAATCCAAGCTCTTCAATCTGTTTTAGTAATGGTGAGTTCTCTATTACTTTGTATAAGAAGTTTAACAGACTTATATCTCCAGATAGAAATCTATCAACTGTATGAGAGTCAGCAATTTGAGAAAGTTGGGATTTTATAGAGTTTATCTGAGATTCAAGTTGTTTCTCATATAAATTCAGTCTTTCAAGTTCTAATCTGCTACTACCAAAGAAAAATCCTTCTGTAGAGTATTTCTTTATTCTGTCTTTTTCTGCTTTAATATCTCTAAGTTCTTTATATATGTTTAATGTTTGACTTCTTACTTCATTTAACTGATTCTGTAAATTTTTAAGATAATCCACATAATCATTAACAGCCTTATCTATCTGGGAGTAGATATCATTTAGGTAAGACTGAATATTCTCTTTCAGAGATTTTTTGTCTATCCCTCTTTTTTCTAAAATTTTAATAAGTGGAGAATCATCTCTCTGTATCAGGGCAAGTAGTAAATGGTCTGTATCAACCAATGGATCGTTACTTTTTCTTGAGATGGATTTAGCTGTCTCTAAAAGTTCTCTACTTTTTGCATCAAGTAAATTTTCACTAAACATTACTCTACCTCCTCGTTTTTATTAAAAATTAAATTCACTGTTATTGACTACTTTTGTCAATTAAAAAATCTTCTGGTTTTATATTGTCAAGAATTTCCTTAAACTTGTTTAAATCTTCATCTGTTATAAACTGCTCTTTTGAAATTTGTTGTGCTGGAGTTTCTTTGTTTTCTACCTGTGGAAAGTTCTCCTGATTGTTTGCCTGATTAACAATATCATCAAGATTAACTTTTTTAACAATCTCCTCGTTTAGATATATAGGAGCATTAAATCTCAATGCTAAATTTACAGCATCACTTGGTCTTGCGTCTATAACTATCTCTTTTCCATTTTGATCCACTATTATGTTTGCTATGTATGCATTTTCAACCATATCTGCTATCTCAACAGCCTTTACAACACCACCCAAAGCCTCTATGGTGTTTTTAAACAGGTCATAAGTTAAAGGTCTTGGAGGTTGAAAACCACTTTGATTTATAACAATACCTTCCGCTTCAGCAACACCTATCCATATAGGATAGAGTTCCTTTTCATTTTCTACATTTGAAAGTAGAAGTATAGGAGATCCAGTTATATTATCTATAGCTATTGATTTAACAACTACCTGTATCATCTTCATCACCTCTATAAAATTATTTGATAATAATATACTAAAATTAATTTAAAAGTCAATAGAAAAATGTTTAATGATACGATAGCGTATCAAATTTTAAATCTTATTGAAATTTAAGCATTTTTAAAGTAATATTTTTATATGAATGAATGTCTGGTTTTTGAAAGAATATTACAGAAAGTAGAGCCAAAATATGATAATTATACTTTTAAATCACAAACATTAAACAGATTTTTACAAAAAGAGGGTATAAAGCTTTACTCACATCAAGCCCAAGCTTTCAGATTACTTTTAGATGAAGATAAAAATGTAGTTATCACAACTCCTACAGCCTCCGGAAAATCTTTAATATACATATTAACTATCCTTGAAAAGATAAGTTTAAATCCAGACTCAAGAGCCATCCTTCTATTTCCTCTTATAGCTCTTGCAAACGACCAGTATGAAAAAATATACTCTCTTATAAAGAGATCCTCAATAAAAGCAACTGTCTCTGTATATACAGGAAACACAGATGGAGAAGATAGAAGGAGTATAAGGAATAATCCACCTAATATACTGATAACAACTCCGGATATGCTAAGTATAGGGATACTTCCAAATCATAGATTGTGGTCTGATTTTTTTAACGGCTTAGACACAGTTGTTATAGATGAACTTCACTCATACAGAGGGGTTTTAGGTTCCCATGTTGCCAATGTAATAAGAAGGTTAAAAAGAGTGGTTTCTTTTTATAACAATCAAAAAATCCAGTTCATACTTAACTCCGCCACTATAAAAAATCCGGTGAAGTTTGCCCAAAAATTTATAGATGAAGATGTAGTAGAGCTATCTACTTCTGGAGCAGGTTCTCCAATAAAGTTTTTAAGAGTGTATAAAAATTTACCAAAACATCAGATTACAGAGATTGTAGTAGAGTTTTTAAAAAAGGATATCTCTACAATTGTGTTTTTAGATAGCAGGAAAGAAGTTGAACTTTTTCATACAAGACTGAGAAAATATCTTGAAGAAAAACATTTAGAGAAGTATATAAACCTTATAACACCTTACAGATCAGGATACACAAATAAAGAGAGAAGAGAGATAGAAAAGAAACTTTCAAAGGGAGAGTATAAGGTAGTTGTATCAACAAGTGCATTGGAGATGGGTATTGATATAGGTTCAATAGATGCATGTGTTTTAATAGGTTTTCCTGGAACGCTTTCTGCTATGTGGCAGAGATTTGGAAGGGCAGGAAGGAGAGATAAGAGAGCTTACAATATATTTATTCCAAAAAAAGATATACTCGACCAATACTTTTTAAACAATCCGGAAGAATTACTAAATAAAGAAGTTGAGGAGCCGGTTATAAACCCTCAAAATCCATATATATTGAAAAAACATTTTATAGCAATGGCTAATGAAAAACCTATAGATTTATCAGAGATAAAAAACAGTGAAGAGAAATATATACTGAGAGAACTTATCCTTGAAGGAGAACTTTTGTTTAAAAACTCAAAAGTATATCCAAAAAAGAAAATAAATTTTAGTTTAAGGTCAGCATCGGAGCAGTTTGATATTATAGAAGAAAAAAACATGAAAACAATTGGATATCTCAATGGTGAATTTGTTATGTATGAAGCACATAAAAATGCAATCTATATACACAATGGTAGGTACTACTTAGTAAGCGATGTAGATTTTAAAAATAGAAAGATTTTCGTAATTCCCACAAAACCTTACTACTTCACAGACCCATTAAAGGATACTCAGATAGAGATAGTTAATATAGAGAAAAGTAAGAAAATAAAAGATGTGGAGCTTTTTTATGGAGACATAAATGTTAGAACCAGTGTAATAGGTTATTCTAAGAGAGATATAGATTCTTCAGAAAGGATAGAAGATATCTTTTTTCAAAAAGATATGTATGAAAGAAATTTTAAAACAAAATCTATGTGGTTTGTGTTATCTGAAAACTATGAGGATAAGATAAAAAGTAATATACTGTCTGAAAAAGTGAAAGATTTCATAAGCTTTTTAAGAAACTTAAAGATAGATGATTACACTTTAAATCAGATAAAAGATTTAGCCTCAGATAGAAGTTTTAGTATACAGAGATTTAAAAACCTGTTAGATGATAATACATTCTTTGTAAAAAATCTATTGATGAGTAGAGATAAAATAAAAGGTAAAGATTTGGAAGATTTTAGAGGTTCATTGAATCGGATACAGGATACATTTGTCGGAAGTCTTCATGGAGTAGAACATTCTATGATTGGTATATTCTCTATAATTGCAATGAATGATAGATGGGATATAGGAGGTATGTCAACTAATTTTCATTACCAAACAGGAAAGCCTACCATATTTATATACGATGGATATGAAGGTGGGATAGGATACAGTGAGGTTGGTTTTGAGAGATTTGATGAGCTTGTGGAGATTACATATAAAAATGTATCAAACTGTAACTGTTTAAATGGTTGTCCTTCCTGCATCTTATCTCCAAAATGTGGAAATGCAAATGAGTTTTTAGATAAAGCAGGAACAAAAATCCTGCTTAAACTTCTAAAAGAAAACTTTATTTCTTGACAGGTTGATTATTTTCAGGGATATCACTGATAACAGTTTTTGATTTTGCTATATGATTACTTAAAAATGCAAGAGCTAAAACTAAAACCATAAATATTCCACCGAGCCAGTAGGTTATTTTAGTTAGTATTGTTGCAGCAGAAGTCCCTAAAATTGCCTTTGCTGCACCGGAACCAAAGACCGCACCTATTTCAGCACTTTTCGTTTTCTGCATAAGTATCAAAGCTATAAGTAATACACAAACAAACACCAATACTACACTGAGTAGTCCAAATAAAAATTCCATCTATACCTCCAAACATTCTGTGATGATTTTGTAAAACTTCTCTGGATATAGACTTGCAGTTCCTACTAAGAAACCTTCTATATCTTTTTCTTTTATTAGTTCTCTTGCATTTTTTTCATTAACACTTCCACCATAGATAATTCTTGTATTTTTATCGTTTCCTCTTGAAACACTGTTTAAAAGTTCTCTTATAAATTTATGGACTTCCTGGGCTTGCTCTGGTGTAGCATTAACTCCAGTTCCTATAGCCCACACAGGCTCATAAGCTATATCAACTAAATATACCTCTCTTTCTATTCCAGAAATAGCAGCTCTTATCTGTCTTTCTACCACTGATAATGTTTTTCCTAACTCTCTTTCCTCTAAGGTCTCTCCTACACAGATGATAGGTCTTAATCCGTGTTTTATTGTAGAAAGGACTTTTTTGTTTACTATCTCATCTTTTTCACCAAATATATGTCTTCTCTCCGAATGTCCTAAGATAACATACTCAACATTTAACTCTTTCAACATAACGGGAGATACTTCTCCTGTAAAAGCTCCCTTCTCTTCAAAGTACATATTTTGAGCACCAAGTTTTATAGTTGTATTATTTAAAGCTAATCCAACAGCTTCCAAAGCTGTAAATGAAGGAGCTATCATAACTTCTATATTTGGTAAATACTCTTTATAGAGTTCTTTGAATATATTTACATACTCCAAAGATTCTGCATTTGTTTTGTTCATCTTCCAGTTTGCAGCTACGAGATAAGCCATTAATGTCTCCTTATCTCTTTTGATAATATGTTTCCATCGTTATCAAGTTCATAAACAACTGGCACACCAGTATCAAGTTCAACCTTAACTATCTGTTCTGGAGTAAGCTTTTCAAGATACATTATTATTGACCTTAGAGAGTTCCCATGTGCCACAACCAAAACATCATTTCCTTCGTATATATCTCCTAAGATAGCTCTTTCTAAGAAAGGTATTGTCCTTGCTGCTGTGTCTTTTAAAGATTCTCCTTCCGGAGGAGCTATATCATAGCTTCTTCTCCACAGATGGACTATCTCTTCTCCGTATTTCTGTCTTGCTCTGTCTTTGTTTAATCCCTGTAAAGCTCCGTAATGTCTCTCGTTTAAAGCTTGATCTCTTATAACAGGTATCTGAAGACCTATAACTTCAAGTATTATTCTCAAAGTTTCCTGAGCTCTTGTAAGAGCAGAAGTGTAAGCAACTTTAAATCTTATATCTTTTAAAAGTTCTCCAGCCTTAAAAGCTTCCTCTTTACCTTTCTCTGTCAGTGGCACATCTACCCACCCAGTAAATCTATTCTGTAAATTCCAAAAAGACTGCCCATGTCTAACGAGAACAAGCTTTGGCATATTACACTCCTTGGTTTTTCTAAATATTTTATCACATTGTATAGATGTTTTGGCTTAACTGAACTAAATTAAAACTGCCTATCCACTATGTAATCAGCTATTTTTAGAAGTTCTAACTTTTCTGGAGTGTCTGGAAGCTCTCTGATACTACTTTTTGCTGTTTCTACAAGCTCTCTTGCTTTCTTTACAGATATATCAATCCCTCCATACTTTACAACTATATCTTTAACTTTCAGTAAATCTTCCTCCGATGGATTTTTATCTTTTATTACTCTATTTATTAGCTCTCTCTCTTCTGGTGTTACTTTATCCAGTATAACTAATAATGGATATGTAAGCTTTCCTTCCCTTAAATCATTTAAAGTGGTCTTACCTACCTTATCAGAAGAACCAACATAATCCAGAATATCATCAACAATCTGAAAGGCAAGTCCTATGTTTAAACCGAATTTATAACTGTTTTCTTTTATCTGTTTATCATCTGTAACGGTTGAAGCACCTACATAACAACAACTTCCAAATAACACAGCTGTTTTTCCTTTAATTATCTTAAAATAATCTTCAAGGGTTGTATTTAAATCTCCTATTCTTTTTAGTTCAAGAAGTTGTCCTTCTGCCATTTTTTTTACAGAATCACTTACATTTTTTATCATGTCTATATCGCCATATATAGAAAAGAGATAGAGAGATAATGCATACATATAATCTCCTGTCAAAATACAAGCATCATTTCCAAAAACTCTGTTTGCTGTAGGCCTTCCTCTTCTTGTCAGAGAACCATCAACTACATCATCGTGTAAAAGTGATGCTGTATGTAAATACTCCATTGCATATGCAAGTGGGTAAGCATTCTCGGGAATATATCCACCAACTGATTTTGCAAATGTTAAAACAAGCTGTGGCCGAACTCTCTTACCTCCCCCATCAAGTATGTAGCCACCTATCTCTAACATAAATTTAACATCTGAATCTAAATACTCTCTTAATCCTTTTTCAATAATCTCTCTATCTACCACTTTTAACCTCTACTTTTTCCTTCCTATATTTTAACTCAAAGTATGTTATGAAAGATAAGAATATTAAAATAAATGTAAAGTAGATATATGTTTTGTAAGCTGTGAAAAATGTTTTTTCATCATACAGATAAACAGTCTGAACTATAAAACCTTTATCTTTTAATGGAAGATAACCTTTGATAACTCCCACCGGATTTATAACTGCAGATACTCCGGTATTTGCTGCTCTTATTAAATATCTACCTGTTTCTATAGATCTTATCCTTGCCATCTCAAAATGCTGATAAGGTGCAGATGTTTTTCCAAACCAACCATCGTTTGTAACATTAACTATCAGATTACCACCTTTATTTACAAAATCAGAGACAAAATCTGGGAATATAGATTCAAAACATATTAGAGACACTAATTTTAAATCTTGGTAATGTAGTATTTTTTGACTTTCTCCTTTTGTAAAATCAATTCCTTGAAGATATGTAAATACACTTTCTAAAACTTTATTCTTAAAAGGTGTGTATTCTCCAAATGGAACCAGCTTTATTTTGTTATAGTGATCCACATATCTGTGATTCTCATCTAATATAAACACAGAGTTATAAATTTTATCAACTTCCATCTCCGGAGTAAGTAAAACATTATCAAATCCTGTTATTGTCGGAACATCTATATCTTTTATCTTCTCAAAAAAGTAATCTTTTAGAGAGTTATCTATATACGGATATATTGGAATAGCAGACTCTGGAAGAATAATAAAATCTGGGTTATACTTCAACGACTGTCTCATTAACTCTGTATAAGTGTCAATTATCTGTAAATTAATTTCCTGAGTTGGATTTAACTTTAAAGATTCATCTATATTGCCCTGTATAACCGCAACTTTCACAGATTTACCACTATCTTTGTATTTGTCTATCCTAAATTGACCATATATAAAGATTACGATAAATATAGAGATTGTTAAAACAGCTAATATTATTGACTTTTTTTCTTTTCTTTTAAACATTAAAAAGAAGACAACACTTGAAAATAAAACCAAAAACGACAGTCCATATATACTGAAAAACGCCGTTATCTGAGCAAATGGATTAATATAGGACAGCATATAACCTGTTAAATTCCATGGAAAACCATTGAAAGGAAAAAACTCTCTTGAAAACTCAAGAAAAACCCATATAAACGGAGCAGTAAAGAGAGCATTTAAACCATATCTGTTATACAAAATCTTAACAGTAAGAACAAAAGGAATAAAAACTCCAGCAGAGTAGCTTATTACAAATAGGCTAAATAGTATTGAAGATAAAAAAAGGTTAATACCTCCATAATAAGATATAGCATAGGTTATCCAGTAAAAAGATATAACGGAAAATACTAAACCAGTAATAAAGCCGTAAATAGTAACCTTCTTTAAAGGATAATCCGTTATAAGCTTAAAAATTATATAAAAACCAATAAGAAAACCAAAAGGAATGAAGAAGTTAGGCAGGGATATGCCGAGAAAAACCCCAGATAAAACTGATAAAAAGATATCTTTTTTTGTCATTTTGATAAATATTGAGATATATATTCTTTATATCCTATATCTTCAAGTTTTTGAGCTTTTGATTCAACCATATTTTTAAGACCTTCTTTATACTCTTTTAATTTTTTTGCTATATTTTCATCAGAAGTAGCAAGAATTGAAAGAGCTAAAAGTGCAGCATTTTCTGCATTGTTTATTGCTACTGTTGCCACAGGAATACCTGCCGGCATCTGGACTATGGATAAAAGGGAATCAAGTCCGTTTAAAGAAGATGTCTTTATAGGAACCCCTATAACTGGTAGATGTGTAAGAGATGCTACCATTCCAGGAAGATGTGCTGCTCCTCCTGCTCCTGCTATTATAACTTTTATACCTTTTTCTTCTGCTTCTTTTGCAAATTTATACATTCTATCTGGTGTTCTGTGAGCTGACACTATGGTTAGATGATAATTGAGTTCAAATTTGTCTAAAACTTCCGCTGCTTTACTCATAACTGGAAGGTCAGAATCACTACCCATTATTATGGCTATCATCTTTTATATCTCCTTTAACTTTTAGTAAAGTTTTAACTTTTGTCATCTTTTGAAGTAATCTCTCTTTATTAAAATCAAGTATTGTTATATGTCCCATTTTACGAAGAGGAAATGTGTTCTTTTTACCATATATATGGACATATACACCATCAATCTCCATAACTTTGTCTAAATTTTCATAGATAGGTTTCCCTCTGTATCCCGGCTCTCCAAGAAGATTTAATGTTATTGCCGGAATATACTGGTATGTAGAACCCATTGGAAGTCCCGAAAGTATTCTTACAAGCTGCTCAAACTGACTTGTTTCACAGGCTTCTATTGTATAATGTCCGGAGTTATGAGTTCTTGGAGCTACCTCATTTAAAAGTATTCTACCCTTTGAATCAAGAAACAACTCAACACCAAAAACACCTACTCCGTCAAGAGCTTCAATAGCAGATATAGCTATATTTTGGGCTTCTTTATAGGTGTCCTCATCTATATCAGCTGGAACTTTTAGATAATCAAGTAAATTTCCATCAGGGTTAAAGACCATCTGAGAAACAGGATAAACTTTTATGTTTTTGTTTTTATCTCTTGCTACAATTATACCAAGCTCTTGCTGAACATCAACATACTCTTCAATGTAAGAAGGAGTATTTATAACTTTATTTAAATCTTCCTTACTTTTTATTATTACAACACCTCTACCATCATACCCTCCTACCTTTGCCTTTTGGACACAAGGTATAAAGTTAGCTATCTCAGATACGTCATCAACTTCCCAAAAATTCGGAACAGGTATACCTTTACTTTTAAAAAATTTTCTCTGTCTGTATTTATCTTGAATAATTTCAAGGGTTTGGATTGAAGGGAAAACTTTATCTGTGTCAAGATATGTTTTTAAATTTTGGGTATCTATATGTTCAATTTCGTAGGTTATTACATCTGAAAGTTGATTTAGTTTTTTTAATCCTTCAGGGTCATCTACTTTTGCAACTATATGGTTAGAAACCATTGAAGCTGGAGCATCGGAAGATGGATCTAAAACTACAACATTTAGTCCTAACTTCCTTGCTTCAACTCCTGTCATCTTTGCAAGTTGTCCACCACCTATAATCCCGATAGTAAAATCCGTAGGTTTAAATATACCCATTTTCACCTTCTGCTTGAAAATTCTCCTAAATATTTTAAACTATAAAGTATCTTAGATGCTAAAATCTTTAAGAAAGAAATTTTTTAAGGTAAAGATGGAGATTGTAAAGAGATTTTGGCTTGAAGCTATATTTAATTGTGATATAGCAAAACAACTTTATGAAGAAGGAAGGATAGATGAATTAAAAAAAGCAGTAGGCTGGTATCAGCTATTTCAGAAAGAGTTAGAAAGATTCAATATAAAAAATGGATTTTTGGAAGACATTTCAAGAGAAATTGGATTTGAAAAACCTACAAAAGATGAAATAAACAACTACTTAAGAAGTTTTAGAGAGGCATTATACTATGAAGCAAATATATCAGGAAATAGTAAGAAAGTTAAGTAATGAAAACCTTAGAGGAAAGATTAAAACTTGTAAAACCTATAAAAGATGTTCAGTACTTTTTCTTCTTACAGAGAGTAGAAAAATTTTTAGATGATATATTTGGAGATAAATTCGAAAATAAGTCTAATGCCAAGTAGTAATAGTATAAATCCAACTGATTTTATTAAATAATTGTAAATACTACTTTTTATAAATCTTTTAGAACTATCTACAGATATTATTATAGCAACTTCCACACCTATAAAAGCAATGAAGAAAGATATAAAGAATAGTAAAGTACCAAAAAATTTATCCGAGTAGAAGTTTATAGCTATTAAGAACCAGAAAAGATATGTGTATGGGTTAAACAAATTAACTGCAAATCCTTTCAAAAATGCTGATGAAACCCCCTTCTTTGTGGAAACATATTCAAACTGTTTGTGATGATATTTTAGATTTTTATATCCGAGGTATATAAGTAAGATACCTCCTAAAAGGTAAAAAATCTCCACAATATCTTGAAAATTCTTACTTTGCTTATAAATCAAAAAATAAGAAACAAGAAATATTGGTATATCTGTAAATATAGGAGATATTCCTACGGCAATACCTTCCTTTTTACCATACTTTAGTGTTTCTGAAACCATAAGTGCTAAGATAGGACCAGGAGATATAGCGGCTGCAACACCTAAGAAAACTCCGGATATTATCAGTTTTAACTCTTCCATTAATCCTCTGTGTTGAATGCTCTGTCTCCGGCATCTCCTATACCGGGGACTATATATCCTTTATCATTTAAACCTCTATCTATTTCTCCTACAAAAAAGTTAACATCTTCAAACTTTTTGAGATTTTCTATTCCTTCCGGAGATGCTATAACATGTAGAGATTTTATCTTTTTTGGATTTTTTGATTTTAAGTAGTCTAATGCCAAAGAGATAGAGCCTCCCGTTGCAACCATTGGATCAACTACTATAACTGTTTTATCTGTCAAATCAGGAACTCTTTTATAATAGAGTGTACTTTGGAGTGTTTCTTCGTCTCTTTTTATTCCCAGAAAACCGGATTTAGCCTGAGGTAAAACTTCAAGACAACCTTCAAGCATAGGAAGTCCGGCTCTTAGTATTGCTACTATAACAAAGTTTTCTTCTATTAAGGTAGGATAAACTGTTTCTTCTAATGGAGTTTTAACAGGTTTTATCACCACTTCCTCATCTTTTAAAGCTTCAAAGAGAAGAATTTTTGCAACGTTTGACAATGTTTTTCTAAAAATTTCTGATGATGTTTTCCTATCTCTGAGTTTAAAAATAAATGTGTTAATCAAAGGATGTTCAACTTTTACAACCTTACCCAATTTATAACTCCAAATCTAATTTTTGGTAAAATTTTATCATGAATTTTCTGGAAGGTTTGAGTATGAGGAAAGTGGGATACATATACGATGATATTTATTTAAAACATGATACAGGTGAAAATCATCCAGAGTCTCCTAAGAGATTGATTTCTATAAATACATTTATACAAAATTTAAAAGATAAGTTAATATTTATTCCACCAAGAAGGGCTACTGTTAAAGAGATATCTATGATTCATGACCCATACTATCCTCAGGAGATAATGGATTTTTGTTCTGCAGGAGGAGGATACTTAGACCCTGATACCCATGTGGGAGAATTCTCTTATGATGCTGCTATTACAGCAGTTGGAGCAGGAATAGAAGCTGTAGACAGAATAAAAAAAGGTGAAGTTGAGAGAGTTTTCTGTGCTGTTAGACCTCCGGGACACCATGCTGAATATTCAAAAGCAATGGGATTCTGTATATTTAATAACATTGCAGTAGCAGCAAGATATGCCCAAAAACAGGGATATGAAAAGGTTTTTATTGTTGATTTTGATGCCCATCACGGAAATGGCACTCAAAAAGCATTTTATGAAGATGATACAGTGTTTTACTTCTCTACCCATGAGTATCCATTTTATCCTGGCACAGGTTCTAAAGATGAGAAAGGAGTGGGAAAAGGATACGGATACACTTACAATGTACCTTTACCTGCTGGCAGCTGTGACGATATTTATATAGATATATACTCAAATCTTCTTCCAAAGCTTGTGAAGGAGTTTAACCCAGATATAATTCTTGTTTCGGCTGGATATGATCTTCACGAAGATGACCCTTTAACATATCTTGAAGTTTCAACCGAAGGTATAGGAGTTATAGTAGAAAATATTTTAAAATCTGCCGATGTTCCATTTTTGTTTATGCTTGAAGGTGGATATAACCTAACAGCATTAGGAGAAAGTGTAAAGTTAACTATTCAAAAGATGTTAGAGGTTTGATTTGAAAAAACTGAAAGATGTGATAGTTGATGGTGTTATTTTAGCCGGAGCAGAGGTTAATCTATCTAATATCTCAGATAACTCTAAAAATGTAAAAGAAGGAAGCCTTTTTTTTGCAATAAAAGGAACAGCTGTAGATGGTCATAACTTTGTAAAAGAGGTTTTAGAAAAGGGAGCCTGCGGAGTTGTAGTCCAAGATAAACAGTTGGCAGATTTTTTGGTTAAAAATTATCCTGGGAAAGCCATTGTACTCTCCGAAAACACAAGAAAAAGCCTATCTCTATCAGCAAACAGATTTTTTGATGAGCCATCAAAAGGATTAAAAGTTATAGGAATAACAGGGACAAACGGAAAGACTTCTGTATCCAACATACTTGCACAGTTTTATGAATTTGCAGGCTATAAAGTAGGAATAATAGGAACTATAAATTACAGAATAGGAGATGAAATTATATCAGCCGGACATACTACACCAGACCCTATTAACTGGTTCAAAACATTAAAGATATTCAAAGAAAAAGGAGCAGATGTTGTAGTTGCTGAAGTTTCATCTCATGCTTTAGACCAGTATAGAGTTTATGGGACAGTTTTTGATGGTGGAATATTCACAAACTTAACCCAAGACCATCTTGATTATCATAAAAGTATGGAAGATTACTTTAAGGCAAAGGAAAAACTGTTTTATCACATCCTTGATTTCAACCAAAATCCGAAAGCTTCTGTAAATTATGATGATGAATACGGTAGGAAGATATACCAAAAATTTAAAGATAATTTTAATATAATCTCTTACGGAAAAACATCACCAGATTTTAAAATAGAAGATATAAGGCTATCTGTAAGTGGGACAGAGTTTAGTTTTGTATATAAAGGAGGAAAAAGAAGGATTTACACAAAACTACTTGGAGAGTTTAATGTTTATAACTTATCTGCATCTATATCTTATCTTTTGGTAGATAATTTTGATGAGGATTTTCTGATAGAAAAGGCAAAATTTATAAAACCTGTAAGAGGTAGATTTGAGGTTTTATCAGAAAACGGAAAAACTGTAATAGTTGATTATGCCCATACACCAGATGGTGTTGAAAAGCTTTTGAGCTCTGTAAATCAGATTAAAAAGGATAAAGTTATAACAATCTTCGGAGCTGGAGGAAACAGAGACAAAACTAAAAGACCTATAATGGGAAAGATAGCAAAAAGCTTATCGGATATTGTTATTATAACATCAGACAATCCCAGAAACGAAGAACCTATAGATATAATAAATGACATATTAAAAGGTATTGAAGATAAAACTGATGTTTTTGTTATTCCAGATAGGGAAGAAGCTATTAAGTTTGGTATAGAAATGGCTAAAGAGGGAGATGTTATCGTTATTGCAGGTAAAGGTCACGAAACATATCAGATTATAAAAGATAAAATTTTACCTTTTGATGATTTAGAAATAGCAAAGAAATACCTAAGGAGAGACTATGTTTAGAGGAAAAGTTAGAAAGATACATTTTGTTGGAATTGGTGGTTCAGGAATGAACGGAATAGCGGAGCTTTTATTAAATCAAGGTTATACAATATCAGGTTCAGATATAAAAGAGAGTTCAACTACTCAAAGATTAAGAGAGTTAGGAGCAAAGATATACATAGGACACAGTGAAGAGAATGTAAAAGATGTTGATGTAGTTGTTTACTCTTCTGCTGTTAAAATGGATAATCCGGAGATAGTAAAAGCAAAAAAACTTAACATACCTATAATACCCCGTGGTGAGATGCTTGCAGAGTTGATGAGATTTAAATATGGTATAGCTGTTGCTGGAAGCCACGGAAAAACAACAACAACCTCAATGATAGGGGCAATATTAGGTAAAACTGGACTTGACCCTACAGTTGTCATAGGAGGAAAGTTATCTGCTTTTGGAAGTAACGCAAAGTTGGGAAGGGGAGAGTTCTTAGTTGCTGAGTCTGATGAAAGTGATGGCTCGTTTTTAAAACTTACACCTACAATAGTAACTATTAATAATATAGATTTAGAGCATTTGGGATTTTACAAAAATTTAGATGATATAAAAAATGCTTTTATAACTTTTGCCAACAAAGTTCCATTTTACGGAGCAGTTGCAGTTAATGTAGATGATGAAAATGTTAAATCTATACTTCCTTATATAGAAAGAAAGATTATAAAGTTTGGACTTTCTGATGAAGCCACAATAAGAGCAACAGATTTAGAGATAGTAGATGGAAGATACAAATTTAAGGTAGAAGGATACTCTGACATATATCTTTCTATTCCAGGAAAACATAATGTTTATAATGCTCTTGCATCTATATCTGTCTGTCTTGAACTTGGTATTCCTTTCTGTGTAATAAAAGAGTCTTTAGAGAATTTTAAAAATGCAAGTAGAAGATTTGAGATTAAGTATAACGATGATATAACAGTTATAGATGATTACGCTCATCACCCAACAGAGCTAAAAGCAACTTTATCAGCAGTAAAAGATTACTATCCAGATAGAAGAATAATAGCCGTATTCCAGCCTCATAGATACTCACGGGTGGCTTCTTTATTTGATGAATTTGTAAACTCTTTTGATGTTCCGGATATAGCTTTAATTACAGAGATATACTCAGCAGGAGAGCCAGCTATAGATGGAATTTCTGGAAAAGCTTTGGTGGATAAGATAAGTGAAAAAAGAGAAAATGTTTTCTATGTGGAAGATTTAGAAGAAGCTAAAAAGTTTTTAACCGGTGCAGTGAGAAAAGGTGATGTTATTATAACCCTTGGTGCCGGAAACATAACAACCTTATCGGACTTTTTGGCAAAGTATCTGTCTGAAAAGTAGTTCTGTAAGAGAACGATTTTTATTAAAAGTAGTTCGCTGAGAGAACTTTTTATTGAAAATTTCTTATTTTAGTTCTATAATAAAACTACTATGAAAAAATTAAGTAATGTAATCGAACAAATTGAAATTATACATGAGAGATTAAAACTGTTTATTCCTAAACAGTTAAGGCCTTATTACAGTCAGATAGATCTGGAAGATATTAGAGATGTGATAATCTATGGTGGTAGAGGTGTCGGTAAAACAACTTTTCTCTTACATAAGTCTTTAAACAAAAACTTTCTGTATTTATCTACTGATAATCCTATTGTATCTCCTTATCCTCTTTTTGATATAGCAGAAGCTGTATTTTATAGGGGCTATGATGGAGTTATTATTGATGAAGTCCATTTTGCAAAAGATTGGGAAATAAATCTTAAAGCAATATACGACAGTTTTCCAAATAAATATATCTGGGTCAGTGGAAGTAGTAGTTTATCTCTAAAATCATCAAAAGCTGATTTATCAAGAAGATACACTCTTTTTAGAATTCCTCTGATGTCTTTTAGGGAATATATTTTCCTTACAAAGAATATTGAAGTTGAATCTATAAATCCTTTTAACTTCGAAATATCTTTCCTTGAAAAGTTACAAGATATAAATATACTCTCCCTTTTTAGAGAGTATATAACCTCAGGAATAAGACCTATCTTTAGAGAAGGAAATTACTGCCAGAGATTAGAAGGTATCTTAGAAAAATCAATATTTTACGATGTTCCATTTTTTGTTCCTTCTGTGCAGGATAATCATCTAAGAATAATAAATGCTATTCTTGGACATTTAATATACTCTCCAATTCCGACGATAAACATAAGTGGTATGTGTAGTCAGTGGCATATAAGTAAAGAGAAGCTTTACAACTTACTGTTTGTTATGGAACAAGCTGAAATTATAAATATAGTGAGAAAGAAAAAGGATAAAAATTTACATTTTACAAAAGGTGCCAAGCTGTTTTTATCAGATCCTTCTGTTTATTCATGTTTTAATGGAGATAAAGGAAGTTTAAGAGAAGCTTTTGTTGTATTTTCTTTAAAGGAGAAATTTGATGTTTTTGCATCTGACAATGAGTCTGAGTATGATTATGAAGTGTCTGGTATAAAAATTGAGATAGGTGGTAAGAATAAAAAATTTAAAAAAGCGGATTTTGTAATAAGAGATGATATAGACATACCGGTGGGAAATAAAATTCCTATGTGGTTAATAAGCTTATCTTTCTAATTCTTAAAATGGGTTTGTGATAAAATTTTTAAAGTTCTCAGAACACAAGAAAGAGGTCAAAGTGATATAAATGGATAGATTTGTAAATAAATACAACATGTCTCTTCTTACTGACTTTTATGAGCTGACGATGGCTCAAGTTTATTTTGAAAAGAATATGAATGGTAATGCTGTTTTTAATTTTTTTATCAGACCTACAAAAAACCGAAACTACTTTTTGAATGCTGGAATTGAATTACTTATAGATTACCTTCTGAATGTAAAATTTACGGAAGAAGATATAGATTTTTTGTATAAAACCGGAAAGTTTAAAGATGACTTTCTTGATTACCTCAGATACTTCAGGTTTAGCGGTAATCTGTATGCCGTAGATGAAGGTGAGATAGTTTTTGCCAATGAACCTATCATTCAGATTGAAGCTCCAATTATAGAAGCCCAAATAGTAGAGACTTTTTTAATTAACACAATCCAGATTTCAATACTTGTGGCTACAAAAGCACTTAGATGTTATTCTGTTGCAAAAAATACGATGTTGGTGGATTTTGGTTTAAGAAGAGCCCATGGGACAGATGCAGGAATGATTGCAGCAAGAAGTAGTTATATAGCCGGATTTGTTGGAACTTCCAATGTCCTTGCTGGGAAAGTTTACGGCATCCCTATATACGGAACTATGGCTCACTCCTTTATAATGGCACACGACAACGAAGAAGAAGCTTTTGAAAATTTTGCATCTGTATATCCGGAGAATACAGTCTTTCTTGTAGATACTTATGACACAATTAATGGTGTTAAAAATGCAGTTAAAGTGGCAAAAAAGCTTGGTATAAGGATAAAAGGAGTAAGACTTGACAGTGGAGATATTTTACATCTTTCAAAGGAAGCAAGAAAAATTTTGGATGAAAATGGATTTAAAGATGCCATTATCTTTGTAAGTGGTGGAATAAATGAGTACAAGATAAAGGAACTTATGGAGAAAAACGCTCCTGTAAACGGATTTGGTGTCGGAACAGAACTTGTAACAAGTGCAGACCTTCCATATCTTGACTGTGCCTATAAACTTGTTGAGTATGATGGTAAACCTGCTATGAAACTGAGTAGAAAAAAGATAACAGTACCATATAAAAAGCAGTTTTACAGAATATACAGACAGGGCAAGATATATAAAGATATAATCACCCATTTTGATGAAACAGTGGAAGATGGAGTAAAGATGCTAAATCTTTATATAGAAAACGGAAGATTAGTAAAAAAATTACCTACTCTTAAAGAAATAAGAGAGTTAACCCTTATAAACTTTGAGAAACTTCCTCAGACATTTAAATCTATAAATCAATATATGACATTAACTCCGGAGCTATCTAACAGACTTATAAAAGCAACAGAAGAACTTCAACACAGGTTAAAGAAAAGTTGATTATGGTAGAATTTTTAAACTTCAGTTAAGAGGTCAGAGATGGAGTATGTTAAAGTTAAGATAGATGGACAGGAGATAGAGGTTCCCAAGGGAACAACAATACTTGAAGCTGCAAAAAAATTAAATAAGCTTATTCCTACATTCTGTTATCACGAAAAACTTCCAATATTTGGTGGATGTAGGATATGTCTCGTTTACGATGTTAAGATGAAAAGGTCTATTATAGCCTGTGGTAACTATGTTTATGAAGGTATGGAGATAGAGACTGAAAATGATCAGGTTAAAAATGACAGAAAGTTTATATTGGAGATGCTTTTTAGCCGGCATCCTCTTGACTGTCCTATATGTGATAAAGCGGGAGAGTGTGATCTACAAAACTGGGGAACTTACTGGGGACCACAGAATACAGTTTTACCGATAACTCCCTTTGAGAAAATAAGACCAGAGGAAGATTGGGAAAGTGATTATTTAGAGTATGTATCAAACAGATGTGTCCTGTGTATAAAATGTGTATCTGTCTGTGATAACATCAATAAATCTCACTCTCTATTTCAACTTGAAAGAGCTTTTGAAACATTGATAGCTCCGGTTACAAAACCAATGGATATATCAAGTTGTGAGATGTGTGGTTTGTGTGTTGATATATGTCCAGTAGGGTCTATTCTTTTTAAGCCATTTAAATTTAATGCAAGACCATGGTTATTAAAAGAGACATATACCCACTGCGGATTTTGTAGTCTAAACTGTCCGGTAGTGGTGGACCACGATGAAAAGAAGGTTTACAGGATAAGAAGCACAGCAGAACTTGAAAGTTGTGCTAAGGTATATCTTGGCTATGACAGTTTTAACACAAACAGATTGAACGGCGTAAAACTTAAAGGTGAAAACATCTCTACGGAGGAAGCTGTCCAAACCCTGAAACAGCTTTTAGAAAGTCCTAAAACTGCCGTTGTTCTATCAGGTTATTTACCTTCCAACATATTAGATATAATCTCAGAGATAAAAGAGAAAAGTAATGCCACATTTACATCAGATATAACTTTAACACTTCTTCCTTTACTTGATGGCTATGGTAAAGATTATGAAATTCTTGAATTTGAAAAAATCAAAGACTTTAAAGATATCTATGTTATAGGTGATGATATTACGGATACTGTACCGGTCTTAACATACTATTTACCTAACGGAATAAAATTTATAGGAGAAAATCCTGATAGAATTAAAAAGCTGTATCCTGATATAGTAAATCTCTCCGGAAAACAGATAATAGAATATGCTAAAGAGAATATAAATTCTAACTCACTGATTATATACTCCTCTTGCTTCTATGGTGAAGATGCATATAAGTTTGGTAAAATTTTAAGAGAGTTAGAAGAAAGTAAAGGATGTAAAGTAATGATAACTCCTCCACAATCAAACGGTTTTGGTTTAGTCAACAGATTTTGGAATGATTTAGAAGTTTTAACTTCCGTTATAGAAAGAATAGACAGGGGAGAAATAGAAAATCTTATACTTTTCGGTGAAGAGTTTGTTAATATTCTTGATGAATTTAAATTTAAAGATGTTTGGAATAAAGTAAAACTCAAGGTTGTATTTACACCTTTTGAAGATGGACTTACATTTATATCAGACCTTTCTATTCCTATGACGACTTGGATAGAGGAAGATGGATACTTTGAGGGTTCAAGGGGTGAGAGAAAGATAAAAAAATCTATAAAAAGCAACAACTTATTTTCCATAATACTTAAAAATCTATCTAACATATTATCTACAAATAGAAAAAAGAGAGAGATAACAAGAGATTATACTGTCAGAGATTTTATAAAGATAAATCCTAAAAAAATTTACGATGTAAGCTACTTTTCTTTAAGGTCTACGAACCTTTCAAATTGGAAAGAAAAACTTAAATGTGAGGTTGTAGATGAACATTAAAATGGGTGTTGCAAAAGCAGGAATAAAGCCTTCCGGAGATTACGATATATTAGTTTTAAAGTTTAATCCCTCTGTTTACTCTGCAGTTTTTACCCAAAACTCCTTAGCAGCAGCTCCAGTTCTATACGACAGATTAATATCTAATTTACAGGAGAAGATATCAGCCATTGTGGTAAACAGTGGAAATGCAAACGCAGCAACTGGAGAAGAAGGATATAAAAATGCAGAAAGAATGGCAGAACTTGTTGCTCAATATTTAGATATAGATAAAGAAGAGGTTATGGTTTTCTCCACAGGAGTTATAGGTGTCCAGCTTCCTATGGATAAAGTGGAAAAAGGTATAGATGAAGCAATCAAAAATCTCACCGAGTTTGATTTGGAACTCGCAAGTAGAGCCATATCTACAACAGATGCCTTTTATAAGTATTATGAAACAACAGGTATGATAGATGATAAAACATTTACAGTTAAAGGTATAGCAAAAGGTGCCGGAATGATACATCCAAATATGGCAACTATGCTTGCCTACATATTTACAGATGTAGAGATAGAAAAGCAACTTTTAGACCAGACTGTGAAGTTAGTGGCAGATAGGACTTTTAACTCAATATCCGTAGATGGATGTGAAAGCACAAATGACAGCTTTTTAGTTGTAGCAACTGGAGAGTCAGGTGCAAAGATAGACCAGTCTAACAAGATATACTTTGCAAAGAAGATATACGAAGTAGCTCTTGAACTTGCAAAGATGATTGTGAAAGATGGAGAAGGTGCAACAAAACTTATACAGATAAGTGTAAATCAAGCTCTATCAAAAGAAGAAGCTAAAAAAGTTGGTGAAGCTATAGCACGGTCAAATCTCTTTAAAACCGCTATGTTTGGAAACGACCCAAACTGGGGAAGGATACTATCAGCTGTAGGACAGCTCCATATAGATGTAGACTTTTCTAAGGTTAAACTGTATATAGGAGATTTTCTTATATACAACGGTGCTCCAGTAGATTACGACAGACAGAAAGCAGTTGAATATCTTAAAAACAACAGAGAAATTAGTATAGACCTGTACCTTTCAAGAGGAGAGGCAGACTGGATTTTTTATACATGTGATTTAGGCTACAAGTATGTAGAAATAAACGCAGAATACACAACCTAAAATGAAAAGATGGTTCAGGATACTCCGGATAAGATTAAAAAAGCTAAATAGAAGTAGAAAATTTAAAATTTTTTCAAATCTTGTTTTGTCTTCAATTTCTGTAATTTTATTTTTTTTACTTCTGGCTCTTATATCTCTTTATATAGCTTCAAATTATAAAATTTTTCTAAAAGATTACGGTATTGATGTAAGAGATGACTGTAAATTTGAAGGTAAAGGGTTTAAATGTAGTTTTATAGAAGTTAAGTCAAAGGATTTTGATTTTAAATTATCAGAAGTCTCTGCTGATTTCTATCCTGAAAATATATTTACAACAGATTACCTTGTAAATTTAAGGATAGAGAGTTTTCAAGGAGTATATACAAATGATTTAAAGGCACCACCTTCAAAAAAGATAAAAGGATTACTTCAACTTTACTTCTTTACAAACTATGTTAAAACAGAGTTAAAAATATTAAATCTACTTGTTAAGAATGTAGAAGAGGATACAGATCTAACGATAGATGCAGATGATATACATAACCAAAAAAATGTGATAATAACTAAAAATCTTTCTTCTGAAATTAGGTATAAATCAGATATATACAAGATTGAAGGAGATACCAAAAACACAAAATTGGAGATACTTCCAGATAGGATTAAAATCAATGATTTAAAAGCTTTTTACAAAGATGTATTTCTATCTATAAAATATGGGACTATCTATGAAGATAAATTTGTAAATTTAGATGGAAATTTGGAACTAAAAGATATATCCAAAGATGGGTTAAATATAGGTAATTTATCTTCCTCATATAGCTTCAACTATGCTCCAAATAAAAAACTCTACCTTAACTTAAAATCTCAGATAAAAAATATCTCTTACGATAAAGACAAATTTATATCTAAACTGGCTACGTCAGATTTAGAGATTGATGGTAAGGACTTTAATAACTTTAAGATAAAAGGTAAATTAAATTTATCAGATAATAGTATTTTAGCTAAAAAGAGTGTAAAAGATATTTTGCTTTCCTTTAAAGGTAGAAAAGAGAAATTTTTGAAACTGGAAGGATCTATTTATTCACAGATTTTAAAAGGGGAATTTAGTTTTAAAGATGACATTTTAAATTTTTCCACTTCACCTGTAAATATAGCTGATTATAGAGAGTTTTTACCTGATTTAAATTTAAATGGTGAAGCTGTTATAAAGGCTACAGTGGATATTGATAAAAAAATTGTCAGAGGGTCTGCTGACTTAAAAAGGTTTTCCGTTCTTGATTTTAAAAATTTAGATATTCAAACACAGTTAAACTATGAGAGAGATACCGTTAATTTAAAATCTTTTGTAAGAGGACAGGATTTAAACATCGATTTATCCGGTAAAATAGATAAATTATCAGCTGACCCTTACTTAGATTTAGATATCTTTCTATCTACCTTGAGATTATACTCTATACCAGAGATTAAAAAGTTGGATATTGATGGATTAATATCCGGTAGGGGTAAAATATTCGGAAAATTAGAAGATATAAATGTTAATCTAACAGGAACTGCAAAAACATTCAGGTATCAAGATATAAATCTTACAAATTTAAGTTATACATTTAACTATAAGAATAATACTATACAGATAAACTCAAATTTACCTGATAACAGTCTTATATCAAAGGTTAACATAGATTTAGATAAATCTACCACAGACATATATTTAAAAGCAAATAACTTTACATTAAAACCAGTAGAGAACTTTTTAGCAAAGGAACTACCTTTTATAAAAGACTTTAAACCATATCAAACTTCCGGAGATATCGCTATAAAGATATTACATCATGGTTTTGACATCTCACTGAATTTAAATAACACAAAGATTTATCCTCTTAACTTTAAAGAGCCTATAATACTATCTATATATGGAAATATATCAGACAAACAGAAAAATTTATATATTGAAGGAAAAGCTCAGAGATTAACGATAGATGATAACCTCCTTGAGAATCTCAACATGAAAGTTTCTGTTATAAACAGTGATGTTAAATATTCTTTAAAGAGTTCTTTTAAAGTATCACAAGCATCGGGTGTTTTTTTAGCTGAAGGTTATTTTGATACAGATAAGAAAATTTTAAATGGAACAGTTTTAGCAGATGGAGATATAAAAACAGAAAGTAAAACTATCCCTGTTTCTTTTAACTATAAAATGTCGGGAAGTTTGGACAATTTACAGATGAAGGGTAAGTTTTCTGTTGAGAAAAGTGTTATGGATATGACCGGTTTTGTAAAATCTTCAGACGGACAGGTTTATAGATTAAACTTCACTGGTTCTCCTTTCAGCTATAAATTAGATGGACTATCGATAGATGTAGGAGGTATCCATCTACAAGCCGAGTATAATAAACAGATAGAAAATCCTATTAAAGGATATTTAGAATTTGTCAACATCTCTGTAATTGAAAAGTCATATCCAGTTGTAAAGTTACCTCAACTTTTAATTAACTTTGATAAAAATAAAATCTACGGAGAAAAAACAACCTATAGTGGTATATTCTCCGGAAAATTAGAGGAGGCTGTATATTCATTAAAGGATAACAATCTTAAAATTTTAATAAACGGAAATATTGACAGAAAGTATCTATCAGAATTTCTCCAGTTTATAAATCTTGATGGTAATTTAAAATTTGTCTTTAGTTTTAACGGTAAAATTCAAGATTTTACAAAAAATTATAATCTTGTAGTCTCTGGAGAAAATTTAAGACTGCGAACTCCTTACACTCAAGGCACTGTAATGCTTGAGGATTTCAATATAAAAACAAAAGAAAATGTGGTTGTAAATATTAAAGGAAAAACTAAATCTTCATTTGGCGATGCTTATGCTACAATAAACGGAATTTCTAACCTTAATTTTGATACAGTTTCATTTAATATAAAATCTGAAAACTTCCCTATGAGATATAAAAATATATTTACCGGAATATTAAACAGTGATGTAAAAATAAACTCTAAGAAAAAAGATATAACTATAGATGCAACATCTCAGTTAACTGGAAGGGCAAAAATAGAGCCGGATATTTTTGAAAATCAGGAACCTTCTGGAGAGAAACCGGAAATCTTTAAGAAGATAAAACTCAACATCAACCTATCTACATTATCACCGATATTTTTGGAAGGCTCATGGGGAAAAGCATACTTAGATGGAAATGTAGTCATAACAGGGACAGCTGAAAAACCTATTCTAAATGGTAAACTAAATATAAGTTATGGTAAAGTAGTTTTGATGAGAAATATCTACAATATAGATTTTATAAATGTGAAGATAACTAACAATGATATATATGTAAACGGTAGACTTTCTACATTTGTTTCAGGAACAAATATATTTGTAAATGTATCAGGACCTTCAAACAACCTTAGATATGACTTTTTCTCTACACCTCCAAAGTCAAAAGAGGAGATACTAACACTTTTACTTTTGAAAAAAACTCCGGAACAGTTAACATCTTCAGGTATATTTACAGTATTAGGAAAAGTAGGAGAGATGCTTATACCTTTTAAAGTTGAAGAGGAAGAAAAGGGACTTTTCGGAACAGGTGTCAATTTAAATATAATTCCTTCATACTCTCCAGTTCAGGGTATAGTGTTCAGTGTTTATTTGCAGAAATATCTGACAAGAAGGATATACCTAGGACTGTCAAGACCTATATCAAACTACCAGAGTTATAACTATTTAGGATGGTATGAAGCAGGATTTAAACTTACAGAGAGAACATCTTTTGTTATAAAAACTTATGAAAACAGGTCAAGAAGTGGAGAGATAACCTTCACTCTACCTTTTGATTTTTAGTTTTGTGATATATTATTAGAATGGAAAGAAAACTGATTATAACAACAGGTTTAAAGAGTAATCTATATCTTATAGTGGAAGATGGTAATCCAGTTGAGTTAAAACTTGAAGATTTAGAGTTATCAAAGCAAGCCGGAAATATTTATAAAGGAAAGATAAAAAGCTACAGTAATGCTATGGAAGCTTTCTTTGTAGATATCGGGGAAGAGAGAGAGGCTTTTTTACCTTTAAAAGATGTATGTCCTAATGAAGTTGAAAATCTAAAAAAGGGATCATCTATAATAGTTCAAGTTAAAAGAACTCCAGTTAGTACAAAAGGGGCAAAACTTTCATCTAAGGTTGCTGTACCAGGAAAGTATCTGGTTTTACTACCACAAAATAAAGGAAAGGTTTCAATCTCGTCAAAACTTGAAGATAAAGATGAAAGGGATTTAATTAAGGAAAAAGTAGTAAATCTTCTAAAAGATTATAATCCGGAAAATTACGGGATTATAATAAGAACATCGGCAAAAAAAGCAACAGAAGAAGACATACTTTCAGATTTTCATTTTTTAAAGGAACTTTGGTATTCTATACTAAAAGATGCAGAAAGTAAGAAAGCTCCAGCACTACTCTACGAAGAACCATTTAAAGCCTTTTCAATTATAAGAGATTATGCAGCCGAATTTACAGAAATTATATCAGACAAGATACAACTTCTAAAAGATATAAAGCAGTTTATAAATAAGAACTTCCCAAAAGCAAATATAAAAATAACTCCATACAGAAAGAGAAAAGAGTCTCTTTACTTTGAATACTCCATAGATAAAGTGATGTCAAAAATACTTTCTCCCTATGTCTATCTTAAAAATGGGTCTTATCTGGTCATAGAAGAGACAGAGGCTCTGGTTGTAGTTGATGTAAACAGCGGAAGCTGTCACAAGCAGAAAAATTTAGAAGAAACTGCATTTAAGATAAATATAGAAGCAGCAAGAGAGATAGTCAGGCAAATAAGACTAAGAGATCTTGCTGGAATAATAGTTATAGATTTTATAGATATGATAGAACAGGAACACAGAGAACAGTTAATAGAGTTTTTAAAAAATGAGTTTAAGAAAGATAAAAGACCAGTAAAGATAAAGGGACTTACACAGCTTGGACTTCTTGAGCTTTCAAGAAAAAAAGTTGAAGAGAGTATAGTTAAACAACTCTCTGAATCCTGTTGTGTATGTAATGGAAAAGGTTATATTAAATCCGAAGACATACTGCTTTTTGAAATAGAGAAGACATTAAATAAACTTAAACCTTTTACAAAAGCAAAACTGTCAATACCTCCAAAGATGCAGAAATCTGTAAGGGAACTTCTTGAAAAAATGAACCTTCTTGAAGAAGTTGAACTAAGTTATAATAATAAACAGCAAGATAAATTTGAGGTTGAAAAAGTAGAATGAAGAAGGTAATTTTCGTATTAGTATCAGTAGCAGTAGCTTCCTGTGGAGGAAAAAAAGAAGCTATATTTGAAGGACAAAAAACTTACAACACAGGATTAGAACTGTATCAAAAAGGCGATTACAAGAAAGCAAAGGAGGAACTTAAGAAAGCCATATTTAAATCAGAAGGCTTAACTACACAACAGATACTGGAAGCAAGATTTGCATTGGCAGACTCATACTATCACAGAGAAGAGTATATAGATGCTATAGCTGAATTTGAAGAGTTTATAATGTTATATCCAACCTCTGACAAAATACCGGAGGCTCTATACAAACTTGCGATGTCCTATATGATTATATCTCCGGATTACAGAAGAGATTTAACTTATGTAAAAAAAGCTCAGGAGAAAGCCGAAGAGATTATATATAACTATCCAAACAGCAAGTTTGTGGGAGCAGCAAAAGAGATAATAAAAAAAGCTAATGAAATAAAAGCAAAACATACTCTCTATATAGCTGAAACATACGAAAAATATGGAAAACCATACTCAGCTTCAGTTTATTACTCAGAAGCTTACGAAAATTATAAGGATTACATTGAAGCGGACTATGTAGCTTATAAACTTGCTTATAACCTTATGAGAGTTGATTTTCAGTATTATACAGAAGTGGAAAATTATAAAAACAAGATAAAAGAGCTTGAAAAACAGATATCTGTAGAAAAAGATATAGATAAAAAGAATGCCTTTATAAACAGAAAGAAGGTTTTAGAAGACCATATTCAGGTGTTGAAAGATAGAATAGAAAAATCAAGAGACAGAGCTAAGGAGATAATAGCATTATTTCCAAAAGCATTTCCAAACTCTCCATATCTTTCAAAGTTAAAAGAGGTTGAAAAAGAAAGCAAAATAGATAATTTTTTAAAGAAAATTAATATCTTTGATTAAAAGAGGTAAGATGGAAGCAAGAGAGTTAACTGAGAAGATAATTGGTAAAGCTACAGAAAAAAAAGCAGAAGATATTATAGCCCTTGAGATAGGTAAGATTTCACCTATAGCTGACTATATGATTATAATGTCCGGGACTGTTCCAGTTCATACGAGAGCTATCTGTGATTTTATAATTGAAGAGTTAAAAAAAGAAGGTGTGATACCACAGCACCTGGAAGGTTATAATGAAGGAAGGTGGATAGCAATAGATTATGGTGATGTGATGGTAAATATATTCCTTCCGGAGATAAGAGATTACTACAAACTTGAATGGCTTTGGTCTGATGCACCAAGGTTAGAACTTCAAGGTGTGTAATGGCTATAGGTGTATTTGACTCCGGAATAGGAGGGCTAACAGTATTTAAATCCATAGCTGATAGTTTTCCGGAGGCTGATATATACTATCTCGGAGATACTGCAAGGGTTCCTTACGGAAACAAATCAAAAGAGACTATAATAAGGTACTCTGTTGAATGTGGAAGTTATCTGTATCATAACTATAACATAGATGCATTAGTTATTGCCTGTAATACTGCTTCTTCCTATGCTTACGATGTTTTAAAGAAAATTTTACCTATCCCCGTTGTAGGTGTAGTTTTACCGGGGTCATTATCTGCAGTTAAGACTACAAAGAACAACAAAATAGGTGTGATAGGAACAACGGCAACCGTAAAAAGTGGATCTTATGTAAATGCTATAAAAAATTTAAATCCTCAAGTGGAAGTATTCCAGAAAGCTTGTCCTCTCCTTGTCCCACTTGTAGAAGAAGGTTGGATAGAGGGAGAGATTACAGAAGCTATAGTTAAAAAATATCTTGATGATGTTGTTGATAAAAATATAGATACACTTATACTTGGTTGTACTCACTATCCTGTCTTGAAAGATGTGATAAAAAAGTTATACCCTGATATAAATGTAGTAGATTCTTCAGACGCAATTATTGATTTTATCAGGGAAACAGGTATAAATCTGAAAGAAAACAGTGTAAGACATATATTCATAACAGATGAATCATCTTCATTTGAGACACTTAAAAATCTACTTGTGGGAGATGTTAAAACAGAGAAGATTGAGCTTTCAGATTTATGTAGCCTTTAGATATTAAAAGCATCTCTAACCTTACCTAACAACTCTTTAACTCCTCTAAAATTTTTACTACACACATTATCTTTTTCAAGCATATAGTATTGGTCTAATGTCATTATAGGGTCAGGGAATAAACTAAAAATGGGAATTAAAGGTAAAAAGAACTTTTTAGGAACTCCTATAACAGGTCGAGTTGTATCTATATAAAGTAAAGCAAACTCAAAAAGCTCCTTAAAGGTGATTACTCTATTGCCACATAACTCAAAAATCTCGTTTCTTATATTTTCTAAAGAAACCTTTTTAAAACATTCTGCAACATCAAGTACATGAACAGGCTGAACTTTTACATCTACAGGAGCAAGAAAAAATGGAGATAGCTTTGAATATTTTTTCAAATCTTGAAATAATTTCTGCTCCTTTCCCATTATTATTGAAGGTCTAAAAATTATATAGTTTAAACCAGAGTTTATAAGATATTGCTCTGCCATTGCTTTTGTTTTGAGATATCTACTTTTTGAGTTTATATCGGCTCCTAAAGCTGACATCTGTATAAATTTCTTTACATTGGATTTTAAGGCAGAATTTATAAGCTCCTTTGAAAACTCAAAATGAACTTTCTCAAAAGTTATATCCCTATCAGGGTCTTCTTTAAGAATTCCTATAAGATTTATAACAACATCCGGTTTCTCCATCTCTATGGATATTCCGGGTTTATACTGATCTAAATGTGTTATATAGATGTTTTCATAATCTTTAAAAAGATTTTCTGCTTTCTCTGTATTTCTAACTGGCAGAATAAGGGTGTTATCTTTTAACACTTCAACCACATACCTACCTATAAATCCAGATGAACCATAAATTAAAATTTTCATAGTAGTAATAAAATTAGATTTTTGGTTTAATAATGCAATACTAAATTTTGAGGATTTATGATGAAGGAAAGTATGTTGGAATCTGTTTTAGCATATATAGAAAAATCTATAAATTACCTTCCTATTGAAGATGTAGAAAAGGAGAATCTTTACCAGCTTTTAGCCGAGAGCGAATACTCAATAGATTTCAGTATAAAATTTAAGGCCAACAAAAAGCTGAAAGTTTTTAAAGCTTTTAGAGTGCTCCACAACTCCTTATTAGGACCGTATAAAGGAGGAATACGTGTTTACTGGGATGTAGATTTAGAGGAGATATCTGGTTTAGCAACCTTAATGACTATTAAAAATGCTTTTTTGGGTATTCCTTTTGGAGGCTCAAAGGGAGGTATAAGGTTAGATGTGAAAGATTTAACAGAAGAAGAGAAAGAGTTTATCCTGAGAGAGTATATAAGAAAACTTTCAATTTTTATAGATGAAAAAACAGATATTCCTGCTCCAGATATTGGTACAACAGAAAAGGATATGGATATAATCTTTGACGAGTATGCAAGAATAAAAGGTAAGAATATCTATTCCATAGTTACCGGAAAATCAACTGAATTACTCGGTATAGAGTTCAGGAAGTTATCTACCGGATATGGGATAGGGTATCTAACTGATAAAGTTATTCAAGATGTTTTTAAGAATAAAGAAGTTAGGATAGTTATACAGGGATTTGGAAATGTAGGTTCACATTTATTTAAAAAATTAGAGGATTTGGGATATAAAATTTATGGAGTTTCAGATTCTCACGGAGGTATATACTCTCCAGAAGGGTTAAAGTTTGAAGAAGTTCTTATAGCAAAAGATAAATATGGAACTGTGGTTGGACTTTCTAAGACAAAAGATTCAGTAAAAGTAGTAGACACAGAGAGATTTTTGGAACTTGAATGTGACATACTCATTCCTGCTGCAAAAGAGAATGTAATAAACTCAGATAATGTTAAAAATATAAAAACCAAAATTATAGTAGAAGGAGCAAACTCTCCAGTAACCGAAGAAGCTGAAAATATGTTAAATCAAATGGGTATATTGGTAATTCCGGATATTTTGGCAAATGGTGGAGGAGTCTATGTAAGTTATTATGAATGGCTTAAAGGAAATGGTATTCAGAATATAACTGATAGTTTTGTAGAAAACATCATGAAAGAAAAACTTATCTCAGCTTATAAAGAGATTGATATTATATCAAAAAATTTAAATATTTCTTACAGAACTGCTTCATACATAAAAGCATTAGAGAAATTATATAAAGTAGCAAAATTAAGAGGTGTAATTTAAAGTTCCTTTTCTTTCCATCTACCTTTTTTAAATATAAAGTATAAAATCAAAGCTTTGGCATAAGTTTCCAAAAACATAGCGTAGTATACCCAGATTACATCCTTGAATATCTTTGAAAACAAGTAAGCCGGAATAATCCTAAAAAGCCAGAGAGATAAACTGTTGACTAACATCGTAATGTTTGTTGCACCTGCTCCTCTCAAACTACCACTTAAAACAAAACCTATTGCAAGAGGTATCTGGGTTAACCCCACTATCCTGAGGTATGTTGAAGCTTCTTTTATAACTTCCTCATTATTTGTAAAAATCATCGCTATATACTCAGGAATTGCCACCATAAATAATCCCATAATACCCATAAAAACAGATGCAACCTTTGCCGTTTCCAAAGCCAATTTTTCTGCCTTCTGTGGGTCTTTTGCACCAAGACTTTGACCTACTAATGTCATTGCAGCTATCGTAAAGCCAAATCCCGGCATAAAAGCAAGTCCCTCTATCCTAAGTCCAATCTGATATCCTGCTAATGTATATGTTCCAAAATCTGCAATTATCTTAACAAATATTAAAAAGGAGAAATATGTGAATGTCCTTTCTATACCAGCAGGAATACTAACTTTAAGAACTCTCTTAATCTGGTGTATATCAAATTTAGGAATTACTCTAACTTTTTTGTTTATGGCATAGATGTATATAAAAAAACTTATAAAGTAACTTAAAGCTGTAGCTACTGCAGCACCTTTTATCCCAAGTTGTGGAAATCCAAATTTACCAAATATAAGAAGATAATCAAGGATAGTGTTAATAATGTTTGCTATAAGGACAATCTTTAAAGGTGTTTTTGTATCTCCGATTGCATTAAATGAGGTGTATATAACCATCTCTATAAAGACAACCGGAATAGTGAAAGATATTATACTGTAATATATAACACCGTTTTGAATAACGGATTCAGAAGCTCCCATAAACTTAAAGAGATATTCCGGAGCAAGTACTCCTATTAATGTAAAAGGTATAGACATAAAAAAAGCCAAAACAGCAGATGAAAAAATTACCTTAGAAACTTCCTCTATCTGTTTTGCACCAATAAGTCTTGATATAACTGCAGAAGTTCCGACACTGAAAAAAGCCATAATAGCATATAAAAATCCCAGAAATTGCATAGATAATCCAGCAGCTGCAACAGCTTCAGCAGAAACTCTTCCAAGCATTATCATATCAACAATAACCTGAATCATATCAAAAAAATTACTGATAGCTGCTGGAATTGATAAAGATAAGATTAACTTTATATCTTTACTTAACATCTTTTTTGAGCTACCAGATAAGCTTTTCTTGCTTGCTCACCTTTACAGGTATAAACATCTTTTTCTTCATAGTAGATGATATTAAGTTGTAAAAAAGCATATAAAAGCTCATTCTGTCTTAAAAGAAAATCTCTACTACTTTTTGAAGGAGAACCCTCTAAAAATGTTTCAAATATTAACACTCCTTTCGGTTTTAAAGCTTCTATGATGTATGGAAAAAGAGTTCTTTCCAAAAAGTTTATATTTATTATCAGTTCATATTTTTCTGCTTCAGGTCTGTAAGATTTTAAATCAGCATGAATTGGGTTTATATTAGGATGAAGAGATTTTAACTTCTCTACTGCAAAATCTGACACATCTATAGCATCTACCTTAAAACCTCTTTCTGCTAAAAATAAACTGTTTCTTCCAAGCCCCGCTGCTATATCAAGAGCATTACCTATCTGTGAAAGATTGTAATATTTAACAACTATCTCTGACGGCTCTTTTTCCCCTATAAAACCTTCCGAATATTTTTTATTCCAACGCTCTCTATCTATACTCATCTTCTTAGATAACTCTCCAATATTTTGTTATATTTACCTTGAATTTTTAAGATAAGATCACACACTTCTCTAACAGCACCAAAACCACCTTTTGATGTTGTTATGTAATGACAGACTTCTTTAACTTCTTCCGGAGCATCTGGAACGCTAACAGCAAATCCAACTCTTATAAGTATCGGAAGGTCAACAATATCATCTCCAATAAACATAACTTCTTCATCACTAAAACCATATTCTTCTTTTAGTTTTTGATAATCTTTGAGTTTATCAGAAGAGTTCTGTATAAGAATATCTATTTTCAGCTCTTTGGCTCTTTTCTCTACAGCTTTGGACTCTCTTCCAGTTATAATTCCTGTTTTTATACCTGCAGCTCTTAACATATATATACCTATACCATCTTTTACATTAAAGTTTTTTATCTCATTCCCATTACTATCAAGTATAATTTTTCCATCTGTCAACACACCATCAACATCAAAAAAAGCCCATTTCACTTTCTTAACTCTATCTTCCATCTTTCTCCAACAAAAAAGGCACCTCTTTGCGAGGTGCCAAAATTTTCTCCTTTTAGGAGGGTAGCTTATAAAAAATTATATGTAATTTATACTAAAAAAGCAATGAAAAGATTTATATATTTCTATGTATTTATTCTTCTGAAAAGATTAGCTTACCTTTTTCTAATTTAACTGTGGTACTATTATCCATCTTTTTTATTTTACTACCTACGTTTATAAAAAATTTTGCATCTTTTACACTGGGAATGTTTTGTAAGTAGTTAAATTCGGCAAGTAAAATTTCCTCACCTTCAAACCCTAAACTATTATTGGAAATTTCAATAAAGTATGGTGAGTTTTCTCCGATTCTTATTTCCATATTATCATTTTCTTTTATCCACCAAAAACATTTGTCTTGCAGATCAGTAATTTCTATTAATTCAAGCTCTCCATATCCATATCTTGTGTCAGCACCAACATAAACTCTTAAACCTTCTTCTAAAAAATTATCTTTATTTGTATTTATAATACCTATCCAATAGATATTATCTTTAAATTCTTTAAATTCTTTTTTATTTTGAAATTCTTTTTTTGGCTTAGGTAAAATATAGTCTATTTCATGTAAGCTTTCATCTTTTGCTCTTCTACTTAAAGGTTCAACAGCAGTCTGAATTAATGTATCCACAAAATAAGCTCTAAATTTACTCTCAGAAAAATCTCCTAAATAAAACTCTCCATTTTTATATTGAGGTTTTAGTATATTTTTACCATCAAAGCTTGGGAAAAAGTTTGAGATTGTCTTAAAATATCCTTTTATTTCTTCAATATTATTTGAATTCGCTTTGTTTTTCAGAATATATAAATTTGTCAAAGCTCCCCACATTGTTTGACCAGATATAAAAATCTCTGTTTCTTTGATTACCCCCCATTTTCCTGAGCCTATATGAATAGGTTGATTTTGCTTAAAAATCAATTTCCTCCAACCCATTTTATCCCTCTATTGCTCTTAAATGATATCTTGCATATATAAGTATTTTTTCTAATATTTGCTTAAAAAGTAAGAGCTTATGTAAATCTTCTGATAGTTTTTGAAAATATAATTGTTTATCTTCTATATCTTCTTTTTTTGCTTTAATTCCAAGCAATTCGAATAGAACTTCCAACTTATCTAAAAATATTTCCTCTACTTCTTTCTTATTCTGAGATATTATATAAACATAATAAGCATATACTCCATCATTAGACAAAACACCTAAGGCTTTATCCACCAAATTTTTTAACTTACTTTTATTGGAGGAATTATTTATTTCCTTCACTATATAATATGCAATTTTAATTGCTAAGGTTTCTAAATTTTTGCTATCAGTCGTCATATTTAAGCTCCTCCTTTGCTAGATTCATCTTGACTATCTTGACTATCATTTTGTTTTTTACTTTTGTCTTCTTTGGTAGAGTCAGCTAAATTTATTTTTAACCTGCCAAATCCTCTTGTTGTCATTCCGCCAATTCCAAGAGTTTCATAAAAATGTTTGCTACTACATAAAGCACATATTAGGTCGTCTATGGTAGGTATAGGTTTTAATTTATCTTTATCATTCATATTTCCAAATAATGATTTATCAAATATCCTAATGTTTCCATAGAATATTGTTCCTCTCGGGATTGCCTCGCTTGTAAATAAAGCTCCTTCTTTTGCTGCTCCTGTGATAGGATCAATTGAAACTGATGTTCTAACTTCAAGATTTGAATTTACTATATGTGAAAACAAACTTTCTGGAACTATAACAATATCTTGTGGTTTTAATTCAAAGTCTTTAGTCTCTAATTTTTCTATAGTATGATCTCCTTCTTCTATTTCTAAATAGAGCCACCCTAAGTTTGAATACTTTTTATCTGAATTAGATTCTGATTGTTTAATTTTAATTTTATTATCTTTAGGCTCGCTTGTATCTATTCCAATTTCTTTAAGTTTTGAAGCTGTAGTAATCCATTTTGTTCCTTCCATAGTAAAAACTGGAAAGAATAAAATGTTTAAATCGCTAAAGTATATCTGTCCTTGCCAGCTTATATCTTTTTTAGAAAAACCAAATCCTTTGCATACTATACACTGTCCGCAGTGTCCTGTTTTATTATTGCTTAATTCTTGATTTAGTTCTTCATTGGGAACATCATCTTGTCCTGCACATTTTATCCCAGCAAATCTGTTTCCCTCAAAAAGAACCCATTTATAATTACTATTAAATATTTGTTGTAAAAATTCTTGCCTTTCATCTTCTGATAAATCTTTCCATTCATTTTTGTTTTTTTGTGAAAGAATTGTATCCAATTCTTTCTTTCTTTTATCTTTATCTATTCTAAATTCATCCTTGAAATATTTATGCAACTCCAAAGCTACATAATATCTCCATGTTCCTGCAAGACTGCTTCCAGGAATTTTTGGGACATTGGTTATTGGGTCTCTTACTATGGTATTATCAACTCTTCCTATTGTATAGCCTCCTGTCCCTATATATATTGGATCTGTTGCAAGTGCAAATACTTTTAATTCTTTTACTATTTCTTGACTACTCATCTTATACCTCCTGTAATGCAATATGCCAAAACTCAAACATATCTATAAAAAGCTGTAATTTTCTTTCATCTAATTTATTATTTAACTCATCAGAAATATCTTTGTTTTCTTCTAAAGAGAAGATATATTGGATATACTTTAGAGCTTGTTTATCTTTCCTTAGCTCTAATATATTTATAATGGCTGAAGCTAACAACGGAATATAGCCTTTGTCATAATTTTGGAGCTTATCATAAAAAATATTTATTAATTTGTGTAATTTGGAACTATTTTTACTATCTTTAAATAACTTTCTAAAGGCTTTGAATTTATCCCAATACTCTTCTATTTCGTAAGGACGATTTGATTTAAGATAAAAAGCTCTTTTGTAATGTTTTTCTTCATCATAATAAATATCATTTCTTCTTGTATTAGCATCCATAAACTCAAAATCAAAAGTATTAGGTATAATTTTTACACTACTATTAATTGGAAATTTATCTAATGTTGATATCCAGACTTCCCATTTTTCATCAGGTTTTATATAAAAGTTATATTCTGTTTCATTGGGATTATCCCAATATAGTGAATAAAAGTTTTGTGAATCGTTGCATTTCTCTTCAAATTTCTCACAAGATAATTTTTTACTTAACTTATGACAAAGGCTATTTACTTTTTGTTCTTCATAAAGTTTATCTATATCTTCAACATCTCTTCTAATTTTTCTTAACGCATTTATACCAACATACAGAGGTTTTTTGTAATTTTGAATGATTATCCCTATATGTATTGGCAGTTTTCCATAAACATACTTAAATGCTTCATTGTACCTTTCTATAACTTTATCAATGAGATTTGGAACTTTATCAGCTGGTATAATAAATTGCCAGCTTATAGGTGTTGGATCTGTGATAGAGGCGATAGGCTGATAGGTTATAAAATTTCTGATATTGTTTTTTATTAGTGTTGTTATTGTTTCATTATTCTTTTTAGTTTCTTTCTCATAATATCTTTTCAATGTTATACTGAAATCTTTTGTTAGATTTATAAACTCATTTTTAAGCTCTACTGATTTTAAATTTTTATCACTTAATTTTTGCTTTAGAGTTTCTTTAGCTTTTTGGTCTTTTGCAAATTTTTCAATAAAATCTTCTATTGAAGATATCAAATAAATTTTAACTTTATCACCATCAGGCTTAGCCCAAAACAGAAGACCATCTCCTTCAAGCTCTTCGCCAGATTCTTTTATATCTACTTTTATATCTAACCCATTTTTATCAACTTCAAAAACAATCCTCTTTTTTCTCCATTCTGGTATTTCTAAGATATATATATATATATATCTTTTTTAATATCTTCAAAAAACTCTTCAGTGGTTTCCCATATTCTTCTAAGTCTTGCTGGAGATGGGTTTTTTCTTAAAAGAAGTTGTAAGAGTAAAGTTGCTAAGAGGTCTAGAGCTGGATCATTTTCATCTGTAATTTTATCCCATTCTATTTTTTCCTCTTGCCAGTTTATTTCATTATTTAATATATCATTATCCCTTATCCAATCTTCCCAAGGAGTTCCAATAATAGAGCCAAAGAATATTTGCCTAATATAATCATCAAAAGTTTCATTATTGTTTTTGCAACCGTTATAAGCTTCGGGAGATAATTTTTCGAAAGGATTAATGATTTGTTTTATTTTTAATACTGTACTTTCTATATCATTAATTTCATTTACCTTTATATTTATTTCTGAAATTAATTCATCAAATGTGTTAGTGTAGCCTTGAATTTGTTGTAGATTCTCGCTAAGATTTTTCTTATACCAATGTTCATTCCTTATTTCTTCAATAAGTTTAGTTAATTTGTCTGTTAAAATTTTTATAGGAACTAGTGATTTTTTTTGCTTTATCAATCTTTCTTTTTCTTTACTATCTAGATTTCTTTCTTTTAATTTAATCTCAATATTTTTTAATTTAATCTCCAATGCTTTTGCTTTTTCTTCTAACAAAATTTTTTTTAGATCAATATTTGTTAAAAATAAAATAATAAATAACTTTATATCATTTTTATATTTTTCATAATCTTCTTCTCTCATCACTAAACTATTCAATAAATTCCCATTTAGCCAATCTTTTAGCTCAAATTTTAATGAAATTAAGGCAATTCTATTTTGACTATCCTTTATCTCAGAAGTCCATATAGTCTCGCCATTTAGATTATCAAGCCAGGTTTCTACTACTTTATGATGCACTCTTTCGTTACAAGTTTTGCATATTGTAGGAGAGTTATTTTTTTGTTTATCTTCTTCATATATTAGCCTTATCTTACAAAGAGGGCAGATTCCTATGGCTTTATTAATATTTAATTCTAATTCATTATTAATTACTTTTTTCTTTAAGAAGTTCTCTTTTGCTTTTTCCAGTAAAAAGCCTAAATTCATCAAGCCTCTTGATGCTTTTGTCATAAGAATTGTAGGGCAAATCTCACCCTCTAATTTATTTTTAAAGACTTCTACAATTTTATTTTCTATATTTTTTAGATCTTCATCTAAATAAGCAAATTCTCCATTATCTTTTCCTAAATCTTCTCCTACTATAAAATAAATACCAGTTTCATCTCTATATATTTCATTGCCTATAGGATACTCAACTTCTAAAATTTTCTTAATTTCTTCATCAATTTCCTCTATCGTCTTTCTATACCATTTTATAGAAGCAAGTTTATAACCTTTTTCTGATAATCCTAATTTATCGTATTGAATACCCAAGATTCGCCATCTAATAGAAGATGGATTTTTAAAATAGTTATGATTTCCTATTTGTTGGCAATTTTCCAGGATTAATTGTGATAGTACAGCTTTAAACATGGAAGCAGTCATGTAAGCTTGATCCCATAAAGAGACATCATTAACAGGAAAACGAGAGTCGCTGAGTAAATTCGAGTACCAGCTTTTAATTTCTCTAATTATAAAATCTCTAATATCTTGCCAATTTGGATCTTGGAAGTAATTTTTTTATCTAAAAAATCATATAAATTTTGGTAAAAACAGCTTCTTCGTTTATCAAAATCTTTTTCTTCTATTAATCTTTTAAAACTACCAAAAGCTTTTGAAAGCCATAAACGAAGTTTAATTTGTTGGTCATTTCTTGGAGAGCCTTTATCTATGCCAGAGTTTATATTTTCACAACCTCTAAAAAATATTTTTTGGATAAATTCTTCTTTTGAAACATCACCTTTGAAAAATTCTTGCCATTCTATTTTTTCTTGTAAAAAGGGGAGATCAACTTGTTTATTAAAAACAAAGTCTCTTAAATGATATTTTTCTAATTCAACTTCAAAAGGAGTCTTACCTAAACTATCTTTGTGATCATAATAGTTTTTATAACTACTAAAGGCTTTAAATCCAAGAATCTCATGGTTATTATCATAAATATCGTAAATCGTTGGGAAATAATATCTCCAAAATCCTATATGCGTTTTACCAAGATTAAATAATAAAGCCCCTATTTCCGCTTTTAAAATCTCATCTTCATTATTTTCCAATCTATTTAAATCTAATCCTGACATTTCTGCCACCCTTTTGGAATTTCTAAACTTTGGTTTATGCAAACTTTTTTGTTTTCTATTTCAAATCTTCCCCAGCCAAGTTTTGTTTTTGCTCCTATGCCATTGTTTGCCAGATTTTCTAAAGCAGTGCATAAGTTATTTAAATCTTCATTAATTTCTTGTTTTAATATTTCATCATTTTTTAAAATTCCATCGAAAGGAATATAAATCATTTGAAAAATACCTTTTGTTTCTTTTGGTACAACTTCATAATGTATTGGCTTGGTTCCGGCTCTTTTTCTTCTATCGTGTGGATTTATTACTTCTAATGATAATCTGTTAAAATAAGTAGGATAAAAAATAGCTCTTCCTTTGTGAGTTTTAAATTCTGTAGGTAAATCAGATTGAGTTTCTAATTTTTTAGACAGTAATTCTTTAATTGTGTCTATAAATTTATTGATATTGTTGATGCTTTTTATCTCGTTAATTTTTTCCTTTGTCACTTTTAATCCTAATTCAAAAAGCATAAATGATAGAAGTTGTTCTTTAGCTTTTTCTAAATTACCTGAGTTTTTTAGAATATAGCTTTCAATTGCTTTGATGCTTTCAGACCCTGCTCCAAAAATTCTTAAAAAGCTCTCTATTTTTTCTTTATTATTTCCTTCTTCAAAAAGTTCTCTAAAGCTGTGTGCTAAAGCACCTTTCCAACCAGATCCTCTAATCATCGGTACTTTAAAGTTTTTTTCTTTTAACACCGGATTTTGAATAATATAAAACTCATCATCGTCTTTTGAAAAATACGGAGCTTCTAAATTAAATTCAAACCATATGGCAAATGAATATTTTGGCAACTTATTGATATGATTTTGCAATTCATTGAGATTTTGGTAAATACCGGATATTTTACAAACTGCCAGAAAATCTTTATCGAAAAAGCTTCTGTAAAGCTTGTAATTTGAACCTTTAAATTTATTGAGGATATTGTCTTTTTTGTTAAGATTACTAAACTTTAAATTTAGGAAACTATAATGATCGAAAGGTAATTTTTCATCTTCAGTATTCACTATTTTTTCAGCAAAAAAGTCATATTTAGCCATCACCTGAGCCCCTTTGATTAATTAGCCAATTTTTATATTTATCAAAAATATTTTTATTGATTTCCTTTTCTTGTGAAAAAGGATTATTTAACAATAGTAGAAAAATTGAATTATTATCATTTTTAAGAAGGTTTGACACGTATATTTTAGAAGCTTTTTTATTAATACCAAAATTATACTCTCTATCTTGTCTTTTTTCTTTTTTTCTCAAGAAATATTTAAAGTTAAAACCGAGAACTTCTTTGTTTCCTGTATAAGGAATGTTTTCAATTTTGCTAAAGATCAGCTTATTGTTTACATTTTTATCAGAAATCTCTACAGTATTAATCTCTGTTGTATTATCTTGTTTTATAGATAGATTAACGAATCCGAAACCAAATGAGTTTTTACCGCCGACAAGAATGATTTTATCTTGGAAAAATTCAAAAAATTCTTTTAGATAATTTTCCCACCAATACGATGGAACATGAAGTTCAGCTTCTACATCTTTAAACAACTTTATAAATTCATTATCTTTAAATAAAACTTTCTTTATCCAAAACTTGCTGTTTAGATTTCTATTAATTTTATTTAGTGGATAGTTAAAGTCAAGATCATTTAATCTTATATATACCTTTTTAGAATTTTTAATTTCGATTTTTACTCTACTTTTCCAGCCAGTGCAACCAAAAATTCTTGAAGGGACAGATAGCTGTAATTCGTTTAAAGTATTATCAATTGCTTCTTCAAAGTTATTGCTGCTAACTAAATTTTTTTGTAATATTTCTTGAAAAGTTTTTTGTTTTTGTTTCTCTAATTCTGATAAGTTTTCTTTAGGAAAACCTATAACTTGATCTAAAATTTCAGCTTCTTTGTTTTTTATAACTTTCCAATAGAAAGCGAACCAAAACCTCAAACTACCCATTAGGCTTGAGGGCCTAATTTCACAGTTTTCTTGCCAGGCATCACCTGTCCACAACGGAGTTATAGTTCTAAATACTACTTCTATTTTTTCTTTAGCCATTTATAACCTCTATCATTCCAAATCCTTGGGAGTTTTTTGCACCTAATCCAGCATCATATACAGTTTTAAAAATTTCCGGATCTGTATTTATCTCAAATTCTCCATCATAAGCTTCTATGGTAAAATCCTTATACTTTATAAGAGCTTTACGAACTTTATCAATAGGTTTTATATCAAAATTAAAATCTTCTAAATTTTTGGAAGTGATAACTTCATACTTTCTTCTTATATTTTCTTTTATTAAGTAATTAAACATAGGATCTGATGGGTTATAAAATCTGTAAAATTTTTTTGAGTTTTCTTTTTCCAGTGTTTGGTAGGTGGTTATTGGTGAAAGTGTTCTTACTCTAAATGTGGAAGTTTTTATATTGATTGGTGCTAAAACTTCTATGCTTTCTATATAAAGGCTGTTTTTATCAAGATTTATAATTTCTTTATTTAGAAATGTTTCTCCGAATGATTTTGCAACTTCTTTTATTGCAGAAGATATGTAGATGGTTATCGGGGTTTTAAATGTGATCGTTTTTATGTCATTGAATATTTTATAGTAAGGAGAGATTATTTTTGAAAAAGTGTATAGTTTAAATGGTCTGTTGTTGTGGAAAAATCCGGAATCGTGTAGAAATTTTGCAAGTGGTTTGGGAAGATTTTTATATATCATACCTTGTATAGTGGTGTTATAGTGTAGAGGAAGTTTTATAAACTCCTTATCTGAGTTTAAAGTCAATTTTAATCTCACTTATATTAACCCTCTATCAGATATATATAACTATTATGTGACTATATTGTAATGCAAAAAAATATATTGTGTCAAAAATTTGACGTTTGTATTAATTCCTCATAGGCACGCTAAAAACTAACGGAATCGATGGTATACAATTCAGCGATGAAACAGCTAGTTTCAACTCCTCATAGGCACACTAAAAACTCTTGGGAACAAGTGGAATTCTATGCTAAACCTGAGTTGTTTCAATTCCTCATAGGCACGCTAAAAACCCCTGAAACATTTACTTATTCGGTTGCCAAATTCTCTTTATCAAATCTTGCTTATTTTAATATAACAAATTTTTCCTCTCCTGTCAAATTAAATTAATTTCCTGTCGACCTCCAATCTTGCAAAAACCCCTGGACATCGCCAAATCCTTGATACTGTAGGTTAAAATCCAAATTTTGCCTAAAAATCCATTGAGATTTTGTCTCAAAAAAGCCACTAAAATCTGAGATCGACAGACTAAGATTTTCAAATATTGAAAAAGTTGACTTTTTATCTAAAATTAAAAAAACAGGCTGTGATATAATTTTTTTAGATTAAGGTGCTAATTAAACCTATAGGAGAGTCCGGAGAATGTATAGAACGATGTTAAAATCAAAAGTCCATAGAATAAGAATAACCGGAGCAGACCTTCATTATGAAGGAAGTTTAACTCTTGATGAAGCAATAATGGAGGCTGCTAATTTAGTTCCTTTTGAAAAGATAGAAGTTTATAACATCAACAATGGACAGAGATTTTCTACCTATGTTATACCTGGCATAAGATACGGAGGAGAGTGTATATTAAACGGTGCTGCTGCAAGATTAGGACATTATGGAGATATCATCATAATAGCCTCTTATGCCCATGTGGAAGATAGAGAGCTTAAAAACTATAAAATAGACCTTGTTTATATAGATGAAAACACAAACTCTATAAAAGAACATAAACAGGTAGATGCTATAACTTCTAAAGTTTCTGCATTGGAAGACGAAAGATAGTAGTAGATTCTCTTCCTTGGAAGGTAGGTTATGTATATTAAACTTCTATTGACTACTTTTATTTTGGTGTTTTTAAGTTCCTGTTCTGTTACTGTAAAAGACAGTCCAAAAAATTCATATACTAAAAAAGAGTATAAATCTCCTCATAAAGTTACCTTAGATAGTCCAAAACAAACACCACCATCTAATAACTCCCAGCAACTTAACTCAAAAAATATAGATACAAATCCAGAAGATGGGTCTCAGATAGCAAAACTTATAAACTATCAACTTAATCAAGAAGAGAAAAATTTCCTTCTAAAAGAAGCTTTCTCTCTGAATATCAAAATTCCAGATGATGAAGATATAGAGTATTTTTTAAACTACTACACCACAACCAAAAAGTATTTTACAGAAAATGCCTTTAATAGAGCAAATTACTTTTTACCTATGGTTAAAAGAGTTTTTAGAGAAGAAGGACTCCCAGAGGAGCTTGCCTATCTTGCAGTTGTGGAAAGTGGCTTTAATCCATATGCTACTTCTCCATCAAATGCAGCTGGTATATGGCAGTTTATACCATCTACCGGAAAAAGATTTGGCTTAAGAATAGATGAATATATAGACGAGAGAAGAGACCCCTATAAATCAACTGTTGCAGCAGCCAAGTATTTAAAAACTCTCTACAATATGTTTGGAAGCTGGGAGCTTGCAATAGCTGGATACAACTGTGGAGAAAAATGTATCCAGAAAAGAGCAGAAATTACAGGAAGTTATAACTTTTCAGATATAAAATATGCTCTTCCTAAGGAAACTATGGAGTATGTTCCAAGATTTTTTGCTGTATTGTTAATCTCTAAAAATCCGGCAAAATATGGCATAAATATTAACTCAAATATATACGATGTTTTAACTTTACCTGCTGATAGAGAGGTAAATATTGAAGATTATGCATCTGAAAATAAAATAGATGTAGATATACTTAAATTTTACAATGCACATCTCAAAAGAGGAATAGCCTTCCAAGGTGTCAATATAAACATACCAAAATTAGATATCACATTTAATAAAAAATATATCTATCTTCCACCTGCACCTGTAAAAACTGCTACAATAAAACAACCAAATCCAGATACTACAAAACCTGAATTTCCCAAAAAAGAGGATAATATAATTCTTACTATAATGAACAAGGAAGAACCTAAAAAGGAGGAAAAGTTAGAGATAGTCAAAACTGCTACAAAAAGCCATCTTTACAAAGTTGAAAAAGGAGATACACTATACAGTATTGCAAGAAAATTTGGGACAACAGTTGAAGCTATAAAAAGATTGAATAGATTGGAAAGTGAAAATATATCACCGGGAGATATTTTGATAATAGGAGAGTAATGATAGAAAGAAGAAAAACAAGAGCAGTATATGTAGGAAACGTTAAGATAGGAGATGATGCTCCAATTGTAGTTCAATCTATGACAGATACAAAGACCCATGATATAGAATCCACTTTAAATCAAATAAATAGACTTTATGAAGCTGGTTGTGAGATTATCAGGGTTGCTGTCCCAAGAGAAGAAGACGCTTTGGCTTTACCTGAGATAGTGAAAAATTCACCTATACCTGTAATAGCAGATATACATTTTTCCCCAAGAATAGCATTTTTATCACTTGAGAGTGGAATACATGGAATAAGACTCAATCCAGGGAATATAAACGATGAAGGAAAAATTAGAGAGATATTACAGGAATGTAAGAGGAAAAATATAGCAGTTAGAATTGGAGTAAATTCTGGCTCTTTAGAACAGAGATTGTTAGATAAGTACGGCTATCCTTCTGCTCAAGCTTTGGTTGAAAGTGCATTAAACTGGTCTGAATTTTTTGAAAAGGTAGGTTTTACAAACTTTAAGGTCTCTATTAAAGGTTCAGATGTGCTTGAGAATGTAGAAGCAAACAGAATATTTGCATCAAAAACAGATATACCTCTTCACATAGGTATAACAGAGGCAGGACCTTCAGGAAAAGGTACTGTAAAATCTGCTGTTGGAATTGGGATACTTCTCTATATGGGTATAGGAGATACTGTTAGGGTCTCATTAACTGCTCCTCCGGAGGAAGAAATAAAAGTGGCTTACGACATACTTGCTTCCTTAGGATTAAGAAGGAGAGGGATAGAGATAATTTCCTGTCCTACATGTGGAAGAATAGAGGTTGATCTGCCAAAAGTGGTAAAAGAAGTTGAGGAGAAGTTGAAAGACGTAAAACTACCTATAAAAGTGGCAATAATGGGATGTGTGGTAAATGCAATAGGAGAAGCTAAAGAGGCAGATATAGGACTTGCCTGTGGATATAAATCTGCAATTCTCTTTAAAGAGGGAAATCCTATCAAAAGAGTTAGTGAAGAAGAGATGATAGATGAGCTTTTGAAAGAGATTAAACAGATGGAAGGTGGAGTTGGATAGGGATTTTTTGGTATATATCTCTGCACTTTTTGATAACTGCGGTTATCTAACACTAAAAAAAGATAAAAGAACAGGCTCTATATATCCATACATAAAGATAAAAATAAAATCAAGAGATATTCTTCTCAAAGCTAAAGATATATTTGGAGGCTCTATAACAAAAAACGGTCTTATTTTAACCCATAGAAAAGCTAAACATTTTTTGGATATAATACTTAATTATTCATCTTTTCATAAAGACAAAATTCAGCTAATAAATAAGCTATATGAAACAAAGTTTTCAGGAAAATTTGAAAAAGAGAGAAAAGAAAAAATATACAGGGAGTTTAAGGAGTTAGAAAGAGATGGAAGAACTAAAAGAGTTTAATATAAAAGGTATAGCAACAGATGTAACTACATACGAATGGGAAGAAAATGATATTATAAACAAAGCTCCCATAACTGTTTATAAAGTTTCAAAGAGAAGAGGTGGATTTACACTATATATGAAAGGATTAACACAGGATTATGAGTGGTACTTTTCAAAGGGACTTACAATAATATCTGTTATACAAAACGGGAAAGTATTAAAAATAGAACATGAAGATGGAACATACTGGGTTGAACTGCAATTTAATCAGGAACTTTACGACTTTTTAAAAGAATTTATTACGGAGGAGTAAGTTGGAGAAAGCTATTGAAAAAGCTCAAATACTTTTAGAAGCACTTCCTTACATATCTACTTTCAGAGGTAAAACTTTCGTTATTAAGTATGGTGGAAATGCTATGGATAAAGCAGATTTAAGAGATGCTTTTGCTCAGGATATAGTTATGCTTAAGTTTATCGGTATAAATCCGGTAATAGTCCATGGAGGAGGTCCACAGATAGGTAGCTATCTTAAAAAGATGGGATTAGAGTCTAAATTTGTAGGTGGATTGAGAGTTACAGATAAAGAGACTATGGATATAGTTGAGATGGTTTTAGGTGGACTTGTAAATAAATCTATAGTTCAACTTATAAACAAAGTGGGAGAGGGACACGTCAGAGCTGTTGGTATTACTGGAAAAGATGCGAATCTAATAAAAGCTAAAAAGTTAGATGCAGAAGAGTATTTTAAAAGTATGGGAGAGTTTAGACCTTCTGAGCTTCTTGACCTTGGACATGTTGGAGAGGTTGTTGAGGTTAATCCGGAGATAATAAACTTTTTAGACAGTGGAGGATTCATTCCTGTTATAGCTCCGATAGGTTATGATGAAGAAGGAAATGCATACAATATAAATGCAGATTTTGTAGCTTCTGCTGTTGCATCAGCTTTAAAAGCAGAAAAAGTTATATTCTTGACAGATATAGAAGGTTTAAAAGATGCAGAAGGAAAAACCGTTTCTTCAATAGATATTGCTACAATAAATAGATTGATAAAAGAAGGTGTTATAAAAGGTGGAATGATACCTAAGATGAAGGCTTGTATAGAAGCCGTTGAAAATGGTGTTAAAAAGGCTCATATAATTGATGGAAGATTACCTCACTGTGTTTTACTTGAAATATTTACAAAAGAAGGGGTAGGAACAGAAGTTTCTCTTTAAAGGTTTTTAGATAGGTATTCATTTATAATATTCAAACTGCTACTTGTCCCTATCCTTTCTGCTCCGGAGCTTATCATATTCATAAATGTTTCTAAATCTCTTATGCCTCCGGAGGCTTTAATCTTTATTTTACCTTGAGAGGCTTCTTTTAAAACATTTATATCGTTAATGGTAGCTCCAGATGTGTTGAAACCTGTACTTGTTTTTACAAACTCAACTCCATAATCTACTAAAATCTTAACAGCTAAAATTTTTTCCTCATCTGTTAAGAATCCTGTTTCTATGATAACTTTTCTAACTACACCTTCTGTCTGTGATGTTATCTCTTTAAGCTCTCTTTCTATGTAATCATAATCCTTACTTTTAAAAGCTGTTATATTCCATACTATATCAAGCTCTTTTGCACCATCTTCAATAGCTTTTAAAGCTTCTTTTACTTTTATCTCTATTTTGTTTAAACCAAGAGGAAATCCAACAACACTACACACTTTGACAGGAGAGTTTTTAACTCTTTCAAAAGCAAACTTAACAAAAGCTGGATTTATACATACAGAAGCAAATTTATATTTAGTGGCTAACTGACACTCTTCTTCTATATCTTTATAAGTTAACTGTGGTTTAAGTATAGAGTGGTCTATATACTTAGTTATGTTTGAATACAAATCCATACCAGATATAATCATCTCTTCCTTCCTCTGACATACTATCTATTTTTACCAGTTGGAGATTATTTTTTTCTGCCATCTTTAATATTTTTTCCTTCTCTTCTTCTTTAAATATTCCACTTACAAGCCAGTATTTTTTAAATTTCTTTGCTAAAATATCAAATCTATCTTTGAATATATCCATCTGTAAGTTTGATAACAGTATGTCATGCTTAGGTAGATTATCATTTATATCTGACGCAAAACAGTTTATATCAACCTCATTTTCCCAAGCGTTTATTTTACATTCTTCAACAGCTCTTGGGTCTATATCAAATGCATCGACAGATTTTGCTCCCACTTTTTTTGAGGCTATTGCAAGTATTCCTGTTCCTGTTCCCACATCTAAAACTGTATCTTCGGAAGTTATATAATCAGGAATAAATTTAAGTAGTAGTCTTGTTGTAGGATGAAGACCTGTTCCAAAAGCCATTGAAACCTTTATCTTTATAGGTATAAAATCTTTTTCTTCATAAATCTCCCACTCCGGAATAATGATAAATTTTCCAACCTGTATAGGTTTAAAGTTCTCTTTCCATTTTTCTTCCCAATCTTCCTCTTTTATATCTTCTATCCTTTGTATTTTTCCGTTACCTATATCTTCAAAGATGGCTTCTATCACCTGTTTTATATCTTCAAACTCTTCATCTTGGCCATATATTGCAAAATTTACCTCTTGGTTTTCTCTACCTAATATCTCAAAACCGTATCCATTTAGTTCTACTACAAATATCTCAAATAAATTTTCCGGAATCTGACATATAAACTTTTTCATTCTTCATTTTTCCCCTTTTTGTACTTTTCGTAAATGTAATCTTCTATCTTCATAATCTGTATATGTGGTATTTTTACCAATGCGTTTTTCTGTGCCTCTGTATCTTCTGAAAATCTCCTTCTTATCTCTTCCTGTATATAATCTAATAACTGTTCTATCTGGTTTTGAAGTTCCGTCATCTGTGATCTCATCCTAAGGATAGCATCCACTCCTGCAAGATTAACTCCAAGCTCCCTCGTTAAAAATAGTATAAACTCAAGTTTCTCCAAATCTTCTTCTGAGTATAATCTTGTTCTACCTTCTGTCCTTGAAGGAACTAAAAGCCCCTCTTTTTCGTATAATCTCAAAGTTTGTGGATGTATCTTATACATCCTCGAAACTGCACCTATCATATATACAGGCTCTTTCTTCTTATCACCTTTTTTATTCATGGAACATCACCTCTTACTCAGGTTTTTCAAACCTTGTTTGTATTTTTTGGTCTTCTTTGAGTTTTGATAAACATTTTTTAGCATCTTTTGAAAGTTCATCTTCGGAAGGTATCACTACATTTGTAATAACTATAAAGTCTCCGTATCCTGAGGTTTTTAATTTTGGCATACCTTTTCCTGGTATTCTTATTAATTCTCCTGGTTGAGTTCCTGGTTTAATCTTTACTTTCTCTGTTTTCCCACTTATATGTGGCACTTCTATCTCTGTTCCTGATATTGCTTCCCATACTGATAAATTTACTTTTATATATAGATTATCTCCTTTTCTTTCAAACAGATAGTGAGGTTGGACGTTTATTATTATCCATAGGTCTCCCGGAACACCTCCAAATCTTCCACTATGTCCTTTACCTGGAATTCTTAACTTTGAGCCGTTATCTACTCCCGGAGGTATTCTGACCTTTACTTCCTCTTTTCTTATAACCAAACCTCTTCCAGCACAAACATCACACGGCTCTCTTAACACACCTTCTCCTTTACAGGTAGGACAGGTTTGAGACATCCTAATAAAACCAAGATTTTGGTATATCTCTCCTCTACCTCCGCAGGTAGGACAAACTCTCTCGCTACTTCCAGCTTTTACTCCAGTTCCGCCACAGGCATCACAGATTACATACCTTGGAACTTCTGTTGTGATTGTTTTTCCATTATAGGCATCTTCTAAGGATATAGTTAAAGTTTGATAGAGGTCAGTTCCATCTTCTCTTTTATAGGAAGTTCTTTTGCTTTCTCTCTGGCTTTTTCTTCCACCACCAAAGATATCAAATATATCTTCAAAGATATCTTCTAAATCTATCCTCTGTCCGCCGAAACCTGAGAAACCTCCAAATCCACCAAAATCAGATCCTGCTGAACCACTTAATCCTGCATGACAAAACTGGTCGTATATTTTTCTTTTTTCTGGATCCGATAAAACTTGATACGCCTCACTTATCTCTTTAAATTTCTCTTCAGCCTCTTTATTGTTAGGATTAAGGTCAGGGTGATACTGTCTGGCAAGTTTCCTATAAGCCTTCTTTATCTCATCCTGTGTAGCATTTCTACTTACACCTAAAACTTCATAGTAATCTCTCTTTCCTGCCATACACTTCACCTTTTGTTTTTTTACTAAACTAATATAAAACTTTAGTGCAATATTGTCAAGTTTTTTATAAAAAGTGATTTAAAGGTATATTTTTATCATTTACTTGACAACTGAATAAATATTCATTAGTATATTATTACTAATTTAAAATTAGTAATACGGAGGACGAAATGAAAAAATTAGTTCTTGCCTTACTTCTTTTGTTTAACATTAGTTTTTCTCACGAATTATGGATTGAGGAGAGTGAAAACGGCTATACGCTTCTATACGGTCATCTTAATCCTCAAGTTGGTGAAGATAAGTTTGTAAAATACTCTCCGGAGAATGTCCTAGATGTTAAGTGTTTTGACCATCAGAGAAAAGAGAAAAATGTAAAAGTAGAAAAAGTGTATCCTTTTAAAATAGTCGGAAAGTGTGATCTGTTATATATTCTTTTTTCAACAGGATACTGGACAAAAACACCTTATGGATTTAAAAATCTTCCAAAGAATAAAGTTAACATGCCAATTGAAAGTTGGCAATCTTTTGAATCTATAAAAAAATTAAGCAGTTTTATTGATACACCATTAACCGATAACCTTGAAATAAGTCCACTTCAAAATCCTTTTAATATTCATGTGGGAGAAAAATTAACTGTTTTGGTAACTTATGGTAAAAAACCTTTAAAAGATGTGATTGTTGCTTATGACGGGAAACCTATAGGAACTACAGATGATGAAGGAAAGATAAATATCAGGATAAAGCATCCTTACCAGCAGTATATATCTACTTCTTATAAAATTAAGTCGGATGGAGTAAAAGCTGACAGTATTATCTATACATCAATCCTTAACTTTGAGGTCAAGTAGTTATGATTTTGAAGATTATTATCTCTCTACTTTTATCTCTCAGCTTTTCTTTTGCTCATGACTTACAGTATAAATTAGAAAATACAGGGCAAACCGTAGTTATATGGTTCTTCTTTCCAGATGGTTCAAAGTTTTCTTATGAAAATTTTGAGATATATAGAGAAGGTGAAAAAGTTCCTTTCCAGGTAGGTAGGACAGATGCTCTTGGAAGAGTGATTTTTATTCCAGATAGGGCAGGTAAATGGCTGGTTAAAGTTTACTCAGAAGATGGACACGGCAAAAATATAGTAATAGAAGTAAATAAGGGTGGATATACTGAAAAAGGTAGTTCTGTATATGAGAAATTTAGTAAAGTTATAACCGGTGTAGGAATTATCTTTGGAATCTTCGGTCTTATATCAATTTTTAAGAAAAGGGGGTAAGATTTCATGAAGAAGTTTTCTCTTTTATCTGTTTTATTAATTCTTCCGTCTTTTGCATTTGCTCACCATGGAGTTGCTTCTTTAGGAGCAGCAGGATTAGAAGGTCCTGGGGCATCTTTGGAAACATCAAGCAGTGCCACACTTCCGGAAGGTAGCTGGCTTTTCTATGGAAAATTGGATTATGTTGAATGGAAAAAGTATAGCTGGGATAAATTCCCAGATCAAAAAGATAATTATCAATTCTGGATGTATGGGATAGGATACGGATTGAAACCATACTTATCTCTCTATGCTTTTGTGCCTTACTATACAAAAAAAGAGATAAAATCAAAGGTGGCAAATGATCCAAACTCAGGTTTTTATAACTTTACTTCATCCGGTTTTGCAGATATATCCTTTATGGCTGTTTTAGGGTATAAGTACGATAGAGGATTTAAGTTTATTCCTAAAAAAAAAGCCTTGATGATATGATGGATTGGCATTTTACAACATACTTCGGTTTCTCGTTACCTACGGGAGATTATAATGGCTCTACAGTTGATAAAGTTAGAGGTGATTTCGAAGCAGATATGGCTACAGGTTTTGGTAAACCTTATCTTTTGATAGGTCAAACTGCAACAAAACAGTTAGTCAGTTTCCCAAGATTAACCTTACTTTTTGATACAAATTACACAAAATTTTTCGAAAAAAGTTATAACTACAAAAATCCAGATGGAACGAACAAAAAGTATAAATATGGAGATGAGTTTAGATTTAATACGGCAATTGCCTATAGAACTTTAACAGTTCCGGAGCAGAAATTAAGATTTGATACTCTCTTGGAAGCAAATTTCCAGTATAACCAAAGAGATAAGGAAGATGGTGTTAAATCTGAAGGGTCAGGTGGAAAGATTTTATATGGAATAATAGGGGGAAGACTGTACTATAAAAGCACATCCTTGGGAGTTGGTATAAAAGTTCCCGTTTGGAAAAAGTTAAATGAGGAATCTACCCAACAAGGGGGAGAAGGTAAGGAAAGATACAGATTTATAATAACATTCTCTGCTCTTTTTTAGGGGGGTTATGATGCATATACCTGATGGATTTATAGCTCCGCAAGTTTATATACCGATGTATATAGTTGATATAGGTTTGATTGCTTACGGTTTTAATAAGTTAAAAGATAACTTAGGACGAGAGCGTTTTGCAACTCTCTCAGTTCTATCGGCTTTATCCTTTGTGTTAATGTCTATAACATTTCCTCTACCAGGAGGAACATCTGTCCATATAACAGGTATAACTATATTATCAGTTTTATTGGGATACTGGGTTAGCTTTGTCTGTGTTTCAATAGTACTTTTTATACAAGCCGCTATCTTTGGTGAAGGGGGAATAACATCCTTCCCTGTAAACAGTATAGGTATAGCATTTATAGGTAGTATAGCTTCATACTACACTTTTAACATTTTAAAAAGATTTCTAAATCAATATATGGCTTTGTTTATATCTGGCTGGTTATCTCTTAATCTATCTGCACTGTTTATAGGTTTTACATTAGGCCTTCAACCTATAATTGCTCATGATACAGCTGGAAAGCCTCTCTTTTTTCCATTTGGATTTAGTATAGCAGTTCCGGCTGTTGTAATCCCTCATCTCTTTGCAGGTATAATAGAAGGTATATATACAGTTTTTATCTATAAAGTATTAAAATCTAAGGGACTTACAGATGTATGACAGATATCTTTTAACTGTGTATATATTAACTGTTTTTCTTATAACTTCTATTCATAACATTGGATTTTATCTTATAGTTTTTCTATTTTTTTCAATTTTTTCTTTGAAAGATTTATATAGGTTACTGAAAAAATCTATCTTTTCCATCTTACTGTTTAACAGTGTTGTATCCATTTCTTATATTTTTATTAATGGTTTTGACAAAGACTATCTTTTACTCATAAATTTAAGAGTTATTGTCCTCACATATATAACATTTTTTATTACCTCAAAAATAAATTTATTTAAAGCACTGTCTTTTTCTAAAACTTTAACTACATTACTTGTGTTATCATACAGTCAGATATTAACTTATAAGAAACTTTTTGAAGAGTTTAATATGGCTTTAACTACAAGAGCAGTAAAAGAGTTAAAATTTAGTGATTACTTAAATTTCTACGGTAAAGTTTTTGAGTTTTTCTTTGATAAATCCACTAAAAATGTAAAAGATATATCTGATGGAATGAGATCAAGGGGTTTTTTTAATGATTAACCTTAAAGAGATTACTTATAAAAATGAAAAGCAGACAGTTTTAGACAGTATATCTTTACATATAGAGGATGGGGAAAAAATAATATTAATAGGAGTAAATGGTACCGGAAAAACCACGTTATTGAAAATATTAAATGGTCTTATGTTTCCATCATCTGGAGAATATATCTATAATGGGCAAAAAGTAGATAAAAACTTTTTAAAGAAGAATGGAAAAATATTCAGAAAGGAAGTTGTAATGTTATTTCAGAACCCAGACGTTATGTTATTTAATCCAACAGTCTATGATGAGATATCTTTTGGACTTAAACAGTTTAACTTTAGTGATGTAGAAGAGAGGGTAAAATATTGGGCAGAGATGTTTGGTATTACAAAATATTTAAATACATCACCTTTCGAGTTAAGTGGGGGAGAAAAACAAAAGGTAGCTTTAGCATCTATACTTGCGATAGAGCCAAAAGTCTTACTTCTTGATGAACCTACCTCAAATTTAGACCCAAGAGCAACAGGATGGCTTATAGATTTTTTACAAAACTTAAATCTAACGATGGTAATAACTACACATAATCTAAGTATAGCTCCGGAACTTGGTAATAGAGTGGTAGTTCTTGGAGAAAATCATAGAATTCTTTACGATGGAGATATAGATATCTTTTTGAAAGATGAAAAACTACTTATAGAGGCAAATTTGGTTCATGTACATAAACACAGGCATAATGGCTTGATCCATTCACATTTTCATATTCACAACTGGGAATAGGAGGTAAAGATGGAGAAAGATTTAGTGAGAGTGTCTATAACACTTCCTACTGATCTTTTAGAATATATTGACAATCAGGTGGTAAATAGAAACTACTCATCAAGGTCTGAATTTATAAGAGATATACTGAGAGAGCAGATAGTAGATGATATGTGGCAATCTGAAGATGAAGTTATAGGGGTTTTAACTATTATCTATGATCACCACCGAAGAGAGTTATCTCAAAAGATGGTAGATATCCAGCACAATGACTATATAAACATAATGTGTTCTACACATATACATCTTGATCATTATAACTGTTTAGAAACAATTATACTCAAAGGTAAAGCAGATAAAATTATAGAGATATCAAATCAGATCGCCGGATTAAACGGAGTAAAATTTGCAAAATTAACCAAAACAGCTAATATTAAAGTTTAAGGAGGCTTACATGTGTAAAGATTGTGGATGTTCAATAAGCCATCATCACCATGAAGACAGTAATCATCACCATCATCATCACGACCATCTTAATCCTGCAATGGAAGATAGGAAAACTGTAGAGGTTCTAACGAAGATTTTAGATGCCAATGACAGACAGGCACAAAGTAACAGGGAACATTTTGAGGAACATAACATTCTTGCAATAAATCTTATGAGTTCTCCGGGAGCAGGCAAAACGACACTTTTAGAAAAAACCATAGAATTAGTTGATGGAAAGTTAAAAATAGGAGTGATAGAAGGAGATCTCGAAACAAATAAAGATGCAGAAAGGATTAAAGAGAAAGGAGTTCCTGCTTATCAGATAACTACTGGACAAGCCTGTCACCTTGATGCATTTATGGTCCATGAGGGAATACACCATTTACCTTTAGATAATCTTGATGTAATCTTTATAGAAAATGTTGGTAATCTTGTATGTCCAGCTTCTTATGATGTAGGGTCTCATCTTAACGTAGTTCTTTTATCTGTTCCAGAAGGTGATGACAAGGTTGCAAAGTATCCCGTTATGTTTTCAGCAGCGGATATAGTTTTAATCACAAAAATCGATTTACTACCTTATTTTGATTTCAGTATAGAGAATGTTAAAAAAGATTTAAAGAGAATAAATCCTAAGGCAGATATAATACTCTTATCAACAAAAAGTGGCGAAGGTATGGATAAATGGCTAAAATATATTTTATTTAAAAAGGAAATGATGGGGTGATAGTTTGGTTAGAAAGTTATTGAAAGAGAAAAAGAGAGAGGAGATAGTAAAAGTAGCCTCTAGACTTTTTTCTGAGAGAGGTTTTTATAACACAACTATTCCAGATATAGCAGAAGCAGTTGGAATGAGTGTAGGAAACTTCTATAACTACTTTGAGTCTAAAGAGGATCTTGCAAAGTATATAATGCAATACTCTTCTTCAATACTTGGAGAAGAGATAAGAAAGATATCTCAGATGGATGTATCCACAAAAGAAAAGGTGTTTTTAATAGTAAGAAGGTTTATTGAGATAGCACAGGAAAGACCGGAGTTAATAGATTATTTTTTGAGAATATTTCTCTCAAACAGAGAGGTTTTTTCTGAAGGTTGTGAAGGATTTCTATGTGTAGGTGAAGTAGTGACAGAGCTTATGTTGTTCTTAGAAGAAGGTGCAAGAAAAGGTGATTTTAGACAGCAGGATTTCTTCCCGGCTTTTGTTACAATTATGGGACCTTTGGGAGGACTTGTTTTTTTAAAAGGTGAAGGTATCCTACCTAAAAATCCGATAGAGTATGCAAATGAGATAGGAGAAAACATTTGGAGAGCCTTAAAGTCAGACGAAAAAGTTTGATATGGATATCCGGATTAACATGTAATGGTAACAGCCACTCTTTTTTATCTTCTAGTTCTTTATCTTTTGATGCTTTTTTAAATAGTGTAAACATTCTTTTTCATCCAGCTTTAACTTATGACAGAGAGTTTAAGGATATTTATAAAGATATCTTAGAAGGAAAATTAAAATTAGATTTTTTAATAGTAGAAGGTGCAGTAAGTAAGAAGAAAACTAAAGTTTACTTTCAGGGATTTGATATCTACGAAATTTTAGAAAATTTAAAAAATATTGCAGAATACATTATAGCAGTTGGTAACTGTGCCTCTTTTGGAAATTTTCCAGCTCTATATAGTGAGGATGTTGTAGGTTTAAATTTTAGATTTAACCAAAGAAACGGATTTTTTGAGGGAGATTTTACTACAAAATCTGGTATGCCTATTATAAATATTTCCGGTTGTCCTGCCCATCCTGAATGGATAATTAAAACTGTCCTTTCTCTATCTTACGGTTATGATCTTAAATTGGGCAGTCTTCAACGGCCGAAAGATTTTTATATGTATCTAACCCATGACGGTTGCACGAGAAATCAATATTTTGAATGGAAGGTTGAAGCGGAAGAGTTTGGAACTAAGGAAGGCTGTCTTTTCTACTATTTAGGATGTAGAGGACCGTTGACCCACTCTAGCTGTAATAAGATACTTTGGAACGATAAATCTTCAAAAACAAGAGCAGGTATGCCATGTATAGGATGTACTGAGTTTGATTTTCCTTTGAGAGGTAAATACTTTGAGACTAAACTTAATATAGGTATTCCGGAAGAAGTCCCTTTAGGTGTGTCAAAGAGAGCTTATATAATGCTATCCGGTGTTGCAAAAACATTTACAAACCATAGGTTGAAGGGAAAACTTGAAGAAGCAGATTAGTAATCTATCGCTAAATAGAGTAGAGGGAGAAGTAGAGCTAAAACTTCAAAAGGATAAGAACGGAGTCATTGAAGATGCTTTCATAACAGCTTACAACTTCCGGGGATTTGAGGATATACTAAAAGGAAAAGATCTGTTAGATACTTTGGTGATTACACCAAGAATATGTGGGATATGTGGACATTCTCATCTTACTGCAAATGTAAATGCAATAGAGAATTTATACAGAGAAAATGGCTTTAATATAGAAGTAACTCAAAAAGCAAAGATAATAAGGCAGTTAACACAGTGTAGTGAAATAATTCAAAATCATATAAAGTGGTTCTACCTCTTTGTTATGCCGGATTTTTTAAAATTAGATCCCTCTGAGAAATTTGTGGAATATAGACCGTTTACAGGTAAACATTGGAAGAATGCTTTAAAGATCTCCTCTGATATAATAAAAATTGTAGCTATATTTGGAGGACAGTGGCCTCATACATCTTATAGTCTCCCAGGAGGAATAACCTCCGATCCATTGAAAACAGATTTGGTAGAAGCTATGTCTATAGTTGATTCTACATTAAAATTTGTAGAAAGTAATATCATTGGAATAGATGCTGAAAGTTACCTATCTATGGCAGACTATCAGGAGTTTATGAATAAAACCTCTGGAGGTTCATTAAAAGATTTTATTGAGTTGTCTTTTAAAAACGGTATGGAGAAGATTGGAAAATCATACGGTCACTTTATAACTGTATCAAATGTTTATCCATGTATACAGGAAGCGGTGATTAAAAAAAAGAGATGTAAATTTAATATAAAGAAAGTGAAAGAAGTAAAAGAAAGTAGTGGTTATAGTATTGTTCAACCTGTTAGATACGACGGGCTTCCAATGGAAACAGGACCACTTGCAAGAAGGTTAACATCTAACACTGATCTATTTGTAAATCTAAATTCTGTATTTTCAGACAGTTATTTGGTAAGAGTTTGGGCAAGGGTTGACGAGATAGTAAGAATTTTGGTTAATATGAAAGACTGGATATCAAAGATAAAGTTATCGGAAAAATCTTACATAAAACCTAAGGATTATAAATTACTTTCGGGAGTAGCTTTAGGTCTTACAGAAGCAGCAAGAGGTTCTCTTATCCACAGAATAGAGGTTTCTAAAGGAAAGATAGTAGATTACAATATAATAACACCTACTGTTTGGAATTTAGGTCCAAGGTGTAAAAATTACAGAGGAGTAGCCGAAAAAGCTATCGTAGGGATTGATAATGATTTAAAAGCACAGATGGTCCTAAGAAGTTTTGATGTCTGTTCAGTTTGTTTAGTTCATTAAATAAGAAGAAAAGAATATTTTTGGCTAAGATGTTATTTGGAATAAAGCAAAAAGTTTAAATTAGAAAATCAGGGTTATTAAAGGATTTATAATGTGTTGATTTTTTTTGAATTTTAATCTATCATATTGAATGATTATTCATTAATGGAGATAAAAGATGTGTTTGTCAATACCGTCCAGAGTAGAAGAGATTATAGAAGATCAATTTGCCATAGTTGATACGATGGGGGTAAAAAGAAAGGTTTCATTACATCTTATGCCGGATCCTGTAAATATAGGTGACTATGTCCTGATACATGTTGGATATGCTATAGCAAAGTTAAGTGAAGAAGATGCTCTTGAAAGTTTAAAGATATACGAAGAGATCATAAAAGAGCTAGAGAAAGAGGAGAAAGCGGAAATTTTGGGGGATTCATATGAGTAAAGTTGATTTTTTAAAGGATTTCAGAGATTCTAAGAGAATTAAAGCTATATCAGAGATTATATATAAAGAAGCAGACAGATCTATAAACATTATGGAGATATGTGGAGGACACACACATACGATTATGAAATATGGACTTTCTCAAATACTTCCACCTTTTATAAACTTCATACACGGTCCTGGTTGTCCGGTGTGTGTTATGCCAAAGGAGAGAATAGATCACGCAATCTCCCTTGTTCAAGATGAAAAAAATATTCTTGTAGTGTTGGGGGATATGATAAGAGTTCCCGGTTCAGAAAGCTCTCTTGCAAAAGAAAGGGCAAAAGGCAAGAATGTTAAGGTTATTTACTCACCTTTTGATGCTATAAAGATAGCAAAGGAAAATCCACAGAAAAATGTTATATACTTTGCTATAGGCTTTGAAACAACTACTCCTATGACTGCTTCACTTGTAAACTTTACAATTAAAGATCAGATTAAAAATCTCTTTTTTCATGTAAACCATGTTCTTGTACCACCTCCTATAAGAGCTATAATGGATAGTAAAGAAGCAAAGATAGACGCTTTTATAGGTCCTTCTCATGTATCTGTTATAACCGGAGCAAAAATATACGATGATATTGTAAAAAGTTATGGAACGCCTGTTGTAGTATCAGGCTTCGAGCCAGTTGATGTTATGGAGAGCATTTTAAGAATTGTTAGACAGTTTAAAGAGAGAAGAAGAGAGGTAGAGATACAGTATACGAGGGCTGTAAACTTTGAGGGAAATGTAAAAGCTCAGCAGTTGATAGATAAATATTTTACTACAAGAGAAAATTTCAGATGGAGAGGTATAGGAGATATACCATACTCAGGACTTAAATTAAAAGAGGAGTTTTCATATCTTGATGCTGAGATTGTATTCAGAGACATACTACCTTCAAAGCAGGTAGATGATCATAAACTTTGTATATGCGGGGATATACTTAAAGGTATAGCTAAACCTTATGATTGTAAAGTTTTTGCAAAAGCTTGCACTCCGGAAAATCCACTTGGTGCTTGTATGGTTTCATCTGAAGGTGCTTGTGCTGCTTATTATAAATATGGAAAGTTAGAGTTAACTTTATGAGGTGTGACTTATGAGACAGATACTTTTATCTCACGGTGGTGGAGGAAAAGAGACCCAAAAACTTATAAAAGATCTGTTTTTTAAGTATTTTTCAAATCCGATACTTGAAAAAATGGAAGATTCCGCTGTTTTAGAGATAAATTCAAAGATTGCTTTTACAACTGATTCTTTTACAGTATATCCTATATTTTTTAAAGGTGGAGATATAGGAAAACTTGCTATTGCCGGAACAGTTAATGATCTTACGGTTATGGGAGCAAAACCTCTTTATTTAAGTTGCTCTTTCATAATAGAGGAAGGATTTCCAATAGAATATCTGGAGAAAATATTAACTTCAATGTCAAAGGAGATGGAAAAATCTCAGGTAAAGATAGTTACAGGGGACACAAAGATTGTGCCAAAAGGATTTGCAGACGGTATATTTATAAACACAACTGGAATAGGAAAAGTAATTTATGAGGGTATATCTGCACAAAATTTAGAAGAAGGTGATTGTATAGTTATATCTGGAACAGTAGGAGACCACGGTGCATGTATAATGGCACAGAGAGAGGGAATGGAGATGGACAGTAATATTGAATCTGACTGTGAATCTCTTTGGGATATGGTAGAAAAGGTTATAAATTCTGGAGTTAAAATTAAAGCGATGAGAGATCCAACAAGGGGAGGTCTTTCTGCTGTTTTGAATGAGTGGGCTTTATCTTCAAATGTAGAGATAGAAGTTGAAGAAGATAAGATACCGGTAAAGCCGGAAGTTCAAGGCCTATGTGAGCTTCTCGGATTTGAGCCTTATACACTTGCAAATGAGGGAAAGATAGTTTTCTGTGTTGATAAGAAAGATGTAGAAAAACTCCTCACTGTATTGAAGAATCACCAAAAAGGTAAAGATGCTACCTTTATAGGTAAAGTTATATCTAAAGGTAAGCCGGTTGTTATTTTAAAATCTCCATACGGAACAAGGAGAGTTATGGAATTTCCGTCAGGGGAACTTCTTCCAAGGATATGTTAATATGCATGAATTCTCAATCGTTCAAAGTTTACTTGAGCTAATAGAAAAAAATGTTAAGGAAAACAACGGAAAAGCTGCTTCAAAAGTTGTTGTTGAGATAGGTAAAATATCCGGAGTAGAACCACATCTCTTAGAAATGGCATTTAATACATTCAAAGAAAACACCGTAGCTCACAATGCAGAATTTATCATAGAGATACAAGAAGTTGTATGTTTATGTAGAAATTGCAACAGTGAGTTTAGTGTAGAAAATTATAATTTTATATGTCCTTACTGCCGGAGTTTAGATTTTCATATAATCAAAGGTAGAGATATGTTTTTAAAGAGTTTGGAGGTAGAACTTTAAAACTGCTTGACAAAAATTTTTTTTAAATTAATATTATGAATGAACAATAATTCATAGAGAGATTAAAATGGTGATAAAATGGTGTATCTGCATACGGGAAAGATCTCCTCCATGAAATTTAGATGGGGATTTTCTTCAAAAACCTGGAAAATAAACTTGGAGGTTAAAAATCATGGATTTCTTTAGAAGAGATTATTTAAGGGAGATGTTCACAAAACCAACAAATCTGATAGATACAAATAAAGGTGAAGAGTATTATAGGAATCTATACAGAAAAGCAAAAGAAAGACTCGATTGGTTAAAGTTTCAAAAACCAGTAAGAGAAAACGATCTTAAATTTGAGGAATATATATCAAATTGGGATATTTCAAGAAGGGACTTTTTTAAGTGGGTTTCTATGATGACTGCGACTCTTATGTTACCTCCATCTTTTGAGCCTTTAGTAGCAGAAGCTGCTGAAGTGATGAACAGGATACCTGTTATTTGGATAAATATTCAAGACTGTGATGGGAATACAGAAGCTCTCATAAGATCATCAGCTCCAACAGTAGATGAGTTAATATTAGACTATCTTTCGATAGAGTATCAAGAAACACTTATGGCAGCAGCAGGAGATCAGGCTGAGAAATGTCTAGAAGATGCAGTTAACAAATACAAGGGGCAGTATTTACTCTTTGTAGAAGGTTCTATTCCTGTAAAGATGGAGTATGCGTTTACAACAGGAAGACATCCGGAAACTGGTGTCCAGAGAGTTAGGAGGCTTGCTAAAGATGCTAAAGCGGTTATAGCTGTGGGTGCATGTGCTTCTTTTGGAGGAGTACCAGCTGCTTATCCTAACCCAACAGGAGCTGTAGGAGTTATGGATGTTGTCAATGGAGTGCCTGTTGTAAATATACCTGCTTGTCCAGCAAATCCTGTCAATATAGTTGGCGTAATTATGCATTACATACTTACTGGAAATCTTCCTGAGCTTGACTCACTTAAAAGACCGAAATTTGCCTTTGGTTATAGAATTCATGACAACTGTGAAAGAAGAGCCCACTTTGATGCAGGAGAGTTTGTTGAAGAGTGGGGAGATGAAGGAGCTAAAAATAATTTTTGTCTTTATAAAATGGGATGTAAAGGTCCATTTACATTTAATAATTGCTCCATAGTCAGATATAATGATGGAACAAACTGGCCTATAGGAGTTGGGAGAGGTTGTATAGGTTGCTCTGAACCTGACTTTTGGGACAAATATGCAACAGAGAGACCTCTTGCAGCAAGCAATATAAGACCTCCAGCTTTGAAAGGGGTAGAATCTACTGTTGATAAAGTTGGTTTGACAATACTTACAGCCACAGCAATCGGTATAGGTATTCATGCAATATCTAGTGCAATAGCTGGTAAAAAAGAAAGTCTAAATAAGGAGGAGTAAGATGGCAAAGCATTTAGTCGTAGATCCAATTACAAGGATAGAAGGACACCTTCGGATTGAAGTTGTAATAGACGAAAACAATAAGATAGTTGATGCTTACAGCTCTTCTACGATGTGGAGAGGTATTGAAACTATCTTGAAAGGAAGAGATGCAAGAGATTGTGGATTAATAGCTATGAGGATATGTGGTGTCTGTACAGGTGCTCACTACTGGACAAGTATAAAAGCAGTAGAACATGCATTGGGAATAACTCCTCCAAAGAATGCAAGACTTGTGAGAAATTTAATAGCAGGTTCTTTATATCTTCACGACCACGTTGTTCATTTTTACCATTTACATGCTCTTGATTGGGTGGATATAGTTTCTGCTCTAAAAGCGGATCCTTATAAAGCTTCAAAAGTGGCTGGAAATTATTCTGATAATCCTTGGAATAGTTCTCCTACCCATTTAAAAGCAGTTCAGGAGAGACTAAAAAGGTTTGTTGAGTCCGGAAGACTTGGACCATTTGCTAACGCATACTGGGGAAATAAATCATATAAGTTTAGTCCAGAGCAGAATCTTATAGCAACATCTCACTACCTTGATGCTCTTGAGGCTCAGAGATGGATGGCTCAGATGATGGCTATATACGGTGGTAAGAACCCTCATCCTCAATCAATCGTAGTAGGTGGAGTAACTTGTGTTCAAGATATAAAAAATCCTGCAAGAGCAGCTCTATTCAAAGAGTTACTTTTAAAATCAAGAGATTTTGTGTTAAGAGCCTATATTCCTGATATACTGATGGCAGCAGAAGCTTATAAAGATGAAGGCTTAAACGGAGTAGGGGCAGGCCTTGGAAATTACTTGGTTTATGGAGATTTTCCTCTTGATGATAATCCTCACTATAAAGCTAAGCTACTTTTCTCTCCGGGGGTAGTTGTCAATAAGGATTTAACCAAAGTTTATCCTTTTGATCAATCAAAGGTTACAGAGGATGTGACCCACAGTTGGTATAGATACGAAGGAACAGATAGACCTCTCCACCCATTTGATGGTCAAACGAATCCTAACTATACAGGGTTTGATGAAAATGGACTTTTAAAAACAAAAGAAAAATATTCCTGGATAAAATCTCCTATATACGATGACATTAGAGTTGAAGTTGGACCTCTTGCAAGGATGATTGTTGGATACGCTTCTGGAAATGAAAGAATAAAAAGTTATGTAGATAAGGCTTTAAAAGCTGCTGGATTACCTGCATCTGCACTTTTCTCAACCCTGGGAAGAACAGCCGCCAGAGCAATAGAAACATGGCTTGTATCTGATATGATGATAGAGTGGATAGATGACTTGGCATCTAATGCAGCAAAAGGGGATTTATCTACATGGACAAAGTTTAACTACGAGGAGCTCACAAAAGGAAAGGAGTTGAAAGGATATGGACTATCCGAGGCTCCAAGGGGAGCACTTGGACATTGGGTAAGAATAGTTGATGGAAAAGTGGCAAACTACCAAGCTGTAGTTCCTTCTACTTGGAATGCAGGACCTCGTGATTATAAAGGTAGGATGGGAGCTTATGAATCGTCTTTGGTAAGTAATACTGTTGTGGCAGATCCAGACCAACCTCTTGAGATATTACGAACTGTCCATTCATTTGACCCTTGTATAGCATGTGCCGTCCATATAGTTGATACAAAAGGTAGAGAACTTGGCGAATTCAGATTAGACCCTTCTTCCGGAGGTATGTGCTATGTATAAAAAAGTTCCTCGAATGACAAAAACGATGAGAGTATTTCACTGGATAAATGTATTCTCTGTATTGACAGCAGTTATTACAGGTTTATACATAGCTAATCCTTACTATCAGGCATTGATAGCAGAACCTGCTGCTCATAAATATGTGATGGCATATAACAGATTCTTTCATTTTATAGCAGCATTATTGTTAGATATAGTATCTGTAGCTGTAGCATATCTGTATTTTAGAAGTACTTTTGATAAACCTATTAAAAAGCTTATTCCTAACAGAGAAAATTTAATAGAGTTTAAAGAAGTACTTCTTAACCTTTTAACCTTAAATAGAAGAAAAAATTTTGATAGCTCTCATTCGGATAGTTTTAATGTAGTATGGTTTACCATCCTCCATTTACTCCTTGTTTGGATGCTTTTTACTGGATTCTATCTATATGTCCAAGGACTTGAAAGTGGTCTTTCTTCAATAGGTAAATGGTGGCCAGCTCTTTTACATATAGTAACAGACTGGGTTGGATGGTTACTGGGAGGTCAAGCAGGTGTTAGATGGTGGCATCACTTTTCAATGTGGATTATACTTTCATGGGTAGTATTCCATATCTACTACCAAGTCTGGAGAACTATCTTCTGGAAAGAAGGTGATATAGCTATAGTTTTCGGTGGTTATAAATTTAAGAAAGTTAAATAATCTTAAAGGAATGCAGGGGAAAATTTTTTAGCAAAACCGCTTCCTGCAGCTCCTCTGCATTCCTCTTTAAAAGGGTGAAAATATGAAGATAGTTGTTTTAGGTGTGGGAAATGTGCTTTTTAAAGATGAAGGTTTTGGAGTGTTTGTAGTTAAATATTTAGAGAAAAATTACAGATTTAAGCCGGTTATAAACTTAGTTGATGGTGGGACAGGTGGATTTAAGCTGATAGAGTATTTCCAAGATTACGACTATGTCATTCTTGTAGATACGATATCTGTTAAAGACAAGGCTGGTACAGTTTATAGAGTAGAAGGGGAAAAGTTAGCCGGGATAAGTAGCTATCATCAGACAGCCCACGAAGTGGAGATACTACAGATAATAGACCTTGCAGCACTATCCGGAAAATCTGCAAAAACTATAGTAATAGGGATAGTTCCGGAAGATATAAACAGCTCACAGATAGGTTTAACAGAACAACTTGAAAAAAGTTTCCCTTTTGCTGTGAATCAGGTAATAAATGAATTAACAAATTTAGGAGTAAATTGTGAAAAGATAAATGAAATTCCTCTTAAAGAAGTAGTTTTGGATTTTATAGGTTCCTACAACGATACAAGGAGATACTGATGGAAATTTTGACTCTAAAAATAGAGTTACCTTTCAAAAACAGTAATGATATCTTTTTACCTCTGATAAGAGATATAGCAAAAAGTAGTGATATTAAAGGTTATATTGAGAGAAAAGATGATAAAATTTTAATAGTTGCACAAGAGGAAGAGGAGAAAATAAAAAAATTTTTGGATAAACTTGGTAAGAAACTCCCTTTATCTATTTTTATGGAAGAAGCAAAAGTGGAAGTTATAGAAAGTGATAAAAGCCTTGATAATTTTCTTATAAAAAACGAAACATTAAACATACTTCCGGTAAATTATGGACTCTGTCCTGACTGTATAGATGAGTTATCGAATCCTGTCAACAGAAGATATCTATATCCCTTTATATCTTGTAAATACTGTGGCAATCAGTATAGTTATCTCTTTTTTTATCCCTTTGAAAGAGAAAACACAATATTCAGATATTTTACCAGATGTAAAAATTGTGAAGACGAATACAACAGTAAAAATAGTAGAAGATATCTATATCCTCTTGTCTGTTGTTATAACTGCTTTATTCCGGTTTCACTGTATACAGAGGATGAGGAAGTTATAGCTTTGAACAGCAATATGATTGAAAATATATACAACCTATTACTAAAAACCTTGATAGAAGATAAAGAAGTAGTTATAAAAACCTTAAATGGTTACAAAAAGTTATCCAAAAGATATAGTCCATTTTCCTATATCCTATTTTTAAATACAGAGAATATAGAAAACTTTGTCCATATATCAGATGAGGAGTTAAAATTATTAGCCTCCATAGAAAAACCTCTTGTAAAGTTATCTGTTAAGGAAGAATTTAAAAATAAAGAAAATTTAAAGCTCAACTTTATATTTGGAAAATTTCCTGATGAACCTATAAGTTTAAGTTTGTCCAAACTTTCAAGAGAATACGGAATAGATTACATTTTTGTGAAAAATACAGGAGATTATGAACTAAGTGATAATTTAAAATTCGATTTTGATTTAAAAATAGAAAACCTTCAAAAAGATTTGAGAGTTGCATTTGTCCAAGGGAGAAAGATAATTTTAGAAGGGGAAAAAGGTCTTTTCCCAACAATTTTAAAAGCTAAAAAAAGAATTGACTCTGCTGTTTTCAAAGATGGTCTTGGAGCTATTCATCTTGAGGATGGAGAGTATCTGATAGATAAAGAAGATAAAATAAGGATTATGAATAAAGATTTATCCGAAAAAGATATTACAAAATACAAACCATATGAGCTTGCTGTAACATCTGTAATTGCAGAAAATAACCTTTTCTCAGAAAAAGCTATATTTGTTTATTTATCAAGCATCTTTGAATCTGTTATAGGTATTAAAAAATTAAATTTGGTAGAACTAATTAAAATATATCCTCTCAAAAAATATAGAGACTTAAATCAAACAGTATCTTCAGTATTACTTGATTTAAAAAGTAGCGAAAGATACAGTAAGCTGGTCGATAATTACATATCAAAATTCAACATACAGTTAGAAACCCTGGAATCAGAATGCGAAATTTCTTATGGATTTAGAGATATTTTTAAAGTTATGACGGAGATACTTGGAATAGATACCACGAACTTTAATCCTTCTGATGTAATAGAAAGCTATGCTATGAATTTTAAAGTATCCAGAGGTTTAATAGTTGATTTTGATTTAAAAGAGGAAGAGGGGTATTTTTATATAGATTGGCAAAAAGCTCTTGCAAGTTTGATGTCTTACAGAATGGCTGGAGATACTAATGAAATACTTTCCTTTTCACTGCTTGAAAGTTTTTCAGAATTTATAGAGAGACAGGTTAATACAATTTCTTCAAAATTTGGTGCAGATAAGGTTATACTTACAGGAGACCTTTTTTCAAATCTTGTTCTCTATGGAAGATTATTGAAACATTTGAGGAGATTTGAGATATACACAAATGAAGTTTTACCTATAGGAAAAGAGAACTTGGTTTTTGGAGGTATCTTTGCTTAACAGAAGGGTTGTTATTAAATTATCCGGAGCTGTCCAGGGAGTAGGTTTCAGACCTTTTGTTTATAATCTGGCAAATAAACTTGGAATAAAAGGATACGTTTTAAATAATGGGAAAGGTGTTTATATAGAAGCCGAAGGAAGTGAAGAAAGTTTAAAAGATTTTATAATCCGTATAAATTTAGAAAAACCGCCACTATCTAATATATTCTCACAGGAAGTTGAATTTTTTAACAACTTAAAAAATTTTACAGATTTTCAGATAGTTCACAGTGATGAAAAAGGTTTAAAAGAAGCTTTTATACTCCCAGATATATCCGTATGTGATGAATGTCTAAAAGAACTTTTTGATAAAAATAATAGAAGATATTTATATCCCTTTATCACATGTACAAACTGTGGTCCAAGATTTTCTATTATAGAATCTCTTCCATATGACAGGGAAAATACCACTATGAAAACTTTTAAAATGTGTCCTGACTGTGAGGAAGAGTATAACAATCCGGCAAACAGAAGATTCCATGCTCAACCTAATGGGTGTAGTATCTGTGGTCCTCAGATTTTCCTATATACAAAAGAGAGAGAGTATATTTCAGAAGGATTTAATAGTTTAAACCACATTAAAAATGCCATATTAGAAGGAAAGGTTGTGGCAGTAAAAGGGATTGGTGGTTTTCATCTTGTATGTGATGCTACAAATGATGATGCTGTTAGAACCTTAAGAGATAGGAAAAAAAGATTAGAAAAACCTTTTGCTATAATGTTTAAGGATATAGATAGTATAAAAAGGTATGCAGATTTAACATTATATGAGGAAATAGGCATACTATTTCCAGAGAGACCTATAGTTTTAGTTAAAAGAAAAGAGAAAACAGATTTATCAAATTATGTAGCCCCAGATATTGATAAAATAGGAGTCTTTTTACCATACTCTCCTATCCATTATATTCTTCTTCATCTAATAGATAAGCCTGTCGTTATGACTTCGGCAAATTTATCCGATGAACCGATCGTAAAAGACAACGAAGAAGCTTTTGAAAAGTTATCTAACTTCACAGATTACATACTTATCCATAACAGAGACATAAGAAATAGAGTTGATGACTCTGTCATATTCTTTATAGAAGATAGGAGATTTTTTATTAGACGAAGTAGAGGATATGCACCTTTACCTTTAAAATTACCCTATAAACTTAAAAAGAGGGTTCTTACAGTTGGAGGACACCAGAAAGTTACAATAGGAATAGGCTTTGATGACAAGATCTTCCTCTCTCAACATATAGGAGATCTGGAAACGTTCTCTTCTCGGCAAAGCTTTGAGGATATAGTATATACATTCTTTAATCTCTATGAATTTTTCCCGGATGTTGTTGTATCTGACCTACACCCTGGATATTACTCAACAATATGGGCAGAAGAGTTCTCTGAAAAACATAACACACAACATATAAAGATACAACACCATTATGCTCATGGACTTTCTGTTATGATTGATAATCTTTTAGAAAATAGAGATGTCCTATCTATCTGCTGGGATGGGACAGGATACGGTATTGATGGAAATATTTGGGGTGGGGAGTTTTTAATAACTAACTATCACTCTTTTAAGAGGGTTTTACATTTTGATTACTTTAAACTTATTGGTGGAGAAAAAGCAGTAAAGGAACCAAGGAGAGTAGCACTTTCAATACTTATGGATATGTATAAAGAAAAAATTTTATCTTTGAATATTCCCACTTTAAAAGCTTTTTCAGAGAGAGAGTTAGAAAATTTAAATAAGGCTTATACTCGGAGTATAAATACACCTCTATCTTCCTCTGTAGGAAGACTATTTGATGCAGTAGCATCTATCTTGGATATAAGACAGGTTCTCTCATTTGAAGGACAGTCTGGAATGATCATGGAAAGGCTATACGATAGCTCTATTAAAGATTTCTATCGTTTCTCAATGAAAGGTAATGTTCTTGATTGGAGAGAAATTTTTGAAGGTGTTATAAAAGATAGAGAGAATAAAAGCTTAGCAGTTTCAAGATTTATTAACACACTTGTAGAGATTGTTTTAAGGATAGCAAAATATTACCAACTTCCAGTAGGTATCTCCGGAGGAGTTTTTCAAAACAAAGTTTTAACACAACTTTTAATAGAAAAATCCATAAAAGAGAAAATAAAACTCTATACCCATAAAAATGTCCCACCAAACGACGGCGGTCTCTCCTTGGGTCAGTGTGGAACGATTTTTGAGACTTAAAACTTTTCTATTTTTGTTAATTTGCTGATAGGTATAAACTCTTTTCCTTGTTTCTTTAAGTGATAGAATTTTTTAGATTCCTTATCTTCCGAGAGAAAATCATTGTAAGCTTTTATGAGAGCTTCTTTATATTTTTGAAGTAAATCTGAGGCTGAGGGATCTTCTTCTATTTTTATCTGAGAGATGTAGCCTCCAAACCTCTTTAATATATGAAGTCTGTATGTATTTACTATGTTTGAATCATAATCAATATTAAAAAACTTTAAAAAATCTTCTGCATCTTTTAGCTCTTTTAAACGGTTTAATTTTTCAAGATTTTCTTTCTTCATAGCTTTTTCACCTCTATATTGTATTTTTGAATTCTGTAGTTAAGTTGTCTCACGGTCATTCCTAATATCCTTGCAGCTTTCGCCTGAACCCATCCAGTTTTTTCAAGGGCTTTAATAATTCTATCTTTTTCTTTATTTTCATTATCCTCTAAAAACTGTTGATTTAAATTTTGATCTTTATTTTGATTGATATAAATATTTTGTAAAGGTATAAATTTCATATTTTCATCTCTTTTAATTTCACTTTCCAGTAAATGAGAGTAACAGATATCTCCTCTTATACAAGATATCGAATCAGCTGTTAAGTATTCTCCACGTGTAATAACAAAAGCTCTTTCTATACAGTTTTCTAACTCTCTTATGTTCCCAGGCCATGTACAATTTAAAAGGACTTCTATTGCTGACATGTCAAATTTAACTTTTCTTTTGTATGTTTTATTCAGTTTTGAAAGTATAAAATTAGAAATTAACGGTATATCTTCTCTCCTTTCTCTCAAAGGTGGTAAAAATATAGTTACTACATTGAGTCTGTAATATAAATCTATTCTAAATTCCCCTTTTTTACCATTTCTTCCAAATTTCTGTTAGTCGCAGCTATTATTCTTACATCTACATCTATAGATTTTGTGCTTCCTATCTTTTCTACTTTTCTTTCTTGTAAAACTCTTAATAATTTTGCTTGCATATCTAAAGGCATATCTCCTATTTCATCTAAGAAAATCGTGCCACCGTTGGCAACCTCAAATTTACCCTTCTTCTCAATAATAGCTCCTGTAAATGCACCCTTTTCATAACCAAACAGTTCTGCTTCTAATAAATCCTTCGGGATTGCCGCACAGTTCACAGCAACAAAAGATTTATTCGCTCTATCACTGTTGTAATGTATCGTTTTTGCAACAACTTCTTTGCCGGTTCCGCTTTCCCCTCTTATTAAAACAGTGCTTTTTGTATTTGACACAAGTTTAATCATTTCAAAAACATGTTTCATTTTAGTAGAATTACCGACTAATCCGTCGAAAGAGTAATTTTTCTTAGCGTCCATAGCAAAATAAGATTTTTCCTCTTCAAGGACTTTTTTTTCATCCTCGATTCTTTCTACTTTTTTTATAAACTCTCCAATAAGTGAAGAGATCATTTTTAAAATATCTATATCCTCGTCATAACTTATGACATCCTCTTTCTTTTTATCAACTGCAAGAACTCCTATGGTTTCATTTTTTACTTTTATTGGAATTGCATAGAATGACAAATTCTCATTCATTAACTTTCTTTTGGTCTTATTCATAAAAGTAGGCTCTTCTTTTATATCTTGAATGACGATTATTTGTCCATATTTAAAAGATTTCCCTACAATACCCTCACCGATTTTGTACCGAAGAATATCTTGTAAATTTTTATCAATTTCATAAGAAACTAAAACAAAAAGCTCATTTGACAATTTATCTTTAACCAATATCATTCCACGATGCATATCAATATAATAACTTAAAAGTTTTAAAATCTTATATAAACTTTCTTTTGTTTCATAACTTGAACTTAATATTTTACTTACCTCATATATTAATCTAAGGGATCTCTTCACCTCTGCTAACTGTTTTTCCTTTAAATTCTTACTGTCCATATTTTTACACCCTCTAAGGTAAAATTAATGCAAAAAATATACCATTATTAATAATAAATAATAGAATATAATTTTCAACTATTATTGAACATATTTTGTAATTTTTTTAACAAAAGATTTGTCAGAAATCTTACAATAATTAGAAATACACTATTAAATAACAAAATACAAAACATATGGCATAAATATTGCGTATCAAAATTAAACTGTTAAATGGAGGAAGTGATATGGCTCTTGTAAAATCTTATAAAAAAAGTGGAGAAGAATATATACCTAAGTATATATTTAGTTTAAATAAGGAAGAGTGTATTGCATGTGGTAGATGTTATAGATCTTGTCCCATGGATGTTTTTGAGTTATTTATAGAGGAAGATGAAGACGGTGAAGAAATAAAGTATATGACAATAACAAATGATAATGAATGTATAGGTTGTGGTACCTGTAACAAAGTATGTCCCAAAAACTGCTTAACTCATAAACCACTTGAAATAGGAAGGTAAAGAGATGTCATACACAGGAAAGATACTTACTATAAACTTAACAGATAGAAGTTATACAAAAGACAGTATAGATGAAGATGTATATAAAAAATTTTTAGGTGGATCGGGAATATCTGTTAAATTACTTTATGAACTGTTAAATCCTAAAACGAATCCTTTTTCAGAAGAAAATGTGATCATATTTGGAACAGGACCAGCAAATGGAACTCTTATTCCTATTGCATCAAAATTTAGTGTTGTGTCAAAATCTCCTTTGACGAATACTGTTATGAAATCTTTTTGCGGTGGAAGGTTTGGAAACTTTTTAAAGTATGCAGGATTTGATTTCTTGATTATCAAAGGGAAAAGTGCCGAACCTGTATATCTTCTTATAGAAGATGAAAATATAACAGTAAGAAACGCGGAAGATATAGTTTACGAGGGAGCTATAAAAACACAAGAGATTATTAAAGAAAGACATGGAAATGACTTTGAAGTAGTATCAGTTGGTCCTGCTGGGATTAATAAAGTTAGATATGCCTGTTTAATTTCAGAGCAAAGAGCTGCAGGAACAGGAGGATTAGGGGCTGTCTTTGGTTCTAAAAATTTGAAAGCTATTGCAGTAAAGGGAAGTAGTCTGATAAAGATTAAAAATGAAAAAAGATTCTTTGACTTTATTGAAAATTTTCAAAAAAATATATACAAACATCCTGCATCAAAAGTTTTGAAAACATACGGGACTGCTGCAGGGCTTATGAATCTGCAGTATCTTGGAGCGTTACCGACTAAAAATTGGATTCAAGAAAGTTTTGATGGGGCAGAAAATATATCCGGAGAAAATATTATCGCTAATTTTACCTTAAAAAATATAGCATGTTTTAATTGTCCTATCCCATGTGGACATTATAACATATTAAAAAATGAAAAATTTAAGGGAATTAAATCAGTTGGTCCAGAATATGAAGGACAGTTTTCTCTCGGTAGCATAGTTGGAATAGATGATCCGGAGATTCTCCTTTATGCAGATTATTTAACAGATGAACTCGGTTTAGGACAAGTACATGCTGGAACAACAATAGCGTGGGCAATGGAAGCTTTTGAAAAAGGTATAATAACAGAAAAAGATACAGATGGATTGAAATTAAATTTTGGAAACAAATTTGGATTTATAGAACTCCTAAAAAAGATAGCATACAGAGAAGGTATAGGCGATATATTAGCAGAAGGAAGTGAAGTGGCATCAAGATATTTTAAAGGTGGCGATGAATTTTTGATGACGGTAAAAGGAATGGAGATACATGGACATTCTCCACGAGTTGTAAAAACACAAGCCATAGGATATGCCGTAAGTAATAGGGGGCCTACCCACTGTGAAGTAAGACCTGGTATGGAAGAAACTGGAATCATAGATAGCAATATTGAAGGAAAAGGAAGAATAGCAAAAGAACTTTCAGACTGGACAGCAGTTTGTAACTCTATAATTTATTGTCTTTCTGCGGAAAAGTTAGTAGGCTTAAAAATTACTGATCAAGTTGTAGATATGATAAATGCGATTACAGATTTTGATATAGATATTAAAGATGTTATAAAAATAGGAGAAAGGATAAATACAGTTGAAAGGATGTTTAATTATAGAGAAGGTTTTACTGCGAAAGATGATAAACTTCCGAAGAGAATTACATCAGAATCTATAAAAAGTGGTATCTCAAAAGGAAAGATAACTACCGAAGATGATCTTGAAACTATGAAGCAAGAGTGTTACCTTGCACGTGGATGGGATAGAAATGGTGTTCCTACATTAAAAACATTAGAAAGGTTAGATTTAGATTTCTGTATTAAAGATTTAAACTTTTAATTTAATGGCAACAGTATATTATATTTTATTTTTACCTATTTTTCGGGAAAACTTTCTGGCTAAATCTATAAATTCCTCATCTGTTAAATTTCTTTTAAGATAGTAAGATTTTCTTTTTACTAAATCTAATAAGCTGCCGATACTATTTTCAGGAATTAACATTCCGTACTTTTTTAATACATAAACTAATGCTGATTTTCCGGAATGTTTTCCTATTACTATTTTCCTCTCCATGCCTATTTCCTCCGGGGAAAAGGCTTCATAGTTTAAAGGATCCTTTATAACACCATCAACATGTATTCCGGACTCATGTGTAAACATAAAAGTTCCGATAACAGGTTTGTATGGTTCTATTTGTCTTCCGGAAGATTTTGCAACAAATTCTGATAGCTCTCTAAGATATTGAACTTTATAATCTACATCTTCTCCCATTATATGTTTAAGTATCATTATAACTTCCTCTAACGATGCATTTCCTGCCCTTTCACCTAAACCAATAACGGTAGTATTTACATAACTTGCTCCAGCTTTAATTCCAGCGATAGCATTTGCTGTAGCGAGACCAAAATCATTATGTGTATGAACCTCTATTTCTATACCAGTTTCATCCTTTAATGTTTTTATAGTTTCATACATTTTAAAAGGGTCCATTATACCAACCGTATCACAGTATCTAAATCTATCTCCACCATACTCTTTTATAACTTTAATATATTCAATAATAAAGTCAATATCTGCCCGTGAAGCATCCTCCCCTCCAACAGAAACATATAAATTATTCTTCTTACAAAAATCAAGAACTTTTTTAATATGCTCAAGAATCCATTTTCTATCTTTTCTTAATTTGCTTTTTATTTGGATGTCCGATAAAGGAAGTGATATTTCAACTGCCTTAGCTCCCGCATCTATACTTTCTATAACATCAGAAATTAATGCTCGATTCCATGCAATTATCTTTGCATTTAATCCTAAATCAACAATAGCTTTAAAATTCTCTTTCTCTTCTTTGCCCGCAGCCGGAATACCTGCCTCTATTTCATCAATACCTATTTTATCAAGTAATTTAGCTATTCTTATCTTTTCTCCTCTTGTAAATATAACTCCCGGGGTCTGTTCTCCATCTCTTAATGTTGTATCATCGATAAAGATTTTCATTTTACCACCTTCCTAAAAAGTGTCCACTAATAAATATACAAATTTAATGCCAAAGCTTACGAATTGGAGAATTTTTGATTGTTATTAATGAATTATGTTAATTTTATTACAAAAATTGTAATATTTGTAACATTAAAAGATAAAAAACAGTATTTATTAATAACTTACGTAAATGGTATATTTTTTGCATATTTTTTTATTAAAATTAGGAGGATATGTATCATGGGTTGTTCATCAAAACTTGGTGATATGGATTATCTACCAGCTCATATAAAAGAAAAAGTTTATAATCATCCTTGTTATTCCCAAGAAGCTCATCATTATTATGCAAGAATGCATGTAGCTGTAGCACCAGCTTGTAATATTCAATGTAATTACTGTAATAGAAAATATGACTGTGCTAATGAATCGAGACCAGGAGTTGTTAGTGAGGTTTTAACTCCGGAAGAAGCAGTAAAAAAGGTTATGGTTGTTGGGATGACTATTCCTCAAATGACTGTTGTTGGAGTGGCAGGTCCTGGAGATTCCCTTGCAGACGGTCACAAAACATTTAAAACTTTTCAGATGTTAAGAGAGAAAACTCCGGATATAAAACTCTGTTTAAGTACAAATGGTTTATTACTCGTAGAGTATATAGACAAAATTAAAGAGTTAAATATAGATCATGTAACTATAACAATAAATGCAATTACTCCGGAGACAGCATCAAAAATATATCCATGGATTTTTTATAAACATAAAAGATACAGAGGAATCGAGGCTGCAAAAATCCTTTTAGAAAAGCAATATGAAGGTCTTAGAATGTGTGTTGAAAATAATATCTTAGTAAAAGTGAATTCTGTGTTTATCCCTGAAATAAACGGAGAAGAGTTGGTAGAAGTTTCTAAAAAAGTAAAGGATTTAGGTGCTTTTCTTCATAATATAATGCCATTGATATCAAAACCAGAATATGGAACAAAATTTGGATTAGATGGAATTAGAGAACCTACAAACAAAGAATTGAAAAATATACAAGATAGATGTTCAGAGATTTGGGGATCAGATTTTGGTATAATGAGACATTGTAGACAGTGTAGAGCTGATGCTGTTGGACTTTTAGGTGAGGATAGAGGGGAAGAATTTACAAAAGACAAATTTTTGAAAGTTGATATTGATTATGATGTTAATCAAAGAAGAGAAGTTCAAAGTAAAATAGAAGATTGGAGAAAGTTTTTAAAAGAGTATAAAGAAATTGATCAAGATGATATTTATACAAATAAAAAAGTTTTTATTGCAGTTGCTTCTACAGGAAAAGGAATAATTAATCAACATTTTGGACATGCTAAGGAATTCCTCATATACGAAGTTTCTAAAAAAGGAGTAAAATTTGTCCAAGTTAGAAAAGTTCAAATATACTGCAAAGGAGGTTTATCTTGTGTTAGCGAAGAAGAATCTGAAAATATTCTTGAGGAAACAGTAAAAATTTTATCAGATTGTAAAGCTGTGTTATGTGCAAGGATCGGATTTGAACCAAGAGATATTTTAACAAAATATGGAATTGAACCTGTAGATGAGAAAGCATTTCAATCTATAGAAAAATCTGTTTGGGAAGTAGGAAAAAAATATATTTTAAAGAAAGAAAAAATATCTGCGGAGGTTTGAAAGATGAAAAGTATAAAGTTTAAAAGATATTTTAATCCAAATTTAAAACTTGGAGACAACCAATTTAGATTAATAAAGGGCACAGTTATAGATCTTGATATTGGAAAATTTACCGCAAGTTTGGTAGTTGAATCCGGAAAAAGGTTGATTTCTCTTCTTTTACCATCTAAATATATTAAGCCAATAGGAATAAAATTAAATGAACCTATATATCTGTTAATAAAAGGAAAAGATGTAACAGTTTTTAGAGATTATAGAGAATATATAGTATGGTTAGCAAAACATAATAAAAATGCTAAAGTAGACATCGAAGATGGAACGCCTAAATTGATAGAACTTCCCTACAAACCAGATAAGATCGAGGTAATTTAGCCGTGGCATTTAAAATAGTAAGTGACTACTGTCTCAATTGCACTGCGTGTCAACCTCTATGTCCTAATGGAGCAATATTCCAAATTAAAATTAAAAATAAAGAAGGAGAAGAAAAATATACATTCTATATAGATCCGTACTTATGTAACGAGTGTGAAGGATTTTATGAACAACAACAGTGTTGGGCTATATGTCCAATTGATAATACCTGTATTAAAGATAGATCTTTCTGAAAAGATAGGAGTAAAGGCAGATGAGAGTAAATTTAACCTCATATTTAAGAAATATTGTTGGTAAAAATAGAATTGAAATTGATATAGAAGGTGAAGAACTTCTTGGTAACATTTTAAGTATGTTATCAAAAGATTATCCAGAAATTCTAACTTTATTGTTTAAAGATAGTAATACTATGTGGGATGGAATAGTAATTATTTGTAATGGTAATATTGAGAAAGACTTAAGTATTAAAATAGATAATGATACTGAAGTAACAATACTACTGCCTGCTGCGGGAGGATAATATCTTGAAGATAATAGCAGATGTTGATAAATGTACTGGATGTGATAGATGTAAATTAGCTTGTTCTTATCAACTACATGAAGGATTTAATGTTTTTTTATCAAATATAGAGATAGAAAAAGAGATAACTGGACTACCTTTGAAAATATATTTTAAAGCTCCTTGCATAGATTTACCATGTAAGAAACCATTGTGTATTGAATTTTGTCTCGAAAAAGCTTTAGAGATTATTTAGTAACTTTGATCCATTTTCCTAACTCAAAGTCATAATATTCAATAACTTCAAGTTCTTCTTCTCTAAAACCAACAATTATATTTTTGTCGAGAAAATGTACAAATATTACTGGTTTAAAAAGAAATTCACCTATTTCTTTTACGTATCCTTCAGATCCTTTTTCAACTATCAACTCTCCTAATTTATACCCCGGAAATGTCCCATCGTTCTTTATATCCTTTTTCACCCTTACTTTGTAATTTTCTCTAAAAAAGGTTTCATAAACTTTACTAACAGCCATGATACTTACCTCTCATAAACTATTTATCTTTTATAGTTATCTAATATAGATTTCCATTTAAAATACTCTTTGTGAGCTTCATAAGCTTTTTGTGCAATTTCAGGAATCTCTTTCCACCCTTCCGGCAGCTTTTCTTCAGCAAGATCATGGAGCTGAGATGCTGTTTCCATAGCTCGAACCCTTAATGATCTTACTTTTTGTTTTAGTTCTTCTATGGCTAAATCCTCTATATCTACAGAAGATTCTTTACTATGACAAGATACATCTCTACTTTCAGTATTACATCTTCCTTCACATATTTCACTTATATTTACTATCTTCATATCTGTACACATTTTTGCTACCCCCTATATGATCTTAATACTTTCGTTAGTTCTTATGGTCACAACTTCTTCAACAGGCATTACAAATATTTTTCCGTCTCCATGGTAACCTGTTCTATTTATTGATATTATTCCTTCTATTGCTTCTTCTTTCATTTCTTTAGGTATTACCATCACAAGAAGCTTTTTAGGTATATAGATCACAGGTCTTGTCAATTTACTACCTGCTTTTATGTTTCCTTCTATCGAGTATTTAACATCTGTTGGGATCAAATGAGGAGCTGCTGTTGCATATTCTACTGGAATATCTATACTTTCAATTTCAGAGGTAGCAAATCCGGCCTGTTTCCCTCTACCCCATACAGAGTGAATAGTCATAGCACCAAGCCCAATACTATCTAAAAATCTCTTTGTAGCGTTAACTTTATCTCTCCTGATAATTGCCCATATTTCTATCATAATACTGCCTCCCCTGTTCTTATTGTATAGGCTTCCTCAACCGGTGAGATAAAAATTTTTCCATCTCCGGGATATCCTGTTTGAGCTTTTGTAATTATAATCTCTTTTACTTTTTCAACATCTTCATCTTTCACAACAAGTGCAAGGAGAATTTTCGGCAACTCATCATAATGTATACCACCAATGTCTAATCCTTTCTGTTTCCCTCTTCCAAATACGTGAAACTTTGTTAATGCCGGAAATCCAGCTGCTTCCAACCCAAACACAACGTCCTCTTCCTTTTCTGGTCTGATAAATGCCCTTATCAATTTCATGATTTTTACCTCCTGCAAAAATTTTTTAATTTAAAAGTTGTTTAAATTTTTCAACGTTTTTTAAAGCATTATTTATTAATTTCTCACCTTCTTTAGCGATATCTTCAATTCCTTCGAAACCAAATTTTTGAACATCTTTTAATGTTCTTTCTAAAAGGATAATATTACCAGAGTAAATTAAAACCTTTCCAAATCCTTCGTGAGTTATATCTATGGCAACCGTAACAAAAAACCCTGATTTTTCTTCAACAACCAGAGCAACTGCTTCATAAAAGAGCCTTACCAATCCTAAAGTCTGTTTATCAACATCGGAATAAATATCTATTTTTTTCTTTTCTTCCTTTGTCTTTATGAAAGGTTTAAGTAAGTAAGAATCTTTAAATTTTGCCCACGTTCCATAAGAGTCATAGGCTCTTAATTTCTTAACTAAACCTCTCAAAAATTCTGAACCACTTATAATATCATCAACATTAGTGTTCTCTGTAATCATCTTAACCTCCTTAGATTTGTTTTTCTTGAATTAAAGCCTTTTTCAACCATGGAGGAGGGTTTGTTTTTAGCTTTTCTACCATTTCATCAAGAATATTTTTAATGGCTGTATTCTCTTTTACTTTTACAGGATGAATCTTTGCCTTTACAACTTTTGCTGCAGCTGTGCCTCCTATTGCTACAACATATATAATCGAACAGTCTTTTAGAGCTTCTATTTTATTATTTATTTTCTCATATTCATCGTTGGGAATTTCTGTAAAATTTCTTAACTCAATAAATTCATAACCATTTTCATTTACCTCATAAACAGCTACTGTTTTAGCATAACCAAAGTGATCATCTACAGTTATTAGATTCGTAGTTGCAAAACCAACTCTCATGGTACTTACCTCCTACTCAAAATTGGTGACTGTGTATTAAAAATTTTTCGTAAGATTTATCTTCATCATAGTGAAAAAATATAGTTGCAAGCTCAGAAAGAATATTAATAGCTCCTTTATATGATATGTATGTTTTGAGAAAATGACCGAACTCATCAAAAATTGGAATACCAACTTTTATAAGATATAAATCTTTTTCCTTAACTACATGATAACCGTGAGAATTTGAAAATAAAACTACACTTTTGGAAATACTGTTTTTTAGATCTTCAAGATCTCCGATTACCATATTCTCAGCTTTTATATATCTTGAAACTTCTGATTTTGATGGTAGAACAACTGTTTCAATATTTATACCTAAGTTTTCTTTTATAAATTTGTAAATATTTAATGTATGAGAAGGTTCTAAAGCTATTGATATAAATTTATCTGTAAAGTAAAAGTGAGAATCTAACATCAGATCTATTAGCTGTTTTCTCTGTTTTATATATTTTCTTGGCACATCTTTACCGGAAAGTTGAGATAATAACTTTAAAAAGTTATCTATACTCTCAATTTCTGTTAAACTATAAAATTCATAAACAGGAATACCAAATCTATCATAAAGTTTTTGTGCAGGTTTTTTTGCTCCGTAGCCAATGGCAATAGTGAATTCTGAACGTCCCATTTTTCTTATGTCCTCTATTGCTGGACCTCCTTCCGGAATTAGGGTAAATCTATCAATAGAACCAGACATAGTTTCTGATAGATCCGGCAAAATAATAGGATAAAATCCAAAATAAGTAATTATTTCTCTGATTTCATCAATATCTCCGGCTGTTAAAAATGGACTAACAATCACATTTACCTGATTTTTTATTTTTTCTCCGGCTTCCGGGATCTCTTCAATAATTTTATTTAAAACAGCTATAAATCCATCCTCTAAAGAACCTTTAAAATCGGGAGTTGAAACAAAAATTATATGAATATGTGAATACTCCGGATACTGTTCTTTAAATCTCTTCAATCCTCCTTCTATATCATCTCCCCTTACTTCACTTACACCGGTAGAGAGGATAATTATTATGTCCGGATTTCTGCTATTTATCACATTTTTTATTCCTTCATGCAAATTAAAGTCATCTCCTATAATTGTCGCTATTTCCGAAAGTGCCGTTGTCTGTATAGGAATTAGTTCCCGAAAATGTCTTGTTAAAAACGCTACCGAAAAAGATGTGCAACCTTGGGGACCATGGTAAATAGGGATTGCCCCTTTTATACCAAGAGATGCCAAAGCACCTCCAAGCGGCTGACTCAACTTTAAAGGATAAACTGTTGCATTCTTCATCTTTAACTCCCCATAAACGGATCTTTTACATATTTCCATACAGGACTGTAAAGTGTATTTACTAAATGTTTAGCCATCTCTACAATACCACTATAACCAGCATAAGGATAAACTCTTTCCTGATTCACATCTAAAAATGGATATTTTCCTTTTATTGCTGTATACATATTCCTTCCCCCAGCCAGCAGGATATCTCCTTTTTCTTCCTTCATTATTCGAAGTATATCTTTTGCTCCTCCTTTTTCCAAAAGTATTTTCTGTTTTTTTTCAAATTCATGTTTCAATTTTTCTATATCCTTTTTTGTAGATTTTCTTATACTTGTTCCAATTACTTCCATTCCAAGCTCTTCAAGCATATATACCATAGACCAACTTTTTACTCCCCCTGTATAGAGAAATACTTTTTTCCCTTTAAGAAGAGGAATATACTGTTTTAATCTTTCCCGAGTTTCCTTTTCTCTTTCTCTTGTATATTTCAGAGTTTTTTCTAAGAGTCCTTTGTCTCCAAAAGCTTTAGCAATAGATATAAGAGTCTTTGATGTTTCTCTAATCCCATAAAATGAACCTTCAATAAAAGGAATTCCATATTTCTGCTTCATTTCCTCCGCCAAAGAGACAAGTGCTTTACTGCACACAACAACATTTAACTTAGATCTATGGGCATATGTTATTTCTCTATAAGTAGAATCTCCGGAGATACTGGAAAGAATTCTTATTCCTAAATCTTTGAAAGCAGGCATCACCTGCCAAAGTTCACCAGCTATATTATACTCCCCTATAAGGTTAATATCATAAGGAGTTATATAAGGAGGTTCACCAGTTCCTATTACATGATCAAGCAAACTCTTCCCTGCTAACTTATTTCCAAGGTTTTTGCTTCCTACAAAACCCGGAGAATGAACAGGTATAACCGGAATACCGATTTCTTCTGATGCTTTTTTACACGCAGAATCTAAGTCATCTCCAATCATTGCTGTAACACAAGTTGAATAAACAAATATCGCGGGAGGATTATATTTGTCTTTTATCTCCTTACATGCCTCTATAACTTTTTTTCTCCTCCAAATATAATGTCATTTTCTGATACATCTGTTGTAAAACCAATTCTATACATTTGACTAACAGCTGATCTTGTTCCTCTGTTATCCCAACTATTTCCACTACAAGAAATTGGTCCATGAACTAAGTGTGCAGCATCAGCTATTGGAAGTAAAACTACTTGTGCACCGTCAAAAGCACACCCACCTGCTGCAAGTCCAGGTTGAACTTTCTTACTGCATCCCTTTTTTCTCTCTTCTTCACTTTTTTCCTTATTTATCTGGCAGTTAGATTCACTAAAGATAGTTTCCAAATCCAATCTTGGCATAACACTTACCTCTCAAAACTTATGCCTTCTAAACATTTCCTATTTTTGTCACATTAATGGTTTTTGGAAGCTTAACTTCATAAGGATTGATATCATCAGTAATTCTTAATTCGCAGCCGTTTGAAAGTTTTAAAATAAACTTATTTTCGTCTTTATAACAATCAATAACATCTATTTCTAAATCTTTCTTAGATATATATACACTTAACCTATCATTTGCTTTTCGTAAGGTCACTTTCATGATGATAACCCCCTCCCAACTCCTTTATCTAATAATGTCATAACTGTAATCTGTAATTCCCATTTTGTTAGTATCAGAGTCTAAATAATCAAAAATACTATTGACAATCCAGGTTAAGAGTTGAATAGCTCCTTGATAACCTATAATTGGAAATCTGTGTAGGTGGTGTCTATCGTGTATTGGATAACCTATCCTTATTAACTTTAAGGGAAATCCTAAATCGTTTAGATCCCTTTCTACATACTTATGATAGGATGTACCTATTAAAAATGGAACAAACTCTTGCATAAGCAAAGTTCTTAGATGCCACATATCTTTACCCATATATACATTCATCTCTTTGCCTTGAGGAAATTCTTCTTTGAGCTTTTCCATGTCTTCAACCCAATCTTTAGTCCCATTCGTACACATCACATGGACAGGTTCTCCACCAAGCTCCATTAGATATCTTGATAGCCCGTAAGCTAAATCAGGATCTCCTTGAAATGCAAACTGTTTTCCGTATATCCAATAATATGAGTCTGTAATAGCATCTACCACTCTACCTCTTTCTATTTCAAGCTGCTCTGGTACTGGTTTTCCTGTGAGTTCTGATATAGCTATCATAAGTTCATCTGTACCTTTAATGCCTATTGGATTAACAACTCTCACATCTTGTCCCCATTCTTTTAGGAGCTCTTGGGTTTTCTTTGTGGAGTATCTTTGTAAAAGTATTGTAGCTTTTGAATTAGCAGCATCTTTAAGATCTTCTAATTTTGTTCCACCATAGTACATTTTATATTCACCATTTGCTGGAGAGTCAAGAATATCAGAAGGATCGCTTAGCAATATATAATCAACACCAAATAAACCAAGTATCCTTTTTATCTCTCTATAATCTCCTATATAAGTGTCAAAACCAACTATTATGTTTATCCTATCCTTCTTTTCACCAGAAGGTGTGCTCATCTGTGATAATATACCATGCATCATGTTGTCATATCCCACTATGTGAGAACCCACAAATGAAGGGGTATGAGCGTATGGAACAGGTAGATCCTGCGGTATATGACCCTTATCTTTCGCATTTTTTATGAAAGCATTTAAATCATCTCCGATAACCTCAGCCATACATGTAGTGTTAACAGCTATCATCTCTGGTTTGTATAATTTATAAGCATTCTCAAGACCTTCATACATGTTGTTGTAACCGCCAAAAACAGCAGCATCTTCTGTCATAGCAGATGAGCATGCAGGAAACGGTTCTTTAAAATGTCTTGCTAAATGTGTTCTAAAGTATGCATTGCACCCTTGGGAGCCATGTGAATATACTAAGGTCTTTTCAAAACCAATAGCCGCAAGATATGCCCCAAGAGGTTGACAAGCCTTTATTGGATTTATAACTAAAGCCTCCCTATTCCAGTTTAGCTCATGATACTCTTTACTCTTATGCCATTCTTTTATTCTGTTTATCTCATCTTCAGAAACTTTATTCTCATACCTTGATGCTTTATTTTTTAAAAGCTCTTTAAACTCTTCTTGTCTAAAAAGCTCAAGATGATCTTTTATGTTTAACTCTTTATCAATACTCATGATTAATCACCTCCGTTAAATTAAACTCTTTTCCAAGGGGGCGTTAGCTCTTTCCAAACATAGCCATTAACAGCCATATCCACGTCTCTTGCAAATATTTCAAACCCTTCTACACCATGATATGGACCAGAATAATCCCAAGAATGCATTTGTCTAAATGGTATACCCATTTTTTGAGCTTGATATTTTTCTTTAATACCACTTCCAAAAAGATCTGGTTTAAGCTCTTTTAGGATTTTCTCAAGCTCATACTCTGTAGCATCATCCACAATTATAGTTACGTTATCAATATAATGAGTAGTTCTTTCATAGTCATCCGCATGAGCGAACTCATATCCTAATGCTATGACCTCGGCTCCTAAATCTTCAAAAGCTGTTACTATATGTCTTGGTCTTAGTCCACCTACATAAAGGGCTATCTTTTTCCCTTGTATCCTTGGTTTATACTTATCTATTACTTTTTGAAGTCTAGGTCCATACACTTCGTTAATAAGATATTCAGTTCTTTCTTTTATCTTATCATCAAAGAATGAAGCTATCTTTCTCATACTCTCAAATATTTGAGTTGGACCAAAAAAGTTGTACTCAACCCATGGTATGCCAAACGCCTCTTCCATATATCTTGAAATGTAATTCATTGAACGATAACAATGTAGAACATTTAATTTTACTTTTTTAGTATTTACCAGTTCTGAAAGTGTCCCATCACCAGACCATTGAGCAATAACGTTTAGACCCATATCTTCCAATATCTTTCTGGATGTCCACGCATCACCGCCTATATTGTAATCTCCAATTATTGCTATGTTATAGGGGGAGTCTTCTATCTCTTGAGCAAAGCTATTTGTATCCACATACTTATTCTCAAATACCCAGTCCCTGATGGTATCATTTGCGATATGATGGCCTAAGGATTGAGATACACCTCTAAATCCTTCACATCTAACTGGTACCACAGGCTTATTTATTTTTTTTGACATCTGCCTTGCAACCGCTTCGATATCATCACCTATCAAACCAATAGGACATTCTGATTGAATAGTAATACCTTTATTAAGCGGAAATAGCTTTTCAATTTCTTCTATTATTTGTGTTAGTTTCTTATCGCCACCGAAAACTACATCTCTTTCTTGAAAATCTGATGTAAAGTTCATAGTCCCAAAGGTATTCACACCAGTATGTCCAATATAATAATTTCTTCTACCCGCCCAGGAATAATATCCACATCCTACTGGTCCGTGCGATATATGTATCATATCCTTAACAGGTCCCCAAACAACACCTTTAGAGCCTGCGTATGCACATCCTCTTACAGACATTACGCCAGGTCTTGATTTTACATTGGAAGCCTGAACACATTTTGTATCCTTAGGAAAACTCTCATCTACGACATTCATATGTTTTGCTCTATCTTTTTGAGCTTTTTTTGTATAAGCGTTAAGTATATCCTGAACAACTTTTTCTGCTTCTTCTTTGCTCACTAAATTCAATGGCATAATAATTACCTCCTTTTTAGTAAAAAGAGGGAGATATTCCCCTCAATTTAAAACATTAGGCATAAAAACTTAGACAGCAGTTACTTTAAGACTTTCACCACCTACCACAGGACCTTCTCTATCTTCTTCCTTCATTATTCCGTATTCAACTAAAAGATCTTCGAGCTCGTCCATTGTTACAGGTGTTGGTATCACTTTCATCGTATTTTCATCTATCTTTTTGGCAAGGGACCTATACTCATTAGCTTGCTTAGAATCTGGGGCATATTCTATAACAGTCATTCTTCTAAGCTCTGCATGTTGAACTATGTTATCCCTTGGAACAAAATGTATCATCTGAGAGCTAAGCTTATCGGCTGAAGCCATTATGAGTTCCTCTTCTCTATCGGTTTTTCTTTCATTACAAATAAGTCCACCGAGTCTTACACCGCCAGAGTTAGCATATTTTAATATGCCTTTGGATATATTGTTTGCAGCATACATTGCCATCATTTCTCCCGAGGTGACTATGTAAATCTCTTGAGCTTTTCCTTCTCTAATAGGCATTGCAAAACCACCACAAACAACGTCACCTAAAACGTCATAAGAGACATAGTCTAAATCTTCGTCGTAAGCGCCTTCTTCTTCAAGGAAATTTATAGCTGTTATAACGCCTCTACCTGCACAGCCAACACCTGGTTCAGGACCACCGGATTCCACACATTTAATACCTAAGAATCCTGTCTTCAAGACATCTTCAAGCTCCAAATCCTCCACAGAACCCGCTTGAGCAGCTAACTCCATAATTGTTGCCTGCGCTTTAGCATGAAGTATTAGTCTAGTAGAATCTGCTTTTGGATCACATCCAACAATCATAACTTTTTTTCCTGCCTCAGCCAAAGCAGCAACTGTGTTTTGGGAAGTTGTTGACTTCCCAATACCACCTTTTCCATAAAATGCAATTTGCCTCATGATAGACCTCCTAAAGTTTTTTAGATTTAAAATCTTAAATTTATTATATGCAAGAAATGTGCCAAAAATTTAAGTGTATGAAAATAAGCTATTTTTAATATATAAAACAAAAATTGTTATAAATATTACAACTTTGTAGAGGTATTTATTACAAAATTAATGTTATTACCTTAAAAATTAATAAACAAAAATAGCAGGTATGTGTATTATGAAAGGAAGAGTAGGAAGTAGTAAAATTTTGCATAATTTACTAAATTATGTTAATATATATTCCTGCCTTTTGGCGGGGTAGCCAAGTGGTAAGGCAGGGGACTGCAAATCCCTTATACGTGGGTTCGATTCCCACCCCCGCCTTTTAGTCAAAAAGTTTTTTATATTCCAAAGCTCTCTGTTTAATATCCGGAGAAGTCCATATATCGTTTATAACTGCTACTATATCAGCTCCTAAATCTATAAGCTCTTTAGCTCTCTCTACTGTTATTCCTCCTATGACACACACTGGAATTTTTAACTCCTTTTTTGCCTGAGATATTATCTCCTTAGGGACTATCTTTGAGGTTGGTTTTGTTGGAGATGGATAAAAACTACCAAACGCTACATAAGAAGCTCCTAATTTTTCCATCTCTTTGGCTCTCTCTATACTTCCATAGCAGGAGACTCCAACTATCTTACCTTTCATAATCTCTATAACTTTTTCTATATTCTCATCTTCCTCCCCAACGTGGACACCATCAGCTTCAGATTTTAAAGCAAGATTTACTCTATCATTTACTATAAAGTAAGCATTATATTTATGGCATAAATCCCGAAGTTTTAAAGCATACTCTAATAAAAAATCATCACTGTTATTTTTATCTCTAAGTTGAACAAATTTAGCTCCACCTTCAAGAGCCTGTTTGACCATATCAAACATTTTTCCATAAGGTGTAAGTTTCTCATCTGTTATTACATATAAACCTTTCATCTCTTACCTCCGAGTGTATTTATGTTAGTTATTTTAACTTAAACCTTTTGATTAGATAAAACTAAATAAAAGCTGTTTTACAGATAAGAAACTTCATTTTAAGAAAGTTTTTAATATAATCTATCTTATATTAAATTTAACATCTTCAAAATAAATATGTTTTTTACAATATAAGGTAAATTATATTACAACTATATAAACCATCAAAAATTTGGGTTTTTAATATTTATCTAAGCTGTTAATTTTGAGTAAATTTCTCCTGCATGATAGGAGCTTCTTACAAGTTTTCCAGAGAATACTTCTTTAAATCCAAGTTCTATAGCTATCTTTTTGAGTGTCTCAAACTCTTCATCTGAGTAGTATTTTTCAACTGGAAGGTGACTTTTTGAAGGTTGTAAATACTGACCTATTGTAATTATGTCAACATCTACATCTTTTAAATCCCTCAATAATTGGTATATCTGATTAAAAGTTTCTCCTAAACCGACCATAAATCCGGACTTAGTTTTTATACTACTGTCTATATTTTTGATACTTTTAAGTAGATTCAATGATCTTTCATACTTGCCTTGTGGTCTTACTTTTTTGTAAAGTTCTTTTACTGTTTCTATATTATGGTTTATAACATCTGGTTTGGATTTGATAACTGTCTTTAGAGCTTTTTCATCTCCTCTAAAGTCAGGAATTAAAACCTCTACCTTTATATCTTCTCCTAACTCTCGTATTCTATATACAACTTCTGCAAAATGAGAAGCACCACCATCAGGAAGGTCATCTCTATCTACAGATGTTATAACTATATACTTTAGTCCTAAGGTTTTTACTGCTTGAGCTATTTTTATTGGTTCTTGGCTATCCAAAGGGAGAGGTTTTCCATGGGATACATTACAGTATGGGCAGTTTCTCGTACAGATATCTCCCATTATCATAAAAGTAGCTGTTTTTTTTGAGAAACATTCTCCTATATTTGGGCAGTTTGCTTCCTCGCAAACTGTATGTAAGTTTAGCCTGCGAAGAAGCTTTTTTATCTGAAAAACTTCCGGTAGTAAAGGAGATATTACCTTAGGTTTCATAACCGTAATCTTTAAACCAATCAGGATAGAGAGGATATTTACTGCAAAGTGATAACACGTCTTCTTTTACTTCCTGGATAACTTTTTCATTATCTATATTTTTTAGAACTTTGACTATATTCTTGGCTATTTTTCTCATATCATTTTCTTTCATTCCTCTTGTTGTTAAAGCAGCTGTACCAAGTCTTATTCCAGATGTGATGGTAGGTTTTTCTGGATCATAAGGTATGGCATTTTTATTAACTGTAATATTTGCTTTTCCAAGGGCTTCTTCTGCTACGTTTCCTTTTACATTAAGTGGTCTTAAATCAACAAGCATAAGATGGGAATCTGTTCCTCCGGAAACTATCCTTAAACCTTCTGCTTTTAACTCTTCTGCCAAAGCTTGAGCATTTTTTACAACCTGTTTTGCATACTCTTTAAACTCATCTGTTAGAGCTTCTTTAAATGCAACAGCTTTTGCCGCTATCACATGCATAAGAGGACCACCTTGAAGTCTTGGGAAAACCCACTTATCTATATCTTTTGCAAACTCCTCTTTACAGAGTATAAATCCACCTCTTGGACCTCTTAATGTCTTGTGGGTTGTTGATGTTACAAAGTGAGAGTAAGGAACTGGGTTTGGATATACACCACCAGCTATAAGCCCAGAGTAATGAGCCATATCAACCATAAGTAATGCTCCTACCTCATCTGCTATCTCTCTGAATTTTGCAAAATCTATAACTCTTGAGTAAGCCGAAGCTCCGGCAACTATCAACTTTGGTTTATACTCTTTTGCAAGTCTATAAACTTCATCGTAATCTATAAGCTCTGTTTTTGGATCTAAACCATATTGGACTGAGTTAAACACTACTCCGGATATATTAACTTTTGCACCGTGAGTAAGATGTCCTCCATGGTCTAATCTCATTCCCATTATAGTGTCTCCCGGTTGAAGTTGGGAGAAAAATACTGCTTGATTAGCCTGAGATCCAGAGTGTGGCTGTACATTAGCATGATCTGCACCGTATATTTTCTTTAATCTCTCAATAGCCAAATCTTCCACTATATCAACATACTCACAACCACCGTAATACCTCTTGTGAGGCAAACCTTCAGCATACTTGTTAGTTAAAACACTACCCTGAGCTTCCATCACCGCTTGAGATGTGTAATTTTCAGATGCAATCATCTCAAGATGTTCTTCCTGCCTTTTAAATTCCTTAGTAAAAGCCTGATAAACTTCCGGATCAGTCTGTTTTAAATGTTCTAACATTTAATCCTCCTGCAAAGAATTCTTTAATCTTATGTTTGCAAGCTCAATGTATTCTTGATTTATTTCATAGCCTATATAGAACCTGCTTGTTTTTATGCTTGCCAAGGCGGTTGAACCGCTTCCCATAAAGGGATCAAGCACTACATCACCTTCAAAGGTGTATAACTGAATGAACCTGTAAGGTAATTCTACAGGGAAGGGTGCTGGATGTCCTACCTTCTTTGCTGATTCTGGTTTCATATACCAAACACTTCTTGTATAAGTCAAAAATTCATCCCTTGTGATGGTATCTCTTTTACTTTTGCTCTTCTTCCTCTCATATGTTCCCTTTGAAAATATCAGTATGTATTCGTGTTCATCCCTTATCACAGGGTTCTTTGCAGAAAGCCATGTGCCCCAAGCAGTAGATGGTGCACCGCCTCCTTTCTTTACCCATATAACTTCACCACGCATTAAGAAACCTATCTCTAACATATCCTGGATTATAAAAGCATGAAGGGGTATATAGGGCTTTCTTCCAAGGTTTGCCACATTGATGCATGCACGACCACCTGGCACAAGAACTCTATAGACTTCTCTCCAGACCCTTTTCAAAAAGCTCCTATAACTGTAAAAATCCAAATCATTGTCATATTCCTTACCAACATTGTAAGGTGGAGATGTTATCATCAGATGCACGCTGTTGTTAGGTATTTCGGACATGTTCTCTGAAGATTTATAAAGTATTTTGTTTATCAGCTCCTTAGGAAACTCTTGCTCCTCTGAGATAAGTTCTTCCCTTTTATACCGTTCTGCAAAACTTTCAATAAGCCTTCTTGAGTAGAATTTGCTGGAGTCATGCGCAAATCTTCCACCAACTCCAAAGCTGTAAGTTACAGTGCCTTTTACTCTTCTGCCCATAAATCTATCCACCTCTTGTATGGGTCATAGCCTATGTTCGCAGTTTCCCAGTATATATCTATAACATAGCCCATATTTTTTGCTGTTGCTACCGCTTCCTGTAAAACATAGGAGCTTATCTCTACTCCTCTTGGATTAGTTCCTTTTTTTGGCTTCTTAAAATATGATTTTTCATGCTTATTAAACAGTTCAAGCTGAAGTTCAAGCGGTATATAACAAAACTCTCCAATATCATCCCAGTTTATACGAAAAAAAAGTATGTCTGTCTTTGGTTTATATGTTTCAACAAAATTATTTACCTTATCCCAATCCACAGTCCAGATAAGCTTGACACCTGAATATCCACTTCCTGTCTTTGTTTTTATTGATATGGGATTACTATGTCCTTCAAGAATTACATCAACTTCATGCGTGGTTATATTAGGCTCTTTAACCTTATCCTCACCAAAATAATACTTGAGCATAGCAACTACAACTCTTTCTCTCAAAGTTCCGGCTTCCATACCTACTTTTCCTCCTCTTGACACCTCCAGCTCAGCCAGCTTAAATAAATACGGCAGTTTTCTCTTTATCTTCTCAACCATATTCTCATCTTTAAACAAGTTTTTTAATAAGTCTACCATCTACTTTATTCAACTCCTTTAAATCTTTCCAATTTCTATATCATGGATTAATTTAACCCTTCTTTCGTGTCTACCACCTTCAAACTCTGTCTCAAGAAAAACATCTATAATAGCAAGAGCATGGTCTAACCCTATTACTCTCTGACCTAAAGCCAAAACATTTGCATCATTGTGGGATCTTGACATCCTTGCCATAAACTCATTTGTACATAAAGCAGCTCTTACACCTTGCACTTTATTTGCTGCAATAGATATTCCTATACCTGTTCCACAGATTATAATCCCTCTATCTGCTTCACCAGATGCAACAGATTTTGCTACTTCCTCACCAAAATACGGATAATCAACAGGCTCGGGAGAGTAAGTTCCCTTATCAATAACCTCGTACTTCTTACTCTTCAGATACTCTTTAATTTTCTCCTTGTAGAAAAAGCCACCGTGATCACTACCTATAGCAATCTTCAATTTTTTACCTCTTGAAAAATTTTTGATTTTGTTATTTTATCACATAGTTCTTTCTGGTAGAATATAAATAATCACCTTACAGGAGTGGTAATGTTCAGGATATTTTTAACTTTTATATTTACTGTGAGTATGTCAGCATACTCATCAGAGATAGTTAAGTTTGAAGAAGACCCATTGGAGATAGCTATAAAGGAAGTTTCTGCTAAGAAGTTTCAAAATGATATTCTAAAAGCCATTAAATATTATAACGATGGACTTTTTTCAAAATCTATAGATATATCTAAGGATTTACTTAAAACTTCCGGAATATCTGATAAGGACAGGCAGATTATTTATTTGCTTTTATCGAGCAGTTTTTACAAAACAAAAGATGAAGATAGTATGATAGGCTTGATAAAATCTTTGGAATCTAAGAGTTTTCCAGATAAATATATGCTATATAGAGTATTTCAGCTTGCATCACTACTTTTTACAGAGAGAAAAAACGAAGAGGGTATAAAAGCCGTTTTTGACAAGATCTATGTAAAGAGGATATCTATTCCAGATTTAGATTTTTTACTTGATGAAATAACTAAAAATGATATATTTAATATATATCCAAACAAAACCCAAACTGTAAATTACAGAGGTGTAGAATTTCAGTTAAACAGAAATATCTTTCCATTTGACCCGTCTAAAAGAGTGTTTGGAGAGTTATTTATATACATTGTAGAAAATGACACAACCTTACTTGAAATATCAAAGAAGTTTGATTTTGGCTACTACGAACTTAAAAATGCAAATCCTTTAATAGACCCTTTCGATGTAAGAAAAAACCAGATTGTAATCTTTCCATACAGAAGGATATTTCCTTACGAAAAGATTAATTACAACAATATATATATAAATCTTGTGGAAAAGAGGCTTTACTATCCTGTAGTAATTGATAATAAGAGTTATGTAATCACATTTCCAATAGGAATAGGTACAGATGAAGCTCAATCACCTGTAGGAGAGTTTAAAATCTCTGAAAAAAGAAAAGACCCTGCTTGGTATCCTCCTGAAAGTATAAGGAAGGAACAGCCAGACTTACCTAAGGTGTTTCCACCTGGACCTGACAATCCCCTTGGAACAAGGGCAATGAGACTTGGTAATACTTCTTTCTTGATGCATGGAACAAATAAAGAGTATGGTATCGGTATGAAAGTAAGCCATGGTTGTATAAGGATGTATAATGAGGACGTGGAGAAACTTTTTGAAGTTGTAGATGTAGGAACTAAGGTTGTTAGTAATGAGATATATATAAAGAAAGCCGGAAATGAGATAGAGATTTTTGATGAATCTGGATATAAATTTTTGGATACTGTCTCCACATCTAAGGTATTTAACAGTATTTACAAAACTGATATGTTTGGAAAAAGTTTTAGTATAAAGATTTTTTAGAGAGGAGTGTTAGATGGAAAGAGAGAAAATTGTAGAGTGGGATAAAGAGTATTTTTGGCATCCATTCACACAGATGAAAGTTTACCGTGAAGAGGACAATGTTATAGTGGAGAGAGGAGAAGGAAATTATATAATTGATATATACGGCAACAGGTACCTTGATGGTGTTGCTTCTCTGTGGTGTAATGTCCATGGACATAATCATCCAAAGTTAAATAAAGCTATATTTGATCAGGTAAGTAAAATAGCCCACTTTACTACCTTGGGAGCGTCAAATGTCCCTGCTGTATTGCTTGCCAAGAGACTTGTAGATATAACACCTTCATCTTTGAAAAAAGTTTTTTATAGTGAAGATGGCTCAGAGGCTATGGAGATAGCGATAAAGATTGCCTACCATTACTGGCATAATAAAGGTTATAAAGAGAAAAATAAATTTATAACTTTAAGTGAAGCTTACCACGGAGACACAATAGGAAGTGTCAGTGTAGGTGGGATAAATATATTCCATGAAAAGTATAGACCTTTACTCTTTGATGTTTATAAGCTTCCATCTCCATATCTTAAAGCTGTTGAGATTGCCGGAAGAGAAAAAGCTTTAGAAAGAGAAACTACTAAAAGATTGATAGAGGAAGTCGAAGAGTTTGTTTTTCAACATCATCAGACAATAGCTGGGTTTGTTGTTGAAGCGGGGGTTCAGGGAGCAGCTGGAATTTTACCTTTTCCGGAAGGATATCTAAAAGAAGTAGAGAGAATATGTCGAGATTATAACATACTTATGATAGTTGATGAGGTTGCTACAGGTTTTGGAAGGACCGGAGAGATGTTTGCATCTATAAAAGAAGGTGTAAATCCGGATATCATGGCTATGGGTAAAGGAATAACTGGAGGATATCTACCGTTAGCAGCCACATTAACGACAGAAGAGATATTTAATGCATTTTTAGGAGAGTTTGGAGAGGCAAAACATTTTTACCATGGACACACATATACCGGAAATCCGGTAGCCTGCAATGTAGCTCTTGCAAATATTGACCTTTTTGAAGAAGAAAAAACCTTAGATAGAGTTAAAGAGAGGATAAAACAGCTATCTGAAAGATTAAAAGAACTTTGGGATCTAAAACATGTAGGTGATGTCCGTCAATATGGACTTATGGCAGGTGTTGAACTTGTAAAAGATAAGAAAACAAAAGAGCCTTTTGATTATGGACTTAGAACTGGATTTAAAGTTGCAAAGATGATGTTAAAGAAAGGTATATGGGTAAGACCACTTGGAGATGTTATGGTGATAATGCCACCTCTCTCAATAACTTCCAAAGAACTTGACTACTTCATAGATAGTTTAAAGGAGTGTATCAAAGAGTTAGAGATAGGAGGTTAGCTTTTGCCTTTAAAAGAGTTTCCTCATATTCTTTCTCCGGGTCTGAGTCCCAGACTATGCCGGAGCCTACATATATAAAACATTTTTGATTTTTAAATATCATCTGTCTTATGGCTACACTCATAGTAAAGTCCATACTTGGTTTTATCAAAACTGTGGATCCACAGTAAATAGACCTTCTACTGTCTTCCAACTCCTCAATTATCTCAACAGCTCTCTTCTTAGGTGCTCCTGTTACAGAACCAGGTGGAAAGGTTGCTTTTAATATATCTGTCAAATATATACCTTCTCTAACTCTACCTGTTATAGTTGAACTCATCTGATAGAGTGTCTTATACTCCTCAACTTCAAAAAGCTTTTCAACTTTGATATCTCTACAGACAACTCCCAAATCATTCCTCATAAGGTCAGTTATCATAAGATTTTCTGCTCGTTCTTTTTCACTGTGTAAAAGATGGATTTTATAATCCTTATCTTTGCTACAAGTTCCTTTAATTGGTTTAGTAGTTAGTTTATTACCTTCTTTTCTTAAAAAAAGCTCCATAGATCCAGATATAAGTCTAAAATCTTTATCTCTTATATACATCATATAGTCGGTAGGTTGAAGTTTGGAGAGTTTTAAGAATATAGAAAGTGGGCTAAATATACCTTCTACATCTATTCTGTGGGATAGATTTATCTGGTATATATCTCCATATTCTATATACTCTTTTGCCTTTTTTACTTTTTTTATAAACTCTTCTTTTGATGTTAAGTATTTAATATTCTCAATCTTTGACTGGTTAAATGTTTGGTCTATATCTATATTTTTGTAATTTTTATAAAAATTTAGGTATATAATTGGAAAAGTTCCGGGATTATTTTTAGGATATTTTTTTATATTATTTAGAGTATAATCTTTAAAATCGTAGGATATATATCCTAAGGCAAAAAATTTACCACTATTTAAATATCTCTCAATTAATCTCAAAGGATTATCTGTTTTAATTCTTTTTTTTCCAATAAAAAGAGTATTTTTGTAGTATCTCACAGTTATAACAGGATTTTCAAATAAAAAATATCCTCTCTTATCAAGCCAGCCATTTTCAGTATGGGAATACAAAATTATCATAAATCAATTATAAACAAACTTTACTTTAAGTAGTATGCCAAAGAAACTAAATATATCCTTTGCGACGGCTATTCTTGGTATTCTGTGAATATCTATTTTACTTTTTACAATACCCTTATCTGTGGTAAATCCAGAGTTAAATATCTGTGAAGTTATACTGACAAGAGTATCGTCATAATGTCCAAATGGATAAGCAAAGTGGTAAATCTGCTTTCCTAAAATATTTTCAAGCTCTTTTTTTGAAGATGTAAGCTCCTCTAATACTCTCTTTTCTCTTTCTTCGTCGGTTTCAAAATCAAGAAATAAATCAAAGTTTTTGTATAGCTCTTCTTTTAACTTTTCTTTCCAGTTTTTTTGATTGAAAAAGTCTCTATCTATAGAGTTTATAAAATCTTTAACTTCTCTTTTTAAAAATCCTCTTTTCACAGAAAGGTTGTTTCTTGATGGAAAGATAGGATATCCTAATTTTGGCTCTTCTTCGTAAGCATAAATAAAACTCCAATGTCCATTTTGACCATCAAAAAAATCCTCCAACCTATCCTCATAGAACACTCTGGCATGGACTGACCCATGTCCCCCTATATCAAATATATCACTCATCTTTCTCAGCTCAGCGGCAGATATAAAATCTTCACTTCTACTGTATTTTAAAAATTTAAGGTTAGCCTCCGCCATACTGGTTGGTCTATGTAATTCCTTAAAGGAAACTTTACCCTTCCAGTAATCTTCAACAGTTGGGCGGATAATATCCTCCTTTAATATCCTTGAAGATATTGGAAAAACCGTTGCCTTAACTTTATGTTTTTTAAGTATAGGATAAGCATATACAAAATTACTGAGATAACCATCATCAAAGGTTATAGCTACAGAAGGTTTTTCCGGTTCTTTTTCAGATTGAATATAATCAATAACTTCATCAAGTGTTATTATTTTGTATCTCTCTTTAAGATAGTTTATCTCAAAATCAAAAGTTTTATAATAAACATCAGATCCCCAATTTTTTAATATATGATGATAATAGATTATAAAAACCTTAGCCACTTATCAGCTCCTCAAACAGCTTAATATAGCCTTCTGCAGTTTTCTCTATGGAATACTCTTTGGCAGTTTCTACTGCATTTTTAGAGATTCTATCATAATCTTCCTGTGATAAATTTAGAAGATAGTTAAGTTTTTTGGTAAAGTTCTCAAAATCTCCTACATCTACAGCAAATCCATTATATCCGTCGATTAGATACTCACCTATTCCACCAGCTAAGGTTGAGAGGACTACTTTTCCTGTTGCCATAGCTTGAAGAAGGCTTCCGGCTATCCCCTCTAAATTTGAAGAAAGAAGAAAGAAGTCTGAAGCATTAAGTAAATCAGGAACATCTTCTCTAAATCCAAGACCAATAACTCTATTTTCTATCCCAAATTTTCTTGCAAACTCCTTTCCATACTTATCTGTATCAAGGCCTACCAAAATTAAAAAGCAGTTTTCACAGTTTAACTTTGAAAAAGATTCTATTAGTTTATCTTGTGCTTTTACTTGAAGTTGCCAGTTAGCAACATTTATAAAAAGCTTTGCATGTGGAGGAATATTAAGTTCTTTCCTAACTTTTTCCCTTATCTGTGTATCAGGTTTAAATCTTGATAAATCCACTCCGCTTTTTATGGTTATAAGCTTATTTGGAAAAAAGTTCTCTTTTTCTAAGATGTTTTTAACTTCCTGAGAAACAACTACTATCTTATCAGCTTTACTGTATTTAATAATTTTTGATAGTAAAGAAGGAACTCTTCCTGATCTTCTTACAGCCACTATTTTAGGTTTAGGATTAAAAAAATAAGTTGATAAGGCTACATAGTCCATAGATTTTGGTGAATTTGCTATCACTACATCAAATTTATTGTTGTTAACAATGTCAATTAATCTTCTATAATTTGACCATCTGTATCTTGGGTTAGGTTTGTTATCTTCAAAAAAATGGATAGGTATATTATAAGGTTTTAACTTCTGTATCATCTGAGTATAGTCTTGATTTAAAGCTATATGGACATCTATTCCTTTATTTTTAAGCTCCCGAGTGGTTAAATAAACTTGCTCTTTTGTTCCTCCCCAACCAGTTCCATCAACTACTTGCAAAACTTTCAATACCTATCTACCTCGTTTAATAACCTTTCACATAGTCTCTATAACTATATATTCTCTCTTTTATCTGGATCCAGTTGTCATTTCCAAATTTCTCTAATATTTCCCTTGCAAGGACAAAGGCAAGCATACTTTCTGCAACCACTGCAGCAGCTGGAACTGCTGTTATATCTGATCTTTCTTTTGCCGCCATAAATGGCTCTTTCGTTATAACATTTACAGACTGTAGAGATTTCTGTCTCATAAGTGTAGGTATAGGTTTCATCGCTGCTCTCACTACGATGGGCTCACCGTTTGTCATTCCACCTTCTAATCCACCAGCTCTGTTTGTCTTTCTGTAAAATCCTCTCTCTCTATCGTAAAATATCTCGTCATGGGCTTGAGAACCTACTTTACCGGCAAGGCTAAAACCCTCTCCTATCTCAACCCCTTTTATTGCTTGAATACTCATAATAGCCTGTGCTATCTTACCATCTAATCTTGTATCCCATTGAGTATAACTTCCAAGTCCAACAGGTACTCCGGTGGCATAAACTTCAAACACACCACCTAAACTTTCTCCCTCTCTTTTCATAAGGTCTATATACTCTTTAAACTCTTCATCTTTACCATTAACTGCTAACCTTATCTCCGAATTTTCTGCATTATTAAATCTCTCTTCAAGGGATAGACTTTCGTATTCCTCCATTTTTATAGTTTTCTCTCCAATAGATACAACATAACTTCCTATCTTTATACCTATATCTTCAAGAAGTATCTTACATAGAGCTCCAACTGCTACCCTTGTAGTAGTTTCCCTTGCCGAAGCCCTTTCTAATATGTTTCTTAAATCATAAAAGCCGTATTTTATACCTCCTACAAGGTCTGCATGTCCCGGTCTTGGTTCTACTATCTGTCTTTTATCAGTAGGTTCTCCGGTGGGAGACATTATTTCAGTCCAGTTTTCCCAGTCTCTATTTTTTATCATCACTGTTATTGGGCTACCAAGTGTTATTCCAAATCTTACTCCCGATAGAATCTCGGCAGTATCTTTCTCTATCTGCATCCTACCACCACGACCATAACCTTTCTGCCTTCTGGCAAGCTCTTGGTTAATTTTATTTATATCTATCTCCACATTGGAAGGATATCCATCCACTATTACGGTTAAAGCTTGGCCGTGAGACTCTCCTGCATTTAAAAATCTGAGCATTCAAATCCTCCGAATAATTTTAAGGAAGGTCTATCTTTGATATGTTTGATATCTCTTTTGCCGTGTTTAAAAGGTAATACTTTAACAGTCCTTCACAGTTATCTTTATTTAATCTGCTTATAGGAGCTACTATGGAAAGTGCAGCTACTGGATGATCTGATTCATCTCTTATAACTGTAGCTATCTCACTTACTTCTCTCTCTGCTCCTTCAACATCACACTCAAATATCTCCCCATTATCTCTTTTTGCTCTAAGTATTGCTCTTCCGGCAGCAGTTCCCAATGCCGGAAATCTCTTTGCAACTCTCGATTTTACTAAAACAGAATGTTTACTTTGTTTTTCGTATATATAAACTATATCGTTATCATGTAAAATAGAGAGATAAACACTCTCGTTTGTCTGATTTCTTAGATTCTTTATAAAAGGCTTTGCCACATTTAAGATGGGAAGGTTCTTTATATAAGCATATTCCAAAAATAAAGTTTTAGTTCCAAGTTTGTAACTTCCAGTCTCTTCATCTTGTTCTATTAAACCTTTAACTTCCAAGGTTGCAAGTAAACGAAAGACATTATTTTTGTTTAAACCCAGAATATTACTAAGGTCAGTAACTCCTAAATAGTCATGTTCTTTAAGAGCTTCTAATAAATCTAAAGCTTTTTCAACTGATTTTTTTGCACCTTTTTTCTGCATAAGAATATATTATTATAAATAATGAATTTTTACAAGTTGAGGAATATGATAGTAATAGCTGGAGCAACAGCAACGGGAAAAACAGAGATAGGTATAAAACTTGCCAAAGAGATAGATGGAGAAGTGATAAGTGCCGATTCTATGATGGTGTATAAGTATATGGATATAGGCACAGCAAAACCTTCTTTAGAAGAAAGAGAAGGAATACCACACCATCTTATTGATTTAGTTTTACCTTCGGAAAATTTTTCTGTAAAGGATTATATACATCATTTTGACAAAGCTTTAAAGGAGATAACAGATAAAGGAAAAATACCAATAGTAGTAGGTGGAAGCTGGCTGTATATTCAGACAGCACTTTACGGTATTGCAGAGGCACCGGAAGGTGATTGGTCTTTAAGGGAAAAGCTTTATAGAGAAGATAGCCGAAAATTATACGATCAGCTTTTAGAAATAGACCCGGAGTATGCGAAAAAAATACATCCAAACGATAAAAAGAGAGTTATAAGAGCTCTGGAAGTTTTTCATATATCTGGAAAACCTTTTTCTCACTTTTTAAATATTCACAGGTTTCAAATACCGAAATATCAATTCAAAGGCTATATTCTTACAAGGAGTAAAGATGAGATAATGGATAGAATAGAGAAGAGAGTTGAAAAGATGTTTAAACTTGGTCTCGTAGAAGAGGTTAGAAAGCTTTTAGATATGGGTTTTAAAGATGCACTTACCTCAATGCAGGCAATAGGTTATAAAGAGCTTATACCATATATTGAGAATAAAGTTAGCTTAGAAGACTCAAAAAATAGTATAATAAAGAATACAAAAGAGTTTGCAAAGAGACAGATTAGAACTTTTAGAAACAAAACCGATTTTAAAGGGTTGAAAGTAGAAAAAGAGGAGTTAATTATTAAGCATATACTTCAGGAGATAGAAAAAATGGATATTTTAAACTTTGAAAAATAAACACAGAAGGAGGTTTTTAAGGATGAATGTTCAAGATGAGATTTTGACAGAGTATAGGAAAGAAGGAAAAGAAGTTACAATTTATCTTATCAGAGGAACCAGGATAGTGGGGAAAATCTTAGACAGTGACCAGTTTACAATCTTACTTGATGTAAATGGTCAACAGCAACTTATATACAAACACGCTATAAGCACAATTGTTGTTGAATGAGAGCAGTTTTAGTAGGTGTAAGAACAGACCAAACAGAGAGAGATTTTAGATTCTCTGTATCAGAGCTTGAAGGACTTGTAGAGGCTGCGGAAGGACAGGTATTAGGAAAGGTTTATCAGAAAAGGGATTATCCTGACCCTGCTTATTACATAGGTAAAGGAAAAGCTCAGGAGATAGCTAAACTTGTAGAAGGTATAGAGGCCGATACTGTGGTTTTTAACGTTAATCTCTCTCCGGTTCAGATATCAAATCTAAAAGAGATTATCGGAGTTGATGTTTTAGATAGAACAGACCTTATACTGATGATATTCTTAAAGAGAGCAAAGACAAGGCAGGCAAAACTTCAAGTGGAGCTTGCATACCTTCAACATCAATTACCGAGAATGTATGGCACTAAAGGTAAAGACCTTTCAAGAATTGGTGGTGGTATGAAGACAAGGGGAGCCGGGGAGCAGATAGGTGAGATAAAAACAAGAAGAATTAAAGAAAGAATAACAAAGATAAAAAGAGAACTTGAAGAAATAAAGAAACAGAGGAGAATCCAAAGACAATCAAGAGAAGACAATCCAGATATACTGAAAGTTTCTTTAGTAGGATATACAAATGCTGGAAAATCATCACTGTTGAAAAGGTTATCAAAAAAAGATATCTTTGTGTCGGATATGTTATTTGCAACACTTGACACAAAAACATCACAACTTTACTTTCCGGACATAAGAAAAAAAGCTCTGATAACCGATACTGTAGGATTTGTAGAAAATATGCCTCAGGAACTTATGGATGCTTTCATGGCAACCCTTGAAGAGGTAAAAGATGCAGATGTTATCTTACATGTGATAGATATATCAGATGAAAATTGGGAAAAGAAAAAAGCTACTGTAGAAAAAGTTCTGTCTGAGCTTAAAGTTTTAGATAAACCCATAATAGAAGTTATGAATAAGATGGATAAGATAGTTCCTTCAAAGGATTTAATAGAGGAAGATGAAACGGAAAACAAGCTGTATATATCTACAACAGAGGGATGGAATATAGATAAACTTGTTGATTTACTTAAAAAGTACTCACTGAAAAAATCGGAGGTGATAGGTTATGAACAGTGATTGTGTTTTTTGTAAAATTGTAAATAAAGAGATTCCTGCAAAAATAGTTTATGAAGATGAACTGATAATGGCATTTCACGATATAAGACCTCAGGCAAAAGTCCATATACTTATAATCCCGAAAGAACATATACCAAACAATCTGTACTTTGAAGGAAGACATAAAACATTAATAGGACACATAATACTCAAAGCAAATGAGATTGCAAAGATGTTTGAGATAGACAAAACAGGTTTTAGGCTTATAGTGAATACAGGTCCAGATTCAGGGCAGGAAGTTTTCCATGTCCATTGGCATCTACTTGGTGGAGAGCCTTTAGGTAAGCTTATCTGTAAATAGTATATATACAAAGGAGAAATAGATGGAAACCATTGATACAAGAGGGCTTTTTTGTCCATTACCTTTAACATTGGTATCAAAAAAGTTAAAAGATATACCGGTAGGAGAGAGATTAAAGGTTTTAGCAGATGATAAGGCATTTAAAAAAGACATAGAGATATGGTCTTTTGAAACTGGAAATAAATTGATAGAGTTTAAGGAAGAAAATGGCTACTACGTTGCCATCATAGAGAGAGGTAAAGGTTTTAAAGGAGAAAAACTGTGGGATAAGATAAAGTTTATATCTCTTGGTGTAAAACTCCACATAATACAGCACCTGTTAGATTTATTTCCATCAAAAAAACCAAAGTATCTGATAACTTTTGTCTCTGTGGCAGAAGGTATAAGGGCAAATAATTTCTTAACAGAGAAAAATATGAATAACTCCTATGTTATGCTTCCAGTTCCAAAAGAAATATACCCACACTGTGGTTTAGTTTTTGGATTTAGGTCAAAAGATGAAGCTGTTAAAATTTATAACTTTTTAAAGGATAGTAAATTTGCAGTTGAAGATATACATATAGTTGATAAAGAAAAGAGATATCCAAAGTTAGAGGTTTAACTGTTGCTTAAAAATAGAAATATACTTTTAGGTATTAGTGGCTCCATAGCTGCATATAAATCATGTGAGATAGTGAGATTTTTTCAGAAAAAAGGAGCTAATGTAAAGGTATGTATGACTCCACAGGCTACTGAGTTCATTGGGAAACTGACTTTTCAAGCTCTTACAAACGATAAAGTATTTATAGATTGGAATGATGGAGAGACAGGACTTGAACATATAACATTGGCAAGATGGGCTGATGTTTTTGTCATAGCTCCGGCAACTGCAAACACTCTTGCAAAGTTAAGGATTGGATTAGCAGATGACTTTTTGACTTCTTTAGCACTTGCCTACGATAAACCTATAGTGATAGCTCCAGCGATGAACACAAAGATGCTTGAAAATCCAGCTACCTCAGAAAATATAAACATTTTAAAAGAGAGAGGACAGAGGATTGTTTCTCCGGCAGAAGGAATTTTAGCTTGTGGTGAGGAAGGTCAGGGAAAGCTTGCCGATATTGAAGATATATATATAGAGATACTGAGAGTAATATATGGTGATATTCTTAAAGGTAAAAAAATTTTAATAACAGCTGGAGGCACAAGAGAGTATTTTGACCCGATTAGATACATATCAAATGGGTCTTCCGGCACAATGGGTTATAGTTTAGCAAAGATTGCTTACGGGATGGGAGCAGATGTGACTCTTGTATCTGCACCAACTTGTTTATCTATACCTTCACAGATAAGAAAAATAGATGTTGTATCGGCAAGAGAGATGTATGATGTAGTAATAGAGAAAGCTAAAGAATTTGATATTATCATAATGAATGCAGCAGTTGCAGACTTTAGGCCAAAAGAGTACAGTAATCAGAAGTTAAAAAAGGATAGAGAAAATCCGGTGGTTGAACTCACTCCTAATCCGGATATACTTAAAAAACTCGGTGAGATAAAAAAAGAAAATCAGATTTTAGTAGGATTTGCTGCAGAAAGTGAAAATATAATAGAAAATGCATTATCTAAACTACATAGGAAAAATCTTGATGTTATAGTGGCAAATCCAACTACAATTTTCAGTAAAGAGTTTTATCAAGGAACAGTTATATTCAAAAACAGGAAAACTGTTGATATAAAAACTCAAGATAAAGAAGAAGCTTCTTACTTAATTCTGAAAAATATTGTTGAAAATTTAACATAAATCTATAAAATATTTTATCAAATACTCCCGGAAGGAAAAGATTGAGAGAAGAAACAAAATGTAAGCTTTGTAATGATACAGGTTGGATTATAACCGATAAAGGTGCGTTAAAATGTGAATGTCAGGTTATATATAAAAAGGATAACATAGTCAAAGCTCTAAATATTCCCAGAAGATATTCCCATGCGTCCTTAGACAACTTTAAAGCCATGAAAAATTACGGACATCACATACTTATTGAAAGACTTAAGGAGTATATTTACTCTGATGAGTATCAAGAAGGAAAAGGCTTTTTCTTCTATGGAAAACACGGAGTTGGTAAGACTCATCTTGCCGTTTCAGTATTAAGAGAGCTATATATAAAACAGAGGGTAACTGGCTTATTCTATGACACAAAAATGCTTCTTTATGACTTAAAAGCTACATTTGACGGTTCTTCAAGTACCAGAGAGCTTTTAGACAGTGTTATATCTGCTAAGATTTTAATTTTAGATGATCTTGGAACAGAGAGACTTTCAGATTGGGCTAAAGATATTCTGCATTATGTTATAGTTAAAAGGTATAATGATAAACTGCCTATAATAATAACAACAAACTTTGATTTAGAGAGAGATAACAACATAGAGTTAACTATTAGAGAAAGATTTGGCGAGGGAATAGTATCAAGGATAAAAGAGATGTGTTATATTATAAATATAGAAGGTAGTGATTTTAGAGGAGCTACATTTAATAAATTTAAGGTGTGATAATGGAAAGGAAAGCTTATATTAAGAGAGAAACAAAAGAGACTCAGATAGAACTATCAATAAATCTTGATGGAGCGGGAAAGTATAAGGTTGATACTCAGGTTGGGTTTCTATCCCATATGCTTGAGAGCTTTTCATTTCACTCAATGATAGATCTTGAAGTTATGGCAACAGGAGATGTTCATGTTAGCCATCATCATCTTGTTGAAGATGTAGGTATAGTTTTGGGACTTGCTGTTAAAGATGCCCTTGGAGATAAGAAAGGTATAAAAAGATTTGGATACAGCATAATACCTATGGATGAAGCCCTTGCCATGTGTAGTATAGACCTTTCTGGAAGACCTTTACTTTTTTACGATGATATGGATCTGAGAGGAAAGATAACAAACTTCGATTTTGAACTTATGGGAGAGTTTTTTAAAGGATTTACTTTATCAGCAGGAATAACAATGCATCTTAAAGCATTATCAGGAAAAAATTTACATCATATAGCTGAATGTTTAACAAAAGCATTTGCAGTTGCACTTAAAGAGGCAGTATCTATTGACCCAAGAAGAACTCAAACACCGTCAACAAAGGGAGTGATATAACTATGGAGAATATAAATAGAAAACAAGAGATATTAAAGATACTAAAAGAAAGAGGAGAGGTTACTGTTAAGGAACTTAGTCATATATTTGGTGTCTCTGAGATGACTATATACAGAGATATAAGAGAATTAGAAAAAGAAGGAGAGATAAAGAGAAAACACGGATCTGTTCTTCTAAACACAGTTGAGAATAAAGAGCCTATCTCTCTAAAAAGTTGTCCGGTATGTGCAAAGCCTATAACAAGGTCACATCCTTACAAGATAATAGTTGAAACCTCAAAGATTGTTGAAGCATGTTGTGAACATTGTGGAATGATGTTACATCAGAAATATGAGGATCAGAATGTTTCTGCTCTTACTTTTGACTTTATAACAGAAAAACCTGTTAATGCTCTTGATGCTTACTATGTAGTCGGATCTTCTGCTGTGCCGTGTTGTAGTCCAAGTGTTATTCCATTTATAAACAAAGAAGATGCAGAGAAGTTTTCAAAAGGTTTTGGTGGGAAGGTGTTGAATTTTGTGCAAGCTTACAACGACGTGATTAATAGAATGAATATCAACATAAAAAGCTGCTGTGCCACAGAAAATAATATTACATTTAATCTGTCAAAATTAAGTAAAAAGTGCCTTGAGATAATTCTTTAAAGTGGGAATATACTTCATAGCATCTTCTTTTATTTTTTCTGGATTCAGATTCTCCTGTAAAATCTCATCTTTATATTCTTCTAACCACTCTTGAATCATCTCTTGATTAACTTCTATATGAAACTGTAAACCAACAGTTCTTTTATAAACAAATCCCTGATTTTCGTATTTGTCAGATGTGAAAACTCTTTCTGCTCCAACTGGTAAATCAAAGGTGTCTCCATGCCACTGAAAAACTTTCAATGTTTTTGGAAATTCATAAAAGTAGGGATGATCTGAGACTTTATAAACATCAAAAAATCCTATCTCCTTACCTTTCTCTCCTTTATAAACCTTAGAACCAAGAACTTTAGCTAACATCTGACTTCCTAAACATATACCCAGTAACGGTATATCTAACTCCAAAGCTTTTTCCATAATTTTAAATTCATAACTTAAAAAAGGATATATACTCTCTTCATAGGCTCCCATATACCCTCCTAAAACAAGGATAAGAGAGTATTCATCTAACGGATTTTTTACAACGTCACCATTTGCTGTATCTATATACTCAATAATATAACCTCTCTGGTGTAAAATTTCTTCAATCATTCCGGCATGTTCGATTTTAACATGTCTTATTGCTAAAACTTTCCTACTCATAGATTCCCCCTAAAAATTATCTAAATTCAAAACCTCTCTCACCGTGGACTGTTTCATCAAGACCTCTAACTTCTGTATCTTCGTCAACCCTTGCACCTTTTGTTATAAACGAAGATATAAAATATACCACAGCGGTAGCAATTGCATTAAATAGTATAACTACAATCAATGCTAAAATTTGGATAAAAAACTGTTTTGGATTTCCATAAATCAGCCCTTTTCCTATTGGATTTACAGAAGGATTTGCAAATATCCCCGTTGCCAAAGTCCCCCATATACCACATAATCCATGAATACCAAATACATCAAGAGAGTCATCATAACCAAATTTTTTCTTTAACCAAAATACACCAAAGAATCCTAAAACTCCTGCTATTAAACCTATGATAGTTGCACCTATAAAATCAACAAAGCCGGCTGCTGGAGTTATAGCTACCAAACCAGCTACTGCTCCGGAAGATGCTCCAAGTATAGTAAATTTCTTTACTTTCAGATATTCAGCAATCATCCATGATATTACACCTGCAGCAGCTGCTGTATTTGTAGTTAAAACTGCATTGATAGCAACAGAATCAATGGCAAGTTCACTTCCTGCATTAAATCCAAACCACCCAAACCATAACATACCTGCACCTATAGCTGTAAAGATAGTAGAAGAAGGAAGAATGGCTTTTTTGTTATAATCCCTTCTATTTCCAAGAAGTATAGCTAAAACTAAACCAGCTATTCCGGAACTTGTTTCAACTGCTAAACCACCTGCAAGGTCTAAAACTCCTAATTTAGCCAAGAACCCACCACCCCATACCCAGTGAGCTATCGGTGCATAAACAAACGTGACCCAAAGAATAGATATGATAATCCAAGTTTGAAACTTCATTCTTTCTATAACAGCACCACCTATAAGTGCTATAGTGATTGCTGCAAAAGTCATCTGAAATAAGGCAAATAAAACAGTTGGAATGTTTCCAGTTTGCCAAACAGAAGGTAGATTCATAAGAAAAACATTTTTAAGGCTACCTACAACACCGACAACATCATCTCCAAAAGCTATTGAGTATCCCCAGAATATCCATACTAATGATGTTGTAACATAAGCTATAAATACCATTCCTATAGTGTTAAGAATATTCTTTGTTCTTGTCATTCCGCCATAAAATAGTGCAAGTCCAACTGGTGTCATCATCATTACGAGAATCATTGATAACAATACAAAAAGAGTGTTTGAAGGGTCAAATTTTATATCTTCCGCAAAAGCAAAAGCAGGAAATAGTAAAAATAACAGTATCTTCTTCAACAACAAACCTCCGATAAAAATTTCAAATGTATATTTCGAGGCAAAAAATATACCATAAATTTAAATATTTGATAAAAAGAGATTTATCAAAAGAGTGGATAATTAAGATTGCACTATCTTAGTGCAGATTGCAACTTTATTGAACAATTTTTATGCAAAAAAGGGTGGATTTCCACCCTATGAAACGGAGGTTAAAATAAAAGACCAAGCTCTAAAGCAGCAGAACTCTTTGTATCTTTTTGATTACCGTTTTTGTCTGCAAATATCTTATTATCTGAGTTTATATAAGAAACCTCTGCCCTTATATAACTGTTCTTTGTAGGTTTGTAAGTAGGTGTTACGGTAATAGTGTATGCTTTTGAGACATAGTTATAAATTCCACTTTCTTTTCCTTTTGAACCATCATTAATATACTCTAATCTTATCGGAGTAGAGAATTTATCATATTGAGGAATTAGATAGAGAGCAACTCCATAACCCTTATCATCATGTCCCGATATTTTTGCAGTTTTATCAAGCCATTGGTAATCAAAGTCCAAGCCAAGTTTTAAATTCTTATGAACTTCTTTTGATAAAACTATATCTACGAGATTTTTGTAAGCTGTATAGTCATAGTAAGATACCACATAATCTACTCCAAGTATGTTACCTATACTTCCTACTGCGTAAGCTCCGGAAGTTTGTAAAGATGAGTTTCCATCTACATATCCCTTATCCTTTGATACCTCTGCATAAAACTTTATATCTCCTACCTGGTATGTTGCTCTTACACCTGGATATATTAAAGGTTGAGCATACCATACTGCTCCATAAGTGATATTAGGATTTGTAAAAGAAGTTGCAAGCTCATAACCTATATTTGTTGTAAGTAGTCCGGCATCTATTGATAAATTTTTAACTGGAATGTAGGTTAAATAACCGTATATGATACCAAAGTTTTTTGAAAGTATAGCTTTGTTGTCTGTCAGTCCTCCATCGTATACAGTAGGAAGTAAGACAGTTCCAAAACCTGCAGTAAATCCTATTCCTCCATCTTTTGCTTCTGATGAAAGTCCAACCAAAAAGTTTGATACTTTAAAACTATCGTGGTTGTTAGAATCTGTGTTTGTTGAGTAGAAGTAGCCAGTAGTTACAGCACCTGATAGTGTGATATCAGAATTTGCTACTGTAATCTGACCTGCATTTGCAACTCCTACGGTTAAAAGTCCAACTGATGCTAATCCTAAAAACTTTTTCATAGCAAGATACCTCCTTTTAAAGATTTTATTAAAGCTCAAAACCTCTCTCTCCATGGACAGATTCATCAAGTCCTCTTACTTCCGTTTCTTCATCAACTTTCGCACCTCCTGTAAGTAGTGAAGAGATAAAGTAAACTACTGCCGTCATTATAGCTGTATATACAATTGTAACTGCAACTGCTTTAATCTGTATAACAACCTGTGCTGGATTTCCATAAATGAGACCTTTCCCAACAGAATTTATAGCCGGATTTGCGAATATGCCGGTAGCTATTGCTCCCCATATACCATTTAAAGCGTGAACACCAAAGGCATCAAGAGAGTCATCATACTTAAATATCTTCTTAATGTAAAATACTCCTATGAAACCAATTACTCCAGAGATGGCTCCTATAACGATGCTTCCAACTAAATCAACGAAGCCGGCTGCAGGAGTTATTGCAACAAGTCCAGAAACTATACCTGAAGCTGCTCCTAAAAGGGTTGGTTTTTTAGCAACTATCCACTCAGTTATCATCCAACTTATAGCTCCCAATGCTGCTGCTGTATTTGTTACTAAAAATGCATTTGCAGCTATTGAATCTGCTGCAAGTTCACTTCCTGCATTAAATCCAAACCATCCAAACCATAACAAAACTGCTCCTGTTACAGTTAAAACTACAGATGATGGAAGTATAACCTTCTTCCCATAATCTATTCTCTTTCCAAGGAGAATCGCCATAACTAATCCGGCAATACCTGCATTAATATGGACAACTGTTCCGCCGGCAAAGTCAAGAGCCCCATCTTTAGCCAAAAATCCACCACCCCATACCCAATGAGCTATTGGTGCATAAACAAAAGTGACCCAGAGGATAGATATGATAATCCAAGTTTGAAACTTCATCCTCTCTATAATAGAACCGCTGGCTAATGCAACAGTTATTGCTGCAAATGTCATTTGGAATACAACAAACAGTAATGTTGGAATATTTCCAGTAGCCCAGATATCATTTACTTTTATGTTAGCCAAGAAAAGGTTTTCTAAACTTCCGATTAATCCTGACACATCAGTTCCAAAAGCTAATGTATAACCCCACATTACCCATACAACAGAAGCTACACAGTAAGCAATCAGAGACATTCCCATAGTATTAAGAATATTTTTAGATCTTGTCATTCCGCCATAAAATAGAGCAAGTCCTGCAGGTGTCATAAGCATAACAAGAGCTGTTGCTACAATCATCCATGCAGTATTACCACTGTCTAATTTTGGAGCATCCTCGGCAAAAGCCATAAACGGAGCCAAAACAGAAAAAGCAACCAAAACTCTCTTCATAACATTTACCTCCTGAAAAAAATTAGTTTAAAGAGCTTCACTACCTCTTTCTCCTGTTCTTATTCTTACAGCATCTTCTATATCCGAAACAAAAATTTTTCCATCCCCAACTTTCCCTGTTTTCGCTGCTGTCATGATAGCTTGAATAACTTTTTCAACTATACTGTCATCAACAACAATCTCCACTTTTATCTTTGGTAAAAAGTCGATAACATACTCTGCTCCCCTATATAACTCCGTATGTCCTTTCTGCCTACCAAAACCTTTAACTTCCGTAATGGTGATACCAAAATTCCCAAGTCCAACCAGAGCATCTTTAACTTCATCAAGCTTAAAAGGTTTGATAATAGCTTCTACCTTTTTCATATTTCTCACCTCCTGATTTGTTGAAAACTTTACAGCAAAAGCTATGCCAAATATATTAATTTATTGATAAAATAATATTTTATTGTGTTTAAAAATCACAGATAAACCTGTAAATGCACACTTTTAGGACTTCTTTTAGTGCAATTGCACCAACTTTATGCAAATTTGGAAAAATTTATTAAAAAATAGACGGCATAGATCTTGCTTTATATAAAACAACTATCAAAGGAGGCTTGTCATGGATAGATTAACTTTTATTTTAGAAAGTATGAAAGATGAATTTTGCTCGGAATTTAATTTCTTTTTCGAAGGAAAGACTCTTCAAGAGATTCAGGAAGAAAGTTTCATAGAAGAACTATTTATTAACTATCCTTTTGTTGAACTTTACTATATTTTAGATAAAAACGGATTGCAGATATCAGATAATTTTGTTAATCCTATATTTATAAAGAAGATAACTAAATTAGGAAAAGGGGTTGATAGATCTTCAAGATTATATTACAAAGAAGTGATTAAACATAAAAAATGCATAATTACAAAACCTTATAAATCTATATCAACTCCGGATATAACTTCAACAATAGCTATCCCTATTATAAAAAATGAAGAGATAGAGTATATAATCTGTTTGGATCTTAATTTAAAGGCATTAGCTTCTCAATATGAACCATCTCCTTTAAAAAAGAAATTTGAGATTTTTACCAAATTTTCTTACGGCTTGTTTAGTTTTTTCTTAGTTTTTATAGCTTTAAAGCTTTTTATTTTAGGTGTAAACAATATATTACCATTTACTTTAAATGAGCAGCATATATTTGAAACCGTGATTTTAATAACCTTATCTTTGGCGATTTTTGACCTTGCAAAAACAATTTTTGAAGAAGAGGTTATCCTATTTAAAGACCCTCGAAGACATTCAGAAATCCGTAAAACAATTACAAGATTTTTGGCTTCAATCATAATAGCTGTCTCTATAGAAGCGTTAATGTTGGTTTTTAAATTTACAATATCTGATCCTTCTAAACTACTATATGCATTAGGATTATTTTTTGGCATAGGATTTTTAATTGTATCCTTAGGGATATATGTGTTCTTAGGATCAAAGGCTGAGATATCAATAAAGAAATTTGAAAAGTTAAACAGTAATTAAGCATATACCTATGATAAAATAGATTTATATTTAAACTAAACATAGAGGAAAGAGAGTGAAGATAGATATTAAGATTAAATTGGCTGTACTTTTTCTTGTTTTTGCAGGTATTATATATCTAATGATGACAAAATCACCGAAACTAGGATTAGATATACAAGGAGGAGTTAGTATAACTTTAAAAGTAGATATAGACAAAGTTATAAAAGACCAGTATATATCCTTAGGAAAGGATATTGAAAAAAAATTACAGGATAAAATAGAGATTCTATCAACTAAACTGACAGAAGAAGGTTTATTGATATCTTTACTTGATCCAACAAAATTAGAAAATGCCAAAGAGATTTTACAGAAAGAATATCCTCAAATAGTTATAGAAAGTAAAGATTCTGACCTTATTGTTAAATTCACAGATTGGGAAATTCAAAGGATAAAAACATCTACTATGAAACAAGCTGTTGAGACTCTAAGAAACAGGATAGACCAGTTTGGAACTTTATCTGCCAATATAGCTCAAAAAGGTAAGGACAGAGTTTTAGTTGAACTTCCGGGAGTTGTTGACCCTGAGAGAGCAAAAACAATAATAGGTAAAACTGCACAACTTGAACTAAAAGAAGTAGTAGATAGTGGTTTTTCTAAGGAAGAACTTTTGGCAAAGTATAATGGTAGTTTACCTGAGGATTTAGAACTACTGGAAGGGCAGGAAGAGGATATAGGTGGCAAAAAAGTAAAGGAATGGTTTATAGTTAAAAAGACACCGGTTATAACTGGAGCGATGCTTAAAGATGCAAGAGCTGCTATGGATCAAGGCGGAAATCCAGCTGTTAACTTTGAGCTTACATCAGAGGGAGCAGAAATATTTGGTGAAGCTACGGCAAATATGATAGGTAAAAGACTTGCTATAGTGTTAGATGGAAAGGTTATGTCAGCTCCAGTTATAAGATCAAGGATAACTTCTTCTGGACAGATTACAGGTAAATTTACAACAGAAGAGGCAAACGACCTTGCAGTAGTTTTAAGGGCTGGTGCTCTACCTGCACCTGTTAGCATAATAGAAGAACAGCTCATAGGACCAACCTTAGGAAAAGAGTCATTAAATCAAACACTTATGGCAGGTATAGTTTCTTTCGTATTGGTTGGTATCTTTATGATATTGAGATATGTAGTGTCGGGATTTATAGCAGTTATTGCATTGGTATTTAATCTTTTAGCCTTATGGGCTACTATGTTAATGTTTGATATAACACTTACACTTCCAGGTATAGCAGGTATAATCCTAAATATAGGAATGGGGGTAGATGGTAATGTTGTTATATTTGAAAGAATAAAGGAAGAGCTTAAAAATGGGAAAACTTTGAGAGTAGCAATAGAGGAAGGTTTTAAAAGAGGTTTTAACGCTATATTTGATTCTCATATCACAGTCATAATAGCTGCTCTTGCTCTCCTTGAGTTTGGTAATGCACCTTTAAAAGGATTTGCTGCAACACTTTCAATAGGAACATTTATAAACTTATTTACCGCCGTATTTTTAACAAAGCTTTTCCTTGATTTAGTTTTAGGTGGTAGAAAATACTTTAAATACGCTGTTTAGGAGTAGAGATGAGAAACTTTTTAGTTGAGCCACCGAATATAGACTTTCTAAAAATTAGAAAACTTGGTTATGCCCTTTCTATTGGATTACTTATTATAAGTTTAGCCCTATTTTTCACAAAAGGATTTAATCTTGGTCTTGATTTTACTGGAGGAACTTCCGTTCAGATAAAGTTTAAAAAATCTCTATCTACATCTGAAATAAGAAATATTCTTAAAGATGTAAAACTTGATGATGCTTTAATTCAGGAAATAGGAACTCAAAAAGATGAGTTTGAGATAAGAGTCCCGGCTAAAAAGGGAAGTTCATCAGAAATTGTAGGTAAGATAAAAGCAGCTTTTGATAAAGCTTTTCCAAATAGCTATGAGATAAGAAAGATAGATTTTATAGATGCTCTTGTTGGTGAAGAGATGAAAAAGGCCAGTATATACTCTATAATCTTTGTTATGGTTGGAATATTGCTGTATATAGGCTATAGATATGAACCGATTTTTGCTATTGCCGCAATTATACCTATCTTTCACGATGCTATAATCACTCTCGGTTTATTTTCATTGTTAGGTAAAGAGATAGATTTAACAGTTATCGCTGCTGTTTTGACAGTTTTAGGATACTCATTAAATGATACAGTTATCATATTTGACAGAATTAGAGAAAATATCAAATTGAGAGGAAGAAAGAATTTAGAAACAATAATAAATAGAAGTATAAACGAAAACTTAGGAAGAACTGTAATTACTTCCGGAACAGCTCTCTTTTCAGTTATATCCATACTTATTTTTGGTGGAGAATCTCTAAACAGTTTTGCTCTGGCACTGCTTATAGGTATAGTTTTCGGAACGTACTCCTCTATATATGTGGCAGCTCCGCTGATACTTGAGATGGAGAGATTTATAAGAGGTAGAGTCCAGAGAGAAAAAGTAGTAAAACCAGAGGTTAAATGATGAACTTCTTAAGCAGACTAAAGGATTTAAAAGCATACAAAACTGAAACAACCCCCTGTAAAGTAAGGTTATCATCAAATGAAAGCCCATTTGATTTATCCGAAGAACTAAAAGAAAAAATATCTCAGAAGATAAAAGAGATTAACTTCCAAAAGTATCCTGATCCAACAGTTAGAGAACTTAAAGAGATAATAGCTGATTTTATAAGAGAGACAGAAAAGGTAGATATATCGGCAGATAATCTGGTTTTAGGTAATGGTTCAGATGAGTTGATACACCTACTTATATCAGTAGTAGGAGAAATTAGTCAGCCTATAATATATCCAGTTCCAACATTTCCTATGTATCAAGTTTCAGCAGATGTGATAGGAAGACCGAAGGTGGAATTTTTCTTAAACAGCTCTTTTGATATAAATCTCTCAGATTTAGAGATGGCTCTCTATGAAAATCCTCAACTTGCACTATTTGCTTCACCAAACAATCCAACTGGAAATAGTTTTAATCCGGAAGCTATAAAGCTAACTATTGATAAAGGTATATTTACCGTAGTAGATGAGGCATACATACATTTTTCTGACAAAAAAAGCTTTATAGAGTATGCTTTAAATACCGATAACGTTGTAGTTTTAAGGACAATGTCAAAAATAGGACTTGCTTCTATAAGACTTGGTTATCTTATAGCCAAAAAAGAAGTAGCTCAACTTCTTGATAAGGCAAGAATGCCATTTAATATAACATATCCAACACAGGTTATAGCTAAAACCGTTTTAACAGATGGAAGGAAAGAGATACTTAGTCAGATAGATTTTGTAAAATCAGAGAGAGATAGAGTTTTATCACAGCTAAAAAGGATACAAAAACTAAAAGTATATCCTTCAGATGCAAATTTCTACCTTATAAAGGTTCCAGATGCAGATAAGGTCCATAAGATGTTAATAGAAAAAGGTGTGTTGGTTAGAAATATGTCCCACCTGCCAAAAATGGAAAACTGCCTAAGAGTTTCCATTGGTAAATCAGAAGAAAATGACACTTTCCTAAAAAGTATAGAAGAGGTTATTAAAGATTTTTAAGATTCCTTTACCTTCCTAAGCCATTTTTTTGCTATATCTAAAACCTTTTCTTTTTCTACTATTAAAACTATCTTATTTTTCATAAGGACTTTTCCATTTACAACAACTGTATCTACATCTAATCCTTTTGCAGAGTATACAATTTGTATATAAGGGTCATACATAGGTTGGAGATGAGGTTGATTTATATCTACTATTATGAAGTCTGCAAATTTACCTTTTTCAATAGTTCCGAGTTTATCTTCTAATCTTATGGCTTTTGCACCTTCCCTTGTTGCCATTGCTAACGATTGTTTTGCGTTAAGTAATGTTGGGTTCAGATTATATCCTTTGTGTAGCTTTGCTGCAGTTGATATCTCTCCTATAATATCAAGGTCATCATTTGAGGCTGTTCCATCTGTTCCTATCCCTACTGTTACACCTTTTTCTAACATCTTTGGAACTGGAGCAACTCCGGAGGCAAGTTTCAGATTACTTTCTGGACAGTGGGCTACTTTAACTTTATACTCAGCCAATAGATCTATCTCTTCATCTGTAGGATGAACCATATGGGCTGCCAAAACTCTATCGTTTAAAACACCTATCTCTTTTAAGTGTTTTACTGGTGTATTTCCGTATCTTGTTTTTATATCTTCAACTTCATGTAGAGTTTCTGAAACGTGTATATGGAAGAGAGTGTCATAATTTTCTGCTACTTCCATAGCCATATTTAATGTTTTTGGAGAGCAGGTGTAAGGTGCATGAGGTCCAACACAAGGGTATATATGGGGATTGTTTTTATACTCTTTTATGAAATCTTTTGTTTTCTCTATACCTTCTTCTGGCGTTTTAGCTCCCGGAGTAGGAAAATCTAATAGTCCAGTGCAAAGGACGGCTCTCATTCCGTTTTGGATAACAGAATCAGCAACAGCATTTTCATAAAAATACATATCTACAAAGGTTGTCACTCCATTTCTTGTCATCTCATAACAGGCTATATCTGTTCCATCTTTCACAAACTCATAACTTACGAATTTACCTTCAACAGGCCAGATATACTCTTCCAACCACGCTTTGAGAGGATTATCACTACCGTATCCTCTGAGTAATGTCATTGCTGCGTGGGTGTGGGTGTTTATAAATCCGGGTAAAACTATATTCCCTTTAGCATCTATTATCTCTTTTGCCTGGTAACTATCCGGTAGATTGCTACCAACTTCCTGAATTACTCCATCTTTTACAGCAATATATCCATTTCTATATTCTGTGAAATTTTCATCTATTGTTAAAATCCAGCCGTTTTTAACTATTAAATCAAACACTTTCTCACCTCTATTAATTTTTTTGATTAAAATTTTATCATAAGAACGCCAGCAAATTATGGTAAAATCTATACAAACAGAATAGGGGGTTTAATATGAAAGCAGTAGTTATGGCGGGAGGTTTCGGAACGAGAATCCAACCTCTTACAAACAGCATACCAAAACCTATGTTACCAATCCTAAATAAACCTATGATGGAGCATATAATCAGAAAATTAAAATCTGCTGGAATTACTGATATAATCGTTTTACTCTACTTTAAACCGGAAGTTATACAGAATTACTTTAAAGATGGAAAAGATTTTGGTGTTGATATAACATACATACTTCCAGATGATGACTACGGAACAGCCGGAGCAGTTAAAAAAGCCCAGAAGTATCTTGATGAAAGATTTATAGTTGTAAGTGGTGATTTAGTCACAGATTTTGATTTTAATGAGATTATAGGTTTTCACAATGCTATGTCTTCTAAATTAACTATAACTTTAACTTCCGTAGAAGATCCATTACAGTTTGGAGTTGTTATAACAGATAAGGAAGGGAAAATACTCAGATTTTTGGAAAAACCCGGTTGGGGAGAGGTTTTCAGTGATACAATCAATACAGGTATCTATGTTATAGAGCCGGAGATTCTTGACTATATACCACCGAATATTCCTTTTGACTTCAGTAAAGATCTGTTCCCAAAGCTGATGAAAGAGGGTATAACACTGTATGGATACAATGCAAAAGGCTACTGGAGAGATGTTGGAAATCCGGAAAGTTATAGGGAAGTTAATAAGGATATACTTTCAGGAAAAGTTAAATTAAGTTTTGAAGGAGAGAAAGTTGAGTTTCCTAATGGTGTTTTATATACGAAATCAGAAATACCATCGGATATAGATATCAGAGGAACAGTAGTAATTGATGAAAATGTTAATATAGATACAGGAGTAATCTTAGAAAACTGTGTAATAGGTAAGAATGTAAAAATAAAACAGAACTCTCTCTTATATGAATCTGTTTTATGGTGGGATGTAAATATTGGAAAACAGTGTCTCTTTAAGAATGCTGTAATATGTAATAAGGTTGATATAAAGGACAGTGTTAGAGCTGAAAAAGGGGTTATCATTGCAGAAGGGACAGAGATAGAAAGTAATGTTGTGATAGAGAAAGATGTGATAATATATCCAAACAAACATATAGAGGAGAATGCTATTGTAAGTAGTAATCTTATCTGGGGAGATAAATTTAAGTCTTCCATATTTGAAGGGGGAAAGGTATCCGGAAGGACAAATATAGAGCTTTCAAATGAGATGGCTGCAAAACTGGCAGCTGCCTTTGGTAGCATACTCCCAAAAGGTAAAAAGGTTTTGATGTCAAGGGATTATCACAGAGCTTCGAGAATGTTGAAAAGATCATTTTTAGGTGGGCTTCTATCAACTGGTCTTGATGTTGTTGATTTAAAACTAATTCCATTACCGATGATGAGATATCTACTTGCAAATGGAGATTATGTAGCAGGAGTCCATTTTAGACAGTCGCCGGATAATCCATCAAATACAGATATTCTGTTTTTTGACAGTGATGGGCTTCCTATAGATACAAATACAGAAAAAAGTGTAGAGAGGTTATTTTTTAGAGAAAACTTTAGAAGGGTAAATTATAATGAGATAGGGGAGATAAAAGAAGACTCCGGTTTAACAAAAAGTTATAGAGAAAAATTTTTATCTCTCATAGATGTTCAGGTTATAAAGTCAGCAAAACTTAGTGTTATAGCTGATTTACTAAATGGGTCAACGACTGTGGTATATCCGGATATCATAAATACCATAGGAATAGATAACATTATAATGGGCTCTTACTTTGATGAGAAAAAGTTATCCCAAGTTCATCAAACCCATAAAAAATCAGCTCAAGAGATAGCTGGAATAATAAATGTTTTAAAGAAAGATTTAGGTTTTGTCCTTTATCCAAACGGTCAGAGAGTTATATTTGTATCTGATAGTGGAGAGATAGTAGAAAATTATAAAGCACTTTTATCTATCCTATACCTTATCAACAGTACAGTGAAAAGACAAGTTAAGGTTTATTTACCAGTTTATATTCCGGAGTATATGGATGATCTATTTGAAAATCTAATCATAGAGAGAGGTAAAACAATAGGACTTAAGGCAAGTTTCCTAAAAGATTACTACTTCTATGGAAATATAGAAGGTAATTACACATTTACAGAGATGTCTCTAAGTTTTGATGGTATGTATACTTCTGTAAAAGTTCTTGAGATGATGGCAAAGACAGGTAAAAAGTTTTCAGATTTACTTAAGATAATACCAGAGTTTTACTTTAACCATAAGGTTATAAGCTGTCCTATAAATCTAAAAGGTAGAATAATGAGAAAAGCTACTGAGGAAGCTATTGGTAAAAAAGCTTCTTTCATAGATGGAGTAAAAATATATATAGATGAAAAATCGTGGGTTCTTGTTATACCTGACCAATATGCTGATAGTGTCCATCTTTATGTTTCCTCTGACAAGATTGAAGTAGGAGAAGATCTTTTACAGAGATACAGTAATCTTGTGAAAGAGTGGATTGAAAATGGATAAAAAGTTATATCTGTGCTTTTTGTGGCATATGCATCAACCTTATTACAAAAACCCAGAAGATAACAGATTTGAGATGCCATGGGTTTTTCTACATGCCATAAAGGATTACTATGATATGCCATATTTGGTAGAAAAGTTTGGTATAAAAGCTACCTTTAATTTAGTCCCTTCTTTAGTTGTTCAGCTTAAAGAGTATGAAAATCCAAGAAGCTGTAAATTTTTAGACATATGGTTAAAGCCGGTAGAAAAGTTAATTGACCAAGAGAAAAGTTACCTTTTAAGATACCTCTTTGCCTCAAATTACGAAAATATGATTAAACCACTTGATAGATATTACCAGCTCTTTATGAAAAAACATAGGATAGATGAATCTCACCTGCCTCAACTATTTGATAATCAGGAATTTTTAGATTTAGAAGTTTTATTTATACTATCTTGGAGTGGGAATTATCTTCGGCAAAATAACAGCGTAGTTAAAAATTTATTAGAAAAAGGTAGAAATTTTACACAAGAAGATAAAGAAAACCTTTTATCGGAACTTATAAAGTTTATAAAAAAGATAACTAAATACTATGGGAAGTTAGAAAAGAAAAGAGCAATAGAAATTACAACTTCTCCATTCTATCACCCTATATTACCTTTACTTATAGATATAAACAGCGGGAAAGAAAGTAGCCCCGATATAACAATTCCACCAGTTAGAGAATCTATGAAAGATTTTGCAATTAAACATATAACAGATGCTATTGACTACCATAGAGAAAATTTTCTAAAAAATCCAAAAGGAGTATGGTCTTCTGAGGGAAGTTTAAGTAGAGAGACGGTTAAGCTGTTTAACGATATGGGTTTTGTATGGACTGCAACTGATGAAGAGATTCTTTTCAATAGCTTGGGATACAAAGATTTATATGCAATTTACAAAATCTATGATTATGAAGGAGTTTATATATTCTTCAGAGATAGATATCTAAGTGATTCAATAGGGTTTAGATACTTTAAGATAAGTGAAGATGTTGCAGTGAAAGATTTTATTGAGAGGTTAAGAGATATCTACAATAAAGTAGATAAAAATCCAGTTGTAAGTGTTATACTTGACGGAGAAAATGCATGGGAACATTATAAAAACAATGGCTTAAACTTTTTTGAAAAACTGTATAGTGGTATAAAATCTGAAAAGTGGATAGAAACTATAACTTTTTCAGAAGTTATTAATAAAAATACCGATATATTGCCTTTAAGTAATCTAAAAGCTGGAAGTTGGATATTTGGTAACTTTAAAACATGGATAGGACATCCAGAAAAAAATACAGCTTGGGAATACCTTGATAAAGCGGTCTCTTTTTACAGAAAAAATCCTTCAGAGGAAAGTGAGAGATTTCTTATGATAGCTCAGGGTAGTGATTGGTTTTGGTGGTATGGAGATGACCATTATACACCATTTTCAGATATATTTGATAATCTTTTCAGGCTTAATTTAAAGTGGGTATATAAATCTTTAAAAGAGACATATCCTTCATACTTAGATAAACCTATAAAAAAGAAATCAAAAAATCAGATAGTTAAAAAACCAACTTACTATATAAAACCCAAGATAAATGGTGAGATAGACAACTACTTTGAGTGGTTATACGCCGGAGAAGTTGACCCAAACTTTGATTTAGGCTCTATGAGTTTAGGCTCTTTGAAACTAAAAAGGGTTTTTTATGGGTTTGATAAGGAAAATATATACATTCTTATAGATGGTCTTATGGAAGAAGGACAGATATTAGAAATTAAACTTTTCTCTGAAAAAGAAATAAAATTAGCTTTACCTCTAAAAAAAGGTATATTCCAAGTTAAATGTATGGAATACAATGTTGAGTATGGTTTTAACAATGTTTTAGAGATAAAAATACCTATTGAGTGTATAAATAGAAATAAATCTGTAGAGTTCAATATAGCTCTGTTAGAAGATGAAAAAGTTATAGAGAGAGTTCCTGTTTACTCAAATTTTGAGATAGAGATAGAAAATTTTGAATATGAATGGATGGTGTAGAAAATGGTAAATTTACTCTTTGGAATACACTGTCATCAACCTGTTGATAACTTCCATGAAGTTGTAGATGAGGCAGTAGAGAAAGCATACAGACCATTTTTAGAGATTGCAAAAAAATATCCAGAGTTTAAATTTTCTGCTCATTACTCTGGTTGGCTCTTAGAGTATATCTCAAAGTATCACAAATTAACATTTAGATTACTTCAAGAACTTTCCGAGAGAGGTCAGATAGAGTTTTTCACAGCTGGATACTACGAACCTGTTTTATCATCTATACCTTCCGACGACAGAAAATTTCAGATAGAGAAGTTAAACAGGTTTATAAAAGAAAATTTTGGACAAGAGCCAAAAGGTTTATGGCTTACAGAGAGAGTTTGGGATCCGTCTATAGTAAAAGAAATTGTAGAGGTAGGTTTAGAGTATGTTATAGTAGATGATTACCACTTTATATCATCTGGATTTAAAAAAGATAGACTTAAAGGATACTATCTAACAGAAAACGACGGCTATATTTTAAAACTTTTTCCGATAGACAAAACACTAAGGTATATGATACCTTTTAGACCTGTTGATAGGATAGAAAACTATTTAGAGTATATACAAAGTTTAGGAGATAATCCAGCTGCCATTATATTTGATGATGGAGAAAAATTTGGTATATGGCCTAACACATATCAATGGGTTTATGAAAATAACTGGCTTGAAAAGTTTATAGAGAAAATAATCAGTAGTAAAACTGTTAAATTTAACCTTTACAGAAAATATGTAAAAGAAAATAGACCATTGGGACTGGCATACCTTCCTATAACTTCATACCAAGAGATGGGAGAATGGAGTTTACCTGCGGAAGATTTTCCATTAATAGAACAGCTGAAAGAAGAGTTGTCAAAAGAGGGTAAAAAGGATATTTTTGAGAAATTTGTAAAAGGTAGTATTTGGAAAAACTTTTTTGTTAAGTATCCTGAGAGCAACAGAATACATAAGAGGATATTAGAGCTGTCCGTAAATAACAGAGATTTAAAAAAAGATTCCTCCTTTCTTGATAATATTCTTAAAGCTCAGTGTAATGATGTTTTATGGCATGGAGTATTCGGCGGACTTTATCTACCAAATTTACGGGATAATGCTTACAGGTATATAATAAAAGCTCAAAAAGAAGTAGAGAGATTAAAAAAGACACCAAAAGTAGAGTGTAAAGATTTTGATTTAGATGGTAATGATGAGATAAAAGTATCAACGAAAAATCTGATAGTTATACTATCTCAAAAAGGAGGACATTTAACAGAACTTTCTATAAAAGAAAGAGAGTTTAACTATCAAAATGTTCTAACAAGATACAGAGAAGGTTACCATTACTTAATGCTAAATCCAAAAGATAGTCAAGAGTCTAACGAAGGAATATCCACAATCCATGAAAGTGGTGTTAGTATATCAGAAGACTTAAAAAATAATCTTATAACAGACTGGCACACAAAGGATTCCTTTGTGGATCACTTTACATATTCTATAGACCTGGAATCTTTTAAAAGAGAAAATTTTTATGAGATATCAGATTTTACGGAAGGCAGTTTTAACATAGAGTATGTAGGAGATAAGGTATCTCTAAAAAGAGTTGGATTTTTAAAGAATATATACAACAGTGTTATGATTAAGGATTTTGAATTTGGAGATGAATTCATCAATTGTAGTATAAGGTTTAAAACAGAAAACCCTGATAGATTACATTACATCTGTGAGTTTAATCTTCATTTTGCAGAAATTCCTCAATTTTTAAGAGAAGAGAGAGATTTTGGAATGTTGGATAATTTTGTAATAGATGACAACTACACAGGGAAAAAGTTAAGGTTTGAGTTTGACAGACCTGTACGATGTTTAACCTATCCACTTAACACAGTATCACAGTCAGAAAAAGGAGTTGATGTAATCACACAGGGAGTGACAGTTGGATTTATTTTAGATTTTGAGTTAAATTTTAGTTTAAAGATAAAAATTTCCATAACATAAGGAGTGGCAGATGACATCTGAACTTAGACTTGACTATCTAAATAACAGATGGACTTTGATTTCTATAGAGAGAAGTAGAAGACCCCACGACTACACAGTTTCCATATATGAAGAACCTACAACTGACCTTTCAAAATGTCCATTTGAGTATGGAAATGAAGATAAAACTCCACCAGAAGTATTTGCTATAAGACCAGATGGAAGTTTACCAAACACTCCAGGTTGGAAAGTGAGAGTTTTTCCAAATAAATATCCAGCTTTAAGACTTGAAAATGAGAAGAAAAGAGAGGGAGATGGATTTTTTGAAAAGATAGGAGGTTTTGGAGCCCACGAAGTGATAGTAGAAACACCAGATCACTTTAAACATATTCAGGACTTTAATCAAGAAGAACATTTTTATATGTTTTTTACATTTAGAGAAAGAATTAAAGCCCTTTATCAAGATATCAGAATTGCTTATGTCCATATATTCAAAAATCATGGTAAAGAAGCAGGTAAAAGCTTAGTTCATTCCCATTCACAACTTATAGCTTTGCCAACAATTCCAACAAAAATTGATACTCAGATAAGGCAATCAAAAAGATATTTCAAAGAAAAAGAGAGATGTTATCTCTGTGATGAAATTAAAGCAGAGATCAGAGAAAATAAAAGAGTTGTCTATGAGAATAGTAAGTTTATAGCATACTGTCCTTACGGAAGTTTATTTCCTTTTCAGGTAAGGATAGCTCCGAAATTTCATTCCCACGATTTTTCAGTTGTATCTGATAATGATTTAAGGCAGCTTTCTGAATGTATGGAGTACATAGTAAAGAAACTACATAAAGCGTTGATAAATCCTCCATTTAACTTTGTTATAAACACATCACCTCCTATCAGAGATAACCCTGTAGATCCAGATTACTTTTATGGTATTCAGCAGTTTTACCACTGGCATATAGATATTTTACCGAGAATTACCACAGTTGCAGGATTTGAACTTGGAACAGATATTTATATTAATCCAACCCCTCCAGAAGAGGCGGCAAAATTTTTAATTGAGGTGGTTTAGATGAGGATTGTTTTTGCTTCCAGTGAGATATATCCTTTTGCTAAAACTGGGGGATTGGCTGATGTATCTGGATCTTTATCTAAAAAATTAGCCCAACACGGTTTAAAAGTTTTTGGATTTATGCCTCTTTATAAAACAGTTGATATAAATAAACATGATATAAAGAAAATAGATATAAATATAACTGTAAACTTATATGGGAAAAGCTATATATTCGAAGTTTATAAAAAAGTAGATAATGCAACATACTTTTTCCTGAAGAATGATGAACTTTTTGGTAGAGATTACCTTTACGGAACTCCGGAAGGAGATTATCTAGATAATGATGTAAGATTTGGTGCTTTTTGCTGGGCAGTTATGGAGTTTATTATGTCAGAAAATTTGAATCCAGATATTATCCATGCTAATGACTGGCAAACTGCATTACTTCCAGTTTTAACTTATTACAAATATAACTTACATAATGTTAAAACAGTTTTAACTATTCACAATTTAGCATACCAGGGTATATTTGATAAATTTGCCATAGAGAGACTAAATTTAGGATGGGATTTATTCCATATGGAAGCTTTGGAGTTTTATGATAAAGTAAACCTCCTAAAAGGTGGAATAGTATTTAGTTCAGCAGTTACAACAGTTAGTCCAACGTATGCAAAGGAGATAACAACACCAGAGTATGGATACGGATTAGATGGCGTATTGAAGAAATATATAGTTAAACTCTACGGCATACTTAACGGAATAGATTACGAAGTGTGGAATCCAGAGACAGATAAAGATATTTATGTAAATTACTGTGTTTTCAACTATGAGAGAAAGGTATTAAATAAGAAAAGATTACTTAGAGATATTGGAATTGAAGGAGAAGATAAACCATTAATAGTTTTTATAGGTAGATTTGCTAAGCAGAAAGGTATAGATCTAATTGTTGAAAGTATAGAAGAGTTATCAAGGAAAGAAGCTAATTTTATGATACTTGGTAGTGGAGACAAAGGATACAATGACTTTTTTGAATCTGTAAAAGGTAAATATAAAAATATCTTCGTAGAAGTAGGTTATGATGAGCCTTTGAGTAGGAAGATGTATGCAGGTGGAGATTTTTTAGTTATGCCATCTTTATTCGAACCTTGCGGATTAAATCAGATGATAGCAATGAGATACGGAACCCTTGTTATAGCAAGGGCAACCGGAGGATTAAAAGATACAGTTAAAGACATCTCTGAAGAGAATGGCTATGGTATCCTTTTTGAGAACTTTTCCAAGGAAGATTTTTTAAAAGCTATAGATAGGTCTTTAACTCTCTATTATGATAATCCAAATCTATTTAAAAAATTACAAAAAGAAGTTATGACTTTAGATTTTTCCCTTGACAATCAAGCTTCAAAATATATAAAACTTTATGAAACCTTAAAATATATGGGGGTGTAAAGGTGATAAATCCTATAGTTGAGATGAGTTTTTTAGAAGATAATTTTTCAAGTCATATAAATTTAGTAGCAGAGGAGGTCTCAAAACAGAAACTACCAGATTTGAATATTCCTGATAGATACAACATCAATAGATTTGTTATACTTCCGGTTAATCCTAATCTTATATACAGTTATTGGTTTACAGAAGATAATCTTAAAGAAGATATAAATAGTAAATACAATAACTTTAAAGTGATAATTAAATTATTTGCGGAAAATGAATTTGTAAAAGATATAGAGGTAAGTAGTTTGGAAGGTGAAATTTACTTTAATTTCCACGGCCCTTTTAAGAAAGTAAAATCTGTCCTTGGAATATATCATAATACAGATTTTGAACAGTTGATTGAGTCAAATCAGATAGTTATGCCTTCAGATACAATTTTTGTAGAGGAAGACCAGCATTGGTTTGATAAAAAGAAAAATACTGTTGTGGTAAAAAAATCAGATATAGATTATATAGATGAGTTTAACAGTATAATAAGGGAAAAATCCGGTGTATTTCTAAATTACTCATCTATTCTCAACAGATAATCATAGACTAAAAATCATATCGGTTTTAAAATATTTAGAGTTATAGAAATTTGCTAAGGAGAGAAGATGAAAGAGTTGGTTAGAGAAAAAGCACCTTATATACTGTCAGTTTTAATGTCAGGTGGTGGAGAATACGGAGAGATATTCTTTGAAGATTTGAGAAGTTTAACATTAAATCTTGAAGATAACAGAATAGAGAAAAGTTTAAAAGGTAGAGATTGTGGTGTTGGTATAAGGCTTATAAAAAACTTTAAGACATACTACGGTTTTACATCTGAGATAACTTTTGAAAATCTGTTAAATCTTGCAAAAACCATAGCAAAATCAGAGGGAGAAGGAGTTATATCTGTTGGGAAGAGACATTTCTCTTCTAAAATAAATGTTCTTTTAGACCCCGATGAGTATAACGTTTCAAGAAAAAAAGATATTCTTTTTAGAGCAAACGATATTGCAAGGTCTTATGATCCCCTTATAAAACAGGTATCTGTTACTTTAAGAGATGTAAAGAGGGATATTCTTATAATAAACTCTCTTGGAGATATTGTAGAAGATAGTCAAATAAGAGTTGTGTTCTTTGTAGAAGCTATAGCAAGTGATGGAGTTAACCTATATAGGGGATATGAGGCAACAGGTGGAGCGATAGGTTATGAACTTTTTAATGAAGATTATGTTAATGTTATAGATTATGTGGCTACAAAGGCTTCTGAGAGGGCAGTTTTAGGATTAAAGGCAAAACCTGCTCCAGCTGGAAGTTTTACCGTAGTTATTTCTTCAGAAGCTGGTGGAACTATGATTCACGAAGCAGTAGGACATGGACTTGAGGCAGACCTTGTTAATAATGGACTTTCTGTCTATGCAGGTAAAATCGGAGAAAAGGTCGCTTCAGAGCTTGTAACAGTTATAGATGATGGAACTTTATCAGGTAAAAATGGTACTTTCAATTTTGATGATGAAGGAGTTCCAGCTCAAAGAAAAGTTTTAATAGAGAAAGGAATACTTAAAGGTTATATGTATGACAGACTTTCTGCTATGAAAGAAGGGAGAGAATCAACAGGAAATGGTAGAAGAGACGGATATAAAAATATACCGATTGTTAGAATGACAAACACCTTTATAGATGCAGGAAAAGATAACCCACACGACATTATAAAAGATACCAAAAAAGGAGTATACGTTGTAAAAATGGGTGGTGGACAGGTTAATACTGTCAATGGTGATTTTGTGTTTGAAATTATGGAAGGGTATATGATAGAAAATGGTGAGATAACTTATCCTATAAAGGGAGCTACACTGATAGGTAATGGACCAAAAGCATTGGAAGATATTGATGCTGTAGGATATGATTTAGGGTGGGCTATAGGAACATGTGGAAAAGATGGTCAGAGGGCTCCTGTCAGTGATGCTCAACCTACTGTGAGAATAAAAAGATTAACCTTAGGGGGAGTAATTTAAGGTGTATAGTGTTAAAATCATAAGTTATATTGAGTTTGCTCATAAAGAAAGGTAGATGTGATAGATTAAAATTTTAAAGTAAAAATTTTTTGTAGGAGGAGAAAGTATGGCAACAGTAACACTCAAAGGAAATCCGGTAAATCTAACCGGTAATGAAGTAAATGTAGGAGACAAAGCTCCAGAAGTTACAGTTGTAGCTACAGATTTATCAGAAAAAAAGGTTGGTGGAGCCACTGATAAAGTACAAGTTTTAATTGCAGTTCCATCTCTTGATACACCAGTATGTGCAACAGAAACAAGAAAATTTAATGAAGCTGTATCTCAAATTCCGGGAGCAGATGTGGTAGTTATATCTATGGATTTACCTTTTGCATCTAAAAGATTTTGCTCTACAGAAGGTATTGAAAACCTAACTTGTGCATCAGATTACAGAAACAAAGAGTTTGGTCAAAAATACGGTATCTTAATAGCAGATGGTCCATTAGCTGGAATACTTGCAAGAGCTATATTTGTAGTAGGTAAAGATGGAACAGTTGTTTATAAGCAGATAGTTCCTGAAATCACAGCAGAACCTAACTACGACGAAGTTTTAGAAGCAGTTAAGAAAGCAACAGCTTAAATATCTCTCTATACCGCCCATAAAGGGCGGTGTTCAATCATATCAAGTAAAAATATCTACCTTATCAAAAACTCCTTTTGTTAATCCACTTCTATCTTCTAACTTTTAGTATAATTTTTATCTGAAAAATCTTTTAAGGAGAAGTTTATGGAAGAAAAGTTATTAAAAGCCCATGGATTAAATGTAGAAGAGTATAAAAGGATAGTTGAGTTAATAGGAAGAGAGCCAAATGAGATAGAGCTGGGAATATTTGGAGCATTATGGAGTGAACACTGTTCATATAAATCGTCAAAGCCTTACTTAAAAGTTTTCCCAACAAAAGCAGATTGGGTAATTCAGGGGCCTGGAGAGAATGCTGGAGTTGTAGAGATAGATGATAAATATGCTGTAGCTTTTAAAATAGAGTCCCATAACCACCCTTCGTATATAGAACCTTTCCATGGAGCTGCTACAGGGGTTGGAGGAATAATTAGGGATATTCTCTCAATGGGAGCAAGACCAATAGCACTAATGGATAGTTTAAGATTTGGAGATATAAGAAAAGATGGCACAAGAAAGGGTATAAAAGATACAAAACCAATAGTTAAGAGGGTTGTTGAAGGAATAGGTTTTTACGGAAACTGTATAGGAGTTCCTACAGTTGGTGGAGAAACTGTATTTGATGAGGTTTATGCAGGAAATCCACTTGTAAATGCTTTCTGTCTTGGAGTTTTAGAGAAAGATAAAATGTATAGAGCAAGGGCTACTGAGATAGGACAGAAAATGATAATGGTAGGTTCTTCTACTGGAAGAGATGGAATACACGGAGCTACTATGGCATCTGCTGAATTTAGCTCTGAGACAGAGTCAAAAAGACCAAATGTTCAGATAGGAGACCCATTTTTCGGTAAAAGACTTATAGAATGTACCCTTGAAGTAATGGAAAAAGGTTTGATAGAAGGGTGTCAAGATTTTGGAGCTGCTGGACTTGCCGGTTCCACTTCGGAATTTGGTGCTAAGTCAAGTATGGGTGTCAGAGTTTATCTTGAGAACGTTCCATTAAGAGAAGAGAATATGACTCCTTACGAGATACTACTTTCAGAATCTCAGGAAAGAATGCTTTACTCTGTAAAAGATGAAAATGTAGAAGAAGTTTTAAATATAGCAAAAAAACATGGACTTGAAGCAGCAGTTATAGGTGAAACAACTGATACGAGAAGGATAGAAGTTTTCTACAAGGGAGAAAAAGTAGCAGATTTACCTATCTCCGCCATAGTTGATGATGCACCGGTTTATAACAGACCAGTAAAAGAGCCTGAGTATTTAAAAGAAGTTAAAAACTTTGACCAAAACTCTCTATCAAAACCTGATATAAGGGAAGCTATACTGAAAGTTTTAGCATCTCCTACAGTTGCAAATAAAGAGTGGATTTATACCCAGTATGACCATGAAGTTGGGACAAACACAGTGTTTAAACCTGGAAGTGATGCAGCAGTTTTAAGGTTAAAATGGGTGGTAAGACCCCAAGTCCACACAAAGAAAGGCATAGCAATAGCTTCTGACTGTGATGGTAAGAAAGTTTATCTTGATCCATACGAGGGTGGAAAAAGAACTGTTTTAGAAGCCGTTAGAAATGTTTATATATCAGGAGCAAAGCCTCTTGCAATAACAGATTGCCTAAACTGGGGAAATCCAGAAAATCCAGAGATTATGTGGCAGTTTAAAATGGCAACACAAGGAATGGCAGATGCTTGCAGAGAGTTAAATGTGCCGGTTATAAGTGGAAATGTTTCACTTTACAATGAAACAGTCCTTGAGGAAGGAAGGTTAAATGTATATCCAACACCAACAACTGTAGCTGTCGGAGTTATTGACGAGGTAGAAAAGGCAATACCATCACACTATCAACATGAAGGTGATATTATTCTAATTATAGGTGAGTTAACTAAAGAACCAAATATAGCAGGAAGTGAGTATTTAAAAGAAATACACGGATTAGTTAAAGGAAATATAACAGCTCCAGACTTTAACGTAGAGAAAAAAGTTATGAATTTTATACATACAAATAGGGATAAAATCAAATCAGCCCACGATGTATCTGATGGAGGTTTAATAGTAGCACTTCTTGAACCAGCTTTCAGAAAAGATAAAGTTCTTGGATTAGAAATAAACATAGATACTCCTTACAGAGAAGATTTTGAGCTGTTTGATGAGTTAAGGTCTATAGTCGTGATATCTGCAAAAGAAGAAGATGTAGAAAGATTGATTAACAGTGCAAAACAGTTAGAATTAGAGATAAAACAGGTTGGTAAAGTGTTAAATAAAGATAAACTTGTTTTAAATATAAATGGAAATAAAGTTATAGATGAGCCAATAAGTGTATTTTATAACAGTTGGAATGAAGGGTTAAGGAGATTATTAGAGGTGTAAATTATGGCTTATACTATACCATACAAAATTTACGAAAAATTAGAGGAAAAACTCGGGAAAGAAACTGCTTCTGTTGTAACAGAAGCTTTAGAAGAGAGTATAAAAGAAGCCATAAATGAAGCAAAAACTAATCAGAAGATAGAGATAAGTGAAGAACTAAAAAAAGAACTTGCTACAAAGTATGATATAGAGCTATTGAGGGAATTAACCAAACATGATATAGAACTTCTCAAGAAAGATATTCAGAATCTTGACCAAAAGATAGATAAAGAGATATCCCTTTTGTATAAAGAATTAGAGATAGTAAGAAGAGATATTAAAATCTTAGGAATAATCCTCATAGCTACCATAGCCCTTATAAATCAAAACTCTCTTGAATATATTTTGAAACTTTTAGGACTGTTTAAATGAGCCAGCCGAGAGTGAAACATTTTCTTATAAATGAAAAGTATGAAGACCCGGGAATATTTATAGAGGTCCCACAAACCGGAGATTATATACTTTTTGATATAGGCAATATATATAAACTTGACAGAGAGTTAATAAAAAAAATAACAAAAGTTTTTATTACCCATACACATATGGATCACTTTATAGGGTTTGATACACTTTTAAGATATAAACTGGGAAGACCTCACACAGTTGAGATATTCGGTATAGACCCATTGGCACATAACGTATACTCAAAACTTCAGGGATATACATGGAACTTAGTTGAGTTTGAACCACAGCTGATTTTTAAAGTAAAACAGCTAAAAGGAAGCATGTTTGAGAGTTTTGAATTTGACATAAAGAAAAAATTTTCAAAAGATTTTATAGCAGAGGAAAAAGTAGATTCAAACATCATATATGAAGACAAAGTTTACAGGGTTAGATTTGCCCCTTTAGACCATAAGATACAGATATTAGGTTACAGTTTTGAGCTTAAAGACAGGGTACTTTTAAAAAAAGATAAAGTAGAAAGTTTACCGTTAAAAGGTAAGGAGATAGGGGAGTTTAAATCTTTCTTGGAAAATCAAGAGAACAGGGATAAAACATTCAAAATAGGAGATAAGGAGTATCCTTATGATTTTCTCTTTGAAGAGTTTGCCTATATCCAGAAAGGATTGAAGATATCTTATATAACAGATGTGATTTACAGCCCAGAAAATAAAGAGAAAATTATAAATCTTGTTAAAGATTCAGATTACCTATACTGTGAAACAGTTTTTTTAGATAGAGATAAAGAACAGGCAGAGAAAGTTTACCATCTTACCACCAAACAGACAGCAGAGATTGCAAATCTTGCAAATGTAAAAAATCTGATTGTTTTTCATTTTTCAAGGAGATATGGTAAAAACAAAGATATAGTGATAAATGAGACGAAAAAATTTTTTCCAAATGTTTCGTAAATTACTTTTTCCATTGAGTTTAATATACGGTTTAGGAGCAATTTTAAACAGAAAACTTTATGAATTAGGTATAAGAAAATCCTATAAACTTCCTTTACCTGTTATATCTGTAGGTAATCTTTCAGTAGGAGGAACTGGAAAAACTCCAACAGTTATATCAATAGCAAAATATTTTCAAAATAAAAACAGGAAAGTGTTAATTTTATCACGGGGATACAAAAGAAAAAGTAAAGAGATTCTACTATGTAATAAAAATATGCCTGTAGAACTGTGTGGAGATGAGCCTAAACTTATGACCTATAAAGGTTTAGATGTAGTTGTTAGTAGTGATAGAGTAAGGGGATTTGAGTTTGCAAAAGATAAGGTAAATCCGGATATAGTTATACTTGATGATGGATATCAACACCACTCAATAAAAAAGGATATCAATATACTTCTGATAGATGCCACTAAACCATTTTGGGAAGATAGTCTACTACCTTCCGGAAACCTAAGAGAGCCAAAATCTTTTTTCAGATATGGAGACTGTTTTATTATAGTAAGATTTGATAGAGTTAAAAATAAAGACAGATTTATGAAAAAGTTAAAGACATTTAACAAACCTTTTTTTATAGCAGAAGAACAGTTTGGAGAATTATATAATGAAAACGACAAGATAGATTTTAGTAGTCTAAAAGGTAAATCAGTTATAGTTATGGCAGGTATAGGCAATAACCAACAGTTCTTTGATAAAATTCAAGAGTTTTCTTTAAAATATGGATTTTATATAGAGAACTTTTTAGATTTTCCTGACCATTATGATTATAAAGATTTCACACCAGATGTTAATAAAACATACATAACTACCGAAAAAGATATAGTAAAACTAAACTTTCCTAACATATACGCTGTGAATTACTCTTTTGATTTTGATACAGAATTTTATAGATATTTAGAGGAGTTAAATGGAGGAGAAAAATCCGTTTGATATAGTATTAAGATTAGTAGCTCAAGGGGAGATAGATCCGTGGAATATAGATATAACTATTTTAGCTGATAAGTTTATTCAAGAGATAAAGAGTATGTATATTCCGGATTTAAAGTATGCTTCAAAAGTTATTCTGGTTGCATCTATACTTTTAAAGATGAAAGCAGAAAGTTTAAAGATAAATGAAGAAGAGAAGAAAAAAAATTCAAGGAAGAGAGTTTTTGGTATAAAAAGATTTTACACTCTTGAAGAGATAGCGTATCTCTTAAAAGAGATAGTTCAGGAACCTGTAAAAATAGTTCAGAAGATAAAGAAAGCTTCTGGAGAGAAAAGAAACACCACATTAAAACGAAAGAAATCTTCCTATGTAGATTTTAAACTTGTAAAAGGTGGGATTGATGATGCAATGGCTTTCTTAGAGGAAGAATTAAAGTATATAGTAGGAATAATTACTTTAAGTCAGTTAAATTATCCATATAAGCCAAATGCATTTATGGCTCTTTTATTTTTGAACTATGATAATAAAGTAAATATATATCAAGAGAGACATTTTGATGAGATATACATAGAGCCGATAGAAGACAACAGTTATACTTGATATATCACAATTTGGTAGTATATTTTTGTATGAAAAATCTTTGAGGGATTAAAGATGAGTGTTATAAAGAAAACTATCTCCCTTCCAGAAGATATATACAGAGAAGTAGCTTCTACTTCAGATAACTTCAGTAAAGTAGTAAAAGAAGCTTTAGAAGAATATTTAAAAAAGAAGAAAAAAGAAAAGCTTTTAACGTTAGCTGGCAAATTAAAAGATTGGAATATTGAAGACGGAGTTGAATTTGTATCTAAGTTAAGAAAAGAAAAGATGGATTTTCAAAAAGATAGGAGAAAGTTTTGGGATACTTAATTGATACGGATATTATCATTGATTTTCTAAAAGGTAGAGAAGATATAGTCAAATTATTAAATGAACTTTTAGAAAAATACAACTGTTATATAAGTATATTGACTTACTATGAACTTTTAATGGGAGCATACAGTAAAAAACAGAAAGATACTATAGAAGAACTTTCAAATTTAATTAATATTATAAACATAGATAAAAAAATAGTTAAAATTGCTGCAGAATTTTATAGGAACTATAGGAAAATTGGAATAACTTTACCTGATATAGACTGCTTAATTATGGCTACTGCAAAAGTGAAAAATCTAAAAATTGTAACAAGGAATATCAAACATTATCCGGAAATTAATCTTTTATCTGAATATTCAAAAAGTCTAATAAAAAATTAAACTTTGTATGTTATAATTAACTTATGGTCAGAATTTTTTATCGGGAAGGCTTAATAATAAGGTCTTATCAACTTGAAGACACAACCAGTCCAATAGAAAGTGATAAATCTATTTTATGGGTAGATATGTTTGACCCTTCTCAGGAAGAGATAAACTGGGTAGTATCCAACTTTAAAATAGAATTTCCAAGTTTATCTGAAAGAGAAGATATAGAGATAAGTTCAAGATATTGGGAAGAAGAGGACAGCATAACTATAAACACATTTTTTCTTATAAGAGAGCAGGATAACGCTTTTAATGAAACTGTGTCTTTTATTCTGAAAAAAGATTATATAATAACAGTAAGATATAGACAGCTAAAAACTTTTTCTGAATTTGTAAGAAGATTGATGACAAATCCAACTGTATTCAAAACTGGATACCATGTATTTGCCGGAATAATGGAGATAAAAGTTGCTTCTGACTCTGATGTTCTTGAAGGAATATCAAAAGAGATATCAAAATTAGGTAAGATAGTGTCAACAGGTTCTATAGATGTAACGGAGTCTGTATTTGAGTCTATATCTTTCTATGAAGATATTAATATGACAATTAGAGAGTCTCTCATTGATAAACAGAGAGTTTTGTCTTCAATACTTAAAAGTTATAAACTTCCTAACGATGTTAAAGAAGAAATAAGAATAATGATAAAAGACGTAAACTCACTTATAGATTATACAAGATTTAACTTTGAGAGACTTAATTACTTGCAAAACACATTTTTGGGACTTCTTAATATAGAGCAGAACAAGGTAATTAAGATATTTACAGTCCTTGCAATGGTATTTATGCCACCTACATTGATAGCAAGTATCTATGGAATGAACTTTGAATATATGCCGGAGCTTCACTTCGAGTATGGATACTATATGGCACTTGTTGCAATGGTGTTGTCAGCTACAATTCCGCTTATTATTTTTAAGAAAAAAGGGTGGTTATAATGGTAAAGAAAAAGTTACTTCTTATTGGAGTTTCCTTGGTTGCATACTCTTTCTTAATGGTTCTGGGTCTTACCGTTATAAACTTTATGTTTAAAAACGATATCTTTACAGATAAACCAGACTTTTATAAAGCTTTATGGGTTGTAATTACTACTACACTTTTCAGTGGAAGTGTCATATTCATACTAAAATTAAAAAATAGATTAGATATAACCCAAATTTCGGAAGATCTAAAACAAGAAATTAATAAACTTTACTCCGAAAAGGATTTTATTTGGAATAGAAGAATAACGATGGCTTACGGTATAACTTTTTTATTTTTATTTTTTGCCATCATAATGTCAGAAATTTTAAGTTTCTTTTTTGATGAAGGACTACTCTCTCCTGTTCAACTTGCCTTTCACACAACAGCTTTTATAGGATATTTAGCCACATTTAGGTACGTATGGAAAAGTCAGGATTACATAGAGTATAGAAGTAGACAGATGGTAAAAGAACATATTAAACAGGAAAAAGAAGAGTTAGAGAGGTTTTAAATTTTCTCCTTATGTTAAAATTATTTAGACAATAAAAGATTGAAAGAGAAATATGAAGAAAGCATATATATCAAATATTGAAGTTTATGGCTTTAAATCCTACGGTGATAGAAGGATATCTATTCCTTTGAGTGAAGGATTTACGGCTATTGTGGGACCAAATGGAGCCGGTAAGAGTAATATAGGAGACAGTATAGCTTTCTGTCTTAGTATTGCTTCTACAAAAGCAATGAGAGCTACAAAACTTACAGACCTTATATTCTCAACAAAAAATAAAACAGCTCCTTTTACGGAAGTGGAGATAACTTTTAAAAATTTAGGAGCTTTTCCGGTAAACAGTGAAGAGATTAGAATATACAGAAAGGTTGATTTAAGTGGAAAATCTATTTATAAAATAAACTCAAGGGTTGTAAAACAGAAGGATGTTCAGGATTTACTTGTTGAGGCAAATATATATCCCCAAGGTTATAACATAATAACACAAGGTGATATATATAAATTTGTAAAGATGACCCCTACAGAAAGAAGAGACCTTATAAGTGAAGTAGCCGGAATATCAGAGTATGAAGAGAAGAAACAGAAAGCATTAGAAGAGTTATCTCAAACACAAGAAAAGATAAATCAAGTTAAGATAGTCCTCAGAGAGATAGAAACGACCCTTAAAAGATTAGAAGAAGAGAAGGAGAATGCACAGTTAGCTCAAGCTTTAGAGGAAAAAATAGAGTTTCTAAAAAATCAGATAAATGGGGTAAAACTTTTTAATCTTTCAAAAGAACTTTCTAAGGTCGAAGGAGATTTAAAGAGTATAGAGGATAGAATCAGTGGCTTTTACCACCGTAAAGAAGAGATAGCAAACATTGTTAGAGATTACTATATACAGATAAAAGAGTATGAGGATAAACTAAATCAGATAAACGAACTTTTCTTACCTTTTAAACAACAGGAAGGATTTATAACCGCTCAGATAAAGGAGAAAAACGAGAAGATAGATAACATCCAAAAGCAGGAACAGGAACTTCAAGATAAATTAAGACAGCTTTCTCTTGAGAAAGCTGATAAACTTCAGCAGATAACCCATATAAATAAAGAGATAGAAAATCTATACACTCAGATACCACTTTTAAAACAACAACTTAAAGAAAAAGAGATATTGGTAGAAGAAAAAAGTAAGAAAATTAAAGAGTTAGAAACATCTCAAGGAAAATCTAAAGAAGATTTAATAACATTAGAAACAAGGGAAAGGGAGATAAAAGATAGATTAAATAATTTACAGAGAGAAAGAGATAACCTCTCTATGAAACTTTCTAATATTGACGATAAGATAAAACATTACAGGGAAGAGATAATAGCTCTTGAATCTGATATTGAGAAGCTCAGCAAAGAACTATCCTCAATTCAAACAGATGGAGAAAATTTTGAGCTTAAAGTAAACTCATTAAACAGTCAAGTTTCAATGTATAAAGTTAGAAGAGAGGCTTTAGAAAAGAAGTTAAAAGAGATAAGACAGAAAATTGAGGAAAATTTCCGGCAGTTAGCATCTGTTTTAGCCCAGCTTTCACAGTTTAAAGACGATAAGATAAGTTTAATTTTAAAGGATATACCCGGTGTTTACGGACAGGTTTCAGATTTAATAACATTAAAAGATGAAAAATTTCAAACTGCTATTGAGACAGCAGCCGGATCAAGACTTAAAAACATAGTTGTAGAGAATGAGGAGGTAGCTAAAAGATGTATAGAAATACTAAAAAGAGAAAAAGTTGGTAGAACAGTTTTTATTCCACTTACAACGATAAAATATCAAGAACCTCCAAAATTACCATCAAGAAGAGGAATATTGGGATATGCTATAGATTTTGTTATTTATGAACCAAAGATAGAGAAAGCTATAAAATATGTATTTTCTGATACGGTGGTAGTGGAAAATTTTGATTATGCAAAAGATATAGGTATAGGTAATTTCAGAATGGTTACTCTTGATGGAGAACTTTTTGAGAAATCTGGGACAATATCTGGAGGAAGTGAAAGGCAAACAAGCTCCATAGGGAAAGGATACCTTGAAAATAAAAAAGTAATTTTAGAAAAAGAGGACGAAAAACTAAAGAAAGAAGAGGAAAAATTAGAAAACGAGATAAAAGTTATAAATCAAACCATAGCAGATATTGAAAGTCAGATAAATAAGATTGTTAGTGATTCTAAAACATACCAATATAGAGTAAATGATTTAAAAAATCAAATAAATCAAAAATCTGCAAGACTTTCTAATCTGGAAAATCAGATAAATCAGTTAAAACTTGAATCTTTTGATATAGAGTCAAAATTAGGAGAAATTGAAAAAGAGTATCTCACTACTCAAAAGATATATGAAGATATATCTAAGAAAAAACAAGATATACTGTCTAAAATTGAAAACACCGGATTTTATCAATTAAGGCAGGAGTGGGAAAAAGAAACATCAGAGTATTATAAAATCTCAGAGAAAATTAAAGAGTTAAATATTTCAATAGATAACCTTCAAAACAGGATAAAAGAGAATCTTCAACCAAGAATAGACCAAATAGAAAAAGAAGAGTTGGAGATACAGCAAAAATTAAACAGTTTCTCTGAATTAAAACAGCAACTTAACCAAGAGATAAAAGACCTATCTCAACAACTTTCTGACCTCTGGAAAGAGTTAAAAGAGAAGGATAAAGAGAGAAATGAGATAATTAATCAGATAGAGTATATAAAAAATCAGATAAAGAATCTAAGATATGAAGAAGATGAGTTAAACAGACAGATAACTTTCTTACAAGAAGATAAAGGAAAGATATCTCAGAGAATTATTGACCTACATCAAGAGATAGAAATTTTAAAGATGGAGTACGACGGAGAACCAGTAGAAGCAGACCTAAAAACTCTTGAAAAAGAAGTAAGAGAGACGGAAAATAGGAGAAAAAGTTTAGGTGGAGTAAATCAAAAAGCAATAGAGGATTATAAGGAAGCTTTAAATAGATATCAGGATATAAACGAAAAATTTGAAGTTTTACTTAAGGAAAAAAAAGCTATAGATGATCTCATTCAAACCCTTGAAGATAAAAAGGTAAAAGCATTTATGGAAGTTTATGAACATATAAATCAAAATTTAGCAAAAAACTTTAAAGTTTTATCTCCAGGTGGAAAAGCCTATCTTGAACTTGAAAACCCACTTGATCCACTATCAGCAGGAGTTTTAATAAAAGCAAAACCAAGAGGAAAAGAGATAACAAGACTTGAAGTTATGTCAGGAGGAGAGAAAACGATAACAGCCCTTGCATTTCTCTTTGCGGTTTTGTCTGTGAAGCCAGCACCATTTTACTACCTTGATGAAGTTGATGCAGCATTAGATGAAATAAACGCTAAAAAAGTAGCACAACTTATAAAAGAACTTTCAAAAACAGCCCAGTTTATAGTAGTTACCCACAAAGAGATAATGGCAAGTTATGCAGATACACTTATAGGGGTAAGTGCAAAAGACGGTATATCTTCCGTTTATACTCTTGATATCTCTTCTTTGATAGAGCAGGAGAAATCAGAGGTAGTTTGATGCTATCTATTATAAAAAGTGGTGGAACTATCGGTATAGATGGGTATATAGTAGATGTTGAAGTTAATTTGACTGTCGGACTTCCTCAGTTTATCACGGTTGGACTTCCAGATACAGCTGTAAAAGAAAGCAAAGAAAGAGTAAAATCTGCCATAGAAAGTATAGGATTTAAATTTCCTGTAAAAAAGATAACTGTAAATCTTGCCCCGGCAGATATTCCCAAAATAGGAACTTTATATGATTTACCTATAGCAGTAGGGATACTCAAAAGTAGCGGTATAATCAAAGAGGAAGATCTTTCGGACACTGCATTTATCGGTGAGGTTGCATTAAACGGCGAACTTAGAAAAATAAAAGGTGTTTTACCTATAGTTATAAAACTTAAAGAAGAGGGATTTAAAAGGGTAGTTTTACCTATAGAAAACCAAGATGAAGCCTGTATTATCTCAGGGATAGATGTTTATGGTTTTAAAAATCTAAAAGAGATAGTAGACTTTTTAAATAACGACTTAATAAAGGAGCCTGTAAAATCTGATATTGATGAAAGGATATTTAACAGTTTTAATCACTACGGAGATTTCTCTGAAGTAAGAGGACAGTATACTGTAAAAAGAGCTTTAGAGATAGCTGCAGCAGGTAGACATAATGTTTTACTTATAGGCTCTCCCGGTTCTGGAAAAACAATGACAGTAAAGAGACTGTCTTCAATACTTCCACCACTTACCCTTGACGAAGCTATAGAAATAACAAAGATACATAGTATAGCCGGTATATTGAAAGATAACATTGTAAAAGAAAGACCATTTAGACAAGTCCATCACACCGCAAGTGATATAAGTTTAATAGGAGGAGGTAGCTTTCCAAAACCTGGGGAAATTTCCTTAGCACATCTTGGTATACTCTTTTTAGATGAATTGCCGGAATTTAAAAGAAAGACATTAGAAGTTTTAAGACAACCTCTTGAAGATAGAGAGGTAGTTATATCAAGAGCAAACGGAAAGGTAAAATTTCCTGCAAATTTTCAACTTATAGCTACAGCTAATCCTTGTCCTTGTGGTTTCAGATTTGATCCTAAAAAAGAGTGTAAATGTTCTCCGATAGAGATAAAAAGATACCTTGGGAAAATATCTGGACCTTTAGTTGATAGAATAGATATATCCGTAACAGTTATGCCAGTTGACCCTTCTGAACTTTCTAATAAACCTTCTGGAGAACCTTCTGCAGTAATAAGAGAGAGAGTAATAAAGGCAGTGAAAATTCAAAAAGATAGATTTAAAGATGAGGAAATAAACTACAACTCAGAGATGACCCCTTCCCATATAGATAGATACGCCAAAATTACACCCCAAGCAGTGGAACTTCTAAATACAGCGGCATCAAAACTATCTTTAAGTGCAAGGTCTTACCACAAAATTATCAAGGTGGCAAGAACCATAGCAGATTTAAACCAAGAAGAAGAGGTGCTTCCAAACCACATAACTGAAGCCGTAAGATACAAAGTAAATGAAAATTTAGTATAGAAAGGAAGAAATATGGCAATAGAAGTTGAAAATCTAAAAGTAGAGTTTGAGTTATCAGAAGGTAAAATAGAAGCTGTAAAGGGAGTAAGCTTTAAAGTAAATAAAGGAGAGATTCTAGCAATAGTTGGGGAATCCGGAAGTGGAAAATCTGTTAGCTGTATGGCAATAATGGGACTTCTTCCTGAGTATGCAAAGATAAGTGGCTCTATCAAAATAGATAATGTAAATATAGACAGAGAAATTATAAAAAAAGTCCGTGGCAAGAAGATTACTATGGTATTTCAGGAACCTTCAGCTGTATTAAATCCACTTTTAACAGTGGGAGAACAGATTGTGGAGACTATCCTTGCCCATAACAACATATCAAGAAAAGAAGCTGTTGATATAGCTATAAAAAGTATGGAGGAAGCAAAAATTCCACAAGCTACAAGAAGGTTCTATCAGTATCCCCATGAACTTTCCGGAGGATTAAAACAGAGGGTAGTTATTGCCATAGCAATAGCAAACAAACCAGATTATATATTAGCAGATGAACCAACAACAGCTTTAGATGTAACCACTTCAGCACAGATATTAAAACTGCTAACAAATCTAAAAGAGTCTTATAAAATAGGAATAGCTTTAATAACCCACGACCTTGGAGTAGTAGCACAGGTAGCAGATAGAGTTATAGTTATGTATAAAGGTCAGATATTAGAAGAGGGAGATGTTTATTCCATATTTGATAACCCAAAAAGTGATTACACAAAGAGATTACTATCATCAAGATTGAATATAAAGAGTATTTCAGCTTGAAGATGGAGAAATTTTTAAAATTGACTATACTTTATATAAATTTTAATAGATTTTATTATGGAGGTTATGGCTGGAATTTATGGGTGAGAGAGATTTAAAAAATTTAGAGTATGACAAATTTTTAACACTTTTAGCTGGATTTTCTCAAAATCAACATACACAAGACAAGATAAAAAAGCTCAGACCTTACACAAATACAAAACTTTTAGAAGAAGATAAGGCTAAAACTCAAGAATTTACGGATCTATTAAAAGAAGAAGGATACTTCCCGTTATCAGAATTTCCTGATATATCTCAATCCATAAGCTTACTTACAATACAGGACAGTGTGTTACTTCCAAAAGATATATACGAAATAGGAAAAGTTTTGAGAGTTGTTAAAGAAGTCAAAAACTTTCTATCAGAAAAAAATATAAACCACCTAAAGCCTATACTAAAAAATCTCTATCCACTTAAAGAAGTGGAAAAGATAATTTTTGACAGTATAGATCAAACATTCACTGTTAAGGACAGTGCAAGTTTTGACCTTAGAAGAATAAGGAGACATATAAGAGAAACAGAAGAAAAAATAACATCTACTCTCGAGAAGTTTATTAACTCAAAAGATATAGAAGAGATACTTCAGGATAGATTTGTAACTATAAAAAGAGATAGGTTTGTTATTCCTGTAAAACATAACTTTGCATCAAGGATTAAGGGTATAATACAAGATAGGTCTTCTTCTGGACAGACTGTTTTTATAGAACCTTTGGAAGTTGTGAATCTAAATAACAAACTGTTAGATTTAAAACTTCAAGAGTCAATAGAGATAAGAAGAATACTTAAATTTATCACAGACCTTTTAAGGTCTAAGGTTGAATTTATTAAAAAAAGTTTTGAATCTCTATGTGAGTTAGATATACTTTATACAAAAGCTAAATTTTCACTGAAAGTTAATGGAAGATTTCCAGAAAGCTCTGTATATATAAAATTAAAGCAGGCAAAACATCCTATCTTTCTACTGAAGGATAAAGATTTTATTCCGATAGATATAGACCTTCTGGATAAAAAAGGATTACTAATTACTGGTTCAAATACAGGTGGAAAAACTGTAGCTCTAAAAACCTTGGGATTACTATCACTTTTAAATCAAACAGCTATACCTATTCCAGTAGATGAAGGTTCAACTTTACCATTTTTTGAAGGTGTATTTATAGACATAGGAGATTCACAGAGTATAGAAGAAAATCTGTCAACTTATTCAGCCCATATAAAGAATATTGATTATATAATAAAAAGTTCAAATGAAAAAAGCTTGGTTTTATTTGATGAGTTAATTCCAGGTACAGACCCGGACTTTGCAGCACCTTTGGGTATTGCGATATTAGAGAGAATTCAGGAGATAGGAAGTTATGTTGTTGCCACTACCCATCTCAAAAAAGTGAAGTTATACGGCTTAAACTCCCTATATTTTAGATTATCAGCCGTAGGATTTGATAAAGAAACTTTACAACCAACTTATCAACTTATATACGACACTGTTGGAGAAAGTATGGCATTTTATATAGCGGAAAAGTTAGGATTTGATAAAAAAACTCTAAATAAAGCCAAAAATATAGTTGACAAAAACATCCTTAACTTTGAAGATATCGTAAACAATCTAAACAAACTTATAATAGATTACTCTCAAAAATTAAAAGAGGTAGAGGAGTCCCATCTTAAATTATCACAGGAGCTTCAAAAGTATAGAGAGTTAACTCAAAAGTTAGAGAAAGATAGAAAGGAAAAATGGAAGGAAAGTTTCAGAGATATAGAGGAGTTTTTAAGGAATCTAAGAGAAGAAGGTTATAAAGTTATAGAAAAAGTCAAAGAGGAAAAATCAGGAAAACCTTTGGAATCTTTTATAAAGACAAAGAGAGAACAGATAGGAACGATCTTAGAAGAAAAATCTCAAGATCAGTTTAATGAAGGTGATTATGTAAGACTTAAAGGAAAATCTCAAAAAGGAACAGTGATTTCTGTAAGAGAGAACAAAGCTAAAGTGGATTTTGGAGGATTAAAAGTATGGGTAAATCTGTCAGATTTAGAAAAAGTGGAGAAAGAAGATAAAAGTATAAACGTTAATGTATCAGTAAAAAAACCTACAATATCAGCTCAGATAAATCTCATAGGAAAAACAAAGGAAGAAGCTATCAGGGAACTCCAACACTACCTTGATAAAGCTTTACTATCCGGTATAACAACATTTAAAATAGTACATGGTTTTGGAAGTGGAATTTTGAGAAAGGCTGTTAGAGAGTTTTTAGATAGGCAACCTTTTAAGGTTAGGTATGAAGATGCACCTTACAATGAAGGTGGACTTGGAGCAACTATAGTTTATCTGGAGTAAAATATGGTAGTTGTATTTGGAAAAGGTAAAACAGGAGAAGCTGTAAAAAGATTTTTAGATAGCAAAGGAATAGAAAATATACTCATAGATGATAAAGATAGATTTAAGTTAGATAGAAAAGTAGAAGAGATTGTTATATCTCCAGGTGTTCCTTTTTTTCACAATATCTATAAAGAAGCAAAAAAGTTAGCTATACCGGTTATTTCTGAGATAGAACTTGCAGATAGGTTTTATAAAGGTAAAAAGATAGCAATAACTGGCACAGACGGAAAAACTACAACAACTTCAATTATATACCACATACTGAAAGATATTCCTAACACTTTTGTAGGTGGAAATTACGGAATACCTTTTGTGGATATAGTAGATAAAACTGATGAAAACTCTACTGTTGTTTTAGAACTCTCTTCCTTTCAGTTATATTCCTGTAAAAATTTTAAACCAGAAATAGCAGTTGTTCTAAATATATCAAAAGACCATCTTGATTGGCATAAAAAGATGTCTCACTACATTCTGTCAAAATATAAAATCACAAAAAATCAAACAGATAAAGACTTTTTGATACTAAATTACGATGACCCAATAGTTAGAGATTTTTCATCAAAGGCTGATAAATACTATTTTTCGACCGAGCAGATTCCAGAAAATCTGAAAGGTATATATATGAAAGATTATAAAAAATCTGATATAAACACAGCTACATTTGTTTTACAGATTGATAAAAAGATAGAGTTTACAGTTAACACAAAGTTAGTAGGATTACATAACATTCAAAATATAATGGCGTCTATCTTGGCTACATATCTGTATGGTTTAAAAATTGAAGATATAATTGAAAAGATTGAGTCTTTTGAGCCACTTCCCCATAGGATTGAGTTTGTTAAAGAAATCCAAGGTGTGAAGTTTTATAACGACTCAAAGGCAACAACAGTCCAAGCAGTTAAGAGAGCATTAGAAAGTTTTGATAAGGGAATCATTCTCATACTTGGAGGCATAAATAAAGGAGGAGACTTTTCTATATTAGGAAATATCCTAAAAGAAAGAGTAAAGAAAGTTTATATAATAGGAAGAGACAAAGACCAAATAGAGAGTATGATAAAACCTTTCTGTGAAACAGAAAAAGTGGACTCCTTAGAAGAGGCTGTTAAGAAAAGCTTTAAATCTGCCGAAAATGGAGATACAGTATTACTTTCGCCAGGGTGTGCCAGTTTTGATATGTTTAAAAGTTATGCAGATAGAGGAAATCAGTTTAAAGATATTGTTCGGAAATTAGATGGTTAGAGAATTCTATTTTGATAAAATACTTTTTTTCAGCTTTATACTTCTGATTATAATAGGTCTTACATTTGTTTACAGTGCTACTTTTGTTATGAATGACAGTTTTCACTATATTAAAAGGCATCTCTTTGCAGTAGCTTTAGGTTTAGTTGCCGGATTTTTTGCTTATCTCGTTCCCATATCCTTCTGGAAAAATTATGCTGTCCATATATTTTTAATATCCTTCAGTCTTTTAATTCTTGTACTATTCTTACCGGGAGATTATCCTAAAAGATGGATAAATTTATTTATCTTTAACTTTCAACCTTCTGAATTTACAAAGTTTGCTACTGTTTTATTCTTGGCAAAGTATATCTCAAAAAAAGCAACTCAGTTGGAAAATAAATGGGAACCAGTTGTACTTATATACGGTGTTGTTTTTCTGTTTGCTGCTTTTCCAATAGCCGTGGAACCACATAAAGGAGCTGCACTTTACATTATGGTTTTGACACTGCTTATGCTTATATCTTCTAAGTTTAAACTTAGATATGTACTTGCTCCGGCTTTAGTTTTGCTACCACTTTTTTTCCTGTTTTTCATAGTAAAAAGTGAGTATGCCATGAGTAGGTTTAAAGGGATGTTTGAAGCATCTCCACACTCAAAGGAAGGTTATCAGAGTTTCCAATCTATGTTGGCTTTTGCAAAAGGGGGTCTATTTGGAGAAGGTTTAGGTCAAGGAACACAGAAACTTAAATATCTTCCGGAGATACATACGGACTATATATTTGCTTTGATAGGTGAAGAAGCCGGTTTCGTAGGAGCTTTTACAGTTTTGTGTATATTTTTGTTGATATTTTACAGAGGAGTTAAGATATCTCTTGAAAAGAGAGATGAATTTACAGGACTTTTAGGTTTGGGTATAACATACCTTATAACTTTAAATGCTGTTTTTCACATGGTTGTTAATCTTAACATAGGTCCATCTACCGGATTTACACTTCCCTTTGTCAGTTATGGAGGGTCTTCTCTGATTATGAACTGTATATACATGGGAATTTTACTCAGGGTATCTAAGGAACCTGTAAGTATAGAGTATCTAAAAATAAGGTGGTAGATATGGATAAGGTATTTATTTCAGGAGGTGGAACAGGAGGACATTTTTATCCGGCACTTTCTGTTGCCAAAGAGTTAGAGAAAGAAGGTTACAATGTTACATATATAGGAACAACAGCTGGTATAGAGGCTCAAAAAGAGTTTCCTGTAGGTAAAAAAATACTGTTTGATATGTATGGAGTTAGAGGTAAAAATCTGATAAACCGTATAAAGGGAGTTGCATCTTTAATTAAAACCACATACAGAGTTTTTAAACTTCTAAAAGAAGAAAAACCTAAATTCTCCATCTGTTTTGGAGGATACACATCTATACCCTTAGGTGTAGCATCTTTTTTAGCTGGCATTCCACTTTTCATACATGAGCAAAACTCTATCCCTTCTTACTCAAATTTAATACTATCAAAATTTTCAAGAAAGATATTTATAACTTTTGAATACACAGAGAGATACTTTAACCCAAAAAAAACGGTTTTATCTGGCATGCCTTTAAGAGATTCCATTTTAGAAGGAGCAAAAAACTATCAACCTTCCGAAAAAATAAGTCAGATATTAGTTATAGGAGGAAGTCAAGGAGCAAAAAAGATAAATCAAACATCTATAGAAGTAGCAAAGGATTTTCCTGATATAACCTTTCATATTATTTTAGGAAAAAGCAATTTAGAAACGACAGATATACCAAAAAATGTAAAACTCTATAACTATGTAGACAATGTAGAAGAACTTTTTTCTCAAACTGATATGGTAATAAGCAGAGCTGGAAGTTCAACTGTAAATGAGATTATCACCTTTGGGAAGTATGCCATATTTATACCATATCCTTATGCTGCTTCAAACCATCAGTATTACAATGTAAAATTTTTGAAGGATTTAGGATTGTCAGACTTAATAGAAGATAAAGATTTGACGAAAGAGAAATTAAAGGAATCAATAGAAAAAGCCAAAAGTTTAGATCTAAAATTGATATACAGTAAGTTAAAACAACTTGCAAAAACAGATGCAAAGAAAGTGATAATCAGTTTTATTAAAGAGGAGTTGGATGGTAAAAATTAAGGATATAGAGAAAGTGGAAGATGTTTCTTTAAGAGATTTTTGCACAATAAGAATAGGAGGATATGCTAAACATATATTTTTTCCGAAAAATGAAGAAGAAGTTATAGTTTTGTATAGAGAGGCCTTAAATAAAGGTAAAAAAGTTGTTCCTCTGGGACTTGGAAGCAACATTATATTCAGTGATGGAGTCCTTACACATTTCTTCATACACTCTAAAAATTTAAAGAATCTATCTATAAAACAGGTTGGAGATAATTTCTATCTTGATATGGGAGCCGGGGTTAGTTTTAAACAGATTATTGAAGTAGTAAAAAAATATAACTTAGAAGGATTTGAAAATCTATCCGGTATCCCTGCCACAATAGGAGGAGCCGTCTGTATGAATGCAGGAGCATATGGCAGTGAGATTATGGATATAGTTGAAAGGGTCTACTGGGTAAGTGAAGAGGGAGATAGTATAGAATACTCTAAGGAAGATATATCCTACTCATACAGATACTCACAATTTCAAGAAGGGGGATTTATCTACAGAGTTATAATAAAATTAAAAAAATCAAAGAAAGATATAAAATCTCTCATAAAACAACATCTCTTAGATAGGAATAAAAAACAGCCTTTAGACCTTCCTACTTCTGGATCTACCTATAAAAATCCTCTACCTCATTATGCAGGACAACTACTTGAAAAACACGGATTTAAAGGAAAAAGAGTAGGAGACATAGGATTTTCTGAAAAGCATGCAAACTTTTTGGTAAATTATGGTAATGCCAAATTTGAAGACCTTTTAAAACTTTTGGAAGAGGCAGAAAAAGTTATCTTTGATAAAGAAGGAATAGAACTTCAAAGAGAGGTAAGGATAGTTGAGTAATTTAAAAATTGCACTGATCTATGGAGGAACATCAAGAGAAAGGGAGATATCTATCAAAAGCGGAAAAGCTGTTGAAGGAGCTTTAAAGAGATTAGGTTATAACTTCCAGCATTTTGACCCGATAGAAGGTAAGGAGTTTATAGATAAAATATATGAATACAAGCCAAACCTTGCTTTTTTAGTTTTACATGGTAAAGGTGGAGAAGATGGAGTAGTTCAGTCTATTTTACAGTTTTTAAACATTCCGTATACAGGGTCAGACCACATCACAAGTGTTTTAGCGATAGATAAAGTATTAACAAAGATAGTGTTGAAACACTACGGCATAAATGTTCCTGAGGGAAAAGTTTTTTATAGTTTAGATCAGGCACTGGATTTTACACCTGATTTTCCGGTAGTAGTCAAAGCTCCAACAGAGGGTTCATCAATAGGTGTGTATATAGTGGACAACAGAGAGGATTACACAAAAGCTGTTAAGGAAGTATTTAAAATTGACGAAAAAGTGTTAGTAGAACAGTATATAAAAGGAAGAGAGTTGACTGTAAGTATATTAGATGGTGAAGTTTATGATATAGTTGAAGTGAAAGTGGAAGATGGTTTTTATGACTATACAAATAAGTATATATCAGGTAAAACTACTTACATATGTCCAGCAGAGTTGGAAGAAAATCTATACAGAGAGATCCAGACGATAGGATTAAGGAGTTATGAGGTTTTAAACTGCAGAGGTCCAGCAAGAGTTGATATAATGTTAAGCCAAGAAAATACACCATTTGTCCTTGAAATTAATACGATTCCTGGAATGACAGAGAGAAGCTTGCTACCAAAAGCAGCGGCGATAAAAGGAGTTAGTTTTGATATGTTGGTTGAAAAGATAGTAAGGAACAGTTTAAGGGATAGAAGATGAAGAAAGCTTTCATCGTAGCAATATGGCTAACTTTATGTGGAATATTTGGGTATTATGCTCCGGCTTTACCTCTTATAAAAGATTTCGTAGCTATTAAAGAGGTTAGAATAAAGGGAACAGATAAACTTAAAGAGGAAGATATAAAAGATATATTTAAAAATGAAAACTGGCTGTTTGTTTCGGAAAAAAGATTAGAGAATAAATTTAAGAGGTTTGGATTTATAGATAGTATAAGATTAAATAAGCCATCCTATGGAATAGTTGATATAACTGTAAAAGAAAAGATACCTTACGGTGTAGTAAAGTTTAAAAATAAAAACTTTATAGTAGATGATAGAGGTTACATCATAAAAGACCCATCTTACTATGATGTATCTGATTTAAAATTGATAAATTTAGAAGATTCCGAGATTGAAAGAACTGATATATCAAATCTAAAACTGATAGAAGATAGATTTAAGGATATTAAATTTAAAGAGTTTGTAATAAAAAAATCGTCTATTTACTGTATAACGGAAGATGGAAAATTGTTAGTTTTTTCAAGAGAAAATATCGAGGATAGTATAAAAAAAGCCCAGATTTTTATGTCAAAAGTTGGAATAAGAGATTACAGTTACATCAACTTTACATTTGACATTATGGTGATAACAAAAAAATAGAGTAGAGAGGTAGAAGTTATGAGTAGAAATAGGATAGTGGTTGTTACAGATGTAGGTTCTTCCAAGATAGCCACTTTAATAGCAGATATAGATGAATTAGGTGAGATTCATATAATCGGCTCCGGAGAAAGTTTATCAAATGGAATAGATAAAGGAAGTATAGTTAATTCAGCTGAATTTATAAAATCTTGCAGAGAGTCAATAAGTAACTCCGAAAATAGCTCCGGATTTAAAGTAAGTGTTGTTATATCCAACATATCCGGTCAGTATATGGATTTTAAAACTGAAAAAGATAACTTAACATTTGAAGGAAACGGAAAAGAGATAGATTATACGGATGTTATCACTCTAATAGACAAAGTTTCAGAAAAGATACCGAGGGATAATATGAAACTACTTCATATACTACCAAAGAAATATATACTCGATAACGATCTCGTTTTGGACCCTGTAGGTCTTATAGGAAATAAATTGGAAGCAGAGTTCAACATTATTACAATAAAATCAAATATTTACAACAATCTAAAAAAATCTATTGAGTCAGCAGGTGTGGAAGTTATAGATTTTGTTGCCAATCCTATAGCATCTTCTTCTGCTGTATTATTCGAGGAGGAAAAAGATATAGGTGTTGCATGCGTAGATATAGGTGGAGGGTTGTCAGACATAGCTGTGTATAAAAACGGCAATCTCGAGTACGTAAAATCTATACCTGTAGGTGGTATGTTGGTAACAAAGGATATAGCTTACAGATTTAAGATACCTAAAGAAGTGGCAGAGAGTTTAAAAAAACAATTGGGGATAGCATCTAAAGATTTACTGGAATCCAATGAAGCTGTTGAGATACCTTCAAGAGAAGATGAACAGACTATAAAGATAGATAGATACGATATTGCTGAGACAATAGAGTGGAGACTTACAGAAATGTTAGAGATTATAAGGAAAGAGTTGGAAAAAAGTGGTTTCTATGAGAAACTTAACGCAGGAATAGTTTTAACTGGAGGTGTTGCCAATACTCCTTACATACAGCTTTTAGCTGAAAGGATATTTGAAAAAGATGTGAGGATAGGAAAACCGAAAGATTACCGGGGTTTCAGTGATAAATTCTCTTCTCCGGAGTATGCTACAGCTGTTGGAATGTTACATTTTATAAAAGCTTTCAAATTTAACAACATGTCTTTTACAAAGAATAACACGAATAAAGGACTTAATTTTGGTATCTTTAACAAATTTTTTGATAAAATAAAAGAGCTTTTTTAAAACGGAGGAAGCATCATGGAGATAAACTACGAAGCAAAGAATCCAACGAGAATAAAGGTCTTTGGAGTTGGTGGTGGTGGTAGCAATGCTGTTGCGAGAATGTATGAGGAAGGGATAAATGATGTTGAGTTATATATAGTCAACACAGATCTTCAACATCTAAACTTTCTTCCTGTTCCAAATAAAATCCATATAGGTGAATCTTTAAGTAGAGGTCTTGGAGCAGGCTCTAAACCGGAGGTAGGTAGAGAGGCGGCTTTGGAGAATCTTGATAAAATAAAAGAAGCTTTAGAAAGTGCTGATATGGTTTTTATAGCAGCAGGTTTAGGAGGCGGAACAGGAACCGGAGCTTCTCCTGTTATTGCTCAAGCTGCTAAGGAACTTGGAATACTAACTGTAGCGGTGGTTACAAAACCTTTCAGCTTTGAGGGTAAAGTAAGGTATAAAATAGCAGAAGAAGGTTTAGAAGAGCTAAAAGAAAAAGTTGATACATATTTAGTGATACATAACGATAGACTTCTGCAGGTTGCTGGTAAAAATGTATCATTTGCCAACGCCTTTAAATTGGTTGATAACATACTCTATAAATCTGTAAAAGGAATAACGGATATGATAATGGTTCCTGCCCTTATAAATCCGGACTTTGCTGATGTTAAAACAGTTATGGAAAAAGCAGGAAAAGCATTAATAGGTATTGGAGCGGCAAGGGGTGATAGTAAAATAGAAGATGCGGTAGAAAATGCAACTTCATCTCCACTTCTTGAGGGAACTTCAATACACGGTGCAAAAAGATTACTTATAAACATTGAGGTAAGCCCAGATCTTTCTTTCCAGGAGGTAAACGAAGCTGTATCAAGGATAAGAGATATTGCCCATGAAGAAGCCCATATAATATTTGGTGCTTCAATAATTCCTGAAACAGAAGATGAGATAAAGATAACAGTTATAGCGACAGATTTTGAAGATGAGAAGAGAGTTCAAAAACAGGATATTAAAACCATAAAGAAACCAAACATCACAAAAGAAGTTGTTCAAAAATCCGAAGAAAAAGAGATAAAACCTGTTATAGAAGAGTTCTCTTACGATGATTTAGAAATTCCACCATGGATAAGAAAAAGTAGAGGAGTTAATTGATAATAGGGCTGGCTAATATAGTCACTCTATCAAGGTTATTTTTAATTCCTTTTATTGTTTATTTTATACTTCAAGAAAATTATGTTGTTAGCGGTGTTTTAATCAGCATAGCAATAATATCAGACTATTTAGATGGGGTTATAGCAAGGGCTATAAACGATGTAACTAAACATGGTGAGTTGTTAGACCCAGCTGTAGATAAAATATTTACAATTTCTCTACTGACAGCATTTGTTCAAAAAGGTGTTGTCAACACTTATGAAGTTTTTCTGATAGTATCGAGGGAGATGCTTGTTACATGGGTAAGGAGTGTTATGGTAAATAAAGGTATAGTTATACCAGCATACTTCTTAGGTAAATTAAAAACAACTTTTCAGATGGTAGCTCTATTTTTGCTATCGATCAATTTTATAAACTACGGTAAATTATCCCTTTGGTTATCAATTCTATTTGCCTACATATCTGCTGTTGAGTATTTTCTTATATTTTATAGGGAGAAAGCATGGAAATAATCTTATACTCAATACTTGCATACCTTATTGGGTCTATTCCTTTTGGGCTTATTGTAGGCAAGATTTTTGGTAAAGATGTAAGGAAAGAAGGTAGTGGGAATATAGGGGCCACAAATGTTACAAGGGTTATAGGAAAAAAGGCAGGTTTATTAGTTCTATTCCTTGATGCTGTTAAAGGTTTTTTACCGGTTTACTATCTAATATCAAAAGGTTATCCTTCTAAGATAGTTTCGGTAGTTTCTATATTTGCAGTGGTGGGACACACATTTTCTATATTTCTTAAATTTAAAGGTGGTAAAGGTGTAGCAACAGCTTTGGGAGTTTTACTCGCTTTAAATACGAAGGTGTCTATTATAATTTTGATGCTGTGGATTGGTATATTCTTAACTACTGGTTATGTCTCATTAGCATCTATCATTTCTGCAAGTATATCTTGGGTTGTTTTACATATTCTATCGGGGGATATATACTACACCTATGCAGCTTTTTTTATAGCATTGATTATAATTTTTAAACATAAATCAAATATAGAAAGACTTTTAGAAGGTAAAGAACACAGATTTATCCATAAATAGTTATCAAAACTCTGCATATAAAATATACTTTTAACATATGCCGAATTTTTTATTTACCTAAGAGATTCATTAAATCAAAAACCTTAATGTTATAGTTATAAAGGACATTAAGGTAGTTTAAGTTTGCATTTTGGTAGTTAGTCTGAGATTCTAAAACTTCCAGTAAGTTTGTTATATTGGCTTTAAATCTCTCAGTAGATAATCTCATAGACTCTTTTGATACTTCTATATTTGATTTCTCTGCCTGTAATTGGGTTTGTAAAGCTTTTAGATCTATCAATGTTTTTGTTATCTGTGTTTTGACTTCCTTTATCTTATCCTGTAGTTGTATTTCATATTTTGATTTATCTACTTTAGCTTGTAAAACTCTACTATCCTTAGCAAAACCGTCAAAAAGCTGCCAGTTTAAAGACAAACCCAAGTTATATCCTTTTTTCCATATTTCGTTTCCTACTGGAAAGTTTCTCTGATTATTTGCCTGATAGTTTAAAAATGCGGATAGAGATGGATAGTTTGCGGCTTTTTGATAATCTATCTGATAATCTGCAAGTTTCAGCTGAGCTTTTAAAACTTTAATCTCTGTGTTATCTTCTATCTTCGAGGTATCTACATCTGGTATCAGCTGTGTTAACTGTCCTTCCGGAGGTGTTATATCTTCTAACATCAAAAATCTTTTTAAATCTTCTACTGACTTTTCATAATTTGCTTTTGAAGATTCATAATCAGCTATGGCAGATTGAAGTTGAGAAGATGCTCTCATAAAATCATACTTAGCAAGAAGTCCCTCCTTATACTTTGCCTCTATATATTTATAGTTTTCCTGCCAGTATTTTAAGTTTTCTTCTTTTATTTTAACTATCTCTTTATTTAGAAGTGATAATAAAAACAGCCTTCTTGCCGTGTCTTTTACTTTCTGTTTGACATCTTCCTTTATAACCTGTTGTGTCTCCACACTTACCTTTGACAGTTTTATAAGTGAAAATATCTGATAATCAAATATCTTTTGGGTTAAACCTGCTTTTACAGAGTACTGATTCTTTGGTGTAAATCCAGATATGTAGTTTGGGTCCCATCTTGTATAGGTACCTGTTAAAAGTAATGAAGGTAGTATATTACCTTTGGCTTCTTTAAGTTGATACTCTGTTTTTTCTATATCCTTCTCTGTAAGTTTTATATTTGTAGCATTTTTTTCTGCTATTGACATAACCTCTTCATATGTAATTGCATGAGCAGAGCCAAAACATAATGATGTTACTAAGGAGATAAAAGCTAATTTTTTCATCTTCATTTAACCTCTGATATTACTTTAACAGTCATTCCATCTTTTATATTCATTAGATTTGAGACTATAACTTTATCTTCAGGTTTTAGGTCTGCTGTTATATATACAAATCCCGGTTCTTGAGATAAAACTTTTACTAAAACTTTTTTGACTTTAGAATCCGGAGAAACAGTATATATATAGCTGTCATTTCCCATAAGCTGGACTACCTGCTCCGGCAGTTTGTAACCTTTTTTCTTTTCTACCACAATTTTAGCTTTCCCATACATATTTTCTCTTAATTTTCCATCTTTATTTTCTATCAAAGCCTTAACTACAAGTAGGTTATTTTCATTAAGAGAGGAAGATATATAATCTATTTTTCCTTTAACAGTACCAATTCCATCTATATCAATATCTATAATATCACCTAACTTTATAGCCTTAACATAATTTTGTGGAAGCTGAAAAACAGCCCAGAGAGGATTTAGTTTTAGGATATAAAAAGCTTGTGTCTGAGTATCTACATAATCTCCTATATTTATCATCCTTTTATCTAAAAATCCGTCAAAAGGTGCTTTTATAACTGTCTCTCTTTTTTGTCTGGTATACTCTTTAAGTGTAGCTTTTGCAGAGTTTAACTGATTTAAAGCAACTTCCATATCTGTCCTTGCGTTGTCAAGTTCTTCTTTTGATATTAACTCCTTTTCATACAACTGCTTTCTTCTTTCGTAGATAGCTTTTTTATTGAGATATGTACTTTCAAGTTGATTAATCAGTGCCATCTGGGACTCTATCTGGTAATCTTCCTTATCAGGTTCTATCATTGCAAGAGGTTGCCCTGCTTTTACAAAGGACCCCTCTTCAACAAATAGTTTTATAACTCTTCCGGATACCTGAGGTTTCAAAGTGGCAGATATCTTTGCTTGTAATGTAGTGTTAGCAACATAGTAGATATTCACCTCTTCTTCTGTTGGAGTTATAACTTTAACAGCAGGTGTTGGTTTTTGTTGTTGGGTGTTTTGTGGTTGAGTTTTACTACTCTCTATCTTTTTTACAATTAAAAGACCTGTTATTCCTATAACTATTAAGGTGACAGCAGTTAAAACTTTCTTCATCTGTATCCTCTCTTGACTGATTTATCAGTCAGATTATATAATAGGCTAACCTAAAAAATCAAGGAGCATGATAAATGTATAGCTTCTTTATCAGAAGACCTGTAACCACATGGATGTTTATGTTAGCATTCATCATAGCTGGTTTATACAGCTTAAAATACATTCCCATAGATAGAAACCCAGATGTTGATTTTCCTATAGTTTCTATCACAACAACATATCAAGGAGCTTCTCCCTATGTTATAGATACGAATATAACAAGGAAGATAGAAGATGAACTTGCAACAATAAGTGGTATTGAAGCTATTAACTCATCAAGTTATACAGGTACATCAAGAATTTCTGTTATATTTGACCTTAATAAAGATATAGATGTTGCTGCACAGGAAGTTAGAGATGCTGTAAACAGAGCCCAGAGACAGTTTCCACCTAATACAGACCCTCCTGTTGTCAGAAAGGTTGACACCTCTATGGCTCCTATACTTGCTATTCTTTTACACGGAAATGTAGATTACGGGACATTAAGTTACTTTGCAGATAAAGTTATAAAAAGAGAGTTTGAGAGAGTTCAGGGAGTAGGAGAGGTTGATCTGGGAGGATTTAGAGACTATGTAATGTGGGTGAGAGTAGACCCACTTAAACTGGCTGGTTATAAGCTTACAGTTACAGATATCGTAAATGCACTACAGGAAAACAACGTTGAGATTCCAGCTGGCAGAGTTGACTCAAAGAATAGAGAGTATGTAATAAGGGTTTATGGCAAGGGACATTCTGCTGAAGATATAAACAACATAATAATAAAGAACAACATAAGGATAAAGGATGTAGGAAAAGCAGAGTTTACATTTGATGAGAGAAGAGGAATAGTAAGATTTAAAGCCTTTGACTCAAAAGAGGCAGAACCTGGAATAGCTCTGATAATATATAAACAGTCAAAGGAAAACACGGTAGAAGTTTCAAAAAGAGTTATCGAAAAGATGAATGAGTTAAACAAACAGCTACCAACAGGTGTAAGGTTAGATATAAACTATGATGCTTCTACCTTTATAGAGAGGAGTGTTAATGATGCATTACATGAGATAATTTTAGGTTCATTATTGACAGCCTTAATGGTATTTCTATTCTTAGGAAGTCTTAGAATGACTTTTATTCCAGCAATGGCTATTCCGGTTTCCATACTTGGAGCGATAACTTTTCTATTTTTCTTTGGACAGACATTAAACACATTTACACTCCTTGCATTGGCAGTTGCAGTTGGGCTTGTTATAGATGATGCTATAGTTGTTATGGAGAGTATATACAGAAGAAATGAGGAAGGTTTAAAAGGTTTAGAAGCTGCAGAGAGAGGAACAAGAACAGTTATATTTGCTTTACTTGCATCAACAGCTTCACTTATAGCAATATTTATTCCTGTTTTATTTATAAAGAGTGTTATAGGTAAATTTTTCTTCGGTTTTGCTTTTGCCTTGATAGTAGCGATAGCAACATCTTACATTGTATCCTTAAGTTTTACACCTATGATATCGGCAAGATTAGTAAAAGTAAGTGAGAAAAATATATTTCAAAAGGCTTATGACAAATTTGAATCTATGTTTGATGTAGCCTTAAAGTGGTCTTTAAATAACAAGTTGATAGTTTTAACAATATCTTTTATCACTGTTATAATTGGCTTTAAACTTGCATCTATCACACCAAAAGAATTTACACCTATAGTTGATGAAGGAAGGTTCTTAGTTAGATTTGAGACTCCTACCGGCTCATCTTTTGGTTTTGTTGATAGAAAAGCAAGAGAACTTGAAAAAATCGTAGAAAAAAATCCTTATGTACTCAGATACGGTGTGGCATTCGGTGAAGGTATAGCAGGAAGACCGGAAGTAAATGGAGGGATATTCTTTATCACACTCAAAGATAGAAGTACTGGAAGACCTCACCAAAAAGAGATAATGGATATGTTTAGGAAAGAGTTTAGAAAAGTTCAAGATGTTAGAGCAATTATAGATATACCATCTGCTGTAGGTCCAAGAGCTGGAAGGTCTGCAGATGTTATGTACGTAATAAAAGGACCTGATCTCAATGAGCTTGCAAAAATATCATCTACTATAGAGTCCAAGTTAAGACAAACACCGGGATACACAGATATAGATACAGATTTAAGGATAAACAAACCTGAGATAAAGATAACTATAGATAGAGATAAAGCCTCAAATTTAGGTGTATCTGTAGCAGATATAGCAAATACACTAAACTTTCTATTTGGGAAATATAAAATAGGTACTTATGAAAAAGGTTCAGAAAGTTATAACTTTTACATAAAAGCAGATGAAAACTTTTTAAGTAGCTTTGACAACTTATCAAAGATATATGTAAGGTCAAAAGATGGGAATTTAGTTCCAATCTCTTCTTTAACCCATTATGAACTTGGTCCTGGCTATAATGTCTTAAACAGGTATAACAGACAGTACGCAGTTACTATCTATACAAACGTAACAGGTGGGAAATCTGTTGGTGATGCAGTAACTGAAGTTGAAAAGATAATAAAAGAGCATCTACCTGCAGGATACACTTATGAAGTAGGAGGACAGACAAAGGAGTTTAAGAGGACCTTCTCTTACCTTGGACTTGCACTTATCGTTGCCATAATAGCTGTATATATGATACTTGCTTCACTGTTTGAAAGTTTACTCCATCCTTTTACCGTTCTTTTAACTCTTCCTTTTGCTGTATCAGGAGTGTTTACTCTGATACTTATAACTGGCACAACACTAAACGTAACATCTTACTTTGGTATAATCTTACTGATAGGATTGGTAACTCGGGATAGTGTCCTTTTTATAGAGAGGATAATACAACTTAAAAAAGAAGGTTATCAAACATTAGATGCAATTATGCAGGCAAGAAAGGAAAGATTAAGACCTATACTTATGACTACATTTACCATCTTTGCATCACTTCTACCTGTATCCTTAGGATTAACAGAAGGCTCTGAGATGAGACAACCACTTGCAATAGCAGTAATCGGTGGTCTTTTAACTGCTTTACCTTTAAGTTTATTTGTGATACCTATATTTTATCTACTAATTGACAAAATTAAGCTCTGGAGGTTTAAAAATGTATGATTTTGAATTTCATAATCCTACAAAGATTATTTTTGGTAAAGGTTCTCACCATAAAATAGGTGAAGTTTTAAAAAAAGATGGAGTAAAAAAGGTTCTGTTTGTTTATGGACAGTCTTCTATAAAGAAGATTGGACTTTATGATGATGTAGTTAAATCATTGATAGATAACGGTATAGAGTTTATAGAACATGGTGGAGTAAAACCAAATCCTGTATTGTCCCATACAAAAGAAGGAATAGAGAAAGCCAAGAGATATAAAGTAGATGCAATCCTCTCTGTAGGAGGAGGGTCTGTCCTTGATGAAGGAAAAGCTATAGCTGTTGGAGCTGTAAGTGATGTTGATGTTTGGGAGTACTTTTTGGGAAAGAGAGAGATAACGAAAGCCTTACCTAACTATACGATTCTGACATTAGCAGCAACCGGAAGTGAGATGAATGGTTATGCAGTTATCACAAACGAAGAGACACAGGAAAAACTCTCCATAGGCTCAATACACACATTCCCAAAAGTATCTATACTAAATCCGGAGCTTACATTAACAGTCCCAACTTCATACCAAGCTTATGCTTCTGTTGATGCAATAGCTCATGTTATAGAGTGGTACTTTACCTGTTCCGTCTGTCCTAATATATCAAACTTACTTGTTGAGTCTGTTGTAAAATCTGTTATAGATACTACAAAGAGAATATTAAAAAATCCTCAGGATTACGATGCAAGAGCAGAGTTTATGTGGACAGCAACATTGGCACTAAACGGTATAACAAGACCGGGATACAAAGATGGTGTATATATAAACCATATGATAGCCCATTCTTTGGGAGCACTTTACGATTTACCTCACGGAGCATGTTTATCTATCGTAATACCAGCATGGATGTGGTGGTACAAAGATAAAAATCCTTCTCAATTTGAAAGATTCGCAAGACAGATTTTTGGACTCTCTTCAAAGGAAGAAGGCATAAAAGCCCTCAAAAAATTCTTTAAGGAAATTGGTGCCCCAGTATCCCTACAAGATGGAGGGATTCCTTCCTCTGATATAGATAAAATAGCTAACCATGTGTATAACACTACAGCAAAAATATGGGGACTGGATAAGATATATACACCGGAAAAGTTAAAAGAGATTCTTTACTTAGCTTTAAGGAGTAATATAGAGTGAATTTATCAACAAAAGATAAGTTATTAGAAGCTGCAAAGCAGTTATTCTCAGAGAAAGGATACCATGAAACAAAAATATCAGATATAGTAAGTAAAGCACAAGTAGCTCAGGGAACTTTCTATATCTATTTTAAAAGTAAAGAAGATATATTCCTTCAACTTATTAAAAAGATACACCAAGAGCTTTTAGACAGACTTTCAAAATATAAAGAGATTTCAGGTAACCCTCAAACCATATTAACTATGCTTGTAGAGGAGTTTTTAGAGGAAGTTTATAAAAACAGAGAGTTAGCTCAGATATTCTTCGGACAGTTATTAGGTATAAATGAAGAGTTTAGACAGCTTTATATAAAAAAGATATCTGATATTCAGCAGGTTCTAAAAGATATACTAAGTAGATTTTACGATGAAGAGAGTTCTGCTGTTTTATCTGCTCTTATACTTGGATTTTTGAGACAACTATTTTTTAACTGTTTGATAGAAAAAAATTTAACTTTAGACCAGATGAAAAGAAAAGCTTATATAGCCTTAAATATAATAGATAGAGGAGTTTGTTAGGAGGTAGAAAAGATTTGAGAAAATTTATTTTTGTGTTACTATTTTTTTCGTTTGCAAAAGCTTTAACCCTTGAAGAAGCTATAAATAAAGCTATACAGAACAATCCGGAACTACAATCTATAAAACAACAACTAAAATCTGCAGAGTTTGGACTAAAAGCAGATGAAAGTTTATACTTTCCTACATTCTTCACAAAAGCCTCTTATCAGTATTACGGCAAAACTCCAATGACGATAATACCAAACTTTCCACTATCTTTTAAACAGTCAAACCAAAGTTTTAAAACCTTTAATATAGGATTTAATCAAACTCTATACTCCGGAGGACAAATAACTTCAAAAGTAGAAGCCTCAAAACATAACCTTCAAGGAACTTTATACCTATACAAAGAAAAAGAAAATCAAATAAAAGCTGATGTTATAAAAGCTTATATAGATTTATTCATAACAGCATCTTTAATAGATATATACAAGAAGGAGCTTCAATCTATAGAGTCTCTCTACAAGCAGGCAGAAGGTTTCTTCCAGGAAGGACTCATCACAAAGGTTGATCTTCTTCAAACAAAAGTCAGACTTGCGGAAGTCCGTAAAAATCTAACAGAAGCTCAAGGTAATCATAAAATAGCCATATCAAAACTATCTCAACTCTTAGGAGAAGAGATAAAAGATGAGAAATTTGAGCCGGTAAAAATGGATATTCCAGAAAAGTTAGATATAAAAAATCTATTAGAGAAAGAGAACAGACCGATAGTATCTTACTACAGAGAAAGTATAAAGCAGTTGGAAAATTTAGAAAAGATAGAGTCTGCTGGATTTTTACCAAAACTATTTATACAGGGAGAGTATCTATACACGAATCAAAGCCCATACCTTGATCCAAAAGGTAATTTACTATTTACCGTAGGAGCTTCTATCCAGTTTCAAGGAGTAGCCCCTTACTACAAAACATTACAGGCAAAATCAAACACATCAAAATTAAGATATGATTTACAAGATACAAAAGAGAAGATAAAACTTGAGATAAAAACGGCATACCAAAACTTTCTAGTTGCAAAAGAAAACTATAAAGTTTCCGTAGAAAATCTACAGTATGCACAAGAATACTTTGATCTTGTAAAAGAGCAGTATGCAAACCAACTTGCTACAAACACAGACCTTTTAAACGCAGAAGCTGCCCTAACAAGAGCATTGGAAAGTAAAGAGATAAATTACTATAACCTTATCAAATCTTATGTAGATATTAAAAAAGCAATTGGTGAGGATCTTTGATGGATAAAAAAAAGCAGATAGGATTAATCACTGTAGTAGTTTTAACGATAGGATTTTTAATTATCTCTATTAACTGGATACATCACAGAATGAATTACATAATAACAGATGCTGTATTTGTTGAGACAGATTATCTATCAAATGTTGGATTTAACAGAGTGTCTGGAAAAGTTGTTCAGCTTTACAAAAAAGAAGGGGATTCTGTAAAAGCAAACGAAGATATAGCCAAGATAGATGATACAGATTATAAGATTCAGCTTGAGGCTTTAGAAAAGAAGATAGAGTCATTAAGATATCAAAAAAATCAACTTGAAAACCAGTTAGAAAGAGTAGAGAAAGAAGTATACATAAATGAAGATATACAAAATCTAACAGTTCAAGAGGTAGATAAAAAGATAGAAAGTTTAAACGCTCAACTAAACCAGATAAAATCTCAACTTGAACTTGCAAAAAAGGATGAAGAGAGATACAGAAGATTATTTGAGAAAGGATTGATACCACAGAGAAAGTACGAAGAAATCCAATTAAACCAAAAAGTCCTTCAAGACCAAAAAACATCCTTAGAAAAAAATATATCAGAACTAAAAGTTTCAAAAGAAAAAGCCTTAAAATCTGTCTTATACGCTAAAACACAGAGACAGATAACTTCAGAGATACAAGACCAGATAAAATCCTTAGAAAGTCAGATTTCATCTTTGGAAAAAGATAGGGAAGATTTAATAAACCAGATAAAATACACAACCTTAAAATCGCCCTATGATGGTGTTATAGCAAAAAAGTTTGTTTCTATAGGAGATATAGTTAAAGCCGGACAACCGATATACGCAGTAGTAAAATCAGATAGTTTCTATATAAAAGTTTTACTTGAAGAAACAAAACTCCAAGGGTTAAATGTAGGAAATAAAGCATATATAAAACTCGACGCATATCCAGATAAGAAGTTTGAAGGAGTAGTTGAAAATATAGATATAGCGTCTGCAGCAAAGTTTGCCTTAGTCCCTAGAGATATATCAGCAGGAGAGTTTACTAAATTAGCCCAAAGGGTTCCTGTAAAGATAAGGATAACAAAAGGTGATAAATCCATACTAAGAGTTGGATTGGGTGGAGAAGTAGAGATAGAGAAGAGTAAGTAAAGATGGAAGACAACAGACCAATCTATGAGAGGATAACAAATTTAGAGAGAGGGTTAATTACATTTATAGTTATGACTGGTGCTTTTATGGCTATCCTTGATACAACCATCGTTGATATAGTAGTCCCTAAGATGATGGGACCATTACAGACAGACCTCTATGGAGTTCAATGGGTTATTACAGCCTATATGATAGCTTCTGCGGTTATGTTAATACTCTCTGAATGGCTCGATAAAGTAATAGGTTTAAGGAATGTTTTCATAGCAGGAATAGTTTTATTTACAGTATCATCTTTCTTCTGTGGCCAAGCTCAAAATATAGACTGGATGATTTTTTCAAGGGTGGCTCAAGGGATAGGAGAAGCTTTTATAATGGCAACAGCTCAAACGATACTATTTTCTGTTTATCCAGAAGAAAAAAAAGGTCTTGCAATGGGAATTTTTGGACTTGGTGTAAGCTTTGCTCCAGCCCTTGGACCTACATTAGGGGGTTATATAACTGAATATTTAGATTGGAGATGGGTGTTTTTTATAAACATTCCAGTGGGTATATTTACCACTTTACTTGCTTTATTTTATCTTCCTGAAACAAGTATGATAAGAGAGAAAGCAAAGCTAAACTTTGTGTCCTACTTTTTTCTGTCAGTTTTCACCATCTCCCTTCTTATCCTTTTATCAAAAGGGCAGCAGCTTGGTTGGTTTATGTCAAATTTTATAGTTTACCTTACAGTTATATCCGTTTTATCTTTACTACTTTATCTTATATCTGAGATATTATCAAAAGAGCCTCTGATTGATTTCAGGATTTTTTTAATAAAAGAGTATTTTGTTGGTTTTTCAGTTTTTTTCCTACTCTTAGGGTTTTCTATGTATCAGGTTTTCTATCTTTTGCCACTTTACTATGAAAATTTAAAAGGTATTCCTACATTTGAAGCTGGACTCCATATATTAGCCTTTGCTATGTTTATAGCTATATTCTCACCAGTAGCCGGTATACTATCAGATAAATGGAGTGAAAAGTATGTTTTATACATAGCCACTACTCTATATCTTATTACATCTATATTTATAATACCAAATCTTGATTACTACACACCTTCATCAAAAGCAGCTTTAATGACTGTCCCACTTGGAATATCTATGGGAATGTTTTTTGCTCCGGTAACTACCCTTGCACTTAGAAAACTTGGAAATAAAACATCTCTTGGAACTGGACTTATGCATTATGGGAGATTTGTAGGTGGCTCTTTTGGAACAGCAATAGCTACAAATGACCTATACAGACACCAATGGGAACATTTTGAAGGTATAAACTCAATGCAAAACAACAGCTATATACAGCAATTTTTGGAAAAAGTAAAAGAGTATATGGTAGGTGTACCGGAAAATATAATAGAACAGAAAGCCCAAGCTCTTCTCTATTCAGTTGAATATCTACAAAGTTTAAACTTCTCATTTCACGATACATTCCTTATTGCTGGACTGTTTGGTTTATTAGGTGCCTTGCCAGTTTTTTATCTTATGATAGAAACTCTCCGTAATACCAAAAAGAAGGAGATATAGAGGTAGTAAAGCATCCCAAAATCCAGAGAATAGAGAACCTACAAATATACAGCCTAACATAAACAGAGAAGGTGCCACTAAAATATCCTCTAACAGAACAAAATTTATTCTTAAAAGGTAGGTAAAATAACTTAACATCATCCATAAAATGCCAACAAGCCCAACAACACCTCTTATTATGAATTCAGATATAAATATAGTTGACTCATAATCACTACCATTGTAAGCTTTCGGCTGTAATCTATTACCACAACCAACTCCATGACCAAACAGGATATTAAAGTAGTTTCCATCTTTAAAATCCTTTTTTATAACCTCTACTCCTTCTTGGAAAAGTTGCCATCTACCACTTACAATAGTATTTGCGGTTTCATCTGTAAGTTGTGATTTTCCTGAAAAGATATCATAGAGAGTTCTAAAACGACTGTCTTTATTAACAAGATAAAAACCAAAACCTAAAGATAGTATCAAAAAACCGGAAACGATAAAAAGAATAATCTTTTTTGGAAGAAGGTATCTATAAACAAAAATCATAAAAGCAAGAGTAGCCCCAAATCCTATAAGTGAGTTCCTCCTTGCAGAGAGTAATACAAATCCAACAAAAAACAAAAAAATAACAAAGTATAGATATTTTTTAAAACTGTCATTCTTAAAGTGGTAGATGGACATACTTAAAGAAGCCAAAGCAAAAAAAGAGAACCACATCCCCATCTCAAAAGGTCCACCCCACAACATTCCATAATCATTTAAAACGAAATATTTATACAGAGCAATAGGAGAAAGAAACAATCCAATAAAAATCAATAAAAGGTTTAGTCTTCGGAAAAATTCATAATCAACTTCAAACTTATCTTTCAGAAGGTAGATAAAAGGAAAAATTGCCTGCTCAACAGCTTTTGATACAGATCCATAAAGAGAAGTGGTAAGTAAAGTTGAGAAAGAGTAAAGTGATAAAGGCTTTAAGATAGTACCATTTAAAGATAACTTTCTCTTAACTAAGTTATACAATGTGATTATCAAAAGAATTCCAACAAAAATTTCAAACACCGAAATAGACACAAAAGCTGAAATAACTAAAAAATATAAAATAAAATTTTTAGTTCTCTTTCTATTCACTTAACACTCCATGTTATCAAATTTGCTATAATTATAACAAAATACTTTAAATCAAGGAGCATAAATGAAAATCTGTGTAGTAGGGCTTGGGTATGTTGGACTACCATTGTCTGTTTTGTTTGCTTCAAAGTATGAGGTTATAGGATTTGATATTAATCCACAGAGAATCAGAGAGCTAAAAGAAGGGTATGATAGAACAAAAGAAGTTGAAAGTGAAAAGTTAAAATCCGTAAATATATATTACACAGATAATCCTCAAGATATATCAAAAGCAGATATAATCATAGTTACAGTTCCAACTCCAATAGATGAGCATAATATTCCAGATTTAAAACCTATAATATCAGCATCTAAAACTGTAGGAAAGTATATGAGAAAAGGTGCGATAGTTGTTTATGAATCTACTGTATATCCCGGACTTACAGAGGAAGAGTGTGTACCTATCTTAGAGAAAGAAAGTGGTATGAAATGGAAGAAGGATTTCTTTGTGGGATACTCTCCGGAGAGAGTTAACCCAGGAGATAAAGAACATACCATAGATAAAATAAAGAAAGTAGTAGCAGGAGATACACCTCAAACAACGGAGATACTTGCAAAACTCTATGGTAGTGTCATAACAGCTGGAATCCATATAGCTCCTGATATAAAAACAGCAGAAGCGGCAAAAGTTATAGAAAATACACAGAGAGACCTAAATATAGCACTTATGAATGAACTTTCTCTTATATTCAACAAAATGGGAATAGATACTAAATCAGTTTTAGAGGCAGCATCTACCAAATGGAACTTCCTAAGATTTGAACCAGGGCTGGTAGGAGGTCATTGTCAGATAGGCACAGAATTTATAACAGTAAAAGATTCAAAAGGTGTATATGAAACCACTTTTGAGGATCTTATATACAAAAAATTAAAAGTAAAGAAAGTTGTTAATTTTTACGGAACAGAGCTTATTTTCCCAGAGGAAAATATAGAAGTTTTAACCTTTGATCCAATATCAGAAAACTTCAGCTTTAAACCAGTAAGGGTTTTCACAAGAAGAAGATATGATAAACTTATTCAAGTAAAGTTAACTTCTGGACAGACAGTTACTGTATCTGACAAACATCCTTTCATATTTAAAAATCAAAACAGTTACGATGTAAAACTTGCGGACCAGCTTCTACCGGAAGATGAAATTCCTCTTTTATCAAAACTTCCAGTTTTGTATAAAGAAGAGAAGATAAACCTTATAGACTTTCTTGTTGATGCTGATTTTAAAGATAAATTAAGAATAAAACCTAAAAATAAAAATTGGAAAGACTTTAAAGCACTTAAATCCTATATAACAAAAAGATTTTTAGGTAAAAAGGTATCCAACTTCCTCATCAATAACTACCTTCCTTTCCTCTTCTATCTCAAAATCAGAGATAAGTTTACAAAACATTACAGTGAGGAAGATTTAGAGATAGTGTCAGGTAGAGGTCCATCTTTTGGAAGAATACCTGCCATTTTAAATGTAGATGAAAACTTTGCAAGATTTATAGGATACTATCTTTCTGAAGGATGTTTAACAGAAGATAAAAAAACCATTAGAGTAAGAATAACGATAAATCCTGAGGAAAAAGAGCTACTTAAAGATATAACAGATATACTAAAAGGTTGGAATATATCCTATTCTCTCTATAAAGATAAAAACTTTAAAAGCTTAACAATAAAAGTATCAAACAGAGTTTTTGGGTATATATTGAAAAAGTTAAATGTAGGAAAAGACAGCTATGATGCTAAAATACCAGATATTATCATGTATAACAGGGATGAGATTAGAATAGAAACATTAAAAGGACTTTTCAGAGGAGATGCTGGTGTATCTATAAATAAAAAGAATATAAAAGTGAGCTACTTCACATCGTCAGATGTGCTTTATCATCAAATATCACTACTTCTTCTAAATTTTGGTATATTTTATAATCATCAATCTAGAAGAGGTCTTTTAGAGATTACTTCAAAATCTTCATTAAATAAGGTTAAAGATTTTCTACTTGATAGTAAGAAGGATAGACTTGAAAGTGTTCTATCCTTTAAAAAAGAAGGTATTATAAAATCTTACAAAGAAAGTGATGGTTTTTATTTAGCAAAGGTAAAAGAAATAAAACCTGTTAAGGAGGAAGGCTATATTTATTCCTTAGAAGTTCCTTCAACGAAGAATTATGTAACATCTTCAGGTGTCATAACTCATAACTGTATTGGAGTTGATCCTTATTATCTGACCTTTAAAGCCCAAGCTATAGGTTATCACCCAGAAGTTATACTTGCCGGAAGACGGATAAATGACTATATGGGTAAGTATGTGGCAGAGATGACTGTCAAAAAACTTATAAAAGCATCAAAAGCTGTAAAAGGAAGTAAAGTATTAATTCTTGGATTTACATTTAAAGAAAATATATCAGATATAAGAAACACAAAAGTTATAGATATATACAATGAGCTTAAAGAATATGGAGTAGAGGTTTATGTAAATGACCCATTTGCATATCCTGAAGAAGTAAAATACGAGTATAACATAGATTTACTTACAGATATTGAATCCCAAAAACCTTATGATGCCATAATTGTAGCAGTAAAACACCGACCATTCATAGAAGAGCTTGACTTTAAAAAATATAAAGAACTTATGAACTCAAATCCAGTCCTAATAGATGTAAAAGGACTTTACAACAGAGAAAAAGCTGAAAAAGAAGGCTTTATATACTGGAGATTATGAATAGATTATTAGATATGCAAATCTTATTTTAGGTTGAGAAGATGATAAAGGCAGAACTGGAAAAGAAAGAGGGAAAAAGAAGAAGAACCGTCCCAAAGGAATTGATATATGAGATGAGAAATGGCAGTCCTATATATTACAGAAATTATGATAAAGTCCTTTCCGGAGAAAAAAGTTTAGAGGAAGTTATGGGAATCAGTAAAATACAATCAATAGTAATCTTTTGCTTACTGGAAATTTTATATAAAAATCTTAACTTGGATAAATATATCATTCTTACAAATGAAGTTGGTTTTCAATACTCAAAGAAAAGTTGGAGAAATTTGGATATAGGAATTTTTGATAAGAGGAAACTTTTAGAAGATCCGGTAAAAGATAAATATACTACAATTCCTCCTGAGGTAGTTATAGAGATAGATACAAAGGCTGATTTACGGAAGTTTTCAAGCCCACAAGAGTATTTCCATAGGAAAACCCAGGATCTTTTAGACTCCGGAGTGAAAAAAGTTATCTGGATATTCACCAAGGAAAGAAAAATATGGCTAGCAGAAAAAGGAAAAAGATGGACAATAACTGATTGGAACAATACAATAGAAATCATAGATAATATAAGGTTAAATTTAGATACAGAATTGAGTAGTTTATTATAAAGGAGGAAAGGTTGAAGAATTTTGTATTAATCGGGGCAGCAGGATTTATAGCACCAAGACATATGAAGGCTATAAGGGATACAGGAAACACTTTACTTGCGGCAGTTGATCCTAAGGATAGCGTGGGAATTATAGATTCTTACTTTCCTGAAGCAGATTTTTTTATTGAGTTTGAAAGATTTGATAGACATATAGATAAATTAAAAAGAAAAGGTATTAAGGTTGATTATGCATCTATATGTTCACCAAACTATTTACATGATGCTCATATTAGATGGGCGTTGAGAAATAATATAGATGCAATATGTGAAAAACCTCTTGTTCTAAATCCTTGGAATCTTGATGCTTTATCAGATATAGAAAGAGAAACAGGAAAAAAAGTTTACAATGTTCTCCAGTTGAGATTACATGATTCAATTATCAAACTAAAGAAAAAAGTGGAGAGTGAATACTCTTTAAGAGACAAAAAGTACAACATAGATTTGAGTTATATCACTTCTCGAGGAAAATGGTATTTCATTTCGTGGAAGGGTATTCTTGAAAAATCCGGAGGTGTTGCAACTAACATAGGAGTTCATTTTTACGATATGCTTGCTTGGATATTCGGTAAGCCTCAGCACATAGAGGTCCACTATTCAGAGCCTCTGAAAAAAATGGCAGGTTATATAGAGTTTGAAAAAGCAAATGTTAGATGGTTTTTATCAGTAGATTACAATGATTTACCTGAGGAGATAAAAAATAAAGGACAGAGAACATACAGATCTATAACTATAGATGGAGAAGAAATAGAGTTTTCAGAAGGATTTACTGACCTCCATACAGTTGTTTACAGAGATATATTAAACGGTGGTGGATTTGGTATCGAAGATGCTAGAACATCTATAGAAATAGTGTACGAAATAAGAAATTTAAACCCTATAGGTTTCAATGAAAGAGTCCATCCTCTTGCATTGGAGAAATTATATGGAAGATAAAGAGTATTTTATTCATCCATCTTCTTATATAGATGAAAATGTAACAATAGGAAAAAAAACTAAAATCTGGCATTTTAGTCATATTTTATCTAATACAGTTATAGGAGAAAGATGTATCATAGGTCAAAACTGTATGATTGGTTCAGATGTTAAAATAGGAAATGGTTGTAAAATTCAAAATAATGTTTCAATCTATAAAGGTGTGATTTTAGAAGACGATGTGTTTTGTGGTCCATCTTGTGTATTTACAAATGTTTTAACTCCAAGAGCTTTTATAGAAAGGAAACATGAGTTTAAAACTACTTTAGTAAAAAAAGGAGCTACTATAGGGGCGAATGCAACAGTTGTTTGTGGAAATACTATTGGTAGATATGCCATGATAGCAGCTGGTGCAGTAGTGATATCAGATGTAGAAGATTATGCTCTGTATGCAGGTGTACCTGCTAAGAGAATAGGTTGGGTTTGTAAATGTGGAGTAGTTTTAGTTAATAAAGGAAAAATTAAGGGTAAAGTACTTGAAGAGTCTAAAGAAGGTACTAAAATATCATGTGGGAGTTGTGATAGTGTATACTATTTAAAAAATGGCAATTTTGAACCTATCGAGGAAAAGATATGAGAGTAAAAGCGAAAAGGGTAAAAGAAGGGTTTTTGATTCCTTTAATCAAAGGATTTGAAGATAAGGAAGAAATAGAGGTGGAAATAGAGTTACTATCAAAAGAGCAGCTAGACGATGAATTCGTAGATAAACATTGGAAAGCTCTTGCTTTAGATACAGTTTCCGGTGAAAGAGAAGATGATGAAATAATTTATGAAGCTGCATGGAGATTTTACAATGAAAAACACGGTAATTGATATTAATATATTACTGGACTATTATGAAAACATAAGAAGAGAAAAATATCCGGAATCTGTTGATGTTTTTGAGTTTTTGAAAAACAAGGATTTTGCATTTGTCTCTGTTTCATCCATAGATAATTTAGAATTTATAAAATACCATGATCTTTCTGTGAGATATCCAAATTTAACAAAAAATCAGAAATTAAAGATTGTCCATAATATGATAAAAGAGATTTTATCTTTTTTTAAGATCGCAAAAACACCATCTTATATTGAGATAGACTATGAAGATATAGAGGATAGTCTTATAATACATACAGCAAAAGCCATAGATGGAATAGTGCTAACAAGGGACAATAAATTGTTAAAAAAATATCCGGATATATGTAAATCACCTAAGGATTATTTAGAATCTTTTAAAAATAAAAAAACAGATTTTATACCTATGCTGGATTTAGCAAGGGAAACTTATTATATGCACTATGGAATTGAGAAAAATATAGATAAAGTTATAAACAAATCAAATTTTATCTTAGGAGTAGAAGTAAAAGAGTTAGAGCAAAAAATAGCAAACTACATTGGAACAGAATATGCGGTAGGTGTTTCTTCTGGAACAGATGCTCTACTCTTAAGTCTGAGAGCTTTGGCAATAAAGAAGAAAAATCAGGAGTATTGGTCAAGAGGAGACTTGATAATAACAACTCCTTTTACATTTACTGCAACAGGAGATACTATACTTAGAAGTGGAGCAACTCCTTTATTTGTTGATGTGGATATCTATACATACAACATAGATGTAAACAGAATAAAAGAAGCTATAAAGGTATATGGGAAAAGAGTTGTGGGTATTGTACCTGTCCATCTTTATGGACTTCCATGTAATATGGATGAAGTTATGGCTATAGCAAAAGAGAATGATTTATTTGTGGTGGAAGATTGTGCACAGGCTTTCGGAAGTATGTATAAAGGTAAAAAAGTCGGTTCTTTTGGAGATGCTGGGGCTTTTAGTTTTTTTCCTACAAAGAATTTAGGTGCTTTTGGAGATGCTGGAGCAGTAACAACCAATGATAAAGAGCTTTTTGAATTAATAAAGATGTTAAGAGTTCATGGTGGAAAAGATAAATATAATGTGGAGCATATAGGATACAAAGCAAGAATAGACACGATACAGGCAGCGGTTTTACTTGAAAAGATAAAATATATAGATGAGTTTAATCAGAGAAGAAGAAAAATAGCAGAATACTATATAAGAGGTCTTTCCGAAGTTAAAGATTTAAAACTACCATACATTCCATCAGAGGATTACTACCATACTTTTCATCAATTCACAATCTTTGTAAAAAATAATAAAAGAGATGAGCTACAGAAATCTCTAAAAGAGAATAACATTCAAAGTATGGTATATTATCCAACTCCTTTACATAAGATGAAAGTTTTTGAAGGAAGATGTGAGGTATTCGGTTCTTTAGAAAACTCAGAAAAGGCAAGTGAGGGAGTATTGAGTTTGCCAATAGAACCATTGATGGAGCAAGAAGAGTTAAAGTTTATTGTTGAAAAAATTAAAAATATGGATGAATATATCTATTAATTTATGTTGAGTTTAAGCTTAAATAAAAATATAAAATATTATCTAGAATATAATCCACAGTTAGATGGATTGAGAGGAGTTGATATATTTTTTGTATTATCTGGTTATTTAATTACAAGTATAATACTTCATAAAATTAATAAACATGAATTTTCTTTAAAAGAGTTTTATAGAAATAGAGCGAGGAGATTATTCCCAGCTTTAATATTGGTTTTGATATTTTCTTTAATTGTAGGATATCTATTTTTATTTCCTCCAGAATATGAAAATTTAGCATCGCATGTAAAAAGCTCTGCTTTGTATTACCAAAATTATAGGTTAATTGGTGAAGTTGGTTATTGGGATAAAGAAGCTTTATTGAAGCCTTTATTACATATTTGGTCTCTTTCAGTAGAAGAACAATTTTATATTGTATACCCATTCTTACTTTTACTTCTATATAAATTCAAGCTTTTAAATATGAGAACTATATTACTATTATTTCTAATAAGTTATGGACTTTCACTTTATTTGTCATCAACTAACAATATAAGAAGTTTTTATGACCTTGCTTCTAGATATTATGAACTATTATTTGGTGGTATGTTGTCTTTTATTCTATTTTATAATAGAGATATTATTGAAAAGTTTATTTTTCAAATAAAGTACATAATTTATCCGTTAATTCTTATTTTATTTATTACTTTTTATAAAATTAATTCGTATAATCCACTAAAACTACTTCCCTTAATCTTTATTGTAGGTTTATGGATTTTACTAACGAATTTTTATAAAGATAAAATATTAAGTAATAAAATTTTGATATTTTTTGGACTAATTTCTTATTCCCTTTATCTATGGCATTATGTACTTTTAAGTTTTCTGCATATATTCGGATATGATAACTTTATCTTCTTTAAAATTGCAATTCTAATATTTTCTGTCTTAATATCAGTAATTACATATAAATTTATAGAATTACCATTCAGAAAAATTAACAGTTATACAATAACTCTTCTACTTTTTTTTACTTTAATTATAATTTCTGTGATAGGTCAGTATATAAAACTAAAAGATGGACTTCTAAATAGACCTATAGTATACGCTTCAAAAGAACAATTAGATCAGTTTAAAAGAGATATAAGTGAAGATATAAACTGCAACCATATAACCAATTCTATTCTTAAAAAAAAACATGAATTTTATTATTGCAGATCAACTACAAAATATCCTGAGCATATAAAATATGTTTTAATTGGTGATTCTCATGCACATGTATTATATCCAGGACTAAATACAGCATTGAAAAAAGAAGGAGAAAACTTAATTCTCTTAGCAAATAGTGGTTGTCCTCCTTATATCGGAGGAGAAATGGGAAGAACTTTACAGGAACTTAATAATTGTAAAAAAAGTATAGATGAAATTTATAAAGTTATAGAAAATTTACCAAAAATTGATACTGTCTTTATATCTACTAGAATTGCTATATATTTTTCAGGAATAGGATTTGGAGAAGTCGAAAAAGGCTGGACTGATAATCCTGCACAATTCAAGCAATACTATATAGAAAATAAGAATTACAATAGAGAAGAAGTATTTGCAGAAAGTATAGATAAAACATTTAGGTATTTTAGTTTAAAAAAATATAGGATAGTATTTATACTGGAAAATCCAGAATTGGGATTTGATCCTTCTACATGTATAGCAAGATTATTTATTCCTCCTGGTTTTAATTGTAGAGTAGAAAAAAAGGTTTACATAGATAGACAATACAAGTATAGGGAAAAGGTAAAGGAAATAGCAAAGAGATATAATGTTATCTTTATAGATCCAGAACCTATTTTTTGTGATAACAAATATTGTTATATGTATAAAGAAGGTAAAAGTATGTATGCAGATGATGACCATTTAAGTGTATTTGGTAGTTTAACTTTAGGTGAAGTTATACATGAAAAGTTATTTAAAACAGAGTAAAGATAGAATACAGAGCTCTTTGAGAAGTGAATTCAACCGAAATATTTTAATTCTTACTTCTGGTACAGCTATAGCTCAAGCAATCCCAATCTTAATAACCCCAATATTAACAAGACTATATACCCCTGCTGATTTTGGTGCATTAGCTGTATTTGTTTCCATTGTATCTATAGTTTCTGTTATATCCTGCGGAAGATATGAACTTGCAATTATGCTTCCAGAAAAAGATGAAGATGCAATAAATGTGGCAGCCGTTGCATTTATCTTTAATCTTTTTGTAAGTATTTTATTTCTCATTTTTTTACTCTTTTTAGGAGATTGGTTTTTAAGATTACTGAAAGCAGAAGTTTTAAAAGGTTGGATCTATTTTGCCCCTTTAACTGTTTTTATGATGGGTATTTTTAACATACTTAACTACACAAATAATAGATTTAAACTATATAAAGACATAGCAAGAGCAAACGTTTATAAATCATTAACTATGGCTATAATACAGTTGATTTTAGGGGTTCTGAAAGCAGGGTATATAGGTTTAATAACAGGACAAATACTTGCTCAGTTTGTAGCTAATTTGAAGTTATTTAAAAATATTACCTTACTTTATAAGTTTATAAATAAAAAAGAAATCATAAATAAAGCCAAGATTTATAGTAGTTTTCCTTTAATTTCTTCCCTCGGTGCAGTATTGGATAACTTAACTACGAGTTTACCTTACTTGATGGTACCTAAAATGTTTGGAATTGTATATTCTGGATATTTTTTCTTCTCTTTGAAGCTACTTCTAGTTCCAATAAGTTTAATATCCTCAAATGTCGGACAAGTTCTTCTAAAGGAACTATCTTTTTATAAAAATAAAGATTTAAAGATATTAAAAATATTGTATATAAAGTCATTTTTAAAGTTGTTGTTTATATCGTCTTCATTTTCCATTTTGATCTTTCTTTCCACATTTTTCCTTTGGGGAAGTGTATTTGGAGAGAAGTGGAATGAATGTAGAGACTTAGTTATGTATCTTATTCCAGCAGCTTTTTTAAGAATGATAGCTTCACCTTTGAGTGTTATTTTTATAGCAATGGAAAAATTAAGTTTAAGCACATTTTGGCAGTCGTTATACTTTATTAGTAGTAGTGTAGTAATAATGGTGACTTTTATGTTGTCCTTAAGCTTTCATATTTTTATTATTTTGTTTACATTAAATGAAGTTATAATATATATACTGTACTTAATATTAAGTTTTAAAGTTGTTAATTCTATACGAGGAGGATAACAGAATTTGTGCGGAATAGCTGGAATAGTATATAAAAATAAAAAGCCGACTTACGAAGAAATTAAATTTATGACAGATAGTATTGCTCATAGAGGACCTGATGGAGAGGGGTTTTATTTTGGAGAAAATTTTGCTTTTGGGCATAGACGACTTGCTATAATTGACCTTTCGGAAGCTGGAAAGCAACCAATGGAATATAAAGGTAAATATGGAGAGTATGTTATCACTTATAACGGAGAAATATACAACTATATAGAGATTAGAGAGGAATTAAAAAAAGATGGATATCATTTTAATACATATACAGATACGGAAGTTATAGTTGCTGCATATGATAAGTGGGGTTTTGATTGTTTAAATAAATTTGATGGAATGTGGGCTTTTGTTATTTATGATAAACATAAAAATATCTTATTCGGTTCAAGAGATAGATTTGGAGTAAAACCATTTTATTACTTTTATGATAACCGTAGCTTTATTTTTGCTTCGGAAATAAAAGCCTTACTCAAATTAAAAAGCATAAAAGATAATATAAAACTTAATCAAGAAGAAATTTTTAGATATCTTGTTTTTGGAATTGAAAATTTGGAAGAAGAAGGATTCTATAATAATATTTTAGAGTTGTTTCCATCTTTTGCTTTTACATTTGATTTAAAAAACTTTGAATTTAAGAGATGGCAATATTACACACTTAATTATAATCCAGATATTGGAAAATTTAACAATAAGGAGTTAGAAAATCATAAAGAAAATGTAAAAAGCCTTATTTTCTCTGCCATAGAGGAAAGACTTAGGTCAGATGTATTGGTTGGCTCATGTTTAAGTGGTGGGTTAGACAGCTCCACTATTGTATGTGTGATAAATGAACTACTAAAAAGTAAAGATCTCAGGTCTGTGGGGAATATTCAAAAAGTTTTTACAGCTTCCTACGAAGATAAAAACATAGATGAATCTAATTGGGCTAAAATAGTAGTAGAGCATACAAAAACAGATTGGTTTAGAACATTTCCTAAAGGAGAAGAATTATTAGAAGATTTAGATAATTTAGTTTATACTCAAGAAATACCATTTGGCTCAACATCAATTTATGCTCAATACAGAGTTATGAAGCTTGCAAAAGAAAATGGTGTTAAGGTTCTACTTGATGGTCAAGGTGGAGATGAGTTATTTACTGGCTACACCGGATATTATAGAACATTTTATTTTGAACTTTTAAAAAATTTCAGAATTTGGGATTTATTAGAGGAAATAAAGAATATAAACAATTCTCCTATTAATTTTAAAGATTTTGTTAATTCTTTATTTAGAATATTAGCAGTTAAGTCTTTACCAAAAAACTTGATAATCTTGATGTCATCTGTATTTTTAAATAGATTCAAGTATATTAATAGAGAATTTTTTAATAGAAATAAATATCTTATTGAACAAACAATAGGAAATTTACCAACCTCTTTAAATCAGCACTTATATCAATTTATGACAGGTAAAAATTTAAAAATATTACTTAAGTATGAAGATAGAAACTCTATGAGATTTAGTATTGAATCCAGAACACCTTTTGCAGATGATAGAGATCTGATAGAATATATATTTAGAATTCCATCTATTTATAAAATTCATAATGGTTGGAGTAAATACATACTAAGAGAGGCTATGAAGGGAATTTTACCAGAACCAATAAGATTAAGAAAAGATAAAATAGGGTTTGCTACACCAGAAAAAAAGTGGATAGATGGCAATAAAAATCTTTTTATTTCATTAATAAAAGAAAACAAGTATTTGTTAAATGATTTTTTGAACATTGAGTTAGTGTTAGAAGATTTTAAAAATGGGTCTATATTCAAGGAAGGATTTTTTATTTGGAGGATTATAAATTTACTTCTATGGAGGCAAATGTTTAAGGTATGAAAATAATCTCAATTGTAGGAGCAAGGCCGCAGTTTGTTAAACTGATGCCTATAGTAAAAGTGATAGATAGCTTTGAGAATGGTAAAATTATACACAAAACAATCCATACTGGACAGCATTATGATTACCTTATGAATAAAGTGTTCTTTGATGAGCTTGGAATTCCAGAGCCAGATTATAATCTTGAAGTAGGCTCTGCTTCTCAGGGGCTTCAAACTGGGGAAATGTTAAAAAAGATAGAGGATGTTTTACTGAAAGAAAAACCGGATTGGGTACTTGTTTACGGTGATACAAATTCAACATTAGCTGGTGCCTTAGCTGCTTCTAAACTACATATTCCAGTAGCTCATATAGAAGCAGGACTTAGAAGTTTTAATAAAAGAATGCCGGAAGAGATAAACAGGATACTTACAGACCATGTATCTACTATACTTTTTTGTCCAACTAAAACTGCGGTTGAAAATTTAAAAAAAGAAGGATTTACAAATATTATTAACAATGGAGAGATCTTATCAGAAGATTATCCACTGGATGGCATACAATTTGATATTTCAAACCCTTTGGTTGTAAATGTTGGAGATATTATGTATGAGGTTCTTAAATATAGTTTAGAAATAGCTGAGAGAAAATCCGATATTCTTTTAAAGCTAAATTTAAAACAAAAAGAGTATTATGTTCTGACTATGCATAGAGCAGAAAATACATCAAGTGTGGAGAGATTTAAAGAGTTAATAAATTTTGTAATTGAAACATCCGAAGGACTACCAGTTATATTTCCAATCCATCCAAGAACGCAAAAATTTATAGAACAAAATAATATTGAAATTCCAGAACCTATCAAGGTTATAGAATCTTTGTCGTATTTTGATATGATATGGCTTTCAAAAAATGCTAAAATGATATATACAGATTCTGGAGGTTTGCAGAAAGAGGCTTGTTGGATGGGTGTACCATGTGTAACACTAAGAGAAGAGACTGAGTGGGTTGAAACTATAGAAAGTGGTTGGAATGTGTTATGGAGAAAGTATAATGGAGAAATTCTTACAAAATTAGAAAAAGCTTTTAATATTAATGATAGGACTTCTGCAAAAATAATAAATATAATTATTAAGCTATGAAATGAAAATTGCGTATTTAAGATGAAGGTTTTATTTATAACGTTTTTTTTCCCACCATATAATACAATAGGTTCTGTTAGAACTGGGAATACTGCAAAAATTCTTCATGATATGGGTATTGATATAAAAGTTATTGCAGGAAAAGAGGAGGACTTAAATAAAGATCTCCCTATAAAAATTCCAACTGATTATATCTACTATGAAAAATATTTTGATATACATAAATTTTTTCTTAAACTACTAAGAAAAGATGTAAAAGAAATTAAAAAGGTAACACATTCTGGAATAAATGATAACTTTAAGACAAAAATATATAAAAAAATTTCTACACTTTATAAATATATATTTTTTACACCAGATAGATATATAGGTTGGTATCCGTATGCATATCGAAGAGCAGAAGATATTATTAAGGTCTGGAAACCAGATATCATTTACGCTTCTGCAATGCCATTTACTTCCTTATTATTAGGATCAAGATTAAGTAAAAAATATGGTATACCTTTTGTAGCTGAATTACGAGATTTATGGATAGACAACCATTATTCAAAACATAACCTGTTAAGCAAATATCTTGAAAAATATGCTTTAAATCAAGCTTCTGCAATTATTACTGTATCAGAACCTCTAGCAGAGAGATTGAAAGAACGATATAGGAAACCTATTCATGTTATAAAAAATGCTTTTGATGAAGAAGAGTTTATTAACTTAATTCAAAATAAAAGAAATCAAGTAGAAGGAAAAAAGCTTATCATAACTTATACAGGTTCTTTATATGCCGGAAAACAAGATCCATCGTTACTCTTCAAAATAATAAGCAAAAATGAAGATTTAAAAAATAAGGTAATTTGTAAATTTTACGGAGACAACCTTGAGTGGTTGAATATACTAGCAAAGGAATTTGATATTGTTGAAAATGTTCAAGTTCATCCAAAGGTTTCAAGAGCTGAAGCACTTAAAATTCAAGCAGAAAGTGACATATTATTATTATTAACATGGAATGATCCAAGAGAATTAGGGGTATATACTGGGAAATTATTTGAATATATTGGAAATGCTAAGCCCATATTAGCAATAGGTAACAAAGAAAATGTTGCATCTCAGTTAATAAATAACTACGGATTTGGAATTGCAGAAAATGATCCAGTTAAATTAAAGGAATTCATCCTTAATTGCGATAAAAAGGATTTTCTACAAATTATAAATGAAAATTATAAGAAATATAGATACCTTTTTGAGAGAAAACATGAAGTAGCTAAACTAATTAAAATATTTGAAAACGTTTTATCAGGAATGGAAAAATGATACTAAAGCAGGAAAAGCTCATAATTTTTTTGTTTTTTTTATTTTTTACAAGTAGTCCTTTTTATCTATGGGAAAGTGGTTTTCCACAAATTTACCACATTATAGGATTTGTTTTTTTTGTATTAACACTTTTCAATAATATTAATAAACAAAAATTTATAAGCGAATATAAAGTAGTATTACTATTTGTGTTTTATGTCTCTGGAGTTAATTTAACTTTTTTCCTTTTATACAAAAAAGCTTCTTTCCTTTTGTCAAGTTTGTATTATATATACAACGTATGCATATTATTTGCTACTGTTTCTTTAGAGAAGTATATAGAACTTGATGTACAGAAATTCTTTAGAAAAATTTATAATATTTCCATCATGTTACTTACTCTAGAAATTTTTATGATTTTATTTGGTTTTAATAAATTTATGTATGATGGTAATAGATTCACAGGAACTTTTAATGATCCAAATCAATTTGGACATTTTACTATTTGGATTAGCATCATAGCTTTATTATCAAATAAAATTTCTTATAATAAATGGTCTTTCAATATTATTGTGATATCGCTTTTAATAATCACAACTATATTTAATTTATCAAGATCTACAACTCTTGCAGTATTTATGATTATAATTTATATCATATTTGATTCACTAGTTAGGTTGAAAAAACAAAAAGAACAAGGTATAAATTTACAAAAATTTAAAAAGTCGAATATAGTGATAATAAATCTGATAATATTCATGCTATTTTACTTATTGATTGAAAACGTACAAAAAAAAATAAATTTAGCTGAATATATGCAGTTTTATATTGACAGAATAGAAGAAGCAAAGAAAAAAAATATTAAGAACTTTGAGGAAAGAGGATATGATAGATTGATTAAGTTTCCTCAATACCTTTTGTTCGGTTCAGGAGAAGGGTTTCATGAAAGATGGAAAAACTTTGATAATACTATTCGCTATACAGTAGAAATTCATTCAACTTTTGCAGGAATCCTTTTTTATTATGGCATAATTGGATTATCATTATTTTTTTACTTTATAATTAAAATTTTCAGAAATATTAAAGATTTATTATTAAAATTTCTTTTTATGGCTCCATTTTTATATTCCATTTCAACATATAACTCTAGAAATACCATGTTTTGGATTGGCATATCTTTTTTTATTTTATATAGTAAACTAAGTAGATTAAATAAGGCTAAAAATGGAAGTTAAAAAAATTGGGTTTTTATCTCATCTTGATTTAAACTTATACCTATTTAGATTGCCAATAATGACTGAACTCTTAAAAAGAGGGTATAGAGTATATGCAATATGTCCTAAAGGAGAGAAAAATAGCGATTTAAAGAATGCCGGAATTGAAGTAATAAATTATGAAATTGAAAGAAAAAGTATAAATCCACTTAAAGAAATCTATTCTATTAAAAACATATATAATGCTATTAAAGATTTAAAACTGGATTTAATTAATACTTTTACAGCAAAACCAAATATATATGGAACTTTTGCAAGTAAAATTGCAGGAATTCCAAGAATAATCAACTTAGTTGAAGGTCTTGGATCTTTTTATGTTGATAACAATTTAAAGAGTCTTCTTGTAAGAAATATTATAGAAATCTTATATAAATATACTTTTAAATTATCTGATATATGTATATTTGTAAATAGTGATGATCCCAAATATTTCGTAGATAGAGGTATTATAGATTCAAATAAAGTTAAAGTAATAAAAAGTGTTGGTGTTGATACAGATTACTTTAGTATGGCAGAAGTTACAGAAGACTTTATTTGCATGTATAAAGAAAAACTTTCTATTGAGAAAAATAAAATAGTTGTCTTAATGATAGGAAGGGCTATTTGGCATAAAGGGATAAGAGAGTTTTATGAAGCTGCTGAAATTTTAAGTAATAAATACCACAATATAGATTTTGTTTTTGTAGGTGATACAGATGAAGGGAATCCTTCTTGTGCTCCTTCTTCGTTTTTAAAAAATAGAAATGTAAAATGGCTTGGTTTCAGAAATGATATAAAATATTTAATCGCCATATCAGATATAGTTGTTTTACCAAGTTACAGAGAGGGAGTCCCAAGAACCTTACTTGAAGCCGCATCTATGAGCAAACCAATAGTTACAACAAACACTGTAGGATGTAGGGAAGTAGTTGAAGATGGAAAAAATGGATTCTTAGTTCCCGTAAAAGATAGTATAGAATTAGCCAAAAAAATAGAGATATTGATAAATGATAGAGATTTAAGAGAAAAAATGGGGAAATATGGTAGAGAAAAAGCTGTAAAAGAATTTGACATAAGGAGAGTTGTAGATGAATACATCTCTTTGTATGAACAGCTTTTACAGAAGTAAACTTAAAAGATGGATAGATATCTTTATATCTGTTTTACTTATAATAATCTCCTCTCCATTGTTTATATTATTGTATTTAATAATCAGATTAACATTAGGAAAACCTGTTATATTTAAACAAGAAAGACCTGGTTTAAATGAAAAAATATTTACACTGTATAAATTTAGAACAATGACAGATGAAAGAGACGAAAACGGCAATCTTTTACCTGATGAAATTAGATTGAAAGGAGTAGGAAAGTTAATAAGAAGTCTTAGTTTAGATGAATTACCTCAGTTGTTTAATGTATTAAAAGGTGATATGAGCCTTGTGGGACCTAGACCTCTTTTAGTAGAATATTTACCATTATATAATGAACGTCAAAGAAAACGCCATTTAGTTAGGCCTGGAATAACTGGTTTAGCTCAAGTAATGGGAAGAAATGCTATAAGTTGGAAAGAAAAGTTTGAGTATGATGTTTACTATGTTGAAAATTTATCTTTTTGGCTTGATATGAAAATTTTACTACTTACATTTTTAAAAGTTATAAAAAGAGAAGGTATTTCTCAAAAAGGAAAAGCTACTATGGAGAAGTTTAATGGAAATAACTAAAGTGTATATATACGGTGCAAGTGGTCATGGAAAGGTAGTTTATGATGTATTAATGAGAAATGGATATTACATAAAAGGCTTTATAGATGATGATAGATCAAAAAGAGAGTTAATTGGATTGGAAGTTATATCCTTTGATAATTTTTTAACTTTAAGAGATGATAACAGTTTCGTTGCTCTGGGAATAGGTGATAATAAAGCAAGAGAAGAAATTTTTAAGAAATTAGAAGAGAATAATATTAAGATTTTATCTGTTATAGATAAAAGTGCAATTTTGTCAAATATTATAAAAGTAGGAATTGGGACGGTGATTTTTGCAAACAGTGTAATAAATAATTCTTCTTATATAGGAAAAGGATGCATAATAAACACATCTGCTGTTATTGAACATGACTGTTTTTTAAGTGATTTTGTACATGTTTCTCCAAATGCAGCACTGGCTGGCAATGTCAGAGTCGGTAAATACACACATATAGGAATAGGTGCATCAATAAAACAGAACATTAACATAGGGGAAAATGTAATTATTGGTGCAGGTTCTGTTATAATAGACGATATACCTGACAACGTAGTAGTAGTAGGAAATCCAGGGAGGATAATAAGGAAAAATGAAACATAAAATATATTTATCACCACCTTATCAATCTGGAAAAGAACTTGAATATATCAAAGAAGCTATTGAATCAAATTACATTGCTCCAGTTGGAGAATTTATAGATAAATTTGAAGGAGCAATATGTGAATATACAGGTGCTAAGTATGCTGTTGGGGTTTCAAGTGGAACATCAGCTATACATTTAGCATTGAGAGTTTTAGGTATAAAAGCAGGGGATGTTGTTCTTGCTTCTACTTTTACCTTCATAGGATCGGTAGCTCCTATACTTTATCAGAATGCAGAACCAGTTTTCATAGATAGTGATTATAAAAGCTGGAATATCGACCCAAATCTTTTAGAAGATGCGATAAAAAATCTTATAAAAATTGGTAAAATACCGAAGGTTTTAATTTTAACACATATTTACGGACAACCTGCCGATATGGATGCTATAGTCTCGATATGTGATAGATACAATATAAAATTGATTGAAGATGCTGCAGAAGCTCTTGGAGCTACATACAAAGAAAAATATGTAGGAACATTCGGAGAGGTTGGTATTTACTCTTTCAATGGAAATAAAATTATAACTACATCTGGTGGTGGAGTTGCGGTAACAAATAATAAACATCTCGCATCAAAAATAAAATTCTACTCTACTCAAGCAAAAGAAAATGAGATCTGGTATGAACATAAAGAATATGGATACAATTATAGGATGAGTAATATCCTGGCAGCTATAGGCCTAGCTCAAATTGAGACAATAAATTATAGAGTCAAGAAAAGAAGAGAAATATTTAACTGGTATAAAGAATTATTAGCAGATATTGATGGTTTAGAATTTATGCCTGAACTTCAAGACGCAAAAGGGAATAGATGGCTTACAACAGTTATATTCAAAAATCAAAATCCTTTTAAAATTACTCAAAAAATGCAAGTTAAGAACATAGAAGTAAGACCATTATGGAAACCTATGCATATGCAACCAGTTTTCAGAAATACAATTAGGTATACAAATGGTACAAGTGAAGATCTTTTTAGCAGAGGACTTTGTTTGCCAAGTGGAACAGATTTAGAGTATGAAGATGTTAAATTTATAGCTAAAGAACTAAAAGAGTGTTTAGAATAATGGAAATAAAGGATTTACTAAAACCCACAAAAACAAAAAGATTTTTATTTTTCATTATAAGTGATACTATCATATTTTTCATAAGTTTTTATCTGTCTTTTTTATTTAGATTTGAATTTAATTTTCCTACGAACTATTCAGATATATTTCATTTTTGGGTTGTTTCTTTTGTTGTTTCCAAGATTTTTATATTTTATCTACTTGGAATATATAATCTAAACTGGAGATTTATAGGATTAAAAGATTTTTTTAAAATCAATGTAGGTTTAATTACTTTTTCCTATGTAGTTTTCTTGATAAACATTTATCTACAATCTCATCAACAGGAAATTTCCATACCTAAAAGTATAATTATTATTGATTTTTTTGTATCCCTTTTCCTTGTATCACTAATCAGAATATCTAAAAGAGTATTTACAGAGATATTCTATACAAACAAACATCAGGCAAAAAGAACTCTTATAATTGGAGCCGGAACAACAGGAGAGAGAATACTAAGAGGACTTTTAAAGGACGAAAATTACTATCCTGTATGTTTTGTTGACGATGATCCTTTGAAAATAGGAACTCGGATACATGGTGTCCCGGTAGTAGATACGATAAAAAATATGTCAGAAATTATAAAAGAAAATAGAGTGGAAAAAGTGATAATAGCAATTCCTTCTTTAAGTCATCGGAAAATAAGAGAGATTTTTGATAAATTGATGGAAATAGGAGTTAAAGATATACATATTGTCCCAAGTTTATCAAAATTACCAAAAGAACATATTTCAATTAAAGATTTAAAAGAGATATCTATAGAAGACCTTTTGTCAAGAGAAGAAGTTAAAATAGACAAACAGAAAGTTAGAGAGTTTATTCAAAATAAAGTAATCTTGGTGACCGGTGCAGGTGGGTCAATTGGATCAGAAATAGTTAGACAGTTAATAGATTTTGAACCTAAAAAAATAGTTGCCCTTGAAATAGATGAAACTGAATTGCATAATCTCTCTCTGGAACTAAAAGATAAAATAAATGACAAAGTTACAGAAGTAGTCTTTATAGTTGCAGATATAAGAGAGAAGGCTAAATTAGAGAATATTTTTAGTAAACATAAACCTAATGTAGTTTTTCATGCTGCAGCTTACAAACATGTTCCTTTAATGGAATTCTTTCCAGAAGAGGCTGTAAAAACAAATATATTTGGAACATATAATGTTGCAATTGCTTCAATAAACAGCGGAGTTGAAAAATTTATTAACATATCCACAGATAAGGCTGTAAATCCCACAAGTGTTATGGGTGCGACAAAAAGATTTGCAGAGATAATGTGTACTTCTTTAAACTCCTTAGGAAAAACAAAATTTATCTCTGTTAGATTTGGAAATGTTCTTGGGAGTAGAGGAAGTGTTATACCTATCTTTATCGAACAGATTAAGAAAGGTGGCCCAATTACCATTACTCACCCTGAAATGAAGAGATACTTTATGACAATTCCAGAAGCTGTATTACTAGTTTTTCAAGCTGCTGCTATGGGAGAAGGAGGAGAAGTGTTTGTATTAGATATGGGTGAACCTGTAAAAATTGTAAATCTTGCCGAGGAACTTATAAAATTACAAGGTTTAAAACCGTACAAAGATATAGATATAGTTTTCACAGGATTACGTCCGGGAGAGAAACTCTTTGAAGAGTTACTTACAGCGGAAGAAGGAACACAGAAAACCTTTCACGAAAAAATATTTATAGCCAAGATATCAAAAAATCTATCCTTAGAGGAACTAAACATTATATTGAACTCTTTATTGGAGATCCTAAATTCAGATCCATCCCCGGAAGAAATAAAACAGTTTCTCAAAAAAATAGTTCCATTTTATGAGGAGAAAAATTTTTAAGAGGTTACACCTATGAAAAAACTTCCAATAGGTATACAGAGTTTTGAAGAAATAAGGAAAGGCAACTACTACTATGCAGATAAAACTTATTTTGTATCAAAATTGGTAGAATCCGGTAAATACTACTTTTTATCAAGACCAAGAAGGTTTGGCAAATCTCTATTTCTTGACACTATCAGACAAGCATTTTTAGGAAAGAAGGAACTCTTTGAAGGACTTTATCTTGAAAAAAATTGGGATTGGTCTGTTAAATATCCAGTTATTTATATTGATTTTGGTGGAGTATTGATAAAAGACTCAGACAAACTAATATCCTATATACTACAACAACTTCATGAGACTCAAAATAATCTTGGTATAGTTTGTGAAAATAAAGATGACTATAATCTATTTTTCAGAGAGCTAATAATAAAAACAAGCCAAAAATACAACCAAAAAGTGGTTGTCCTTGTAGATGAATATGACAAACCCATACTTGATAAAATTGAAAACAGAGAAGAAGCTATAAAAATAAGAGATATACTAAAAAACTTTTACAGTGTATTAAAACCCCTTGATGTTTATCTTAAATTCGTATTCCTAACAGGAGTATCCAAATTCTCAAAAGTATCACTATTCTCCGGACTTAACCAACTCAGAGATATAACCATAAGCCCAGAATTTTCTACTATCTGTGGATATACTCAATCTGAGCTTGAAACAGTTTTTTCAGACAGATTAAAAGGAGAAAATTTAAAAGATATAAAAGAATGGTACAACGGTTATTCTTGGCTTGGAGAGACAGTTTATAACCCTTTTGATATCCTCCTTTATTTACAAGAAAAAAGATTTCACCCCTACTGGTTTGAAACCGGAACACCCACCTTTTTAATAAAACTTCTAATCCAAAAAAGATTTTACATACCACAACTTGACGAACTCATAGCATCAGAGAACCTAATAGGAAGCTTTGATGTGGATGCAATAGAACCAGAAAATCTATTATTTCAGACAGGATACCTTACAATAAAAGATTATGAAGATTCTCCAACAGGATATATATACACACTCACATATCCTAACAAAGAGGTAAAAATATCTTTAAATAACTACATTACAAGCTATCTAACCCAAAAAGGCTTTGATGCAATCAGACTTACCACCAACCTATACAAAGGATTAAAAGAAGGAAAAATAGAAACATTAAGAGATGTTTTAAAATCACTGTTTGCAAGCATACCCTATGAATGGTATAGGAGCAACGATATAGCAAACTATGAGGGATACTATGCAAATGTAATTTACAGCTTTTTAGCAGGAGCCGGCTTTAATATGATAGCAGAAGACTACACAAGCAAAGGCAGAATAGATTTAACCATAATATATGAAGGAAGATGTTATATCATAGAGTTTAAAGTAGTAGAACTTGAACCAGAAGGCAGAGCTTTGAATCAATTAAAAGAGAAGAAATATGCCGATAAATATATAGGAAAGTTTAATGATATATATCTTGTAGGTATAGAGTTTAGTAAAGATAAGAAGGATTTAGTTGGTTTTGAGTGGGAGAGAGTGGAATAAAAAGGAGATGAAGATGATGACAGTTATCCTTTCAGGTGGAAGTGGAACAAGGCTTTATCCATTTTCGAGGGAGAAGTTTCCGAAACAGTTTTTAAATTTTGGTGATAGAGAATCTCTTTTTCAGAAGACTGTAAAGAGAAATATAAAAATCAGTGATAGTATTCTGATAGTTGCAAATAAGGAGTATAGATTTCATATATTACAACAGCTTAAAGATATAACTGAGAGTAAAAAATTTAATCTCATCCTCGAACCTGTTGGAAAGAATACTGCTCCTGCAATTGCTTTGGCTATTAAGTATGTCACAGAGAAACTAGGTTCGGATAAAGATGAAATTTTATTTATATCTCCTTCTGACCATATAATCTCACCGGAAGATGAGTTTATGAAGTATGTAAGTGAAGCTAAGGAAATTGCAAAGGAGGGATATATAGTTACATTCGGAGTAAACCCTACAAAACCTGAAACCGGATATGGATATATAGAGGTTGATACAGAAAATAGCATAAACGGAGCTTTTAAGGTAAAACAGTTTCATGAAAAACCAGATTTAGAAACTGCTAGAAACTATCTGATGAATGGAAACTACTATTGGAATAGTGGAATGTTTACTTTCAGTATAAAAACCATAATTGATGAGTTTAAAGTACACTCTCCAGAGATTTACGACTTTATAAATAATAAATCATTTGAAGAAATGCTGGAGAGTTTTAATGATATGCCAAATATATCTATAGATTATGCTATTATGGAAAAAACAGATAAAACAGTAATGTTACCTCTATTTCTTAAATGGTCAGATGTAGGGTCTTGGGATAGTATCTACGATATTTTAGATAAAGATGAAAATCAAAATGTTAAAATAGGAAATGTAGTAGATATAGATACTGAAAACTCCTTAATACTTAGTAAAGATAGATTGGTTGCCACTGTTGGATTGGAAGATGTTATGATTTTAGAAACTGCTGATGTGGTTGTAGTAGCAAAGAGAGGAGAAGGTCAGAAAATAAAAGATTTAGTTTCAATTCTTAAAAAAAGGGATGACACAAAATATCTTACAGAGTTTCATACTACTGTTTACAGACCTTGGGGAAGCTATACAGAACTTGAGAAAGGAGAAAGATACAAAATAAAAAGGATAACAGTAAATCCTGGAGAAAGTTTAAGCTTACAGATGCATCACCACAGAAGTGAACATTGGATAGTAGTAAAAGGGACTGCAAAAGTGATCATAGAATATAATGATGGTAATAAAGTAGAGAAATTTATTCATGAAAACGAAAGCATCTATGTTCCAAAATCCACAAAACATAGATTGGTAAATCCCGGTAAAATTCCACTTGAAATCATAGAGGTTCAGGTAGGTGAATACGTAGAAGAAGATGATATAATAAGGTTTGATGATATATACGGAAGATAATGGATTATGAAAAGTGAATTAAATTTAAAACAGAAAGAAGAGTTAGAAGAAATAAAAAGTAAGCTTAGGTTGGTAAAACCTATTCTTGAAGAAAAATACTATGTAAAGGAGATTGGTATTTTCGGCTCTTATGTAAAAGGAAGGCAAAATAGAAGGAGTGATATCGATATACTGGTAGAATTTAAAAAACCCATAGATTTATTTAAATTTATAGAACTTAAGCACTTTCTACAAAAAAGTTTAGGTAAGAAAATAGATCTTGTGATGAAATCTGCTCTAAAACCCAGGATAGGTAAAAAAATATTGGAAGAAGCTATTTATGTATAAAAAAGAAAGGGATCTGTTAGATTACTTAGAGGATATTTTAAAAGAATGTGACTATTTAATCAAAAAATCTGAAGATTTAAACTACAATCAGTTTATACAAAACGAAGATTTATTGCGGGCTTTTATTAGAAGTCTTGAAATAATCGGAGAAGCAGTTAAGAAAATACCTTCAGAATTTAGGAAAAGGCACAAACATATACCTTGGAAAGAGATTGCTGGCATGAGGGATGTGTTAATACATGACTATTTTGGTGTAGATTACAATGTGGTATGGATTACCGTCAAGGAAAAAATCCCTGAACTAAAAAAGGAGATATATATTATTTACATAGAGTTAATAAAGGGGGAATCATAACGTGAAAATATTGATTACTGGAGGAGCAGGTTATATAGGAAGTCATACTGTAAAGCAGATTATTGAAAGTAGGGATTGGGATATTACAGTTATCGATAATCTGTCAACTGGAAGTCTGAAAGCTATAGACACTTTAAAGCAGATACATAAAGAGAATAACAGAAAGGGTGAGTTTGATTTTATAGAAGCTGATTTAAGGGATTTTGGAGTAATAGAAGGAATCTTTAAAGCTAAGAAGTTTGATGCTGTTATTCATTTTGCTGCAAGTATAGTAGTTCCGGAGAGCGTTAAAAATCCTCTCAAATATTATATGAATAATACAGTAAATACAACTAACCTCATAAAGTTGGCTGTGGAAACAGGTGTTAAAAAATTCATATTCTCTTCAACTGCTGCTGTTTACGGAGAACCTGATGAGGTTCCGGTAAAAGAATCAACTCCCACAAAACCTATTAATCCATATGGAATGAGTAAATTGATGAGTGAGACCGTTTTAAAAGACGTAGGTAATGCTCATCCGGAATTCAAATATGTAATACTTAGATACTTTAATGTAGCTGGTGCTGATATTAAAGGTAGATTAGGACAATCTACTCCTAATGCTACACATCTGATAAAAGTAGCAGCAGAAACAGCTGTTGGAAAGAGAGATAAGATGTATATTTTTGGGACAGATTATCCGACTCCTGATGGAACTTGTATAAGAGATTACATTCATGTGGATGATTTGGCAAATGCTCATATTCTGGCATTAGATTATCTTGATAAAAATGAAAGTGATATTTTTAACTGTGGATATGGAAAAGGTTATTCTGTAAAGGAAGTGATAGATACTATGAAAAAGGTCTCTGGAGTTGACTTTAAGGTAGAAATTACAGGAAGAAGAGAAGGAGACCCTGCCGTATTAATTGCAGATAATACAAAGATAAAAGAAAAAATGGGCTTTAAGCCCAAATATAACGACTTAGAACTAATCTGCAAAACAGCCTTCGAATGGGAGAAAAAATTAGTTACAGCCTAACAACCATGCAGGTTGTTGCTTTTTTTACTCCTGGGATTGAGTTTATATCTCTTATAACAACTCTTCCTATTTCATTTTGGTCTTCTCCAACAAGATAAACTATAATATCGTAAATGCCTGTTACTACATCTGCAGATTTCACATTTTCTACTGTGGACAATGCTTTTAAAATATTTGGTATTTCTGAAGGATTTGCCTCTATCAGTACATATGCAGAAGCTGCATTTTTTACCTCTATTTCCTTTAATAACTCTTCAAATGCCACTGGTGCTTCCATCTTCTCTGCCATCTTTATCACCTCACTCTATAGTATATATCTTGATAGATCTTCATCTTGGACAATGTTTTTTAGTTTTTCTTCTACAACTTTCTCATCTATTACTATTTTCTTTCCTTTTAGATCCGGAGCTTCAAAAGATAGATCTTCCATTATTCTCTCTAAAATAGTATGGAGCCTTCTTGCTCCTATATTTTCTGTTTTTTCATTTACTATCTGGGCTATCTCTGCTATTTTATTTATGGCTTTTTCTGTAAACTCTAAATCTACTCCTTCTGTTTTCATAAGAGCTATATACTGCTTTATAAGAGCGTTTTTTGGTTCTGTAAGTATTCTTACAAAGTCATCTTTTGTAAGTGGTTTAAGTTCAACTCTTATAGGGAATCTTCCTTGTAACTCTGGGATTAAGTCTGAAGGTTTAGATAGATGAAAAGCTCCAGCTGCTATAAATAGTATATGGTCTGTTTTTACAGGTCCGTATTTTGTTGAAACAGTTGTACCTTCTACTATGGGTAGTAAATCTCTTTGGACTCCCTCTCTTGAAACATCAGGTCCAGAGGATTTTGAACTTCTTACTGCTACTTTATCAATCTCATCTATAAAGACTATTCCAAAATTTTCTGCTCTCTTTACAGCCTCTGATTGGACTTCCTCTAAATCTATTAATTTTTCTGCCTCTTCCTGTTCTAATATCCTTAAAGCTTCTTTAACTATTAATTTTCTCTTCTTTCTCTTTGATGGTCCTATTGTAGAAAAAAGGTCTCTAAGTTGATTTTCTATATCTTCAAGTCCGGGAGCAATAACTCCTCCTATAACATTTACAGCCTTCTCTTCAACATCTATCTCAACAACTTTATCATCAAGCTGTCCAGATAGAAGCATCTGTCTAAACTTTTCTCTTGCTGGTGAGTGTTCTTCCGACTCTTCAAGAGTTGCATATCTCTTTCTCTTTGGTACAAGATAGTCTAAAACTTTTTCTATTGCATTTTCTCTTGCCTTTTCCCTTACCTCTTCCATTTTTTCAGCTTTAACCATTTTGTATGACACTTCTGTAAGCTCTCTTATTATTGATTCTACATCTTTGCCTACATAACCAACTTCTGTAAATTTGGTTGCTTCAACCTTTATAAAGGGAGCTTTTACAAGCATTGCTAATCTTCTGGCTATCTCTGTTTTACCTACACCTGTAGGTCCTATCATAAGTATATTTTTTGGTATAACTTCATCTCTTAGTTCTTCTGGTAAATTCTGTCTTCTCCATCTATTTCTTAATGCTATTGCAACGGCTTTTTTTGCCTCATTCTGACCTACTATATACTTATCTAATTCTTTAACTATCTGTTTAGGTGTAAGTTCTTCCAAATACAACCCTCCTTAATCTTCAAGTGTTGAGATATCACCAAGTTCTTGTCCTAACTCTTTTGCTCTTAAAACTCTTCTCATTATCTTACCACTTCTTGTTTTTGGAAGTTTATCAACAAACTCTATCTCATCTGGGACAGCTATGGCTCCTAAAACTTCCCTGACTGTTTCTTTTATCTCTTCTATAAGTTTATCAGATGGAATGAAGCCTGCTTTAAGGATAACGAAAGCTTTTATAGACTCTCCTTTTATCTCGTTTGGTTTTCCTATTACTGCTGCTTCTGCAACAGCTGGATGCTCTACAATTGCTGATTCCACTTCGGCATTTCCTATTCTGTGTCCAGCTACTGATAATACATCATCAGATCTTCCAAGTATCATGATATATCCATCTTCATCTATAGAGGCAAGGTCTCCTGCTGAATAAACATTTCCAGGTATCTCTTTCCAATATTTTTCATATCTTTCAGGTTCTCCCCAGCATGTTCTTAACATTGACGGCCAAGGTCTCTTTATTACAAGATGTCCTACTGTGTTTGGTGGTAAAGGCTTTCCTTCTTTATCCACTATGGCAGGCTCTACACCGAATAGTGGTTTTCCTGCTTTTCCAGGTTTAGCTGGATAGCATGGTAGTGTAGTTATCATATGGGCTCCTGTCTCTGTTTGCCACCAAGTATCAACCACAACAGCCTTTTCTCTCCCTATATTTTTGTAATACCAAAGCCATGCTTCAGGATTTATAGGCTCACCAACAGAACCAAGTATTTTGAGAGATGATAGATCGTATCTGGCAGGTATCTCTTCACCAAATCTCATAAGCATCCTTATGGCAGTTGGAGCTGTGTAGAAAACATTTACTCTATATTTTTGGACATACTCCCACCATATTCCAGGATGAGGATATACAGGGACTCCTTCCATAATAACGGAAGTGGTAGCATTTGCAAGAGGTCCATAAACTATATAGCTATGTCCTGTTATCCAACCTATATCAGCAGTACACCAATAAATGGTATCTTCTTTTATGTTAAAAACAGTCTTTGTAGTAAGGTATGTATTTACCATATATCCACCTGTTGTATGTAAAACACCTTTTGGTTTTCCTGTTGTTCCAGATGTGTAGAGAATAAAGAGAGGGTCTTCACTGTCCATTATCTCCGGCTGACATTCAGAAGAAGAGTTGTCTATTAACTTTTTGAAATCTACTAAAAAGCTATCAAACTCACCTTCATCTAAATCAGAATCTCTGTCCCAAACTACTATATTTTTAACAAAATCTAAACCTTTTACTGCATCTTTTACAACTGGAAGTAAAGGTATTTTCTTACCTCTTCTTTTGGTGTAAGTGGCTGTTATAACTACTTTTGCTTTTGCATCATCTATTCTTAACTTTAAAGCCCCTTCACTAAATCCAGCAAAAACAACACTGTGTATGGCTCCTATTCTTGCACAGGCAAGCATTGAAGCAATAGCCTCAACTGTGTTTGGCATATATATGGATACTCTATCTCCTTTTGACACACCGAGAGATTTTAGACCATTTGCTAATTTATTTACAATCTCAAGAAGCTCTCCGTATGTATATTTCTTCTCATTTCCCTCTTCATCAACATATATGTATGCAACCTTATTTCTTTTGCCATTTTTCACATGTCTATCAAGACAGTTGTAAGTTATGTTTGTTTTTCCGTTTATAAACCATTTTCCATAAGGAAAGTTCCATTCAAGGATTTTATCCCATTTTTTAAACCAATAAAGCTCTGAAGCTATCTCAGACCAAAATTCATCTGGATTTTCGATAGATTTTTTATACATACTCTCATAATCTTTTACTATACACTCTTCTAACATCTCTTTTGGAGGATAAAACTTCTCTTCCACAACCAAGTGAACCTTTTCAATGTTCTCCATTTTAAATCCCTCCAAGTTTTAAACTCTTTTATAAATCTTAAATTTAATCATATTAATTTGATTTTTCCAATCTTATTTTGTAAGAAGCTTCTACAAAGGAAACGAATAGTGGATGTGGATTAAAAGGTTTACTTTTAAACTCAGGGTGAAACTGGCAAGCTATAAACCATGGGTGAGACGGAATCTCTATGATTTCTGGAAGATTTTTTGCCTTATATACTCCACTTACAACTAATCCCTTCTCTTCTAATATAGGTACATACTTAGGGTTAAATTCATAACGGTGTCTATGTCTTTCTGAAATCACTTCTGATTTGTATATAGAGTAAGCTTTTGTTCCAGGTTTTATATGGCATGTGTATGCACCCAGTCTCATTGTGCCACCTTTCTTCTCTATACCTTTTTGTTCCTGCATTATATCTATAACTGGGTGAGGAGTAAAAGGATTAAACTCTGTTGAATTTGCTCCTTCAAGTCCGGCAACAGACCTTGCAAACTCAATAACAGCTATCTGCATTCCCAAACATATACCAAAGTAAGGGATATTGTTCTCCCTTGCAAACTTTGCTGTTAATATTTTTCCTTCTATACCTCTATCTCCAAAACCACCTGGTACAAGTATTCCATCAAGCCCTGATAAAACCTCTTGGTAGTTTTCCTGATTTATCTTTTCTGAGTTTATCCAATGTACATTTACTTTAACTTTGTTCGGTATCTGGGCATGAATGAGAGCTTCATATATACTTTTGTATGCATCTTTTAGCTCCACATATTTACCAACGATACCAATATCTACCTGCTGTTCAAGTTTAGATAGAGTTTGGACTATTTTTTTCCATTTTGATAAATCTGGCTCTCTATACTCTATATTGAGATGTTTTGCTATAACTTTATCAAGTCCTTCTCTTTTGAAGTATAGAGGTATCTCATAGATAATATTTAAATCCGGAGCCGAAAATACTGAATCTTCATCAACATTAGTAAACATTGCAAGCTTTCTTTTTATATCTTTTGGTAAAGGAGTTTCTGCCCTACCTATCAATATGTCAGGTTGTATTCCTATAGCTCTTAACTCTTTTACGGAGTGTTGACTTGGCTTAGTTTTTAACTCTCCGGCAACTTTTATATAAGGTACATAAGTTAGATGTATATAAACCACATTTCCTTTACCTTTTTCTATTCCCATTTGCCTGATAGCTTCCAAAAATGGAAGACTCTCTATATCTCCTACTGTCCCTCCTATCTCTACAAGGGTTATATCATAATTTTCTGCTACTTTCTCTATTGATCTTTTTATTTCATTTGTAAAGTGAGGGATTACTTGAACTGTTGCACCTAAGAATACTCCTCTTCTCTCTTTTTCAAGGAGCTTATGATAGAGTTTTCCGGAAGTGGTGTTGTTATGTTTTGTCATAACAGCATTTGTAAATCTCTCATAATGACCAAGATCCAAATCTGTTTCTGCTCCGTCTTCTGTTACAAAAACCTCACCGTGTTGGTATGGATTCATTGTCCCAGGGTCTATATTTAGATAGGGATCGAGTTTCATAAGTGTGATTTTATATCCCATCGCTTCCAATATTGAGCCTATTGCTGCAGAAGTTACTCCTTTACCTAAGGAAGAAAGAACACCTCCGGTGATAAATATATACTTACTCACTTTCAGACCTCTCTATAGCTTTATTTTTCCTTTATACTCTTTTTCAATCTCTCTTCTTGTTTCTTTCTCTTTTATTGCTTCTCTCTTTTCATATTTTGCTTTACCTTTTACAAGGGCTATCTCTACTTTTGCTTTTCCATCTTTGAAGTATAGTTGAAGTGGCACTATTGATAATCCTTTTTCTTTAACTTTACCCATAAGTCTGAGTATCTCTCTTTTATGAAGGAGTAATTTTCTCTTTCTGTAAGGATCATGTCCCCATTTTGCAGCAGGTTTGTATGGAGCTATATAACAGTTATATAGCCAAGCTTCTCCATCTTCTATTATAACGAAGCTATCCTTTAAATTACAGCTTCCTTCTCTTAATGACTTTACTTCAGAACCTGTTAAAACTATTCCTGCTTCATATTTCTCAATTATTGAATAGTCATGAAATGCTTTTTTGTTTGTTGCTACAACTTTAACACCCATTTATCTCACCGATAACCTTTTAACCGTATCTACTAAAAATTTAACTTTATCAACTTCCATATCCGGCATTAACCCATGTCCTAAGTTAAATATATGTCCGCTGTCTCTCCCCCAACTGTCTAATATCTTTTTTGCTTGTGATTCTATAACAGAGTAATCAGCATATAAAACATAAGGGTCAAGATTTCCTTGGACAGATGCCTTTGGATAAACTTTTTCTTTTACCTTTGATATATCTACCATCCAATCTACACTGTAAACATCAGCCTCTGTTTCTGTGATATCATCTAAGAAGCCACACACACCTTTTGTAAAGTGTATAACTGGTTGTTTATCTCTTTTTAAATTACTGATTATCTTCTTTATAGGATTTAACCCAAACTCTCTATAACTATCGGGAGATAGATGTCCTGCCCAGCTATCAAATATCTGAACTGCATCTGCACCGCTTTCTATCTGAAAGTTAAGATAATCTATAAGCATATCTGCTATCTTATCCAGTAATCTTTTGAAATCTTGTGGATGATTATACATAAATCTCTTTGTTTTCTTAAAATCTTTTGAACCTTTACCTTCTATCATGTAAGCAGCCAATGTAAAAGGAGCTCCGCAAAAACCTATTGTAGGTATCTCGTGAGATAACTCCTGATTTACACCTTTTATAATCTCACCTACATATTCCACATCTTCCCTGTTAAATGGTTTTAGTTTATCAATATCTTGAGGAGAGTTAATAGGATTTTCAAATACAGGACCTTCACCTTCTTTAAAATCAAATCTCATACCGATAGATTCCAAAGGAGTCAGAATATCTGAAAATATGATTGTTGCATCTATATCAAGTATTTTCTTAGGAAGTATAGAGGCTTTTACAGCAAGTTCTACATTTTTGTAAAAATTCTTAAAATTTCCGGCTTTCTCCCTTAAATCTCTATACTCTTTCATATATCTGCCTGCTTGTCTCATAAGCCATATCGGTGTCCTTTCTATCGGCTCTCTATGACATGCTCTCAAAAATAGATCATTTTTTACCATCTATTTCTCCAGATTTTTTAATGAATTTTTTATAACTTTCCCTGGTCTAAATAGTACGGTTTTTGAATAGCTTATTCTTCTCTTGCCTTTTAGAGGTTTTTTTCTTTTTGTAACTTTAAAGGAACCAAGGTTTCTTATCTCTATTCTCTCTCCATTGGCAAGAGCATTTATCATAGCATCAAATATACCATCTACAACCTTTTTTATAGTTTTCTCTTCAAGGTAAGGGTATTTTTTTCTTATCTCTTTCACTATATCAGGTTTCTTCATACTAACTCCTCCGGATTAATATTCATTTTTTGAAGTTGAGTTAAACATCTATCACACACTTTTTGACCATTTTTTCCAACAGATACATCGTAAATCCAGCATCTAGGACATTTTTCACCATCAGCTTTGGAAACTCCAACCTTAGCACCTTTTACAGATTCTCCTTCAATCACAACATCTCCATTAGCCTCTTCAGACAACACAACCTGACTTACTGTAAAGAAATATTTTATCCAATCTATTCTATCTTTAACTAATTGGTAATACTCCAAAGGTAAAGACAAGATAACTTTTGCTTCGTAAGGGTGTCTAACTAAATCTTTCTTCCTTGCTTCTTCAAGGGCTTTTAAAACATCATCTCTTACTTCCAGAAGTTTATTATACGCCTCTTCTAAATCCTTATCTATTAAGGAAGGATTTGGTAGTTCCATAACTTCAAGATGGATACTCTCTTTCAGAGAACTGTCTATCTTCCTTGTATACTGCCAAACTTCTTCCATTGTAAATGAAAGAATCGGAGCAAGGAGTTTTGCAAGAGATGTTAAGAGATACCAAAGGACAGTTTGAGCAGATCTTCTCTCCAAGGAATCAGGAGCATATATATACAATCTATCTTTCAAAATATCCAAGTATATAGCCGACAAATCAACTATCATAAAATTCTTTATTGAATGATATATTCTATGGAATCTGTAATCCTGATAAGCTTTATGAGATATGTCAAGGATACCTTGTAGTTTTGATAACATCCATCTATCTATCTCTAACATATCTTTATAATCAACTGCTTTTGAAGGGTTGAAATCATAAAGATTTCCAAGGAAAAATCTGAATGTGTTTCTTATCTTTCTGTAATCTTCCGCTATTTTCTTTATCAGGTTAAATCCTATCTTTATATCTTCTGTGTAATCTTCTGTAACAACCCAAAGTCTTAGTATATCTGCTCCATATTCTTTTATAACCTTCTCTGGAGCAACCACATTTCCAGCAGATTTTGACATCTTTCTGCCTTTTTCATCAAGGGTAAAACCGTGGGTAAGGACACTGTTGTAAGGAGCTTTGCCGTAAGATGCTACACTTTCGAGTAAAGAAGATTGGAACCAACCTCTATGCTGGTCAGAACCTTCAAGATACATATCTGCCGGCCATCTTAACTCTGGCCACTCTCCGTTTTTTAAAACTGCTGAGTGGGAAACTCCAGAATCAAACCATACATCAAGGATATCTTCTTCTTTCTTAAAGTTTACACTGCTACATTTTTTACATCTATAACCTTCCGGTAGTAGTTCCTTAGCTTCTTTATCAAACCATATATCAGCACCATAAGGATTACTCTTTACCAGCTGTGCAACGTGATTAAATACCTCTTCATCATCTGCTATAGCCCCGCAATCCTGACAATAAAATACAGCTATAGGTACTCCCCAACTTCTCTGCCTTGATATACACCAGTCTGGTCTGTTTTCAACCATACTTTTTATTCTGTTTTGCCCGTAAGAAGGTATCCATTTTACTCTCTCTATCTCTTTTAGAGCTTCTCCTCTCAATGTATTGCCATTTTCAAGAATTGCATCCATAGATATAAACCATTGAGGAGTTGCTCTGAATATAACTGGATTTTTACATCTCCAGCAGTGAGGATAAGAGTGGTTTATCTCTTCATAGTGTAAAAGTGCATCAACCTCTTGAAGTTTCTCTACTATTAATTTATTTCCATCAAAAACTCTTATTCCAACAAGCCAATCTGGAGCTTCCTTTGTAAACCTCCCTTCATCATCAACAGGAGCAAAAGGTTCCACACCGTATCTTTGACCTATTATATAGTCCTCTTGACCATGTCCCGGAGCCATATGGACAAGTCCTGTACCAGCAGAAAGTTCAACAAACTCAGAAAGATATATCTTTGAAACCCTATCTATAAAAGGATGGTAATACTCTTTAAACTCTAAATCTTTACCTTTAACTTCTTTTACAACCTGTCCATCAAGAGATGTTTTTTCTTTGAAGTTTTGCAATAGTTCTTTGGCTACAACTAATATTCCTTTATCGGTTTTATAGTAAACATACTCATATTCCGGATGAACCATTATCCCAAGGTTAGCTGGTAAAGTCCAAGGAGTTGTTGTCCAGATAACATAGTATATATCTTCATCGACATCTTTAAATCTAACATAAACGGAAGGGTCTTTTTTATCCTGATACTCTACTTCTGCCTCTGCCTCTGCTGTTTTGTCATATATACACCAATAAACAGGTTTTTTACCTCTGTATGCAACACCCTTTTTAAATATCCTTCCAAGCTCTATAATCTCCTGAGCTTGGTATGAAGGTCTCATAGTAAGATAAGGCTTTTCCCAATTTGCAATTATACCCAATCTTTTAAATTCTTCCTTCTGAATTTCTACAAATTTAGAGGCATACTCTCTACACAGTTTTCTAAACTCTGATTTAGAAAGGTCTTCTTTCCTTATTTTCTTTTCTTTAAGCTCTTTCTCTACTTGCTGCTCTATTGGAAGCCCATGACAGTCCCAACCTGGAACAAAAGGAGCATCTTTACCAAGCATTGATTGATACTTTACAAGTATATCTTTAAGGATTTTGTTTAAAGAGTGTCCTATATGAATATGTCCATTTGCATAAGGGGGTCCATCATGGAGGATATACTTATCTTTACCTTCTCTCTCTTCTCTGAGTTTGTAGTATATATTTAATTTTTCCCAAAGTGATAATATCTCCGGCTCTTTCTGTGGTAGATTTGCTTTCATAGGAAATTCTGTCTGTGGAAGATTTAGTGTATCCTTAAATTCCAAAATCTTTTACCTCCTTATTTTGTTAAAACTTAAAAAATATATTATATCTTATAGTTTGATAGCTTGAGAGATATTTTGGCATAAAAAAAGCCCCCTTTGAAGGGGGCTTGTAGAGAGTTTATGAATCAAATCTCATTAAGGACAACTTTCTGAATAAGGAACCTTACCAAGTCCAGTTAAGAAGGCTTTAAACGGCTCCATAAATTTCATAGCTTCTACTTTTGAACCTTGGAAAGTCATCTTTGACATAATTCCCATTCCCATAAATCCAAATTCACCTTTTGATAAAGATTTCCAATTTTTATCGGTAGCTGACATAACAAACTCAGGATTAGGGTCTTTTGCCTCTCCTCCGTATATACATACAGCCTTGCCATTTTCATACTTTATCCTGACTTCTACCTTCTTTTTGTCTCCACAGTCCTGTCTGTAAAACTGTATTGTTTTATAGCCTTTTTGTTTGTTGAAGTTATACTCAGCCCACTCTGCCATAGTGGTTTGTAAATTATTATTCCAGTATTCACAGAATTTTTCAGTCCAAGCCGGACTCATCCAGGGGTCTGCCGCAAAAGAGAAAGAAACTGTAAAGATTGATAAAGTAGCTCCTAATATAACCTTTTTAAACATACCTATCTACCCCCCTATTAAAAAGACCACCGAAGAGCTATACCAACGGAATTTTGAGCATTCTTAGCTCCGGCTAAAACCGTTCCACCCCTAGCCGTCGATTCAACCTTTTTCTCAAATGCATGAACATATGCTAAATCAACTGCAAAGTTCTTTGTAAACTGATAACTTCCACCTAAGGATATATGATGCTCTGTTATAGCCGGAAAACCTATAAGGTTAAACCATTGGACGTTATAATCAGGAAATGGTTGAGAAAAGTTTGGAATATTGTTTAAATTACACGGATTAGGATCTCCTGACATACAGGTTCCAAGATTACTATAACTTCTTATAGGAGATTTGGCATAGTTATAACCGGCTCTTAGTTTTAAGGCAGGATTTACCTGATACTCTCCACCTACCGCAAATACCCATTGATCTTTCCATTTAAACTGTTTATAACCATCTGCACTTGACCAGTTTATCCATCTGATATCTGCACCTACCTTTAAGTTAGGTAAAACTCTGTATCCTAATCCAAAGGCAACTTCTTGAGGTTGCTGGAGTTTTAAGTCTTCAAATGAACTATCATTATCCGAGTCAAATACATGTTTGTACTTCATAGATACAGGAGATTGATAGTTTAAACCAGCGTAGAGATTATTTATCTGATAAGCCACACCAATATTTGCACCTATACCGTAAGATGAAGACTGTCCACCACCGGCATTATATGATCTACCTGAACCATTTGGTAAATACGCTCCTAAGTCAAGAGAACCCCATGCCAAGTCAATTCCTGCACCTACAGATAAGTTAGGAGTTACCTGATATGAGATAGCAGGAATGATTCTCATAAACTGAAGTGTAGTGTGCATATTTGCAAGCATTGGATCTTTGTTTCTATAATCTACACCCATTCCAGAAACACCGTAAGCAGCTATACCAACAACCACTTTATCATTTATCCTTTGAGTAATACCGATTTCTGGAACAGTAAAGAAGTTTGCTCTACTTGCTACGTATCCAGTATCATATAAGCCACTTCCAGTAGGTTGTACTACTCTAGCCTTAACATCAGGCATAAACAAGATACCACCAAATGACACCGTGAAACCTTTTTCCGTATTCATCCAAGCTGGGTTTCTAAAAACCGAATCAATAGAACCCACCGGCATACCAACACCAAGACCACCCATAGCTTCAGAAGCCGGAGTAACACCTATCATGTTATCTCCGTTTGTTGCAAAAGCTTGTGTTGCTGCTACTGTCAGCAGACCTGCTACTGCAAGAACTCTTTTCATGATACTAACCTCCAGATATATTAAATAATCTTCATATATTGAATAAAAAATATACAAGGTTGTCAAACACTAACCAAACAAAAATTTTTACAAACTTTTTATAAACCTAACTGCTTCTTCTTTTGTTTTTACTTTTCCTTCTAATTGAGCCAAAATTAGTTTCTCTTTTATCTCTCCCACTTCTTTTGAAGGTCTAAGATTTAATAAACCCATTATCTCAGCACCAGATAGTAAAGGCTCCTTAACTATTTTGTCTTTGTAATTTTCAAAAAAGTATTTTTGGATATATGTTAAAAATCTTTCATCCCTATTTTCTGCCAAATATAAGATAGCTATATGAGAAAAGATATCTTCATATTTATAACAAAACAGATTTTTTTCCAAAACCCCAGAACTTTCTTTTAAATTTATAAAATATTTGTAGCCTTCAATCAGTCTAATCCCAAAATTAGTAGCTTTATTACCAAAAAGTAAATAATCTGATAAAACTTTTTTAACCTTTTTACTATCAATTATTGAGACAGTTTTTAACACAGATATATCTGTTAGATTGTTGAAAAACTCTACCGAACCTAAAACTGACCTAAAATATTCATCTATCAGATAAACTTTTTTTTTAAGACTTCCTCAACCTTTCTTAAAATCTCTATATCGTCTGTACTATTTCGAGTTATGAAATCAAGGATACCACACTCTTTAATAAGCCTTATACCTTTATATCCGTCTTCGCTGTTTATTACTTTAAGAAACTCATCCCTTATTCTCTCCTTAGGAGAGTCTTTTAAAAGATTTACATTTTTCCTTACAAATCTATCAAAATCTTTATCAACATCAAAATCAAGATCGGATGCTATTCTATAACCTCTAATCATTCTTACAGGATCTTTTTTGATATTTTCATAAGAGATAGGCCTGATAATGCCTTCTTGTATATCCTTAAATCCTCCAGAAGGGTCTATCAAAACAGTTTGAGATGCAGACAATCCAGAAGTGTCATCAAAATTAACCGCTATTGCATTAATAGTGAAATCCCGTGAAAGTAAATCTTCTTTGAGTTTTTGATATATAAAGTTCTCTTTTTCTTCAAAATCTGAATTTTCTGGCATATCTGATATGTCAAGATAGGAGAAGTCAAATCTATATTTATACTCTCCCTCTTCAAAAATGAGAGTTGCAACAGTTTTTTCTTTTTCAAACTGGAATATACTTCCACCAACTATAGCTTTTAGATTTTTTACCACTTCCATAGGAGAAGTGGTTACAAGAAAATCAACATCTATATTTTTACCAATAGGTCTGTTTATTATTCTGTCCCTTACCCAACCACCAACAATAAAACATAGACTACCTTTCGGCAAAGCTTTGGCTACAGCATCAAAATAGGTGTTATAAAATATAAGACCGTGTATATATGTATAACCGAACTCCTCTTCCGTTAATTTTTCTTCCTTTTTCTTAGAAAAAATTTTCTGTAAGAAACCTTCAAAACTTAACATAGATTAAACCTTATATATATCTACTTCTTGTTTTAGATTTTCTATAAATTTTATTAACCTTGAAGCTTTCTCTACCCACTCATCTATAAGGTGAGCAGAAACCGGAAACTCTGACTGTATCTCTTTATACTGTGAGATTTTATGGTTTGTAAATTCTATCAGCTTGTCAAGAAACTCTTTCATCTTATCAACTTGCTTACTGTAATAGAAAAGGTCTTTTAACATCTCTTTTCTCTCTCTTACAGGTATATCTATACCTAAGGACAGTCCAATATTTTTTATATCTATCCTTGATACATATATACCACTTTTTGATGGAACTGTTAAAACATTTATTATCCTGTCAAACTCAGACTCTTCCTTTAAAAATCCCATCTGTTCTTGAAACTTTGTGTTTGACATAAATGGGTTTTTCATCAAATCTTCCGGTCTCATATCTCTCACCGCCAAAAAGTTTAGTTTATTCTATTATATCTTTTTATGGGAATTAATCAAATTCAGAAACTCCTCTCTGGTTTTATGACATTCAAGGAATCTTCCAGTTAACTTACTTGTAACTGTAACACTCTCCGGATTCCTCACTCCCCTAATTGACATACACAAGTGTACCGCCTCCATAACTACTGCCACACCTTTAGGTTGAAGCTCTTTCTCTAAATACTCTGCTATCTCTGCTGTCAATCTTTCTTGGACTTGAGGTCTGTATGCAAATTTATTTACAACTCTAACTATTTTTGAAAGTCCACACACTTTTTTATCTGGAATATAGGCTACATGAGCTTTTCCGAAAAAAGGTAGGAGATGATGCTCACACAGAGAGTAAAACTGTATATCTCTAACCACAACCATCTCATCATAACTTCCAACTTCTTCAAAAACCGTCATATTCATCTCTCTGTAGGATTCAAACTCTTCCCACATCTTTGCAACTCTCTTCGGTGTATCCCTTAAACCTTCTCTATTTGGATCCTCTCCTATTCCCTCTAAAAACAGTTTTATTGCTTGCTCTATCTTGTTTTTGTCTATAGCCATTTTTCCTCTCCTAATTTATAGTAATTCCATACAAGCAACTTTTAAACAGTAGTTCTCCACCACATTGTAGCCTTTTTGAGATAAATCCTTTGAAACTTCAAGGTTCAACGTTCCGGGTTGAAACCAGAATGTTTTAAAACCCTTTTTAACCGCATCTTGAGCTGTATAAATCACATCTGCAGGCCTCCTAAACAGATCGACAATATCTATATCAACCGGAATATCCAGAATAGATTTATAAACTGGCTCTCCCAGTATTATCTGACCTTCATACTTTGGATTTACAAAAAAGATGTTAAATCCGTATCTTTTCACAACTTCACTAACGAAATAACTTGGTCGCGAAGGATCAGGGGATATTCCAATTACAGCCACGTTTTTTGAGTTCTTTAAAATCTCTCTTATCTTCTCTTTTGATGTTATCACCGGCATTATATCACCTCTGCAGTGTTATCTTCCCTATCACTACCTACATAATTGAGTTTTGCCTTTACAACGGAGTTTAAATTTTCTCCTGTATCTATGTAAGCATGTATGTAGTTAGGTGATAGTCCAACCTTTTTACCATCTCTCTCAGAGATTATAAGAAAGTCCATAGGTTTATTCAAAAATCTATTTCTAAACTCTATACTTTTCTGTTTTGATATCTCCATCATTATCTTAGTTCTCTCTTTCTTTTCTATATCACTTACCACATTTTTAAGTTTTAAAGCTGATGTATTCTCTCTTGGTGAGTATGTAAAAACATGAATATAAGCAAAAGGTATCTCTTTAATTGTTTTCACACTATTATTAAAAGATTGCTTATCTTCTGTTGGAAATCCCGTAATTATATCTGTCCCTATGGCTGTTTCAGGTCTTCTACTTAATATCCTATTTACTTTTTGTATATACTCTTTTACAGTATAATCTCTTTTCATATCTTTTAAAATTCTATCATCTACTGACTGTATAGAAAGATGAAAATGTGGAGCTATCTTTTGATTATCAGTAAGAAAATCTATTGTGTATTCATCAAGCTCACCAATTCCCATTGATGATAGTCTTACAAGGTATAGATTTTCTATTTTTGTTATCTCTTTAAGTAGATCTATCAGTTTACCTTCTTTGTGATCATAACCGTATTGAGATAACTGAGTTCCAGTTAAAACAATCTCCTTGTATCCCCTATCAACAAGTATCTTTATCTGATTTACTATCTGTTGTATTTTCCCACTTCTAACTTTTCCCCTTGCAAAAGGAATTATACAAAATGAACAAAAACTGTTACAACCTTCCTGAACTTTCAATATTGGTCTTGTCCCTTCAAAAAATGTGGATATCTCAAAAGTTTTGAAATCATTTTCTCTGAATATATTTTCTATAAACACTTTATCTTCTAATTTTTCGTTTAAGTAATTTTCCACTATCTCTAATACTGCAGTTTTGTGGCTATTTCCTATGACAATGTCAATCTCTTCCATCTTTGCAAGCTCTTCCGGAGACACTTGTGCATAACAACCAGTTGCTACTACAACTGCATTAGGATTTCTTTTCTTTGCCTGTCTGATAACTTTTCTTGATGTTCTGTCTGCATCGTTTGTAACTGTGCAGGTATTTACTACATATATATCTGCTACATCTTCGAAATTAGTTATCTTATATCCTTTTTTAAAAAAATCTTCCTCTAATGCAGAAGTTTCGAATTGATTCATACGACATCCTAAGGTTGTAAAAGCAACCTTTAATGCTCTCATCTATAATCCTATCTCCTCAACTGCTTTTTCTAAATTCCCATGTTTCAAAATCTCAATTAATTTATGCTCATCAAAGGCTTTTGTAAGTCTATTTCCAGTTTTAAGGTCAAATATATAAAATATCTCTTCTCCATAACTTCCTACATAGTAGGTTCCTCTACCAAGTATAACCCCTGCTAAAACAGATGATTTATAATCTTCTGTAAGTTTTTCTCCGGTTTGTATATCGTATATGGCAAACTTACCGTTTTTCTTTCCCCAAAAGTAATTACTTTCTCCGGTTAAAGCTCCTCTATCTCTTATCTTTTCAAAAAAATCAGTTTTCTGTCCATCTGTAGTATAAAGAGCTTCATATTTACCTGTTTGAGCTTTAAAGTATGGAGACTGTCCCTTTACCAAACCAGCTGTATGTATCCAGTCAAAATCTTCTGAAACTTTTCCTTTGTTAATACTGTACAAACCCCATTTAACCTTATTTAAATCTTTTGTATCACGACACTGCTCTTGTGTAGCAATAAAGTAATCAGATACACCTTTAAGATATCCTTCCTTAAATACATAGTAATAACGACCTAAAATATTGCCATTTTCATCTGTATGGATATAAACATTATTTTGAAGTATAAGTTTCAATAGAATTACCTCTCGAAATTTTCCAAAATTGTAATACAGGAAATGAAATGGTTTTATGATTTTGATTTGAAAATCTCCGGAAGTTTTTGTAAAATCACCAAAATTCTTTTCCATTTCTTCCATTCCATAGCAGGAATGCCACTACCATAAACGTTATTAGGCTCAAGATTACTTCCTACGCCGGATTTTGCTGTAACTATAACATTATCTCCTATTGTTATATGATCTGCTACTCCAACCTGTCCAGCAAGTATAACATTACTTCCTATATTACAACTTCCAGCAATACCTACCTGAGAGACCAAAATTGTGTTTTGTCCAATTTTACAGTTATGTCCTATCATAACAAGATTATCTATCTTAGTTCCCTTTTCTATTACAGTAGCATCTAACATAGCCCTATCTATGGTAGTGTTAGCTCCAATCTCTACATCATCTTTTATTATAACTTTACCAATATGTCTGATTTTTTTGTGTTGCCTATCTTCCTGATAATAGCCAAATCCATCAGAAGCTATAACAACACCAGAGTGTAGTATGACATTGTTTCCTATTACAGTATCCTGATAAATAGTTACCCTCGGATGAAGTAAACAGTTATCTCCTATTATTGTATTTTTACCTATGAAACAAAAAGGCTTTATAACTGTATTTTTACCTATCTTAACATTATCCTCAATAACAACATAATCACCTATATATGCAGTTTTGTCTATCTCTACATTTTTACCTATAACAGCTGTTTTAGACAGATAACCAGATAACCTTTCTTCCGAATAGAGTATATCTATAAGTTTGTAAAAGGCTTTTGCCGGATCTTTTACAACTATCTGAGGTATATCTAAATTATCAATCTTTTCCTTTACTAAAATAGCACCGGCTTTTATATCCGGAGGAATTTTTGAGATATTAGCAATAAATGTTAAATCCTTAGAAGAAGCAGTTTCTAAACTTTTCAGAGACTCTACTTCAAAATCTTCCTTTAAGTTATATATCTCACCTTTTAAAATTTGAGCTATATCTGATATTCTCATTTCTTACTGTTGTACTCCTTTATAACTAAATCTGTTATATCTAACCCTTTATTAGCATACAAAACTCCACTTAAAAGCCCACCGTAGAAGACGATATCATAGTTATTTTTCTGAGCTATTGATTTAACAATATCCTTTATCTCTTTAACCATAGACGTTTCGGCATCTGCTTTCATCTTTGCAAGTTCTTTATTTGCCTGTTCTTCAAGACTTTGTAACTCTCTTGCAAGCTGACGAAGTTCTTCTCTTTTCTGATCTTTTGCTTTATCGTTTAGGGTAGGGCTTGCAAGCTGTTTCTGAGTCTGCTGAAGTTTGTCACTCAGTTCCTTTGCTTTATCTTGGTAATACTTAAGCTTTGCTTCCAACTCAGCTTTGTACTTTTTACCTTTAACTGACTCATTCATAACCCTATCAATGTCAACATAAGCATAACTTCCAGCAAAGGATTTAATAACAGTAGCCAACACAACTGTAAAGACAACTAAAATTTTTTTCATTTCTTACTCCTTTAAACTGTTTATTATTAGAAGAATGTTCCAAGTATAAAGCCAAATTTAGAACCACTAACTCCGGAAGGTGGGTTTAATACCTTTCCATAGTAAAGTTCTATAGGAGCAAAAGGTGTTATTATCTTAAAGCTAACACCTACAGAGTTATAAAGTCCAGAGAAAAAGTTTCCACTGTCAAAACCTTTACCTTGGTCTAAAAATACAGATCCCCACAAAAATCTATCAACAATAGGATGACTTAATTGATAGTTTAAAACTATCTCTCTCTTTGCTCCAGCAGGATTATTACTACTATCTCTTGGACCTGCCATACCCCAATCAAACCCTCTAATTGTAAAGTCACCACCTACAAAGAAAAGTTCATCAAGTGGTATATCTTTTGATATATGTTCAACAAATCCGAAGGTTCCCTTAACAGAAAAAACAAAATCTGTATAGAATATCTTATCCGGAATTATTTTGGAAGCTGATAAAACAGCTTTATAAAAGTCTCTTGTTCCTGTTCCAGTTTTTAATGTAAGAGTTATATCACTTCCATCAGTTGGAAGTAGTGGATTATTTATAGAGTTTCTGTTTATAAACCAGTATATAGAGTATAAATCATACTTACCTGCCTGTCTCTTTATATATGTAGTTGCTGCATCCTGAATATCTTTGTACTCACCTTTTTCAACTGTTAAACCTACACCTGTTCTCCAAAATTCCTTAAACTCAAAGGAAAGTGTAGGTGAAAATCCTGTTTTTGTAGAAACAAAAGATGTGTAATTCACATACCTATCGTACAGATCTAATCCTAAATCGAGAGGTTTGTAGAAAGCCCAACGGTGGAGATAGCTCAAACTGTTATTTCTATATCTTGATCCCAAAGATAGGGTTAGTCCTGCTGTATCTCCGGTTCCCATAAAGTTTCCTTTCCTTAAAGATGCGAAGAAAGACAGTCCGGTTTGTTGGCTATATCCAGCACCTATGGACATCTGACCTGTAAATCTTTCATTTACTTTTGTGTCTAAATCTATTTCTTTATCAGATTTTACATTAGGGTCAAATCCTATCATATCATAGTATCCAAGTCTATAAAGTCTCGATTGGGATCTAAGGAGCTTATCTTTTAAGAACAGATCTCCTGGAGTCAACCTTAACTCTCTTCTTATAGTTGCGTCTCTTGATTCATAGTTTCCAGATATATCTATCTTATCCACATAGTAGATATTTCCCTTCTGGAGATTAAAAATAACATCTACAGTTTTCTTTTCTTTATCTACTAACTTATTAACCTCAACATTAGCAAAAAGATAACCAAGGTCATTATATTTATCAATAATAGTTTTCTTTATAAAATCTATCTTTTCTCCATCATAAGGATCCAAAGGTTTTATACGCTTTCCTTTGGATATGTTAAGTATTTCATCGTTTGTATACATATCATTTCCAACGATATCAATTTTGTTTACTCTATATCTTTCTCCTTCTTTTATCCTTATAGTAATAATGTATTTATTACCTCTTTCGAGTAGTATCTCCGGAGGAGATATATCTACATCTAAAAATCCTTTACTTATATAAAGCTCCCTTATTTTATCAATATCTTCATATAGAGTCTCTTTAACTAAGGAAGGTCTGAATTTTAACTTAAGTATGTTTCTTTCAGAAGTTTCCATAACTGACAGAATCTCTTTCTTCTTAAGATGTTTGTTGCCCACTATCCGAATTTCATCTATATAAGCTTTAGAACCTTCCTCTATCTTAAAAATTAAGGTATTACCTTTATAGTAATAAGATATCTTTGTGTTGTAATACCCTTTTTTTTCATACATTTTAATAAGTTTTTTTTGCATTTGGCTTATCTCATCTACAGAGAGAACTCTACCTAATCCTCTCTTTATACTGGAAAGTTTTTCATTTAATTCAGGTCCTAAGGTTGAAAATGGTAAAGGTTTTCCAGATTCAACTTTTTGTGACAGGTCAAGTCTCAACTCTTTTAAGAGGTCTTCCCTTGATACAGCTTTATTACCTTCAAACTCTATTCTCTGGACCACAGGAAGCTCTGAAAATACAAATGTTATATCTATACCATTTTCTGTGTATCTTGTATAAGCTTCTACATTAGAGAAATATCCAAGTTTATAAAGGTCTCTTAATGTTGAAGATATTGTCTCTCTTGAAACAATTGCACCATTTCCGAATGGTATTATAGGCTTTATAACTTGTGGGTCTAAAAATTGTAATCCCTTTATCTCTATCTTTTCTATTCTGTATACTTTTCCAGCTTCTTCTTGGATTGTTCCTGTTTGAATCTGAGGAGTTGTTTGAGGTTCTTCTGAAAAAGATACAGATGATAGAATCAGAAGAGAAGCCAGCGTATAGCTGGCTTTTTTTATTAAGCTAACTGAAGCTCTCTTTTCTTTCTTGGTTTCTTGGTTTTTATTCCAACTGATCCATCTTTTGCCATAACTATCTCTACTTTCGATCCAGGTATTACTTTTCCTGCTAATATCTCTTCTGCCAATAGGTCTTCTACTTTTGATTGGAGAGCTCTCTTTATACTTCTTGCTCCGTATTCCGGTTTGAACTCCTTCTCTATCAGGTACTCTACAAACTCCGGAGAAAGTTTTACAGTTATTTCCCATTCCTTCAACCTTCTATTTATTTCAGCAACTTGTATATCTATTATACCTTTAATTACTTCTTTGTCCAACGGTTTAAATACTATTATCTCATCAAGTCTGTTTATAAACTCAGGATTAAAGGCTTTTCTCACTTGATCCATTACATTCTTTTTAAGCTCTTGATAATCTACTATAGCAGATTTTGTTTCAAATCCCATCTTTCCACTGTCAAGTATCATCTTAGCACCAAGGTTAGAAGTCATTATGATGATAGTATTACTAAAATCCACAACCCTTCCAAGTGAATCTGTTAATCTTCCATCGTCAAAAATCTGTAAAAATATGTTATAAACGTCAGGATGGGCTTTTTCTATCTCATCAAACAGTATAACTGAGTAAGGTTTTCTTCTTACTGCCTCTGTAAGTTGCCCTCCTTCTTCATAACCTACATATCCCGGAGGTGCACCTATTAATCTGGATACTGTATGTTTCTCCATATATTCAGACATATCAAATCTGATTAATGCATCTTCCCTACCAAAAAGATACTCTGCCAAAGCTTTAGCTGTTTCTGTCTTACCTACACCGGTAGGTCCCAAGAATAAAAACACTCCTATAGGTCTGTGTCTTCCTTTTAATCCTACACTGTTTCTCCTTATAGCCTTGGCTATAGCTTTTATCGCCTCAGACTGATCAACTACTCTCTTATGAAGCTCCTCTTCTATATGTAGCAACTTCTCTTTGTTTGATTCAGTTAATCTGGCTATAGGTATTCCGGTCCATTTTGCTACAACTTCCGCTATATCCCTTTCTGTAACCTTAGGTCTGTTTTTAGACCTTTCCTCTTTCCATTTCATCTTTTCAGTTTCAAATTTCGCTCTTAGTTTAAGCTCTTCATCTCTAAGTTTTGCAGCTTTATCAAAGTTTTCTTCCTTAATAGCCTGTGCTTTCTCATCTTCAAGTTGTTTTATCTTTTCTTCCATTTTTAACAGATGTTCTGGTAAACCAGCTTCTCTAAGTCTTACTAATGCCCCTGCTTCATCAAGTAGATCAATAGCCTTATCAGGAAGCTGTCTATCAGATATATACTTAACAGAAAATTCAACCGCTTTCTCAATGGCAGTTTTTGTGTATGCCACATTATGGAAATCTTCAAATTTAGATTTAAGACCTTCCAATATCTCAACTGCTACCTCAGGAGTAGGAGGGTCAACCAACACAGGTTGAAATCTTCTCTCTAATGCTCCATCTTTCTCTATATACTTTCTATACTCATCTAAGGTTGTTGCACCTATTACCTGTATCTCACCACGGGCTAAAGCCGGTTTCAACATATTTGATGCATCTATCGAACCTTCGGCAGCACCTGCTCCTATTAAAGTATGTAACTCATCTATAAAGAGAATCACATGGGTAGCTTTTTCAAGCTCTTTCATTATATTTTTCAATCTCTCTTCAAACTGTCCTCTATATTTAGTTCCAGCAACTAAAGATGCCAAATCTAATGCTATAATTCTTTTACCTTGAAGGTTTTCAGGAACATTTTTATTCGCTATTCTTTGAGCTAAACCTTCCACTATTGCTGTTTTCCCTACTCCCGGTTCTCCAAGTAAAACAGGATTATTTTTTCTTCTTCTGGATAGTATCTGGACAACCCTCTCTATCTCTTTATCTCTTCCTACAACAGGGTCAAGTTTCCCTTCTTTTGCAAGCTGAGTCAAATCCCTTCCAAATCTGTCTAAATTAGGAGTTGGAACTTGTTTAGACTGCTCTTGAGCTGGTATCTCACCGAGTATCTGGAGTATCTCTCTTCTTATTGAGTATTCATCTATACCAAAACCTCTTAAAACCCTTCCACCAAGTCCAGTTTTCTCTCTAACTATACCTATCAAAAGATGCTCTGGACCTACAAATGGATGATGAAGTATCCTTGCCTCTTCAACCGCAAACTCAAGAACTCTCTTGGCATCTGGAGCAAACAACACCTCTCCTGTATAACTACCCTTTGGCATCTGTGATGTCAATGTCTTTCTTACCTTCTCTATAGAAAGTCCAAACTTCGACAAGGTTAAAACAGCTATATCATCTTGGTCTATGAGAGATAAGAGTAGATGCTCACTTCCAAGATAGTTATTTCTATAGTTAATAGCATGCTCCCTTGCATCAAGTATAACTTTTCTTGCTTTTTCTGTAAATTTCTCAAACATGGTAAATACCTCTTCTATTAAATTTGCCTACCAAAATTTATTTTCAGTTTAATTTTTTTCAACATTAACAATGATACCATCTTTTAGGTAATAAATATACCTACAATATTTTGCAATTTCAATATCGTGTGTAGCTATGATAACTGTCATCAGATTCTTTTCAGAGATCTCTTTTATAAGATTTATCACATTTTTTGCATTTTCAGAATCCAGATTACCGGTTGGTTCGTCTGCTATAAGGATTTTAGGATTATTTACGATAGCTCTTGCTATTGCTACTCTCTGTTGCTCTCCACCTGAAAGTGTAGGTGGTTTATGATTCAATCTATGTCCAAGTCCAAGTTTTTCCAAAATATCCGCTGCTTTTTTAATGGCATCTTTATCACCTTTAATCTGAAGAGGAATTGCAACATTTTCTAAAGCTGTAAACTCTGAAAGAAGATAATGAAACTGAAAAACAAAACCTATATTTTCATTTCTAAACCTTGATAGCTCTTTATCCTCAAGCTTGTATATATCTGTCCCTTCTATCAGAACTTCTCCAGAAGTTGGTATATCTATACCACCTAATATATGTAATAAAGTGCTTTTTCCAGAGCCTGAAGGTCCCATAATAGCCACCATATCCCCTTTCTCAATTTGCAGGTCTACACCTTTAAGAGCAATAGTATCACTATTACCTTCTGTTTTATATACCTTTTTTATAGATTTTGTTATAACTGAAAAACTACTCATATCTTATAACCTCTGCTGGAATAGCAACAGATGCTGATCTTGCAGGAAATATTGAAGAGATAAAACATATAAAAAGAGAGGATATAACCACAGCAGAGATTTCAAAGATAGATATCTTTAAAGGCAGATAATCTATCAGATACACTTCCGGATTAAGTTTTATAAGATGGTATGCATCTGCAATATAAACTATAGAAAGTCCTAAAATCAGTCCCAATAAAGTTCCGGTTATACCTATAATCATACCTTGAGCTACAAAAACTTTTGTTATAAAACCTCTATCTGCTCCCATAGTTCTAAGTATACCTATCTCTTTTCTTTTCTCTCTTGCTTTTGTTATTAAAAGACTTGATATATTAAAAGAAGCAACAACAACTATAAGTGTTATAACTAAAAACATAGCAAACTTTTCTAGCTCCAAAGCCTGAAACATACTTTTGTTTAAATCCATCCAACTTCTCACTATATAAGGAAAACCTACAACTTTCTCAACCTTTGATTTAACTTTATCTGCTACAAATGGATCTTTTAACTTAAACTGGATACCAGTAACAGAGCCATCCATATCAAAAAAGTTAGAAGTATCTGTTATATTCATCATAACAAAAGAAGAGTTATATTCATATATTCCAAGGTCAACTATTCCTACAATCTTCACCTGCCGGATTTTTGGTAAAAAACCAAAAGGTGTTTTTTTACCAATTGGTGACATCAAGTTAACAGTATCTCCGACCCAAACATTTAAAGACAGTGCTACATCTTTACCTACTATAACTGTATCTGGATTATTAAGTAAATTATAATCACCAATTACTGACTTTTTATTAATAGCCATAAATCCCTTATCCTTTTCCGGATTAACACCTCTCACATAAACAGCAACTATATTACTGTCCTTTGATAACAAACCTTGTGTGTATATAAAAGGTTGATAATCTACTATCTCGGAAGTAGCTTTTTTTATCCTTTTTGCAACTTCATCATACTCTATAAACTTTCCCTCTGCTTTAATTACCATAAGTTGAGGAGCAGATTCTAAAAATTTAGTTTTTATTCCATACATAAATCCACTCATAACAGCTAAGGTAACTATCAAAGCTGATACTCCCAACATAACACCAAGTATAGACACAACAGCCATAAAAGACAAAGTTTTTGATTTTGCTGTTGTTAAATATCTGAAAGCTATCTTGATATAAAGCGGCATTTAACTCCTTTGATGTAAAATATTTAAACCTTAAAAATTATACCACGAGGTAAGATATGATTATAGGAACTCCTTTAAGCCATAATTCAAACAAAATACTGCTTTTAGGAAGTGGAGAGCTTGGAAAAGAGTTTGTAATTGAAGCTATGAGAATGGGTATTGAGGTTATAGCTGTAGATAGCTACCAGAATGCACCAGCTATGCAGATTGCCCACAGATACTATGTTATAGATATGAAAAACGGAAAACAGATAAGAGATATTGTTTATAGAGAAAAACCTGATTTTATAGTTCCGGAGATAGAAGCCATAGATACAGACACTCTCGTAGAGTTGGAGAAAGAAGGCTACAATGTAGTTCCTTGTGCTAAGGCAGTAAAGTACACTATGAATAGGATAGGAATAAGAAAACTTGCTGCAGAAGAAGTAGGTTTAAAAACTTCAAAGTATGCCTTTGCCTCGGATATAGACACATACAGACAGAAGATAAGAGAGATAGGACTTCCAGCAGTTGTCAAACCTGTTATGAGTTCCTCTGGAAAAGGTCAGTCCATTGTGAGAAAAGAAGACGAGATAGACAAAGCATGGTTTTATGCTCAGGAAAATGCAAGAGGCAAAGGGGGAGAAGTTATAATCGAGGAATTTATAGATTTTGATTACGAGATAACTCTTCTTACAGTAAGAACAAAAAATCAAGGAACAATATTCTGTGAGCCAATAGGACATATTCAGGTTGATGGAGATTACTGGGAAAGTTGGCAACCTCATCCTATGACAGAGACTGCTCTAAATAAAGCAAAAGATATAGCCAAAAGAATTACAGATGCTCTTGGAGGTTATGGGATTTTCGGTTGTGAAATGTTTGTTAAAGGTGATGAAGTCTGGTTTAACGAGATATCTCCAAGACCCCATGACACAGGAATGGTTACACTTATATCTCAAAATATGTCAGAGTTTGAGATACATCTAAGAGCTATATTAGGTTTGCCTATAGATATTAAACTACTTAAACCTTCTGCTTCTTACTGTTTTCACTCCTGGGAATATGGATCTGCTCCGGTTTATGAAGGTATAGAAGAAGCACTGAAAATAGCAGATAAGATTAGAATATTTGGAAAACCTACAACAAGACCAAAGAGAAGAATGGGAATAACCCTTGCAACCGGAGAAACAGTAGAAGAGGCCAGAGAAAAAGCTAAAAAATCTGCAAGTTTGATAAATGTTTACCCATCTTTGTTGTGATTTGATTTTAAGAATTTAACTAAAATATCTCTAACAGATAGCCATCTATTTTTTCTCTTTATTGCAATAACTTTCCCCCTCTTTATTAGCTGTCTTGAACTGGAAGGACTATAACCAATATCTGCTAAAATTTCTTCAACAGGTTCAAAACTAAATCCTCTACCTTCATATCTACTTATAATAAGTTCATCTAATGACTGCCGTAAACTGTTTAAAATTATATCTCTTAAAGATAATGACTTGGCAGACTTTAAGTGATTTATAATATCTTTCAAATCCGGTAAAACCTTTTCATATTTATCAAACAATGGAGCTAACTGTATATCTACTTCTTCCAAGCCTTTATAGTATAAATTTTTATTTTTTTCATCACCTTTTATTATCACAGGAGGATAACCATTACTGATAAGAATATAATTTAATAAAATTCTACCTGTACGTCCATTTCCATCTACAAATGGATGTATTTCTTCAAAAAAGCAGTGAGAAACAGATAAGTAATTAAAATCAAAATCTTTCCATAACAGTTTCACAAATTCAACAAATATATCAATCCACTCTTCTATATAAGCTACAGGGGGATTAAACTTTGCCCCAGATATCTTTATTTCTGTTTGACGAAATTCACCTTTGTTACCGATACCTTTATTTATCTGTCTTATAAGTGGTGTTCCGAATAAAAACTCTTTTTGTTTATAATTTTCATAAGCAAGACTGTAAATAAAATTTGCTGTTCTAAAATAGTTTAATGCTTCTTCCTGGGTTCTTGTCACTGCAAAATTTTTAGATAAAATTTTCTCAAATTCATCTTCAGAAATAAAATATCCTTCAACCATTATAGAGTTTCTGGTTTCCTCTGATAAAAGATAAAGCCACTCTTTATTTGTAACCTTAGGCTCCGTTATACCACCTAAGCTGTCTAAAATCTCTTTTCTTCTCTTTATAAGAATCTCATCGATCATCTGTCACGATTTTTCCTTTCTTCAATTTGTAAAATATTATTTTATAATAAATTTAAGCCTGTCACGGTTTATGTAAATATAAAATTCGTAACAATAAAATTCTTGGCATATATATCTTTTTTGTGTGATACAATTTTTGTGTTTATAAAAATTTGCCAACTGTAAAAATTAGTATTAAAATTATTTAGTAGAGTTAACGGAGGCAAAAAATGAAAAAATTTTTGGGAGTAAGTTTAATATCAGCATTAATTTTGACATCTTGTCAGAAGAAAGAAGAAGCGACAGCTCCTGCCGGTGAGGAAACTGCTCTGGCTACACAAACCCAAAATCAAGCTCCAGCTCAAACTCAGCAACCAGTAGTAGAAGAGAAACAAACTCAGGAAACAAAAACCGAAGATCAAAAATCATCTGAACCAACCAAGAAACAACCTGAAGCAGAAAAGCAAAAAGAAGAACCTAAAAAAGAACAAGAACAAACTAAAACAGCATCAGTAGATGGAAAATCAATATTTACATCTAAAGGTTGTGGGTCTTGCCATCAGGAAGCAGTTGAAACTGTTGGACCATCTCTCAAGAAGATAGTTGCAGCTTATGGAGGAGATAAAAATAAACTTCTTACTTTCTTTAAAGGTGAAGGAAAAGCTATAGTTGACCCTGCAAAAGAAGCGATAATGAAACCACAGATAGAAGTTATAAAGAAACTTTCAAAAGAAGAACAAGAAGCTCTTGCTGACTTTATTTTAAAACATTAATTTTGGAGGTGTTTGCCATGGAGATAACTTTTGGAGGAATTCCAAATGCAGAAGTGATTTTATTAGTTCTTATGCTAACTCAGCTTGTTTTCCTCTGGGGTTCAATAATGTATAAAATGGGAACAAAGGAAGGTAAGTAAGAAAGGATTGCCGGTTTTTTGCAACCGGCTTTCATTTTGCTAAAATAAAAGGAGAGTTTATGGAAAAAAAAGCTTACGCTTTTGTTTTTGCTGGATTTTTTATAACAGACAAAGAACCGCAGGAGATCTTCAGAGAAGATGTATCAGCTGAAGATATGGAGCAGATAGAGAAACTTGTTAAAGAAAAGCTTTTTAAACCAGAAGTAGATGTTGCACTGGCACCTTCTATAGTCCCTCCTAATCAAGCAAATGAACTCCTTCAAGAGTTTGGAAATGTAATATTTGGTAGAGGAGAGATAGATGCTTAAGATAGGTATATCCGGTGTATCTGGTAGGATGGGAAGAAAGATAGCGGAGTTGTCCTTAAACTATTCGGATATAAATATTACTGCTGGAATAGAAAGCCCAGATTGTGCCCACTATTACAACACAGTTGGAGAAATTATAAATAAGGATTTATCAGCCCCAGTAACGGCAGATTTATCAGAAGTTATTGATAAAATTGATGTTTTGATAGATTTTGCTTCAAATCAAGAGGCAGTTTTGGGACATTTGAGACTTTTAGCTGCTGATGTTAATAAAAAGGCGGCAGTAATTGGAACAACTGGATTTACTCAATTTCAGATAGAAGAGATAAAACAGCTTTCAAAGGATCTTCCTATTGTCCTTGCTCCGAATATGAGTATAGGAGTAAATCTCCTTTTTAAACTTGTGGAAAAGGCTGCAAGAGTATTAAAAGATAAAGGATTTGACATAGAAGTTGTGGAAATGCATCACAGATTTAAAAAAGATGCACCTTCGGGAACGGCAGTAAAGATAGTTGATATTCTTAAGAAAGAGACAGGTATAGAAAAAGTAGTTTACGGTAGAGAAGGAATAACCGGAGAAAGATCTACAAAAGAGATAGGAGTGTTTGCTTTAAGAGGTGGAGACGTAGTAGGGGAGCATACCGTTATATTTGCCTCTGATGGAGAGAGAATAGAGATAACCCATAGAGCTACATCAAGAGATATATTTGCAAAAGGTGCATTAGAAGCAGCAAGATGGGTTTACTCGAAAGAATCAGGACTTTATGATATGCTTGATGTTTTAGGATTAAATGAGTAATACTTCAAAAACATTTTCTTTCCTTACAATAGGATTACACCTTGTTTCTGGGATAATAGTTGGAACAGCTATAGGATATTTTTTAGATAAATTTTTCAACACATCTCCTTACCTTACTCTACTCTTTTTTTTCTTAGGACTCTTTGCAGGGTTTAATAACATGTATAAAGATGCAAAGAAATATATAAAAAGTGAAGAAGAAAATAGATAGATATTGAATATTTTTAATGACACAATAAATTTATAAATAGAAATCAGCGAGGGAGGTGAGAAATATGAACTTCGAAAAGTATGTTGAAAAAGGAAATCTGTTTCTCAAAGAGTTAGCCCAAGAAATTGGTGTTCCAGATGATAGAGATAGGGCAGGCCGTATCTTAAGAACAGTTTTACACGTTTTAAGGGATAGACTTACCTTGGAAGAATCCTTTGACCTTATATCTCAACTTCCAATGTGTATTAAAGCAATTTATGTAGATGGATGGAAGCCAAAACCTGTCCCTGACAAATCTATAAAATCTGTTGAGGATTTTGTACAAGCTGTGTTGGAGCATGATGCAAGAGCTGCAGGAAAAGATTTTGGTAATGAAGAACATGCTTTACAGATGATAAAAGCTGTATTCAGAGTAATAAAGAGACATGTATCAGATGGTGAGTTCCAAGATATAAAAGGAGACTTACCTAAGCATCTAAAACCTTTATTAGATTAATCTCTTTTTTCTTCATTTACCGGGGTTTTTATACCCTGGTATTTTTTTGCTCTTTCATCTTCTTGGTTATGTTTTTTAACAAATTTAAAAACATAGTAAAGTATAATAAAAGCTATACTCCATCCTATAAAGTGAATAATTCCCTGCATAGCTGTATAGCTTCTCTCTGTTAAATTTATAACAGCTTGAAATGGTTCCATCTTTTCTCCTTTTTAAGACTTTTTTATCTTAATCTGACAACTATCATAGTATAATAGTAATATAAGTTTATTATAACATAACAAAAAATATAGGAGGTATCAATGGCTTTACAAGGTGTAATAGATGCATTAAAAAGAACAAATCTTCAAGAAATAGGTGTTAGCTTCTCTCTGGCAGACATAATGAAAGATTTAAGAATAGAAGGGAATAATGTTTATATAAAACTTTTTTCTCCTTCAGAAAAGTACTACGATTACCTAAGAGAGAAAATTTACAGCACATTAAAACCTCTCGGAGCTGAAAATATCGAGGTAGAGTTTAGTTCAGAGCCTCCGGTTCAAAGACAGACTCAGCCTCCACCACCACCTCCTCCTCAAAATCCATTTGAGAGTAGAAGAAGAATACCTAATATAGATAAAGTTATTCTTGTTGCATCTGGGAAAGGTGGAGTTGGAAAGTCAACAGTTGCAGTCAACTTGGCTTCTGCATTGAAAAAACTGGGACATAACGTAGGATATCTTGATGCCGATATGTATGGACCAAGCGGTCCCACAATGTTCGGTGCAAAAGATAGGAAGGTTATGGCAAAAGAAACTCCGGAAGGCCAAAAAATAATAGCCCCGGAAGCTCACGGTGTAAAAATCATGTCTATCGGTTTTCTGCTTCCTTCTGAAGATACACCGGTTATATGGAGAGGTCCAGTTTTATTTAAAGCTTTAACGCAGTTCCTATTTGATATTGATTGGGGAGATGAAAAGTTAGATTTCTTAGTTATAGATTTACCTCCAGGAACAGGAGATATTCAGATAACTCTTGGGCAGACAGCAGAAGTTGATGGTGCTATAATAGTAACAACACCTCAAGATGTAGCACTCATAGATGTCAAAAAAGGTATTCAGATGTTTAATGAAGTTCAGATACCAATAATTGGGATTGTTGAAAATATGAGTTACTTTGTATGTCCAGACAGTGGTAAAAAGTACGAAATATTTGGAAAAAGTAAGACAGAAGATATAGCAAAAATCTACGGAACTGAGCTTTTAGGACAGATACCTATTGAGCCGAAAGTAGCTGAATTTTCCGATTTAGGTATTCCTATAGTGTTTGCAAAAGAAGATTCTCAAACTGCACAAGAATTTATAAATATAGCAAAAAAAGTGATAGAAAAACTTTCAAAGAAAGGAGAGTAAGATGCAAAAAAGAATATACGTAGACCATTTGGCTACAACGCCAGTTTGCGATGAAGCAATAGAGGCTATGATGCCTTACTTTAAGGAAAAATTTGGAAATCCTACATCTCTACATGAGATGGGAATAGAAGCTAAAAAGGCAATAAATAGAGCAAGAGAACAGGTAGCACAGCTTCTAAATGTAGGAAATCCAGAAGAGATAGTGTTTACAAGTGGGGCAATAGAGGCAAACAATCTTGCTATAAAAGGTTATGCAAAAGCTCCTGGAAGAAGAGGGAAACATATAGTTGTATCTTCTATAGAGCATCACTCGGTATTACATTCCTGCAAAACTTTAGAAAAAGAAGGTTTTGAGATAACAGAAGTTCACCCAGATGAATACGGTATCATAGACCCGCAAAAACTTGCAGACGCTGTAAGAGAAGATACTATACTTGTATCTGTTGGCTTTGCAAATAGAGAGATAGGAACTATTCAAGATATGCCTGCACTGGTTGCTGCTGTGAAAGAGAAAAATCCCAGAGTAGCTTTTCATTCAGATATAGCTGCTGCTGTTGGACACTACCCTGTTGATGTAGAAGGTTGGGGATTGGATATGGCTTCCTTTACCGGACATTACTTCTATGCTCCTAAAGGTGTAGGAGGACTTTATGTTAAGAAAGGTATTAGACTTAAGCCGTTGATAGAAGGTGGAATACAGGAAGGCGGAAGAAGAGCAGGAACTGAAAATGTACCGGGAATTGTAGGTATGGGAGCAGCTGCAGAACTTGCTATAAAAGAGATGGATGATAGGGTAAATAGATTGAGATACCTTAGAGATAAGTTGAAAAAGGGTATAGAAGAGAGAATACCTCATATAAGATTTACTGGACATCCAGAAAAAAGACTTCCAAATCACCTTTCACTTATAGTTATGTATATAGAGGGAGAGGCTATGCTCCTTATGTTGAATATAAAGAAAACTTACACAGCTTCCGGATCTGCTTGTGTTTCATATGCTTTGAAACAGTCTCATGTCCTTGCAGCTATAGGAGTAGAAAAAGAAGCTTCTAACGGCTCTATAGTATTCTCCTTAGGAAGAGATAACACAGAAGAGGATATAGATTACATAATAGAGGAGTACCCAAAGGTTATCCAGAGACTTAGAGATATATCTCCATTTAACCCAGAAAACTGGGAAGATTTTACTAAGAAAGCTTCAAAATTCAAAGGATGATAAGAATCAGATGACAAATATCATTGGAAATTGGCTTTAAAAGGAATAAGTTAATGAAAACTAAAAAACCTAAACAGGAGGTATAAAAAATGTTTGAATATACAGAAAAAGTTATGGATCACTTTATGAATCCAAGGAATTTAGGTGAAATACCTAACCCAGATGGATATGGCCAGTGTGGTAATCCATCTTGTGGAGATGCTATGCTCTTTACTATAAAAGTTGACAAAGAGACAGATATCATAACAGATGTTAAATTTAAAACATTCGGTTGTGGTTCTGCGATAGCTGTTTCCTCTGTTTTAACAGAGATGGTGAAAGGAAAACCTATAGATTATGCTTTAAATCTCACATACAAAGAGATTTTTGAGGAACTCGGTGGACTTCCTGCACAAAAGATCCACTGCACTAACCTTGGATTAGAGACTCTACACGTAGCAATAAAAGATTACCTGCTAAAACAAGGTAGAGTTGAAGAAGCAAATAAAATACCTGACTGTATAGAAGAAGAACACGAAGAAGAAGCAGTATCTTTAGAACATGTAGGATAATGGAAAAGATAAAAGCGGTTGCACTATACTCAGGAGGGCTTGATAGCACGCTTGCTATCAAGCTTATCCAAAACCAAGGGGTAGATGTATTAGCTGTTCATTTTTATACTGGATTTTGTATAACAGAGACAAAGAGAAGAAGAGGAGAAAAACGGGAAGATGGTTCCCACTATATAAACCCCGCTCTAAAATATGCAGCCAAATATGGCTTTCCCATAGAGATAGTAGACATATCTGATGGATATATAGATGTAATAACAAATCCAAAGTATGGTTATGGATCAAATATCAATCCCTGTATAGACTGTCGTATCTATATGTTTAAAAAAGCAAAAGATATAATGGAAGAGATAGGGGCTCAATTTGTAATAACCGGAGAGGTTTTAGGACAAAGACCTATGAGTCAGCATCTTCAAGCTATGAAAATCATAGAGAGAGATTCTGGTTTAGAGGGAGTTGTTTTAAAACCTCTCTCTGCAAAAAGGCTACCTCCTACAATTCCGGAGATTAAAGGTTGGGTAGATAGAGAGAAACTTGAAGGTATAGTTGGAAGAAGTAGAAAACGTCAAATTCAGCTGGCAAAGGAGCTGGGAATAGATGAGTTTGAGTCCCCAGGAGGAGGCTGCTGTTATCTTACAGATGAAAATTATGCCAGAAAGTATAAAGAAGTTATAAGAGTAGAGAATAAGATAACACAGGATGATTTGACACTTCTTACCGTAGGAAGACATTTTAGGCTACCTGCCGGAACAAAACTTATAGTTTCAAGAAATGAAGGAGAAAATAATTTTCTATACGGATTTAGAAATAGATATCACTTCTTTGAACCCATAGGGAAAGGTCCAGTAGCTTTGGCAAAACCGTTAAATTCCTATATTCTTCCGGAAGAAGACATTGAGATAGCTATAAACATAATCGCAAGATATTCCAAAACTGAAAATGGTAAAATAGATATACTATACAGTACTCCGGAAGGAGAAGAGATGGTAATGGAAGGTTATGAAATTGAAGATAATCTTATAGAAAACTGGAGGGTATAAGATGGATATTAAAGCTGACATAATCCACGATGCAACTGGAACATACTGCCCGATACCTATAACAGAATTAGCAAAGGTGGCAAAGAAAGCAGAAAAAGGACAGATAATAGAGTTACTTGCCGATGATGAAGGAGCGATCCAAGACGTACCTGCTTGGTGTCAAGCTACGGGGAACAGTTTTCTTGGCTACAAAGAAGAAGACGGAGTACTTCATTTCTTCGTGAGGAAGGAATGAGAGTTACAGTGGAAAGTAAAATTAGAGATATATTTGAGAACTACCCGAAAGTGAAGGAGATAGTTGACCCGTATTTAGAATTTTTTTACAAAGAAAGGTTAGACGGCATACTGTTTAAGAGGTTAAGTCTATCTGGTTCCTTAAAACTTATAAACATCCCTCAGGAAGAGAGAGAAAATCTTATACAGGAAGTTAACAAGATTTTAAATAAAGGCTAATGAAGAGGTGTTGTTATGGTTATAAGTAAAGAACAAGAAATCGAAGAAATTTTAGAAAAGATAAGACCTGCATTAGTTCAAGATGCTGGGAATATAGAGCTTGTAAAAGTAGAAGATGGGGATGTGTATCTTAAACTCCACGGAACGTGTCAGCAGTGTCCCGTAGCAGATATTACTATGAAAGAGCTTGTTATATACACAATACAGGAAAGTCTTCCTTGGGTCAAAGCCGTTTATATAGGTGAAGAGAAGTATCAGATAGCATAATGTTTATAAACGGAGAAACCGCAGTTTACGGTATATTCGGTTACCCTGTAAAACACTCTAAGTCTCCTACTTTTCAAACAGAAAGTTTCCATCATCTTGGTATAAATGCTGTATATGTTCCTTTTGAAGTAAAGCCTGAAAATCTTCAAGAGGCAATAAAATCTATGAAAATCTTAAATATAAAAGGTATCAATGTTACCATTCCACATAAAGAAGAGATAATAAAATATTTAGATGAAGTTTCTCAAGAAGCAAAAATTATAGGTGCAGTCAACACAGTAAAAAATATAGACGGTTATTTGATTGGCTATAATACAGACGCTTATGGATTTATAGAAGGTTTAAAGGAGATTATAGAGATAGAAGGCAAAACAGCTTTGGTAATAGGAGCAGGTGGAGCTTCAAGGTCTGTAATCTACGGACTTTTACAACAGAACATAGTAAAAATATATTTAGCAAACAGAACTCCACAAAGGGCTATAGAGATTATAAATGATTTTTGTAAATATTACAGAGTGATAGACCAAATAGTTTCAGTTATAAGTCTTGACCAGATAGATGAAGTTTTAGAAAATGTTAATATCGTTGTAAACACAACATCTGTAGGACTTAAAGATGATGATAAACCTTTGTTTGATTATGATAGATTACAAGAAAAACATACAGTTGTAGATATTATTTACAGAGAGACAAAATTACTTAAAAAAGCAAAAGAGAAAGGTTGTAACCATCAAGATGGTTATCCAATGCTTATATATCAAGGTGCTAAATCTTTTGAGATATGGACGGGGCAGAAAGCTCCCGTTGAAGTTATGAAAAGAGCTTTAGGAATTTAATCATCCCAGTATCTCTGTTCTTTCCAAGGGTCTCCAAGTATATGGTATCCTCTCTTTTCCCAAAATCCAGGTTTATCTTCCTTCATAAACTCTATTCCGGTAACAAACTTGGCACTCTTCCAAGAGTAAAGTTTAGGAACAATAAGTCTCAAAGGATAGCCGTTATCAGCTGGAATAGGCTTTCCAAAAAGCTGATAAGCGAGAATAACATCTTCATCAAAGAAATACTCAATAGGTACATTTGTTGTGTATCCTTCTAAGGAGTGAATCATAACAGATTTAACATCTTCTTTTATCTTGACTATCTTTTTTAGCTCCTCAACATGGAATCCCTGCCAAACTACATCTTTACAACTCCATCTTGTAACACAGTGAAAATCGGCCACAAGTTCAACTTTTTCAAAATCCATAATATCATCCCATGTTAAAGTGACAGGACTCTCTACTTCACCAAATATATGTAATCTGTAATCTCTTAGATCAATTTCAGGTGGATCTGATATACCTAATATTATAAGTCTATCTGTCCAGTGTTGTCCTGGAGGAAGCCTGTCTTCTCTAAAGTTTATAGGACTAATTATCCTTCTCAACTTCTCTCTCCTTATTACATTTCCTACATATACCGTAAAACTCTATATCATACCTACAAACCTTAAATCCTTTCTTTTCAAGAGAAGATGTATCTAACTGTAAGTTTATATCTGAAGGTTCTATATCATAAACGTTATTACACAGATCACATTTAAAATGGAGATGGTCATCAGTCCTTGCATCAAATCTACTTTGCTTTCCGTCAGATATCTCTAATATATAGCCTTCCTCTTTTAACACTTTAAGGTTCCTATACACTGTCCCAAGGCTGATATTAGGTATATACTTCCTAACCTTTTCATATATCCAATCTGCTGTTGGATGAACATCTGTACTTTTCAGTATGTCATATATAATCTTTCTCTGGGAAGTATTTCTTCTCTGCAACCTAACACCTCATCTATAAAAAAATATTCAGATATAATATTATGGATTAGCTACAAATTGCAATTGGAGAAATATGAGAAAGATTATATATCTACTTTTGGTATTTTTTCAAATTAGTACTTTTTATAACATCTACGCTGATACCCTCGAAAAAAGCAACTGGAAAGAGATATATGAGAAGACACAAAATCCGGAACTAATAGAAAAATTGTTAGATTTATCCGGAGATTTCAAAAAGGTAGAGTTTAACGGTAAAGATTTTATATTTGAAAAGAAGCCTATCGTAAAAAGTATAGATATAAAGGGTAACAGATCATTTTGGGACTCAGAAATTAAAGCTTTAACTGGTTTAATTGAAAATTATCCCTTTGATGAAGAATTAATAAAGGTGATTCCACTTAGGATAAGACAGTTTTATGCAGATAACGGATTTTTCTTCGCAAATGTAAATTTAGATTACAAATTAAAGGATAATTATGCTTATTTTACAATAAAGATAGATGAAGGTAAAAAGTCAAAACTTAGAGATATAAATTTTATCTCTGATCAAGAAGTTAGCTCAGTAGATAAGATAACATTTAAAAAAGTGATGGGTTTGAAAGAGGGCAAAACTGTAAAGTTTAGTGACCTTCAAAATAGTTTAGACACATTACAAAAATACCTTCATAGTATAGGTTATTTTGAAAGTAGTGTTGAACTTTTGGATATAGAAGATGCAACAGATGGATATATAAACCTTTTTATATCTATAAATTTTGGCACAAAGTATATTGTAAGATTCAACGGTAATAAAAGTATTCCAGAGGAAAAACTAAAAAATTTACTAACATTCTATGAAGAAAGTTTTAACTACTATCAACTTGGACTATCTTTACAAAAGATAATAGAGGAGTATTACAATAACGGATTTTTGAATATCCACCTTAACTTTAATGTAGAGGAATCTTCCGATACAGTAGAAAACCTCTATCCTGTTTTTACAATCATAGATATAAACATAGATGAAGGGGAAAAATTTAAAGTCAAAAATATAAGTATAGATACAGATAGCGATGAGGTTAAAAATGATATATTGAACTTACTGAAAGATGGAGTTTATAGAAAGAGTGAAGTTGTAGAGTATTTAAAAAATAAGGTTAGCAACTTTACTAAGAAAGGATATCTCTCTGCCTTTTATGGCATTGAAGAAGAAATTACCTCTGAAAACAGTTTAGATCTGAAAATAAAACTTTTTAAAAATCAGAGGTATATATTAAGGTCAGTTAAGTTTGACGGATATAAGCCAAATGAAAAAATTAAAGTTAATACATTTTATGATCCTAACAAACTTATAGAGTTTCAAGAGAGATTAAGGGAGGAGAGTAAGGATAATGGATACCTTGATGGAGAAGTTTTACTTGATGTAAATATAACACCTGATAAAGAGTATAACTTTGTAGATGCAGTTTATAAATTTAATCTTGGAGAAAGATATAAAAATGGCTTTACTTTTGTCTATGGCTCAAGATTTATAAATCCTAATATGATTACCACCCAATTTCCAACAGAAGATGAGTTTTACAGAAAAGATAAAGTTGATAATGGATTAAACAGGTTATATGATTCAAAGCTTTTTGATTCACTAAATCTCTACACACTTGAAGATAGAGATAAAAAAATTATAAATAAAGCTATAGTTTTACATGATGATAAAAGAGGATTATTTCAAGGAAGCATAGGTTATAGCACGGACCAACAGCTTAAAGTATCTATACTTGCTGTTTTTAAAAATCTCTTCGGATATGGTTTTGAAGCTTCTACTTATTTTGAAAGATCAAACTTCCAAACAAACTATAGGCTATCACTTGCTAACAGACTTCTACCTTATAATTTCTCCGCCGTTACCTCCGGATACTCATCTAATCAATACAGAAGATTCTTCAACTTAGAACAGAAAGGTTATGAGTTGTCTGTTGATAAGAAAAATAACTTATGGACAACCACAACAATTTCCTTCTCTCATACATCTAATAAACTTTCCAACATCTCAATTCCTACGAACCTGACAGATTACTCTTTAAATAAGATATCAATTTCTATAACAGACGACCACAGGAATCCAAAGATAGATACAAAATCAGGATATTTTATAACAGGAAGAGTTGAAAATAGTTGGGGCAAAAAAAGTTTTACAAGAGCGGAAATTTCCGGAAGATACTTTATACCATTTTTTGACAGAGTAGTTTTCTCTCAGAGAGTTATGTCAGGTTATACATTTACTGATATAAATAACCTACCTCTTTCAGAGAGATATTTCTTAGGTGGAATTTCATCTATGAGGGGATTTGGATTAGAAGAGTTAGCCGGGGAAAGTAATATAGGAGGAAACAGTTTTATCTTACTCAACAACGATTTAAGAGTTTTGGTCTATCCAAAGTACAACCTATATCTGTTTACATTCTTTGATTTAGGTAATGTTTATAAAGATAAAAGGGAATTTAGTGACTTAAAATTAAGGAAAACTACTGGTATAGGTGTATATGTTCCCACTCCTGTAGGATCTTTAATTTTTGATATAGCTAAGAAGATAGAGAGATTACCTGGTGAATCTCTATACAGATTAGAGTTTAGTATAGGAGCAAATTTTTAATGCTAAAATATATAGTGGAGGATTGAAAGTATGTTTGGCATAGGATTACAGGAGCTTTTACTTATAATGGTTGTTGCGTTGATAGTCCTTGGACCTCAGAGACTTCCGGAGGTTGCCAAGAGTTTAGGAAAGTTTTATAGGGAGATAAAAGGATCAATTGAAGATGTTAAAAGTTCAATTGCTCAGGATATTTCTTCTGTTAAAGATGTTACAAAAGATATAAAGATAGAAGACATACAGCCTGCTAAAAAAGAGATAAATACTCCCTCATTTGAAGATGAGTTTGACAAACAGATAAAGGAAAAATCAGAAAAAAAAGAAGTAGAGAGAGAAAAGATATCTTTTAAAAAAGATAGTAAAGAGGTGTAAAATTGGATAATCAACTACATGAAGCACCTTTAACAGAACATCTTGCAGAGTTAAGAACCAGACTTATAAGAATAATAATAGCTCTTATTATCGGAACAGTTATATCTTTCACAAAAGCTTCCGTTATATTTGAGCTGCTTAAATATCCTCTTCTTAAGGCTAATCCTAATATGAAACTGTACTTTTTATCACCTACGGAACCATTTTTTACAGCATTTAAAATATCATTTCTTGCCGGGTTTATATTGGTTTCTCCCTATATTTTCTACCAAGTATGGAAATTTATAGAACCTGCTCTGTATGAACATGAGAAAAAACTTGCTATACCTTTCGTTTTCTTTACAACATTATTTTTCTCAATTGGAGTTTTTTTCAGTTTCTATGCCGTTTTACCTATTGCTATCGGATTTTTCATAAATTTTGGTAATATTCAGCTTGGTGCAGAAGCTATATTCTCCGTAAAAGAGTATATCTCCTTTGTTTTGAGGATGCTATTTGCTTTTGGAATAACCTTTGAACTTCCTGTAGTTTTATCACTACTTGCAAGATTAGGATTAGTTACACCGGATTTTTTAGTCAGAGTAAGACCTTACTTCATAGTGTTAGCATTTATTGTGGCAGCTATACTTACTCCTACCCCTGATATTTTCAGTCAGCTTATGCTTGCAGTACCTTTACTACTATTCTATGAGTTATCAATAGTTATGGCAAAGATACTCTATCCAAGAAGTACCAAATACAAGGAGAGTCAGGTTGAATAGTTATATCATAAACGAGTTAAAAAAAGAGGAAGCTTGGAGATTATTTAAGATAATAGGAGATTTTATAGACGGTTTTGAAGTTATGCCAGAGTATCAACCTTCTGTTACTGTCTTTGGGTCTGCAAGGGTAAAGGAAGGAGATATATACTACGAAAAAGCAAGAGAGCTTGGATTTAAATTAGCAAATAAAGGATTTACAATAGTCACTGGTGGTGGTCCTGGAATAATGGAAGCTGCAAACAAGGGAGCATTTGAAGCCGGAGGAATATCTATAGGACTAAATATAAAGCTACCAAAAGAACAGAAACCAAATCCATACCTAACACACACACTTAACTTTAACTACTTCTTTGCAAGAAAGGTTATGCTTGTAAAGTATGCTGTAGCCTTTGTACTTTTTCCAGGTGGATATGGAACTTTAGATGAATTGTTTGAAACACTTACACTTATCCAAACTCAAAAGCTGAAACCTTTTCCAATATTTCTCTATGGAAAAGAGTACTGGGAAGGACTTTATAACTGGTTAAGGGATAAAGTGGCTGCAGATGGATATTTAGAGAGAGAAGATTTAGTAATCTTTTCAATTATAGATGATATAGATAAAATCGTCGAGTATATTGAAAAATTTTATATACAGGGACATAAATTTTTAACAGAGGAGATATATGGAGTTTGATGTAAAAGAGCTAACATCAGAGCATATATATAAACTTATGGTAAGCTCAATAGTCCCAAGACCTATAGCTTGGATTTCAACAGTATCAAAGGACGGAGTTTTTAATATTGCACCTTTTAGTTTTTATAATGGTATAACAAGTGAGCCACCTTTGGTAGTAGTATCAATAGGTAAAAAAGATTCCGGTGTAAAGAAAGACACATGGAAAAATATTGATGAAGTTGGAGATTTTGTTATAAACCTTGTGACTTACGACCTCATTGAAAAGATGAATATAACAGCAACTGCCTTTGATGAAAATGTAGATGAGTTTATAGAGGCAGGACTCACCCCTGTACCATCTATTGATGTTAAAGCTCCACGGATAAAGGAATCTCCGGTAAATATAGAGTGTAAGAAACATATGATAATAGATATAGCAGATATGGGTGTTGTAATAGGAGAGATAGTTAGATTTCACATAGATGATAATCTAATAAATGAGAAAGGCTATATAGATAACAGAAAACTAAAAATAGTAGGAAGAATGGGAGGAGCAGATTACTGTCTTGTATCTGCCGAAAATATATTTACAATCAAGAGGTTAGATAAAAAATGAAGCAGAAAATAGATATTGAAAAACTGCTTAAAGAAAGGGGATTTAAGTTAACAAAACAGAGAATAGAGGTATTTAACGAAATTTTAAGAAAGAGAGGACATTTTGAGATAGAAGATATAGTACATTTTCTTAGAAAGAAGAACCTAAAAGCTTCACGGGCTACAGTTTATAGAACATTGAATATTCTAAAAGAAATTGGGCTTTTAAAGGAAGTTATAAAGTTTGGTAATAAAACGTATTATGAAGTAGGAACCAAGGATCATCACGACCATCTTATATGTTTAAACTGTGGGAAGTTTATAGAATTTCATAATGATGAGATTGAGAAAATTCAGGAAAGAATTTGCAATGAGTTTAACTTTAAACCTGTTTATCACAGATTAGAAATATACGGCATTTGCGAGGACTGCTTAAACAGAGAAGATGATTCTAAATCCGGGGATAAAATCCCCGGTTAATTTTTTTAATGTATTATTCCACCTTGTCCGTGAGCATGTCCGTGGAGAATTTCGTCTGGAGTTGCTTCTCTAATGTGAACTACTTCGATATCAAATACCAAATCTCTTCCTGCCAAAGGATGGTTTAAATCTACTGTAACTGTGTTTTCATCAAAATCAACTACTACCATGCTTATAACATGACCTTCAGGTGTTTGTGCTTGAAGAGGCATTCCCACTTCAAGGTCTATCCCTTGGAAATACTCCCTTGGTGCCTGTTGAATAAGATTAGGGTCTACTTCTCCATACGCTTCTTCAGCCGGAACTTCTATAGTTCTCCTTTCTCCCTCTTTCATTCCTATCATCCTACTTTCTAAACCGGGTATAATCTGATTTGCTCCAACTAAGAACGTAAGTGGATTACCAGCACTTGAGTCAATAACCTCTCCTGTTTCTTTGTCTCTGAGAACATACTCAAAAGAGACTACATTCCTGTTTTCTACCTGCATACTTCTACTCCTATAAAAAATTTAGTGCATTAAAGCACCATCCGGAAACTCTTGATTAAAGACGGATTCCCTTTCCCCTCTTTACCCAAGAATATCCTTTATCTCTAAAACCTTCTTTTCACCATTTTTAGAAAAAATATATACCCTTTTCTTATTATTTTCAACAGTTATGATTATAACATTTTCAAAACCTTTTTTAAATGCTATATCCATTGATTTTTCAACATCTCTCTTAACTATATCTCTTGCAACAGAAAAACCTTTAGATCTCAAATTTGATGCTATTCTATAAGCTGTCAGCTTATCATCTGTGGTGTCTATTATATAATAATCTTTTTTGTTGTGAAACTTTCCAATAAGAATATCCATAAGATAGTATAAATCAAAAGCAAATCCAGTAGCTGGATAATCTCCGTTATACTTTGAAATTAAGTTATCGTATCTTCCACCGGTTCCAATAACTTTTTTATTCTTAACTGAAAACACTTCAAACACTATACCTGTATAATACTCAAACTCCTTAGGTTCCCCAAGGTCAAAAACTAAATAATCACTTAACCCATACTCTTTAAGGATACTGTATATCTTTACCAACTCATCTATAGGCTCTTTTAATCCAGTCGGAAGTTTATCTTTTAAATTGGATATGATCTCTATACCACCTTTAAGTTTAGGAAGTGAAACTATGAACTCTTTTAAATCTTCCGGTAGAATAAATTTTGAGACAAATTTTTTAAGATTGTATATCTCCCTGTTTTTTATAAATCCCATAAATTCTGCAAAAGTTCCATCATCTAAATTAAGTATCTCCTTTATTCCATAGTGGATTTTTACGTTGTTTATATCTATCTGAAAATCAGATATTCCCAAACTTTTAAGAGAAGTTACAGCTACAGCTATAACCTCCGCATCAGCTTCTATCTGTGGAACTCCTATAAGCTCCACTCCTACCTGTCTTCTTTGGTATATATTATCTGCCTTTGGAACGGTATATCTAAAAATATCTCCACAGTAATACACTCTAAGAGGAAATGTTTTATCTTTTAAAGATGCAACAAACCGTGCAATCTGTGTTGTAAAATCTGGACGAAGTATCAAAGTTTCTCCCTCGTATCTATCAACAATCCTAAAACTGTTCTTTAAAAGATTCTTATCAAGGGTTTTACTGTGGGTATGGTAATACTCGATCAAAGGAAGGTATAGTTTATCATACCCCCACAACTTAAAGTTATCTTCTATAATCTTCTGTATAGTGTCAAGAGTATAACTTTCTTCAAATGAAAGCTGTCTAACACCTTTTGGAGTATCCACTTTCACAGCTTATCCTTAAAGTGCATCAAGGGCAGGTATAAAGTATTCACCTAAGTAATAGGTGTTGTTGAGCTTATAAAGTATTGGTCTTACCGTATCGTAATCAAGTATAGAGTAAGACGCATTATCACAACCAAAACTCCAAAACTTATCTTCCGGTAGATTTAAACCTGCAGTTAAACAGGCTCTTATAGGAACCGTATGTGAAACAACTACTATAGTCTGTCCTTCGTGTTTCTCCACAGCAAACTGTAAAAACTTTCTTACTCTACTGAAAACATCTAAAAGTGATTCACCGTTTGGAAATTTTACCGTGTGAGGCTCATATATCCAGTCTCTAAACATCTCTGGGTATTTCTCTTTAACTTCCTCGACAAGCATACCTGACCAATCTCCGTGGTCTATCTCTATCATATCTGTATTTATATTTATAGGTAGATTTAAAGCTTGACTTATATAGGTGGCTGTCTGATATGTCCTTTTTAGAGGACTTGAGTATAGAGCTGTTGGACTATACTTCTTTAAAGCTTCTCCTATTAATTCAGCTTGTCTATGTCCCTTTTCACTTAACTCTGGGTCTAATCTTCCCTGATATCTTCCTATTGGATTCCAAAGACTTTCCGCATGTCTAACTAATATTATCCTAACCACCTTTACTGCTCCTGAAGGTTGTTTAATAAAATTTCCTGTGCCTTTTTAACACCTTTACCTAACTCTACTTTATATCCCATTTTGTAGAGTGTAATTTCCACTGCAGATATAACCTCTATCATATCAAGGTAATCAAAGTATCCCATATGGGCTATCCTTATTATCTTTCCTTTTAGATGATCTTGTCCTCCAGCTACTCTTACTCCTATCTTTTGAAGCTCTTTTCTAAATTTATCTGCATCTATATTTTCTGGTGTAAAAACTCCGGTTGCAGAGTTTGCAGGGCTTTCAGAGAGAAGTTTTAAACCTAACTCTTTCATAGCTTCTCTTGTCATATCTGCAAGGATTGAGTGCCTCTTTTCAAGGTTGTCAAGACCTTCTTCAAGTATCATCTTTAAACTTTCATTTAGAGCTATGATTAGATTTATAGCTGGAGTGTATGCAGTTTGACCTTTTGACTGTTTTTTACTCTCTGCCTTTACAGAAAAGTAATACTTCGGAAGATTACTTCTTTCTAACCTATTTTCGGCTTTCTGACTGTAATAAAGTATAGAAAGTCCTGGAGGTAACATAAGAGCTTTTTGACTGCCAGTTACAAGTATATCTATACCTATCTCTTCTGGAAACACCTTGTAAACTCCAACAGAAGTAATACCATCAACTACCAACAGACAATCTTCTAATGAATTACTTATTTGAGCCAAGAAGTTAAGGTCATGTAAGGTTGTTGTTGAAGTTTCTGAATGCTGAACTAATATACCTTTTAAATCTGGATTTTCTTTTACTATCTGACTAACTTTTTCTCTATCGTAAGTTTTACCCCACTCTATCTGGTAATCTATAACATTTAACCCAAAAGTCTTTCCCAAATCTCTCCATCTTTCTCCAAATTTTCCGGCATTTATAACTAAAACTTTATCTCCTTCATTGAAAAAATTAACAATTGAAGCCTCCATAGCACCTGTTCCAGATGAAGCAAACATTAACACATCTCTGTTAGTATTTAAAAGTTTTTGAAGGTTTTCCCTTGTTTGTAAAAAAATCTGGGTAAATTCTGGAGTTCTATGGTGAATTATCTGCTGTCCCAGAGCTTTGATAACCTGCGGTGGAAGTGGAACAGGTCCCGGTGTAAAAAGTCTCTCTTTTATCAACAAAGAAACCTCCATCTAATTTAGGTAAAAATATTTTAACATAAAAAAAGGGCTGGCTATAAAGCCAGCCAAAGATAATGGGAGGAGGTAGGTCAAAGCCACTTAGTTAGCAGCAGGGTAAAATATTATATGCAAATTTTATACCAATTCAAATTTTGAGAAAAATTCAATAATCTTAAAGTAAAAAGTCCAAAAATGGACAGATTAGGTGTCCAAAAAAGGACTAAATTCTTAAACCTATCAAAACTCCATCTCTTAAAGGAACTATCTGAGATACAAATTTTCCGGATCTAAACATATACTCATTAAAATCTTTTATTGCCTTTGTTTTTCTATCTGTCTCTTCCAAAACCACATTTCCATACCACAGAACATTATCAGCTATAACTAATCCATCTTTTGAAAGATTTTCTTCCATAACTTTTATGGCTTCAAAATATTTTATCTTTTCTAAATCTAAAAATAAAATATCTATATTCTTATACTCCTTTGCTATTTCCAAAGCATCTCCAACTCTAAATTCAGCTTTATCTAATAAACCAGCTTTTTCAAAATACTGTTTTGCCATATCTATATTTTTCTGCTGAAAATCTATAAGAACTACCTTTCCATCATCAAGAGCTTTGGCAAACCAGTAAGCAGAGTATCCGTATCCAGAACCCATCTCAACAACAAGTTTTGGCTTTTTAAGTTTAGTGAAAATATACAGTAAAACTCCTACCTGTCTTCCTACAATTGGAAAATTAATCTGCTTTGCGTAATCTTCCATCTGCAAGAGTATATCGTTATCAAAACTCATACTTTCAGTAAGATTTTGTATATACCTCTCTATATCTGGGCTTACAATAAACATAACTCCTCCAAAATTTTTAAAAGTTTTATTATATGATAAAATTCTTAGACAGAAAGCTATAAAAAAAAGGATTTATAAAATAGGAAGGATTAATTTGAAGGTCTTAGGTGTAGATATTGGCGGGACATTTGTTAAGATTATTCTAAAAGATGGGGATAGTGTAGTTAAAGAAAAAATAGCTATTTCTGAAGATGTTAAAGAGAAAGGGAAGTTTGAGAAATTTATGTTAGATACAATTTTAAAGTACTCTCCACAGAAGGTAGGAATAGCGGTTGCAGGACTTGTAAATAAAGAGGGTGTAATAACAAACTCTCCAAATCTAAGGTATATAGAAGGTATAAATTTAAAAGTTTATTTACAGAACTACTTAAACATTCCAGTTTTTGTTGGAAATGATGCAAACTTTGCAGCATATGGAGAATATATATACGGAAATGGTAAAGGAAGTAAAATACTTATCTGTCTTACTTTGGGAACTGGGTTAGGTGGAGGTACAGTTATAGATGGAAGGATAGTCGAAGGTGTAAGTGGGTCTGCTATGGAGATAGGACATATGATTATAGAAAAAGGTGGCAAGTTATGTAACTGTGGTAGGAGAGGTTGTTTAGAAGCCTATGTTTCTTCTTATGGACTGGAAAGAATATACAGAGAGATATCCGGAGAAGATTTTTCATCTTTTGATATTATAAAACTTGCAAAAGAAGGGGATATAAAAGCTTTAAACAGCTTTGATATATTTATTGATTATCTGTCAGTAGGTGTAATGAATATAGCTCATATATTTAATCCGGACAAGGTGTTGTTGTCCGGTGGCATAGTGGAGAATTACCCTCAGCTTTTACCAAAATTAAGAAAGATAGTAAAACGTATCACATTTCCACTTCCGGCGAAAGATTTAACTATAGATTCCGGACTTCTTGGAAGTTGGAGTGGAAGTTATGGAGCTTTAGCGGTAGCTGAAAATCATTCTTCGTAATACTCAGCTCCACCCCACTTTGTTTCCCAAACAATAACCTTCTGTAAAGTTGGGTATCTCTCTTTAATTTTTTCATAAAAATATTTAGCTAAATTTTCTGCACTTGGAGAAAAATCGTATATATCATTCATACATCTATAATCTGGTAGAATCTCATCAAGAAGATTTTGTATCTCTAAAAAGTCATATCCCATTCCACCGTTATCAACCTTATCAGCTCTTATAAATACCTCTATCTCCCAAGTGTGGCCGTGGAGTGGCTCTGGTTTCCCATGGTAATCTGTTAAATAATGAGCTGCATTAAACTCTCTTCTAACTCTCACAATATATGGCATACAAATTCACCTCACATAAAAATTATGTATAAAGTCATAAAAAACCATTGATTATTTTATAACAAAGTTTTATATTATTAACAAGTTCCGCGGGGGTGGTTACCTACAAGGTAGCCTGAGAATATACCCCTTGAACCTGATGCAGGTAATACTGCCGTAGGGAAGCGGACTTGGGATTTCTTAACCTCCAAGTCCATTTTCCTTAGGTAGAATACTAAACTTGGAGGTATTGTTATGAGAACATACGTTCTATCCCGTAGAGGTAAACCAAACGTAACACAGATGCACTTTGCCCGTCAGGGTATCATCACAGAAGAGATGGAGTATGTAGCAAAGAGGGAGGACCTTCCTGTAGAGCTTGTCAGGGAAGAGGTAGCAAGAGGGAGAATGGTAATTCCTGCTAACATAAATCATCTTAACCTTGAGCCTATGGCTATCGGTATTGCTGCAAAATGTAAGGTAAATGCAAACATCGGAAACTCAGCTGTTACCTCTGATATAGAGACAGAGCTTGAGAAGTTGAGAGTTGCCCTCAAATACGGTGCAGATACTGTTATGGATTTATCAACCGGTGGAAACATTAACGAGATAAGAAAAGCCATAATAGAAAACTCTCCAGTTCCAATTGGAACAGTTCCAATATACCAAGCTTTACAGGAAGTTAGAAGTATAGAGAAACTTACAGAACAGGATATCCTTGATATTATAGAGCTTCAAGCTCAACAAGGTGTTGACTATATGACAATACACGCCGGATTACTTAGAGAGTTCTTACCTCTTGTTAACCACAGATTGATGGGTATAGTATCAAGAGGTGGGTCTATCATAGCCCAATGGATGACGATACACGGTAAACAGAACCCTCTATATACAAACTTTGAAAAGATATGTGAGATATTCAAAAAGTATGATGTTACATTCTCACTTGGTGATGGATTGAGACCGGGATGTATAAACGATGCTTCTGACGAAGCTCAATTTGCAGAGCTTAAAGTGTTAGGAGAACTTACAAAAGTGGCTTGGAAACACGATGTCCAAGTTATGATAGAAGGTCCGGGACACGTTCCTATGGATCAGATTGAGATGAATATTAAGAAAGAGATGGAGTGGTGTCATGAAGCACCTTTCTATGTATTGGGACCACTTGTTACAGATATAGCTCCAGGATACGACCACATAGCCTCTGCAATAGGTGCTGCAATGGCAGGATGGTATGGAGCTTCAATGCTTTGTTATGTTACACCTAAGGAACACCTCGGATTACCTAACGCCGAAGATGTAAAACAGGGATTGATAGCATACAAAATAGCAGCTCACGCAGCAGACCTTGCAAGACACAGAAAAGGTGCAAAAGAGTGGGATGACGAGATGTCAAAAGCAAGGTATAACTTTGACTGGGAAAGACAGTTTGAGCTTGCAATAGACCCTGAGACTGCAAGAAAATACCACGATGAAACTTTACCTCAGGAAGGTTATAAATCTGCTAAATTCTGCTCTATGTGTGGACCTTCGTTCTGTGCTTATAGAATATCTCAAAATGTTCAAGAAGCTGTGAAAGAAGAAGAGATAAAAGACGTAGAGTTTATACCTATAATAAAATAATCAATCAAGCCCCCAAAGGGGGCTTTATATCTATTGTTTACCTAAAATACTATTTTTAAATCCGTAAATAGCATAAATAGTCATTCCTATAAAACTCCAAATCATAAATCTTATCCATGTATCCAGAGGAAGTCCTGCCATTATTAAAAGTAGAAAGATTAAATTTAGAGGTAGAAGTATGTTTGGAGCTGGAACTTTAAATAAAGGAGAGTAATCTTTTTTTTGTCTTATTACTATTGCAGCAACACCTACCATAAAGTAAGCAAAAAGAGTTCCAATATTAACAAGCTCTGCCAACACTTTCAAAGGCAGTATTCCAGCAAGTATTGACAAAAATATACCACCTGTTATAGTTGCTTTATACGGTGTTTTGAATTTAGGATGTATATCTGAGAAAAACTTAAATAAAAGTCCATCACGGGATAAGGCATAGAGAACCCTTGTAAATCCTATTCCCATAACAAGCATGACAGAAGTTATTGTTATAACTGCTCCAATAGAGATAAAGTCCGCAACCCATTTCTCATTTACCTGATACATAGCATAGGCAAGGGCATCAGGTTTACCTTCATACTCTTTATAGTTTAACATACCTACCAAAACAAAAGATACAGCGATATAGAGAATTGTGCTTACTCCAAGAGATGTTATTAAGCCTTTCGGTAATGTCTTTTGAGGGTCTTTTGTCTCTTCTGCTAAGGTAGAGACAGCATCAAATCCAAGATAAGCAAAAACTATTAAAGAGGCAGCAGTCCAAACACCCTCCCAACCATAAGGTAAAAAATTAGATGTTATATTTTCAAGATTTACATACTTCAAACCGATAAATATAAAAACTAAAAGTATCAGTATCTTAAGTCCTACCACAAAGTTGTTAATCTTTGCACTCTCTTTTATTCCTATAGTAAGAAGAGTAAATATCCCAAGTATCCCTAAAAATGCAAACAGGTCTATAACTGTTCCTTTAGAAGGATCAAAAGCCCCAGTTAATGCTTTTGGAAGTACAAAACCTAAGTTATTTTCCAGAAAAGCTCTAAGATAACCAGACCAGCCAGTTGCAACTGCAGCAGCTGCAACTCCATACTCAAGGAGAATGTTCCAAGCTACAAGCCAAGCTATAATCTCTCCAAGAGTTGCATAAGTATAGCTGTATGCACTTCCAGATATAGGAAAAGAAGAACTAAACTCAGCATACACAAGGGCAGTTATACCAATAGCTATTGCAGAGAATACAAAAGAGAGAATAATACCAGGTCCAGCATAAGAAGCTGCAGCCTGTCCGGTTATAACAAATATTCCAGCTCCTATAATTCCACCAATGCCAATAAAAACAAGTTCCCAAAATCCAAGACTTCTCTTTAAACCTGTCTTAACATCTCCATACTCTTTTTTTCTAAAAAACTCCACCTTTTACCTCCTCTATATTTCTCTATTCATTATCTCTTCATAACTGTAAGGACATTCCTGTGGAATATAAAAATTTTCAGGATTTAATCCATTATTTTTAATCCAAACTTTTAATTTCTTACTTGCTTTACTCCAAGCAGTATTAATTTCTCGTGGAAGTTTATTCCTTAAACTTGGGAAACTTTCCAATAAAAATTCTATTTCAACCCTTGCATTCCTTATACTTCTTATCCATCCATCTCCGGCTGTTCTTCCTCCGGCTAAATCTTTAAAGTTATCAAGTTTATAGAGATGTTCCAAAATAACAGCAAGGTGGCTTATACAAGCTTTTAAGTCTGATCTTCCCATATCTTCAATCTCCTCAATCATATTGTCCCAATCAACAAGGTCAAAAGCTTTATCTTTTATAAGCTCAAGATTTATCTCCACCCAAAGAGGATAATCTTTATCGTAAAGTTGTTTTAAATCTTCTTTTGTTAATGTTTTCATCTTAAGACCTCCGGCATACCTTTACAGTTATAATATAAATCATACAGAAAATTTTACTATAAAGGAGAGTATTATGGCTATAAAAACACCTTTTGTTGCCGTTGACGGAATAGTTAAAGTTTTTTCTGAAGATGGTTTATTTAAAGGTATAGTTTTGATAGAGAGGAGAAATTTTCCGCAAGGTTTAGCACTTCCCGGAGGGTTTGTTGACATCGGCGAATCTGTGGAAGATGCCCTTTTAAGAGAGATGAAGGAAGAGATAAATTTAGATGTTGAAATTGAAAGGTTGTTTGGAGTTTACTCTAAACCGGACAGAGACCCAAGATTTCATACTGTATCCATCATTTTTGTGTGTAAAGCGGTAGGAAGCCCAGAAGGAAAAGATGATGCCAAGAAAGCAGATATATACAAATTAGAAGATATACCTTTTGAAAATCTCGTCTTTGACCACAGAGAAATCTTACAAGATTTTTTGAAAAAAATCTGATAAAGATTATAATATATTATAAGAAAGATCAATAATAGTAAAAACTTTGAAGGAGGTAGAGATGATAATTGATGTAAATACTGAGAACTTTTCGGAAATAGTTGAAAAGTCCTATGAGAATGTTGTTGTTATAGATTTTTGGGCTGCTTGGTGTGGTCCATGTAGAGCTTTAAAACCTATACTTGAAAAACTTGCCAATGAGTATGGATTTATCCTTGCAAAAGTTAATACAGATGAGAATCCAGATATAGCACAAGAGTTTGGAGTCCATGGCATTCCAGATGTAAGAATAATAAAAGACGGTAAAGTGGTAGATAAATTTGTTGGGGCTCTTCCGGAAAGTCAAGTAAGACAGATAATAAGTAAGTATGTAAAATCAAAAGCAGATGAGTATATAATTCAAGCAAATAATTTTATCAAAAGTGGAGATTTACAATCAGCTTATGACCTATATAAAAGAGCTTTATCAGAATATCCACAAAACAGAAAACTTGCACTTGAAGCAGCAAAAGTTATGATAAAGTTAGAGAGATTTGATGAAGCTTTAGATCTTTTAAACTCAATAAAAGAGTATGAAAAAGAGTATTTCACAAAAGCTCAAAGCCTAAAAGCTCTAATAGACTTTAAAAAAGAATGTATAAAAGATAAATTTGACAATGATTTAGAAATGTTATACTCTCAAGCTTCCTGTTATGCATTAGAAGAAAACTACGAAGAAGCATTGAAGCTATTCTTAGAGATTGTTAAAAAAGATAGAAACTTTAAAGATGATGGAGCAAGAAAATCAATGGTTGCTATATTTAATCTACTTGGAGAAGATAACCCTCTAACAAAAGAATATAGGAAAAAACTTGCGATGTGGTTATACTGATGAAAAAGATTTGGTTTATTTTTCTATTTATTTTTTCTCTATCTTATGCAGATCAGACAGCCAAGGACTGGCTTGAAAGTAAAATTAAAACATCTTCCGGTATACAAGCAAAATTTATACAGAAAACATACCAATCTGACTCAAAACTTCCGGAGATTTTCTCCGGAACATTAACTGCTTCAAAACCATTTAACATCAGAGTAGATTACTCACAACCTTTCCAACAGATACTTTTTACAACCCAAGAAAAGACAATCTTATACACTCCTTCCGAAAACCAAGCAATAGTATCAAAAAAAGATATAGACAACTTCATGGAAGATATAGTAGCTATTTTCTTACAGACAAAACCCTTAAAATCTGTTTTTGATGTTGTTCAAGATACAGAATCAAAACTAACATTAAAACCAAAGAATAACCCTGATATAAGACTGATAGATATTTATATACAGAATAACACCATACAAAGCATAACGGCTATTGACAGAGATAACAACAGAGTAGAACTTGAATTTAAGACATTTAAATTTTTAACTCAAAAGCCTCAAGTTGAACTAAACATTCCACCAAACACAAAGATAATTAACTATTAGGAAACAGAGATGTTAAAAAAAATATCATTGTCAACTATATTTTTACTAACAGCTTTAACTATAATATTTTTCTCAAATAAAACCCTTTTCTACACATTTTTACTTATAGATATATCTGTGATAACATTTACCATTCTTGTCTGGCTAAATGACAGATACCATAATGAAGAGATAGGTCAGAGAGTTTTGTCTTTTCCACAAAAAGATATGATAAAAGATATAATTCAAAAACAGGCAAACATGCTGAAATTTGACAAGATAGAAGAAAAAACTGATGGATTAGAAGTTTATAAAGGAAAACACAAAGTTATAGATGTAACTTTTGAGAAGGACGAAAATGGAAATCTATTGGTTATAGATGGTAAATATATTGCAAAAATTGAGGCTCCGGAGTATGTCCTTCATAATATAGACCAAGAGATTTGGAGCCATATAGGTTTAAAAAAATAAAAAATGAGATTTGAAGATATAAAAGATAAGATTGAAAATTTAGAAAAGATAGGGGGAGGATGGAGGTCAGTAGTTTATAGAGGATTTTTTGAGGGAAAACTACTATCATTTAAAACTCCTTTAGAAGATATACACCGACATGCTATTCTTAAAGAAGGCAAGATTTTACAAATTGTAAACAAAGAAGGAATTGGTGGAAAACTTCAAATAATAGGAGAAGACTTTATAGCGTATGACTACATAGAGGGAAAACATCTAATAGATGTGTTAAATGAAGAAAACAAAGAGATATTACTAAAACAACTTTTAGACCAAGCCAGAATACTTGATAAACTGAAAATAAACAAAGAAGAGATGCACAGACCCTATAAAAATGTCCTTGTTGATAAAGATTTAAAGCTCTATCTTATAGACTTTGAAAGATCAAAACCAACATTAAGACCAAAGAATGTAGCTCAAGTTATGCAGTTTATAAAGAGATTAGATAAAATAGATATTACATAAATTAAGGGGTGAGAAAATGAAGAAGATATATATACTTAGTTTAAAGAAGAATGAATATCTCTCAAATCTATATGAGATACTTAAAGAGTTTAACATAGAGAGTAAAAATCTTCTAAAAAATCTTAAAGATAACAAGCCATTTCCAGTTGTATTAGATGATAGTATTGGAGAGAACTTTATAGAAAAAATCAGAGATATTACGAATTTTAAAGTGGAAGAATCGTATTCTAATGAATTGGAAAAAATAGATAGATGGGGAGTTTTATCTATACTAATTTTTGATGTAATTTTTATACTTTCAATAGTAGAGATAGCATTTAAAACAGCTGACATCTATAACATAATGTTAAATATTATAACCATTCAAAAATTCCCCATAATTATAGTTACTATACTTAAAATTTTACTGGTAGTTGTTTTACTTAAAGGAGTTATTAATATAACAAACTCTACTCCTATTGGATATATATTTAAACTACATTTTATTGGCGATACAAAAAATTTAGTGATGTTTCTATTGCTTCCAGTTATAGGATTTTATATGATAAATATGGGTTTTGGGAAAATTTATGAATTATTTGGATTGTTTTTAATAATATTTTTTGTAGTATCAATTCTAACGGCTTTTGAAAATCTTCAGATAAAATTTAAAAAATCTACTAATTCCTAAATATCTTAAAGAGATAAATAAACAAATATCCAGAGTTTATCAAAAATATGTATAAGAGATATTCATAAGGTGTTGGAAAATTTAGAATTAAAAATCCAAAATAATAAGTCAATAGATGTAGATACACATATTTTGTAATCTTCTCCAAACCTATATTTGCCGTTATTAATGTGACTGTTAATATCAGGGGTATATTTAGAGGAATGTATACTTTTAAATAACTAAAAGCATCTTGAAAATTTGGTCCAAACAAAAATATAAAAATTTTTTCTCCTATTGTTAAAATCAACAGCTCTGTTATTAAAAAGATAATTAGGATAAAAGCAAAATAGGAAAGAATTGTTTTCCTATAGTTATTGAAATCTTTAATAATTCTTACAAAAAAAGCACTAAATATAGTTATACAGAACCATGTGAAAGCCTTTCCAACTACAGAAGCAGAAGCATATAAACCTGCTGTTTTGGGATCAAATATCCTTTTTATGAATATATCATCTGCATAGATAAAGAGTCCGGTTGGCACACTTGCCAAAGCAGTACTTATAACTTTTTTAAAGCTAATAAAACTTATATTACCAACTAAATTTTTATTAATAGAGATTAAGATAATCAGTGTAGATAAAAGAGCAAGAAAAGTAGCAAATAAAACTCCTAAAATTTCATATCCAAGATAGATGAAAATTAAAGCAACTAAAAATCTATTTGTTAATTCAAAAGAGTTTATAGCAGAATATAAACCAAATTTCTCCACAGCTTGCAAAAATCCTTTCTCTGCAGATGTCATAAATATTAAAAGCCATATAAACGGAACTATAAATAAGTGTTCTTTCTTTACATTTAGGAAATCAGCTAACAGTTCAATGTTTAGTAATGTTAAAACTAATAGTATAACTCCTAAAATAATAGATATTAATCTGATAAATCTGAAAATATCATATCTTATCTTTCCATTCTCTATAACCATCTTAATTGTTAAATTAGGATAAATAACAGATATGAATCCTATAGATAGCATGAAAGAGTATATAACCATAAATTCTCCATATTTTTCCGGACCAAAGGCTCTACTTACTACAATATGAAAAACATACCCAAGAATATTTACGTAAAAAAACATTATAGCGAGTAAAAAAGAGTTTCTTATCATTTCTGCAATACAGTCAAAAGATAATTTTCATAAATTTTTGATATTTTATCCCACGTAAAATTTTTGGCAAATTCAATTCCTTTTTTACCCATCTCTTTTATTAATTCTGGCTGTTCTAAGAGAAATAATATTTTCCTCTTTAAATCTACAGAATCTCCACTTTTAAAACTTATTCCAAATCCATTTTCTACCACATATTTTAACTCCGGAATATCGGAAACAATGACAGGCTTACCCATAGCAGCAGCCTCAAGAGCAACTATCCCTTGTCCTTCAAATCTCGATGGTATAAGTAAAAATTTAGTATTTTTTATAAAGTTAATTTTATCCTCACCAGATAGTTTACCTACATACTTTATATTTGGAATATTTTTAATAAGTTTAATAAACTTATCTTTATCCTTTCCATTACCAGCTACTATAAAATCAACATCTGGTATATTTTTCATGGAATTTACAGCTATATCTAAGCCCTTTTGAATAATATCAACTCTCCCTAAATATCCTAAATATTTACCATCAAAAACTGCATTATTTTCTACTGTAAAGTCAACTCCATTAGGAATAACATACCCATTTATATTAAATTTTTTATTCAAAACTTCATTTACTACAATGATATTTTTAAATCTTTTAGGATAAAATTTTTCTATTAAAAAAAAAGGAACTCCAATGATATTGTATTTTTTTAAAATCTCCAAACCTGCATACAATTGAATTTGCAATATCACTTTTGTATATTCTTCAAATTTATAGGAAAAAATTGGATTCCAAGGTGCAAAGTCTTCAACTATAACATCATAATTTTTATGTATATCTTTTAATAATCTATTGGTATAAAAAGCATAAGAGAATGTACTGATTATGTAATTTTTCTGACTTCCAACAAACTTATACTCAAAGTTATCATTTACCTTATAATCTTTAGCTCCAGGATAATTACCACTTATAACTGTAATAACATGCCCTCTCTCTGATAATCTCTTGTATATCTCATAAACTCTGACAGCACCACCACCACCCACCCACGGATTATTAACATGGTCATATATAAGATGTAATATTTTCATGGCTTTACTGCTATTAAATAAACAGTTCTCCCTAAAATTTCAAAAGGAATAAACGAAAAGTTAGATTTTGTTAAATTTAAAATTGGAACAATAGGAAGAACAGGTAAAAACTCCCACCATCTTATAATTCCAACTTTATAGATTTTAAAACCCGTAGAATTTGATAAATTTTTTAAAGATCTTTTAGTCCATGGTCTAACATGAGTTGGGTCGCTATAAAAGTTCCAATAATCTGGACAGAATAAAGATGTATAGTATTCTGTACTACAATAAAAATAACCACCTTTTTTTAATATTCTAAAAGACTCTTCAAAGAGTTTTTGTGGATTTTGTAAATGTTCCAAGACAAAGTTTGAAATAACAATATCAAAAGTATTATCTTCATATGGAAGAGAGCTATGTTCTATATTGTAACTTTTAAACTCTACAAAGTCCGGTAGATATGGATTTTTATCTATATCTATACCATAAAATTTTGCATCTGGATTTATATACTCTTTGATATACCTTAAAGTATCTCCTGTACCACAACCAATGTCAAGTATGTTTGATGCTTGAGAAATTTTTGGGATGGTTTTTAATTTTTTTACAGATATATTTGTTAATCTGTAATATATTTTTTTTAATAAAAAACTTCTCTGAGATAAATCTTCAAAAAAAGGTTTGACGCCACTCCTTTTTATTTCTGCCAAGTAATTCTGATAGTTTTTGAATTTATTGTTTTTAAATTCTTCCAAACTTTAACCTCCAGACCATTATCGCAGCTTCTATGGCTATTTTTTTACTCATCTTTGAAGAGCCACCATTTCTCTCGTAAAATATTATAGGAATTTCTCCAACTTTAAATCCAAGTTTATAAGATTTATATGCCATCTCTATTTGGAAAGAGTATCCATTTGATTTAATTTTATCAAGCATAACTGTTTCTAAAACTTTTCTTCTATAACATCTAAATCCGCTTGTTATATCGGATAAATCTCTTAACCCAAGTATAGTGGTTGCATACCAATTGGCAAATTTTGACAGAAGAAGTCTTTTAAAATCCCAACCAACCACACTTATAGTGTTATTCATATATCTTGAACCTATAACAACATCAAAACCCTCGTTTATCTTATCTATAAACTTTGGTATATCGTTAGGGTTATGAGATAAATCACTATCCATCTCAAAAAATAAATCATAATCTCTTTCCAGTCCCCATTTAAATCCGGTTATATATGCAGTTCCCAATCCAAGTTTTGCTGGTCTTTGTATAAGATTAACTCTATCTGTTTTTTTTATCCAGCTTTTAACTATATCAACTGTACCATCTGTAGAGCTATCATCAACTACTAAAACATCTAAAAAGTCAAAATTTAATAGATTGTCTAAAACCTTATTTATGTTATCAGCTTCGTTATAGGTAGGTAGCACTATAAGGACTTTCATTTCAGTTCCCTTAAAATTTTAATAAACTCTTGTTTTGTTTTTTCCCAAGAAAAATTTTTAGCCCATTTTAATGCTTCATATTGCATTTTTTCATATATATCTCTATTTTTACTTAAAAAAATAACCTTATCTATCATTTCCTTAACATTATTAACCAAATAACCTGTTTTACCGTCTAAAATACTATCCCTTAATCCAGGGACATTATAACCAACTACTATTGTCCCAACAGCATTTGCTTGAATTACTACCTGTCCCCATCCTTCTCTTATACTTGGTATTAGTAACACATGAGATTCTTTTAAGAGTTCATATTTTTTTAATTCATCTACATAGCCATAAAAATTTACCCCTTCTACTGAAGAATATTTATCTCTCAAATAATTTTCCAAGGGACCTGTACCAACTATATTTAACTTTGCATCTTGAATTTGTTTTTTTACCTCTAAGAAAGTAAGTATAGCATCTTCTGGATTTTTTGTTTTTTTCAATCTTCCTAAGTAGATCATTGTAAAGTTTTTATTTTTCTTTGGTAAATTTTCTAATGGTTCAATTTCTAAGCCATTTGGCACTATTTTTATATTTATAAAACCTAATTTTTTCAAATCTTCTAAGGTAGAATTAGAGACAGTTATCGTTAATCTATTTCTATAGAACCATAAAAGTAATTTTTCTAAAAATTTAAATAAATTTCCTAATATTCCAAATTCTTGAATCCAAAATTCTCCGTAGATTTGATGAATAAGTAGGATGCTTTTTTTAAATAAAAAACCAAAATATCCTATTCCATTAAATTCATCTATAATAAGCCAGTCTTTTTCCTTTTTTAAGGCATACAGAAGTCCATAAAAATGAGTTGTGAATTCATTACCTTTTCGTATAAATTTTATTCCATCTATAAACTCTTCTGGTAATAATCCACTTTCCATAGAGGAAAACCATTCAACTGTCCAGCCAATTTCTACCAATCCCTTTGCTATTTGGTATGTGTATATTTCGGCACCACCTTTTTGGCTGTTTTTAACACATCTCCTATTTAGGATTAAAACCTTCATGCCATAAACAACCCTAAAATCCATAAACTAAAAAATAACAAAAATCCGGCAGTTCCTATAAGAGTATTTTTGTATATAGCTACAGCCACAGATATTATCCATAATATCAAAGATATTACTGTTATAAAACTCCAAAAATTTGATGGTGCATTATCGTAATTAAGTAAATTAAGTTGATGTTTATACAACCTTTCAAAATCACTTTCTGAATAATCGTTTTTTTCCCACTCTATCATTTGATTTGTTCTTAACTTTGCAATCTCCGGAGTTATCTCATTTAAAATATTAGAAAAAGGTTGATAAAAACTCCTAATTTGAATCAGATCAGACCTTAATGTCTCATAACAGTAAAGTTTCTCATCTTCTTTCTGTAAAGTTTTACATATATTAATCATACCCTCAACAGCTTTTTGGTTATAAGGGCTGAAAGGAACATAAGATAAAATTACTTTTTCATAAGATTTTACTGCGTTTAATCCAGACTGATTTTTAGCAATATTTATAAATTCTCTCTGTGTAAATATCTCTCTTACTATTAAAGATAAAACCAGAAACAGAAGTAAAATAGTTATCTTTTTTACTAAATCTATCATCTATCTTCCTCATAGAGATAAAATTCTCTTTTATTATATGCTCTGATAGCTTTATACATCTCTATATAACTTGCATTTAATGGATTAATATAGATTTCAAGCTTAAATGGTGCTACAAATTTTCCATAAGATATATCAGCATCTATGGTTAATTTTTGACTGTTTAATAAAAATACAGGCTTTATTGTAGAAGCTACTACTAGATAACTATTAGAAAAGAAATTACACATTTCTATTGTAAAAGGATCATCAGTCTCATGGGTTAAGCAAACTTCCGGTGTTAAAAATTTAAATTTTTCTTGATTTAATTTATCAAAAAATTGTATTTCTTGATCTTTTTTATTTTTTTCTTTATAGAAAAATATAAATTCATATGGTTGATGATAAAAAATGGCGGACAATGGATGTTCTTTAGACAGTGCTACCGTTGAAAGAAATTTATTTTTCTCAGATAATGAGACAAGCTCTCCATTAAAAAATTCTGGAATAAGAGGTTTATACAGCTGTTTAGGTTTACATCCTTCAACTCTCCATGAGAGGGTATTATAATAATGGGTAGTTATATGGCATACATCATCTCTATATCTGCCTACTAATTTTAGATACCAAAGTTCAAAGGTATGGTTATCTCCATAGGTTGATACGAGAGAAGAAACTGGCATTATACTTAGTAAACCCTTAGAGTGGTAGTATGGAACCCAATTTTTTTTGTGGTTTGTTGAGATGAAAGTTAGTGGTAAGGTTGTAAAAGGTATAACCATAATAGAGAATACAAAAGTTCTAGAAGCAGTTATAAGTTGAAGTTTTTTTAATAAATCTACTATATAAACAACTCCTAAGGATATAGTTATACAAATAAAAGAAAGAAAAGGTAAGAAATACTGATTTGCAGATACATAAGCAGTCGAAAGATTATATTTACTGCTTAATGTAATTTTAGCAAGAAAAAAACCATACATAAAGAGTGTTAATACAAAAAATAAAAGTAATTTTTTATTGAGTTTATAGAGGTAATATAATCCTAAAATGGATAGTAAAATTGAACCGTACGTTAGGTTTGCAACAGTTAATGTAAATAAATTTTTTATAGAGTGGTAAAAGCCATCAAAGGTTGCTATAGCTGATATTGGAGCATCAAGGGAAGATGAACTTCCATAAAATTTACGAAGTATAATAGCTATAAATCTGTCTAAATTATCTGCTTTATGAGCTGCTGAAAAGCTATCCTTCAAACTTCTTATATAAAGATAGATATTTACACTAAATCCAAGTAGAAACATAAAAATACTATGAGGAATAACTTTTAAAAAATCTCTGTAATAAAAAAGTCCCACCAATATCAACGGAACTGTCATAAATAAAGCAGTATGATGAATAGATGTTGCCAATCCTAAAATAAAGGCAGAAAATAAAACATCTCTCTTATCAAGTTTATCAAATAGTATCTGCTTCATTCCGATAAAGAATAACAGCAGTATAATAGATAGATTCAGAGTATAGAACTTTTCTACTACAGAGTTAAAGTAATAAGAATAACTAACCCCTAAAAAAAGTAAAGGTGTGATACTAAGGATAGGTTTGTTTGTCAGCTTTAATGTTATTTTATAAAGAATAAATAAAGATAAAACAGAGAAAAAAACAGAAAGTAAGCCTATTCTTATCCCTATATTACCATTAGGAAGAAAAGTAAAAATTTTGGATATTTGGAGGTAAAAAGGATATCCTGGTGGATGGGCAATCCCCAGTAGATAAGATGCAGTAATTAATCCGCCACCGTCACCTGTGGAAAAAACTGGAAACAAACTGTATGTATAAATAAATCCGAAAAACGCTAAAACAAAGTAAATTATCTTACTGTGCATTCTATACCTTTATTATTTAATATACAAATGGCTGTATAGTCAGTTATACCATTTAAGATACCTCTAATTGTTCCATCATTAACATAACCATCAGACTGACATATAACAGAACCGCTTAAATTAACAGTCAAACTTCCGTAAGGAACGATTGTATTTTGACAATTTTTTAATGTAGATATATCTATAGATGTGTTAGAAGATAACTGTAACTCCTGACACACCCCGGCAGCATCATAAGCACAGGCTTTTACAACCGGAAGAGCATAAGAGGATACCTTTGATTTCTGCTGATATTTCATATATATGGGAATAGATAAACCAGCAAGTATAGAGATTATAGCAATAACTACAACTAATTCTACTATTGTAAAACCCCCTATTTTTTTCATTTAACTTTACTCCCACCAATAAAAAAAGGAGGGTAAAACCCTCCCTGAAGATACAACTTAAATTACTCAACTGTACATTTAAATCCGCCAGTCTGAACAGTACATACTGCTGTATAATCGGTAACATTGTCTAAAGATCCTATTACCGTACCACCTGTTAAACTTCCTGTAGTATCACAAGCGATATTATTTCTACTTAAACCGACAACACCACCAGGGGTGGTAACACCAGATACACAATTTTTAAGCGAAACGGAAGTGAGATTAGCAACAGTAGGATTTTCGATACAGTAAGCTACTGCATCCATCAAACATGCTCTTGCAACAGGTTCTGCATAGGAGCTAACCTTTGCCTTCCTTTGATACTTCATGTACTGAGGAATGGCAATAGATGCCAGTATCGCTATAATAGCGATAACAACGAGTAGCTCAATGAGGGTAAAACCCTTCTGAGACCTTAACTTTTCCATGATTCTTACCTCCTAAAAAGATTTAATTTACAACTATTAATTATAAAGTAAAAATCAAAAATCTGCAATACCTTTTCACGATTTTTTTACGTTTATCTGACATAAGAAGCCTCTATTTTTGTAACTGTGTTAAGTGGTCCTGTTGCTTTTGCAACTATTGAATATACTTCTCCTTTTCCTCCAGCTTTTTGTGTTGAATATGCAACGCCTGCTATATCGTATCCAGGATTTACCTGATAACCTATAAAACAAACTTTCACTGTCACAGTATAAAGATTTGGATCATTGGAAAGTTTGTATTTCAAAGTAATATCAGGTTGAGATCCGGACCCTGTACACTGTCCCAAATTTCCTAAATTTAATTTATTTTGAATTATCTGAACTACAGCATAATTAACTGCTCCGGCTGCAGCATCCCTTGAGCTGGAATACACCTTTATATCTTCAGAAGTTTTAAAAAACTTTGTAGCAAAATAGTAAATACCTCCTAAAACAATTAATAAAAGTAAAGAAGCTGCTATTGCAAAAATTAGTGTTGCACCTTTTTGAGATTTTATCTTATATTTAAGAGTGGTATTGTCTGTTCTACTACTGCCCATCTGTAATACCTCCAATCATAATTAGAAAAATTAAAGCTACCACATCCACTATTTGAGCTATAATTAGGTGGAGTTTCCTGTGTTCTCTGTCTTCCACCAACTTGAAGTATCATACATATTTTTATAGCATTTAGATTATTTATATCTGTTATTGATGTAGATATATTACCATTAAGATCAACATATCTAACTTGGAAGTTTAATACACAGGATACTATAGGACTTGCCACATCATTTCCTACTTTTCTTTCAAGATTATACGTTCCAGAAGCACATTCAGATGGTAAATTATTAGTATCGGTATAGTATTGGACTATAAAGTCATCCGGATATGTTTTATTACCTATATAAAATACATAGCTATTAGCCTTTGTGGTATCAGGAGAAGCTGGATCATATAAGAAAATACCTTTATTTGCTTTTGATATGCTTAAAAATAAGTAATTATCTTTTACAGGTGTACACTGCTTTGATAAAAAATTAGATACACCGATATCAGACATCTTTATATTTCCATCATTACCCACAAACCCCCAGCAGCCAGAATTTGATTCAGATCTTGAAGCAAGAGATATAAAATAAAGCTTATCGTTACTACCGTCACTGCATCTTGTTAAAAATGGATTATTTATGCTATCAAGAGGACAGGTATTTCCTCCAGATATCTTTAATTTATCAATATCTACTCCAAAGCCTATTGTAGATAAATCTTTTATAAACTGATTTAAATATATATATATGTCCTGCTGCTTTTTTGCAGTTATAGAGCGTGTTAAGTTTTCACTAACTATTGTAGTATAAAAGCTATACATAGCTCCGGCGAGAATCATAGATATTGCCATTACAACTAATAGCTCAATTATAGTAAAACCTTTTTTATTTTTCATTGGTTATTCTCCCTAAAAACTACACTTCTTATAGATTTATACTTTTTTGTTATAGGATCAAAATACCAAGTAGTTACACCGATGGCTTTTCCAGATTCTAATGTTGTGTTCGCTATCTTAGCTATAGTTATGGCTGTATATATTCTCATCTGAGAGTTTGATATATCTGATTTTATCGAAGCTATACATAAGTTAGGTAAACCTGAAGGACAAGAACTAAACATTGTACAACTGCAAGTTTGTGATGTATTATTTTGAGGTTGAATTGATAAATAACCTGCAACCGATAGAGGATTTGAGTAAAATGTGTTATTATCTCCGTTGTAAGGGTCATAAAAATCTGGAATACCATCACCATCACTATCGGAATTTTCAAAACTACAGTTTTGAGAGGTTATTGTACAAGTTGAGTAATCCCAGTTATTTGCATAAGTGGTTGGATTTATTTGATTATATGGTAAAGTGTAAAAATACTCTGTAAAAGCTTTATTTACCTCTGTTGCTTTGTCTTTCATCTTTATTTGCATATTATACTGCATAAAAAAAATTATACCTCTCAAAAATCCAAGAGATATAAAGATAATAATCAAAGATGCTATTAAAAGCTCTATCAGTGTAAATCCATCTTTCTTATTTAGTTGCATGATACATTACCTTCCAAAACTCTTATTCTACCGTATCTATCTACACAGATAGTTTTATACATATCATAGTTATTTTTTAAAACAACAGGTCCAGGTCCCAAACCGCAACTTGCATTAACAGGATATCCTCTTCTATCAAACAGAAAGAAAATATCATTTATAAAAATTATATTAGTAGGGAGGTTTATATCTCTATAGTTTTCTCCGCTATCATATTGACAATTATTGTTTTTATCTATAAATTGGTGGATGATTCCTGTATTTTGATCCGCTTGTATTCCCATAAGATTATCTTTCATGATAGAGTATGCTTTTGTTTCGTTGAGTGTAGCTACTACGATATTGGTAGCTTGATTTAATCGCTGCTTTGCAACAAATATAAGTATAGGTCTGATAACTACTGCCATAAGTATTCCAATTATTATGAGTGCTACTAATATTTCAAAAATCGTATAAGCTTTTACTTTTCTATCCATAGTTTAAATCTACCTTTTGAAGTTGGTACTGGTTGTTGTTTTTGTCTCAAAATTGCCCCTGTAGAGAGCTGTATGAATTTTTCGTACTGATTAGGATTGTTCTGACTGACAGATACTTGGAAAGGATTGCCAGTTGGCGGTATTCCGGTTCCAAGAGATATTTTTGGATTTACTGTTACATTTTGTCCTATTTCGATCGTTCCTGTTACAGCAGAAGGAGAGAGTATAGCAGGATTTGGATATGCAGTACCGGATTTATAGTATAGTGCATACAAATTAGAACTTCCTTCAAATGCACATATATCATTAGGAGGTACAAATGTTAAAAAGTCTAATATGGAGCCAAACACTATTCCTTGAGAGATAACTGCTTCGTTTGTAAGAGTTTTGTACCAGCCCTTTTGGACTTCAGCCGGCTCGTTACCGGATGCGTAGTAAACTATATCTCTATTACTGCAACCTGATGTATCGCAAATACACATCTGCTTTATATCTGTAATAGTGGCTTGGATATTTTCTGATGTAGTATCAGTGAAATCTGTTTTTGTATATGCGGTAGAACAACTTCCATCCCAGCATTGGTCTTTAAATCCTATAAAGTAGTTATTGTAGGACAAGGATTTATCAGATTCTGTTAGATACCTTCCTGTTCCGAAGAAAACCCAGAGTTTGCCAGTTTCATCTTTTGTGAAAGTAGGAGCAGCAGTTATAGGTGGAATATGGTTACTGTTCTTAAAACTACTCATATCAACCGCTACGGTTATATCTGAATCTGAAAGATTGCCGATGGCTTTATTTTTTATAACCAATCTGTAAAAATTGCTATAGTTATACCAATTGTTTCCTTGTTTTTGTAATCCATATACTCCAAAGTATATAGCATCATCAGAGTAGTCATAATCTACATCAACCGGCATGCTGTCTGCTACAGCTGCAACAGTGTTGTTAGGTAGAGATATGTTTAATGTTTTAACTAAAGTGCCGTCTTTTAAGTCAAAAAAGTACAGTTTCGGCGAAGATGAAAAATCTGAGTCAGACGAAGGGCTTGGATTTTTTGGTCCACTGCCTATAACTACATACCAATTGCCATTATTATTATAGTCCCCTATTCTCACAACAGATGGGTAAGAGAGTGTTAAAGTGTTATCTGGAAGAGGTTTTTCCCATAGCAGTGTCGGGGTAGTAGTGGTTCCGTTTAACCAGTCTGTTAAGTCTAATACGTATATAGAGGAGCTGTAAGTTTGGCTTCCTATCTGTATGCTTTTGCCACCAAAACCCATAACGCCTACAAGTACAGTTCTCCATGAATCTTTGGTTTTGGTATCAGTAGCTGATCCATCAATAGATGTGTCAAATATAAAAGTTCTGCTATCAATTGTTGGAATGTGGCAGTAATCTTGCTTACCATACCACAAAAGATAAGGAATGGCATATTTTGGAATAAATGCAAACTCTTCTTTTCCAATTTCATCATTAGCAGGATCGGCGGGAGAGTTTTGAAGTTTTACCGGGTTATTCTGATCTGTATTAGATTGATCTATAATTGTTCCCATTCGGAAGAAGTGTAACATACCATCATTAGCACCAACTACCACATAAGAAGGTCTGTTTTTATAATTGGTTGAAGATATATACTGATAATAAGTGTTATCCCCATATTTCAAATGATAGGTTCTAAGAGGTTCATTACTTACTACAGAAGGCGTTGAATAGATTATATCTCCAAGTTTCCACTTTTTAATATTATCAGTAGAAGAGCACCCAAAATCCTTTATATTAACATTCAAGCTTCTTTGTACATATAAAACCGATTGGCAGGTGGTATCATTTGACAGGTCTTCACCTCTTAGATACCTAATTACACATTTAGCTGTATCTGAACTAATAGAGTTGTTTGAAGTGTTATCATCAACATAATCCCAAATATTCTCTAAATCTGTACTATTTGATTCTGAAAATTCTTTTAAGGATGTGCCGCTGTTAAAGTAAATCTTCCTATCGGAGGAAGGATCGCAGGTAGAAAGCCAGCAAGAGCTATTGAAGATAGGTATTAACTCGTTTAACTTTTTTGTGCCGGTTGATTGACAGGTTGAACTGCTGTCTAATAAAGCAGCTTTTGTTTCATTTGAATTCGTATCAAAGTATGTTTGAAAGATTTTATCTGAATTTAGATTTAGTATTTTATTAGGGTTTGTATCTTCTCTTGTATCATTCTTTGGATCTACCCAAAAGGATCTTAAAAATCCTATCCATGAAACAGTGTTATTTTTACTATCGGTATAAGATGGATAGAAGTATGGCTGAACCAGTAAGGAAGATATTGCAGTTTTTGTAGAAAGGGTTGCAACAGTTGATCCGGAAGAAGCACGTCTTAGAATGTCAAGTATTGCACTCATCATTGACTCTTTAATCTTTTTTGCATCCGAAGCTGAGAAGAAAGTATCCGGAATACCGTTGCCATCTTTATCCCAATCTGGCGAAGATGAAGGAAGATTGGCACATGGTGAGCCTTTGCCACAATTGTTAGAATTACAGCAGTCTGTTATAGGACCGCATTGAACCTTAGGGTAATCTGATAAACTGTCTGGCCAGTTTTTATTTCTATCAAAAGAGCCATACATTGCAACATTTTTGAGAGATCTTTCTCCAGTTCCACCAAGCCAAAGTCCTATACCGTAGAGAGCATCTACATACGAGAATATATTGGTTTTTTGATTAGTGAAACCTTTCTTATGAAGCCAGTAAGCTGGGACAACAGGATCAGCGGAAGCATTTTCGTAACCACTATCTATACTACATGTATTATATCCATTGGCTCCAGTATTCCACTGTCCGTCTGTTAGAAGTATTACGAAGTTTTTTGCGCATGGAACCAGTTTAAATTCATTTCCTTGACAGTTGCCGTCGTTATTATCATCAAAACACTGATACATTGGATTTTTCCATTCTGAACCATTCCCCGTTTGAGGCTGAAAGCCTCCATACTGTGGACTTTTTTGAGCAAAATAGTTATAAGCATCCCAAAGGGCTAAAGCCGTAGGTGTTGAACCGGATGGATCTATATAGTTTACGGCGGATATAGTATTTTTGTAGGGATTAACTCCATCAAAATTGGCTGAAGCTGTAAAATCACCTATGTACACTTTTGTATTTCTAACACCAGATCCTGAATAAAACATAACACCAAATCTTGGTTTTAACGACAGATTTTTAAGCTGGTATAAAAGCCCTCCATTATTGCCAGTAATTCTATCCCATCGAGCCTTAACTTGAACTCCCTTATATGTTTGCAAAGTACAACCACTACTATCACAACTCAATTGGTTATTATTTGAAGGGTATAATTCCGGATCACATTGAGAAGGCTGTCCATTTGAACAACTACTAGGTGTTCCACCTGTCAATGCCCATCTTACTAAATCTATCCTTGTCATATAAAGAAAGTTAAGACAAGAACCCTGATATAAACTATTTGTATTTATATCTCCAGATGTTTTTGGACAGCTTGCAGGTGTTCCTGTAGTTTCTACCCAGACACCTGATTTAGATTGAGATTTAGATTGAGATTGAGATTGATATTTGTAAACTTTTGTAGGATCAAAGTACCCTTCCTCAGTGCCTTGATAAGTCCATCCACATCCAGATGAGGAAGAGCAACATCCAGATTTATCACTACTAGGATTATAGGCACACCATGACATGGAACCGCTGACATCTACAACCAATAATACATTAGGAGCAACAGAAGTTCCCATAAACGGTGGTGTATAACAGTAATCTGACATATTAGCAGCTATTATAGATTTTGTTAAAGCTAAAACAATTAAAGAAATTAAAACTTCCAATTTCTTCATGGTGACACCTCTTTCAATTCATAAACACCGTTATTTTCACATACATTGCTATTTATAGATACAAAAATTTCATCTCCTTTTTTTATATCTGCCTTTTTAAAGTCTCCTTTAAGTTTGAGATGATAACCTTTACATGGACCAGTTAAACCGGTTGCATGTATCGTATTTGACGCTTTATCAATAGATTCTACTTTAACTTTTATATATAATTCATCAACTGCTTTTACATACAAAAATGGGACTAATAAAATAAGAATTATACTTTTAATCAATCTCAATTTAACGCCTCCATTTTATTTTTATATAAATAATTTAATTCTTTTTCGTAAAAAAATCGTGGAAGGTTAGATGAGGGTACAGAATTTTTCAAAATCTTCTTTTGTATCTATTCCTACTGTATCTTTTGATGCTATAAACACTTTTATTTTGTAGCCATTATATAATAGTCTTAACTGTTCTAACTTCTCTATCTCTTCAATCGGTGATTTTTCCATTGAGTAAGCAAATGTTAACAGAACATCTTTCCTGTATCCATATACACCTATATGTTTAAGTGGATATTTTAGATTTTTTAGAGTGTTGAAATCTATATCCCGGTAAAATGGTATTGAACTTCGTGAAAAGTATATTCCACAACTTTCTCTATCAAGAACAACTTTCACTACATTTGGATTTAGGTAGTCTTCTTCGTTTTCTATTGGATATGCAAGAGTGGCTACGGGATACTCTCTTAAACCTTCGGCAACCTTGTGTATATCCTCTGGATTTAAAAGCGGTTCATCTGCTTGGACATTGACAACAAAGTCAAAATCAAGATTTTTAACGGCAAAGGCTACTCTATCACTTCCACTTTGAAGTTCTGTTGGTGTGAGTATAATATCTACTGGATAATCTTTTAAAACTTTTTTAAACTCTTCATCATCACATGCAACTATAACTCTGTCTATACCTTTGACTTTAAGACAGTTTTCTACTGTGTAGGCAATAATAGGTTTATCTTTTACTTTTAGAAGTAGTTTATCTTTAAGCCTTGTAGAGCCTCTACGAGCCGGAATAACTATCGCAGTTTTCAACTTCTTAAACCTCTATAGACTACCTCAAAAGTTTTTAGAATATCTAACTCTTTTATCCGGTTATATATCTCCTTAGCTTGAGATTCATCGTAAACATGGACGAGGTAGTTTCTCAGTAACACCATCTCAGAAAGTGTTTTTTCAACTTCCTGGTCTATTACACCTTCCTTAAGAAGCTCTTTAAAACAAGATTTTGGAGAGTTACACTCTAAGCCTCTATTTCTTAAAAACTCCTTAACTGCTTTCCACATAGCTTCGTATGTGTATTCAAACCTCTTTGTAGTTATCTCTACAATAAACTCATCGCTAAAAATTTCACTTAACAAAGGAGTGTCTACTACTTCTTTAAATTTCTTAAGAGCTTTTGAAAATCTTTCATAACTTCTGTTGAACTTTTCCAAATTAGCCCTCTTGATATATTTTTTAGAAATTCCGGATTTTTAACTTTCCTGATATCTACTATATCCACTTCTTTGAGTATAGGAAGTTTTTCTATCTCCTCTTCCAACTCAAGCATTTTTATAGCTGAAATTTCATTATTACACATAACCGCAATATCTATATCAGATATTTTACTAAATCTATCATCAGTGATAGAACCAAAAAAGATGATTAAACATTCCCCTCCCAAAACCCTATCTACTGTCTGACCTAACATCTGAATATAATCTTCCTTTGAGTATCCTTTAAAGGATAACATTTTTTATCTACCGATTATACCTTCCATAGGAGATGAGGCTGAAGCATACATCTTTTTAGGTATTCTTCCAGCTAAGTATGCAAGTCTTCCAGATATAACAGCATGTTTCATAGCTACAGCCATCTTTATTGGATCTTGTGCCTGAGCTATTGCTGTGTTCATCAATACTCCATCAACTCCTAACTCCATAACAATAGCAGCATCTGAAGCTGTCCCTATTCCAGCATCTACTATAACAGGGACTTTAACAGCTTCCTTTATAAATATTATGTTATAAGGATTTTGTAGTCCAAGTCCAGAGCCAATTGGAGCTGCCAGTGGCATAACTGCTGCACATCCTATATCTTCAAATCTCTTTGCCATTATAGGGTCATCTGTTATGTAAGGTAAAACTACAAATCCCTCTTTTACAAGTATCTCAGCCGCTTTTAATGTTTCTATCATGTCCGGGTATAATGTTTTTTGGTCTCCTATAACTTCTAATTTAACAAACTTGTGCCCTAATGCCTCTGCTGCAAGTCTTGCCGTTAAAACTGCTTCCTCTGCCGTATAACACCCAGCTGTGTTTGGAAGTATCATTATCTTTGAGGTGTCAATGTAGTTTAAAAGGTTATCTTTCGTAGGGTCTGTAATATTTACTCTTCTAACAGCAACTGTTATCATCTGTGCTCCGGAAGCTTCCGTTGCTTCCTTTGTCTGCTGAAAATCCTTGTATTTTCCGGAACCAACTATAAGCCTTGATGTGAACTCTTTTCCACCAATTACAAGTTTGTCATTCTCTAAAAATTTCTGTAGGTCAAACAACTAAACTACCTCCTTATTTAGTTTATCAAAATTTAAAATATCCATATACTCCCATTCTCTGTAAGCCATTGCGTATATACCATTTTTTGTAAGATAGTTGACTATGTCATCTTCTAATCTCAGAGATGCAAATATTAAGACTAACTTATAATCTCTATACTCTGTAAAGAGAGTTTTAAATCTCTCAACTTTTTTATCCTTAAATTCATTTATGTACTCAATCTTTGGTGTAGATTTAACTTCAATTAAAAAAACAGTTTTTGCTTCTTCACTTACAGCTATAACATCAAACTCATCTTTTAAGCTTCCTTTTTTTCTCTTCACATTCATAGAAAGAGTATCTAAATCACATTTAAAGTAAGATGTTAAAACTGGCTCCGTTGCCGGAAAAATTATATCTTCAACTATAGTTCCAAGCTTGTTTGACAGCTCTCCCCATTTTTTGTTCCACTCTCTTTGGATCTCCTTCTTCTCTTCTTCGTATCTCTTATCTCTCTCCTTCCTTTCCTCTGCCAATCTATTAAAGTTTTCTTCCATCCTTTTATCAAAATCTTGTTGTTGTTTCTCCATCCTCTCCATAAACTGCCGGTGAGATTCTCTCATCTCTTGCTTGAAGGCTTCGTGGGATTCTCTTATCTCCTGTTTGAATGATTCACTGGACTCTCTAATCTCCTGTTTGAAAGCTTCATGGGATTCTTGCATCTCTCTTCTGAAGTCCTGATGCTGTTTTTCCATCTTTTCCATGAATTTCTCATGGGTTTCTCTCATCTCTTGCTTAAAGGCTTCGTGGGATTCTCTCATCTCCTGTTTGAAAGCTTCATGGGATTCTTTTAATTCCTGCCTGAATTTTTGATGTTGCTCTTCCATTCTAATTGCCATTTCTTCAAGTCTTAAAGATACTCTTGTTATAGCTGTAAATGCTTTATTAAACTCAACCGCAACCATGTTTGTAAAGTTTTCTAAAAGATTCTCTAATCTGTCTACCCTTTCTTCAACTGTCGGCACTTTGAAACCTCCAGATTTCTTACTAATTAATATATATGTATTCTGATTTTTTTACAATGTGGGAGTTTATAGCTACATCTTTCTCTATAGCTTCCTTAAAATCTTTCATAATCTCTGGTTCACCATGGATTAGGTATGCTAACTGGATATTATTACATGATTTTAAAAACTGTAGTAATCCTGACTGGTCTGCATGGGCTGAAAAGCCGTTTATCGTGTATATTTTTGCTTTGACTGCTATCTCTTCTCCGTATATTTTAACCTTTTTTGCACCATCTACTATCTGTCTTCCCAGTGTCCCAACTGCCTGATAACCTACAAATATAACAGATGCATTTTCTCTCCATAGGTTATGTTTTAGATGGTGTTTTATTCTCCCTCCGTTACACATACCACTACCAGCAAGGATTATAGCATTACTTTCAATTTCGTTAATCTTCCTTGACTCCTCAACTGAGGTTGTGAAATACACATCCGGAAAAACAAAGGGATTATGTCCTCTCTCTATTAATCTTTTTACTTCTTCGTTAAAATGTTCTGAAAACTGCAAAAATAACCTTGTAGCAGATATTGCGAGAGGACTGTCAAGAAAAACTTTACATTTTGGAAGTTCTCCATCATCATACATCCTTCTCAATAGATACAGTATCTCCTGAGCTCTCTCCAATGCAAAGGTCGGTATAATTACATTTCCTCCATCTTTAAAACTGTCTAATATCGCAGTCTTAAACTCTCTTATTGATTCTTCTAATGGTCTATGATTTCTATTTCCGTAAGTTGATTCTATAAACACTACCTCCGCTTCTGAAGGATATTCTATCGGTTTTATTACCAATTTGATGTTAGTTCCTAAATCTCCAGAAAATATGACTTTCTTTTCTTTATAATCTAAATTTACATACATCTCAACATAGGCAGATCCCAGTATATGTCCGGCATTTTTTAAAACTATCTTCACATCTTTTGATAAACTGAAAGGTTGATTATAATCCAATATGATTTTAAAATACTCCATAGCTGTGAAAACATCGTTCTCATCGTATAGAGGAGGGTTAACTTCCTCCGGAGTTCCTCTCCTCATGGCTTTTTTCAGCTGAGTTTTATACTCTTCTCTCATAACATTTGCAGCATCCAATAACATTATCCTTGTTATATGATAGGTTGGTTTTGTTGATATTATCTTCCCTCTAAATCCGTGTTTTACCAAAAGAGGAATTCTTCCACAGTGGTCTATATGGGAATGGGTAAGGATTAAATAATCAATTATAGATGGGTCAAATCCAAATCCTTGATAATTTTTATCTTCATCTAATCCTTGAAACATTCCACAATCTATAAGGATGTTTAATTTTCCTACCTTGACTAAATGACAAGAGCCTGTAACACCCTCTACTCCACCAAAAGATTGAACTATCATCTTAAACCCCCAAAGTTAGTGATGATGGCCTGTACCGAAACCTCTCAGTATAGTCCATATACCAAATAAAATTACAATCACCCCGGCTAATCTGACAAGATTTTTCCTTGTATATGGAGATATCAAATTTATAATCTTTGCAGAGAACAACATAGCCGGGACAGTTCCAAGTCCAAAAACTGCCATAGTTAGCATACCTTTAACAGGATCTTTATCTATAACTGCCTTTATTAAGAAGGCATAAACAAGAGGACAGGGCAAAAAGCCGTTAAACATACCTAAGAAAAAAGGAGAACTCCTAAACTGATTTAAAAAATCTGCAATAGTATTAAATATAGGGTCTAAAAAAGGAACTCCCTTCTCTTTTATATTTCCAGTTATCTGAAGTCCGAAAATTATCATACCTACACCTAATATCAGAGAAAGTCCTTTCTGAAAATACTGAAACCCTATACTGTGAAAATACATTCCAAGAAATCCCGCTAAAAATCCCAAGAATATATATGTAAATATCCTTCCGGAGTTGTAAAGTATATTGCCTACCCAAAAATTTTTATAAACAATCAAAGAAGGTATAAATCCACACATACCTATACAGTGATAAGACCCAAGGAAACCACCGAGAAAGACAAGGAAAAACTCAAGCATAGGTAATTTTCCTCACTAAGGATTTGTAATATAATATCACAGCCATAAATTTTAGGGGGTAATTATGAAAGCTGCATACTACGAAGAGTTAAAGGGATATAAAGGAATAAAGATAGGAGAGTTACCAAAACCTACGATAGAGGATGGTGAGGTTCTCGTCAAGGTAAAGGCATTTTCTCTAAACCATCTTGATGTATGGGTAATGGAAGGAAAGTATCCTATGGATATACCACTACCTCATATATTTGCATCTGACGGTGCAGGTGTAGTTGAGGAAGTTGGTAAAGATGTTAAAAATGTAAAGGAAGGAGATAGAGTAGTTATTTTCTCTGGACTTTCCTGTGGTCAGTGTGAGAGATGTTTGTCGGGAAAAGATAATGAATGTGACAAATTTAGACCATTGGGGACAGTAGATAACGGAGTATCTGCTGAGTATGTCAAAGTACCTGCTGTGAATGTTTTTAAAATTCCTGATAATCTTACCTTTGAAGAGGCAAGCTGTATTCCGATAACATATATAACATCATGGCATTCTTTAGTGACAAGAGGCGGAATAAAACCTACAGACACTGTTCTTATACACGGAGGAACTTCCGGAGTTGGGACAGCTTTAATACAGATAGCAAAATTATACGGTGCCACAGTTATAACAACAGTTGGAGATAGCTGGAAAGAAGAGAAGGTAAAACAGTTAGGAGCTGATTTTGTTATAAATTATAAACAGCAGGATTTTGTTGCAAGGGTTAAAGAATATACAAATGGAAAACTGTGTGATATAGTTATAGACCATATCGGTGCTGAAACTTTTGCTAAATCCTTATCCTGTGCTAAAAAAGGAGGAAAAGTTATAACTTTTGGATCTACCACAGGAGCAGAGACAAATATAAATTTAAGATATATATTTGGTAAAAATCTAACTATACATGGTGTTTATATGGGAACGAAGGGAGAATTTGCAACCCTAATAAAACTCTTTCCAGAAAAGCTAAAACCAATTATAGATAGTGTTTATAGTCTGGAAAATGTCCAAAAAGCTTATGAAAAACTACTTAGTAGACAGTTTTTTGGTAAGATCGTTGTAAGGATAGATTGATGATAGAGATTAAAGATTTAACTGTGATAATTGATGGAAAGATAATAATAGAAGATATAAATCTTAATATAGAAGATGGTGAAATTGTTGCAATAGTAGGACCAAATGGTGGTGGTAAAACTACACTTATCAAAACCTTACTTGGTTTTATAACACCTTCTTCCGGGGTTGTATATATAGATGGAAAAAATCCAAAAGGGTTTATAAAGGAAAGTAAAGTTGGTTATCTTCCCCAGAAATCCTCATACGAAAAAGATTTTCCGGTAAGTGCGTTAGATGTAGTTATGTTTGGATTGATAAATGAAAAAATTCCAAAAAGTCAGAAGATAAGGAAAGCTATGGAGTATATGAAATATGTAGGTATGGAAGGATTTGAGAACTATCCTTTTGGAAGGTTATCTGGTGGACAACAACAGAGAGTGATGATAGCAAGAGCGTTAATTTCACAACCAAAGTTATTGATACTTGATGAACCATCAACAGGTATAGATGTTGTGGCTCAGGAGAATTTCTATGAATTTTTAAAAAAGATAAATCAAGACAGAGGTATAACAGTGATAATGGTATCCCACGATGTAGGTGTGGTAGCAAACTACGTCCATAAAGTAGCAGGATTAAATAGAAAATTACACTTCTTTGGTAAGCCAAAAGATTTTTTCCAAACAAATGTTTTAAATCAACTTTACGGCTCAGATGTGAATCTACTTATTCACTCTCCAGAGTGTATAACATGCCAACATTTTATGCCGGATAAACTTTTGGAAGGTATTAAACATTGAATATTTTAGAATTACTTACAACAGATTTTATACTTAATGCAGTTATAGGTGGATTAATACTTGCAATTTTACTCTCCGTTTTATCTCTTTTTATATATGTTAAAAAATGGTCTTTTATAAATGTGGGAATATCCCATGCTGCCTTTGGAGGACTTGCAATAGGTTATATTGCCGGTATATCTCCTTCTATTACCGGAAGTATATTCGCTGTGATAGTTGGCATCCTTATAGGTTTTTTAAGTAAGAGAGGGAAATTTCATGAGGATATATCCATAGGTATACTTCTCTCTTTTTCTATGGCTCTTGGTGTTATTCTCATATCATTTTCAAATAATTATAACTCAGACTTGTTTAGTTTCCTGTTTGGAAATATTCTCACAATAACGAGGGAAGATATAACTACACTTGGAATATTTACGGTTATAGCTTTTGCTTTTCTTTATGTATACTTTAAAAAACTACTTTACTGTTGTTTTGATGAAGAAGTAGCAAAGGTATCCGGAGTAAAAACAGATTTTCTGTATTACAGCTTGATAGTTTTAATGGCTATAGCAACTGTTTTGTCTATAAAACTTGTAGGCTCTATACTTGCTTCTGCAATGATGATACTACCTGCTGCAACATCTTCCCAGATTTTCTGGCATTACAGAAGTATAGTTGTATTTTCAATCATCATAAGTATATTTACCGTTGTAACCGGTATATTTATATCCTTTGAGTTTAATCTGCCATCTGGATCAACCATCGTTATGGTATACTCAGTTATATTTTTTGTTATTACAGCTGTTAAGAGGTTCCTTAAGTAGATGTATAGGCTTCTTGGAAGAAAAGAATCAGATTATCTAATTATTGAAGATGAAGAGCTTCATCATCTTAGAGTTTTAAGGTTAAAAGAGGGCGATACCGTTGAAGTTAACGACCTTCAGGGAAATGTGTATGAAGGAGAGATTATACAGATAACAAAGAAACAGGCAGTTTTAAAACCAATCAGGAAGATAGAAATACAAGAAGACAAGTTGAATATAACATTATACCTTTGTATGCCTAACCAATTATCAAAAGTAGATGATATTATAGAACCTATCTCACAGCTTGGCGTAAAGAGGTTTGTTCCGGTAATATCAAAAAGGTCTGCTGTAAAACTTTCAGATATTTTAAAGAAAAAAGAAAAGTGGGAAAAGATAGCTCTACAATCAATAAAGCAGTGTAAAAGACTGTTTCCGGTAATTATTGAAAATCCTATAAATCTGACTAATATTAAAAGTGAAGATGATTTTAAGATTGTATTTTATGAAAAAGAAAGGGAAAATAAGTTGAAAAGCTTAAACTTACCTCAAGTAAGCAATATATCAGTTGTTATAGGTGCAGAAGGTGGATTTGAAGAAAGTGAGATAAATTTCCTTAAAGAAAAAGGCTTTATATCGCTTTCCTTAGGTGATTACATTCTAAAAATGGAAACTGCTATAATAGTATCAATATGTCAGATAAAATTTAAATTTGAATAGAGGATTAACAGTGAAAACTTTAAATAAAGAAGAACTTAGAGAGTTGTATGACAAAGATTATCCTCTTTGGGCTGAAATAAATTTGGAACTACTAAGAGAAAAATTATACGACCTTGTTGATTGGGATAATTTACTTGAGGAAATAGATGATATGGCAAAAACAGATCTTAAAACCTGTATCAGCCACATTGCTATTATCTTGGAACATCTTTATAAACTTGACAACTTTAAAGATTTGGCTGGAGGAGAAACTGCCGGAAAAAGCTGGATAAGAAGTATAAAAAACTCAAGGGTAGAAATAGAGGTTTTATTTGAATACTATCCTAGTTTAAAATCAAAACTACCTTTAGAGATGGATAAAGCTTGGTTAAAAGCAAGGAAAAAGTTGGAGATTTGGCTTGAGGATAACAATCTTGATCCAAGAATGTATAATATCCCTCAAAATTGCCCATACAGCTTTGAAGAAGTTATGAATAGAAAAGTTTAAATAGGAGGTTTTTAATATGAAGAAAGTTATAGCTTTAACAGTAGTTGCTGCTTTTTTGGTAACAAGTTGTGCGGAAACTTACAGACCATCTCAAACAACCTATGAAGGTGGATTAATTGGAGCTGTAACAGGTGCAACAGCCGGTGCTATTTTGACAAGTGGCAACAAATGGAAAGGTGGAGTTATAGGTGGAGTTATAGGTGCAATAGCTGGAGCTACCATAGCAGAGATATCAAAGAGAGGAGCAGTAGAGGCAGTTCAGTCAAACAGACCTGTAAGATATCAGACAGAAGATGGAAGAGGTGTGTATGAAGCTGAACCAGTTGGATATGATGCTAAAACAAGATGCCATAAGGTCCATGAGAGAGTATATGAGAACGGCAAACTTGTAAAAGATCAGATAAAAGAAATCTGTGAAGCTGAGAAAGTAGAGAGGAAATATTAACCTTAAATAGGAGAAGGGATGAGCTTTCCTGTAAACAGATTAAGACGTTTGAGAAAAAACGAAAATATAAGAAGATTGGTTAGAGAAAATGTTTTGACTGTTGATGACTTGATTTATCCTATCTTTGTAGAAGATGGTGAAAATATAGAAAAGGAAATACCATCTATGCCGGGAATATACAGATACTCCATCGATAGAATATCTAAAGAACTTGATGAAGTTGTAAGATTGAATATTCCGGCTGTTTTACTTTTTGGTATTCCTTCCCATAAAGATGAGGTAGGGTCTGACACTTGGAATGAAGAGGGAATCATACAGAAAGCTGTCAGATATATAAAGCAGAACTATCCACAGCTTTATGTTATCACCGATGTATGTTTCTGTGAATACACATCTCATGGACACTGTGGAGTTTTACACAATCAAGATGTAGATAATGACGAGACTTTAGAAAACACAAGAAAACAGGTTATCTCTCATGTAAAAGCTGGAGCTGATATGGTGGCTCCTTCCGGAATGATGGATGGAGTTGTAAAAACCATAAGAGAAGCTCTTGATAGTGCAGGATTTTACCACATTCCAATAATGGCTTACTCTGCAAAGTTTGCGTCCTCTTACTACGGACCATTTAGGGAAGCTGCAGACTCTACACCTGCATTTGGAGACAGAAGAACATACCAGATGGATCCTGCAAATAGAAGGGAAGCTATAAGAGAAGTTGAGTTAGACATACAAGAGGGAGCAGATATAGTTATGGTAAAACCTGCCCTTTCTTACCTTGATATTATCAGGGATATAAAAGATAGATTTTTACTACCTGTTGCAGCTTATAATGTAAGCGGTGAGTACTCGATGATTAAAGCAGCAGGAAAACTCGGTTGGATAGATGAGAAAAAGGTTATGATAGAAACTATTTTATCAATGAAGAGAGCTGGAGCTGATATAATAATAACATACTTTGCGAAGGAGGTAGCAAGGATATTAAAACAATGAAGAGATTGCTTCTCATAGACTCCTCCTCATATATATATAGAGCTTTTTATGCCCTTCCTCCTTTAACTTCTCCAAAAGGTATCCCAACCGGAGCTATATACGGATTTGTCAGGATGCTGTTAAAACTCTTAAATGATTTTAATCCTGAATATGTAGCAGCTGTATTTGACTCAAAAGGAAAAACAATAAGACATATGCAGTTTACAGAGTATAAAGCAAACAGAAAAGAAACACCGGACAGTTTATCAATACAAATACCCTACATAAAAGAGATTTTAAATACTTTAAATATAAAAATAGTAAAAAAAGAAGGATTTGAAGCAGATGACATAATAGCAACATTGGCAAAAGATGCAGAAAAAAAAGGATTTGAAGTTATAGTGGTAACACCAGATAAAGATATGCTTCAGCTTGTAAATGATAAAATAAAAGTTTTCAATCCGGTAAGTGAAATTTTATATGATTCACAGAAAGTAAAAGAAAAATACGGTATAGAGCCAAACCAGTTTGTTGATTATCTATCATTGATAGGAGACCCTGTTGATAATGTTCCTGGAATAAAAGGTGTAGGTCCAAAAACAGCCTCTGAACTTTTAAATAAATACGGCTCTATTGAAAACATACTACAAAATTTAGATAAACTTCCAGAAAAGTATAAAAAACTTTTTGAAAATATAGACAGAGAAAGTATAGAAAAATCAAAACAACTTGTAAATCTGTACCAGACAGAAATTGAGATAGATATAGAAGACCTTAAAAAAGGAAAACCTGATTTAATTAAATTAAAACAGATATTTGATGAACTTGGATTTAAATCTCTTATGAAAGATGTTGAAAAGAGTAAGCCGAAAGAAGAGATAAAACAGAAAACTCTTTTCTAAAAGAGGTAGGAAAATGTTTACAGTTCCAATAATAGAGAGATTAAAAAGGGAAGAGAGAGAAATACTTATATTTACCCATGAAAATCCAGACGGTGACGGTATAGGAAGTATGATAGGGTTGTATCTTTTCCTGAAGAAGTTAGGTAAAAATGTTACAGCAGCGATGAAAGACGATCTACCATATATATACAACTTCCTACCGGCTGTAGATGAAATTAAAAAATTACCCATAGATAAAGTTTTTGATGTTGCAATCCTCGTTGATGCAGCTCATAAAGGAAGAGCTGGAGTTGAAATTAAAGCAAAAGAAATTATAAGAATAGACCACCATAGAGGCGGAGAGTTTGAAAGTATGTATGACTATGTAGAGGTAACAAGTCCTTCAACAACCTTTATAGTAACTCAGATACTAAGAGAGTGGGATGAAAACCTTATAGATAAGGATATAGCAACATGTCTATACACGGGGCTTATAACAGATACAGGAAGTTTCAGATATAACAACACAGATGAGAGAGCATTTGAGGTAGCGAAATTTTTAGTATCAAAAGGTGCAGATCCATTTTATATCTCAAAGATGGTTTTTGAAAGAAACAAACTTTCAACGATAAATCTATTACAGAAAACTTTATCTACATTAGAAATTTACGGAGAAGGTAAAATTGCCATATTAACAGTTTTTAGAGATTTTTTAAAAGAATGTTCAGCATTGGAAGAAGAGACAGAGGGATTTGTAAACTTTGCAAGAAGTATAGATGGAGTGGAAATTGCCATACTTATGATACAAAAGGAAGACCTTAAAACATGGAGAGTATCTTTAAGAGGAAAAGGAAATGTAAATGTCCAACAGATAGCTTCACACTTTGGTGGTGGTGGACATAAAGATGCTGCTGGATGTAGAATAATTGGAGATTATTATGAAATAAAAAATCAGCTTATACAAAAATCTAAAGAATATTTACATAATGAAGCTTTAATAGTAGTATAATCATCATAATAGATATTAAAAAATGAGGTAGAGAGATGGAAGATAAATTTGCCGATTGGTTTGAACTTGGTGGAATTATATTCTTCACATGGATGGTTATTATAGTTGGGCTTTTATGGGGACTATCTATAAAAGCAAGTTATAACGAAGAGAAACAGAAGAAACAACAGGCAGAGAATGGAAACGAAAACAAGTAAAAATATACCTTTTATAGTTATTACCGGATTTGGTATAATAGCAACCTTATTTTTCATTTACTTTTTTGTCTATAACAAAGCGGTAGATACTGTAAGAAAAGACCTTGTTATACAAAAAGCATATCCAAAGATAAAACCACAGGAATTTATAACAGAGCTTATTTTTATAGCTTCTAAATCAGGATTTTCTATATCCCAGATCTATACCGATAACAGGACTTTTTTGGTTAATATCTACTCCCAAAAAGAGATAGATCAAGTTATAAATCTTAATCCCAATGCTTTAGCTTATATAAATGTAGGTTTAGTTATATACGATCTTGGAGATGGGACAGCTGTAGTTGGAAATAACCCTTATATCTGGGATATAATATTTGAAGATAAAAATTTAGATGAGAGAGCTCAAGAGTATAGCCAAACTGTAAGTAATCTACTTGATAACGTTTATCTCTCAATAAGGGAGAAGAAAAAATCTATTTAGGGGGAAGTTATGATAAAATTTGGTACAGATGGATTTAGAGGAGTTATAGGAGATAACTACACATTTGAAAACATAAGAAAGATAGCACAAGCTCATGCTGAATCTTTGAAAGAGAGGAAAGGGAAGAAAGTTATAGTAGGATACGACACAAGGTTTATGTCAAGAGATTTTGCTTTGGCGGTTGCGGAAGTTTTCAGTTCAAATGGGTTTAAAGTTATAATTTCAAAAGGTATAACAACTACACCGGCTCTTTCTCTGGCTGTAAAAGAGTTTAAATGTGATGAAGGAGTTATGATTACAGCTTCCCACAACGGATACAAATACAATGGTTATAAGATAAAAGGTAAGTACAGTGGTCCGGCAACAGAAGAGATAATAAAAGATGTTGAAAACAGAATAGGAAAAAGCCAGATAAAGACAGGAAAAAATGAGTTTAAAGAAGAGGATTTACAAAATATATACATTAACAAACTGAAAAGCTATTTTGATCCAAACATATTTAAACAGAAACATATGAAAATCATACATGACCCAATGTATGCAACAAGCAGTAATCTGTATAACTCAATCCTTGAAGATAGTTTCATATCTGTTGAATCTATTAATAACTGGTATAATCCATACTTTGGAGGACACCATCCTGAACCTATAGACAAAAATCTGTCTCTTTTGAAAGCAAAAGTAGTTGCAACTCAGGCAGATTTAGGGATAGCAAATGACGGAGATTCTGACAGGGTAGGAATAGTTGATGAAAAAGGAGAGTTTGTAAATACACAGATACTATATGCTCTACTTTTACTCCATACTATAAGAAACAGGAAAGTAAAAGGAAGTATAGTAAAAACAGTATCTACGACTTACTTGGCGGACAGGATAGCAAAAAAGGAAAAAAGAAAGATACATAAAACACCAGTTGGATTTAAGTATGTAGCAGATATAATGCTTAAAGAGAAAGTAGCCTTTGGAGGAGAAGAATCTGGAGGCTATGGTTTTGGATTTCATATTCCAGAAAGAGACGGCGTTTTATCCGGACTTCTTATAATTGAGATGATGAATCTTTACGGAAAATCTATGTCTGAACTTGTAAAGGAGTTGTTTAAAGAGTTTGGTGAAGCTTATTACAAAAGAGAAGATTTAAAAGTAGAAGGAACTCAAGGATTGGATTTTGTAAATAAACTTAAAAGTAAAGAGATTAAAGAGTTTGCTGGTTTTAAAGTAAGAGAGGTAGATAAAACAGATGGTGTTAAAATAATCTTTGAAGATGATAGCTGGCTTTTGTTTAGAGCTTCCGGAACAGAACCAGTTTTAAGAATATACGCAGAATCACCTTCCATTGAGAAAACAGATAAGCTTATAAAAAGTTCTATCTCTATGATAGAATAAGATTTGAAAATTATTCAAAAAGGAGATGAATATGGAAAATTTCTATGAACCTTACGAAGTAGTTTTATCAGATGATAACAAACTTGCTGTTTTAGTGGAACCTGATGAAAATTTAGAAAAAGCTCTTGAAAATGCAAAAGAACCAGAGTTAATGGTAGATGTAGATTATGATGAAGAGTCAGAAGAGTTATACCTATTAATATCTGTTATATTTGGAGAAGAAGAGATATTTTTTGGACTTCCATATGGGGAAGCCTGGGAATCTCTCATAGAGGAAGGTAGCTTTGTCATAGCTTTTCTTCCAGAAGAAGAGTTTAGATCAGGTAAGTTTGATGAAGTCCCTTCTATTGAGATAGAATTTGATGATATTACCCTTGGATTTGTAGAAGGAGCCAACAGAACAGCAGAGGTTTTACTCGGAGAAACAGAAGAAGAGTAATAATGACACTTACCTACACCAGAAAGGTTAATTTTTATGAAACAGATGCCCAGGGGATAGTTCACCACTCAAACTATCCAAGATATTTTGAAGAATGTAGAGGCTTTTATCTTGAAAATATAGGCTTACCCTACCATATTCTTAGAGATGAGTATAATGTTGATGTTGTATTACTGGAGCTTAACATTAGATATATGAATCCATTGAGATTTGGAGATAAATTTAAAATAGAGTTTAGATTAGACAGCATAGACAGTTATTTCTTCAGTTTTAAATATGAGATTTATACAGACAAGAAGATAGCAGAAGGTTTTACAAAACATTGCTGTGTAAATTCCCAAACGAAGAGAGTTATAAAAGTCCCAAAAGTTTTAAAAGATAAAATGGAGTTAAGAGATGTTGGAAGAGATAGTTAAAAAAGCAAAAGAGAAGTTAGCTGGTTATGATTGGGAGATTTTTTACTTTAAAAATAAAAAATTGAAAAGTGAATCTAACGATTTAAAGATTGATAAACTTACAGCTTCAGAAGATATAGGATTCAGTGTAAGAGTCTTAAAATCCGGTCGTCAAGGATTTTCTTACTCAACAACATTGGATAAAGACTCAATAGAATTTACAATACAGAGTGCAAAAGAGCTGTGTGATATAGCAACAGAAGAAGAAGATATTTTTTTAAACGAAAAATTAGAAAAAGGCAAAGAGATAGAGTACTTTGACACATTTGCAGTAAATCTTCCTGTAGAGGAGAAGATAGAAAAAGCCATAGAACTTGAAAGATTGGTAAGAACTATGGATGACCGGATAAAGTCTGTCAGAAGCTCCACATTTACAGAAAATATTTATGAAAGAGTTTTGATAAACTCCTTGGGATTAGATATAAGAGAAACTGGAACAGTTTACTCTGCTATGGTCTCTGCAGTCGCCACAGATGGCAAAGATTCACAGATAGCTTGGAGTTATAATGCAAAGAGATTTATATCTGATTTAGATTTAAAAGAGATAGCAAAAGAAGCCGTATTTAACTCAACATCTCTACTTGGTGCTACCTCTATACCTACAAAAAATATGTATGTCCTATTTCCTCCTTACGCAATGGCAGAACTTTTAGATGCTTTTTCATATCCATTTTTGGCAGATGCTCTTATAAAGGGTAAAACTTTGTTTAAAGATAAAGTTGGTGAGAAAGTGGCTCACGAAGAGATAACTATAGTAGATAATGGAATCCTTGAAAAAGGTTTAATGTCATCTACATACGATGCAGAAGGTACTTTAAAGAGGAAAAATATCCTTGTAGAAAAAGGTATTTTAAAAGGGTTTTTACACAATCTATACACTGCTAAGAAGTTAGGAGTTTCACCTACGGGGAACTCTATCAGGTCTGATTTTAGATCACTACCAACAGTTGGAATAACAAACTTCTATATAGAAAACGGTAAACAGAATATAAAAGATGTTATCTCAGATTTAGATGAAGTTTTTTATGTGATAGATATGATGGGACTTCATACTGCAGACCCTATCTCCGGAGATTTTTCTCTTGGAGTAAATGGTCTTATAATAAGTAAAGGAGAGATAATTAAGGCTGTAAGAGGAGCTACATTAAGTGGTAATTTTATAGAGCTACTACAGAAAGTTGTGTCTGTTGGAAATGATTTAAAGTTTTACGGTAATTTAGGAAGTCCTTCAATTTTAGTAGAGAACTTAACAGTAGCAGGAGATTAATTTAGATGCCCAGGGTGGGATTTGAACCCACACGCCCTCTCGGGCACTACCCCCTCAAGATAGCGCGTCTGCCAGTTTCGCCACCTGGGCTTAAAGGTAGATAAATATTATAATCAAAAAGGTTTAAAAATGCAAGTAGTATTATTACAGGAAGGTTCAGACTTAGATGCTCTATCTTCGGCATACGGAATTATATTACTAAACAAAAAAGCTAAAATATTGCTACCAAACAGCTTAAGTTCATCCGTTATAGAGGCTTTAAATCTGTTTAAGGATATATTTAAGGAAAAGACTGTTAAGAAAGATGAACTGGATTTTTCCAAAGTGGAAGTTTTGTACATAACTGATAGTCAAGATATTCCAAAAGATTTTACCGGAAAAATTATCATATACGACCATCATATAAAAGATTCAACCTTTCCGGAAAATATAGAGTCCCATATAGAACCGGTTGGAGCTACAACTACCTTAGTTGTTGAAGAGATAAAAAAGAGAAAGAAAAAGTTATCTTCCGAAGATGCTACCATTTTAGCTCTTGGAATATACGAAGACACCGGAAGTCTAAAATTTAAAGGTACAACAGTAAGGGATATAAAAGCATTAGAGTATCTTTTTAAGTTTAAAGTGGATTTAAACACTGTTAGGAAGATAATAGAAGATAAATTTAACATCCAAGACCTTTCAGTAATGGAAGAGATAACAAAAAATACAGAGATAGTTGAGTTTAAGAATCTTAAAGTGGCTATATCTTACTATAAAGGAAGGTATTCAAAAGATATATCAAAAATTTTAAAGTATATAAGAATATTAGAAGATACAGATGCTTACTTTGTGGTGGTTGGACAGAAAGGTAAGTTATACATAATAGGAAGGTCAAAGAGTGATAGTATAGATGTAGCAAAAATTATATCAGTATTTGAGGGGGGAGGTCATAGTTATGCAGCAGCGGCAAAGGTAAAAGGTTTCTCTGTAGAAGAGATAGTAAATTTTATCAAATTTATTCTGATTGAGAGAAAATTAACGGTAAAAGAGATGATCGAAACCGGGGTTCCTACAGTAAAAATCGGAGAAACAATCGGATATATAAGTAATCTACCTCATTTTCCAATGTATGTTGTAGTGGATAACGTAGGTAGATTTGAAGGAGTGATAAACTACAAAGTAGTAAAAGACCTTTTAAAACATGGGTTTGAAAGTGAAAAGATAGATAACTTTATAGTAGATTGTGTAGTCTTATCGGCGGATAGTTATCTGTTTGATATAGCTAAACTGTTTAAATCAACAGACCAAGAGATATTTCCAGTAGTTGAGAAGGGAAAGTTTATAGGTATAGTAAGCAGAAAGAGTATATTAAAGACATTATTTAAAGAAGATTCAAAAAATATATGGAATGTAAAACCTAAGGAAAGAAGTTATCTACTAACTTTACAGAAAAGCCTTCCACAGAGTGTTATTACTCATTTTAGAGAGATAGGGCAGTTATCACAGAAACTTGGATTTAGAGCTTTTTTAGTTGGCGGGTTTGTAAGAGACATCGTTATGGGAAGAAAAAATCTTGATATAGATATCCTTATAGAAGGAGATGCAACTGTTGTAGTTAGAGAGTATGGCAAGTTAAAAAATATAAGTTATTTTTATTATCCCGAGTTTTTAACAGGTTATATTAAAACAGAAGAAGGTTTAAAGATAGATTTTGCATCAGCAAGAAAGGAGGTTTATGACTATCCGGGAGCTTATCCAAGGGTAGAGATAGCTTCTGTTAAAGAAGATTTAATCAGAAGGGACTTTACTATAAACACACTACTTATAGAGATTACAGGAGAAAATTTTGGAAAACTTATAGATTACTTTGGAGGATTAAGGGATATAAAGGAAAAAAGAATAAGGGTTTTACATCCTGTAAGTTTTATAGAAGATCCTATAAGAATACTTAGAGCCTTGAGATTTGCAGGAAGATTTAACTTTAAACTTGAAGGTAAAACAGAAAAATTACTGATAACAGCCGTTAGCAGAGATATATTAGAGTTTGCACCTCCTGGAAGAGTGAAGCTTGAGTTTGAGCTAACTTTTAACGAAAAAAATGTTTTTGAGATTTTAAAACTTATGGATAAGTATAAAATCCTATCCTACATATTCCAGATAGATAATTTATCGGAGTTTTTAATAAGAAAACTACAAAAAACACAGGACAGTATAAACCTTTTCAAAGAGCTCTTCAATAAAAATTTAGATAAAACATTCCTTTATTCTGTAGTCCTTATTTCTGACAAACCGTTGGAGATAGGATATAAGATACTGAAAAGTTATCATTTTGAAAGGGAGGCAAAAAATCTTGAAAAGATTTACAGATATATTGAAACCATAAGATCAGATAAACAGAATATTCAGAATTATGTAGAGTTATCAAAACAGCAGCCAGAAATAGTAGCACTTACAGTTATTCTATCTGACGATGATGTATCATCACATATTATAAATGTAATAAAAAAGATAGAAAAACCGATAATCTCTGGAAAAGATTTAATAGATTTAGGTTTAAAACCCTCACCACTTTTTAAAGAGATACTTAGTAAAATAAATAATCTTTACCTTCAAGGGGAGTTTAAAACAAAGGAAGATTGTATAAAATATATAAAAGAAAATTACATAAATAAGGTGAGAGAATGAAAATACTGATTGTAGAAGATAACGTAGATTTAAACAACAATCTAAAAGAGATATTAGAGCTTGAAAGACATATAGTTGATTCAGCTTTTGACGGTAGAGAAGCCCTTGATTTAATAGAAAGATTAAATTATGACATAGTGATACTTGATATTATGCTTCCATATATTGACGGATACAGTGTTGCAAAATTGATGAGAGAAAAAGGCATAGAAACTCCCATAATAATGCTAACAGCTTTAGGAGAGTTGGAGAGTAAGCTACGAGGATTTGAAATAGGAGCAGATGACTATATAGTTAAACCTTTTGAGATACCGGAACTTATAGCCAGAGTAAATGCAATAGGAAAGAGAGTTGATATGAAAAAAATTCCTCCTATTGAGATAGGAGATGTGATAGTTGATATATCAAAGAGAGTTGTGAAGACAAAAGATGGTAAAGAGATAGATATAACCCAAAAGCTATTCTGTATTTTGGAGCAATTACTAAGGAACAGAGGGAAAATAGTAACTCAGGAAGTCCTGGCAGCAAAATGTTGGGAAAAAGGCCAGCAACCTTCCGGAGAAAATATGAGAGCCCATATAAAACTTTTAAGAAAACTCATAGGTGATAAGGATAAGACCATAATCAAAACTATCTCCGGTGTAGGATACAGAATTGATAAAGAAGATTGATGATTTTACTAAATTAAAGATAAAGCTTATAACATTTTTAATATTCTTAGTTTTCATTATAGTATCTATCCTATCATACTCTATCTATCTCTCTTACAGAGAGCAGAGGATAACCGAAATAAAAAATAGGTTAAAGGAGCAAATTCCGGAAATCACAGGTTTACTTGATATATATGGATTACAGATAAAGAGCCTTTTTCTTACAAATATTCCGGAGGGAACATTTATCTGTGTTCATTCTCGGGAAAAAAAACTGTGTGTTTACAATAAAGATGGTATGGTAACTTTCTATAAAAAAAACCAACCAGAAGGATATATATTGATATCTACTCAATACAAAGATTACAAAATAGATTTAGGAGTAGAAGAAAACACCATTGAAAATGAGCTTAAAAAATTAAAACTTTCCATAATCCTATCTGACATAATGGTGATTATTCTTTCTGGATTTCTCGGATACCTTGTTTTCGGAAGATTACTAAAACCTATAAAAGAAAGTGAAGACAAATTGAAACAGATTCTACAGATTGTATCCCATGATATAAGAACGCCGATATCTGTTATAAACACGAATTTATACCTTATAAAGAAAAAAGGAGAGTGTAAATCCAAAAATCTTGATAACATAGAGAAAAATGTGGAATATATAAAAACTCTTATAAAAAATTTAAATTATATATCGGCAAAAAAACAGACTGTAAAGGAAGAAGTCGATATTAACACATTGGTAAAAGAGTTGTTAGAAAAGTTTGAAACAAGCATTAAATTAAAAAATATCACCATAGATTTAACCGAAAACAGCAACCTTAAAGTTTTTGCCAATAAAGATGATATGAAGGTAGTACTATCAAATTTGATAGATAATGCCATCAAATACAACTATCAAAACGGAGAAATTCATATAGAGATAAATGAGAACTGTTTTATTATAAAGAACACCGGAAATCCTATAAAAGATAAAAAGAAAATCTTTGATATTTACTACAGGGAAGATGAGTCTGGAACAACAGAAGGAATGGGTATAGGTCTTGCTATAGTAAAGAAACTATGTCAAGCTTACAACCTCAGACTAAATGTAGAAACAACTAATGAATTTAATACATTCTCAATATGCAAGTAGGTGGGAATTTTTCCCACCAATGAAGTTCAATCTTTCTTTGTTTCGAACTCAATGTGATCCTCTTTACATACATACTTTTCACCACTTACCTTTTGAACTAATGGATCAACCTTACATGAGATTTCTTCAATCTTTCCAGATACCTCTTCTTTTGCCTTCTTCACAAAGTACATAACATAAGCCAGCATTGCAACTGTAAAAGCCAAGAGAAAAACTACATAAGCTTCCATGATAAACACCTCCTTTTTAATGTATAATTTTATTCTCTTGAAATTAAAATTAATTTTTGTATGTAGAACGGATATGATTAAAATCATAAATTTTACACTTATTATATTTTTTATCACTAATATAGTCTCTGCAAGTGAGATTAATATGTATGGATCAGACCAGCAAATTATTAAATTAAAAGATCATTTTTATATAAAAAATTTGGAAATCTTTGAAATAAATCCGGATGGAACCTTTGGCGATATATATTACTATAAGGTAGATAAAGAAAAAAATCTTGTAGATGTTGCCTATAATCTAAAGTTAGGATACTATGAGTTAAAAATGGCAAATCCTGATATTGACCCATTTAAATTAAAAAAAGGTCAGATAATAAAGGTAGATTTAAAGTTTAAATTATCTAAAAATTTTAAGATTGGGAAAGTGTATGTTGATACACACAGAAAGCGTTTATTTTTACCATATTTAGAAGATGGAAAATTGTATATAATTACATTCCCGGTTGGAACAGGAGATGAAAATTATCCTACACCTTTAGGTGTATATAAAATAACAGAGAAAAAAGTAAACCCTGATTGGGTAGTTCCTCCAAGTGCCAAAAAAAATAATCCAAATCTTCCACCAGTCGTTCCATATGGAAGTCCAGAAAATGGACTTGGTAGTAGAGCTATGAGATTAAATGGAAGTGAGTATATGATACACGGCACAAGTAAAAAGAGTGAAAAGGGTGTTGGGATGAATATAAGTTATGGTTGTGTCGTTATGAGAAACGAGGACATTGAGAGAATTTTTGATTTAGTTCCTTTAAATACAGAAGTTATAATCTACGATTCAAGTAAAGAGAACCTCCCATAAGGGAGGAATTCAATTTATCTTTTATCTTTTAGAAGTAAATCTTCTTCTTGAAGTAGACTGTTTTCTAAACTGCTTTTTTTCTTGCTGTATATTTTCTGAAGATAGATTTATAATCTCTAAGCTTTTACCTATCTTCTTTTGTATCTGGGCAAGTAATTTATCTTGATCAGGTGTCATAATAGAGATAGCAGTTCCTTCTTTACCAGCTCTTCCTGTTCTTCCGATTCTATGAATATAACTTTCAACATCTCTTGGAAGTTTGTAATTTATTACAAGTTCAACTCCCTTTATATCCAATCCTCTTGCTGCAACATCTGTAGCTACCAATATTTTAAGTTCTCCTGTTCTAAACTTCCTTAAAACGGCTTCTCTTTTATTTTGACTAAAATCTCCATGGATAGCTTCTGCGTTAAATCCATCTCTTCTTAGATCTCTGGAAACCTCATCTGCTTCAAGTTTAGTTTGGGTAAAGATGATAATTTTTTCAGCGTTATTTTCGATAAGTATATTCTTTAAGGTTTTATAAAGTTCAGAAGAGGTTACCCTGTATATTATCTGCTTTATCTTCTCTACTGTAACTTCATCTGGTTTAACTTTTATCGTTTCATAATCCGGTTTTAAAAACTCTTCTGCAAGCTCTAAAATCTCTCTTGGCATAGTAGCAGAAAATAAGAGATTTTGTCTATCTTCCGGAAGTTGAGACATGATAAACTCTATATCTTCAATAAATCCCATCTCTAACATTCTATCTGCTTCGTCAAGGACAAAAGTTTTGACGTTGTCAAGTTTCAGATAACCTCTCTCTATAAGGTCCCTAACTCTACCAGGAGTTCCTACTATCACAACATCATTACCTTTTTTAAGAAAATCTATCTGATGTTTTATAGATTTTCCTCCATAAACTGCAAGGACAAATACTCTTTTGTTTTTACCTAAATCTTTCAGTTCCTTTGCCACTTGTATAGCCAATTCTCTTGTTGGAACTAATACCAGAGCCTGAATCTTTCTTTCTTTTGGATTTACTTTTTCAAGTAATGGGATACCAAAAGCTGCCGTTTTTCCAGTTCCAGTTTGTGCTTGAGCAACAATATCCTTTCCGGATTTAACCAGTGGTATTGCTTTTTGCTGAATCTCTGTAGGTTGAGTATAACCCATAGAGTCGATTGATTTTAGAATCTCCTTTGAGATTCCGAGAGTTTGAAATGAATTTGACATAAAAATGCCTCCTTAAAATAGTTTAATTTTAAAGAGGAAAGATTCTCTCGGAACATTAGATAACACTCTGTGAAATCCCCATCTAATGTTGCGTTAGAGGATGTTTCCTCTTTTTATTGTAAGCGGAGGAGGAGGGATTCGAACCCCCGGAGGGCTGTCAACCCTCAAGTGATTTCAAATCACCCGCTTTCGTCCACTCAGCCACTCCTCCGAAAACAGATAAATAATATATAGCAATTCAGACAAAATTGCAAGCATTTGTAGAAGTCTATATAATTTCAGACATATTAAAGATATTCCTTTAAAAACTTTCCAGTATATGAATTTTGGTTTTGGGCTACTTGCTCTGGTGTTCCTTGGGCTACTATCTGTCCTCCCTTATCTCCACCTTCTGGACCCAAATCTATTATCCAGTCAGCACATTTGATAACATCAAGATTATGTTCTATGACTACAACTGTATTACCTTTTTCAACCAACTTTATCAAAACTTGTATAAGTTTATTTACATCGTGGGAATGTAATCCAGTTGTTGGTTCATCAAGTAAGTATAGAGTATTTCCTGTGTCTCTTTTCGATAACTCCCTTGATAGTTTTATTCTCTGAGCTTCTCCTCCACTTAAGGTAGTTGCTGGCTGTCCAAGTTTTATATAGTCAAGTCCTACATCATGTAAAACTTTCAATTTGTTCCTTATCACAGGAATATTTTCAAAAAACTCAAGAGCTTCTGCTACCGTCATATCAAGAACATCAGCTATATTTTTACCTTTATATAGTATAGATAACGTCTCTTTATTGTATCTTTTACCTCCACATACTTCACAGGTTACATAAACATCTGGTAAAAAGTGCATCTCAATTTTTACAACTCCATCTCCCTCACAAGCTTCACACCTTCCTCCTTTTACATTAAAAGAAAATCTTCCTGGAGTATATCCTCTTAAAACAGCTTCCGGAGTTTTTGCAAAAAGCTCTCTTATATGATCAAAAACTTTCGTATAGGTTGCCGGATTTGATCTTGGAGTTCTTCCTATCGGTGATTGATCAACATTGATAACCTTATCTATATGTTCCCAACCTTCTATTTTGTCATGTAAGCCAGACTCTTCGTTTGAAAGATAAAATCTCTTCTTTGCTTCTTGCCAGAGTATATCGTATATAAGTGTTGATTTTCCGCTTCCGGATACACCAGTTATAGCAACAAAAAGTCCCAATGGTATCTTTACATCTATATTTTTAAGGTTATTTTGTTTTGCTCCGTATATTGTAAGAAATTTATCTGTTGGTTTTCTTCTCTCTTTTGGTAAGGGTATATGAAGTTTTCCGCTTAGATACTTTCCAGTTAGAGAGTGAGGATTTTCTTTTATCTCTTCCACAGTTCCAACAGCAGTTATATGTCCTCCATAAACTCCACTTCCTGGTCCTATATCAACTATATAGTCTGCTTCTTCTATAGTTTCAAGGTCGTGTTCCACAACTATAACTGTATTTCCTAAATCTCTCAACTCCTTTAATGTTGAGATAAGTTTCTGAGTGTCTCTTGGATGAAGTCCTATTGACGGCTCATCTAAAATGTATAAAACTCCAGTTAATTTTGATCCTATCTGGGTAGCAAGTCTGATTCTCTGGGCTTCACCACCACTTAGTGTGGTTGCGGATCTGTCTAAAGTTAGATAATCAAGTCCAACATCGATGAGAAATTTTAATCTTTCTCTTATCTCTTTAAGTATCTTTGATGCTATTATTCTATCTTTTTCTGACATTTGGTAGTCTTCTTCAAGATATCTGAAAAATTCCCAAGCTTCCTTTATATTCATACGGACAACATCATGTATATTTTTACCAGCTATCAACACAGTAAGGGCTTCTTTTCTTAATCTTGAACCTTTACAGTCCGGACAGGTAAGTTCCTTTATATATTTTTCTATCTCTTCTCTTACTCTTTCTTGATCTGTTTCAAGATATTTTCTCTCTAAGTGAGGAATTAATCCATCAAAGTATGGATACCTATCTTTTCTGCCATAAAGAAGTTCTTCTTTAACTTTTTCCGGCAGGTCTTTAAATTTTGTGTATTTGCTTATTTTGTATAAATCTAAAATCTCACTTATAAATGCTTTTATATATTTAAAGTATATACTTTCTGATATCCTAACAGATTCTACTGCTGATCTATTCTTATCTATAAGTAAATTTTCATCTATTTTATGTATAACTCCAAGTCCTTTACAGGTCGGACAAGCTCCATAAGGTGAATTAAAGGAAAATAGTCTTGGTGATAGCTCCGGTATTGAAAAGTTGTGGATAGGACAGGCAAATTTTTCACTGTATATAATCTCTTTACCTTCATCTACAAGATTTACGATAACTATACCATCTGAAAGCTTTAAAGACTGTTCCACAGAGTCATACAGTCTTGTTTTTACATCAGGCTTAACAACAATTCTATCAACAACTATCTCTATGGTATGTTTTTTATTTTTTTCAAGTTTCTGTGGTAATTCTTCTGTAAGATATATCTCTCCATCTATCCTTATTCTCGGATATCCGGTTCTCTTAGCTTTTTCAAGGATATCTTTATGTTCCCCTTTTTGACCTCTTATCAACGGTGCAAGGAGCTGTATCCTTGTGTTTTCTGGAAGTTTTAAGATATTTTCTGTTATCTCTTGGACTGATTGGGATACTATTGGTTGACCACACTCTGGACAGTGAGGTTTTCCTACCCTTGCAAACAAAAGCCTAAGATAGTCATAAATCTCTGTAATTGTTCCAACTGTTGAACGAGGATTTTTTGAGGTTGTTTTCTGGTCTATAGCTATCGCTGGAGATAAACCTTCTATACTATCTACATCAGGTTTCTCCATAAGTCCCAAAAACTGTCTTGCATATGCAGAGAGACTTTCCACATATCTTCTCTGTCCTTCTGCATAAATTGTGTCAAAAGCTAAAGAAGATTTTCCGGAACCAGAAGGTCCTGTTATAACTATTAACTTATTTTTTGGTAGTTCTAAATCTATATTTTTTAGGTTATGTTGTCTTGCACCATGTATTACTATCTTATCCATCTCACTCCTTTAACGTATTTATAAACTCTCTTGCATACTCAACAGATTTCTCATCTATTTCACCTTTCAGCATCCTTGCTATTTCTAAAACTTTATCTCCTTCATCTAATTTTTTTGCTATTCCTATAGTTTTATCCCTTTCTAACCTTTTTTCAATATGGTAATGATTATCTCCAACAGCTGCTATCTGTGGAAGATGAGTTATTAATATTATCTGGAAATCTTTTGAAAGCTCTTTTAATTTTTTTGCCATACTTAGAGCTGTTTTTCCACCTATTCCGGTATCTATCTCATCAAAAATCATAGTAGGGACCGATTTTTTTGATACAAGTTTTATTGCAAGTGAGACTCTTGATATTTCTCCTCCTGAGGCTATTTCCGACAGAGGCTTTAATTCAAAACCTTTATTTGAGCTAAATAAAAATTCAATCTTATCTTTACCATATAAATCAAGTTGTTTATCTTCTATTGAGACCTTAAAATCAACAGATAAAAATGCTAACTCTTTAAGATGAGATATAACCATATCCTCAAAAGACTTTACGGCTTCTTTTCTTCTTTGCGATAAACTTTCAGCCAATCTGCATAGTTTTTCTTCCACTTCTTTAACTTTCTTTTCTAAAATAGGAAGTTCATACTCTAAGTTTTCAAAACTTTCAAGCTGAACTTTTAAATTTTCTAACAGTTCTATCAAACCATCTGCATTGGTGTTATACTTTCTTTCCAGAAAGTTTATCTGGTTCAATCTCTCTTCAATATATGTAATATCCTGATTATCATACTCATCAAAAGATGATAAGCTGTAATATATATTTTCAACTATAATTTTGGCTTCCTTTAAATCGTTATAAACAGACTCTATATTTTTACCGAAAGTAGAGATTTTTTGAAGAGTTTTATCTATCTGTCTTAGATCTGGAATAACTCTCTCGGAAAGTATATTTAGAGAAAAAGAGATTCCTTCCTTTATTAGCTGTATATTTTTCAGATATCTGTACTCTTCCTCAATTTTTTCCTTTTCTCCTTTTTTTAAATTTAGGTTTTCTATTTCTGTTATCTGATATTTTAGTATATCTATCATTCTTAGTCTTTCTGACTGTTTTTGACGAAGTTCTTCAATCTCTTTAAGAAGATTTTTATACTCCGTGTAAATACTCTGATATTGATGCAGTATATCTTCAACTTTTGCAAATTTATCAAATATATCTCTCTGATAATCTTTTTTGAAGAGATTTTGACTTTGATGTTGTCCGTGTATCTCTAAAAGTGATGGAAAAATTTCTTCAAGTAGTGATTTTGTTACTTTTCTACCATTTAAGTAATATATACTTTTGCTATTTTTAATCTGCCTTGAGAGTATTAATATTCCATCTTCACTGTAATCATTTTCAACTTCAAAGGTCAACTCAACGAAAGCTTCATCATCAAAAGATTTTTTCCCAAAAACAAACTCTATGGCATCTAATATTAGAGATTTTCCGGCTCCAGTTTCTCCTGTAAAAACATTTAAGCCACCTTTAAAATCTATACTTATATCTTGAAAGTATAGGAACTTTTTGATTGTTACATTTGTTAACAAATAAAACCTCTGAGTTTATAGACATTCATATAAAAATTTTACCATATAGAAGTTTAATGTATAATAATTAACTAAAATCCAGCGGAGGTAAAATATTGCCTTTAATAGTGCAAAAGTATGGTGGAACTTCTGTAGGGTCTATAGATAGAATAAAGAATGTTGCAAAGAAGATAAAAAAAGCAGTAGATGAGGGTAATAAGGTTGTTGTAGTTTCTTCAGCTATGACTGGGGAAACAGATAGACTTATTAATTTAACAAGAGAACTTTCTAACAGACCTGACCCAAGAGAGCAAGATATGGTAATATCAACAGGAGAGCAAGTAGCAATAGGATTAGTTGCAATTGCTCTAAAAGAGCTTGGCATAGATGCTATTAGTTTAACTGGATGGCAAGTTCCTATAATAACAGATGATGTCCATACAAAAGCAAGGATAAAGAGGATAGATAAACATAGAATAATGAGACATCTTGATGAAGGAAAAGTCGTTGTAGTTGCTGGATTTCAAGGTGTTACAGAAGGTGGTGATATAACAACCTTAGGAAGAGGTGGATCTGATACCTCTGCCGTAGCATTGGCAGCTGCATTAGGAGCAGATGTATGTGAGATTTACACAGATGTTACCGGAGTGTTTACAGCAGACCCAAGGATAGTTGAAAATGCAAAAAAAATTCCGGTTATCTCCTATGAAGAGATGATGGAGATGGCTTCCCTTGGTTCAAAAGTTATGCAGATAAGGTCAGTTGAGTTTGGAGCAAAGTACGGCGTTAAGATACATGTAAGGTCATCTTTTAACGATGAAGAAGGAACTTGGATAGTGGAGGAGAATGAAGAGATGGAAAAAGTAGTAGTTAGAGGAATAAGTCATGAACTGAAAGAGTCAAGGATAACGGTTGTTCAGGTACCAGATAAACCAGGAATAGCTGCAAAACTGTTCAGAGCATTGGCAGATAAAAACATAGTAGTGGATATGATAGTTCAAAACGTATCCCATAAAGGTCATACTGATATATCATTTACAGTGAATAAAGTTGATGCAGATTTAGCTGAAGAGATAGCAAGAGAAGTTGCCAGAGAAATTGGAGCAGCGGACGTTGAAAGAAATGATAAGATAGCAAAGATATCTGTTGTAGGACTTGGAATGAGAACACATGCCGGGACAGCAGCAAAGATGTTTGAGGTCCTATACAGAGAAGGGATAAATATATATGCTATCTCAACTTCAGAGATAAAAATATCATGTTTGATAGATGAAAAATACGCAGAGCTTGCTGTAAGGTCTTTACATGAAGCATTTATAGAAAACGGGGAAGGTGAAGTTTAATGAAATCTCTCAGAGAAATAAAAAAAGTATTAGTTGCAAACAGAGGGGAGATAGCAACAAGAATAATAAGAGCCTGTAAGGAGCTTGGAATAAAAACAGTAGCCATATACTCGGAAGCTGATGCTAAGAGTATATACGTAAAGAAAGCAGATGAAGCTTATCTTATAACCGGTGATCCTATACAGGCTTATCTTAATTACTTCAGGATAGTTGATCTGGCAAAACAGACAAAGTGTGATGCTATACATCCGGGATACGGATTTTTGTCTGAAAATCCAGAGTTTGCAGAGTATGTTATAAAACAGGGGCTTATATTTATAGGACCTAAGCCGGAACATATAGCTCTCTTCGGAGATAAGATGGCAGCAAAGAAAAAGATGAGAGAGCTTGGTGTTCCAATTTTACCGGGAAGTGATGAACCTATTGCAGATATAAACAAAGCAAAAAAAATAGCAGATGAAATTGGATATCCTGTAATCCTCAAAGCTGCCTATGGTGGTGGCGGAAGGGGAATGAGGATAGTCAGAAAAGAGTCAGAGTTTGAAGAGCTTTTTAGATCTGCTTACAACGAAGCGAAGAAATTTTTCGGAAAAGGTGATGTATTTATAGAGAAGTATGTAGAAAATCCAAGACATATTGAGATACAGATAATGGCAGACAAATATGGAAATGTTGTACATCTTGGAGAAAGGGACTGTTCTATACAGAGAAGACACCAAAAAATTGTTGAGATAGCACCATCTCCCACTCTAAATCCGGAAGTCAGAAAAGAGTTATACAGAACAGCTGTAAAAGCTATGTTTAAAGTTGGATACGAAAATGTAGGAACTTTGGAATTTTTGGTAGATGAAAAAGATAACTTCTACTTTATAGAGATGAACACAAGATTACAAGTGGAACATACTGTTACAGAGATGGTTACAGGTATAGATATAGTCCAAAGAATGATAAAGATAGCAGAAGGTGAGAAATTAAAATTTCTGCAGGAAGAAGTAACAATGAGAGGTTATGCAATAGAGTTTAGAGTAAATGCGGAAGACCCTCAGAAAAACTTTGCTCCTTCTGTTGGCTTAATAACATCATATCACTCACCGGGAGGTCCCGGAGTTAGAGTGGATGCGGCAGTTTATAAAGATTACGTAATACCACCTTACTATGACTCTATGATAGCAAAACTTTCAGTTTGGGCTTTAACATGGGATCAGGTTGTAAACAGGGCTCAGAGAGCGTTAGATGAATTTATAGTGAGGGGAGTTCCTACTAATTTACCACTTTTAAGAAGTATCGTAAGAGATAAAGATTTTAGAGAAGGAAGATTTACAACCAAGTATATAGATGAGAAACTACCACATTTTAACTTACAGGCAACGGAAAAAAGAAGAGAAGATTTAGCTTTAGCAATAGCAGCAGCAATAGCTGCTCACCATAAACTATAAGCAGGAGGTTACTATGTCAATAATAGTTGATATCAGAGGAAGAGAAGTTTTAGACTCAAGGGGAAATCCAACAGTGGAAGCAGAAGTAATTTTAGAATCTGGAGTAAGAGCAACAGCTATTGTTCCAAGTGGAGCATCAACGGGTATAAATGAAGCTTTAGAGTTGAGAGATGGAGATAAAAAAAGGTTCTTAGGTAAAGGTGTGTTAAAGGCTGTAGAGAATATAAACACAAAAATAGCAGACCTTCTGATAGGTGAAGACTCTATTGACCAAGTCAAGATAGACAGGATAATGATAGAAGCAGATGGAACAGAGAATAAGTCAAACCTGGGAGCAAATGCAATTCTTGCTGTCAGTTTAGCTGTAGCAAGAGCTTCAGCTATTGAACTTGGAATACCTCTCTATAGATACATAGGAGGAACCAATGCAAAAGTGTTACCTGTACCACTTATGAATGTTATAAACGGTGGAGCCCATGCAGATAATGACCTTGATTTTCAAGAGTTTATGATAGTACCTATATGTGGTGGTTCTTTTAGAAAAGCTCTAAGGGCAGGTGTTGAAACGTTCCATGCTCTAAAGTCCGTATTGAAGGAGAAAGGATACTCAACCAACGTAGGAGATGAAGGTGGATTTGCTCCAGCTTTAAAATCTACCAAAGAGGCTCTTGATATGCTTATGCTTGCAATAGAAAAAGCAGGTTATACTCCAGGAGAAGATATACTTTTAGCTTTAGATGCGGCATCATCTGAGTTTTATGAAAATGGAAAGTATAAGTTTGAAGGTAGGGAACTCTCATCGGAAGATATGGTTATACTATACGAAGAGATAGTTGGGACATATCCAGTTATATCAATAGAAGATGGACTTGCAGAGACAGACTGGGAAGGTTGGAAAAATCTCACACAGGCAATCGGACAAAAAGTCCAACTTGTTGGAGATGACCTATTTACCACAAATCCAAAGATAATAAAAGAAGGTATAAAAGCTGGTGTTGCAAACTCTGTTTTAATTAAATTAAACCAAATAGGAACTTTAACCGAAACATTAGATGCAGTGGAAATGGCAAAAGAATCTGGATATACTGCCATAATATCCCACAGATCCGGAGAAAGTGAAGACCCATTTATAGCAGATTTAGCTGTAGCTACAAATGCAGGACAGATAAAGACAGGTTCAGCTTCAAGAAGTGATAGAATAGCTAAGTATAATCAACTTCTAAGAATAGAGGAAGAGTTAGAAAAATATGCAATATTCAAAGGAAAAGAAGCTTTCAAAAAAGTTTAAGATAACTTTACCTGAGGTGAACGTTGAGAGAGTCTTGACGTTTACCGCTGTTTTTATGTTTATGATAGTTATAAACACACTGTTTTTCTCAGACAGAAATGTCTTTGTTTTAAAAGAGAAGTTAGAGATTAAAAATTCCTTAGAAAGCCAGGTCAAACAGATAGAAGAGGAGAATAAAAAACTTTCAAAACAGATAGAACATCTAAAGACAGATAGTTTTTACATAGAGAAAAGAGCAAGGGAAGACTTAGGGCTTATGAGGGAAGGGGAAGAGGTTTTTGTTTTAGCTGGATACAAACCCGTTACTGATAACGATAGAGCAAAAGAAGAAGAAAGATGGATAGATAAAGTTTTAGGAAAATACCAACAGTTTAAATTGAAAAATGAGTAGATTTAACCTTTATATCTTTGATCTTGACGGGACAATCCTTGACTCAAAAGAAGATATAGCTATTGCTGTTAATTACGGACTTAAGAAGGTAGGACTTAAAGAGAGAGACACACAGGAGATTGTCAGGTTCGTAGGCTATGGAGCAAAGAAGTTGATAGATGACCTGTTACCGGAGTTTAACGAAGATATAAGGAAAGAAGTTCTTGGATACTTTAGAGAGTTCTACACACAGAACCCAGTTATAAAATCTACATTATATCCTGGTGTGGAAGATATATTAAAGAATCTTAAAAACAGTGGGAAAAAAGTATCTATAGTTACAAATAAATACGAAGAGATATCAAAGAGGATAATAGAACATTTTAAAATAGACAGATATATAGATTTGGTTGTTGGTGCAGATACCACTTCTGAAAAAAAACCAAATCCAAAACCGGTATTCTACACGTTAGAAAAGTTAGAAGAAGATAAAGAAAAGTCCATTTTGATAGGAGATAGTGAAACTGATATACAAACTTCAAAGAATGCAAGTATATCTGGGTGTCTTGTTTTACACGGATATGGAAACAAAGAGTTGGCTTTAAAACTGAATCCTGATTTTATAATAAAGGATTTTTACGAATTTGAGGTGATAAGATGAAAAAATGGAAAACAGCCATATCTTTTAACACTAAAGAGGAAACCTATATAAGAGGATATCCTCTTACACAGATGATAGGAACCCTAACCTTTACAGAAAGTATATTTTTAGTTTTAAAAGGAGAGCTTCCGTCTGAAAATGAAAAAAAGATGTTTGATGCTATGCTTACAGCAGTAATTGAACACGGAGTTGCACCTCCTTCCGTTACAGGAATGAGAAATATCCTATCTGGAGGAAATGATTTACACGTAGGAGTTGCCGGGGGAATACTTGCATTTGGTAAGTATCATGGTGGTGCCTTGGAAGATGCTATGAGATTCTTTCAAGAAAGTGTAAAAGATGAGGAAGATGTCTATGGTCTTGCAGAAAGATTAGCAAAAAAAGCCATAGAGGAAAAGTGGAGAATTTCCGGCTACGGACACAAGTACTACAAAGATTACGACCCAAGAAGTAGAAAGCTGATTACATTAGCAAAAGAGTATGGATTTTATGGAAAACATACAGAGTTTGCTGTAGCTTTTGAAGATGCTATCCATAAATTAAAAGGGAAAAGATTAGTTATGAATGTTGACGGAGCCATAGGTGCCATTGCTTCCGATATGGGATTTGATTATAGATTAGGTAAGGGATTTTTTATAATAGGAAGAGTTCCAGGACTTGTTGCCCACGCTTTTGAGGAGCTTACAACAGAAAAACCTTTCAGAAGACTTGATGAAGAGACAGAGGTTGAATACACAGGTGTTCCCCCAAGAGATCTACCAAAGAGATAATGATTGACCTAAGGAATAAAAAGACACAAAACATATTAATAGCTTTAATTGTAATATCTCTCTTTTTATTATCCAATTTGTATGTCTATACAAAGCTAACAAAATTAAAAGAGATATTCAATCCATATATATTTCTGTTTATACTCAACATAGACATCATATTTATTCTTATAATAATAGCAACAGCTTTAAAATACCTCGTAAAGATATTTTTTGAAACAGGTTTAACCGGAAAATTAAGGATAAAACTGTCTATAATTCTTATATCAATAATAACAATTCCTTCCATAATTCTATTTACCGTATCCGTATCCTTAATATCAAGTGCAACAAATCTGTGGTTCTCCGGAAAAGTTGGTTCAGCAATAGGAAAATTTGATGAAATTCTATCTTACAGTATTGTCACAAATCAGGAATGGTTAACAAAAGCTTACACTTTACTTTATAACAATCAGATATCACCGGAGACCGCATATAAAACTTTTGGACTAACTTCAATTGCCATATTTGATAACTCGGGAAGACTTGAGGAGTTTTACGGTGAAGGATTAGATAATGAAGTTATCAGTATGTTGTCAAAAACTGGAATATATTTGACAGAAAATAAAATGATGTTTTCAGGACTTTTAAGTGATGGTAATAAAGTTTTAATGATTTATGAACTTCCGGATTATCTTCTACTTTCAAAGGATCAACTTAATCTAATATCTCAGATATACCAAGAATTTAGATACTACAAAACACCTATAAGGATAGGTTATATACTGATCTTACTTACTATAACAGTTGCTGTTATATTTGCAGGTCTTTGGCTTTCAAGATTTATCGCAAGACAGATAACACTACCATTAGAAGAGCTTACAAAGGCAGTTTATAAACTTTCAGAGGGAGATTTATCTGTAAGAGTGAACATCCGTTCCTCTGATGAAATAGGAGTTCTTATAGACCAGTTTAATAAAATGGTAGAGCATCTTGATTACCTATATAAAAAATTACAAGATAAAAATCTGACTCTTAAGAAAAATAAAGAGTATTTAGAGGCTATCCTTGATAATATAAAAACCGGAGTTATATACTCTTCAGAGGAAGGGATTGTTGAAAGTATCAACAAATCAGCTGTTGATATGGTGGGAGAAGAGATTTTACAGATAAAAAAACAGGACATAGAGAAGATTAAAGAGATTTTGGGTGTAGACCTAAAAACAGAACAAAATCAAACTTTAGAGTATAATGGTAAAACCTTAGTTATAAAAGTAAAAAATATAAGCAAAAGAGGGTATGTAATTGTAATTGACGATATAACACAGCTTATAATAGTCCAGAAGTTAAATACATGGAAAGAGATTGCCCAGAGACTTGCCCACGAGATAAAAAATCCGTTGACACCTATAAAACTTTCCGCTGAGAGAATACTTACCCAGTCAAAAAGATCAAACCCAAATTTACAAGAAATTATAGAAAAAAGTGTTTCAGTAATAATAAAAGAAGTAGAACATCTATCAAACTTAGTTAAGGATTTCTCACAGTTTGGTAAAAACTTTACCAGTCCAAGTATATCATCTATTGATGTATGTAGTTTACTTTATGAACTAAAAGATAGTTATAACTACGAAGATTTTAAAATTGAGATATTATGCTCAGACAAGATTCATATAAAAGCAGACAAAAAACTTTTAAAACAGGCTTTTTCTAATATAATACAGAACAGTTTTGAGTCTGCTTCAAAACTTCTGATTAAAGTAGAGAAAAAGGATAACAAAGTAAAAGTAGAGTTTATAGACAACGGTCCGGGAATACCTCAGGACAATTTAGATAAGATATTTTTACCTTACTTTTCAAACAAACCCAAAGGCAGTGGTCTTGGACTTGCCATATCAAAAGAGATAATAGAAAATCACGGAGGGAACATAAAAGCGTTGTATAATAAAGAAGGTGCCCATATAGTAGTTGAACTTCCGGAGGGATAGATGGCTATAAGAGAGCTAAAGTATGATGAAATAAATCTAGACTTTGATATAAAAGTTTCTACAAAAGAAGTAGAACCATCTTTCTACTTTTTAGGACAGGATAGGGTTGAAAAGGCTTTTGATGTTGGATTAAACACAAAAAGTGAAGGTTATAACATATTTGTAGCTGGAGTTGATGGTAGTGGTAGAACAATTTATACAAAGAAAAAATTGGAAGAAGTTCAGAAAAATCACGAAACTCCGGAAGATATAGTTTATTATCACAACTTTGAGGAACCTTTAAGACCAAAGTATCTTTTATTAAAAAATGGATTTGGAAAAGTCCTATCCCAAAGAATAGACTCAATTATAGAAAGATTGAAGAAAGAAAGTATGAAAGTTTTTGAAGATAAACAGTATGAAGATGAAAAAGTAAAAATACTAAAGGAAGCGGAAGAAAAGAGAGAAAGGATATTTGAAACACTAAGAGATGAAGCTTTAAAGTATAACCTTGGTGTTATTATAACTCCTACTGGAATAAATTTACTTCCAATAATTAACGGCAAAGTAATAACGAACATAGAATCACTATCAGATAAACAGTTTGAAGTATATCAATCAAATCTTGAGAAGTTTGACGAAAATTTTAGAACATATTTAAGACAGTTAAGGGAAATTGATCATACACTTGAAGAAGCATTAAAAGAACTAAAAAAGAGAGTTTCTAGGCAACTTATAGATAACATATATTTTATGGTAGAAGAAGAGTTTAGAGAAGATGCCAATGTTATAAATTTCATACATTACCACAAACAAAAGGTTATAGAAAATATAGATATATTCGTAGAATACAAGCTTACAGAAAACAATCCGATTGTAAATAAATCTATAGAACAGGATATAAAACTTTTTAAATTAAATGTGATAGTAGATAACTCAAAAGTTGAGGGGGCACCTATCATCTTTGAAACAAATCCCACATTTAAGAATTTATTCGGAAAAATAGCATATGAAGCATATATGGGGATTTTATTTACATCACACATGAATATAGTTGCTGGGAGCTTACATAGATCAAGAGGAGGATTTCTTGTTTTATATGCAAAAGATATACTTAAAAATTTTTTACTATGGGAAACTTTTAAGAGAACATTACTTACAAAAGAGATAGCAGTTGGAGGAAATTCAAATATAGATATATTCTCTCTACATATAGGAATAGACCCAGAACATATTCCTTTCAACACAAAGGTTATAATGATAGGAGACAGCTATACCTACAACATCCTGTCAGAATATGATGAGGAGTTTGACAGAATATTCAAGATAAAAGCTGAATTTAATCCCGAGAAGAATATTACAGATGAAGATATAGAGATATTTCCAAAATTTATAAAAAAACTTACAATAGATGAAAATATAAAAGATGTTGATAAAGAAGGGATAAAAGAACTTCTGAAATTTTCTGTTATACTTTCTGGAAGTAGGAAAAAGATAAATTTGGTTTTTAACACATTAACGGATATTTTAAGAGAAGCAAACACTTTATCTAAAACAGATATAATAAAATCGGAAGATATAAAAGAGGTCATTAATTTAAGAAAATACAGAATAAATCTAATAGAAGAGAAGATATATGAGCTTATAGAGGAAGGTAAATTAATCATAGATATAGAAGGTAAAAAAATAGGACAGATAAATGGTTTGTCAGTTTATTCTGTAGCTGATTTGCAATTTGGAAAACCAAGTAGAATAACAGCTTCTGCTTATATAGGAGAAAAAGGAATTATAAATATAGAGAGGGAAGTAGAACTAAGTGGACCTTTTCACAGTAAGGGAGTTTTAATACTAACAGGTTTTATAGGTAGAAAATATGGTTCAGATTTTCCACTTACACTTTCCTGTAGTATAGCTTTTGAACAGTCTTATGGAGAGGTAGAAGGTGATAGTGCCTCTACTGCTGAAGCATTAGCTATCCTATCTGAGATAGGAGAAATACCACTCAGGCAGGATATAGCTGTTACCGGCTCTATCGATCAACATGGAAATGTTCAACCAGTTGGAGGAATAAAAGAAAAGGTAGAGGGATTCTTTAGGGTATGTAAAATATTTGGACTAACAGGAAGCCAAGGTGTAATAATACCTTCAAGAAACTATGATAATCTGGTATTAGATGATGAAGTTTTGGAAGCTGTAAAGGAAGGGAAATTTCATATTTACACAGTAGATAACATAGACGATGCTATAGAAATACTGTCGGATATGGATTCTCAATCTTTCCACAGGAGAGTAAAAGCAAGACTAGAAGAGTTCTTTAAGAACTCTCAAAAGGTTTTTAAACAGAGGTAGTTATCTTATCTTTAAGGTAGAAAGGGCAATTATAGACAGAAGGATAGATATTATCCAAACTCTTACAACTATCTTTGGCTCCGGTGTTCCGCTCAACTCAAAATGATGGTGTATAGGAGCCATTTTAAAAAGTCTCTTTCCTCCAGTTAACCTGTAATACCCCACCTGCAGTATTACAGATATAGTCTCCAAAACAAATATTCCACCTACTATAGCAAGAACAAGTTCCTGTTTTGTGATTATGGATATCAAACCAAGAGTTGCACCTATGGATAGAGATCCAGCATCTCCCATAAACATCTCTGCAGGGAAAGAGTTAAACCATAAAAATCCAAGTCCGGCTCCAAGAAGAGCCATCAGGAAAACTACAAGTTCACCTGCTCCATCTACATATGGTATAAATAGATACTTTGCAAGAACTATATTACCAGCAAGATATGCAAACACTGCAAAAGTAGATACAGATATAAGAGATGGACCTATAGCAAGACCATCAAGACCATCTGTAAGATTAACTGCATTAGATGCTCCCACAATCACAAATATCATAAATGGTATATAAAGTAAGCCTAAATCAAAGCTTAAATTCTTAAAAAATGGCACATATAAAATCTTACTAAACTTCGGGTAAGTGTAAAGAAGTATAGATACAACAGATGCCACTAAAAATTGAAGTGAGAACTTTAACTTAGATGATATACCCTTTTTATTTTTAACTTTTATATAGTCATCAAAAAAACCGATAAGTCCGAAAGATAGAAATATAAGAAGAGTTATCCAAAAATAAAGGTTATCAAGTCTACTCCACAGCAATGATGTTAAAAAGACAACAATTAATATTAAAACTCCTCCCATTGTAGGAGTGTGTTTCTTCATTTGATGCCAGTCAGGAGTATCCTCTCTTACATAACCACCTTTTTTATTTTGAAACTCTTTTAATCTATTGATAATAGGAGGTGCTAAAATAAGAGATAGTAGAAATGCTGTTATAAGTGCATAAAAACCTCTAAAAGTTATATATTTAAACAGATTTATATCAAAATGTTCATAAAATATATGGTAGAACAATCTTTCTCTCCTTTAACATCTATTTGGTGAAAATAGTCTGTCCATTATGATAGCCGCAGCATTTCTAACAGATAAGTGATTATAATCTCCAGCTCCAAGTATAGGTTCTAAAATATAATCACAACTTTCAACTAACTCTTTAGGCATTCCCCAGCCTGTTCCAAGTAATATAAGAAATATATCTTCTCTTTTATCCATTATCTGTCTCATCTGACTATAAGATACTGTCTGAGGATATCTTTTTGCAGATGTTCCTACAAGCTTAGGATACTTTCCCTTTTCTCTCTTTATCTCTTCCATAACTTCCGTTAAAGAAGAAGCAATTCTTACCATACTTCCTGCCATAGACCTTCTGGGATTGAATTTAGACCCAAAACCTTCTGTCCAATATTTTAACTGCTCTCTTATAATAAACTGTTGAGCTTCCAATGGTTGAACTATGTAGTATGCAGCAAGCTCATAAGTCCTTGCTGGTCTTGCTATATCATGAAAATCTAATGTTGTAAAGGATGTGCAAACCCATCTTCCTTCTTTATTAACAGCTGGATAGTGTAAAACTGTTATATAAACGTGATCGTTAACCATTTTCCTCCTCTAAAGGTTTTATTCCATCTTTAACAAGTTTATATATTATACTGTCAACTACAGCCTGCCATGAAGCCTCTATTATGTTATCTGAAACACCAACAGTTCCCCATTTCTTATCTCTATCTCTACTTTCTATTAAAACCCTTATTTTTGCTGCAGTTCCTCCACTTTCATTTACTATTCTAACTTTATAGTCTATAAGCTCTACTTCAGCTAAGGAAGGGTATCTGTTTATCAACGCTTTCTTTAAAGCTCTATCTAAAGCATTTACCGGACCATGTCCTAATGAAGCTGTATGTTCATATTCATTTTTTATCTTTATTCTAACTGTTGCTTCAGATATAGGTGTTAGATCTGTGTATCTTCTTGCTATCAAAACTCTATAAGCATCTAAATCAAAATATTTTCCAAGAGTTCCTAAATGTTTTCTTACAAGAAGTTCCAAAGACCCTTCTGCTGCTTCGTAGTGGTATCCTTGATTTTCTAACTCTTTTATCTCTTGGACAAGTTTTGTTATTCTCTCATCTTTCTCATCTATCTCTATACCAAGTTCCCTGGCTTTATAAACGATATTACTTTTTCCTGCAAGGTCTGATACTAATACTTTCCTTCTGTTTCCCACTTCTTCTGGAAGAATATGTTCATAACTTCGCGGAGTTTTCAATACTGCTGAAGCATGAACTCCTCCCTTATGGGCAAAGGCACTATCCCCAACATAAGGCATATTCTTAGGGACTGGCATGTTCACAATATCAGAAACAAAGTTAGATATTTCTTTTAATCTCTTTATATTTTCTCTTGGCACAGTTTCATAACCAAGTTTTAAAGATAAGTTTGGAATAATAGAACATAGATTTGCATTTCCACACCTTTCTCCTATACCGTTTATAGTTCCATGTATCATAACAGCACCGTTTAAAACAGCAGTTATTGATGTCCATACAGCAGTATCAGAGTCGTTGTGGGCATGTATTCCAAGTTTTGCTGTTATACCAGCTTCTTTTACTGCTTTAAATATCTGATCAATCTCATTTGGTAGTGTCCCGCCGTTTGTATCACATAGAACCAGATAATCTGCACCAGCTTGCTGAGCAGTTCTTAAAACTTCTATTGCATACTCAGGATTAGCTTTATAACCATCAAAGAAATGTTCAGCATCAAATATAACTTCATCTGTAAATCTTTTTAGATACTCTATAGATGAAAATATCATTTCGAGGTTCTTTTCTAATGTTGTTTTTAAAGCTTCTGTAACATGTAAATCCCAGGATTTTCCAAATATAGTTATAACTGGAGTTTCCGCTCTTAAAAGATCCTGTATCTGCTGATCTTCTTCAACTTTTAAAGAGGCTCTCCTTGTTGAGCCAAAAGCAGTAATTTTGGAGTTTTTTATATTAAGTTTCTTCACTTCTTTAAAGTAAGTCATATCTTTTGGATTTGAACCGGGCCAACCAGCTTCTATATAATGAACTCCGAAGCTGTCAAGTTTTTCTGTTATCCTTAATTTATCCTCAACAGATACACTAACACCTTCAGCTTGAGTTCCATCTCTAAGAGTTGTATCGTATATCAAAACTTTCTTTTCCATATTTCACTCCTTTAAATCCTTACATTTACACCTTGTTCTTTAAGGTATCTTTTTAAATCAGGTATATCAATCTCTCTAAAATGAAAGAGAGAAGCCGCTAATGCCGCATCAGCCTTTCCTTCTGTAAATGCCTGATAAAAATGCTCCATATTCCCTGCTCCACCAGAAGCTATAACAGGTATTTTAACAGCTTCCGATACAGCTCTTGTAAGAGCAACATCATATCCTGATTTTGTTCCGTCCTTATCCATAGAGGTTAGAAGTATCTCTCCGGCACCAAGATCATAAACAGCTTTTGCCCATTGAACTGCATCAATTCCAGTTGGAGTTCTTCCACCGTTTATATAAACTTCCCATCTATTTTGATCAACCTGTTTTGCATCTATTGCCACCACTATTGTAGATGAACCAAACCTCTTTGCTGCAGACTCTACTAAAGATGGATTTTTCACAGCAGCTGTATTTATAGAAACTTTATCTGCACCACTTTCCAATAATCTTCTTATATCTTCTAATGTCCTAACACCACCACCTACTGTAAGAGGCATAAAAACTGTTTCAGCTGTTTTTTTAACTACATCAAGTATTATATCTCTATCTTCTGCTGAAGCAGTTATATCAAGAAAAACTATCTCATCAGCTCCCTGAGAGTCATAGATAGATGCAATCTCCACGGGATCTCCGGCATCTATGAGATTTAAAAACTTCACACCTTTAACAACTCTACCTTTATTTACATCAAGACAAGGAATAACTCTCTTTGCAAGCAATCTATAAACTCCTAAAAAAAGATTAATATATTTTATGCTATTTAAGGTATATTTTCTATTTCTTCTATATTGAAATTTCTGAGAAACTCTCTGAAAGAAGTATCAATCTCAACACCTTCAGAAGATAAAAGTTGCTGAAACTTTTGAGTCATCTTTTCTCCATGTTTATCAAGGTCAAAAAGTATAATACACAGATCGCAATTTTCTATAATCTCTTCTACAACATCGTAGAATCTTTTTCCTTTGAGAGTGTAGATATTTTGAATATTGAAAGAAGAAAGTTTAGCAAAATCCCTTTTACCTTCCACAAGGATGCAAACTCTGTTTTGCGAAGACATCTCTTTTAAAATCTTTTTCCAGTCCTCTAAACTTTCCACTTATCCTTTTCCAAAAATCTTTTTGAAAAACTCTATAATTTTTGCAAGTATAGATTTCTTCTCTTTCTTTGGTTCCTCGAGAATCTCTTTTACTACCTCTTCACCTTTTGTATCCTTAATATAGTTTGTTATAACTAAGAAAATTTCCAGAGGATTAAATGGTGTTTCAAAAACTTCTGCAACTCCCAAGGTTTTATAGTACTCTATCTCTTCTTGAGTAGGTTCATTGGCTATCATAACAAAAGGTATTCCCAACATTGAAGGGTCTTTCTTTACTATTGCAAGGATATGAAGACTTGGTCCATCACTTAACTTCTCAGATGCTATAACTGCATGGATATCTTTATTAACATTTAAAAACTCTTTTGCCTCAGCCAAACTTTTCAACCATATAACCTTAGAATCACTTAAAGATGCAACCTCATTTAGAACTTCATAACTAACTTCGTCTTCCGTTATAAGAAGTATCTTCATTTTCAAATCCTCACACAAATTCTATTTGCGGTAATTTTTCTATCAAGCCTTTTTCATAAGCTTCCTTTAAGAAAAGCTCTATAGCCTTTTTACCTCTCTCACCATAATCCACTGTCAAATCATTAACATACATTCCTATAAATTTATCTGCCTTACTTTTATCCATTCCCCTTGCAAATTTTAAAGCATACTCAACAGCTTCTTCCCTATGTTCTAAAGAGTATTTTATACTTTCTCTGAGTATTTCGGAAATCTCTTTCATTACTTTAATTCCTAAATCTTTTCTAATTACATTTCCTCCTAAAGGTAAAGGCAAGCCATTGGTCTTTTCATACCACCACTTTCCAAGGTCAACGATACATACGAGACCTTCCTCCTGATATGTCAACTGTCCCTCATGAATTATCAATCCAGCTTCAACTTCTCCTTTTTTAACAGCATCTATGATTTCGTCAAAAGGAATTACAACGTAGTTAATATTAGGTTCAAACAATCTTAATGCAAGGAATGCAGATGTTAAAGTCCCTGGTACAGCTATTTTTTTATTTTTGAGTTCAGAAAGGTCAAACTGCTCTCTTGCAACAACCATTGGTCCATAGTTATCTCCCATACTGGCACCACTGGAAAGTAAAGCATACTTATCTGCAACATAAGGAAACGCATGTATAGATATGGCAGAAACTTCATAAGTTCCTTTTAGAGCCTCTCTGTTTAAGGTCTCTATATCTGAAAGTACATCTATAAATTCATAACCTTTTGTATCAATCTTTCCACTGTTTAAGGCATAAAACATAAAAGCATCATCTGAATCTGGGCTGTGAGCAACATGTATCTTCATACTTTAAACCTCTAACTTTTTTGTAAATATTATAACTTGAAAAATTTGCTTTTTAATTAATAACACCTTATCTTTAAAATTAAAGAAGTAGAAAAAGGACTTGACAAAAATATACTAAGATTATATTATTAAATATGTATAAAATATTTTTAAGGAGGTGGTAACCATGGACAGAAGATTGATTCCTGCGTTTGCAATTTCACCATTAAGAGAGCTTGCAAGGTTAGAGAATGAAATCAACAGACTATTTAAGGAGCTTGTTCCAGAGGAGAAGGTAGAGACCCAAGTAGTTGCATGGTCTCCAAGAGTTGATGTTTACGAGAAAGATAGCAACATAGTGATTGAAGCAGAAATTCCAGGTGCAAAGAAAGAGGATATTGAGGTAAAAGTGAAAGATAATGCTGTGGTAGTAAAGGGTGAAGTAAAGAGAGAAGAGGAGAAAAAAGAGGAAAACTACTACAGAAGTGAGAGATTTTACGGTAAATTTGAGAGAGTTCTTCCACTTCCAACAGATGTGAAAGTGGAAGAAGCAAAAGCAACTTTTGAAAATGGAATCTTGAAATTAACTATACCAAAAGCAACTCAAGAGAAAGAAGTAAAAGTAGAAATAGCATAAAAACATAAAAGAAAGATGCTATAATAGATGGGCTTTATGCCCATTTTTTTTATTTTTAGGGGAGTATGATGATGAAATTTTTAAAGAAGATTTTAGAAGCAAACTATTTAGGTAAAAAATTAGGGGATATATTTGAGTTATTTGAAGATTTCGTCATTGTAATTCTCTCGATTCTACTTTTTTATCTAAGTTTGGTAGCATTATATGATATAGGATATGCTATCTATGATAGTAAAGCAACTTTCATAGAGTTAATACCTAAATTTTTATATATCTTCATACTTGTTGAGCTTTTCAGACTTATGATAGTTTATCTTACAGAGAGAAGAATTGATACATCAATGGTAGTAAAAACAACCTTAATAGCTATCTTAAGAGAAGTGATAATAAAGGCTCCACATTTAAAATTTGAGGATTACTTAGGAGTATCGGTTTTAATAGCTGTCCTTGGATCTATGTACTATATACCAAAAGTGATTTTCTATTCAGAAAAAGATTTTGCCTTAAAGCAAAGAAGTTTTAAAGTTAAAAAAAAGTAAAAAAGATTTTGCCATAAATCTAAACATCTAAAATCTCTTTCACTATCTATAACTTTATCTCATTATGGTAGAATAGATAAAAATTTTCTTTTTCCAAGGAGAGGTGTATGATTGTAGATTTGTTAGGTGATTTTAAAAGAGATTACTGGTGTGGAGATTTAACAGAAAATAATATTGGAGATACGGTAAGATTACTTGGTTGGGTTGATACTGTAAGAGACCACGGCGGAGTTATATTTATAAATCTCAGAGACAGAGAAGGTATAGTTCAGGTAGTATTTGACCCTTCTAAAACTAAACATGATGTTTATGAAAAAGCGAAAAAATTAAAAAGTGAATATGTTATAGGAGTTTTAGGAATAGTCAGTAGGAGACCTGCCGGAACAGAAAATCCAAAGATGAAAACCGGAAATATAGAAATAACTGGTGAAGATTTATTAATTCTTAATACATCGGAAGTTTTACCTTTCCAGATAGAAGATAACATAAAAGTAAGTGAAGAAGTTAGGTTGAAATACAGATATTTAGACCTAAGAAGAGAATCAATGAAGAAAAATATAATACTTAGACATGAAGTTTATCAAGCTGTAAGAGAGTTTTTGGTTGGTAATGGATTTTTAGAGATAGAAACTCCTATGCTTACAAAATCAACTCCAGAAGGTGCAAGAGATTTTTTAGTGCCTTCAAGACTTGAAAAGGGAAAATTTTATGCTTTACCCCAATCACCCCAGCTTTTCAAACAGATTTTAATGGTTGCCGGATTAGAGAGATATTTCCAGATTGTAAAATGTTTCAGAGATGAAGACTTAAGAGCAGATAGACAACCGGAATTTACTCAGATAGACTATGAGATGTCTTTCGTATCTCAGGAAGACGTTATGACTATATCAGAAGCTTTAATACAACACGTATTTAAAAAGGTTTTAGGTATAGATGTTAAAACTCCATTCAGAAGAATGACTTATGATGAGGCTATGAATAGATACGGTACAGATAAACCAGATTTAAGATACGGACTTGAGCTTATAGATATAACAGATATAGCATCAGAAGTTGAGTTTAAAGTCTTTAATGATGTGGCAAAATCTGGAGGATTGGTAAAAGGTATAAATGTAAAAGGTGGTGGAAAGTTCTCAAGAAAAGAGATAGATGACCTTACAGAGTATGCTAAGAAATTTGGTGCAAAAGGTATGGCATGGATTAAACTTGAAAATGGTGAGATAAACTCTCCTATACTTAAATTCTTTACGGAAGACCAGAAACAAAAACTTTTTGAAAGAATGGATGCTAAGGATGGAGACCTACTTGTATTTATAGCAGATAAAAGAGATATTACCCACAGGGTTTTAGGATTTTTAAGAAAACATTTAGCTGAAAAGCTAAATCTTATAGAAGATGGTAAATGGGAGTTTCTCTGGGTTGTTGATTTTCCTCTCTTTGAGTGGGATGAAGAAGAAAATAGACTTGTTGCAATCCATCACCCATTTACAAGTCCAAAAGATGAAGATATACAGAGGTTAGATGAAGCTCTCAAAGATGTAAATATAGCACTTTCTTTTAAATCAAAAGCTTACGATATGGTTTTAAACGGTGAGGAGATAGGAGGAGGTTCTATAAGGATACATAATCCTCAGATACAACAAAAGATATTCAAACTTTTAAATATTTCTGAAGAAGAAGCAAAAGAAAAATTTGGATTCTTAATAGAAGCTTTAAGTTATGGAGCACCTCCTCACGGTGGACTTGCTTTTGGATTAGATAGGATAATAGCTCTTATGACAGGTTCAGAGAGTATAAGAGATGTTATAGCATTTCCAAAAACCCAAAAAGGTATCTGTCCTCTAACTGGAGCTCCGGATTTTGTTTCTCAAAAACAGTTGGAAGAATTAGGTATAAAAGTTGTTAAGGAAGAAGATTGAAAGTAGCTTTAACTGTTGCCGGCTCTGACCCTTCTGGGGGGGCTGGTATTCAAGCAGATATAAGAGTTTTCACTACTTTTGGAATTTACTCAATGTCTGTAATAACAGCTTTAACCGTTCAAAATACCTTGGGAGTAAAAGAGTCTATTCCTGTTTCATATGATCTTTTTAAAAAACAGCTTGAAACTGTTTTAGAGGATATAATCCCTGATGTCTTAAAAGTAGGAATGATTCAAACTGCTGAAAATGTAGAGATTTTAGCCGAAAGTATAGAAAAGTATAACCTAAAATTAAATGTAATTGATACAGTAATAAAATCAAAAAATGGTACATTCCTCTTAGAACCAAAAGGAGTAGAGAGTTTTATAAAAAAAATCATACCTCTAACTTATGTATTAACTCCAAATACAGATGAGGCTGAATATCTAACAGGTAAAGATATCAAATCTTATGAAGATATAAAAAAAGCTTGTGTAGATTTACATAAAATTGGTGCAAGGTATGTGATAATAAAAGGTGGACATTTTGAAAGTGGAGATGAAGTAATAGACACCTTATACGATGGAAAAGATTTTTATACCTTAAAAAGTAAAAGAATAAACACAAAAAATACCCATGGAACAGGTTGCACTTTTGCATCTGCATTAGCTTCATCTCTGGCAAAAGGAAAAGATATATACACTGCCTTTAATATTACAAAAGCATATATGATAGGTAGTCTATCAAATCAGGTAGATTTAGGAAAGGGTGTTGGTCCGGTAAATCATCTATGGCTTTCTGGAATGTAATATTTCCGTCAAAATGTAAGATATGTGAAAATCCATTTATATTTAAAGACCAAAATCTTTACTGTCCTTCCTGTATATCAGCTATAGAGAAAACTGAGATATATTTTTGTAGAAGTTGTGGAATAACTGTTGAAAGTGGTTATACTGTATGTGATAACTGTAAGAAAGATAGGATATATAATCAGATAGAAGCCTTTACAGATTACTATAAAGTAGGAGAGATAATTAGAGATTACAAATTAGGAGGTTATAAAAATCTCCACAAAGTTTTATCTCAGATGATAAAAGAAGATTTACTCTCCTTTATAAAAGAAAATAAAGTAGAAACAGTTTTATATATTCCACTACACCCATCTACTCTTAAAAAAAGAGGTTTTAACCACCTTAGATTAATACTGGAAGATATAGTTCCATCTTTTATGATTAAAGACTGGATTATTAAAGAAAGGAAAACAAAATTTCAGATGGAACTATCAGCAGAAGAAAGACAGAAAAATTTAACAGATGCTTTCTCGTTAAAGGAAGAGGCAAAGTTTTATGGTCAGAATGTATTAGTTTTTGACGATATACTTACAACCGGCTCAACTTTAAAAGAAGTTGCAAAACTACTAAAAAATCAAAATATTGGTAAAATATTTGGGTATGTGGTTGCAAAAACTTAGGGGGTTTTGATGAAGATAACTGTAATCGGTGCTGGATATGTTGGACTTGTTACCGCGGCATGTTTTGCTGATTTAGGAAATGAGGTAATGTGTGTAGAAAAAGTTTCTTCAAAACTGGAAAAATTATGTAGAGGTATCTCTCCTATCTATGAGCCGGGATTAGATGAGATGCTTCAAAAAAATATAAAAGAAGGTAGAATCCATTTTACAGATAAAATAGAAGAAGGAGTAAATTTTAGTGATGTTATATTTATCTGTGTAGGGACACCTCAGAGTGAATCAGGAAAAGCTGATTTATCTCAGGTAGAGGAAGCTGCAAGACAGATAGCTACATATATGGATAGATACAAACTGATAATAGAGAAATCCACAGTTCCTGTAAATACACATAAATGGGTAAAAAAGACTGTAAAGAGATATGCAAAGAATGATATTGAGTTTGATGTTGCATCAAATCCGGAATTTTTAAGAGAAGGAAGTGCAATCTATGACTTTATGAATCCTGATAGGATAGTTGTGGGAGTGGAATCAGAAAAAGCCAAACAGATATTCCAACAGCTTTACAAACCATTCACAGATAAGGGCTATCCTCTCCTTATAACAACTCCACAGGCAGCAGAGTTGATAAAACACGCTTCAAACTCATTCCTTGCGATGAAAATATCCTATATAAATATGGTTGCTGACCTGTGTGAAAAAGTTGGAGCTGATATAAACGAAGTTGCAGACGGAATGGGATACGATAAGAGGATAGGAAGGGCGTTTCTAAACGCAGGACTTGGATACGGTGGTTCCTGTTTTCCAAAAGATGTTAAGGCTTTTGTAAAGATAGCAGAAGACAATGGAATAGATTTTTCACTTCTCAAAGAGGTTGAGAAGATAAATCAGAGAAGAAGAGAGAAGGTTATAGAGTTAATAGAAGATATATTATGGATAAATAAAGATAAAAACATAGCAATATGGGGACTTGCATTTAAACCAGATACAGATGATATAAGAGAGGCACCTTCCATAGATATAGTAAAATCACTGAGCCAAACTGGAGCAAATTTAAGACTGTATGACCCAAAAGCTATGGATAACTATAAACAACTATTTCCGGAAAGTGATAATTTAAAGTATGTGGATGATAAATACGATGCTGTAAAAGATGCAGATATTTTGGTTATCATAACAGAGTGGAAAGAGTTTAAAGAGGCAGACCTTAGTAGAGTAAAATCATTGATGAGACTTCCTATAATAGTTGATGGTAGGAATATATACGACCCGAAATCTGTCAGAGATCTAGGATTTGAGTATTACAGCATAGGAAGACCGTGAAAGTTATTGAACATAAGTTAAGAGAGAGGAATTTAGAAAAACCTCAAAAAAGGCTTTATATAGCTATAGTTTTAAATATTCTTATAGTTTTACTTCAAGTTATATACGGTTTTATATCTAACTCAATATCACTTCTTGCAGATGCTTTACACAACTTACAAGATGTTGTAGCACTCATAATTGCTGTTATTGCTGTGATTTTTACATCTAAACTACCTACAAAGGATATGACTTACGGATTTATAAGATCCGAAGCTTTGGCAGGTTTTGTTAATAGTCTTGCCCTTATGATAACTCTGTTTGTGATAATACTGTTTGCTATAAAGAGATTAATATCTCCTGAGGTAGTTGAGGGACTTTATGTTGCAGTTTTTGGACTTTTAGGCTTTGTTATAAATCTTGTATCAGCTAAAATAATTCATATTCATCATCATGAAGAAGAGAATCATAACCACGAAGATTTAAATATAAAGTCAGCTTATTTACATCTTTTAAGTGATGCAGGTATATCTTTAGCGGTTTTTTTAGGTGGATTAGCTATATATTTTTACAAAATTTATTGGATAGATCCTTTACTGTCTTTGATATTTTCTATATACATTCTAAAAGAAACTTTTCCAGTTTTAAAGGATAGTTATAACATTCTTATGGAAGCTGTTCCAAAACATATAGATGTGGATAGGTTAATATTGGAGTTAAGAGAGGAATTTAAATCTATAAAAGAAATCCACGATCTTCATATATGGTCTTTATCTTCTGCTGATATCTATCTATCAGCACATATTGTGATAGATAATCTGAATCTTTCGGAGTATGAAAAGCTACTTTATCAATTAGAAAATTTCTTCAAAGAAAGAGGTATAAATCACATAACAATCCAGCCAGAGACAGAAAACTTCAACTGCCAACCCCTCCACTAACCACTTCAATTCCTCATAGGCACGCTAAAAACCTTGTTTGCTTCTCTCTGCAAAGATGTGAGAGAATGGTTTCAATTCCTCATAGGCACGCTAAAAACATGGTTGTTGCAAAAAGACTAATCCCCATTGATAAAGGTTTCAATTCCTCATAGGCACGCTAAAAACTCTATGTTTTCCAGCTGCTTCAAAGGTTGGAAGAAGGGTTTCAATTCCTCATAGGCACGCTAAAAACCCTGAAACATTTACTTATTCAGTTGCCAAGTTTTCTTTATCAAATCTTACTTATTTTAATATAACAAATTTCTCCTCTCCTGTCAAATTGAATTAATTTCCTGTCGACCTCCAATCTTGCAAAAACCCCTGGACATCGCCAAATCCTTGATACTGTAAATCAAAATCCAAATTTTGCCTAAAAATCCATTGAGATTTTATCTCAAAAAAGCTGCTAAAATCTACGATCGACAGACTAATATTTTTTACCTAATCAGAGATGAAAGTTTTATAATCCAAAGTGCAATAACTACCAACAACCAAAAAAGTAAAATAAAGATAAACGAAAACTCCAAAGATAACAAAAATATTTTAAGCAGTAAAAAAATTAGATAAGGAACAGCAACTATCACAATAAGGGATACAAAAACAAAAAATAAAAATACAACAACGGCAATTAAGTAATTTTTAAACGTTAATTCCTTACTCATAAACTCTTATATGATTGTAAAGTGTATCTCTTTCTACAGGAATTTTACCAGCTTCTTTTATTAACCTTATTAATCTCTCCTTTGCTTGTTGAGTTGGTGATTTTGCTCCGGCAAAATGAGCTATCTTCTCTTCCATTACCGTTCCATCCATATCATCTGCACCAAAATTTAAAGCAACCTGAGCAGTTTTCTCTCCTATCATAACCCAGTATGCTTTTATATGAGTAATGTTATCAAGTAAAAGTCTTGAAACAGCTATGGTTTTTAAATCATCAATTCCGGAAGTGTAGTCATAAACCGGTAAATCATTATTTTCAGGTTGATAGGCAAGAGGTATAAAACAAGTAAAACCTCCGGTTTCGTCCTGTGCTTCCCTTATTTTTAGAATATGGTCAACTCTATCTTCATAACTTTCCACATGTCCGTATAACATTGTAGTTGTTGAGTGTAATCCTAATCTGTGGGCTATCTTATGTATCTCTAAATATTTCTGATATCCAATTTTTTTTGGAGCTATAACTTTTCTTACAGAAGGAGAAAAGATTTCTGCTCCCCCACCTGGTAAACTATCAAGTCCAGCTTCTTTTAGTTTTATTAAGACATCTTCATAACTTAATCCAGAAAGTTTTGAAAAGTAATCTATCTCAACAGCTGTAAATGCCTTTATATGAAGCTGAGGGAAGTTTTTCTTTATAATAGAAACTATGTTTAAATATCTCTGAAAATCCCAATCCGGATGAAGTCCTCCTACTATATGAACTTCAACAGCTCCGTTATCTACAGCATACTTTGCCTTTTCTAAAATCTGGTCATAACTCATCTCATAAGCTTTTGGGCTGTTTTTATCCATATCAGCAAAAGCACAGAATTTACAGTCAAGAACGCACACATTTGTAGGATTTATCTGTCTGTTTATAACAAAGTATGCATATTTACCATTTTTTTGCTCTGTTATATAATTTGCTAAAGCTCCTAAAGTTAGTATATCTTTTGTATTAAATAGCTTCACACCGTCTTCAAAAGACAATCTCTCTCCTTCTAAAATTTTATCTACAACTGGAAATATTTCTCTATCAGAAGCTAATTTTAAAGCAAGTTCTATATTCATCTTTCACTCCTATTTACTTACATATTCAAGATGTTTGAAAAACTCTGGGTAGGATATAAACACACAGTCAGCATCTTTTATTTTTATACCATCTTCTGCTATCAATCCCAAGATAGCAAATCCCATAGCTATCCTATGGTCTTTATAGCTATCTACTGTTCCACCTTTTATTTTTTGAGGTCCTTTGATTATCATTCCATCTTCAAGCTCTTCAACTTCAACACCTAAATTTCTAAGATTATTTACTACTGCCTTTATTCTATCACTTTCTTTTACTCTAAGCTCTTGTGCTCCAGTTATAACAGTTTCTCCTTCTGCCTGTGTGGCAACTATGGCAAGTAAAGGTATCTCATCAACCATAGATGGAACTTCCTCTTTTACAACCTTTACACCTTTAAGGTGGGAATGTTTAACGATGATATCTGCAACCATCTCTCCACCTTCTGTCCGATGGTTTATATACTCTATATCAGCTCCCATCTCTTTCAACTTCCTAAAAAAGCCATCTCTTGTAGGATTAACAAGGACATCTTTAAGTTTGATGTGAGAGTTTTTAACAAGTACTGCAGCAGCTACAAAAAAGGCTGCAGAGCTTGGATCAGCTGGAACATCTACTTTTATAGGTTCAAGTCTATCTACAGATTTTATACTAACTCTATATTCAGTATCGTAAATCTCGGTAGTTATATTAGCACCCATACTTATAAGCATCTTCTCGGTATGGTCTCTTGAGATTATTGGCTCTATAACTGTAGTTTTTCCATCAGCATAAAGTCCAGCAAGTAATAAAGCTGATTTTACCTGAGCTGAAGATTTTTCATTAAAAAACTCAATACCAGTTAAATTACCACCTCTCACAGATAAAGGTAGGTTGTTGCAGTTATTTCTTCCATCAATTTTAGCACCCATCTTTATAAGAGGTTTTGCAACTCTTCCCATAGGTCTTCTTTTTAAAGAGTCATCTCCTGTCATAACTGTAAAGAAGCTCTGTCCAGATAACACTCCCATAGTAAGCCGTGTTGTAGTTCCAGAGTTACCCATATCAATAATATCTTCAGGCTCTTTTAATCCTTTTAAACCTTTACCATAAACAGAGATAACCTGATTACTTTCTTCTATCCTTATTCCCAGTTTTCTATAACAGTTTAAGGTGGTGAGAGTATCTCCGGCTTTTAAAAAATGTCTTACTTCAGACTTTCCATCAGCCAGAGATGTGAGTATTATAGACCTATGAGATATGGATTTATCAGATGGAACTCTTAACTCTCCCTCTATTCTATTAACCTTTGAAATAAATTTTTCCATTTTCAACTCCTCAAATGTTTATAAATCCAAATTTAACAGCAAGATAGAAAGCTATAAAAATTATAGCAAGAAAAAGAAGAGAGCAGTATATAATAGCCATGATGTCTCTATCTTCACTTTTTTTAAAGTTTATAGTGTCATAAACAGATTCTATATGCTGTGGTTTTATAACTTTACTATCTTCCATAAATGCAACCATAAGAGATCTTGATACCAAAATATTTACTAACCTTGGATAACCATGTGTCAGCTCATATATCTTTTTTATTGTATCTGGTTCAAACTGAATATCTTCATTACCAGCAACTTTTAATCTATGGTAAATATAATTTTTAACCTCTCTCTCTGAAAGTGGTTGTAAAAACACTTTATTTGGAATTCTCTGATTTAACTGTCTTAATCTTATGTCGTTTAACTTTTCTTCTAACTCAGGCTGTCCAAATAACATTATCTGTATGAGCTTTTCTTTCTCTGTTTCCAGATTTGAAAGAAGTCTTAACTCTTCCAATGTTTCTATCGGTAGATTTTGAGCTTCATCTATTATTATAAGAACTTTTTTACCTTCTTTTACTTTTTCTTCCAAAAATTTCTTAAATATTTTAAATATTTCATTTTTAGATATATCTTTATCATACTCTACACCAAACTCATCAAGAAGTGTTTTTAAAAATTCATCAGGATTTAAAGTGGGACTTAGTATAAGAGCGTATATATAGTTCTCTGGAAGTTTAGATAAAAACTTCCTTAATATGGTAGTTTTTCCCGTTCCCGGTTCTCCTATTATTACACAGAAACCCTCTCCGTTTGTAACAACATAGTGAAGTAAATTTTCTGCAACCCTATGGGTTAAAGCCGGAAAAAAGTATGTGTAATCCGGAGTTATCTTAAAGGGATCTTCCTTTAAACCAAAATAATCTAAGTAGTTCATTTTGCCTCTTTATCTTTAGGGAAGAAAATTGTTCTCACTCTCTCTTTCTGTCCCGTACTTACAGCTTTCTCCTCTGTTATATAGTAGTAGATAATTTCTCCCTCTACACTGTTTTTATCTTGATGAACTTCAGCTTCCCCTCTTAAAATTATCACATCTTGGTCTTTAATGTACTCACCTTCATTTCCTTTGCCCCATTTGTTCTCCTGTTTAAAATAAACATTCCCGACGGCAACTATCCTTGCCACATCATTTTTAGTATCTAAATAAACCTTCATACTATCTGCCCTTAAGTATATATTTCCTTTATTTACTTCGACATTTCCGTTATAAACAATTAGTCTCTCCTTATTAAAATACTCAACCTTGTCTGCCGTTATAATCGTAGGAGCCTTTTTATCCGGTTTCTCTGCAGAAAATCCTTTTGACAGTGTTAAGAATAACGCTAAAAAAATCACAGTATATTTAACCATCTCTACCTCTTATCTCGGTTTTTACTTTCTCCAATGACATATTTCTCTCATCTATTTTAAAGATGAGATTTTTTCCCTCTATCTTCACTCCCTTTGATTCAATCGTATTATACACATTATTATAAGCCAGAGAGTCTTTTATAGATATATTTAAAATAGTAGTATTTAAAGAGGTATCCTTAGACAACACCAAAACATTTCCTATAAAACTCACAACCTCCTCTTTTGGATAGTAAAAAGCTTCTTCCGATAAAATCTCCACTTTATCTCCAGCAGAACTTATTAAAACTTTCGGCTCGTTTATGTATATTCTTCTTCCATAATCTACCACGTACTTCCCTTCCATATAGTAATTATCTCTTCCTATGGAGTATAATGAAAAATCTTCTATCCTTGAAAACTTAGATGATAACTTTGATATATTTTCCCTATCTAAAAAATCAATCACTTCTTTAAAGATGTAAGAGATAACAAGGAAAACAGATGTATAGAAAAATATATTCTTAACCAAACTTTTCAGCATCTTCTTCCTTTTCTTTTTTTCTTGTGTCCCATCTTGGACTAAACATTTCTTGAAGTATCTTTACATAGTGATTATCGTCTTCTGATGTTGCTTTATCTTTAATATACATAGTAGGTCTGTGGAGTAACTTATTGATGAGAGACCTCATAGCTATATCTATTTTTCCTTTCTCTTCATCTGTCAGATATGGCATATCTTTAAAAAGTCTCTCAAGTTGTTTCTCTCTTAGAGAGTCTGCATAGCTTCTTATGGAAGATATAAGAGGATTAACCTTTTGAATTTGAAGCCATTTGATAAATTTATCAACTTCATCTTGAAGTATAAACTCAGCTCTCTGGGCTTCTATCTTTCTCTCCTCTATGTTGCTGTTTACAATTGTTTGAAGGTCATCTATGTTGTACAGATACACTCCTTCCAGATCATTTACAGACTCTTCCACGTTTCTTGGGACAGATATATCTATTATAAAGAGTGGATTTTTACGATTTTTTACCACTTTTTTTATATCTTCTTTTTTTAAGATAGGTTCAGGGGCACCTGTTGATACGATAACAATATCTGCTTCCGGTAAAAACTCTAAAAGCTTATCAAATCTGATTGCACTTCCGTTAAACTCCTGGGCAAGCTCCACAGCCTTTTCAAATGTCCTGTTAGATACGAAGATATGTTTTACACCAATGGAAGACAGATGTTTTACTGCAAGTTCTGCCATCTCCCCCGCACCGATTATCAGCACATTCTTATCTCTCAAATCTCCAAATATTTTTTTTGCAAGTAAAGCCGCCGCATAACTTATTGATACAGCTTTTCTTGATATTCCTGTAGAAGTTCTCACCTTTTTAGAAACATTGAGAGCTTTATCAAACAGTCTTGTAAGTATATGTCTTACAGCTTTATACTCTCTTGCTTTTGAAAATGAGTCTTTAAACTGACATACAATCTGTGGCTCCCCTATAACCATTGAGTCCAGACTTGAAGCAACCCTAAATACATGGGTTATAGCCTGTTTTTCTGTTAAGAAAAATATATGTTTCTCAAAGAAGTGTATAGGTATAGAGAAGTATTGAGAAAGGACTTTTAGTATGTCTAACTTAAGATTTTTGGTATTTGAAGCTACACCGTAAAACTCAACCCTGTTACATGTAGATAAAACACAGACTTCAAGGATACTATCAACTTCCGAAAGTAAGTTAAGAATATCTCCTATCTGACTATCAGATACAGCAAACTTCTCCCTTATCTCTACCGGAGCCGTCTTATAGTTTAAACCTATAGCAAAGATCTCCATATTTTCTCCTGCTTAAACTCATAAACAATATTATACACTTTGCTATAATATAAATCAGATTGTCTGGAGGTTAGATAGTATGTTTAAAAAGTATTTTACTGTAAAGGAAGCTAACTATTTGCTGCCTCAAATAAAAGCTCTTGTGGAAGAGATAGCTGAAAAGAGGGAAAGTATAAATTATTATCTATTTAGATATGAAGAGTTAAACGAAAAAGACAGAGACGAAAAGGATGAACTTGAACTTATGTATGTTAAAACATTACTTTCCACAGAAAATCAAGAGATAAAAGAACTTATTGAAGTTATAGAAGGATTTGGTGTTTTGGTAAAAGGGCTTGATCCGGTGATAATTGATTTTCCAGCGGAAAATAACGGAGAAGAGATATTCCTATGCTGGAAAGAAGATGAAGAAAGCATACTCTACTGGCATGGTAAATACGAAGGATTTCAGGGTAGAAAACCTATAAGTATGCTTAAAGCTGGATCAACCAGAGGGTATTTTAATTTCTGATAAACGGTAATTTGTATCCAAACCCCATTATATTTACAATAACGAATATATTTCTGTATCTCTTTTCGGTGGTTTTGTTGTAGTCCTCATAAAAATTGAATGTTATATTCCAACACTTTCTATCCCACACAAAAGAGAAAAGTTTTCTCTGTACATATCCACCGGAAAGATTGCTGAGTATATAACCAGAAAGTTTATAGTTTTCAAGGTTTATATTGAAACTGTTTGATAGCTGCTTTGAGTTTGCTGTATAGCTATCAAAAGAGTAGGAGATACTGTAAGATAGCCAGTTTTTTGGAGTAAAGCCAAGAGAAGTTACCGTTCTTATAACCCTACCCTTTTCCGTATCATAGTAAGTTATCGTATCTGCTGTTATCCTTTTAAAAGCAAACAGTAAGCTATTTTTAAGAGGTTTTATATCTGAGTAATACTGATTTTCACCGATTTTATAACTTCCCAAAAATGTATAGCCAGATGAAACTTCCCATCTAAAGTAGTAATCTTTCCTGAAATTTAAAATATTGTAGAGATAGACATCTAAATCTTTCTTCTCATCTACTCTATCTTCTCTGTCATAGTATGGTAGATTAGACTGATTTAGTTTTGATATGTATTCAAAAGTTAACTTCGGAATAAAAGAGTGTATAAAACCATCATAACCTTTAATGAAACTTGTCTGAATACTCTCTTTAAAAGGTATTAAAAATCTGGTATCCAAAGTATTTCCGTTTTTTGTATTTATATATGCCGTAAATCTCGGCTGAAATTGGGCTATATTGGTAAACTTACCAAAATAGTCATATCTGTATATATTGAGTATATTGTCTGTCCTTATACCTGAAGTCCCTTCTTCTCGGTAAAAGTAGTTGTTATCTGATAAAAAGTCGTAATATGTGTTTTCAAAGAAAAAGTTAGAGGTTTTCTTATATATCCTAACTTCAGGGAGTCTCTGTAAAGTTTTTCTGTTATCTGGTTGTGTAAGGTCATAAAAGTAATCAAAATTCAACTCTGTTAAAAAATCACCGTAGTCCGTTCTTCCTACCACATAGGACCTTGTAAAAGCTGTATATCTTAAAAAACTCATATTATAAAAATCTTCAAAGAAGTATCTATCACTTGGAATATCAACCTTTGAGTAAAATTTCCATCTGTCAAAAGGAGAGTAATTACTTTCAAGTTTCAATCTCCATCTGTAAGTTAATGGAGTTTGAGTTCTACCTGACCACCACTCTCTACTACCACTTTCTTTAAATAAATCAATCTGACCTGTCAGATATGAATTCTCATCAAGTGATCTTCTGTACTCTACAGATAGACCTTCTCCCTGTCTGTTTCTGTAATCAGAAGTGAGAGTTATATCTGAGTAATCATTTATAACATAAAAGAAAGGCTGTTTGTATATAAATGTGTTGTATTTATCAGAGCCTATAATTGGTGGTAAAAATCCAGATTTTCTCTCAACAAGTGGGTAAGAAAAGTATGGTGTATAAAGAATAGGGATTTTACAGAATCTTAAAGTGGTGTTGTAAGTGATAAGTTTATCATTCTCTTTTGCATACCCGGAAGTTGACTTTACAAACCAATCTCTCTGACTAAAGGGACAGGTAGAAAACTCTAAATTTTTAAAGTTATACTCATCTCTAACTTTTTTTAAAACTGTTCCCCTTACGTAAAACTGCTTATCCATCAAACCTTCATAGTTATAAACTTCTCCTTGATCACTCTCTATATCCCACCATCCATCTGACCCTGTACCTTCAAAAGAAGGAGTTTTAATATACATTTTCGTAGGTAAAGTTATCTTCTTATTTTGAGTGTCGTAAATAACTTTCTCAGATTGTAAAATTTTATCCTGGTAAACTATCTTAACGTTACCAGTAGCTACAATTATTCCATCTTTATCTCTCTCTAATTTATCAGCCTCTACAATTACTGGCTCAGTGGCATAACTTAGATATATAATAGTTAGAACTAAAATAAAAACTAAATGCAAACAGCCTCCATAGAATAGAAGTTTGATTTCTTATTATACAACAAAGGAGAGAGATGTTGGAAAAACCAAGAGAGTGGCTCAGAGAAAAGAGTATAGCAAAGAGGATACTTTCTGAATCTAACCTTATCCTTGAAGTTGTTGATGGGAGAATACCCTTTGAAACGAGGAACAGTGTAGTTGAAAATTTAGCAAAGGAAAGGAATAAAAGTCTGATTGTAGTTTTAAACAAAGCTGACCTTGTCCCAAGGGATTTCTTAGAAAAAGAAAAATCTCTGATAGAGAGGGAGTTTCCTGTAGTTATATTTTCTGCTCACAAAAAGATGGGAATAAAGGATCTTATTCAAGAGATAAAAGAGTTGGCAAATAAAAAGGGCATAGTGAAGATAGGTGTTTTAGGTTATCCTAATGTTGGAAAGTCATCAGTGATAAATGCCTTAAAAGGAAAGAAAGTTGCTACAACATCCCCAAAACCTGGAATGACCACTGGAGAAAAACTGATAAAACTTGATGAGAATATATTTCTAATAGATACACCGGGAATAATTACATTAGAGTATCAGGAAGATTTAGCATTAAAAGGATCCTGGATTCCAGATAAACTTCAGCTTCCTGTAGAGGTAGCCTTAAAACTATTGGAAAAGATAGTCCAAGAGAGACCTGAAGCTATAAGAGAAACTTACAGGATAGAACCAAATGTAGAAGACCCACTAAGGACTCTTGAGGATATAGGAAGGAGACTAAATTACAAAATTTCCGGAGGAGAGGTAGACTTAGAGAGAGCTGCAAAAAAAGTTTTGTGGGATTGGATTAAAGGTTTCATAAAAGCCTACTGGATTTAAGGCTATTAAGGTATAATTTTTATTATATTTAAGTTGAGGTAAACTTTTGACATACGAAGCATTCTCAAGAAAGTATAGACCTAGGAGTTTCTCTGAAGTTGTAGGACAGGAGTATGTTGTCAAAACATTGAAAAATGCTCTTAGATTAAACAGAATTAGCCATGCTTACATCTTCTCAGGACAAAGGGGAGTAGGTAAAACAACCATAGCAAGGATTCTTACAAAAGCTTTAAACTGTAAAAACCCAGTAGATTTTGAACCTTGTAATCAATGTGAAAACTGTATTGAGATAGAGAAAGGTTCTTTTCCGGATATGTATGAGATAGATGCGGCATCAAACAGAGGTATAGACGATATTAGGTCAATAAGGGATAACGTAGGTTATTCACCTATAAAAGGAAACTACAAAGTTTATATAATAGATGAAGTCCATATGCTTACAAAAGAAGCCTTTAACGCTCTACTTAAAACATTGGAAGAACCACCCCCAAAAAATATATTCATCCTGGCAACAACAGAACTTTACAAAATTCCTGATACGATAAAATCAAGATGTCAGATATTTATATTCAAACAACCTACAAAAAGCCAGATAAAACATTATTTAGAGAGTATTTTAAAGAGAGAAAATTTACCCTACGAAGAGGAAGCTGTAGATCTGTTGGTTGAGGAGTTTGAGGGAGGAATGAGGGACTTCGCCAGTCTATTAGACCAGGCGGTAACATTTTCAGATGGGAAGTTAACTGTATCTTCGGTGGAGGAACTGTTAGGTATAATTCCAAAAAGTTATATAAAACAGACTCTACAGCATATCAAAAATTCTGATTTAAAAGAAGCTGTAAAACTTATAGATATAATTGAAACACAGGGATATGACCTTAACATATTTTGGAAACAGCTTATAGATAAGCTACATCATGAACTTCTGAGTATAACATTAAATCAAAAAGGTGATATATTCTCTCAAGAAGATGAAAAGAAGGTTATATATATTCTATCTCTCTTTAATAAAGCCTTTATAGAAAGTAAAACTTTACAAAATCCAAAATCTGTATATCAGCTCTACATACTAAAACTGAAATTTTTAGAGTATATTAAGCCGGTTGAACAGTTAATCAAAGAAGGGATAGAGATAACCAGTATATCTAAGCAGACGGAAAACAAAACTACAGAAATTACTGAAAAGACAGAAAATGTAGAGCCGGATATAAAACAGAAAATCATAAAAATGATGATGTCAGAGCCTATGTTGTCAGTATCTTTAAACCAGATAAACATAGAAGAAATTGAAGATAAAGTAATATTAAAAACAGAAAACCTATCTGTAGCTGCTTTACTTGAAAAAAAGATTGACGAGATAAAAAAAGTTATAGGTAAAGATGTTTTATTAAACACTCCAAAGATAGAAGAAAAACCTACCAAAAAAAGTAAGAAGAGAGATAACTCTATAGATAAAGTCCTTGAACTTTTTCCAGGTTCAAAAATTTTAAAATACGAAGACAAGGAGGAGTAGTATGTTTTCAAACATAGCTGAAATGATGAAACAGCTTCAATCAATGAAAGAGAATATGGAAAAAGCCAAAGAAGAGTTAAAGAGAGAGAAGATAGTTGTTGAAGTTGGAGGTGGAATGGTTAAGGTAACAGTTAACGGCGTTGGTGAAATTATAGATATAGATATTGACAAATCTGTAATAGATGATTATGAGCTTTTGAGAGAACTGCTTATATCCGGAGTGAACGAAGCTATAGAGAGATCAAGGGATGTTATGACACAAAAGATGACAGAAGCAGCTGGAATACCTTTAAGTATGCTGAAGATGGGTGGTTTATTTTGAAAAATATAGTCCCTGAAAGTATAACAAAGGTTATTCAACATCTTATGTCTTTTCCCGGTTATGGAGAAAAGGCTTCAAAAAGATTTACTTTAAACCTTCTGAAAATGCCAAAAGGAGAAGCCGTTGATTTCATAAAAGAAGTAGCACAGATGATAGAGAAGGTAGTTCCCTGTAAAGAGTGTGGTCTGTTTACAGAAGAGGAGATATGCCCTATATGCAAAGATGAAGGGAGAGATAGAAAAACTATATGTGTTGTGGAAGAGTCTTTTGACGGCTTTATAATAGAACAGACAGGTAAGTTTAAAGGACTTTATCATGTGCTTGGAGGTAGGTTATCTCCCTTGGAAGGGATAACACCAAAGGATTTAAATATAGACAAACTGTTAAAGAGAGTTGAAGAGTTGGCGGTAGAAGAAGTTTTAATAGCTACAAATCCAACAGTAGAAGGAGAAGCAACGGCAAACTATATTCAGAATCTACTAAAAAATAAGAATGTATCAATAACAAGATTAGCATACGGTCTTCCTTTCGGTGCTGTTTTGGAAAATGCAGACGAGTTTACTCTATCAAAAGCAATAGAGTTTAAAATTAAGATATAATAGTTTTCAAAAAATTTGGCGAAGGTAATAAAGTTGGAGAAAGAAAAGCTGCCAATAGAGAAAGATGTTGATTTAGAGTTAGAGTATAAACTTTACTCTGTTTATGACTTTTTAAAAAAGAGATGGAAATTAGTTATTAGTCTATTATTTATTGTTCTGGTAGGAGCTGCTGGATTTTACTTAAAGGAAAAATTAGACAAAGAAAAAAGAGAAAAAGCTTCAATTTTGCTTTCAAAGATAAAGATAAACAGTCAGCTGTCTGAAAACAAGATAGAGGAAGCTAAAAAACTCATAATAGATTTTGAGAAAAATTACAGCTCAACAGATTTATACAAAGTAGTTCTTGCTTATAAAATTTTAATTGAAAAGGAAAGTAACAAAGAAGACCAAAAATCAGCAAAAGAACTTTTAGGACTACTTAAAACAGACCTAAAAAGTGGAGTAAATGAGTATATAGCTTATACTGACTACAAAGAGAATAAACTAAAAGAGGCAAAATTAGTTCTTGAAAGTATTGACCAGAAAAATTACAACTTCTACTCTTCCAGAGCTTTACTTGGTTTTATATACAAAAAAGAAGGAAACACTCAAAAGGCTCAAGAGATGTTTAAACTTTTATCAAATTCTAATTATAGATACTTCTCTTTAATAGGTAAAGAGAATTTATAGGAGGATTTATGGAAAAACTATATGAAGGAAAAGCTAAGATAGTCTATAAAACAGATGAACCAGACAAAGTGATAATATTTTTTAAAGATGAAGCAACTGCCTTCAATGCTCAAAAGAAAGATGTAATAGAAGGTAAAGGTGTTTTAAACAATAAGATATCATCCCTGTTTTTTAAACTTTTAAATGAAAAAGATATTCCAACACATTTCATACAGCAACTTTCAGATAGAGAAATGCTTGCATATAAAACTACAATTATACCGGTAGAAGTGGTAGTAAGAAATATGGCAACTGGAAGTATAGTAAAGAGACTTGGTATAGAAGAGAAAACTGTTTTTAACCCACCACTTATAGAGTTTTATCTAAAAAATGATGCCCTTGGAGATCCTATAATATGTTATGAACATATAAAAGCTTTAAATCTTGCCTCTGATGAAGATATAAATACCATAAAATCTCTTGCCTTTAAAGTAAATGACATCTTAAAAGATTTTATGAAATCTCATGGAATTATTCTGGTAGATTTTAAACTTGAGTTTGGTAAAAAATCTGATGGAGCTATAGTGGTTGCAGATGAGATATCTCCGGATACATGTAGATTTTGGGATGAGAAAACTGGAGAAAGGATGGATAAAGACAGATTTAGACTAAACCTTGGGGAGCTAACAAAGTATTACGAAGAAGTGTTAAAGAGAATAGAGAGATGAGAGAGGTAAAAAAAGCTGTTATCCCTGTTGCAGGTTTTGGAACAAGATTTTTACCTGCTACAAAATCAACACCAAAAGAGATGCTTCCGATAATAGACAAACCTATAATACATTACATAGTAGAGGAAGCTATAAAGTCTGGTATAGAGACTATAATATTTGTAACAGGAAGACACAAAAGAGCAATAGAAGATTACTTTGATTACTATCCAGAACTTGAAAGTATACTATTGAAAAATGGAAAAAAAGAGTTAGTAGAGAGTTTAAGAGAAATATCAAATATGGCAGAATTTGTTTATGTAAGACAGAAGGAACAGCTCGGACTTGGACATGCAGTTTTAACTGCCAAGCATATAGTTGGAGACGAGCCTTTTGCTGTATTACTGGGAGATGAATTAATTATAAATGATAAACAACCTGCAATAGGACAACTTATCTCTGCTTACTATAAATTTGGAAAATCCGTAATAGGAACGATGGAAGTTTCAAAGGAAGATGTCAGTAAATATGGGATAGTTGCAGGTAAAAGTATAACAGAAGGTATAAAACTTGTTGATTATATGGTAGAAAAACCCAAACCTGAGGAAGCACCTTCAACCTCAGCTATAATAGGTAGATATGTCCTTACACCAACAATATTTGAAGAGTTAGAAAAAACTCCTCTCGGAAAAGGAGGAGAACTTCAACTTACAGATGCAATGGTTAATCTACTAAAAAAAGAAGCCATATACTCAAAAGATATAGAAGGTATAAGACACGACACAGGAAACAAGTTAGGGTATTTAAAGGCTATAATAGATTTTGCCTTAATGTCAGAAGATATAAAAGAGGATATAAAAGAACTTATATTGAAAAAGTGTAAAGAAATTAATGGATAAAAACTTTAAAACAAAGAAACAGTTTGGACAACATCTCCTTATATCAAAGGATGTTATAACAAAGATAGTAGATACTTTGGATATTAAAGAAGAAGACAATATAATAGAGATAGGAGTTGGAACAGGACATCTAACAGAGGAAATTCTGTCAAGAAATCCTTCAATAGTTTACGGTATAGAGATAGATAAAGCAGCTTATCCCATAATTGAAGAAAAATTTAAAGATTACAGAAATTTTGAGCTTATAAAAGCTGATTTTTTTGATGTAGATTTAAAATCAGTAATCGGTGATAAAAAAGTTAAATTTACCGGAAATCTTCCGTATAATGTGGCATCAAACATAATAATCAAGACAGTTTATTTTTTAAGTAACATTAAACTCTCTGTTTTCATGGTTCAGAAGGAAGTAGCAGAAAAAATTATAGCAAAACCAAGGAGTAAGAATTGCACATTTTTTTCTGTTTTCATACAAACTTTTTATAAACCTGAGTATATAATGAGCGTTCCAGCAAGATTTTTTTATCCACCTCCGAAAGTAACCTCCGGAGTTATAAAGCTAATACCCAAAGAAAAGATACAGATAACGGATATAGATGATTACAGGGAGTTTTTATCAAAACTGTTCCAAAATAGAAGAAAGATGCTTAGAACTAAAATTGATACAGAGTTGTTAAAATCAGCAGATATAAACCCTGAAAGTAGAGTAGAGGAGTTAAATCTGGAACATATATTAAAACTGTACGAGGTTGTAAAAAGTGGTGATAGGTAGTCTTATACTTGAGATATATTTACCTCAAGCCCACTCACTTAAAGAAAAGAGGATGATAGTTAAATCTTTAAAGGAAAAGTTGAGAAATAAATTTAATGTCTCTGTCGCAGAAGTTGATAATCAGGATAGTTGGCAGTCTGCAGTAATTGCTGTTGTGACAGTGGCTCCTGACAAAAAACATCTTGATAAAATATTACAGTCAGTTATAAATTTTGTTGATGAAAATTTTCCTGATTTGCATATAAATATATCCCAAGAAATTATATAAAGGTGATGAGTTATGGAAAAAAAGACAAATAGAATGGAAAAGGTAAACTCACTTATAAAGAGAGAGTTAAGTGAAATTTTAAAAGAGGAGTATGAGTTTGGACTTGATAACTTTGTATCTGTAAATATTGTAGATACAAAAGCTGATTTAAGTGTGGCGGATATCTATATATCATCTTTAAGAGATGAGGAAGCCATAGTTGAGAACTTAAATAGAGAGAGCAGACATATAAGATACGTCTTAAGTAAAAAGATAGATATGAAGAAAACACCACAGCTCAGATTTAAAGTGGATAGATTTAAAGTTTCCCTTTAATATCCATTATGATCTTATAAACCCTGTTTTTAGGTAGATTGTATTTTGTGGTGAGGAGTTTTGTTATATCTTTTGCAGATTGTCCTGCTAACAAAAGCTGTTTTACCTCTTCCTCTATATTTATCTCTTCTTCTTTTTCTGAAGGATAGACAACAATAACAAACTCTCCTTTTAGATTTTCTTTGTTCTGTTTTAGAGAGTTTATCACATCTTCAACAGTCCCATAAAAAAACTTTTCATGTATTTTTGTGAGCTCCTTTCCTATAAACACCTTAGCATCTTTATCTATAGTGTGTATAATTTCCAAACTGTTTAAAACCCTTAAAGGACTTTCATAGAAGATGAACGTAAATCCTAAATTTAAATACTCTTTAATCTGTTTAGTTTTTTGACTTTCCTTTTGATGTAAAAATCCAACAAAGAGAAATTTGTCTGTTGGAAGCCCACTTACAGAAAGGACTGTTGTGAGGGCAGAAGCCCCTGGTACAGGAATAACATCAATACCGTTTTCTCTACACAATTTCACTATATTGTATCCTGGGTCTGATATACATGGAGTTCCAGCATCGGAAACGAGAGCCACATCATCACTTTGCAGTATATTTAAAATTTTTGGAGCTGTTTTCTCTTCGTTATAGTTATGGTAAGAGATAAGTTTTTTATTAGTTATACCGTAATAGTTTAAAAGCTTTTTTGTATGTCTTGTATCTTCACAGGCTATATAGTTGATAGATTTAAGAACCTCCAGAGCTCTTAAAGTTATATCTTTAAGATTACCTATAGGTGTTGCTACTACGTAAAGCTTACCTTTCAAGGTAAATTCACAGTGTTATTTATTACTTTAAAAGTTCCTAAAAAGATATTATCTTTGTAAAGATTTATGGTAGTATTATTTAAATTGTACTTCTCCGGTATTTTTATAACTTTTCCGGACAAACTACCTTCCATCTCTCTATATTTAACAACCTTTGAGGTGTAAGGCTCTATAAAAGTCTTATTAAATAGCTTAACAGTCATATCTCTATCCTTTATATAAAGTTCCACATCCTTCAAATTTAGAGAGGTTTCATTTTTGATTGTATAGAACTCCTGTATCAAAACTTTATCCTTCATCACATTTCCAACATAACTTACCTGCCAGCTAAATCCTTCTAAAGGATATGAGATTTTTACAGAGGCATTTTGAGGTTTTAAGGATTTTAACCTGACTGTTATTTTTGGAGACATAAGATCTTGCCAGTTAAGGGAAGATGATAGTCTACTTGGGAAAGTCGGTAAAGTGGTTATAATCAAACCTCTTTTAGTATCTATTGTTATGTATCCATCTTTAACTGAGATAACTGTTCCAGATATAACTCTCCCTTCACCTTCGATAGATATAGTTTTTCCAACTATATTTTCTATCCAGTTACTCCTCGAAGGTTCAAATACATAACCAACAACAGAAACTGTAGAATCTGTTGGTGTTATCACTAAGCTTTCTACTTTGGCTAATGGAAGAAGCTTTATTGGACCTACAACACTTTCTCCTTCTGGAAGTATAAATTCGTTAATTTGAGTGTAAGTAGAAAATCCTGATTTATTAACAGTTAAACTATCAGCAAAAGATATAGAAAATAAAGCCAAAATTCCTGCGACAACCTTTCTCAACATACACTCCTTTAAAAATTATGTTAGAACTATTATACAACCAATTTTAATCCCATGAAATCTAGGAGTTCATCAAGAGTGATACTCTCAATCTCATTTATATCTGAATCTATAACAGAATCTATCATCATTTCTTTCTGCTTTAATCTCTGGAGTATATGGTCTTCTATAGTATCATTTGTTACAAATTTGTATATATTAACTTTACTATTTTGCCCTATCCTATGAACCCTGTCTTCTGCTTGCCACATCTTTGCAGGATTCCAGTGAAGATCGAAGAATATGACATAACTTCCGGCAGTTAAAGTTAAGCCTTCTCCTGCTGCTGTTATTGTCCCTACAAAAACTTTACATTCATCGTTTTCCATAAAACTTTTTACAGCTTTATCCCTTTCTATCTTATTTAAACTCCCATGATAAACAGCTATATTGTTTGGATTTAAGAAGCTCCTTAGACTTTTAACTATCTTATCTATACCTTCGGTTATAAAATTTGAAAATATTACAACCTTATCCTTATTATCTATAATCTCTTTAACAATCTCAATCATTCTATCTGCTTTTGGACTGTGTATAGATTCAGGTGCAAAATTACATATCTGCCTTAGTTTTTGAATGGAAAATATTATGTTCTGTTTCATCATAAACACAAAGTTTCTCTCATTTTTATACCTTTCAAATATTGTTGATAACCTCCTCTGTTCAGAGTGTAAAAATTTTTCGTAATACTCCCTCTGAAGAGGAGATAGATTAAATCTCTCAATCTCAGGAGGTAGTTTCTCTGGAAGTTGAGTAAGTATCTCCTTTTTAAGTCTTCTCAGCATTATAGGTTTTATAAGATCTCGGGCTTCTTCCTGAGTAATTTTCTCAGGTAATTTTTCATCAGGTTTTAGAAATTCATATAAAGAGATAAGTTCCCGTAAATTATTTTGAAGTGGTGTTCCAGATAAAGCCCATCTAAATTTTGCCTTTTTTGCGAAGAATTTAACAGCTCTAGATTTAGAGGTTTCTCTATTTTTTATATTGTGAGCCTCATCTAAAACTATAATATCAAGATCTTTAGAAAACTCTCTCAAGATATTAAGCTTTTCTTTATAATCATTTTTAAGAGTATCATAGCTGACTATATAGATATGACTTTTTATGCTCCAAAGTATATCTCTCTGTCTTTTTCCTTCCATTATAGTTACAAAATTCAATTCCGGAGCCCACTTTGATATATGTTCTTCCCAAACAGAGATAAGACTGGAAGGAACAACGATGAGAGTTTTTTTTATAACACCTTTTATAAAAAGTATCCTTAAGGCGGTTGTAGTCATAACAGTTTTTCCAGTCCCCATCTGGTCAGCAAGTAAACATCCTTCGTTAGAGATAAGAAATTTAACTCCTTGAACTTGATAATCAAAAAGCTTATTTGGTAAATTTAACTCATCTGGTAAATCAAAATTTATAGACGGCATCAAAAGAGGTGTTAATAGGTCAAAAAGTGAGTAATTTCTATACTTATATATAGGACCTCTTACATTTTCTCTGTTGTCAAATTTCTCCTTAATCTCTTCAAAATTCTTTCCTACGTATATTTTTCCAGTTTCTTTTAGATTTGGAAGTAGCTTTACAAGATTATCAGATGTACAGATTTTATTTACTATAAAATCTATCTCTTTAATTTCGGAATCTATATGTATAGGTATCTGTTTAATCTTAAACATTCTCTTCCTGTAGATTTAAAAACTCTATCGCTCTTTCTATCCTTTCAAAAGGTTCCATTATATTACTATATTTGAAACTTTCTTGAAAAATCTTTATAAACTTTCCCATATCATCTTCATCTTTTGCCAGAAATCTTATCATAATAGGTTCAAATTTTGTATTGGCACTCTGTAATTTTATGCTAAATTTATCTCTCGCTTTAAATTCATCATATTTCTGTAACAAAAATACTGGTTTATCTATCTTATCTCTCAAATTCAGTAAATCTTTTTCTTTTACAAAGCATGTACCGAAATCCACTTGAGCAGAATCAATCAACTCTTTACCTATCTTTTCAACAAAGAGAAAATCTTTAAGAGATTCACCGTAAATTATCTTTTGAAGATCATCTAATATTATCTTCGAGGTTATCCTAAATTCTAATGTTTTTGTCCTCTCATCTGTTACAAGTAATGCTGCTCTTATAAATTCCGGAAAAACCTTAAAATGTAAATAACAGTAATTCATATCATCCCTCTTTTTACAACTTATTATATCAAAAAATTTCTAAAAAAATTTTTACTATAGCATTATCAAAAATGTTGACAAGATTATACTAAAGTATTAATATATATACTGTAAAAATATTCAGATGTAAGGAGGTTATTAAGATGGGAAAAGTGATAGGAATTGACCTTGGAACTACGAACTCTGTTGTTTCTGTAGTTATAGGTGGTGAGCCTGTAGTTATAGCAAACCAAGAAGGTTTTAGAACTACTCCATCTATTGTTTCTTGGACAAAAGAAGGGGAAATTTTAGTAGGAGAACCAGCAAAAAGAAGGGCAGTTTTAGATCCTCTAAACACAATATATGAATCAAAAAGATTTATAGGAAGAAAATATGATGAAGTAACACAAGAGATAAAACATGTACCGTATAAAGTAGTTGCAGATGAGAAAGGAGATGCTGCTTTTGATGTTCCTAATGCAGGTAGAGTTGTAAGACCAGAAGAAGTAGGAGCTCAGATACTTAAAAAGTTAAAAGAGGCAGCAGAAGCATATCTAGGAGAAAAAGTTACTGAAGCTGTTATAACTGTTCCAGCATACTTTAATGAGAGACAGAGACAGGCTACAAAAGATGCAGGTAAGATAGCAGGTCTTGAAGTTAAAAGAATAATAAACGAACCTACAGCTGCTGCTCTTGCATACGGACTTGACAAAAAATCTGATGTAAAAATCCTTGTTTATGACTTTGGTGGTGGAACGTTTGACGTATCTATACTTGAAGGTGGAGATGGTGTAATAGAAGTTAAAGCTTCTGATGGTGATACACATCTTGGTGGATCAGATATTGATGCAAGAATTGTAAACTGGCTTGTTGACGAATTCCAAAAAGAGCATGGTATAGATTTAAGGAAAGATAAAACCGCTTTCCAAAGATTAAAAGAAGCAGCAGAGCAAGCCAAGAAAGAACTTTCCTTCAAAATGGAAACAGAGATAAATCTTCCATTTATAACAATAGATACAAACACAAATCAACCATTACATTTACAGAAGAAACTTACAAGAGCAAGACTTGAAGAAATGATAAAAGATCTAATAGATAGAACTATGGAGATAGTAAAGAGAGCATTAGAAGCTGCAAAATTAACACCTTCCGATATTGATGAAGTTGTATTAGTTGGAGGTTCTACAAGGATACCTCTTGTCCAACAGAAAATAAAAGAATTCTTTGGAAAAGAACCTAATAAATCTGTTAATCCAGACGAAGTTGTTGCAGTAGGTGCTGCTATACAAGGTGGTGTTTTGAAAGGTGAAGTTAAAGATGTTTTACTCATAGATGTAACACCTCTATCTCTCGGTATAGAAACTCTCGGTGGCGTTATGACAGTCTTAATTCCAAGAAACACCCCAATACCTACCAAAAAATGTGAAATGTTTACAACAGCTGCTGATAACCAAACTATGGTTGAGATTGCCGTATATCAGGGTGAGAGAAGTGTTGCAAGGGAAAATAAACTACTTGGTAGTTTCAAGCTTACTGATATACCACCAGCTCCAAGAGGAGTACCACAGATAGAAGTATGTTTTGATATAGATGCAGATGGAATACTACATGTAACAGCAACAGATAAAGCAACAGGTAAAGCTCAATCTATAACCGTTACACCTTCCAGCGGTTTAACTAAAGAGGATATTGATAAGATAATACAAGAGGCTAAAAGACACGAAGAAGAGGACAAGAAGTTTAAAGAGACCATAGAGCTAAGAAATCAACTTGATGCTTTAACATACTCCTTTGAAAAATCTTTCAATGAGAACAGAGCTAAGTTTAGCCCTGAAGAGATAACTGAGGCTGAGAGCGCCATAGCGGAAGCTAAAAAAGCTATAGAATCAAACGATAAAACTCAGATACACTCAGCTATGGATAAACTACAAAATGTTGCCAATAAATTTGCATCAAAGCTTTACGGACAAGCGGGCGGGTCCGGTTCTGACGATGCTATAAATCCAGAAGTTCATTAACAGTTTGTTTAAAAACCGTTTACCTAAGAGGGGTTGAAAAATATCCCTCTTTCTATTATATTTATCCCAAAATTTTAACAGGAGGTTGCTAAAGTATGGCAAACCAACTAAAGACGGTTTTACTACTTGGAATATTAACTGGACTCTTTCTGGCGATAGGACATCTGATCGGTGGAAAGCAGGGTATGATTATAGCTTTCTTTGTTGCATTAGCTATGAACTTTTTCTCTTACTTTTTCTCAGATAAGGTAGCTCTTGCAATGTATGGAGCCAGAGAGATTCCTTATGAAGAGGCTCCATGGCTTCACCAGATGGTAGAAGATCTTGCAGCAAGGGCTGGAATCCCAAAACCTAAGATATACCTTGCACCTATCCATATACCAAACGCTTTTGCCACAGGAAGAGATCCAAACCACGCAGCGGTAGCCGTCACATCAGGAATACTTCAGATCTTAAATAGAGATGAGTTAAGAGGTGTACTGGCTCACGAGCTTGGGCACATAAAAAATAGGGATATCCTTATATCTTCAATAGCGGCAACGATAGGTGGTGCCATATCTATGTTGGCAAACATGGCATATTTCTCATCTATCTTTGGAGGAGATAGAGAGGAAAACAGCAATCCGGTAGCCCATATAATAGGTGCTCTGATACTGTTTATAGTTGCTCCACTGGCTGCAACTTTAATCCAGATGGCCATATCAAGATCAAGAGAGTTTATAGCTGATGAAACCGGAGCAAAAATCTCTGGCTGTCCTTTATGTCTTGCAAATGCTTTAAGAAAATTAGAAGAGATAGCACACAATCCTAACCTACAATCCCTTGCAGCCCAAGAAGTAAATCCTGGAACAGCCCATATGATGATAGTAAATCCGTTAAAAGCAGACACAATAATGAAACTATTTTCAACTCACCCACCTACAGAAGAGAGAGTTAAAAGATTAGAAGAGATGGCAAGAACTCTCAGATATTGATATTAAATCTTACGGAGCCTGTCTTAGGGCTCCATTTATAATAACTTCAAAAACTCTTCAACTTCCATAGGTTTATAAAAGTAGTATCCCTGGCAGTAATCAATTCCCAAATCAACACATCTTTTATAATCCTCGTGGGTCTCCACATACTCCGCAACCGTCTTTATGTTAAGTAATTTAGATATGTTAACTATGCCCTTTACTATCGCTTCCATTTTTTGATTACTGTTCATCTGCTTTATCAGGTGCCCATCTATTTTTAGAAAATCAATATCAAACTGGTGAAGATATCTCAAAGATGTGTAGCCGGAACCAAAATCATCAATAGCAAACTTCACCTTTGATTCTCTACCAAAATCTATCAAAGCTTTAGCATCATCTACATTTTCAAAAAGGGAGTTTTCTGTAATCTCAATTACAAAATCCACAGATTTTTTACCGCTTATGCTACTTAGAATAGCAACATCTTCTTTTAAATCTGTAAATTTTTCATCTTTGTTTATACTTTTATTGACGAAGAAAATCAGATTACTCCTAAAATTAATGTCTTCTATGTAAGACAACATCTCTTTTTCAAGCTTATCTATTAAACCAAAATAAAGGGCAGATTCTAAAAAGTAAGCGGGAGTGTATATATCTCCATCTACGTTTAATCTGATTAAAAACTCTCCACCCACAATATCCCTAGAATTTACCTGGATTATAGGCTGAATAAAAGGAATAACTCCGTTTTCTCTCGAAAGAGCTTTTAGAATAAGATTTCTGCCGTTTATAAGATTTTCAGATTTTCTTTGTAAAGAAGCATCGTAGAATGTTATACTGTTTTTACCCCTCTGTTTAGATTCAGCAAGTGCATTTAAAGATTCCTCAAAAACCTGATTAAAGTTTTTACACTGTTTATTGAAAGATATGCCTATGGAAGCTGTAGAAGTGATAAAACTATCTCCTACTATAAATCTAAAATCTTCTATTGCCTTTTTTATATTGTTAGATATCTTTATAAGATCTTCTTCATCTATTCCATAAACTGCCACAGCAAATTCATCCACTCCTATCCTAGCTTGGATAGATGTATCTGGTGTTGATTTCACTATAATATTGGATATCTCTTTAAGGAAAATATCTCCTATATCTTGTCCGTAAAAACCATTTATATATTTAAAATTATCCAAATCTAACACTAAAACACCATAACTTACTTTTTCCTGTTCACATTTCCTGTGGAGATTTTTAAGTTGAGCTATAAAGCCATCTCTGTTGAATAAGCCAGTAAGGTAATCTTTCAGGAGCCTTTCGTTATATTGAGATTCAAGAGCTTTGTAATCTCCGAGGATGTAATCATACTTTTTTGTTATCTCTATAAGCATATTTTTAAGTATTCTTTCTTTTATCCTGTAGTCCATCTGATTCCTCTAATCCGACTAATATTGAAGTTTCATTAAAAAACTCTCCTGGTTTACCAAACCTATCAGGGCCTATCTCTCCAAAGGTCAAAAAACCTACAGTGTTAAAATCTCTCAATGTATCACTGTAGATTTCTTGTTCCGAATCTTCTCTTTTATCCGTTAAAAGAACATAATTTCTGGCAGTGCAACTTATATTCAGAATCAGTTCCGGTTTCCTTTTACTATAAGTAAGCATACTGTAAAACTCTTTAGCTCTCGTTTTAACATCTTTAAGTATATCCTCACTGTCACCGGTTGATAACTTTATCAATGAACCTTCCCTTATAAGACCATAAAATTTCACACATTTCTCATTTTTATCAAATTCATTAAAAGTTCTAATAGAAGTAACATACCTTCTACTTTCATCTATCAACAGCAGTGGAAACTCCCAGAGAATTTCAGAAGTAGTTTCCTGAGTGAGATCCTCTGGTTTTAACTCTGTATTTGAAAGTAGATTAAACAGAAAATATTCAACATTCATCCCATCTATCTCATACAGCCTGTTATCTCTTGCTTTTGTTATCCGGTAAGTAGTTCCGACAGGTATAAATCCAAAAGACAAGGTATTATAAGAAATTACATTATGAAGTTTTACTAAAATAATCCCATCTTCAAGAACCTTTTCATTTTCTGAAATATAGGTAGTAAAACCTTTGAGATTAGAAGATGCAACACCTCCGTAGATCCTAACTTTTGGGTATCCATCAGATTTAAATATCCTATCTAAGAGTCTGTTAGTTTGATTGTTTTGAGCTGTGGAAAATAAAAGATATGTGGAAGAATCTTCTTTCAAAAAATTCTGGACAATTTCTCTGAGATAATCTATATCCATTGTTGAAAAGTTTTCTACTGTATAAACTTCAAAACTACCATTTCTCTCAAATTTGATAGCAAAACCACCAAAATGATCATAACCGATCCTCTTACCTTCCATCACAGCAACAGATGAAAGAGATATCCAAGTTGTATCTCCTAATGTATTTTTTAAAAGTTCTAAGAACACTCTATGGGAATAAATGTAAGGCGGTAAAAATAGAATAAATAAATCAGGAGAGATATCATTTAAACAATTCCTTAATTTCTCTATATATAAAACAGGGTCTTTTTCAAAGAAGGTAACAACCTTCACTCTCCACCTCTTAAATTTTACTTTTCATATAATCTTAGCATTATCACTCTATTTTATCAATTTTTTAAGATCAGATATAGTTTGGTGGGTATTATGGCACTTTGAACAGTTATTAGCTGATATATAGTTTAAATTTTTATAAACCTCTTCCTTATTCTTTGATTGTAGAGCTTTTGATAGGGCTTGAAGTTTTTCTTCTACATCTTTACCATAGTAGATTTCTTCTGAAAGTTTGTTATTATGGCATTCGGAACAGCTTTCTGCTACTGCTTTAAATCTCTTTATGAAGTTATTCCCTTCTACTTGAGCTTTATCCGATTTTCCATCTTCAAGGTATATTCTCATCTTTTTCATAGAATCTGCCATCTTTTTCATATGATCTTCAAATTCATTAGATGTTTTTGTTACAGGATCCTCTATATTTATCATACTGAAGGAAGGGTAGTGATAGATAAGCTTTGTTGTAATTTTATATTTTTGGTGACACTGGGCACAGGATTTTCCTACAGCATCTGCATAAGTTTTGATGTTGTTGATATCTTTATTTTGAACTGCTTTCAATAGTGCTTCTATTTCATCTTTTTTAAGTCCTTTATCAAACTCTGGAACCATCTTTCCTATATTTAGATAGTTATCTCTTAAAATTTTTGCCCATTTTTCTGCATTTTTCCAATCATTTTCCTGTATATTAGTAAACACTCCCGTGAAAGCCGTTGACATAGCGTACATAGAATTTAAAAACTCAAACTTTTTAGAATTAGGTGGATAGTATTTACCAACATCTTTCGGTGGTGTTTCAAGTTTTATGGTTTCACCGTTAGAAGATAAAGATAAAGTTGTTAAAACAGCTGTTAAAATCGCTAACTTTTTCATAATTCTTACCCCTATATAAGAATTTTTACTTAATTTTAATGGATTTCTTTAATTTTGCAATATTTTAGACTATAGGTCTATACTCTGCACCTTCTCTGTTTAAAATACTTTCAATTATATTAATCCTTACTCTTTTTTGGCTACCGAAACTTTTTTCTTCATATTTTTGCAGTTTCTCCATAAGTTGAGAGATTTTTGCTTCTTTTATCCTGTTTATAGTTATATGAGGTATAAATCTTTTTATCTCTTTTTTAAATCCTAATATATAGAGCCTATCTTCAACCTCTTTTTGGATATCTAAAAGTTCCTTTGTTGGTTTAACTTTTAAATAAAGTATCTTAGGTTGATTAATATTTGGAAAAACTCCTAAGCCTTTTAAGTATATCTCAGTATCTATATCTACATCTATGATACCCGACAAAACTTCTTTTAAAGCATGTATCCTCTCTACCGGAACATCTCCTATAAATTTAAATGTTAAATGAAGATTACTCTTCTTAACCCATCTTCCAGATATAACTCCACCAAAATCTTTCTTTATCTGTGTTAGATGTTTTTCTATATCTATGGTTAGAAATGTTCCTATAAATATTCGTTTATTTAAACTCATCACTTAAAACACCTTTACATATCTCTTGGACTTCTCCAGTCATCTTTATATTAAAATCTTCATCTACTTCTATAAGAAGTTCACCTCCTGGCATTCTCACTTTAACCTTCCTATCTGTAAATCCCTTCTTTACCATAACGGAAGCAACAGCACAGGAAGAACTTCCGGAGGCTAATGTATATCCTGCTCCTCTTTCCCAAATAAGTATCTGAACTTCATCTTTTGATATTGGTTTTGCAAATTGAACATTTGTTCTGTTTGGAAAGATTGGATGATTTTCTATAACTTTGCCATACTTTTTTATCTCTTCCTCATTTAACTCATCAACAATCACAACACAGTGAGGATTACCTACAGATACACAGTTGACTTTAAAAGTTTTATCATCTACTTTTAAATCTATATCTAAACATTCTTCTGCTTCTATATTTACTGGAATCTCAGAAGATTTAAATGTAGCTTTCCCCATATCAACAGTTATTACTCTTGCTTTTGAATTTTCTTCTTTCTCTATTTTTGCTCTTACTATACCACCCTTGGTCTCAACGGTAAATTCTTTACTAGAAGTATATCCATAGTCATACAGAAATTTACAGAATATCCTTAGTCCGTTTCCGCTTTTTTCCGCTTCTGATCCATCGGGATTAAATATCCTTAATTTAAAATCAGCCTTTTCTGAAGGATATTTAACTAATAGGCCATCACTACCTATTCCATAATGAACATCACATATCTTTTGGATAAATTCCGGAGTTATTTCAAAGGTTATATATTCTGAATCCATCACAATATAATCATTTCCAAGTCCGTGAGATTTTACAAAGAAGTTCTTTTCCATTATCTGCTCTTCCTCATACTGAAATTTATATATAGCTGTATTATTATATTACAAACCAATTTGGGAGGCTTAAAGGTGAAAAAGATATTCGGCTTTCTATTTATCTTCCTTTTTGCTATTAAAAGTTATGGAGAGATTAGGGCTCCTGAGTTTAGTCTTAAAGATGAAACAGGGAAAGTAGTTAAACTTTCAGATTTAAAAAATGATGTTGTTTTTCTTACATTCTGGGCTACTACGTGCCACTCTTGTAAAAGGGAACTTCCTGAGATAAGCCAGTATATATACTCAAAGTATAAAGATAAAGTTAAATTTTATGCCATCGTAATAGATTCTGACAATCCAAAACAGATAGCAGCTATTAAAAAAGACTGGAAATTTGATATGCCTGTTTTATTTGGGAATAGTGAAGTTATGGAAAAATACAGAATAATAGGGACACCTATAACTTATGTGATAGGGAAAGACAACCGCCTTGTAAAAATCTTTATAGGACCTCAACCAATTGAGAAATTTGAACAAGCTATAAAGAAAGCTTTAGGAGAAGGATAATGGAAAATGTAAGCTTATTGGCAGCATTTTTTGCAGGAATTTTAGGCTTTTTATCACCATGTGTCCTTCCTATAATTCCTGGATACATAGCCTATATATCTGGGATATCATTAGGTTCTACTCAAGAATCTAAAGGGATAGATTGGAAGGTTGTAGCTTCTGCGGTTTCTTTTGTTATAGGTTTTTCTATAGTCTTTACTCTTATGGGAGCTGCCTCAACTGCCGTAGGGTCATTCTTACAGGAATATAAATGGATAATATCAAAGATAGCTGCTATAGTGGTTATAATTTTAGGTATACATTTTACAGGTATACTTCAATCTAATTATGCAAAAAAGGTTTTATTAGGGTTTACAGCTCTAACATTAATACTCTACGGATATGAAGTATTTACAACAAAAGAACTTTTTGGAAATATGTTTTTTCTGTTTATACTGGCAGTAGCAGTAGACATATTTTACTTCTCTGGATTTTACAAGCTTCTGTATATCCAAAAAACTACGGAAATACAGAAAAAACCACCAGGAATAGTTGGAGCATTTTTAGTAGGTGTAGCTTTTGCCTTTGGATGGACTCCATGTATAGGTCCTATATTAGGTGCTATCCTTCTGATGGCTTCCCAGCAAGAAACCGTAATGCAGGGAACTATGCTTTTATTTGCTTTTTCTCTTGGATTGGGAATACCATTTATCATAACAGCAGCAGCCATAAATATGTTTTTTAGATTTTTTAATTTTATAAGAAAATATTTTGTTGTTATAGAAGTTGTTGGTGGAATACTTTTAATATTAATAGGTATCCTAATAATGACCGGAGAACTTGAAAAAATATCCTCTTTCTTAACATTTTGACGATTTATCACTCATTTAGCTAAAATCAAAAAGTTGAATTATTGAAATTAAAGCTAAATAGCTTTAGAATATACACAGATATAGAAGAGCTATAACTATTCTAACAAGGAGTTAAGATTGCAGGAAAAATCTTATTTTAAGATAGCTTTATCCGGAATGGTTGGGAATATACTTGAGTGGTATGATTTTACACTATACGGATATCTTGCAGCCATATTGGCACAAGTTTTCTTTCCTTCCGAAGATCCTATTGCTTCACTTTTAGCATCTTTCGGAGCCTTTGCCGTAGGGTTTTTCTTCAGACCTTTAGGGTCTGTTTTATTTGGTTATATAGGGGATAAATACGGCAGGAAAAAAGCTTTAGTAATATCTATAATGCTTATGGCTTTTCCTACATTTTTGATAGGACTACTTCCCACATACCAACAGATAGGAATCCTTGCTCCTATACTACTTATTATACTGAGAATATTTCAGGGACTTTCGACCGGTGGAGAGTATACAACTTCTGTATCTTTTGTTGTAGAACACGCTCCTCAGAACAGAAGAGGCTTTTTCGGAAGTATTAATTTACTCGGTGCAGTTATAGGAATAATGTTTGGGTCTCTTATGGGAGCAATTTTAACATTTACAATGTCAAAGGAATCCCTTATAGATTGGGGATGGAGAGTTGGTTTCCTTTTAGGTATAGTCCTTGCATTTGTGGGAGTGTATATACGTAGGAAAACAGAGGAAACTCCGATTTTTTTAGAGATCCAACAAAATGGACATAACCACAATCCACTTTTAAAAACTGTAAAAGAGCATTACAAGGAGCTTTTGATAGCTGTTATATTTAGCTCACTTCAAGGCGTTGCATTCTTCCTCTTATTTGTATATATGCCAACTTTCTACTCTAAATTTTTAAATATTCCAATGTCAACGGCTTTATTTATAAATACATTTGCTATGGTTGTTTTGATAATCTTAATTCCGGTTATGGCTTCAATTTCCGATAAAATAGGAAGAAAACCTTTACTTTACATCTCAACATTCCTTTATACAGTTTTATCTCCGGTTTTATTTTACTTAATGAAGTCAGCTGACATAAATGTGATACTACTGTCTCATGTAGCTTTTGCAGTTATATCTTCTCTATTTATGAGTATTTTACCTACTGTCTTAATAGAAATTTTCCCTTCTGATGTAAGAAATACTGCTTTTTCTGTAGGATACAATATATCTCTGGGTATTTTCGGGGGAACTGTTCCAATTGTAGCAACATATATGATTAAATCAACAGCAAATCTAATATCTCCATCTTTATATCTATCTGTTGTTGCATCTGTTGTATTAATAACTACATTTTTTATAAAAGAAAGTTATAAAAATAAACTTTGAAGAGGCTAATACAATGGCGAAAATTATTAAATTTTTACCAGAAGATAACTTTGAAGAAGATAAAGAAGAGAGTAAAAAAATTGAGGATGTAATCCAAGATCAAGAGATGCAGATAAAAAAAGCAGTAGAAGAACATGTGTTAGCAAATTTTGCAGTTAAAAATGTTTTAGGTATGGATATTGTTTATAAAATAAATAAAAATGATATAGGAGTTATAGGAGTTTTATCTTATGAACATAAGAGAAGAGAAGGTATGTTTATAGCTGAATTTATAGCAAAAGGAGTAGTTATAAAAGATAAATACTCTATAGATACACTTGCTTTTAAAGCTGGAGAGCCTCAACTGCACGACCAGATACACAAAATTCTGAAAGCTAAGAAAACTCTACCTGATATATCTTAAAATCCTTAAATAATGATAAAATAGATATGTTTAAAAACTTTTAAGGAGTTAATATGTTAAGTGATTTTCTACTTAAATATTGGAAGATTATACTTGGTGTTGGTATCGTTTTTGCAGTCGGCGGGCTATTCTTACAATCAACTTCACCGATTTTAGGGAAAATTATTGAGTTTTTTGGGTTTGCACTTGTTGCAATCGTTGCCTATGTCCTTGGTTATAAAAATGCATCAGATGAAGCAGAAAAGCAGATAAAAGGAGAGATAGAGAAACTTGCAAAGCAGGATATAAGATTTAAGTTTGCCGGAGAGAGAGCTATAAAAAATCTTAAATCTCCTTTATCAGGAAAAAAATAAAAAAGAGGGATAAAATATGGAGTCAGCTGTATCTTTAGAGAGAGAGTTTGATGTTGTTATAGGTTTAGAGACACATGTTCAGATGTCAACAAACACCAAGATGTTCTGTGGATGTAAGGTGGAGTTTGCAGCTCCTCCAAATACAAATGTATGTCCTGTATGTCTCGCCCATCCTGGAAGTTTACCTGTTATAAATAAACAAGCGGTTGAGTTTGCTGTAAAAGCAGCCATATCTCTAAACTGTAAGGTTCACAATCTTTCAATTATGGCAAGGAAGAATTACTTCTATCCGGATTTACCAAAAGGTTATCAGATATCTCAGTATGATAAGCCTTTGGCAACTGATGGTTGGATAAAGATAAAAACAGAAAATGGTTATAAAAAAATAAGAATACACAGACTTCATATAGAGGAAGATGCAGGAAAAACAATTCACGAAGGAAGTTTTTCTTATGTTGATCTAAACAGGGCAGGAACTCCTCTTATGGAAATAGTTACTGAGCCAGATATTTCCTCAGCAGAAGAGGCTCGTCAGTATCTTGAAAAACTTAGACTTATAATGAGATATATTGGTGTATCAGATGCAGATATGGAAAAAGGACAGTTAAGATGTGACGTTAATATATCTCTAAAACCAAAAGGTAGCGATAAACTTGGAACAAAGGTAGAACTAAAAAATATAAACTCATTTAGGTTTATAGTAAAAGCTATTGAGTATGAAATAGAGAGACAGTCAAAACTCCTGAAAAAAGGAGAGAAGATAGTCCAAGAAACAAGACTATTTGATCCAAACTCTGGGAAAACCTACACAATGAGAACAAAAGAAGAAGCCCATGATTACAGATACTTTCCAGATCCAGATTTACTACCTATAGTAGTGAAAGAAGAAAAGATAGAAGAGATTAAAAAATCACTTCCAGAACTTCCAGATCAAAAAGTAGAAAGATATATAAAAGAATTTGGACTTACAGAGTATGATGCAACAGTTCTTGCATCTGATAAGGAGTTGGCTCTATTTTTTGAAGAAAGTTTAAAAGATTTTGCGGAAAATCCAAAACAAACAGCAAACTGGATTTTAAATGAACTACTTGGAAAGTTAAATGATAGAGGAATTGAGATAAATAAATCTCCGGTAAAACCTGCCCATATAGCACAGCTTGTTAAACTTATACAGGATGGAACAATTTCTGGAAAAATTGGAAAAGAGATATTTGATGAAGTATTTGAAACTGGAAAAGACCCTGTTAATATAGTAGAAGAAAAAGGATTAAAACAGATTTCTGATGAAGGACAGATAAGACAGATAGTAAAATCTGTATTAGAAAAACACCCAAATGAAGTTCAAAAATATAAGGAAGGAAATACGAAACTACTTGGATTCTTTGTAGGACAAATCATGAAAGAAACAAAAGGAAAAGCAAACCCTACATTAGTAAATAAAATACTTCAAGAGGAGCTTGGATGATAAAGAGATACACACTTGAAAGAATGGGAAATATATGGAGTGAAAAGAATAAATTTCAAAAATGGTTAGATGTGGAAATAGCAGTATGTAAAGCTTGGAATAAATTAGGAAAGATTCCGGATGATGCACTTAAAGAGATAATAGAAAAGACACATATAGATGATAAAACAATAGAAAGAATAAATGAACTTGACAAAATATACAACCACGATGTTTTAGCTTTTGTTACCGCAGTGGCAGAACAGGTAGGAGAAAATGGAAGATATATACACCTTGGCTTAACTTCATCAGATGTTATAGATACAGCCCTTGGACTTATTTTAAGAGAATCTGTTGAACTACTTGAAAAAGATATTGATGAACTTTTAGAGATATTAAAAGAAAATGCTTTTAAATATAAAGACACAGTTATGATGGGAAGAACCCACGGAGTTCACGCAGAACCAATGGTATTTGGTTTAAAGTTTGCTCTATGGTATGAAGAGTTTAAAAGACATAGAGAAAGGTTAAAACATACAAAGGAGATAGTATCAGTAGGAGCTATATCTGGAGCAGTCGGAACATACTCTAACATTCCTCCAGAACTTGAAGAGCTAACATTATCTGAACTTGGATTAAAACCAGAACCTGTATCAAACCAAGTTATACAAAGAGACAGACATGCCCACTATATGGCAACCTTAGGATTAATAGCTTCTTCCTTAGAGAAAATAGCAGTTGAGATAAGACATCTACAAAGAACAGAAGTTTTAGAAGCACAGGAACCTTTCAAAAAAGGTCAAAGAGGCTCTTCCGCAATGCCACACAAGAAAAACCCTATAACCTGTGAAAGGATTACCGGACTTGCAAGATTAATAAGGTCAAATGTGATTCCGGCAATGGAAAATATAGCTCTCTGGCACGAAAGAGACATCTCACACTCTTCGGTAGAGAGAGTTATACTTCCGGACAGCTCAATAGCATTAGATTATATACTTGAACTTACCAAAAAAGTGTTAAAAGATTTAGTTGTTTACCCTGAGAATATGAAGAAAAATATGGATAAATCCAAAGGACTTTACTTTTCATCAAAAGTTTTAGTAGCTCTTGTAGAGAAAGGACTTTCAAGAGATGAGGCTTACGATATAGTCCAGAGAAATGCGATGAAAGCTTGGGATACAGAAGGATTGATGTTTAAAGATGCTCTCCTATCCGATAAAGATGTTATCTCAAAACTTTCAAAAGAAGAGATAGAAAAAATTTTTAATGTGGAAGAGTTTTTAAAAAATGTTCCATTTATATACAGAAGGGTGTTTGGTGAATATTAGAAAAGTGTGGCTACCTATACAGGTAGCCGCTTATCTGTGGGGTTAAAATTTAACTTTCTCAAGAAGTTTTTTCGAAATATAGAGATATTAAAAAAAATGACTATAATTTATTTACTATAAAAAACTGTTTAAAGGAGTGAGAATGAAGTATTACATAAGGACTTTTGGTTGTCAGATGAATGTAAATGATTCAGAAAAGATGGCAGGTATCTTAAAATCCTTAGGATACAATCCAGCTGAGAGTTGGGAAGAAGCAGATGTAATTCTTGTAAATACATGCTCTGTTAGAGAAAAGCCTGACCAAAAAGTTTTATCAGCATTGGGAGAGTTTAAAAAAATAAAAAAGGAAAATCCTTCAGCAGTAATAGGAGTTTGTGGCTGTCTTGCACAGAGAGCTGGATATGAGATACTTCAAAAAGCACCATTTATAGATATGGTTTTTGGCACAACAAATATACATAATCTCCCAAAACTTTTAGAACAGGCAAAACTTGGAAATAAAGCCATAGAGATATTAGAAGATATAGATGAAAATGAAAATCTCTTAGACCAGTATCCTACTGTAAGAGAAAACAAATACACAGCATATGTAACAGTGATAAGAGGTTGTGATAAAAAATGTACCTACTGTATAGTGCCATATACAAGAGGAAAGGAAAGAAGCAGAAGGATAGGAGATATTCTAAGAGAAGTTCAGTATTTAGTAGAGGATGGTGTTAAAGAGATACATCTTATAGGACAAAATGTAACTGCATACGGTAAAGATTTAGGAGATGTAAAATTTTGGGAGCTTTTATATGCTGTTGCAAATGTTAAAGGAGTTGAAAGGATAAGATTTACAACAGGACATCCAAGAGACCTTGATGAAGATACAATAAAAGCAATGGCAGATATTCCACAGGTGTGTGAAGCTTTACACCTTCCTATACAGGCAGGTTCAGATAGAATCCTTCAAGCTATGGATAGAGGCTACACCCAGAAGGAGTATTTACAGAAGATAGAGCTTTTAAGAAAGTATATTCCTAATATAGCTCTATCTACGGACATTATTGTTGGATTTCCGGGAGAAACTTATCAAGACTACCTTGAAACTATAAAAGTTTTAAAAGAAGTCAAGTACGATCAAGTCTTTGCGTTTAAATACTCTCCAAGACCAGGGACTCCAGCAGCATTGATGGTATCTGACACAAACGAGGAGGAAGCTTCAAAATGGCTCTCTGACCTTATAAATATGCAAAAAGAGATAACTTTTGAGAATAACTTAAAGTATCAGGATAAAGTAGTTGAAGTTTTGGTTGAAGAACAGAAAGAAGATGGACAGTTTGTTGGAAGAACGAGAACAAATAAACTTGTATATTTCACAGGAAGGGATAATTTATTAGGTGAAATTGTTAATGTTAAAGTAAATACAGTTAATAGGTTTTCTTTCGAAGGAATAATTATGGAGGCATAAAAGATGATTGAGATGGAAGTTCAAGGATTAACACTTGATCCTATTTCTAATGTTCCAATCGTGGTGTTAAAAGGGAAAGAAACAGACGATATTCTAACAATCTGGATAGGTGTGTTTGAGGCAAACTCGATAGCTATGAAATTAGAATGTGTAACATATCCAAGACCTTTAACCTATGAACTTATGGTAAGTATCATTGAAAATTTATCTTCCTATGTAGAGAATATAAAGATCCACTCTCTCATAGATAACACTTACTATGCTTCTATATCTCTAAAACTTCCTGATGGAAAATCTGTGGAAGTAGATGCACGTCCAAGTGATGCCATCAACATAGCATTAAGGACTAACTCCCCGATACTCGTTTCAAAAGAAGTTTTAAATAAAACAACAGAAGATAAAACCGAGGAAGAGTTAGAAGATCTGAAAGAGTGGATAAACTCTTTGAAACCGGAAGATTTTGAAAAAAATATAGAGTTTTAAAATCTTAGGACTATAGAACCCCAGGTTAGACCACCACCAAAGGCAGTAAGGAGGAGATAATCTCCTCTTTGGAATTTTCCTTCCTTGTAAGCTTCATACATAGCAATAGGAATAGATGCAGCACTTGTGTTTCCGTATCTATGGATATTATGGTAAACCTTCTCTAAAGGAAATTCCAACTTTTCAGCTAAAGCTTCTATAATCCTTATGTTAGCCTGATGAGGTATAACCAATTTTATATCTTCTTTTTTTATTCCGGCTTTTTGAATAGCTTTTAGTGATGTAGATTCCATAGATTTAACTGCCTGTTTAAAAGTCTCTCTTCCGTGCATCTTTAACTTTTCACCAACCTGACAGTGTAATAGATTCCCATAAGAGCCATCAGACTTCATAACCGTACTTAATATGTCAGAATCTTCATTAGATGCTGATAAAACAACAGCTCCGGCACCATCTCCAAACAAAACAGCAGTTGTCCTATCTGTCCAATCTATAAGTTTTGAAAAAACTTCGGTACCAACAACAAGGACGTTTTTGGCTTTACCACTTTTTATAAAACTGTCTCCAATTGTAAGCCCGTATATAAAACCACTACATGCAGCAGAAAAGTCAAAAGCCATTGGATTTTTTAATCCAAGTTTATCTGCTAAGATACAAGCTGTTGATGGAAATATATTATCTGGTGTAGAAGTTGCTACTAAAACTAAATCTATATCTTTTTCCGAAATACCGGCATTATGTATAGCTTCCTTTGAGGCTTCATATGCAAGATCACTTGCTTTTACCCATTCATCTGCAATTCTTCTCTCTTTTATGCCTGTTCTTGTAGTTATCCATTCATCAGATGTTTCAAATATTTTTTCCAGATCAAAATTTGTTACAACACGTGGAGGGACATACATACCTATACCAGTTATCTTACTGCCCATTAAAAGCCCCTGAAAACTCCTCTTCTCTTGATTTTAAAAGCTCCGGAGGAATAAGATTATTTATATTTTCAAGAAGTTTTGTATTAAAATCGTGATTAACAAACTCTGAGGCAAACTTTAAAGCATTTTTTATAGCTCTTTCATCGGCTCTTCCGTGAGTTATTATACACGTTCCCTTTGTTCCCAGTAAAGGTGCTCCGCCATACTCTGTAAAATCTGCCTTCTTTTTAAACCTCTTTAAAGCCGGAAGCATCAAAGCAGCACCTATCCTTGAAACTAAACTTTTATTTACCTCTTCCTTTATCATTTCAAGAATAATCATTCCAAGGCTTTCAGCAGTCTTCAATACAACATTCCCCACAAAGCCATCACACACAATAACATCAAAATCTCCGGTAAATATATCCCTTCCTTCTGCATTGCCTATAAAGTTAAGTTTAGTCATTTTAAGTAGAGGATATGTATCCTTAACAAGTTCGTTACCTTTACCTTCCTCTTCTCCTATACTGAGAATACCTATTTTTGGATTATCTGATGTTCCTAGTATCTCCTTCACATACGTATGTCCCATTACAGCAAAGTATAACAGATGCCTTGGTCTACTATCTACATTAGCTCCTACATCTATCAAAACTGTTCTACTTCCCTTTTTATTCGGAAAAGCAACTGCTATACCAGGTCTCTCTATTCCTTCTGCAGCACCTATAACAAATTTACCAATACTCATCGCAGCTCCAGTATTCCCAGCAGAGACAAAAGCCTGAGCTTTTCCTTCCCTGACAAGTTTCCCAGCAATATGCATAGATGAATTTCTTTTTTTTCTTAAGGCTACAGATGGTGATTCATGCATCTGGATTGTTTCCGGAGCATCTACTATCTCTATAGGAAGACCTTCTATGCTTAGATTATGTTTCTTTATCTCTTGAAGTAAAATATCCTTTTTACCTACAAGATAAACACCTATCTTTGTCTCTGATGCAAATTCTATTGCACCTTTAATATTACACAGAGGGGCATAGTCCCCTCCCATTCCATCAAGGGCTATATACACTATATAACCTCAATAACCTCTTTATTTTTGTAATATCCACAGTGAGGACAAACTCTGTGAGGAGCCTTTGGCTGATTACATTCTGGACACAAAGAAAGTCCAGTCATAGTAACTTTTCTTAACCATTGAGCTCTTCTCATTGCAGTTTTAGCCTTAGATTTCTTCCTCTTTGGTACAGCCATAAATATACCTCCTTTTCAAAAATCAAAGTAAATATTATATCAGAAATTTACTTGAGTAATCCCTGCAGTTTTGAAAATGGAGATATCTCTCTGAGATACTTTCTCTCACAATCACAGCTTTCTATATTTTTATCAATACCACAAAATGGACATAGACCCTTACAATCTTCTTTACATAAAACCTTCATAGGTGTATTTACCAATATCTCTTCCCTTACAAATTCATTAAGATTAAACTTCTCCTCATCTTCAAGATACTCTGTTAAAAGTTCTTCTTCAGAAAGTTCAGAATGTTTCGGTAATTTCTTTGTAAAAAGAACACTCTCTGAAAAAGCAAATTTTTGTGGAAACTCCACCAAACACCTATCACAGGTCATATTAATAGAGGTATCTATGGATATTGTTATAATGTATCCATCTTTGTCCTTTAAAAGGTGAAGATGAACGGGTATCTTCTCACTCTCTGAAAAGATGTAGTTTTCCGGAAGATCAAGGTCTTTAACAGGAATCTCAAAATTAAGTTCTTTAAATGGTTCCTTCTTTAGCTCTTCTTTTAGATTAAGGAAAATTACCAATTAAAATCACCTCTTTAAAATTAGTCGTGTATAATATATTACTATGATTTTAAATGACAAGACAATTAGAAGATACCTTAAAGATAAGATTATAGAGATAGATCCGTTAGATGAGGTTCAGATACAGCCGTCTTCCGTTGATTTAAGACTTGGTTATGACTTTTTAATCTACCCAGAAGATATTGATATTTTAGATGTTAAGGATCCATACTTTAGTAATAGATTAATAAGAGAAGAAGCCACAGAGGAAGGGTTTATAATTAAACCCAAGCAATTTGTTTTGGCTACAACCGTAGAGTATATTAAACTACCGGACTTTATAACTGCTTTTGTAGAAGGTAGGTCTTCTTTGGGAAGATTGGGATTATTTATAGAAAACGCTGGATGGGTAGATGCAGGATTTGAAGGTAATATAACATTAGAGTTTTACAATGCAAACTCTATACCAATAAAGATATATCCTGGAATGAGGATATGTCAGCTTGTGTTTGCTAAGATGGAAGAACCATCAGAAAAGCCATACAGAGGAAAGTATCAAGGTCAGAGAGGAACAACAGCATCAAAGATCTTTATGGACAAAAATTAAACCTTAAATTCAGATGCAGTAATTCCATACTTTTTAAGTATCTTTTGTAAAGACTGTCTTTCTATATTTGCAAGTTTGGCAGCTTGAGAGATATTGCCTTTTGTTACACTTAGAAGTGTTGTAAGATATCTTTTTGTAAATTCTTCATCATTCTTTTTCTTAGCTAAATTATAATCAAATATCTCTTCATCTCCACTTCCAGTAATGTAAGAAGGAAGATGTTTAGGTTCAATGAAATTATCTCTTATCATTGCCTTAATACAGGCTTCATTTATTACATTTTGAAGTTGCCTAACATTACCTTCCCATTTATAGTTCATAAGCTTCTGCAATGCCTTTACAGAGATTCCTTCTATATTTGTTTTATATTTTTCATTGAAATCTTCTAAAAATTTATAAGCCAATACAGGAATATCTTCTACTCTTTCTCTCAAAGGTGGAACTGTTATCTTTATTCCTTCTAACCTAAAGTATAAATCCTCTCTAAACTTTCCTTCCTTTACAAGAGATTTTAAGTCTTTATTTGTAGCACATATTACCCTAACATCAACCTTCCTTGAAGTTGCATCACCTATTCTCCTAACTTCTTTCTCCTGGAGAAATCTTAAAAATTTAGCTTGAAGCTCAAGAGGTAACTCAGATATTTCATCTAAGAAAAGAGTCCCTCCATCTGCTTGCTCAATTATACCCGGCCTATCAGCATCTGCACCTGTATACACTCCTTTCTTAGTTCCAAAAAACTCAGCTTCCATAATATCTTTCTGAATTGTTGCACAGTTTATTGGTAAAAAAATCTTATTTTTTCTCGGACTGATCTCATGTATATATCTTGCTATAAGCTCTTTACCTACACCACTTTCACCATATATAAGAACTGTAAAGTCAAATAGAGATATTTTTCTACAGTAATCTAAAATCTCATCCATGATTGAACTTTTACAAACAATCTTTGTACCACTATCTCCTGAATCAGCAACAAAAATTTCATAATTTTTTCTATTTTTTAGATCTTTAGCCTTTTCAATTGCATTATCAATTACACTCCAAACCTTTTTATCATTAAAATCTATAGGTTTTAAGAGATAATCATAGGCTCCGTACTTCATACATTCAACAGCATTTTCTATTGTTCCATAGGCAGTCAGCATTATAAATTGAGTTGTTGTATTAAACTTTCTAACTTCTTTTAAAAGATCATCTCCGGTAAGAGATGGCATCTTTAGGTCCGAGATAACTAAATCATAGTTGTTTTTCTTAATTTTTTCCACTGCATTCAGTGGATTTGGCTCTATATCTACCCTATAACCTTCTTCCTCAAATATCTCTTTGAAAGTTGCTAAGATATCTTCCTCATCATCAACAAAAAGTATATAACCTCTATTCTCCATTTCCATCCTCATATACAGGTAAGTATATTATAAACTCTGTTCCTTCTCCTTCTACACTTTTAACTTTTATATCTCCATTGTGATCTTTAACTATCCTGTAAGCAACGGACAAACCAAGTCCAGTTCCCTTTTCTTTTGTTGTGAAAAACGGCTCAAATATCCTATCTATAACATCAGGCGGTATCCCTATTCCTGTATCTTTAATAGACACCTTTGCTAATTTATTCCTTTTAAGATATGTTAATGTTATAGTCACCTTTCCTTTGGAAGGAATTGACTCAAAAGCATTTATTATTAAGTTTAGAAATAACTGGATAAGTGAGTTTTTATCACCTTTCATATAAAGATCTTTTAACTTTGAACTTATCTTAACTTCCGATTTGTTAGCTTGAAAAACAGCTAATTTTATTGACTCTTCTATAACATCTTTTAGATTAACTCTCTGTATATCGTTATAGTAAGGTTTTGCAAAGTTTAAAAGTCTATCTATGATATCTTTAGCTCTATGAGAACTCCTCTCTATTCTTTCTAAAGGTTCTATTATATCCTTAACCATACTCTCATCACATTTTTTATTTATTCTTCTCTTTAATGAATAAGCAGACTGAGATATTATCGCCAATGGATTTTTAATCTCATGGGATAGTCCTGCAGCTAATCTTCCTATTACAGCAAGTTTTTCTGACTGTATTATCTGACGTTCCATCTCTTCCTTTTCTGTTATATCTTCTATTATAAAAACTATACTCTCAACTCTATTTTCAGATATTACAGGATAAACTCTAATATTTAGACTAACATCTCTATTATGCACATATATTTTTGTAATCCACTCTAAAGGTTCTCTGTTATTTACTATCCGATTAATAATCTCCTCCTTCTTTTCTTCTAAAAATGGTAAAAGATTGACAAGATCAAAATTTATGACATCCTTTCTACTAACAAAATTCAAAAAAGCTTTATTTGCAATTCCAATCTTAAAATTATTTCTGGTGATAACTAATGGTATATTGATAGAATCAACAGCGGTATATATAAGATCTCTAAGCCTTATTATCTGCACAAAGTAATCTACTTTTGCCATAGCTGTTCCTACAGATTTAGCGTAGGTCATTAGATACTCTATCTCTTCCGGCAAAATCTCATTTCTTGAATAAACCAATAATGTTCCAAACCTATTCTCCTCTGTAAATATTGGAATTACAATACATTTACCTTCTTCAAAAATCTCTACGGTATTAATCACTTTAAAGATATCATCAACATATCTTTTAAAGTTTGGAATATATCCTTCTTTCTTCAAAATATTAAAATTTTCAAGCTCTAAAACACAACCAATATAACCTAAATCAATAAGTCCTTTAACCACTTTATCAGCCATTTCATCAATATCTATCTCTTTTATTGTATAACTATTTAACCTGAATATCTCTTTCAGCTTTTTATATGCTAGCTGAAGTTTTATTTCCAGTTTTTCTATTTCTTTTTTGACTTCAGCATCTATAGTTTTTGCTATCTTTAATTTAAACTCTTCTATATTCTTCTTAATTAAATCTGTATGATAATCTATGAGATTCAAAGTTAAAAATATAGGTATAGCTGTATTTAAAATTGTGAAAACCTCTTTATCAAATAATAGGATGATAGACAGAACTACAATAAAAGTTATAATAAACTCTTTCATTTTACTGTAAGTTTGTTCTTTAACAAGGTAAAATAAACCAAAGATACTTAAAATAGTTAAAACATCTTGAATTTGCCCTGTTTTAAAATATAGAGAAGATAAAAAAAGTGCCAAATAATAAACAGTAAAAGGTATCGTAATAGAATATTTTTTAATGTTTAGATGTGCAAACACAATACCTGCAAAGTATAAAATGAAGGGATTATAAGACACAGAGTAATGTTCTAATATATACTCTCCAAAAATAGAAATAATAGATAAGACATAAAAAATTTGATTTACATTATAAGTCTTTAACTTTAACGTAACTAAAAAATAGATAATCCATGCTGTTAAAAGCATGGAAACTTACCTTTAATTAAACATTTACTAAACTGTTTTGTTCTTCCTCCTGTCCGCAGGGTATTCCCTCCACAAGCTCTCTTATAAGATCCTTTACATGGACAAGTCTCTTTATTCTGTAGCCGTTTGATCCAGAGAAGAAAAGACCGGTTTCAACTCTTCCAAGGTAAGCATCTCCCAATCTATCGGCTATACAGTATCCAACTTTTTTAGCTTCTTCTCCATGATTACATGGCACAACACAGTTAGAAGTACATTTAACTTCCGGAGCAGTTCCTCTTTCTATATCTTTTATCAACTTAGTTACTATACCTCTTGCAGGATAACCTACCGGAGATTTAAGTAGTACTATATCTTCTTTCTTTGCATTTATTATAACTTTTTTAAATTCATCAGAGGCATCACACTCGTAAGTCCCTACGAACCTTGTACCCATCTGAACACCGGCAGCTCCCTGAGATATATACCACTCAATATCTTCTTTACTCCATATTCCCCCAGCAACGATAACGGGAAAATCTCCCCACTGGTCTCTCTCTTTCAATACTTCTGGAAGTAGATTCTCAAGTTGATATTCAGGTTTAAAACAGTCTTCATAAGGTATTCCCTGATGTCCTCCTGACAATGGACCTTCTAACACTACTGCATCTGGAAGTCTATTATATTTCTTAGTCCAATGTTTACAGATTACTCTCAATGCCCTTGCAGAGGAAACTATAGGGACTAATGCTGCGTCACTTCCTGCTGCATATTCAGGAAGCCTTAAAGGAAGTCCTGCTCCTGATATTATTATATTAGCCCCAGCCTCTATTGAGTCCCTTACGACTCTATCATAATCGGTTATAGCACAGAGTATATTTACACCTATTACAGCTTTCTCTCCTCCGGCTATCTCTTTTGCATCTTTAATTATCCTTGTTAAAGCTTCTTTGTTATGTATATATTTACTACCGATAGGTCTTCCATCTTTAAGTTTTACATAGTTAGGATGTCTATATCCTGTTCCAACAGAGGAAACAACACCAAGACAACCATGTTTAGACACATTACCTGCAAGATTTTCCCAAGATATACCTACTCCCATTCCTCCCTGTATTATTGGATACTCTATTTCGTATTTTCCAATTCTTAATGTTGGTAAAGCCATCTTAAAACTCCTAAAATTAAAATTCTGTAATTATTATACTACTTTAGATAGTGTAAGACATTTTTAAAGTCAGCAGGTATATCGGCTTTTATCATAATTTTGTTTTTTGTAAATGGATGAACAAACTCAAGTTTGTATGCGTGAAGCATATGTCTCTTTATATTCTTCAAAAATCCTATCTCTATCTTTTTAGGACCATAAATTTTATCTCCAACAACAGGATGTCTTATACTGGCAAGATGTCTTCTTATCTGATGTTTTCTCCCTGTATATATGTATACTTCAAAATATGAAAATCCATTGGCTTTTTTTACAAGTTTTACAGTTGATACAGCTTCCTTTCCATCTAATTCTGTGTTTATAGTTTTTATCTGAAAATCTGCCTCATTATGAGATATGGCAAGGTAAGTTTTTCTTACAGATTTATCTTCCCACAGCTTTTTAAACTCTTGAAATACATCATAATTCTTTGCAAAAAGGATAACTCCGGAAGTCTCCATATCAAGTCTATGGATAGCCTTTATCTTACTATCTTTATACTTTTTCCTTAATTTAAACTCTAAAGAGTTCTCTTCTCTATCTGATATGACAAAGGGCGGTTTATTTACCGCAATAATATACTCATCTTCATATACAACTTCTAAATTTTTTGTTTCAGAATAGTTACTATCAATAGATATAATCTCTACCACATCTCCAGATTTCAATTGATGACTTGCAATCCATATCCTCTTACTATTAACAAAGACATTCTTAGAATCTATGATCTCCTTTGCTCTGTTTTTTGATATCTTTAAATTTTCTGCGACAAATTCCTTAAGAGTTTTTGGTGTCTTTACAAGTAATTTTTTCATAATCTCTAACCTTCTTTAAATAAATTTTCCTTACTTCGTTAAAAAACGGAATTTTTTCCTTATAATCAAGATATGTCCATACAAAAGGATGGAAAGTTTTATGGTGGTAAAACAGCTCCATCTCTCCGTATATACCATCAGAAATATAGATTCTGCTACCTCTGTCTTTTGAGCTTAAAGCCACTACTTGATACTCATCTAAATATACAGGATCAATATTTACAGTTCTACCATCTAATCTAAACTTATCTTCCAATGCCATACTCAATTTCTTTATACTGACTGCATCCTGTTTGTGTATAATACAATCTAATACAACAAACTTTTTTATCAAACCCTCTCCCATCTCTTTTTGATAGTAAGTAGAGTATGGCAAGGTAAAACTTTCTGTTGAATGGATTATTCTTCCATACTTTTCTTGTAATACACTTTCAACGGAAATTAACCTATCTTCAAATCTTTCATTCCACATTAAACCAAAGATTAATATAGCCTTATCTTTAATGCTTCTTCTCTCCCCTTGCCATTCTTATAGCATGTTTTAAGAGTGGTGCTATCATCCGGATGTTGTCTTTTACTCCTCCCGTGCTTCCCGGAAGATTTATTATCAATGTACTTTCTCCAGCTACTCCGCATACAGCTCTTGATAGGAGAGATTTTGGTGTAAATTTTATTCCTACTATCCTCATAGCTTCTTCAAAACCTACCATTTCTTTATCTATTACCTGTAATGTAGCCTCTGGTGTTACATCTCTTTTAGAGAATCCTGTCCCTCCGGTTGTAAATACAATATCTACTTTATCAACAAGATTTTTTAGTTTAGATACGATTGTATCTAAATCGTCCGGTAAAACTTCATAATGAACAACTTTACCATTAAACTCATTTTCTATTATATCTATTGCTGCCTTTCCGCTTTTATCTTCTGATTCACCTTTATAACAGCTGTCACTTAAAGTTATGACAGCACAGTTCAAGCCTGAGAGATCTTCTTCGTAGTCAGACTTTCCTCCGGATTTTGATATAAGCCTTATTCCCGAGATAAACATATTTTTATCAAAAGCTTTACACATATCATAAACATTTAAAAGTGCAGCAGACACAGCCGACAGTGCTTCCATCTCAACCCCTGTTCTACCTATACACCTAACGAAAGACCTAACATACACTCCATCTTCATCAAGTCTTGTTTCAACATAAGCCTGGTCTATAAGTATAGGATGACAGAAAGGTAGTATCTCCGGTGTCTTTTTAGCCCCAAGCATACCTGCCATCTGAGATGCTACTAATACATCACCTTTTGGTATCTCTCTATTTTTAATCATCTCAACAGTCTCTTTTGAGAGATATATCTTTCCTTCCGCTTGCGCTGTTCTTATAGTTTCAAATTTCATAGAGACATCAACCATCTTCATCTTACTTCACCCCATAAATTTCTTTTAAATTTCTTCCTTCCTCAGCCCAGTCTAAACCATAACCTACAACAAATATATCCGGAATAACAAATCCAACAAAATCAGCATCATAATCAACTTCCCTTCTCTCCTTCTTATCAAGAAGGACTACTGTTTTTAATTTTTTAGGATGCCTTAAAGACAATGCCTCAACCAAAGCTTTTAACGTTCTTCCAGTATCTATGATGTCATCTACTATTAACACACTTTTATCTTTAATATCAACAGACATATCTTTTATAAAGATAACCTCTCCAAAACTTTCCATTCCGGTCCCGTATGAAGATACCTGCATAAAATCTATATATACTTTATTTTTAAGTTCCCTTACCAAATCTGCATAAAAGATAAAGGACCCTTTGAGTATTCCTACTGCGTATATATCTTCTCCTTCAAAAGCTGTATCTATCTCCTTTGCAAGCTCTCTTATTCTACTTTTTATCTGACTTTCAGAAATGATAAGTTCTAAATCTCTACCCTTTATCTGCATAACAACCCTCTTTTTCTAAATTAAACCATATTTTACAATCTATTATAACTGTTTTTTCATCAGTATTGCATCTTCTAAATTTCTGTAGTATTTTTCTCTTATATAAAGTTCTTCAAACCCATATTTTTTATAAAAATTTATAGCTCTTTTATTGTTTACCGATACATCAAGATATATCTCTTTCACATTTTCTTCTTTCATCTTTTCTAAGATGAACTCCATAATAACTTTTCCAATACCTTTACCATGAAAATTTTTATCCACAGCTATCATAAATATCTCACCTAAATCAGATAATATCGAAAACTCAAAAAATCCGATAACTTTGCCATTTTCCAAGACAACGTACTTTTCAGATAAACCGGTATTTATATAATCTTCTGTATAATGAAAATCAAAAACAGAGTTAAGTAAATCTAAAACTTGATTTAAATATTTATCTTCGTAAGAGATGATGTTAAAATTCAAAATCTGCAATCTTTTTAGGTTTCTCTTCCCAGCTTAACTTTCTACTTAAAGTAACTTTAACTTTATCGTATGAGAAATTCACAGGAAAAACAACTTCTTTTGTCTGTTTATATATCAAAGGTTCCTTTTTAGTCAAGGTTTGAGAATCACTGTAAATAACATTTCCATCCTTAATATACTCAACATCTATATAGTATTTAGGATTTCCGTGGTCTGCTGTTGGAACGTTATGGGGTGTTTTTAAACTTGTTATGTACAAGGTTAAATTTTCCTTATTTTTAACAGCTTCAACCCGGAAAAAGTCAGGTTTTGGAGTTGGGACTATAAAGCCGTGATGGTGAATCTCTTTTGATGCATGGAATAAGTCAAAAGGAAATTTCTGTATAAGCTTGCCTTCTTTGGGCTGCATATGACAGTTTTGACAGTTTTTATCAGTTTTAACTATCTGCCATTGTTTAAATGTTTCCTGATGGCATCCGGAACAGATTTCAGTTTTTGTATACTGATCATCTTTTGTAGATGGATGGGGAGGAGAGAAGACATCATAGGGACCATGCATTGATTTTGTAGAATCTCTAAAATGACAGGAAGCACAGTTTACTCCGTCTGCAAGGTTGATATCTCTAACTTTCGGTTTATCTCCTACGGTTATCTCATAAGGAGCATGACATGACAAACATTTTTCTTTTGTGTAATTTTCACTTGCTCTTTTAAACTCCTCCGATATCCAAGCTTTTGAGTGTCTGGACTCTTTCCACTGTTTATATATCTCTTGATGGCAATCACCACATCTACTTGCTACAGGTCTTTGAAGTAGATCATCTTCCTGGAATACTTTTGTAATTTTATCACAGGAAGACAGAATAACAGCCAAAAGTAAAAGAATCAAAGGTCGCATTTTTCTCCCTCAAAATCTTCTATAATGTGACCTAATTTATTTTTCTTTGCAAGTAGATACTTCTCATTATGGGGATTTGTTCCTGTAAAAATAGGTACCCTTTCAACTATCTCAAGACCAAAGCCTTCCAAAGCAACTATCTTTCTTGGATTATTCGTCATAAGTTTCATTTTTCTTACGCCAATATCAAGGAGTATTTGTGCTCCGGTTCCAAAATCTCTCAAATCTGATCGAAATCCAAGTTTATGATTTGCCTCAACTGTATCATAACCCTTATCTTGCAGATTGTAAGCTTTTATTTTATTAATAATACCTATTCCTCTCCCTTCATGACCTCTCATATAGACTAAAACTCCTTTGCCTTCCTGTGCTATCATCTGTAAAGCTTTATGTAACTGATTTTGACAATCACATCTTAAAGATCCAAATATATCTCCTGTTAAACATTCAGAATGGACTCTAACCAAAGTTGGCTCTTCTGGATTTATATCTCCCATAACAAGTGCAACATGCTCTGTCCCGTCTAAGGTATTAACATAACCATATATTTTAAATACACCATACTTTGTTGGCAAGAAAGCTTCTGCTTCCCTTCTTACATATTTCTCTTTTCTTAATCTATACTGAACTAAATCTGCTATAGTTATTATTTTTAGATTATGTTTTGCTGCAAACTCCATCAAATCATCAAGCCTTGCCATTGTCCCATCTTCTTTCATAATCTCACAAATAACCCCAGCTGGAAATAGACCTGCAAGTCTTGCAAGATCAACAGATGCTTCTGTATGACCTGTTCTCTCTAAAACTCCACCTTTCTTTGCCATCAAAGGGAATACATGCCCCGGTTTTACAAAATCAGAAGGTTGAGCTTCTGGAGATACTGCTAACTTAATAGTTAAAGCTCTATCAAAAGCAGATATCCCGGTGGTACTTCCATACTTTGGATGTGCATCTATAGATATACAGAAAGCCGTTCCCTTTGGATCAGTGTTATTTATAGTCATAAGTGGAATATCAAGTTCTTTTAATCTCTCTGGGAGCATAGATAGACAGATAAGACCTCTCCCTTCCTTTGCCATAAAGTTTATGGCTTCTGGGGTCACTTTTTCAGCAGCCATAACGAGATCACCCTCATTCTCCCTATCTGGATCATCTACCACTATTATCATCTTACCTTCTTGTATATCTTTTATTGCTTCTTCTATTGTGTTAAATTTCATCGCTAACCCCTATTTAAAATTTTGTCTTTTAACATTTTAATATAGTTCAAAAATTTATCAACAATGGACTCTTCCTTTGGTTTTTCTTCTTTTTTTAGTCCTAAAATTTTATTTACTTCCTCTTCTGCTTTCTTTTCATAAATATCTTCTGATTTATCCGGCTCATTTTTTATCTTTTTGTCTTCTTTCTTTATTTCTGAGGTAGATTGTTTCTCAACTTCCTCCTTTTTAACAGGTTCATTTAAAATCCACTGTTGAAACTTTTCAACTGCGTGTGGTAAAAAATTTATATACAGATATATTAAGAAACCTATAAACAAAATAGCCAAGGCTACACGAAAGATTGACATAAAACTCCCAATAAAATTTTAAATAGTTAATATAATTTTCGGAAGATTTTTTAAAATGACAATTTTTTTGAAAATTTAAAGACAGGGGTTTTACACCCCTGAAAGATCTATGTTGTTGAACCTTCTTCGTCTAAATAAAGTTCTCTAAACACTTCATCTGTTATCTGGACATTTTCACCTTTAAAACCAGGAAGTGCCTCCATTCTTACCCAAGCAGATCTATACCATATATCTGTTGGAACTTTACTTACAGGTGCAACTTCCTGAGCTTTTGTTTCTGCATGGTAATCCCAGTTCATATAGGCGTTAAAGTCCTGAACTATGTCTGTAATAACCATTCCGTAATCATTTATAAGAGCTTTTTGAAATTGATGCCATCTTGTTATAGATGAATCTCTAAGAGTTAAGCCAAAATATCCCACACTACCCTCAGATTTTAATGAAGCAATTCCCCTTGCTATGAAAGCTTTAAAAGCCTTTAAAGTTTCTGGAGGGTCAGTTATGAACACATCAAAAGATTTTATCCACTCTTCAGGGAAAGGATTCCTTAAATCCCATCTTATTGCTTCAGCGTTATCTATTCCGAGTTCTTTAAATATTCTGTTATCAAAATCTATAGACCTTTCATCAATATCAAGGACTAAAACTCTCCTTGGAAGTCTTGTAAGTGCCACAGCAAGACCAGTAAGGTCATCTTCTGCACCCATAACAAGAATATCTCTATCTCTTAGATCTTCCCTTGAATCTAAGAAAAGAACCCTCGAAACTGTTGTTTCCGGTGTCACACTACCTTGGTCGTAATCCTGTATAGCTTTTGGTCTATCTTTTGTAACCTGTAAGAATGTGTGATACCAATCAAGGTTTGCATAGAAAGGAATACCTCTCCCTTCACAGGCTTTACAGCTGTAATCTACATATGGAGGAATTTTCAAATCTTTAACTATGTTAAATCCTTTTTCTGTTAGTAAGATTTCATCATTTTCTATCTTTGCAATACCTTCAGCTACGAGTTCCCTAACTATCTGAGACGTTGCAGGAACAGGTTGATCTGCATAATCAACTACTTTCCAAAAGTCAGATGTAACCAAAAGTCCAGACAAAACTCTCTCTACACTTCTTCCGTAGAGCTTTATACCTGTCTTTTCTGCTGCTCTTGAAGCAATCAGATTTAAAATCTCTCTTGCCAACTTCTCACCTCTCTAAAGATTTATTTTTCAATAATATCAGAAACAAATTTAGGTAATGCGAACAAGGAGTTTAATATTTTATCAGAAAGATATTTTGTATTCAAGTTACTGATATTTTTATCCTTTAAAGTAGAAAAATCATTATTATCAGAAGCCAATGTAAAACTCCACATTCCAGCAGGATATGTAGGGATAAATGCAAGATAAGTTTGGCTGTTTTTAAAGACAGCTTTAATCTCTTGAACTGCTGTTTTAAAGTATTCTTCTTGTAAGAATGGAGACTCAGTCTGAGCTGCCATTATCCCATCTTCTCTCAAAGATGCTTTAACTTTTTGGTAAAAATTCCTTTTAAACAAAGCCTCTGCTGGACCTACAGGATCTGACAGATCAAGTAAAATCACATCATAGTAATTCTTCCTTTCATCTAAAAATTTATTACCATCCTCAACAAACACGGTTACTTTACCATCATTTAATTTACCAGATATAGTAGGTAAATACTCCTTAGAAACCTCGATTACCATCTTATCTATTTCACATAGATGAACTTCTTCAACAGTAGAATGTTTTAAAACTTCTCTAACTGTTCCACCATCTCCTCCACCGATAACTAACACTCTCTTCGGATTTTGATGTGCCAATAGAGCAGGATGTGCAAGCATTTCGTGGTATATAAACTCATCTCTCTCTGTAGTCTGAACTGCACCATCTAAAACAAGCATCTTTCCATACTCATAAGTGTCAAGAAGCAAAATTTCCTGAAACTCTGATTGGAATCTTCTACTTTCCTTAACTCTTACAGTTAAACCTGTATTTTTTGTCTGATATTCTGTAAACCAGATCAACTTTGACCTCCATAGATTATTTTTAAGGTTTGACTATTACACAGGTAGAAGCAGCAGGTATATACTTTTTATAAACTTCTATAACATCATTTAAGGTTATACTGTTTATTATCTGGGGAAATTTCTCATCATACTCATAACCCAAGCCTATAGCTTCAAACATTCCAAGGTAGTTTGCTTGCTTTAATCTTGTTTGATGATTCATAAGGAATGTTCCTACTATTTTTTCTTTAGCTATTTTTAAGTCTTCTTCAGTTACCTCTTTATCAAAATTATCGATAACATTTTTCATATCTTTAAGAGCATCTTCAGTTTTTTCCGGAGCTGTTCCTATGTAAGATACCATATAACCAAATGAAGGTTTAGGAGAGTAAAAACTACCAACTGCATAAGCATAACCTTTCTTCTCTCTCAGCTCCTGAAAAAGTTTTGATGTAAAACCATCTCCAAGTATAGAGTTAAAAACCTTAAATTTAAAGTAATCGTCTTTGCTGACCTTTGGAGCATTAAACATAAGCAGTATAGTTGATTGAGCACCCTCTCTTTTAAACACCATACAATCAGAATTTTTTACAGATATATCTATCAAAGTTGGTTTATACTCTCTTTTGTTTTCTATTTTCAGCTTTTTAAGGCTTTCTTCCATCTCTTTTAATGGTATATCTCCAACTATAGATATTACAAACCGAGATGAGTTATAAAGTTCACTCCATCTACTTTTTATATCATCTGTTGTTATACTATCTAAATCTTCTTCCTTACCTAACGGAGATGTTTCGTAAGGAGTTCCTTTAAATGCAACTTCTCTTAGCTTTTCAACAGCATAAGATATACCACTTTCTTTTTTGGCTTTAATTTGAGCTTTTGTGTTTTCTATCTCTATTTTAAGTTTTTCTTTATCAAATACAGGATTTTTTAAAATATCATTTATAATTTCAACCGCTTTTCCAAAATCCTCAACCTTCAAGCTAAACTCAATAATAGAATACTCTTCTGTGGTAACGGAAGATATGAAGCCACCACTATCTTCAAAGAATTTATTTATACTGTAAGAGTCATAATTTTTAGAGCCTTTTAGCAGTAGCTTTGTAGTTAAATTTGTTAATCCTTTTTTACCAGTTGGATCTTCTACACTGCCACCGAGTATATATATACTTCCAGATATGATACCTAAACCTTTCGTTTCTTTTAAAATAAACTCTGTATCATTAATATAAACTTTTTTCAAATAACTCTCTCCTCCTAAAACAGTATGAATACTTATAAAAACAAAAAAGACAATCAACATTAACTTTTTCATATGAATATTATACATTACTTTCCAATTCTTCTGTTTATTGTCTCTGTTAATGTTTTTGTTAAATAGAGTGTTTTAAGGAAAAGAAGAAGAACTTGAAAGTGGAGGTTTTGATACCTCCACCTACTTGAATTAATTTCTCATTAACTCTCTGAACCAGATATACTTGTCGGCTGCTTCAGCTCCCTGACCTACAACAGACATCCATCCCAAAAAGTCTGGAATCCAGTCAAAAACTATGTAAGATACAGTAAAGAGAATATAACCTATCCAGAACATCATCCACCAAGTAGGAACGGCATCTGTTACATAGTTAATTTTGTCAATTGCTCTAGTATTCTCTAAATGTCCTGCCATCTTTTAATACCTCCCAGCTTTTTTTTCAGCTTCTACTATCTTCTCTTCTCTCTCTAAAAGGTCGTACTTTGGACCTTCTATATCTTTAAAATCACCTTTAACATAGGCATATATAAAGAGGATAAGCCATCCAGTTAAGGCTATAACATAAGTTATAACTTGCACTAAAAATCCCTTAAGCTCAAAGCCAGCTTGCAGATATGCAACAGTTCTAACACCTATAATCGAACCTACAACAAACAGGAATATAAACAGTGTCATTAAAGCCACTGTTCTTTGGGTTATCTTCATCTCATCACCCCTTTAATATATAAGGGGGACATACTGTCCCCCCAATAGTTTCTAAATCAATCACTTTAAAGCCCACTCTTTTGTAGGTTTAACTTCCCAAGAACCAAGCCACATTATGTAAGTAAGTAAGCCAATTCCCCTTTCGTTAGGAACAATGTTACCCTTCTCGTCCTTTTCAAAGAACCAAGGATATCCAGGCATGTTTGTTCCAGGAGAAGTGGACTCAGGATTGTAAAGGTGTGCCACTTGCCAATCTATATTATGGACTGCAGCTTCCCTTATCAAGTCAGGTCCAATTCTCTTTGTTCCCCATAAAACAGGAGCTTGGAGTTCATTTTGGAACTCAGATGGGTAAGATACTGTATTAGAGACTCCAGGAATACCAAATCTGAGAGTTTCATTAGAAACCGGTCTTACCATCTGAGAGTGGCAGTTCCAGCAACCTTCAGCAACATACCAACGATGTCCAATTTTTAATGCCTTAGCAAAAGACTCCTCGTTAACCTCTCCGTAATACTTTTTAAACTGTTCAGGATAAGATGCAGCTAATCTCTCAAAATCTGCCCATGCTGAGGTGTTCTTTGCTTTTGCTTCTGCTGCAAGATCAGATACTTTCTTCATAGGTATATCTTTTAAAACAAACATTGGCAATGCCCAAGATACAAAGTCAGCAAATAGGAAGAAAAGTAATCCTGCTACCAGTACTATAAACGGAAAACGTTCCATTTTACCCATATTCAACCCCTCCTATTATGCAGATTCTCTAAGCTGAGCTTCTAAACCTTTTCCAGCAGTAGCAGTTTTGTAGAAGTTCATAGCATACATCAGTAGTCCAGTAAGCATCATTATTCCGGTGACAGATCTGAAATACCAGAACGGTTTAGAGAAGTTTACAGAGTCTATCCATGGGTTTAAACCTATCCAGTCAAATCCTTGAACGAGTCCAGCAGCTGTAAGATCAACGAACATAGCGATAACACCTATTGTTAAGAGCCAGTATGCACCTTCAGACATACCTTTTGAATACATAGTTTCTTTTCCAAACAGTCTTGGCCATACATACTCAGCCATTCCAAGAACCCACATACCGAACGTTCCAAACATTATAAGGTGTGCGTGACCGGTTACCCAGTCAGTAAAGTGTATAACTTTTTGGAATGTAAGTGTAACGTGGAATGCACACTGGAAGCATGTAATCCAGTAGAATATTGCTCCTGTATACATATATCTGAGAGGAACGTTGTATTTTAAAACTTCAGCAGAACCTCTGAGTGTCATCATAAAGTTAATTAGAACTGAAGTAACTGCAAACTCAATTGCAACGGTTGCGAAGACCGCAGAGTATTGAGCAAACATAGGTATTGGAGACCAGAGATAGTGGTGAACACCGTTTAATGGATAGAAGAAAGCTAATCCCCAGAATCCAAGAAGTGATAGACCGTGGGACCACATTGGTTTTTTCATAATAACAGGAACAAAGTAATACATCAATCCCCATGCAACTGGTGTAACGTAGAGTCCAACAAGGTCATGTATGAATGTAGATTGAACCGCACCTGCCCCAGAACCTGCAGACCAGAATCTTGGTATAAAGTTACCCATAAATACAACAAGGGGTGTCCATACCAACATTGCAGAGATATACCATCCAGTCACGTAGAGAGGAGCCTTTTGAGAAGCTTTAATTATTGGAGCTCCAAACTGTATAGCATGTAATAAGAGCCATGCAACTATGATTGGGTCGAGCCACCAAGGAGTTTCCCCCCACTCAACGTTATCAGCCATACCAAGGAAAAGAATAGCAACAACTGTTATCAAAACTGCTGCTTGAAGACCTATAAACATAAATCCACCGAGATACTTCTCATTAAATACCTTATAACCTGTAAATCTTGGAACTGCCCAGTATAGTAATCCTGTAAACATGTTTACAAGGAACCCGTAAGCTGCACCTGCAGTGTGTATCATCCTTACTCTACCAGCAGATAGGAACTCAATCCCAGGGAAAGGATAAATACCATCAAGTTGTAAAGAGTATAGAAATCCCATTAATCCAACGATAATGAAGAAAATAAGACCCATTGCAACGTGGAGTTTAACTAACGTATAGTTTACGAGGTTTGTAACTTGAACCTCTCCACCAGCTGTTGCTACATTAGTAGCCATCTTTACACCTCCTTATATTACTTTCCTTTGTTCATGAGATAAGCTATGTAAGAAACAAGATGCCATCTGTCTTCCTCTGATAGATGATCAAACTTAGGCATTGGAGAGCCTTCAAGACCTACAGTGAGAACTCTAAATGTATCTTTTGGTGAAGGACCAGCAGATCTAACAGGATAAGTTAAGTTTGTTGGCGGAACAGGTAAAGTGTTGGCTATAGGACCATCTCCTCTACCGTTTTCACCGTGACAAGCCGTACAGTTTGCAGCATACAACTCTTTTCCTTTTTCAACAGATTCCTTTGTTCCAAAGTAATCAGGAATGTTTTTGATCTGTGAGTATACAGATTCTCCAGGTTGTTCTTTTTTCCATCTGTCAGAGAACGTTTTAATGTAAGCTATAACAGCTCTCTTTTGGACTTCTGGAACAAGATGGAAAGAAGGCATCGCGGTTTGAGGGATTCCCCAGTCAAGGACATGCATTAAATCCTCGTCAGTTGGAAGAGTACCTTCTGGAGTTGACTTCCATCTGAATACACCTGTGTGGAAGTTAGGTGGCTTGTTTTTGAAGAATGGAGCTGCCAAACTGTTGCCGTCACCGTTCTCACCATGGCAACCAACACAGAACTTGTTGTAGACCTTCCTTCCTGCCTCTTCCATCTCTGTTAGCTCAGCGCTCTTCTTAGCTTGAACTGGCTTGGAAGAGTAGACGTGTAGAAGACCATAAACAAACAGAGCTGGGAAGAAGAAGAACAGGATCCACCTGATAGCACTGTTTTCTCCCATGTGAAACCTCCTATTGAAATATGATTTAAATCAATATTAAACAATTTGTGAACAAAATTCAAGTTTAAAATTTAACGTTAAATTAAATTTCCTTTATAACCTCGTAAACCTCAACAGTAGGAGATCCTTTAAACATCTCTTTTGGTGGTGGATTTTGGTGAGCTTTAGCAAAGGCATCAGATTTTGTATAGTTTAAAAAACTATCCATATCTTTCCAATATGTGATTATAAGCACATTGTCATTTTGAGGCATACTTGGAAAAGATTTGCCACTAAGTATCTTCATTCCCATAAAACCTTCCATTTCATCAATTCCATTTTCCCCAAACTTCTCTACTGCTCTTTTCTCAAACTCTTCTCTAAACTCTGGATTGATCGGAAATTTTGTAAAAACTACAACCATCTTAAACCTCCCTAATATAAAGTTAAATGTTTATTAACTAAGTTGTTAAGATTATTTGATAATCATCTGATGTGCTTTACCTACCAACTTTGTAAAGTGATCATATCCTTTTTTCCGTAGATGTTTTATAAGGCACTCTTTGATCTTTAAAGGTGAGTATGGATCGTAAAAATTAGCTGTTCCTACCTGTATCTGTATTGCTCCTGCTAAAAAATGCTGTAAAGCATCCTGTATTGTTGTTATACCTCCAACACCTATTATAGGAACTTTACTTCCATATTTACTATAAACTTGCCATATCATTCTAACAGCTATAGGAAGTATAGCTGGTCCTGATAATCCACCGGTAATCGTAGATAAAATAGGTTTTTCTCTCTCAACATCTATCGCAACACCAAGTAAAGTGTTTATAAGAACCAATCCGTCAGCATTTGCAGAAACACATGCATCAGCAGTATCAAGGATATTTGTAACATTAGGACTCAACTTTACCAGTAAAGGTTTTTTTGTTACTTTCTTTATTTTATAGACCAAATCGTATAAAACCTGAGGATCACTTCCAAAAGCTATACCACCTTTTTTAACATTTGGACAAGAGACATTAAGCTCTAAACCATGGACTCCTTCTGCTTTATCTAATATTTCAGAAACTGCTATATACTCCTCTTCATTTTCACCAAACACATTGGCAATTATCTTAGTATCATACTTTCTCAGTTTTGGTAGTATGTTCTCTATAAAGTACTCAACACCAGGATTTTGAAGTCCTATGGAGTTAAGCATACCAGCAGGAGTTTCAACTATCCTCTGTGGCATATTACCTTTTCTCGGTTTTAAAGAAAGTCCCTTAACAACCACAGCTCCAAGTTCTGACAGGTCGTAAAGCTCAGCAACTTCAAGACCATAACTAAAAGTCCCAGATGCTGTCCATATCGGATTCTTAAACTCCATACCAAAAAGCTCATAAGAGAGTAATTCTTTTTCCATTTACTACCTCTATCCTTGATGTTAGAATATTATAACATCTACCCTTAAGGAGTAATTTATGGTAAAAACTGTTTTGCTTACCGGAGTAGCAGGTTTCATAGGTTGGAAAACTACAGAAAAGTTACTTGATATGGGAGTTGAAGTAGTAGGTTTAGATAACATGAATGACTATTATGACACACGATTAAAAGAGTATAGGCTTAATACATTGAAAAATAAGGAAAATTTTAAATTTTTCAACATAGATATAGAGAATCTACAGGCATTAGATGTTGTATTTAGTTTATATAAATTTGATGCAGTGTTAAATTTGGCTGCAAGAGCCGGAGTAAGATACAGCATGATAAATCCCCACATCTATATGACTACAAACGCAATAGGAACATTGAATTTATTAGAGATGATGAAGAAATACAACATAAAAAAGATGGTTTTAGCTTCAACATCTTCCCTGTATGCTGGACAACCTATGCCTTTTAAGGAAGATCTCCCTGTTAATACACCAATATCTCCATATGCAGCTTCCAAAAAGGCGGCAGAAGTTACAGCTTACACATACCACTATCTCTATGGTATAGATATATCTGTTGTTAGATACTTTACTGTCTATGGTCCTGCAGGTAGACCTGATATGAGTATATTCAGATTTATAAAATGGATAGATGAAGGAAAGCCAATAATACTTTACGGAGACGGATCCCAATCAAGAGATTTTACATATGTTGATGATATAGCAGATGGAACTATACTTGCCATGAAAGAAGTCGGTTACGAGATAATAAATTTAGGTGGTGGTAAAAATCCAATATCTTTAAATCAAGTTATAAGCACCATAGAAAATTACCTTGGTAAAAAAGCTATTATAGAGTATAGACCTTTTCATAAGGCAGACTTAAAAGAAACTTGGGCTGATATTACAAAAGCAGAGCAGATTTTAGGTTGGAAACCTAAGGTTAGTTTTGATGAAGGCATAAAGAGAACTGTAGAATGGTATATCCAAAATAGAGATTGGTTGAAGGATGTAGAAGTAGGAAATGAGTAAATTAGGAAAGCCATCTGTTTAGATTTTCCATAAGCCTATTGTAAAGTTTTTCATAAAAGTATCTATCCAACTTTAAATTCTCTGCATCTTGTACCTTAGTTTTGAAAATGGTAGATAAAATTCTGAAACTCTCTCTGTCCCAGCTTATTTTTTTGGGGTCGTATATACCAAGGAGATAATTAAACTTTACCAAAAAAGAGAGAAATATCTTATAACCATCTTTACTTTTTGATATATGGTAAAGACTTTTTTTTAAAAGATTATAGATATTTCCATCAGGATAAGGAGAGTATTTATAAATAAGGTCTAACATTCTATAACCGTTAGTAATATTGTTGTAATCTCTTGATAGAAAAAGACCCAATGTATAAACTTTGTCAATATCATTTATATATATCTTATCGTTTCTAAACTTTATAAAAACTCCTTCAAAGTATGTAAATTTATCAAGATAAGTGTAAGGAAGATTCTTTATAAACTGTCCATTTTGTATAACAACACTTTCTATACCCATACTTTTTGTGTATATTGATAATGCAACATCGTTATTTCCTATAAATCTCCTTGATACAACAACTGCTTGATCTTTAAAGAATACCTCCAAACACTACTTCTCCCAAACATTACTGATATTTACTTCAAAGGCTACCGGAACTTTTTTTAATACCCTTTTTCCTGCTTTTTCCATAGCTTCTTTTAATATTTCCACATTTTTCTCTATACTGTCTTCCTGAGATTCTATAACTATCTCATCATGGACAAGATTAACGATTTTACTACTTTCATCTTTATTCTTATAGTATAAAACAACAGCCATCTTTAACAGATCACTTCCAGAACCTTGTATAGGATAGTTAACTGCATCAGTAAATCTATAAGCTAATAATTTTCTGCCAAGAAGTGTTGAAACTTCTATATTTCTATGTTTTTGAAGATAGCTTTTTACTGTGTTGTGCCACTGTCCAAAATTTTTATAATACTCAAAGAAATTTTTATGGAACTCCTTTGCTTCATCAATAGATATTTCAACATCATAGTTAACTTTTGCATACTCCACAAGAGATTTTGGAGACATTCCATAAATAAGTCCAAAATTTATAGCTTTTGCAAGTTTTCTATCTTCTGAAGAAACATCTTCATATCTTCTTCCAGTAATTACAGAAGCTGTTAATCTATGTAGATCAAGTCCTTCTGAAAAAGCTTTTATCATATTTTCATCTCCCGTATATTCTGCAGCAAGTCTAAGTTCTATCTGAGAGTAATCAGCAATAATAAATTTATAACCTTTTTCTGTTTGAAAAACTTTTTTTAATGAAGCTGGAATATTTTGAAGATTTGGTCTCATAGATGCCATCCTTCCAGTAGATGCTCCTATCTGCCTAAACTCCCCATAAACTCTACCATCTTTAACAAAACCTTTTATTTCTCTTAATTTATCAATTATTTTTTTCACTGTCCTTATACTTATTAGTAATCTAACTTCTTCTAAATCAATGTAATTTTTCAAAACAGAGTCTTGAGATGAGTATGATCCCTTTTCAGTTTTAGGAAGTTTTATATTTAATTTATTAACAAGATAATTTGCAACTTGTTGTGGAGAAAATGGGTCTATCTGATAATTTTTCTTAAACTCAAAGTATAAATTTTGAAATGTTTTTTCATTTTCTTCCAATAGAGAGTTTAAAACCTTAATATTTACCGACATACCAGCAAGTTCTATATCAACAAGAACAGGTAAAAAAGCCATCTCAAGAAGGGCAACAGGGTTATGGAGATTGAATATTTGAGATATTTTTGAACTTTTCTGTAAAGTATATCCTTCATTTAATCTGTCTAACATACTTTTAAATATCTTTCTTAAAGCTTTTATATCTTCTGCTGCATAAATAAGTTGGTCTTTTGTTAAGGTAGATGAAGTCCAATCTGATTTTTGAAGTTTTTTATCTATATCTTCTCCTGCAAATCTATTAGAAACTGCTTTTAGAGAGTGTCTATCTGTCTCACTACCTTTAGACAGAATCTGAGAAGCTATCATTGTGTCAAAAACGGTATCTACAGACACATTATAGTTAGTTTTTAAAAATTTCAGATCAAATTTAAGGTTGTGGCCTATAACACCTCTATCTCTGAATATATCTTTTAAAAAAGAGGTTACAATAGTCTGATTTAATTTAAATGCATCAATAACAAATATCTTCTCTTCATTACCAAGCTGAATAAGCCTTATTTTATCACTAAAAACATCTATATTATCAAGGTCTTTTGTTGCTACTTCTGTATCAAGATAGATATATTTGTCTTTTTCTAACTCTTTAATTACAGATGGAATATCCTTCTCATCTGTTATATACTTAAAACCTTCATATACTATCTGCTCTTGAGGTAATGAATCAAAAAGTGATTTCATATTTATTTATCAACACAGCACCTTCTTTCAATAGAGTATCAACAGCATTTTTTGAACTATCTTCAAACACTCCTTTAATAGAGTCTTCCAAAATAAAAACCTGAAAACCTAAATTTATACCACCTAACGCTGTATTTTTAACACAGAAATCTGTAGCTACACCGCAGATAAAAATCCTCTTTATACCTCTCTCTCTTAACAAAGTATCAAGTATTGTTCCTTGAAACCCGGAGTATGCATCAAAATCCCTTGATGTCCCTTTAGATATTATAAATTTGTTATCTTCTGGGATTTTTAAATCAGGGTGAAATTTTGAGCCTTCTGTATCAGCAATACAATGAGGTGGCCATATACCACCAAAACCCTTAAAAGATATATGATTTTCAGGATGCCAATCTCTCGTAAAAAACACAGGTTGCCCAGCTTTTGAGAATATATCCACATACCAATTTATAGTTGGAATTATCTTATCCGCATCTTTTACAGGTAAAACCCCGTAAGGCATAAAATCATTCTGCATATCTACAACTATAAGTGCATCCTTATTTGTTAAGTTAACTTTCATTCCTCATCTTCCTCCTGTTTCTCTTTACATTCTATACATAAAGAGGCAACAGGTCTTGCAACTAATCTTTTAAAGGGTATTTCTACACCACAAGATTCACATATTCCATAGGTTCCATACTCTATCTTCTGAAGAGTGTATTCTATTTTTTTTAAAAGTTTTCTATCTCTATCAAGAGTTCTGAGTGTAAGTATTCTCTCTGTTTCTGCTTCAGCTCTCTCTATTTCATCTGAGCCAGAAAAAGAAAGGTTCTCTCCAACATTTTCCCTTGTTTCCTGTATAAGCCTATCCCTCCACTCTAAAAGTATCCTCTTTAACTCTTCTATCTCTTGAGGTTTTAAATGTTGCATATTCACCACCTTTTATAAGTTTAATCTTATCTATTTTAAACCTATTTACATATTTCAGTAAAGGTCGTTTATAATATTGTTTGTTAAAATTTTTATATTTCAATAGGAGTTAAGACTTTTTTGAAGAATAAAATAGCAATTTATACAGTGTTAACTTTATCGGTTTTATCATTACTGTTTTTTGTGTATATTCTAATTATAACAAGAGACCTTCCTGATGTAAGACAACTTGAAAATTGGAAACCTCCAGAAGCCTCTGTTATATATGATTACAAAGGTAGAGTTTACTCTGAACTTTATGTCCAAAAGAGGTACTACGTCAATATAGACAAAATTCCAGACTATGTTAAAAAGGCTTTTATAGCTACAGAGGATAAAAGTTTTTATGACAACATAGGTATAGATTTTTTTGGTATTCTCAGGGCTTTTGTTAAAAATATTATCTCTGGTGGTATAGCAGAAGGTGGAAGCACAATATCACAACAGCTTGTAAAAAATCTTTTCTTAACCCCAGAAAGGAGTATAAACAGAAAAATCAAAGAGATGATTTTAGCTATAAAGTTAAATAGATACTACTCTAAGGATAAAATATTAGAACTTTACTTGAACCAGATATACTTAGGGCAGGGAAGCTATGGAGTAGAAGCAGCTTCTTTAACTTACTTTGGTAAACATATATGGGAAGTAGATCTATGTGAAGCAGCAGTTTTAGCAGGTTTACCAAAAGCTCCCAGTAAATACAACCCTTATTCTAACTTGGAACTTGCAGAAAAGAGAAAGCTAACAGTTTTAGAAAGAATGTTAGATGAAGGATATATATCTGAAAGTGATCTTGAAAAGTGTAAAAATAAACCAATAAAACTTGCTGGAAAATCTAAAGTCTTAGATTTTGATTACTTTACAGAAACAATAAGACAGTTTGTGATAGATAAATATGGGGAAGAAGCAGTAATAACAGGTGGATTAAAAATATACACAACCATTGATAAAGACCTTCAGATTTATGCTCAGAAAAAACTTCAAGAGAAATTGGAAATATATCAGGGAACTTACGGCTTTCCTAAACCATCTAAAGATGAAGAACAATATCTAAAAGAGAAATTTGAAAATCAAAATGTGGGTTCATTTATTGAGAACTACATATATATTGCAAAAGTTTTGGAAGTAAAAGGTAAAAGTTTAAAATTCCAGATATCAGATTTTGAGAAAAGTTTAATAGCTCCATACCAGATAAAAGGATTACAAGCTGGTGGTTATGTTTATGTTAGATATTTAGGTAATGATAACTTTAAAATAGTTCCATTCTTGGAAGGTGCTATCGTTTCCATAGACTCAAAATCCGGAGAAATTAGAGCTTTGGTAGGTGGTTATGATTTTCTAAAATCCCAATTTAACAGAATATTCCAGAGTAAAAGACAGCCCGGTTCTGCAATAAAACCTCTTATCTATGCATCGGCAATATTAAATGGATATACTCAGATATCCATACTTAGAGATGAACCTATATCTTTCTTTGACTACAGTCAAGGTAAAGAATGGACTCCTAAAAATTATGATGGAAACTACTACGGAAATGTAATACTAAGAACCGCTTTAGCAAAGAGTTTAAACGCAGCTACTGTGTATCTATTATCCGAAATAGGTTTTGACAATGTTATAAACCTTGGATACAGATTAGGTATAAAACAGAAACTTCCACCATACTACTCCTTAGCCCTTGGATCCATAGAGTTAACTCCTATTGAAGTTGCAACAATGTATGCTACATTTGGAAATCAGGGAACGAGATGTCAACCATTTTACATAAAGAAAGTTGTAAATCAGTTGGGAGATGTTCTGTATAGTCAGGAATCTTTTTGTGAAACCGTATATCCTGCAGCCGAAAATGCTGTTATGGTTGATTTACTTAGAGCTGTTGTAACAGAAGGAACGGCAGTTGCTGCATCATCACTACCTTTCCAAGTGGCAGGGAAAACTGGAACGACAAATGATTATGCAGATGCATGGTTTGCAGGGTTTGATCCTAATTTAACAACAGTTGTATGGGTAGGATACGATAAAAGAAGAACTATAGGAAAAGGAGTAGCCGGAGCAACAGTAGCACTTCCTATATGGATAGATGTAATGGCTTATGCAAACAGAGGATCTCCTTACAAGGAGTTTCCAAGAGTTGAAGGAACTGTATATATACCGATAGATCCTATAACTTTAAAAATAGCAAACGATAACTGTCCAGGTAGATATCTACTTTTTGTAAATGGTACAAATCCGACGGTAGATTGTGAAGGTAATCAGGTTGATATATCTATCTTCTTACCTAAACAAGAAACACCTTTACACGAAGGGGATCAAAATCAAACACCCCCGGCAGAAAATAACCCTAAACAGGAGAATAGTCCTAACGAAAGCCAAAAAATTATTGATATAATAGAGAAGAATAAACAACAGTAAGGAGTTATTATGAAAGCTTACAACTTGCCTAATGAAAGAGGATATTTTGGAATATTCGGTGGTAAATACCTACCGGAAACTCTTATTCCGGCTTTACAGGAACTTGAGGAAAAATACAATCAGATAAAAAAAGATGGTGATTTTCATAGGGAGCTAATTTACTATCTCAATGAATATGCTGGTAGACCTACAATACTTTACTATGCAAAAAGGTTAACAGATGCAGTAGGTGGAGCAAAGATATACCTAAAGAGAGAGGATATGCTACATACAGGAGCTCACAAAATAAACAACACTCTCGGACAAGTCTTACTTACAAAGAAGATAGGTAAAAGAAGGATAATTGCAGAAACAGGTGCAGGACAACACGGAGTTTCTACAGCAACAGCTGCTGCTCTATTCGGTCTTGAATGTACCATATACATGGGTGAAGAAGATGCAGAGAGACAAGCTCTTAATGTTTTTAGAATGAAGCTATTAGGTGCAGAAGTTGAGATAGTGAGAAGTGGAAGTAGGACATTAAAAGATGCAGTTAACGAAGCATTACGGGATTGGGTTACAAATGTAAGAACTACACATTACATAATAGGGTCTGCGTTAGGACCACATCCTTTCCCTATGATAGTTAGAGATTTTCAAAGTGTAATAGGAAATGAAACAAAAAACCAGATAGTTGAGATAGAAGGAAGACTTCCTGATGCCGTTGTTGCCTGTGTAGGTGGGGGTAGTAACGCAATAGGGATGTTCTATCCATTTGTAGAAGATACAGAAGTTAAACTTTATGGTGTAGAGGCAGCCGGATACGGTATTGAAACCGGAATGCATGCTGCAAGTTTAAACGGTGGATCCATAGGTGTTCTACACGGTATGAAATCATACTTCTTACAAGATGAATGGGGACAGATAGAACATACCCACTCAATATCAGCAGGACTTGATTATCCAGGTGTAGGTCCGGAGCATGCTTACTTAAAAGAGTCAGGAAGAGCTAATTATATCACTGCAACAGATGAAGAAGCTATAGAGGGATTTTTCTTACTCTCAAGAACAGAGGGTATAATACCAGCTCTTGAAAGCTCTCATGCTGTAATAAAAGCTGTAGAAATAGCAAGAGAGCTTGGAAAAGGAAAAATCGTAGTTATCAATCTGTCAGGAAGAGGAGACAAAGATGTTCAACAACTCAAAAACTACCTTGATACAAATCCAGACGTAAGAGATAGGATAATGTCAAGACTTAAAGAGGTCTACGGCATCTAAATGGAGATACTACTTCCAATAGCAAATATCTCTGTAAATCCTTTTGAGATTGTAATTATAGGTTTTTGGGTGGGAATACTTTCTGGTATGCTGGGAATAGGTGGCGGAATAGTAGTTAATCCTATTCTCATAAAACTTGGAGTTCCTTCCGTTGTAGTCGTAGGAACATCTATAAGTCAGATGATTGGAGCTTCACTTTCCGGATTCTTAACTTATTTAAGGTCAAAACTTGTAGATATAAAGATGGGATTGTTTATTGTTGGTTTTGGGACAATAGGAGGAATCACGGGAATTTTTATAATAAACTACTTTAAACATCTTGGAAACGTTAGACAGTTTGTCCTCTCTGTGTATGTAGTCTATCTGCTTTTATTGGGAATTTTTATACTACTTGAAACTATAAAGAATAAAGGTAAAGAAGATAAAAAGGGAAAAATTAAAAAGTTCTGTGAGAGGTTACCTTTAAAAACAGAGTTTAAAGTAGGTGAGAGGTCTATAATTATTCCTGCTTTTATAGGTATTCTATCCGGACTACTTTCTGCAATAATGGGAATAGGAGGAGGAAACCTTGTAATACCAGCACTTATGTATCTTGCTGGTTATTCCATACAGATGGCAGTCGCTGTAAGTGTATTTCAGATGATATTCATCGCCTCTTTTTTAGCTTTCCTCCACTCTCTTTTTAACCATGGAGTTGATATAGTTCTTGGAATTTTACTTTTAATAGGTTCTTCCTTTGGTGCTGTGTTTGGAGCATTGTTAGGTCAAAAGATGAAAAGAGATTATCTCAAACTTATATTAGTTTTTCTTATGATAACCGTTGCTATCTACAGTCTATTTCAACTTTTAGAAAGAAAAAGAGAAGTTTATAATCCTATTTTACCTGATAATATACTCTCCCACTTGCTTGTAGAATATCCTTACATATATTCAAGTTTGGTAGTCATTTTGAGTTTAGTAATGGGGTTTATAATCAGCAGTTTTGCCTTTAGGTTAAGAACATTTTTACTTGCCGTTTTTTCAAAAGGTGATTAAAAGGTAGATGCTAAAAGTAGGATTTATAGATTATAAAAATACTATACCTTTCTGTATAGAAAGTGTTAAAAATGTAGAGGTAATACGGGATTATCCCGCAAACCTAAATAAGATGTTATTTGAGGGAAATATAGATGTAGGTATAGTTTCTTCTGGAGAGTATATAGAACATTACTACAGATACTTTATATTTCCTGAACTGTCCATCTCTGGCTACAGAGATGTTAAGTCCGTTGCCATACTTTCAAACACACCTTTAGAAGATGTGAGTACTATCTATCTAACAAAAGAATCAAAAACTTCCGTATTACTTACAAAGGTTATATTTGAAAAATTTTTGAAAAAAAAACCAACCTACAGATATTTTGATTCTATAAAAAATAAAGAAACTGTCTTGGTTATAGGAGATAAAGCTCTTGATATTCAACAAAAGTTTAGATATTGTTATGATCTTTCAAAAATATGGTTTGATTACACTGGATTACCATTCACATTTGCTCTATGGTGTGTAAATAAAGAGAAGTTTTTTGAAAACAGAGAAGAAGTTTTACAGCTATACAATCAACTTAAAGAAAATAAAGAGGATTTCTTTAAATCTTTAGAAAATATTAAGTTAGATGGCTACCTTAAAGCATATCTAAGAAATATTGATTACTCACTTACAGAGAAACATGTAGAATCTCTCTTAATTTTCTCAGAGTATCTATTTGAATTAGGATATATAAAATCAATTCCGGATTTTAAATTTATTGATGGAGTAGTTATTACAAGAGATAAAACAAAAACTATCTACAACTTTAATTATAAAGAAGCATACCACAGTACAAAAGCGGGAGCATACACAGAGAGTTTTGAAAAGTTTGTTAAACCATCTAATATGAAAACTATTTTAGAAAAAGGACAGCCCATCACTATTTTAGATGTTGGATTTGGTCTTGGATACAATGTAGCAACAGCTATCAACTTTGCAAAAACTATATCAAAAAAGCCTATGTTAGAGATAATATCCATAGAGAAAGACATAAACTTTCTTGAAAATATAAGGAAAATCGATTATCCGGAAAACCTATCACAGGAGTATCAGTTTATACTTTCATTAAAACCGGTTACAGTCAATATCTCCGCTGAAGAGATAAAAGGTTTTCAAACAAGAGAAGAAAATATAACTCTAACAGTTTTAATAGATGAGGGAAGAAAGATAATAAACCTCTTAAAAAGAGAGGGAAAAAAGTTTGATACCATTTTTTACGACCCATTCTCTCCAAAAGTAAATACGGAGATGTGGACTTTAGATATATTTAGAGTTTTAGGTGAAATAATAAAAGATGATGGAATCTTATTAACATACTCAAACGCAATACCTGTAAAGGTAGGACTTTTAGAAGCGGGGTTTAAAATAGGATATATATCTCCGGTGGGAAGGAGAACTCCGTCTCTGGTAGCAACAAAATGTGGAGATATCTATCAGATATTAGAAGAAGAGATTAAAAAAATAAGAAGTTCAAAATTTGCAGTTCCTTACAGAGATTTAGACTTTTCTTTAACTGGAAAACAGATATGGGAAAATTGGGAAAAAGAGGTAGCCAAAGCCACCTCCGGAAAGTGATTACTCTCCTTCTATAAACGGTTTTAGATATTTAGCTCTGTGAGGATGTCTTAACTTTCTTAAAGCTTTTGCCTCTATCTGTCTTATTCTTTCTCTCGTTACTCCAAATCTCTTACCTACCTGCTCAAGTGTATGCTCAGTATCATCTTCAAGACCAAATCTATACCTTAGCACCTGCTCCTCTCTCTCTGAGAGGGTAGATAAAACTTCATCAAGTTGAGCCCTTAGAGCATTTTTAAGGACGTGAGCTTCCGGAGATAAGACAGTCTTATCTTCAATAAAATCTCCAAGATGGGACTCTTCATCTGTTCCAATAGGTGTTTCAAGGGAGATAGGTTCTTGTGAAGTTCTGAGTATCTTTCTTACTTTATCAGCAGGCATACCTACCTTCTTAGCTATCTCTTCTGGGGTTGGCTCTCTTCCAAGTTCCTGAACTAAAGACCTTGATACTCTGATAAGTTTATTTATAGTTTCTATCATATGGACAGGTATTCTTATCGTTCTTGCTTGGTCTGCTATAGCCCTTGTTATAGCCTGTCTTATCCACCATGTAGCATAAGTTGAGAACTTATACCCTCTCTTATAGTCATATTTATCAACAGCTTTCATAAGTCCTATATTACCTTCCTGTATTAAATCAAGAAACTGCAGACCTCTGTTTGTATACTTTTTGGCTATTGAGACCACAAGTCTTAAGTTTGCTTTAACCATAATCTGTTTAACATTGTTTATCTCATTTCTACCTTCCTGTATAAGGTCTATAACATGCTCAAACTCAGAAGGGACAGTGCCTATCTTCTCTTTAAGGCCCTCTATCTCGTTTTTAAGTCTGAGTGTTTCTGTTCTTAATATCTCAAATCTTCCAAAGGAAAACCCGTTTTTCTCTATCTTCTTTAGCAGTTCGGGATACTTTTCATATGATCCATCTAATAACTTATCAATATCCGGACTTATCTTCTGAATGATTTTTATTCTTTTTTCATAATCTCTCTCATTTTTTCTTAACTTTGTATAAAGATCTTTTAGTTCATCTGCAAACTTATCCAGTTTTGTAAATTTAATATTAAGTTGCTTTATAAATTTGTTTAACTTTGCATGTTGCCATACGAAATCTCTCTTTGCTTCTATACTTTTTTCTTCAAGATATCTCTTCTCTTTTTCTTTCAGATCTCTATATAAAATTGCAAGTTCCATACCTTTTTTAACAAAATCGGCTGTAGTTTTGTCAAAACCATCTGAATTCTCAATTTCGTAGTTGACATCTTCAGCTGCATCTTCCTTCTCTTCTTCCTGATCCAGTTCCTCTATACTTAAAATATCCTGAACTTTGATCTTTCCATCTATAACTTTTGCCCATTCGTCTAATAATCTCTCCGTTAAAAATGATGTTCTGAGAAGCCCTCTGAAAACCTTTTTTCTTCCTCTCTCTATCTCTTTTGCATACCTAATCTCTTCATCTCTCGTTAAAAGTGGTATCTTACCCATCTCTCTCAGATACAACTTTACAGGGTCATCAGCCTTAGACCAAACATCACTATCAAGATCTATTCCAAGGTATTCTGAGATATCATCTTCTGATGTAACATTTTGCTCATCTCTCACATCAATATTTAGTTCATTTAGATACTCAATAAGCAGTTCAAGTTTTTCATCTGAAGTAAAAAATTCTTCATCTACATACTTTGTTATCTCGGAATGAGTAACGTAACCCTTCTCTCTCGCAAGATTTATAAGGGTTTTCACATCATCTCTCTCATAGAGATTCAATATCATCTGTAAACCTCCTTCTTAAGTTTTCTCTCTTGAATAAATTTAAATAAAAACTTCTCTTTCTCTTCCTCTGGAAGGACAGAGTAGATCAATCTTTCTTCTTCTTGAATACTCTTTTGATGAAGATTCTGTAATTCTTCATAGAACTGGTCTTCTGGAATAGAAACAGGTATGTTATCAATTTCCGGTTTTAACTCTTCGTATTCTTCTGGTGTAGCATTTTTTATAAAATCAAAGTAATACATCAAGATTTTCGAAATATTTATTTTATCACAAAAATCGCAATTTTTCAATAATAAAGGATTAAGATATGCTGTTTTAAGAAGAGCTTTTTCATTTGGTGAAAGTTTTGATATTTTTGATTCATCTCTCTCTTTAAACTCCTTTTTATAGGTCTTTAATGTACCTATATCTGTTTCAAGCTTTGAAGTAGGAATATCAAGTTCTTGAGATATTAACGATATATATGAATATTTCAGATGAGTATCTCTTATACTTCTTAAAATTTCTATAACTATCTCATACAGTTTTTGGTAACTTTTTAATCTCTCTTTTAAATCTTGGATATCTTTTGTTTGTTTTATTCTCTTTACCAGAAAAAGAATGAAATCTTCAGACTTTCCTAAAATCTCCTTTACAGTTTTAATTCCGGCTTTTGATAATTCATCAGGGTCTTTAAATCCTTGGTAAGATACATACATAGGAGTTATTCCTTCTGAAAGAAGAACTTTTGCCACTGTGATAGATGCTTTTTTTCCAGCCTCATCACTGTCAAACATAATGTAAGCTTTACCCACAAATCTTTTAAGAAGATTTACATGTCCTTCTGTAAAAGCTGTTCCCAATGTTGCCACCACATTTTTAATACCTATCTGCCAGAGAGAAAGTAAATCCATATATCCTTCTACTATGATAACCTCTCTACTTTCTTTAATAAACTCAAGATTTTCAAACAGTCCGTATAAAACTTTACTTTTGTTGTATATTTTACTTTCAGGAGAGTTAAGATACTTAGGCAAAACTCCACTCTGTATTGTCCTACCACCAAAAGCCACAATATTACCTTTTATATCCTTTATAGGAAATATCAATCTTCCTCTAAATTTATCTACAACCTTCCCTTCAGTTAATAGACCAATCTCTTTTAAAAGATTAACATCTATACCATTTTCCTTACAGAAGTTTTCAAACTTTTCCTCTTCCTTAGGAGAGTAACCTAAGCTAAAATGTTTAACGGTAGAAGGTGATATATCTCTCCGTTTAATGTAATTTTTAGCATCTTCGTTATTGTATAAATTTTCCTGATAAAATTGAGTAATTTTTGACATAACCTCGTATATAGGCCTGTTTTCAGCTTCTACATCTTTACCGGTATATTTAACCTTTATACCATATCTGTTCGCTACCTTTACTATAGCCTCGGAAAAAGAGATTTTCTCATACTCCATAACAAATTTAACAGCATCTCCACTTATACCACAGCCAAAACATTTGAATATATTTTTTGTAGGTGATACAACAAAAGATGGTGTTTTTTCGTTATGAAAAGGACAAAGTGTTATATAATTTACTCCGCTTTTTTTAAGAGGTATATAATCTGATATAATATCATAAACATTAGCGACAGCCTGAACTTCTTCAACTGTCTGAGGAGATATAGCCATTAAATCACCTTAATTGATTATTTAACTTTCTAAGAAGCAGTTATAAAATTTAGTAAGTTAAAAAATTTTTTCAAGTTTAAAAAATCTTAGTCAACATAACTTGAAAAATACCTATAATAAAACCTATAAATCCACCTAAATTTGTTATGTAGTTAAGCTGTCTTTTTGAAAAACCCAATATAATCTCTTCAAGAGTCTGTATATCCACTTCCATAAGTGTATTGTATATAAGATTTTCCAAGTCTAACTTTGATAAAACAGTTATAAAGTCTTCTTTTAGATAATCCTCTATTCCGGATTCTATATGGGAGGATAACTTCTCTGTAATTTTCGGCTTTATTTTTTCTTTTATCTTTTCTGAAAGGTTACCTATCATTCCCTGAATAAATCCTATACTAATCTCTTCAGACAGTGATTTTTTCAAACTTTCAATAAGATCTTCAAAAGACCTATCCACAATCTTATTTACAGTCTGATGGAGGCTGTTTTTAAAATCTTCACTATCAAATAAAGTGTGAAGTTTCTCAGCAGTTAAGAGATGAGAGACTATAGTTTTTGCAATTTTTCTTGATATCTCTTCTTTACTTTTTGGTATAAGTCCCGGTGTAAAGGGAACTCTTACTCCAAATATATACTTAGGTTCAAAAGGTCTAAATATCATTTTAATAGCCAACCAGTTTGTAGAATAACCGATAAAAGCTCCTAACACCGGAGGAAGAATTATATCTATATCTATCAATTGCTTATCCTCTTAATAAAACCTGGTATGTTATTCTGTGCTCTATACTCTCTTGCCTCTTTATCTGATTTAAACTTTCCAACCAATACTTTATAAAGACCATTTTCTTCTATTACAAAGGCATCCTTGTATTTAGATTTCTCCACTAAGGCTTTCTCTTTAGTACTAAAAGCTCCTGTCTGTATTGAGAAATATCCAGATGTAATAAGAGACAATACCTCATTTTTAGACTCTGTCTGTTTTTGAGTTTTTTCTTTGGTATGTTCTGTTTTTTTGGTCATTTCTGTAGATTCTGTAACTTTTGCAACATTCTTATCTCTATGGATTTCCTCTTTCTTTATCTGAGTTTTCTCTTCTTTTACTGTAGTTGGCTTAGATTCGGGTTTTTGTTTTATAGTTTCCTCTTTTTTAGGTTGAGATTCTACAGAAGAAGTATCATTTTGAATGTGATTCGTTGGAGTTTGCTCTTTATCTGAAGTTTGAACCTGCTGAGGTTTGTTAAGATTCTGTGTTGGTTGAGTTGTCTGTATAGGCTTTTGGTCTTCTTTTTGGCTATCAGGTTGATTTACAGCTTGAGGCTGATTTTCTTGCTGAGGTATTTTTACTTCCTGTAATGTCTCTTCCTTTGGAATTTGAGGTGGAGCAGAAGGTTGATTTATATCTTTTACTATCTTTATATCCGGCTCTGATACTTGATTTTTATCTGTTCCAGAGAAGAAATTAAGACCTATTGCAATAGACACAAGAGTAAGTAAAATACCGGACATATATATTAAAAGTCTCTCTATTTTTTCCTTCTTCTTCTTTTCCTTTACTGTTTTAAATACATCTTTTAAATCTCTATTTTCCATATCACATCCTCTCTACCGGAGTAATCCCCATAATTTTAAATAATGTTCTCAACACATTTTTAACTGCTTTTAAAAGATAAAGTCTTGCCATCATAAGTTCTTTATCATCTTCTATCAAAAATTTATGGGTATTGTAATATTTATGAAACCTTGAAGCAAGTTCATAAGTAATCCCTGTTATTTTGTGGGGCTGATTCTTTAAAGCCGCTTCATTTATCAAATCTGGGATTGCCGCTATATACTTCATAATAGATTTTTCGGCATCTTCTTTTAAAAGCTGTAATTGTGAAGTAAAATCTGTTTCTAAGTCTATTCCAAATCTCTCCTTAGCTTCCCTAAACACACTTGATATTCTTGCATGGGCATACTGAACATAGAAGACAGGATTTTCAGAACTTTTTTCCAAGGCAATATCTATATCAAAGTTAAGATGAGTATCACTATCTTTTGATGCAAAAAAGTATATAACAGGGTCTTTTCCTACTTCCTCAACAAGTTCTCTTAATGTTATAAAATCTCCGGACCTCTTTGACATTTTAACTTCCTGTCCGTTTTTGAATAGTTTTACAAGTTGAATAAACAAAACCTTTATCCAATCTTCAGGCACTCCAAAACTCATTACAGCAGCCTTTAATCTTGGAAAATATCCATGATGGTCAGATCCCCAGATGTTTATTATAAAGTCATAACCTCTCCTGTATTTGTCAAAATGATAAGCTATATCTCCGGCAAAGTATGTATAACTACCATCAGACTTTCTTATAACTCTATCTTTATCATCTCCGTAAATGGTAGTTTTTAACCATAAGGCTCCATCTTTTTCATAAATCATATCTTTTTCTTTTAAAAACTTTATAGCTTCCTCTACTTTACCATGTTCATACAGATGTTTTTCACTATACCATATATCAAATTCTACATCTATAAGCTTTAAATCCTCTTTTATCTTATCAAGAAGATAATTTTTCCCATAATTTGCACAAAACTCAACAGCATCATCTTCAGAAAGCATAGATAGAATTTTTTCTCTTTCAAGAAGATAGAGTTCCTTTGCTATATCTTTTATATAATCTCCGTGATATCCATCTTCTGGAAAAGGATAATCAGGCTCTTCTATCTGTCTAAATCTTGCATATATAGACTCTCCAAGTTTTCTTATCTGGTTTCCAGCATCGTTGATATAAAACTCCCTTTCAACTTTATAACCTGTATAAGAATAAATTTCGGATAGTATCTTTCCTACAACTGCACCTCTTCCATGTCCAAGGTGAAGTGGACCAGTTGGATTTGCACTTACAAACTCTATATTTATCTTCCCTTTATTTTTTTCTCTCTGCTCCCCAAATCTATCACCTTCATTTACAGCCTTATGTAGAATTGAGTGATAAAAGTTATCTGATAAAAAGAAGTTTAAAAATCCCGCTCCGGCAACCTCTACCTTTGAAAAAGTAGGAAGATTTTCTAAAATATCTTTAATCTGTCCTGCTATCTGAACTGGAGGTTTCTTAATTATTTTTGTAAGTAAGAAAGCTATGTTAGTTGAAAAATCCCCCAGCTTCTCATCTTTTGGTATCTCTATTACTATCTTGTCTTCTATCTGTGAAACTTCTGGTATATGTTTTTTCAAAACATCTAAAATCTGATTTTTTATCTCACTCTTCAACTTCTCTCCTCTTTAGTTTATTACAGATTGTAAAAATCAAAAAAACAGCGTAAAGAAAAATTATAGATAATGTTATTATATCAAACTTCAGCACTAATACAGGAAAGAATACTATTAACGAATAAAGTATTAATTGAATTTGACAATTCCTGGAGTAAGATACATTAAAAAATGGCAAAAATAAAAGTAACCCTGTTAGTCCAATATGAGAAAGTCCACCATACTCCTCTAATTTATAGTAATCAAATATGTAAAAAATAGTTGATATAACTATACTTAGAGAGAGAAGTCTTATAAACCATTTTAGTTGCATTAAACTCTATATTATCTCTCTTCTTATCTTTGCTCCAATATTGCTTAGTTTTTGGTCTATATGTTCATATCCTCTATCTAAGTGGTAAATATTATGTATCCTTGTTTCTCCTTCTGCTATCAATCCTGCTATTACCATAGCTGCACTTGCCCTAAGGTCTGTTGCTTTTACATCTGTAGCTGAAAACTTCTCTACAGGTCTTATTATTGCGGTCTTACCAACTATCTCTATATTTGCACCTAATCTATTTAACTCAGGAACATGCATAAATCTATTTTCAAATATATTTTCTGTAATCTCTGATACTCCATCTGCAAAACATAGTAAAGTCATAAACTGTGCCTGCAAATCTGTTGGAAAAAGTGGATACTCTTTTGTTTGTATATTTACGGGTCTAAGTTTTTCCTCTCTTTTTATCATCACTTTATTTTTATCTACCGGAATAACATATATACCTATATCTTCTAATACCTTATCAACATATTCCAAATATTCAAATGGATAATTCTCTATTATAACTTTACCGTCAGTTAAAGCTGACAAAACAGCAAATGTACCTGCCTCTATTCTATCTGGTATAACTCTATGGGTAGTACCGTTTAACTGTTTAACTCCATTTATAACTATCCTATGAGTTCCCTCTCCCTGTATATCAGCTCCCATTTTCTTTAGCATAATAGCAAGGTCAACTACCTCTGGTTCTAACGCCGCATTTTCTATTACAGTAGTACCTTCTGCTAAAACTGCTGCCATCATTATATTTTCTGTTCCAGTAACTGTTATTTTATCAAAGAATATATGAGAGCCTTTAAGTCTTCTTTGTGCATAAGCCTTTATATATCCATGTTCTATTTTTATCTGGGCTCCCATCTTTTCAAGAGCCTTTAAATGTAGATCTACAGGTCTTGCTCCAATAGAGCATCCTCCTGGAAGTGCTACCTCAGCATATCCAAATCTACTAAGCATAGGACCTAAAACAAGGATTGATGCTCTCATTTTACTTACAAGTTCATAATCTGCACTGAAAGATTTTGGATTTGATAATCTGTAAGAAAATATACCATTATCTATCTGATTTATCTCTGCTCCTATACTTTCAAGTAGCAAATTCATAGTTTTAATATCAAGTAAATCCGGAACATTCTCTAAAATAACCTCTTTCTCTGTTAAAATAGTTGCTGCTATGTTAGGTAATGCTGCATTCTTTGCTCCAGATACTTTCAATACTCCTTCTAACCTATTACCACCTTCTATTATCAATGCCTCTCTCAACTCTACCTTTACCTCAAACATAGTTAGCCTCCTAATTATAACCTATAATTACTCTATCTATACCTTGTAGATCCTTAATCAGATGGATATCTTTAAAACCTTCTGCTAAGAATAAATCTTTTACCTTTTTAGCCTGTCCTATTCCTAATTCAAAAGCAACAAAACCACCATCTTTAAGGTATCTCTTTGACCAGCTTAATATCTTTTCGTAAAATTCTGTCCCAACTTTACCGGAAATTAAAGCTTCCACAGGTTCTTTTTTAACTTCTCTCTGTAATGTCTCATACTCAGATTGAGATATATAAGGTGGATTTGAGACAACAAAATCCAGTTTGATATCTAACTTTGGTTCTTCAAATATAGACTGCTTTTTAAGTAGAAATCTGTCTGCTACTTTATGTATATTTGCATTTATGTTAGAAATCTCCAAAGCCTTTTCCGATATATCTACACCTATCATATTTATATTTTTTCTCATCTTTAAAATAGTTATGGCTATACAGCCACTTCCAACCCCAACATCAATTCCAACTAATTCTTTACCTTCCGGTAATCTTTTAACAACCTCCTCAACTAATATCTCTGTCTCTGGACGTGGTATTAAAACTCCCTCTTCTATATAAAACTCTAAACCAAAAAACTCTTTTTTGTTTATTATATAGGCAACAGGAAAACCTTCTCCTCTCTTCTTAATTTCTTTAAGTATTCTTTCAACCTTATCCTCCGGTATATCCATATCTGGGTCTGTTATTATTTTCTCTTTTGGAATATTTAAAACTGTGGATATAATAATCATAGCATCAAGAGCTGGGTTTTCTACAGAGCTATCTTTTAAAATCTTGATAGATTGATTATATATATCCCCTAATCTCATCTAACTTTTTGTAAGATAAAACCTTTAAGATAAAGTGTAGAAGGGATATTAATTATATAAGGATGGTCTAAGTCTTGGGTAAGATATTCTATGTACTGTGTCTTTATTTTTGTATCTTTTAATGCATCTAAAGTTACATTTATAAGGTCCTCGTATGTTATATGATGAGAGCAGGAAAACACAGCTAAATAACCATTATCATTTAAAAGTTTTAAACTGTTTAAAATTAGATATTTAAATCCTCTTAAAGCTCCTTCTTTCTCATTTTTACTTTTTGCAAAAGGTGGTGGGTCTAAAACAATCATGTCATACTTTAACCCAGATTTTAACTCATCTTTGACAAAATCAAACACATCAGCTTTTTTGATTTCATAACTTTCAATATTATTCAGTTTTAAGTTTTCGTTTATAAGTGAAACTGCATTTTCCGATATATCAACAAACTTAACAAAATCTGCACCTTTTAAGGCTGTATATATACCAAATCCACCTGTATTGGAAAACAGGTCTAAAACCTTAAAACCTCTCTTAACATACTTGGAAACTTTTTCTCTGTTTGCTCTTTGGTCTAAGTAGAATCCAGTTTTCTGTCCACTAATTAAATCTATTTTAAATTTAACACCGTTTTCTGTTATTGTAATGTTATCAGGAACATATCCGTATAAAACCTTTTCCTCTGTTTCTAAACCTTCTGCTAACCTTGATTTAGCATCTGATTTTTCTATAATAGCCTTTGGTTTTAAAACATCTATTATACTTTCCAAAATAATATTTCTAAGATTTTCCATTCCAGCTGTGTTTATTTGTAGAGATATATAACCATCGTAGTAATCAGCTATAATTCCCGGAAGCTCATCTGCCTCTGAATGGATGATTCTTACCCCATTTGAAATTTTAAAAATTCCCTCTCTTTTCTCTGTAGCTTTTTTTATTCTATTGACAAAAAACTGCTTATTAATTTCCTCTCTTTCAAAAGTTAGAACTCTAACTGTAATCTTACTTTTTGGATTTATATAACCTATCCCTAAAAATTCTCCCTTTGGAGAAGTTATCTCTATAATCTCTCCTGACTTTACATTCTTAGGAAATTCTTTTATCTCTCTATTGTATATCCAAGGATTATAAAGCTTTAACCTTTCTAAAACTTCCTTTTTAACGACCACCTTCTTCATAAGGATAACTCTATAGCCTTTTTTATATCTTCAAAAAATGTATCTTTTACTGCTTGATTTCTTAATACATAAGATGGATGGAAAGTTATATATACCAGTTTATCTTGATAATTTAAAACTTTACCTCTCTCTTTGGTTATCTTTACTTCTTGTTTCATAACTCCACGGTAAGCTGTAGCTCCAAGGAGACATAAAACTTTTGGATTTATTATGTCTATCTGTCTTTGAAGATAAGGAAAGCAGGCTTCTTGCTCCTCTATCGTTGGTGTTCTATTACCAGGTGGTCTACATTTATTTATATTTGCTATATAAAAATCTTCTCTTTTATATCCTGCATTTTCTATTGCTTTTGTAAGAAGTTGTCCAGCTCTGCCAACAAAAGGTCTTCCTTGAATATCTTCTTCTTCTCCGGGGGCTTCACCTATAAACATAACTTTTGCAAACAGATTACCTTCACCTAAAACAGCCTGTTTTCTATCCTTATGAAGTGGACATTTTGTACAAACCTGTATCTCCCTGTTTATCTGTTCTAACTTCTCTAATCTTTCTTTTTTAACTCTACCAAAATCTTCACTTTCCAAAATCAACTCATCAAATCCTATATCCCTAAGAATCTGTAAAATCTCTCTTACCATCTGAAAGATTATATCATATAAACTTACAGCATAAACTGTCAAAAGCTTCTTTAACTTGATCTAAATAATTTACAGATGGAGCATAAACACACCTAACTTATAGATCTACTCAACAGTTTCCTCTTTTTTCAGAAATTTAATTATATCTTCTAAATTATCCTCATACATAAAGTAAGGATAGAATCTGAATTTACTAAACAAAGTTCCCCCGGATAAACTTTTTGATTTATAACTATCAAAAATATATTTATCCTGAATTTTATAAGCACACGCTAAAATCATTAAATTTGAATCAGAATCATCTACAAGCTGAAATCTCTTTATAGCTTCCGTATAGTGATTTTCAAGTATATGTTTAACTCCCCTTAAAAACCATTTGTCTTTAACATCGGGAACAGAGTTTAAAAGGTTCTCCGCTTCCTTCAAAGAAAGTTTTTCACCATCTTCTTTAATAAAAGCAACTTTCAACTTTCTAAAGTCTCTAACCATCATCCAAAGTATTCAAGGAATCTTTTTAATCTAAACTTAACTCTCTCTATACCAATTACTTCTACTAATATATCCAAACCTACACCGGATGACTCTCCGGTTAATGCTATCCTTAAAGGATGGAATAACCCTTTACCTTTTACACCGAGTTCCTGTTGTATCTCCTTTGTTATAGTTTTAAAGTCTTCTTTTGATATACCACCTTTATCCTTTATCTTTTGATAAAAAGCCTCCACAACTTTATAAAACTTCTCATCTGACCTAACTTCTTTGACAACATCTTCGCTAAAAATAATCTCATCAACAAAAAACACCTTGGCTCTTTCTTTTATATCTAACATAGTCTCTATACTATCCCTTACAGCTTCCATAACTTTTTTATAGTATTCAAAGTCAGCTTTGTATCCGAAACCTTCGAAAAATTCTACAGCTCTCTTGGTAACTTCCTCCAAAGGAAGAATTTCCCTTATATAAACCCCGTTCATCCATCTCAACTTATTTCTGTCAAATATAGCCGGAGATTTATTCACATCTTCCAATCTAAACTGTTTAAATATCTCTTCTTTTGGAAGGATTTCCTTCTCATCTTTCGGATGCCAGCCAAGTAGTGAGAGAGCATTGAATACAGCTTCTGATAAATAACCTTCATCTTTCAGAGCTCTTACAGAAACAGCTCCATGCCTCTTTGACAGTTTTGTCCTATCTTCACCTAATATTATAGGGAGGTGAGCAAATGTTGGAATATTAAAACCAAGTGCTTCATATATGACTATCTGTTTTGGTGTATTTGATAGATGGTCTTCTCCTCTTATAACATGTGTTATTTCCATAAGAGCATCATCTATAACTACAACAAAGTTATAAACAGGCATTCCATCAGCTCTAACTATAACAAAGTCTCCAAACTCTTTTGTGTCTATCTCTACAACTCCTCTTATCACATCTTCAAAAACAACAGTCTTTTCCGGAACTTTGAATCTTATAACCGGTTTTATACCTTTTGCCTCATACTCAGACCTTTCCTCTTCTGTAAGATTTCTACATTTTCCGGAGTATCTGTAAGGTCTTCCTTCAGCTATAGCTTTTTCTCTCTCTTTCTCTAATTCTTCCTCTGTACAATAGCAATAGTAAGCATCTCCTGATTTTAGCAATTTATCAACATATTTATGGTATATATCAAGTCTCTCTGACTGTCTGTATGGTCCATATTTTCCACCTCTATCCGGACCTTCATCCCACTCTATTCCAAGCCATTTTAGATCTTCAATAAGCATCTCTTCATACTCTTTTTTTGACCTTTCTAAATCCGTATCCTCTATTCTAAGTATAAAGGTAGATCCTTCATGTTTTGCAAAAAGATAGTTAAACAACGCAGTTCTTGCATTTCCAAGATGCAGATATCCGGTTGGACTTGGTGCAAACCTAACTCTCTTCAACTTTTTCCTCCTAAAATCCATAATCATAATTCTCTTTTAAATCTTCCTTTAAATAACAAAATCATCTTTTTATTATACTAAATTTAGCTCTCTTTTCTTGCTTAAATCTCTCTATCTCTTCCCAGCTGTATGTGTTGAGTATGTCCTCTCTTTTTGCCCACCCTCTACGGGCAAGAGATACCCCTATCTCCATATATCCGAAGTTTGACAAACTGTGGCTATCTGTTGATATCACAAGTTTGACTCCAATCTCTACAGCTTTTTTTATCCATATATCTGGCAGATCCATCCTCGTTGGCTGAGCGTTTATTTCGAGGGCTGTATTTGTCTCCTTTGCAACCTTTAAAATCTCTTCCGAAAGCTGATAGCCTTCCCGTGATCCAAATGTTCTACCAGTGGGGTGTCCTATGACACACACATAAGGATTTTCCATAGCTTTTATTATTCTGTCTGTGTTATCCCTGTTAAACTGAGTATGTATAGATGCAACTACCCAATCAAGTTTTGATAAAATCTCATCAGGTAAGTCCAAACTACCATCCGGTAAAATGTCAACCTCTACACCTTTCTTTATAAAGTTAATTCCAAGTTTCTTGTTAATCTTATCAATCTCCTCCATATACCTTAAAACATCCTCTTCATTTAGTCCGTGTGCAACCCTTACAGCTTTTGAGTGGTCTGTTAATGCTATATACTCATACTTGTAATTTTTTAATACAAACTTTGCAATCTCTTCAATGGTGTTTATTCCGTCTGTCCAGGTTGAGTGTATATGTAAATCACCTTTTATATCTGAAAGCTCAACGAGTTTTGGCATCTTTCCTTCCAGAGCTAACTCTATCTCTCCTCTATCTTCTCTCATCTCCGGAGGTATCCACTGCAAACCAACAGCTTTATAGACTTCCTCTTCAGTTTTTCCTGCTATCTTCTCTCCAGTCTTTACATCAAAAACTCCATACTCACTAACCTTTAAACCTTTTGACTTGGCTATATCTCTAAAATGGACATTATGTTCTTTTGAACCTGTGAAGTATTGAAGGCCACTTCCCCATTCATCAGGATTTAAAACCCTAAGATCAACCTGTCTATCTTTTTCGTATATCATAACACTGGCTTTAGTATCACCTTTTGCGATAACCTCTTTAACATCTTCAAGAGATGTGAAGTAATCCAGGACTTTCTGTCTGTCTTTCTCCTCACAGGCTACAAGTATATCTATATCTCCAACTGTCTCCTTTCTTCTTCTTAGACTTCCTGCAAGTTCTACGTTTTTTACTTCCTTTAAAACTTTAAGTTTTTCCAACAACATCTTTCCTATTTGAAGAGCTTCCCATAGAAGTAGCCTTTTTTGAGTTTTCTCATAAAGTTCAAGTCCTTTTAGCATATTTTGGACTTTTTTCTCTCCAAAACCTTTTAATGAAGCAACTCTTCCGTCCTTCAATGCTTTTATAAGTTCTTCTTTTGTTGATATACCAAACTCCTGATGAATTCTCTTTAAAGTTTTAGGTCCAAAACCTGGAACTTCCATAAGTTCAAGGAAATCCGGAGGTACAAGCTGTTTTAAATCTTCGTATTTCCTTATTTTTCCTGTTTTTATATACTCCTCAATCTTTTCCTCTATCCCGCTACCTATACCCCTGATATGATGTATATCTCCACTCTGGATAAGATTTCTTATATCGTCAGGAAGGCTATCAACAATCTGAGCAGCCCTGTGGTAAGCTAAAGCCCTAAATTTATCTTCCAAAAAGTCGTATATATTACCCATATTTTCAAAAATCTTCGCAAGCTCTTTATTGATGTTCTGATACATATCTAACCACCAACTTCAAGTTTCTGTATAAAAACAGAACTCCATTAAAGTAAAGATCTCAGCTTTTCTCCTATATTTGCCTCCCTCATAAGAGACTCACCTATTAAAAATGCATCAACTTGGTATTTTTTCAACTCCTCTATCTCTTCCTTTGAAGATATTCCACTTTCCGCAACAACAACTTCAACACCCATATCCTTTAATTTAGGAGCAAGTACTTTTGAGAGATTTATATCTACTGTAAAGTTTTCAAGATTTCTGTTGTTTATTCCTATAATCTTGGCTCCAGCTTGTATAGATTTAAAGGCTTCTTCCTCTGAATGAATCTCAACCAAAGGCTCTAAATCCAATTCCCTTCCGACTTCAATCAAATCCTTTAACCTCTTTTCATCTAAAACTTTGGCTATAAGTAGATAACTATCTGCACCGTAAGCGTAAGCTTCAAGTATCTGTCTCTCATCAACTATAAAATCTTTCCTTAAAACTGGCAGTTTCACCTCTTTTGCGATTTCAGCAAGATACTCTATAGATCCTTGAAAATACTGTTTATCAGTTAAAACAGATATTGCCTTGGCCCCATTTTTTTCATACTCCTTTGCTATCTCAACAGGATTAAACACATGTCTTATAATACCTTTAGAAGGAGATGCTTTTTTGACTTCAGCTATTATATTTGTTCCCCTGCCTTTCAACGCTTTTTTAAAATCTAAAACCTTCTTTTTTCTATTAACAGCAAGGTCTTCTAAGACTTTGATATAAGCTGGAGTATAACTTTCCAACTCCTCATACTTCGTCTTTATTATCTTTTCCAAAATATTCATCTTCCTACCTCAACACCACAAAGAAATATATCAATCCCAATACTATCCTATATATACCAAACGGTATAAAGTTATGAGTAGATATAAATTTAAGTAGTAATTTAATAGCTATAACTGCAAAGATAAACGCAGTTATAAAACCTATAACTAAGTTACTCCAATCTGACACGTTGAAGTTAGAGTGGTTTTTATATATGTCGTAAAATGTAGCCATAAACATAGTGGGAACTGCCAGTAAAAATGAAAACTCTGCAGCTGTTTTTCTATCAAGGTCTAAAATTAATCCTCCAATTATCGTAGCTCCTGACCTTGAAGTTCCTGGAATCATTGCAAGAGATTGGAAAACACCTATGGTGAAAGCTTTTTTATAATTAACATCGTATATACTTTTTACCCCATATTCCCTGTTTTTATGGATATACTCAATACCAATAAGAATAAAACCTCCTAATACAAGCATAAAGACAACTGTGTAAGGATTAAAGAAGGATTTTATCAGCTTATAAAGTAAGAATCCAAGAACTCCCGTAGGTATAAAAGCTACGATCAACCTCTTTAAAATCTCTAACTCCAAAAATTTCTTCCAATAGAGGAAAACAACAGCCATAATTGAACCAAGCTGTATAGAAACCTCAAAAGCTTTATGGGTGTCTGTCTGCTGAACACCCATTAAGTTAGAAACCAATATGAGATGCCCTGTAGAGGATATCGGTAAAAACTCTGTCAGTCCTTCAACGACTCCAAGGATAAATGCTTCAATACCACTCAAAATTTACTCCTTCTCTATCTCTTTTATCTTTTCCTGAAAATCTCTTATGTCTTTAAAATCTTCATACACAGATAAAAATCTTAAGTATGCAACTTTATCAAGCTGCTTCAACCTTTCTTTTACCATCTCACCGATTTCATAACTTGTTGTAGTAAGTTTTCCTTCGTCTATTAAGAATCTTTCTATACTGTCTGCAATTTCTACAATCTGTGTCTCAGATATTGGTCTTCCTTTTGATGCCAGTTTTATACCCCTTATAATTTTTTCCTTGTTAAATGGTTCCACCTTTCCATCTTTTTTAATTACCTTGATATTTTCTTCTTCTATTCTTTCATAAGTGGTAAATCTGTATCCACACTCAAGACATTCCCGTCTTCTTTTTATAACAGACCCATCTTTTGACTGTCTGGTTTCCAATACTTTATCACTTAAACTTCCACATTTTGGACATCTCATTATAACTTCCTTAAAACCTTTTCCATTTTTTCTAAAGTTATCTCTAAATCACTGTTAGAGTGAGCTGTACTTAGGAAAAATGCCTCAAACTGTGAAGCTGGTAAATATACACCCTCTTCAATAAGTCCTCTGAAAAACTTTGCAAATAACTGAGTGTCAGAGGTTTTTGCTGTTTGAAAATCTAAAACTTCCTTGTCTGTAAAGAATGCCGTTATCATTGATCCAACCCTATTTACCGTTATAGGCTTTCCGGTTAACTTTGATATCTCTTTTATACCGTCTTCCAAAACTTTACCTTTTTTATCAAGTTCCTGATATGGATTTAACTCTTTTAAAAGTTTAAGTTGTGCAAGTCCTGCAGCCATAGCAAGTGGATTTCCGGAAAGTGTCCCTGCTTGATAGACCGGTCCTACTGGTGCCACGTACTCCATAATCTCCCTTTTTCCACCGTATGCTCCAACTGGAAGACCACCTCCTATCACTTTTCCGAAAGTTGTTATATCTGGATCTATATTGTAAAGTTCCTGAGCTCCCCCGTAAGCCAATCTAAACCCTGTCATAACTTCATCAAATATAAGTAAAGCTCCGTAATCTCTTGTTATCTGTCTTAATTTTTGGTGATACTCTTTTGAAGGAGCTACAACTCCCATATTTCCGGCAACAGGCTCAATTATCACACAGGCTATATCTTCACCGTACTTTTTAAATGTTTCTTCCACAGCTTCAATATTGTTGTAAGGTAAAACTATGGTTAATTTAGCTAACTCTTCCGGAATCCCAGGAGTCCCAGGAATACCTAAGGTTGCAACCCCAGATCCAGCAGACACCAAGAGACTATCTCCATGTCCGTGGTAACATCCATCAAATTTAACTATATGCTTCCTCTTTGTATAGCCTCTTGCAAGTCTTATGGCACTCATCGTTGCTTCTGTTCCGGAGTTAACAAACCTGACCATCTCAACAGATTTAACAGCATCTACAACCTCTTTTGCCATATCCACTTCTATCTTCGTAGGAGCACCAAAACTTGTCCCAAAGTTAGCTATCTGTTTTATGGCATTTAGTATCTGGTCATGGGCGTGACCAAGTATGAGAGGTCCCCAAGATAAAACATAGTCTATATACTCATTTCCATCTTCATCCCATATCCTTGAGCCTTTCCCTCTATTTATAAATAGAGGTTCTGATCCAACAGATTTAAAGGCTCTAACCGGAGAGTTGACTCCACCAACTAAATACTTTTGTGCTTCTTTAAAAAGCTCTCTTGATCTTTCCATAAAGTCCTCCATTCATCAGCTTCTTCTTTAAAATATTCTATCATAAGGATTTTACAGAGCTGGCTTTTGAGGTTTAACCAAAAATTTGGAAATCTTTGGAGCATATTGAGCAAACAGTATACCCGTTATTGCCATAATTAGTATATACACACCAAAGAAAGGCGAAAAATTAGCGGGTGATAGCTTAGATATAACTATGGAAAACTCTCCTCTGTTGATAATAGAAAATCCGGCCGTCATAGATGCTCTCTTTGATAGTCCGTAAAACTTTCCTCCTATATATCCAGTTAAAAACTTTCCAATCATAGATAGAACAACAATTACAAAAATCATAACAATGGACTTAATATCCAGAAGGGATTTATCTATAACTATATTGGCGCCGAATAAGAAGAAAAATATTGCAACTGCAAGCTCTTTTATAGAGAACATACTCTTTTCCACATCATGTGATTTTCCCGTTTCTGATATAATCATACCCATTAAAAAAGCCCCGATAGCTTCCGATAAACCAATAGCCTGTGTAAATCCGGCAAAAACTATAAGCCCTCCGAATGCAAAGAGAATAAATAGGTCTTCGTTTATAAATTTATCAATAAAGTTAGATAACTTATCACGAAACAGCATAACTATAAGATAAACCATAGAGAATACAGCAATTATCTTGAAAGCCATAATACCAAACATAACGGGAGTTAACTCTCCTCCTGTCATGATACCAGCAAGAACAGCAAGCATAATAGGAGCCACAATATCTTCAAACACCATAAGTCCTAATATCATCTCTGTTTCAGGATTTGCAATCCTCTTATTATCTGCAATAACCTTTGTTGTGATAGCGGAAGAGGAAGCATAGGCAACAGCTCCACCTAAAAAAGATATAAGCCAGCTAAAACCCATCAATTTAAGAACCGCAAAGATAACAAAAAAGTTAAAAAAGATGTCCAGTAATCCAACAGTCCAGATTCTCTTGGCAGTGGAAACGGCTCTAACTATATTAAATTCAAGTCCAAGGTAGAAGAATAGTAAAACAATACCAAGCTCACTAAATCTCTCTATCGTTTCATCTTCATGTATAAATTTACCTAGTAAAATACCTATTATTATGTAGAATATAGCTGTAGGAAGTTTAAAAACCTTTCCGATATATCCAGCTGTAAAAAGAGCAAGATTAAGCAGCCCAAACTCAAGAAGAAAAGGTATATCTATCATCTTGGCTCACAAGCAGGGTAAAAAATCTGGAAAAACTTTTCTATCTGTTCCTTGTTTCCCACTATCACAAGTGTATCTCCCTCTTTTATAACTTCCTCCGGTAGAGGATTCGTTATCGTTTGGTTTTCTCTCAATATAGAGACAACAGTAACTCCAGTCTTTTTTCTAATCTCAAGGTCTTTTATAGATCTGTTTACCAGTGGAGATGATTTATCCACATTAACCCACTCTATGACTAAGTTTTTCATAAACATCTCTTTTTCTTCCTGTCCTTCCGGTTTAAAGTAAGTTCCCATCAGAATAGAACCAAGTTGATTAGCTTCCTCCTCATTTAAAACAAAAGAGCAAACCGGCTCATCAAAATCATCTTTACTGAAAAAATATATCTCTCTTTTCCCGGAGATATGTATTATCACACTTATCTTCTCTTTATCTGCTGTAATAACCGAAAATTTTTTACCAATTCCCGGAAGGTCTGTCTCTTTAAACTTCATCTTTTATCACCTCAAAAATGAAAAATTTGTGATTAAATTATATAGAATTTTTGACGAATAAGAAAATAGTGCATTTAGGAGGAAAGTGAGGATGAAAGTTGCGATTATATCCTTTGATCTTAAGTATGTAGAAGATCTGAAGAAAAAATTAGAAAACATAGAGATTGTAACTTACGGTGATACAGTTTCTTTCTTAAAAGATATAGAGAACACTAAACCTGAATTGATAATCTACGACACTACATCCGGAATATTTGCGGAAGATGACCTCAAATATCTTTTAATGAAAGGTGTAATAGAAGATGGGAAAATATTCGGGCTAATATCCCCGGAAAATCCTATTGATATAGCCCAGTTCTTCGGGAAAGTTAAATTTTTCCATAAGTTTGATCAAATTAACGATCTGATATTAGAACTAAACATGGTTAAACCGACAGAAGTAAGCCTGCCCGTAGAGGAGTTAATAAAGGAACCTACGAACTTAAACTTTGAAGAAAAAATTGAAGAGATATCACATTCTGAGGAGTTATCAGACTTAGAGTTTTTAACAAAAAATCCGGATATTCAGGAGGAACTCATCGAGTATAACGATATTGCAACTCAAGATATAACAGTTGCAGAGACCCCTTTTGAGATTGAGTTTAACGAAATACCACAACAGGAGACAGCCGTAAATATTCCTTCCAGTTTAGAGCTTGAATTCAATGATTTATCACTGCAAAGTGAAGATTTAGGTTTAAAGATAGAGGAAGAAAAAGCTCAATCTACAGAAATTGTAGAATTCGAGCAGATTCCTGAAATGGAGAGTCTTACTCAGATGGAGTCTATAAATGAAATTGATATATCTCCAAGTTTAGAGGAAGATTTAAAATTAACTCAAGAACTTGAAGTTTTAGAGCAACTTGTAACTCCTACTATAAAACCAGTAGAAGAATCTATAGAGGAAACAAAAGAAAGTCCTTTAATAGAGGAGAGGAATACTACCACACTAAAAGATTTAATGTCTTCTAAAAAGGAAGAATTACCTTTAGAAAAACTTACAACAGGAGGAGAAAATATGATAGCGAACTTCAACATCCAGATCTCAGACGAGGAGATAAAAAATCTGGCTCTACATATGGCAAGAGATTTTCTCGAAAAAGACCCTGCTATGGAGAAGATAGTTGACCATCTACAGATAGACTTCCAAGAAGAGACAAGAAAAGAGCTAGAAGATCTAAAATTGGAACTCAGAGAAAAACTAAGACAGGAAGCAGAAAAGTTGATGTCGGAAGAGATAGAGAGATTGATAAAAGAAGAACTAAAAGAATATGTGGCAGAGATCACAGCAAGGATAGTCAAAGAAAAGATGGATCAGATATTCAAAACCTCTTAGTAAAGATATACGTTAAGAAAGCAAGAATAGAAGAGGAAAACAGTATAAATGTATGTGTATATAATGCGGAAAGGAGGGCAGTATCTCTACTAACACCTAAAACTAAAAGGGATCCTGCAAAACCAGATTCATAAGTTCCTATTCCTGCTATACCGTGAATAGGTAGTACTGTGGTTAGATCTCCGGCAGAAAAAGCTAAGAAAGCTTGTGATATTGATAGTTCTATCTGTAATGGAAGAACAAAGTAGAATGCAGAAAATTTAAATAAAAGAGTTAACACAGACAGAATATATATATTAAGAAGATTTTTTACTTTCAATTTACTATGGTAATCTACTATCTCCTGATGTTTAATTTTCTTTATCAAAAAAGAAAAAGGTACAAAAAGGAAAGGAGAGAGAAAAAAAACTAAAAACCCCAAAAGTATATTTCCCTTATACAGGAAATAAAACAGACCAAAGAACCCCAGCAGTGATAGCCCATCAAAAGCTCTTGTAGTTATAAAACTGACTGTTGTCTGAGTTAGACTTATCCCCTCTCTTTTCAACATATAGAAAAAGGATAACTCCCCAACCCTGAAAGGTAGTATTATATTAAAGAATGTGTTGAAAACAGTTATCTTAAATAACTTACCAAACTCCTTTATATCTAATGTTAAGCTCCAACGTATTGACCTAACTATATAACTGAAAGTGTATAGTACAAACCCTATTATCAAATGGATTAAGCTTAAACTTTGAAAAAGTAATATAAATTTTTCAAAACCTACATATGTTTCAAATAGATACAGAAAAATCCCAGTTACAACTAAGGAGACAAAAAGCTGAAAAGCTTTCTTTTTATCAATCTTTACCATTAACTATTTCTTTAATGATATAAGGTCTCTTACCCTGAGACTCATAGTATGTTCTTGTTATAAGCTCAGCTATTATACCTGTAGATATAAGTTGAATACCTGTTATAAATAGAAGCATACCAAAAGTAAGTAAAGGTCTATCTCCTATAGATACACCAAAACATAACTTTTCACAGGAAAGATATAGCATTATTAAAAATCCCAAAAAAGACAGTAAAAACCCTATTCCACCGAAAACCCTAAGTGGTTTAGTCCTATAATCAAGTAAAAATTTTACCAATACAAGGTCTAATATAACTTTAAAAGTTCTTGATATACCATATTTTGATTTTCCATATATACGGGGATGATGTTTAACCGGAATCTCTATTACTTTAGCTCCCAGTGGTTTAGCAAGAGCTGGTAAAAATCTGTGCATCTCTCCATAGAAATCTAAATTTTTTGCGATCTCCGATCTGTAAGCTTTAAGAGAACATCCATAGTCGTGTAGATAAACTCCTGTTACTTTTGAAATTAACCAGTTAGCTATTCTGGAAGGTAAAGTCCTACTTATAAAAGCATCTTTTCTATCTTTTCTCCAACCACTAACTATATCGTAACCTTCTTCTATTTTCTGTAGTAGCTTAGGTATATCCTCAGGGTCATTCTGGAGATCTCCATCCATTGTGATGATAACATCTCCTTTAGCAACCTCAAAACCGGCAGACATTGCTGCTGTTTGGCCAAAATTTCTTCTAAAATTAACCCCTACAACAGCACTATCTTTTTCTGCCAACTCTTTTATTATCTCCCAAGATCTATCTTTACTACCATCATTGACAAAAACTATCTCATAACTTTTACCTTCCTTTTCTCTTAAATCTTCTAAAACAGATTTTAACTTTTGATAAAGTATAGGTAAATTTTCCTCTTCATTATATATAGGTATAACTACAGATATATCAACTTTCTCCGCCACTATCAAACCTCTACTTTCTTAATAAATCTTTCAAAACATTTTCAGAGTTATCTCTCCTCTCTCTTAAACCTTCCGTTTTACCTTCCGCTATGTTTATAAGCAAATTCTTTATCTCATTTTTCATAGGGTCTTTATCACTTACAACTTTTAAAGCTTTTTCGAGATAGTATTTTGCTAACTCCTTTTCTCCCAAGATGATGTAAATTTTTCCTATTTTGTAATAAATTTCTCCGGAGTTATATCCTAAGTTTATGGCTTTGAGATAGTATAATAAGGCTGTTTTAAGAAATTCTCTGCTACCTGTCTGACTGTACTTTTCATAATAGTGATCTCCTAATACAATATAGGCATCAACAAAGTTTGAGTTATACATAAGGGATTTGTTGATATTCTCTAAAAAGAGAGTTTCATTACCGAGGTTTCTATATATCAAACCTAGATTATAGTATGCTCTGTCTTTTTTAGAGTATGTTGGATTTGATATTGCTTTTTCAAGGTAAGATATGGCTTCTTTTTCTCTTGAAGTCATTGCATACAAAACTCCCAGATTAGTAAGAAGCTCCGGATTATCTGGATATCTACTCAATCCTTCCTTAAATATCTCCTCTGCCTTTTTGTATTCTCCAGAAAATTGGTATGCAAGTGCAAGAGCATTGTAGCTTTCAGGAGTTTTATAACTTTTTATGGCTTCCAGAAGGTATGCTATAGCCTGGGCATTGTTTCCTGTATTTAAAGAAGAGATACCCATCTCATAGTAGAATTTTCCGTCCTGTTTTTCCTGTGTATCATAACTTGACTGTGGTGCACTACAGGAATATAGAAGAGAGCTTATTAATATTGTAGAAAAAATTAACTTTTTCATAATCTTTATTATATCAGATTTCATCTTCTTTAATTTCTATCTCTAACTCTTTTATCTTCCGGGCTATTGTATTTCTATGGAGACCAAGTAATTTTGCAGCTTCCGAGATGTTCCCCTCTGTAAATTTTATTGCCTCTTTTATGAGGATATATTCTGCCTCTTCTATAAGTTTTATGTATATATTTTTTCTCTTTCTGGTAAGGAATTTTTTAACTTCAATCTCAAATCCCTTTTTCCAGTCAAAACTTTTCTCCTCTTCTCCCTTTATATTTGCCGGAAGTAAATCTGGAGTTATAGGTCTATCTCTGTAAGTTGTTATAAGTTTAAAAACTAGATTTTTTAACTCCCTAACATTACCCGGATAAGAGTAGTTCATCAAAAATTTCATAGATTCTTGTGTAAATCCACCAGACTTTAATCCAAGCTGTGATAGAGCACGTTTAGTAAATAGATTCACTAAATCTGGAATATCTTCTTTTCTTTCCTTTAAAGTAGGAAGATGGATTTCAAAGACAGATATACGATAAAATAGATCTTCTCTAAATTTTCCTTCAGCTATTAATTTTATAAGATCTTTATTTGTAGCAGCAACTATTCTGACATCTATCTTTAAAGGTTTTTTACTTCCTACTGGAACAATCTCCATCTCTTGGATTGCCCTAAGTAGTTTTCCCTGGACTTCTAAAGGCATCTCTCCTATCTCATCAAGGAAAAGTGTCCCACCGTTTGCTTGCAGAAACTTACCTTCCTTACTTTTATCTGCACCTGTAAAAGCTCCTTTCTCATAACCAAAAAGCTCACTTTCAACAAGTCCTATAGGTACAGCTGCCATATTTATAGCTATAAAAGGTTTATCTGATCTATTTGAAAAGTTATGTATAAGATTTGCTATTACTTCCTTACCAGTACCACTTTCTCCAGTTATAAGAACAGGCTCTTTTGAAGCGGCAGCTCTACCTACAAGTTTTAACACTTCTTTCATTGCAGGACTATTTGCTACCACTTCTTCTTTTGGTATGGAAGATATAACCTTCAGCCTTAAGCTCTGTTTTATCTCATTTACAACATTTTTTATTCTCTCTATATCAAAAGGTTTTGTTATATAGTCATATGCTCCAAGTTTCATAGCCTCTATTATGTATCTATGTTCTGTATGTCCTGACACAACTACCACATAAGGTCTAAAATCCAAACTGTTAATCTTTTTAAGTATATCAAGCCCATCTGCATTTTTAAGTCCTATATCTAAAAGTATAAAGTCTGGCTTCTCCTGTTGTATTATTTCAATCGGGTTTTCTGAACCATCAAAATCAAGGACATCTACAGACTCTTTCAAAAGAATTCTCTTAAGAACGGTTCTTACAGTTTTCTCATCTTCAAAAATGATAGCTTTCATAATATTCACCTAATCGGAAGTAGTATTTCAAAAGTTGAGTTACCAATATATCTCAATATTCCTCCGTGGGATTTAACTATATTAAAGGCGTTAGAAAGTCCAACTCCTGTTCCTCCTTCTTTTGTGGAGAAAAACGGTAAAAATATTTTATCAATTATATCCTCTGGAACTCCTTTACCAGAATCTTTTATCCTTATATATATTTTATCTCTTCTGGGAGAATATATCATATCATCAGATATACCTGTTTCTATAATTATCTCTCCTTCTGAATTTATTGCATCTACACTATTTTGAATTAAATTTTCCAAAACTCTCAAAAAATAATCTTCATCTATCGGTATATCCGGAAGACTTGGATCGTATAATCTTTTTATCTTTACTGTAGGATAAATTGTTTCATATCTGATTACCGTTTTATCTATGATTTTATGTATATTTTCGTTTCTAAGAACAAGGTTAAGAGGTCTTGTCAAACTCGTAACCTCTTTTAAAAACCTCTCTATCCTACCTATATCATTTATAATATCATCTATCATCTCAATTTCAGACGGATTTTCTTTAAAATATTGAGCGGCAGCTTTTATTCCCGATATAGGTCCTTTAAGGTCGTGGAATAGTTCTGCCAACAGTTTTGAGAAAATCTGTATCTTACCTTCTTTTTTTAAATCTTCTTCAAGTTTTATATACCTTGTTATATCTCTTATAACAACGATAATACTATCTCTGTATATATAACCATCAATCTCCAAATCTTTATCCTTAAATCTTCTGTACATACCTTTTATGTTAAAACCTTCAGATATGTATCTGCTTTTTAAAACATCTTTTAATAAGGCTTCTAGAGATTGGACACCACTTAAAGAAGCGAAATTTTTAGCTTCTTGATTTTCAAACAGAATTTTACCTTCTTTTGATATTATGACAACCGGATCTGTAATACTTTCTAAAATTTCTTCACAGTTTAAAATGTTCATTCTATCAACTTTAAAGCTTTTTCTACAACTTCTTCTGGCTGTATAGATGTAAGACAGAGTAAATCTTTTCTCTTACATTCACCTTTACCATGTATATCACACGGTTGACATTCTATATTTTTAACTATATAAGAACCTTCATCTTCCAAGGGTGCAAAGCCAAAAGCTGGATGAGTAGCTCCATACAACATCAAAACGGGAACTCCGGTAGCTCTTGACATATGGGCAACAGCAGAATCGTTACTTACTGTAATTAATCCTTTTGAAATCACAGCAATACTCTCCCGTAGAGATAACTTTCCTCTTAAATCAACAACATCAGTAGGATAGAGATTTTTATCCATCTCTTTATCCTCTTTTGAACCTATTAATACAATATCATAACCTTTTTTTAAAAAGATATCTGCCACTTTGTTATAAAATGGATACATTTTGTTTCTATACCTTGCTCCTGTCCCTAAGGTTATAAATCTATCAGGAAGAAAGGGGCTAACTTTTTCAACTTCTTCACTTTTTAACACTATCTTCGGTCTATAATTATCAACTTCCTTTATACCTAAATTGTTTAGAACTTTAAGGTAAGATTTAACAACATTAAAATTTTCATCTAAAATTTTCAATCTTCTCTTAATAGAATTCTTGTTATATCTATAAACTTTTCCTATTGTAAAACTACTTATAATAAAACTTCTAAAATTTTTATGTAAATCTATAACATAATCGTATTCATCAAGGGATTTTGCAAATCTAACTAAATCCATTAGAGATTTAACATCTTTTTTATCTAAGCCAATAACTTTATTAACTCTAAAATCTCCAACAAAAAGAGTATCAAAAGGCTTAAATGTTAGGAAATCTACCGTATAACCCCTTTCATAAAGTGGTTGCAAAACTACAGACGAGAGTATAACATCTCCTAAGGAAGAAAGCCGAATAACAAGAACTTTCTTTAAAGCATCTGCTTTAATCTCTCTATCTCCTCCTTAAACTCCTGTGCCATTGTAGGATGGTTAAACTTCAAAGCCTTCTCTATCCCTCTCTCATAAGACTCTATAGCATTTTCAATATCTCCTAAATTAAGATAACACTGAGCCAAAGTTCTGTATGCTGCTCCTTGGTCTTCATACAAATTTAGATACTTCTTAAACTCAACTATGGATTCCTCGTACTTTCCAGCTTTGTAAAGTTCTAAAGCGAGACCATATAAACCCAACGGATTATTAGGATTCTTCTCCAAAGCCTTCCTTAACTCTTCTATTCTATCCAACTCAATCCTCCGTTTTAATGTAATCTTTAAATTTGTCAAAGTTAGGTAAAAATTTAAGCTCTTCAACAGATTTAAAATATCCTTTTTTGTTTCTCATTTCTATGATTAAATTCGCCGTTTTTTCTCCTATGTAAGGAACGTCCTGTAATCTGTTTATATCAGCTGTGTTTATATTTACTTTCAAGCTTGACGGTATAAACTTAGGAGTCAAAGTAGGTTTAAAAGTGATTAAAACAAGAAAAATAATCAGTATTACGGTTATTATCCTTACCTGTAATGTCAGAAGTTCTCCGTCCGTAAGTAGAAAATCTGATACCCTCATAAAACCTCTCTGCCAGTTATTGCCCTTTCAAGTCCAAGTTCTCTGATTATAAAATCCATATCTTCCTGAGTTATTCTTACTTCGTTATCTACTTTTTTAAGTAAAAAGGGATATCCATCAAAAGATATAGAGTAAAGTTTATCTATTGTATCCTCTATATTTACAGAATCTCTCTCTGAGTGTTGATAAAACTCTATTAAATTTATAAATCTCCTATCTGCATACTTTGAGTATGTAGAAAATATATTTAAATCGGAAAGATAGTTTGCAATATCGTTAGGTATATTACCAAAAGATGATTTTAGCTTCTGAACATCTTGAACTACAACTTGGGAGTATCCGTATGTTTTTATATACTTTGAAAAAAGTTTTATATCCGGAACAGATGCTTTAAATATATCCACGCCGGAGCTTGTTTTTGCAACACCGATAACATCACTATCCTTTATGTTAAAAATCTTATACAAAAGATACATAAACTCGTAATAGGCAAGTTTTGACTGAATAGCTTCTATATAATCAAGTCTCTGTTTTGAGCTATCAAGACTTTGAATTATTAACTCTCTAACCTCACCGGAAAGTGAATATATATCTTCGTAGTTTTCAACCGTTCTTTTATCTATACTATCAAATATATCTCTGGCAATATTGTTGGTATAATCCTCGGCTTCGTCAGATTTTATAAACCACTCTGATCTTGGAAATGGAGTTATAAGCCTACTTGTCAGTGTTCCATCAAACACTATTAAATCAGGTTTTTTTAAAACATACAATCTGTATATACTTTTAACCTCTGCCAAAAACATCAGTAAAGATAAGTAAGACTTTGCCACTTCTGGTTTTTTTGCTACAGATATAGTTATATCCCCTGTGAAGAATTCATCTTTTTCTCTACTTACAACATCATAAAAATACCCATAACCACCAAAAACCATAAGGTAAAAACCTAAATACTGCCGAATATTTAAAGAACCATCACTTACCAAAACGGAAAAGTTATCTTTTCTCTTCGGATTATACTCTGTCCATTTGTCTAAAATCTCCTCTTCTCTTAAAGAGAAATCTATATGTTTGTCAAGTAAGTTTTTCAGAATCTCTTTCTTATTTTTAAGTTTTTCGTAAAGTTTAACCTGCATAATTAAAATCCCTGTGTGTGGTAAAATGTATTATAACATAGCTGTGGAGGTAAAAAGTTGAACAAATTAGAGCAGATATTTGAAAGACTTATATGGGAAAGTAGGCTTATGGTTATATTGGCAGTTTTGGCATCTATATTTGCAGCCTTAGTATTAACAATAATGGGAAGTTACGATATATTGATGGTTTTTTTAGAGCTGTTTCATGCATTTTCAGATAAAGAAATTTACGAACAGTTTCATAAAGATGCTGTTATACATATAATAAGTGCAATAGATGCTTACCTTATAGCAACTGTATTACTGATTTTTGGTATAGGATTATATGAACTTTTTGTAAGTAAAATAGATCATGCAGAGAAAGACACAAAATCTTCAAGAGTTCTTATTATACACTCTTTAGATCAGTTAAAAGACAAGCTTGCAAAGGTTATAGTTATGGTTCTTATTGTTACTTTTTTCAAGTATGCCGTTTCTTTCAAGTATGAGGATATTTTAAGCCTGTTTTATCTGTCTGTAGGTATAATACTTATAGCATTGGCTATATTTTTTCTTGCAAAATCTCACGAAAAGCATAAATTAGAGACTAACCACGAAGAACATTGATAATAGGTGAATAGTATGAAAGGTGATATTTTAGTTTTAATATCTTCTTTAAGTTTAATAGGTGGAATCTCTTGGTTTTTCTTTGGTGGAAAGAAAAAGGAATCGGAAGATGAAACATTTACAGGAGATCTGGAAACAGTAGAGTTTAATACAACAGGAATGCACTGTGCTGGATGTGCTGCTGGTATTGAAGCAACCGTAAAACTGCTTGATGGAGTTAAGACAGCATCTGTTAATTTTGGAACTTCAAAAGGAATATTCACATTTGACCCATCAAAGGTAAAGAAGGAAGATATAATAAACAAAATAAGAGAGTTGGGATATGATGTCAGTTTAAACTTGGAGGATTTTGAAAAAAAAAGTTAGAGGAGATAGGTGATCTTAAAAAGAGATTAACCGTATCCGTTGTTTGTTTAATCTTTCTCTTCTTTTCAATGTTTCTACCTGATCCTACCAATCACTATTTTCAGTTTGTTTTTGCATCTATCATTCAGTTTTATGCCGGAATGGAGTTTTTCAGGTCTTCTATTATAGCTTTAAAGAACAGACTAGCTGATATGAATCTACTTGTATCTATAGGGACATTCTCCGCATATTTATACTCTGTATTTGTATTATTCTTTGGTAATTTGCTACCGGAAAATGTGAGGCATATCTACTTTGAAGCAAGTGGGTCTGTAATAACTTTTGTTTTACTTGGAAGATTTCTTGAGGCAAAGGCAAAGTTTAAAGCTACAGACTTTATGAAAAAACTTTTAAATCTAAAGCCAAAAAAAGCAACAGTCGTAGTTGATGGAAAAGAGTATGAGATAAACGCTGAGAACATAGTAAAAGGAGATATTGTAATTATTAAACCGGGAGATGTTATTCCGGTAGATGGTGTTGTTTTGGAAGGACAGTCAGAAGTTGATAAATCAAGTATAACCGGAGAGTCTAAACCAGAGTTTGTAAAAGTAGGAGATACAGTTATATCGGGAAGTGTGAACCAGATAGGTGTTTTAAAGATAAAAGCTTTAAAAAGTGCAAAAGAAAGTGTTATAAACCAGATAATAGATTTGCTATTACAAGCTCAAAGTAGAAAGCCACAGATAGGAAGGTTTGCTGACAGAATAACTCAGTTTTTCGTCCCGATTGTTCTTATAGTTGCAATACTGACTTTTGACTTATGGTATGTATTTTTCAACTCTATTGAATATGCTTTTGTCAATATGGTTGCTGTATTGGTTATAGCCTGTCCCTGTGCATTGGGACTTGCAACTCCCATTGCCATAGTGAATACTGTTGGAAGAGGTGCAAAAGAGGGTATTCTATTTAAAAATCCGGAAATTATAGAAAAGATAACAAAAATAGATATTGCCGTTTTTGATAAAACTGGGACATTAACAACAGGAAAGATGGAAGTTAAGGAAAGTTTGATAGTAGATGATAGGTTTTTACCCTATATTTACTCCTTAGAAAAAGATATAAATCATCCAATATCTAAAGCCATAGTTAAATTTTTAGGGGATGTAAGAGAGGAAAAGTTAGAATCTAAAACAGTTATAGCGGGAGAAGGTATAATCGGAAAAGCAGACGAAAATCTTATCATTGTGGGAAATTTGAAGATATTGGAAAGGTATAACATTAAGATGAGTAAAGATGTTGAAAGTTTTTATAACAGATACAAGGAAAAAGGAGATACTGTAGTATTTGCAGCTGTAGAAAAGGAGATTGTTGCAGTTTTCTCTATCTCCGACAATCTAAGGAAGGAAGCAAGAGAGGTTATAGAGTATTTAAAAAACAGAGGTGTAAAAACCGTTATGTTAACAGGAGATAATCAGACTGTAGCCAGAGAGATCGGATCCCAGCTAAATATAGATGAATACAGAGCAAATCTAACACCATTAGATAAATACAACGAAATTATAAAATTCAAAAATCAAGGTAAAAATGTTATGTTCGTAGGAGATGGGATAAATGATGCTCCGGCAATGTCAGCTTCTGATATAGGTATAGCAGTAGAAAGTTCAACAGATATAGCAAAGGAAAGCGGAGATATAATCCTGATGAACACAGATTTAAAAGGTGTGATTAAAGCTTTAAATCTATCTGTAATAGGTCTCAAAATAATAAAGCAAAATCTCTTTTGGGCCTACATATACAACATCATAGGAATTCCTTTGGCAGTAGGTTTATTTTATCCTATATTCGGAGTTTTACTTAATCCAGTGTATGCCGGTATAGCAATGTCTCTAAGTTCAGTCAGTGTAGTTCTCAATAGTTTGAGGATAAGATTGGTTAAGATAGATAAATGACAATCATCATTACATTTCAAAAAGGACATATATTAAAATCTATAAAAAACATCTTAGAGGTGATCTTATGAATAAACCTGAAATACTTGCACCTGTTGGACATTACGAAGGACTTGCTGCTGTTATAAAAGCAGGGGCAGATGCTATATATATGGGCTGTGGTAAATTAAACCAGAGAGCCTTAAAAAGTGAGTTTGATATAAAAGATGTGGCAGAGATAAGGAAAATCACACAGGATAAAGGTTTAAAACAGTACATAGTATTAAACTCAATAGTATTTGAAGATGATATTCCTTGGTTAAACGAGACATTAGATCAGCTTAAAGAGATAGGAGTAGATGCTGTCATCGGTTGGGATATGGCTGTGTTATCTGGAGCAATACAGAGAGGTATCACTACTCACCTATCTACCATGGCTTCAGTTTCAAACTCACAGGCTGCACTGTTTTATCAACAGCTTGGAGTAAAGAGAATTGTCCCAGCAAGAGAAGTGAAGCTTGAAGGACTTTTAGCTCTGAAAGAAAAAACCGACCTTGAGATAGAGATTTTTGTCCACGGTGCTATGTGTATGGCTGTGTCCGGAAGATGTTTTTTAAGCCATGATGTATTTGAGACTTCTGGTAATAGAGGAGAGTGTTATCAAGTTTGTAGACACGAGTTTGAAGTAAAGATAACATCAAAGAATACAGGAACGGACTTCATACTTGGCTCTGACTATATACTATCTGCAAGAGATTTGGTAACACTAAACTTCATAGACAAACTTATGTGGGCTGATAGCTGGAAGATAGAGGGAAGAAATAAAAACCCAGATTATGCATACCTTGTAACATACGCATACAGAGAAGCAAGAGATAGAATACTAAATGGAGAGTGGAACACGAAAGGATACCAAGATCTATGGGATCTACTTGAGAGAGCATATCATAGAGAGTGGGATAGTGGATTTTACTTCGGACAAGGACTGTTTGGTTTAAATGCTTCCATAGCAAAGGAGAAAAAAGTTTATGTGGGAGAGGTTATAAAGTATTATCCTAAAATATCTGTTGCAGAAGTTAGGATAGTAAATAATCCAATGAAAATTGGAGATACAATCCATATAATAGGAAAAACTACCGGTGTTGTGAGGCAAAAAGTGGAATCTATGCAGATTGATAGACAGAATATAGAAGTTGCAGAGAGAGGAATGGTTGTAGGACTAAAAACAAATGAAAAAGTAAGAGTTGGAGATAAAGTTTACCTAATGCAAGAAGTAGATGTTTCTGAAATTTTAGAGAAGAAAAGTCCTGCTAATGTTTAGATATCTTTAACAGGTTTTGAAAAATAAAAACCTTGTACATAATCTACACCTACACTCTTTAGAGTTTCAAACTCTTGCTGAGTCTCAACCATCTCAGCAAGGGTCTTTATATTTTTGTGTTTTGCAATTTTAACTATACTCTCCACTATTACCCTATCATCTACATCTTTATCTATATTAGATATTAAGGAGCCATCAATCTTGATTATATCAACATTAAAGTGTTTCAAATATATGAAGTTAGAATATCCAGCACCAAAATCATCAATAGCAAATTTAAAACCTAAGTACTTTCCATATCTTATAAACTCTTTAACTTTGATAAGCTCAGTCATAGCCTCTTCCTCTGTAATTTCAAGGACAATATTTTCCGGCTTTAATCCATAAAATATAACCTTATTGTGTAAAGTATCTAAATTTTTAACGTCAGAAAGGTAAAGTTTACTTAGATTGAAAAACAGCATTTTATCTTTCACACCTCTATTATCTAAATACTCAATAGCCTTTTCCTGAATTGCATTGTCTATCTTAAAACCAAGTCCAAACTTCAGAACATCATTGATGAATGCATACGCCGGCGTATAACCATTTTTCTCAGGGTCGTATATCCTGGCAAGAATCTCATAACCTACAACAGATTCTGACTCTACATCAAAAATAGGCTGATAGAAAGGAACTATTCTATCCTCTTCTAAAGCTTTAGTTATAATATCCTTAGCTTCAAACTCCAACTTAACTACATTCTCTATCTCTTCTTTTGGTAAAATAACAGCTCTATTTTTACCTTCTCTCTTTGCTTTATACAAGGCTATATCGGCAGCTTTCACAAGCTCATTAGGAGTTTCTCCATGCTCGTAGAGAGTTGCTACACCAATACTGATAGTCAATTTTATATTATTGCCGTCTATTTGAAATTTATATATCTCTATAGAAGATCTTATCCTCTCAGCAACTTCTAAAGCTGCATCTTTATCAGAGTTTGGTAGTATAACAAGGAACTCCTCTCCTCCATATCTTCCGACTGTGTCTACTCCTCTTACACTCTCTCTTATAATATTTGCTATAGATTTCAAAACGACATCTCCCGCATCATGGCCGTATGTATCATTTATAACCTTAAAGTCATCTATATCCATCAGTAAAACGGATAGAGGTTTGTTAAACCTTTTTGATAACTCTATAAACTTGTTTAGATCTGACATCAACTTCCTTCTGTTTGGAAGCTTTGTTAAGAAATCTTGAGTAGCCAGATTATTTATATTCACTATATAAACAAAGTCTGAAAGAATTATATCTATATACTTTCTATCTTCTTCGGAGAGAGTTTCTCTCAACACTCCTATAAAGATAATGCCTATATTATCTTCTATACTTTTTCTCATAACTATATAACTTCTACCATCTATCTCAACAGATGTTTTTCCACTCTGTTTTAAAGTTTCAATAACATTATCCTCAATTGATCTTCTTATTTTTATATATCTATCAGATTTTATATACTCCTCTGATCCATCCGTTGATTGCATTATAAGGATACTTCCATTTAAATTCATTATCTTATCTATCTGATTGAGAACATAAAGGCCAAAGTTATGAATATTGTTGGTCATTGATATCATTTTATTAACAGTCTCAAATATAAGATCCATCTTTTGACGATTTCTCACTAACAGTCTTCTAAAATCCTCCAACGTTTTAGATATTAGAGCCAATTCATCACTACCAAATTTATGTAAATTTATCCTTACTTTTTCTATTCCCTCTATGTTAAACTCGTTTAACTTCCTTATTATATACATAAGAGGAAAAAGTAATACTTTTCTTACAAATCCATAAATTACTAAAGATACACCAATGAGAATAACTAAAAACAGAGATACATCTTTTAAAGAGGAGAAGATGGAGTTTTTAATAACAAATGACCTTTCTATACAACCTATTAAATAAAAATCTGAATCTCTATACTTCTCTTTACTGCATATTTTACCTGCCTTATCTATACTCCCCACTTCAAAAATCGGATTAAATTTAGAGATAACTCCAGTTCTTGCCTGTATAATATCATATAAAAAATGTTTATCCAAAGATATCAGGTATCCATCGACATTTATAATGATTATCTCATCTCTTAAGCTATATCTATAACTACTTTCTACTCTGTCTGTTTTTTGGATCTCTTTTATCCATCTTTCTTTCCTTAACTCTTCCACCATACCTGCTTCTATTAATTTTTGAATTTTATCTGTATACACATCAAGTTTTTGCTGACTTAAATGTTGTCTTATCTTAGTTGCAAGAGATATATTACTCTGTGCTATGTTTAGATTTTCCTGGATTTTTAAAACACTAAAAACTACACCTGTCAAAATAGAAGAGAATACAAATATAGACAAAAACATAACTGTTATTTTTAAAGCAAACGATCTAATCCTTAGAACATTTTCTACGAAGAGATTTATCTTAAAACATATTCTATGTTCCTCTAACTTCTTAGCTATACATTTAGACATAAATTTCCTTTCATTTGGTCGGTGTTAAATACATTATCGGATTTTATAAGCAAAATTTAAGTATCCACTACTTCTTTAGAAATTTTTCAACTTTTATATTTATCTGATTTTTCCCTGTTAGTTCAGGTGTAATTTTAAAGTCCTCTTCATTCATCTTCACAACTATGAGAAGATTTTTATCCTGGTCTTCATAGAATGAAATTTTACCAACTTTCTGATTGTTGATAGATATATCATTTTCAAATTTTTTAATCTCATAATCGGGATTTCTATTCTCAAACACTCCTTTTACTGTAAGAGATGTTGAGTCTTTACTTACTTGAATAAGTTTTGATAAATAACCTATCTCCATTGGAAATCTTAATTTTACCGTCGTTTTTAAAGATTTTTGCTGAGATATCTCTTCTCTTTTAACTTCCTTTTTTGGTTCTTCTTGAAGTTTCTCTTTTACTTGGGGTTTCTCTTGAACTTTTTCCATTGTTTGAGGTTTTTGATCCTCTTTTGCAGGTTGTTTAACTTCATGAGAGGTTTGTATATGTACTGTCTTGACTTCTTTATTATCAACTGTTATAACCTGAATATTTATAACCTCACTCTTGGTGTATACAACATCTATCTCTGCAATACCATCTTTAAACTGCTCTCTATTAACTATGTTTGGTATAAGCTGTCCTGTTCCTGAAGGTGTCAGTTTAACATCCTTTCCTACTTTATCGTAAACTTTTATAACTCTCCCATTTGTATCTACGGCTCTAATCTTAACTTTGAAAGGTTCTCCGGCTTGTGTTTCCGAAGGGAGTTCAACCTCAAACCTTCCTACATTCTGTATCTCAGGTTTTACAGTTTTAACAGCAATTCTCCTTTGAGTGGCACCATCTACGACAGTTATACTAAAATCAGCAACTGTGTAAGGCTTTATAGTTAAATCATACTGGTATCCGTTTATATCCTTAACATTTATCTCTCTGTAGAAATTTTCAGCAGTAATTATCAGAGTTTGATTAAGATTTTCTTTCTGTATAACCGGATTCCCTTCTTTATCGTAGAAGAACAACTTAATACTGTAATCGTATCCGGGTAAAAAGTAATCAGAAGAGGATATTACAGCATTATCAACTTTACTGTTTATAACCTTAAACTTTAAAGAGTTTTGAATCTCATCTTTTATCTTAAACATAAGAGGTTTATCATTTAAAAATGCCTGAATTGAGTAGTCCCCTACTTTTGAAGGATACAGTTTCAAATAAAAAACTCCATCTATCATATCCTTTGAACTTATGACAGTTTTATCAATATTAACTCCGGAAGCCATAAATCTTATATTTCCGGCAGTTCCAAGATTATCTGAAGGGTTACCAAATTTATCTGTGGCTTTCAATTTTAGAGTATATTCTTCTCCAGCTACTAATGTGTTGTTAAACTCAACCTCAAGATAGCTAACTTCAGCAGGCTTTACCTTAATCTGAGCGTGTGAAAACGTAAAAATAGATAAAACTATCATAAAAACTATTCTAAAAATAACCATTTTTTCCTCCACGATAAATCTAAACCCATAAAATTATACCATTAAAATTATAAATGATACCGTCAGTATAGTATAATTTTTTAGATTAAGAAAACTAAAGAGGTGAAGATGGAGAAGTTTTACATAACTACACCTATTTACTATGTAAATGACATACCACATCTTGGACATGCTTATACAACAATAGCCTGTGATGTTCTTGCAAGATATAACAGACAGAAAGGTGTAAAAACGTTTTTTTTAACAGGAACAGATGAACACGGACAGAAGATCCAGAAGACAGCCCAAGAGAAAGGTATATCACCAAAGGATTTAGCAGATAAAACACATATGGCTTTTAAACAACTCTGGGAAAAACTAAACATAACCTATGATAGATTTATAAGGACAACAGACCTTGACCATATAAAAGCTGTTCAACATATATTCCAAAGATGTTATGAAAACGGTGATATATATCTGGCCGAATATGAAAGTTATTACTGTGTAGGTTGTGAAGAGTTTAAAACAGAAACAGAGATAAAAGATTATGATTATAAATGTCCAATACATCTTAAAGAGTGTGAGAAAGTAAAAGAAGAGAGCTATTTTTTCCGCCTATCAAAATACACAGATAAATTACTTAAATTTTACGAAGAAAATCCTGATTTTATCCAACCAGATTTTAGAAGGAATGAGGTAGTTTCATTTGTAAAACATGGATTAAAAGATCTATCTGTTTCAAGAAGGAGAGACAGGGTAAGTTGGGGAATACCTGTTCCTTTTGATGAAAATCACACTATCTATGTTTGGTTTGATGCTCTTACAAACTATCTTACCGCCGTAGGGTATCCGGACAACTTAAACGAATTTTGGCCTGCAGATGTCCATGTTGTAGGAAAAGATATATTGAGATTCCATGCAGTATATTGGCCTGCATTCCTTATGAGTGCCGGATTGGAACTACCTAAGAAAGTCTTTGCCCATGGTTGGTGGACAGTGGAAGGACACAAGATGTCAAAATCTCTCGGCAATGTGGTAGATCCATTTAAGGCAGCAGATGAGTATGGTGTTGACCAGCTTAGATACTTCTTACTTAGAGAAGTACCATTTGGACTTGATGGGGATTTTTCAAAACAGGCTGTTATAAACAGAATAAACTCTGACCTTGCAAATGACCTTGGAAACCTCATTTCAAGAAGTTTAACGATGGTTCATAAATTCCAAAAAGGTGTTATTGAATCTCCATCAAAGATAACAGAGTTGGAAGAAGAGTATAAAGGTCTATACAATAAAACTTTTGAAAATTTTGATAAATTTATAAATAACCTTGAGTTTAGTAGAGCATTAGAAGAAGTTTGGCAGTTTATAGATTGGCTTAATAAATATATAGTTAAAGTAGAACCTTGGAAACTAAACAAAGAAGATAAAGATTATTTAAAAACGGTTCTATATACACTCGTTGATGGTATATACGGAATAATTTGGATGTTAAAACCTTTTATGCCAGCCAAGATGGAAGAAGCCTTAGATATGCTAAACTACAAGGAACTACCAACATCTATAAAGCCATATATATTCCCTTCAGGGATAACTTTAAATAATGTTCAACCATTATTCCCAAGAATAGAAATAAAACCGGAGGAAAAGAAAGTGGAAGAAATTAAACAAGAAGACTTTATAACTATTGAAGATTTTGCAAAGATTAAAATGAGAGTTGGAAAAGTTCTCCAAGCCCAGAAGGTGGAAAAATCTGACAAATTACTTAAACTTAAAGTAAGTCTTGGAGATGAAGAAAGAACCATCGTATCCGGAATAGCTCAATACTATAATCCAGATGAACTTATAGGAAAGTATGTGATAGTGTTAGCCAATCTGAAACCAAGAAAAATCTTTGGTATAGAATCTTACGGAATGTTACTTGCAGCAAAAGATGGAGAAAGATTAACAATAGTAACAGTAGACAGAGAAGTTGAAGTTGGCAGTCCTGTATCTTAAATTTATTGATACAAACAGAAGAAAGAACTCTCGCTATGAAAGGTGATGAGATGGATATTTTAAATTACAGTGAGGTAAATAACTAAGTGAATAAGATAAGAGTAGCTCTTGCTCAGATAAATCCGGTAGTTGGAGATTTTGAGTATAATTCAAAAAAAATTTTAGAATTTGTAGAAAAAGCCAAAGAAAAAGAAGCTGATATAGTAATTTTTCCGGAACTTGCTTTAACAGGTTATCCTCCGGAGGATCTACTTTTAAAACCAAGTTTTATCGAAAAAAATCATGAATATATCCGAAAGATAGCAGACAGTATAGAAAACATTATAGTTATAGTAGGGTCAATATGTAAAGAAGAAGACCTATACAACACAGCATATGTTATATATAAAAAAGAAATTATTGCCAAATACCATAAACAGCATCTTCCTAACTATGGTGTATTTGATGAAAACAGATATTTTCAAAGAGGTAAAAGTTTAACCATACTAAACATAGATGGTTATAAGTTCGGTTTATCCATCTGTGAGGATATATGGTATCCAGAAAATCCGATAAACGATTACGCAATAGAAGGTTGTGAAGTAGTATTTAATCTCAACGCTTCACCCTACTCTATCCAAAAAGTAAAAAAGAGAGAGGAACTGATAAAAGTAAGGTCAAGAGATAATATGGTGGCTATTGCTTATGTTAATCTGGTTGGAGGACAAGATGAACTTGTGTTTGATGGAAACAGTTTTGTAGTAAATCCAAACGGAGAGATTATATCAAAGGGTAGTTCCTTTGAAGAAGATTTAGTAATTACTGATATAGACCTTGATGAAATTTTTAGATATCAGCTTAAAGACAACAGATTAAAAAATCTTAGGTATGAGTATGAGAGAAAAAGACATACCCAAGAGATACATTTAGACTACAATATTTCAGAAAAAACACAGCCTATAACCCAGAAAATAGTCCTTGACAAAACCGAAGATGAAGAGATTTATCAAGCACTTGTATTGGGATTAAGGGATTATATAGTAAAAAATGGCTTTAAAAAAGTGGTGATAGGTTTAAGTGGTGGAATAGATAGCTCACTTGTTGCCACTATTGCAACTGATGCACTTGGTAAAGATAATGTAAAAGGTGTTTTAATGCCTTCTCCTTATACATCAAAAGAGTCAATAGAAGATGCAATGGAGCTTGCTAAAAACCTCGGTATTGAGACTTTTACAATACCAATAAGTAATATCTTTGAAATTTATCTTAAAGAGTTAAATTCTATATTTAAAGGGTTAAATCCAGACACAACGGAAGAAAATCTCCAAGCCAGAATAAGAGGCAATATTCTTATGGCTTTATCTAACAAATTTGGCTGGATTGTTCTTGCTACCGGAAATAAAAGTGAGATGAGTGTGGGTTATTCTACACTTTACGGAGATATGGTTGGAGGATTTGCAGTTATAAAAGATATACTTAAAACAAAAGTTTATGACCTTTGCCGTTATAGAAACTCTATATCAAAAGTTATTCCAGATAGAGTGTTAATAAAACCACCTTCCGCAGAGTTGAGGCCTGGTCAAACAGATGAAGCTGAGCTGGCACCTTATCCAATCCTTGATGAGATTATAAAGATGTATGTAGAAGAAGATTACTCGGTAGAAGAAATAATAAATGCTGGATTTGATGAAAAGATAGTAAAAAAGATAGTCAGGCTTATAGATATAAACGAATACAAAAGAAGACAGTCTCCAATTGGAATAAAGATAACAGAAAGAGCTTTTGGAAAAGACAGAAGGATGCCTATTATAAATAAATTTATAGGATTTTGAAAAATGGATATACACTCACTTTTTCTATATCTCGCTGTAATTATATTTGTTGGAAGAGTTTTTGGAGATCTGTTTAACAAATTCGGATTACCAGCAGTTTTAGGAGAGATATTAGCTGGGATAGTTTTAGGTGTCAGTGGTCTTGGTTTAATAGAGATAAATGAAGCTATAAAAGTCCTTGCGGAAATCGGCATAATACTTCTCTTATTCCAAGTTGGACTTGAAGCTGATATCCATCAACTTAAAAAGGTTGGAATTCCTGCTTTTATAGTGGCAACTGCCGGAGCATCTCTACCTATGTTCTTTGGATTTTTAGCAAGCTACTATCTCTTTAACCTTCCCTTTGCAACATCCCTATTCATAGGTGGAACATTAACGGCTACCAGTATAGGAATAACGGTAAAAGTTTTAACAGACCTTGGAAAGATGAATCATAGATTTGCCCAAATAGTTCTTGCAGCTGCTGTTTTAGATGATATATTTGGTGTGGTAGTATTGGCAGTTTTATACGAGTTTTCAAAGCAAGGAAATGTGGATATAAACCACGTAATTACACTTATACTATACATAACAACCTTCTTTATAATATCTCCTATATTAGCAAAACTATTGGCAAAGTTAATAAACATATTCTCTATAAAACTTAAAAGTGAAGAATTTATTCCAGTTGCTATAATGTCCGTAATATTCTTGTTTGCCTACCTATCTCATCAGGTAGGTTCTCCGGAAATACTTGGAGCGTTTACAGTAGGTCTTGCTCTATCAAGAAGATTTGTTATCCCATTTGCAGCATTTTTAAGAATAGAAGAAAAAGAAAAGATGATAGACAAAATAGAGCATTCAATACATCCCCTTGTTTATGTTTTAACTCCAATTTTCTTTGTATCCATCGGTTTGAGCTTAAATTTAAAAGAAATAGATTTTAGCTCTCCGGAATTTTGGAAGATATCAATAGTTCTACTTCTGATTGCAATTATAGGTAAAGTAGCATCTGGATTTTTCATAAAAGCAACTATAAAAGAGAAGCTTCTTATTGGTTTTTCCATGCTTCCCCGTGGGGAAGTAGGATTAATATTTGCAGAGATAGGAAAACAATCAAAACTGTTTGATGATTTACTCTATGCTGTAATTATATTTGTAGTGGCATTTACTACATTGATAGCACCGTTAATATTAAAGGCTTTGGCAGGAAAAGATTGATTTTTGAAATATGATGAAATCACCCAATTTATCATTGAGATTTAATCTCAAATATTATAAAGTACTCTCTATCGATAAAATAGAGGATTTCAAATGAAGATTATAAGATTAGCCGTTGCTATTTTTGTATTTTTACAATCATATGCTTATGCTGGGAAAAAAGCTCTCATCTGGGATGATACAGAAACATTAGGAACTTCAAACTCTCAAAACGAAAACTACTTTTTCTATACAGATAATCTGGGAGAAAAGGAAGGTAGCTATATTTTTAATTTTACATACGGCTATAATGATTTAACTGACGTAGCCATAAATATTCCTGTTGGATATTTAGAAAGCTATGAAAATACCTATTCTGATATGGCAGACCCATTCGTTGAAGTAAAATACAGATTCTTTGATAAAAATGGAGTTAAATTTGCAATCAAACCTTATTTGGGATATCCGATAAAAAAACATAGTGAATTCAGTGAGCATCATATAAGCTATGGTATAACCCTTATATCTCAGATTGATTTAGAACAATTTAGAATGTACGCAAACAGCTCTTATATGGTCCATAAAGATAGACCTCTTGGAGAATATGAGATTTTTCAATCTCTATCCATAGAGTATAACTTTACCGAAAACTTTAGTGTAATATCTTCGCTCTACATAAGCTCTTACGGAGAGACAGAAAAAGGTGGATTAATAGGTATAGGTTATAGTAAAGGGAAAGTAGAGATAGGTTTAGGAATAGGAAAGATGTTTAATCTAGAAAACAATTACTCCATTTATAGTGGAATAACTTTCAGATTTTTCTAATCACAAATTCTTCATACTGAGCCGGAGTATTTATACTTTTATAGGTCAAAAGAGCATTATCTAACTGTTTTATTGCCTTTGTTTCAGGAACAAAGTAATTTAAATTTCTAATCCAGCTCATGAGAGATTTACTTTCTTTATAAACTTCCTTAGCTTTTTCCAAAGCTTTCTTAGTGTATAGAGTGTTTAAAGTCTGAAACTTTCCATCAATGATTGGAATAACTCCATCATAGCTATCTATTATAGACAGATATAGATCTATAAGATTTTCATTTATAAAAGGTGTATCACAGGTAGCTATAAAAACATAATCATTTTTAATATATTCAGAAACAGATGAAACAGCATTTAAAGGTCCTTCAAATGGATTAATATCCTTAACAAAATCAAAATCTATTCCTTCAAGTTCTTTTCTGTATATGTATTCTTCTTTGTTGGCAGAAACTATAAGCTGAGAGCATTTTTTAGACAGTTTCTCTGCAATAACTCTAATAAAGGTTTTGCCGTAAAAATTAAGAAAAGCTTTATCCTGCCCCATTCTCTTACTCTGTCCACCGGCAAGAATAACACAAGAGAGATTTTCAATCATATGCAGATTAATAGTCATACAAAGCTGTTGTAAGATACTTTTCTCCACCATCAGGACATACAAAAACAATAACACCTTCTTCAATTTCCCTTGCAATTCTTATTGCTGCTTCATAAGCAGCTCCTGATGACTGACCTACAAACACACCTTCTAATCTTGACAACTCCCTTGCTCTCTGGTATGCAATATCAGTTCCTATAAACATTGTTCTATCAAGTCTGTTTTCATCAAAAATCCCCGGCTTTATAGATGTCTCTATGTATTTTAATCCCTCTATTCCGTGAAAAGGACTGTCAGGTTGGACTCCTATAATCTGTATATCCGGATTGTATATCTTCAACCTTCTTCCAGTTCCCATAACTGTCCCACCAGTTCCTATTCCGGCTACAAAGTGGGTAATTCTTCCCTCTGTCTGATTCCATATCTCAACAGCTGTTGATTCAAAATGAGCTTTCCAGTTTGAGTCGTTATTATACTGGTCTATATAAAAGTATCTATCCGGATTTTTCTCAACAAGTTTTCGTACATAAATTATAGCTCCATCTGTGCTTTCAAGTGGATTTGTAAAGTGGATCTTAGCTCCAAAAGCCTTTATTATTCTTTTTCTCTCTTCACTAACATTAGAGGGCATAGCAAGTTCAACTTGATAGCCAAGGGCTGTTCCAACCATTGCAAGAGCTATACCTGTATTTCCGGAAGTTGCATCTATTATCACTTTATCTTTTGTAAGTTTTCCGGAATTTATTGCATCAACTATCATTCTTGTAGCAGGTCTATCCTTTACAGACCCTCCAGGATTATAACTTTCAAGTTTGGCATAAATCTCCACATTTTTTTTCTTTATATCTTCCGGGAGAGACCTATCAACCTTTATAAGCGGTGTATTTCCTACAAGTTCAAGTATAGATTTTCTCGTTTTCCTATACCCTTCATCGTGTAAACCAAGTATCCACATTTAACACCATAACCTCTTGGCAAGTTTTTAAGTATTATACCAGTTTAAGTATAGGTTAGATATTGCTAACTAATGATTACTGAACAACAATTATAGGTTTTAAAACTCTGTTTTCAACTTTCCCTAAACCTACAAGATTTTCAGATTCATCTAAAACTTTTATAGTGTCTAAATCTTTTATATTAACTTCAATTTTTTGACCGTGTTTAAATCTTCTTACATATTCATTTCTCAAAACCAAACTTTCCATAAAGTAAAGAGCCTCTTTTATAGATATTAATCTTTTTTCAATATCTTCCTTCTTCATATTCAATAACTCATCTAAGGTCAATGAATCTTCAACTTTAAACTGTCCTACTTTTGTCCTTGTTAATTCAGTCATATAAGCTCCTGAACCTGTTTTATCCCCTATATCTTTTATAAGAGACCTTATATAAGTCCCACTTGAGCAGGATACTTTAATTATAAAATAAGGAATATCTATATTTAATATCTCTATGTTGTAGATGCTAACTTTTACAGGTTTAAGCTGTGGATCTATTCCTTTTTTTGCCAGTTGGTAAGCTCTTTTTCCTCCTATTTTTTTAGCTGAATATGGTGGTGGAAATTGGTAATACTCTCCTACAAAGGATAATATAATCTCTTTTAAATTTTCTTTGCTTATATTTACAGGGTTTTCCTGTATAACCTTTCCCTGACTATCATATGTATCCGTTATCTCTCCAAGTTTTCCAGTAGCTATATACTCTTTATCTAATTTTTGTAGAAACTGTGTAAATCTCGTAGCCTTTCCAAATGTTAAAACCATCAAACCTTGGGCTACATAATCAAGTGTTCCTGTATGTCCTACTTTTTCACCTGTATATTTTTTTATTTTTTGCACTAAATCATTTGATGTTATAAATTTTGGCTTATTTACTAACAGTATTCCATCCATTAAGAACCTCTCCTATCAGATATAAAGACCCAGTAATTAGTATTATTTTATCTCCTTCAGAAACCGAAACTGCTTTTTGTATTGCAGTTTTAAAATCAGGTTCAAAGTTATACTCTCCCAAACTCTCAAAATCTTCCTTCCTCATACCTCTTGAAATATCTATCGTTGTTGCTAAGGTATAATCTGAATTTTCCTTAATTATATCAAACATAGATTTAATATCTTTATCTTTTAAAAATGAGTAGATGGTAAAAATCTTTTTTTCTGGAAATATAGATTTTAACTCTTTAAAAGTCCTTTCAAGACCTTCTGTATTATGGGCTCCATCTAAAATGATAACAGGCTCTTTTGAGATAATCTGCATTCTACCTTGCCAAACTGTATTTTTTAATGCTGTTTTAACAGAGACATAATCTACTTTTAAGTTTTTCCTATTCATATATACCAAAAAAGCTGTTAATCCAGTTGAAGCATTCTCTATCTGTCTTGTCCCTATCATTGATAACTCTATCTCATCTATAAAGAAGTCTCTAAAGGTATAGCTAAATCTATTAAAATCCTTCTCTAAAAATTTAAAATCAACCATAGATATATATCTTTCTTTAATATTTCTTTGATTTAACCAGTATATAATCTCTTCCTGATTTCTACCTACTATTACTGGTCTATCTTCTCTTGTTATTCCCGTTTTTTCAAAGGCTATCTCTTTTAGGGTGTTTCCAAGCATATGCATATGATCAAAAGATACATTTGTTATAACAGACACATCAGGATAGAGTGTATTAGTAGCGTCCCATCTACCACCAAGTCCAACTTCAACTACAGCAATATCTACTTTCTCATCATAAAAATATTTAAAAGCCAGTAATGTTGAAGCTTCAAAGTATGTTAATTCAAATTTCTCTATTACAGGCTTTAAATCTTTTATGTAATTTTCAAGTTTTTTATCATCAATGCTTTCTCTATTAACCTGCCATCTTTCATTCTCTCTTATCAGATGTGGTGAAGTGAATAGTCCAGTTTTAAATCTATGATATCTAAACAGACTTTCTATGTAAGCAGATGTTGAACCTTTACCATTTGTGCCTGCAACTAATACTGAGTTTAAATTTTGATGTGGATTTCCTATATATTCCAAAGCTTTATTAATTCTATCTAATCCAGGTTCTATCTTAAAAACTTTTTTGTTAAAGAGATTAAACAACTTCATTAGGAAGATATCTGTTGTTTGTTATATCTACTTTTAAGTATAAAGAAAGATGTTAAACCGAAAATCACCATACCTAAAGTTACAATCTGATTCCAAGTAAGTCCAAGTCCTGGAATAGGTGGTGTCACTCCTCTCCAAAATTCAAGTAAAAATCTCTCCAAACCATAAAGTACAAGATAAAGACTGAATATCTGTCCATCAAAAGATTTTTTTCTGTATATATAAAACAGTATAAAAAATATGGTTAAATTACCGAGAGCTTCTACAGGTTGCGTAGGATAAAGCGGAACTCCGGCAGGTGCCTGACAGTGTGGATCATTTGGAAAGATTATAGCTATATCTCTAAAAGGTGAATCCTCAGGAACAGGCTTTCCATGACAACATCCTGCAGAAGTACAACCAAGTCTTCCAAAAAAATGTCCGATAGGAATAGCTATTCCGGCCACATCAGCAAATTTTAATAGAGATATCTTTTTATAACTTAAATATGCTAATGATCCAACCAAACCACCTATAAATCCACCAAACCAATCTATGCCACCATTCCAAATAGCCACAAAATCAAAAACCGAGTTAAACTCCTCTTTATGCTCTATTATGTAAGCAATTCTTGCCCCAAATATTCCAGCAAAAACTGTAATCAAAAATGTGTTTTCATAATCTTTCTCAGTTATCCCTTCTTTCTTAGCAAAATAAAGTCCAACATAAAATCCAACCAGCAATCCTATTGCAACTAATACTCCATAAGTGTGGATAGTAAATCCACCTATTGTTATCAAATCAGGGAACATTTACTCCTCCTTTAAGCTCTTTCAAGCTCTCTTTCTTTTAAAGATTTGAGATATTTATCTAAGACAAGTTTTCTCTTTAAAGGCGAAAGATAGTTTATAAAAGGAATGCCGTTTAGATGGTCTATCTCATGTTGTAAAACGATTGCAAGAAACTCCTGACTTTCCACTACAACATCTTCTCCTTTTTCATTCTTTGCCACCACTTTTACTCTCTTAGCTCTTGGAATTGTTATCTGAACTCCTGGAAAACTTAAACAACCTTCTGTTGATTGTACTTCTCCCTCTTTTTCCACTATCTTTGGATTTACGAGCACCATCTTAACTGGATCTTCCTTCTCTTCCTCCCTTCTCTTTTCTCTGACAGTTGTATCAAGGACAAGTATCTGATAAGGTATCCCTATCTGATTTGCTGCAAGTCCCACTCCTTCCTCTTTATACATAAACTCCCACATTTTATCTATATACTCTTTTAATCTTTCATCAAAAAAATCCACCTCTTTCGTAGGTTCTTTAAGTATCTTGTCAGGCCAAGTTCTTATTCTGTAATCCATCTTAATCTCCTTTTAAAGTTTTCTTTCCATAGCTTCTTGGTATGTATATGGGCATTGAGCCGGGATATTAAAGTCTTCTGGATTGTAATCATTTTCTATAAGCCAGTTCTTTAAGTATCCCTTTGCATAAATCCAAGCAGTGTTTAGCTCCTCCGGAAGTTTATTTTTCAGGCTTGGATAATGTTCTAAAATAGATAGTATATTATTCCTTGATGTTAATACACTTTTTCTCCATTTATTGCCTGCCAGCTCTCCTCCTGCAAGATGTTTAAAGTTATCAATCTTATAAAGATGTTCTAAAATAATAGCAAGATAACTTATACATGCTTTTAAATCAGATTTAGCCATATCTTCAATCTCCTCAAGTAGATTCTCCCAATCAACAAGTTCATAGGCTTTCTCTTTGAGAAGTTGTAGATTAATCTCAGCCCACAATGGAAAATCTTTATCGTATAACTGCTTTAACTCTTCTTTTGATATATCTTTGACAAACATTTTTATCACCTCTCATATGGCTACCTGCATCTTTTCTTTTAACTTTTTAACATTTTCTTTAATATTTCCTTTAAAAACTGCACTTCCAGCTACAAATATATTTACTCCAAGCATAGATAGATAGCCTATATTATCCTGCCCTACTCCACCATCTATCTCTATAAGTATATCCGTATTACCAGATTCTTCCATAAGACTAATCAGTTTTGTAACTTTTTGGGCTGTCTGTGGTATAAATTTCTGACCGCCAAATCCTGGGTTAACTGACATTATGAGAACATAATCTATATAATGTATAATCTCCTCTAATGTATTTACAGGTGTTGCTGGATTTAAGACTACACCAGCTTTAGCACCGTTACTTTTTATCTGATCTACAAGCCGATGAGAATGGATTGTTGCATCCATATGGAAGGATATCATATCTACTCCAGCTTTTATAAAATCTAAAACATATTTCTCTGGATTAACTATCATAAGATGGGCATCAAAGGGAAGTTTTGTTATAGGTCTTATTGATTCTATAACCGGAATACCAAAAGTTATATTAGGGACATATACTCCATCCATTATATCAAGATGGATTATATCAGCTCCGGCTTCTTCTACTTCTTTTATCTGTTCTCCCAATATTGAGAAATCTGCAGACAGTATTGATGGGGCAAGTAATTTCATCTTTTTCATACCTCTTTAAATATTTTTAAATTTTCTATATATTGAAAATCTTTAAGGTTATAGGTCAGTAAAATCGCTTTTTTACAGATTGCTGTAGAAGCTATTAAAGCATCAGGAATATTGAGATTATGACTTTTAGAATATTTTTCTATTAATTCTATGGCTTTTTTAGATATCTCTTCATCAATGTGAAAAATATTAAATTCACTCAAAAATTTTTTTATTTTTATTAATTCTTTTTTATTAAAAGCTCCATAATATAACTCCATTTGTGTTATAACACTTACGGAAAAATTACTGTTTATATTGTTTAATAAAGCTTTTGTTTTTTCATTACCTTTTAGAAGTTCTATAATTATGTTCGTATCTAATAAAATTAGGTTTTCCAAAGTTCTCCCCATGCCTTTTTTCTTAATCTATCTAAATTTTCTTCTCTATTTTTCCATAAACCAAAGATTGATTCAAAATTAGGTTTCTTACCTTTTTCCTCTGAAATTACTTTTATATCTTTTACAAAGTCTAAACTGTTTAACAACACCATCAAACTTTTAGCTTTGGTTTCATCATTAATTTCTATTAAAAATTTCATCTTTTTCATACCTCTACTTTACTTTTTAATTTTTGTTTTAAATTACATACAGAACATATCTCTCCGGTAGTTGGTTCTCCACAGATTTTACAGCTGTTTAAAGTAGGCTTTTCTTCTGTCTGTTTTAAAATAGGATACATCTTTCTTAAAAACTCACTGTAAAATCTCAATTTAGTCCCGGGGCTTTTCTCTTCAAGGTTAGATAAAAATATTTTGTAATCTATAGATGTAGCTCCTTCAGAAAAAGGACATTCTTCCTCTATATACTCAATTCCTGATAATACAGCATACATAGCACTTTCTTTTTCTGATATTTTACATAATGGTTTAACTTTTTTTATAAATCCATCTTCCTCTGGTAAAACCGGATACTGTCTTTTTAGATAATCTATACTCCAGTTAAGTGTGTTAGAAAATAAAACTGCTGACTCATCATCAAGATTATGCCCGGTTGCTATTATTCTATATCCATTATCTTTTGCAAATTTATTCATATAGTATCTCTTTAAAGTCCCACAGACAGAACAAGCAGGTCTGTTGTCGTATTTCTTTATATCTGGAATAGGCATAATCTCATCTTTGAGGGATATTGTATATAAAGTTTTACCTAATTTTTTTGAAAACTCAGTTGCTAAGATAAAAGATTGTTGAGAATATTCACCTATACCAAGGTTAATATAAAATCCATCTGCATCATATCCAAGCTTAACAAGAGATTGCCATAGGGATAGACTGTCTTTTCCTCCGGAAACTGCAACTAATACTTTATCTAATTTAGAAAACATCTTAAACTCTTTAATAGTTTTTTCTACTCTACCTTCAAACCATTCTATATAATGGTCTTTACACATTGCTAATCTATGTTGTGGTAAGTAAACCTGAGCTTTTTCTTTACATTTAAAACATCTTCTCAAAATATTCCTCCGGATATAGCATTGACTACTCTTATCTCATCATTTTGGGTTATCTCTTCGTTTTCCTGAACTATCTCACCATTTCTAACCACAAAAGCAAAATCCTTAGAAAGATTTAAAGCTTTCAGTATATCACCTGCTTTAACTTTATCCTTATCAAACTCTAAAACCTTATTCTGTCCTCTATATTTAACAATTAATCTCAATTTAGCCTCACAAACTAAAAATATTTCCACTTTTCTATTTTACCACTACTAAACTAACCAAAATAGAAGCTAAAGCATTTATAAAAACGATTGTATATCCCGTTGGAAGATCAAAGTTGTAAGATAGCATAAGAGAGATAAGTATGAGAAATGTGCCGATGAGAGTTGAGTAGAGTAGATGGTTTTTAGAGAACAGTTTAAGGGATATTAATGTTGGAGCTATCAGTATAGAAAACACTACAAAAACTCCGGCAAGTTTGACAGAACTTGTTAGGGTTATAGCAAAAAGTATAAAAAAGAGAAAATCTTTCGTAAATCCAGATAGCCTATTTACTACAAAATACAGTGTAATGCCGACAAATACATATAGAGTCATCACTCTAAATATCTCACTATATCCAGTAAAAAGAATATCGTATGCAAGAAGATTATTTAACTCTTCAAGTCCATGAGGAGATTTAGACATTACAATAAAAACTCCAGATATCCCAAGAGCGTATAAAAGTCCAATAAAAGCTTCCTGAGTTTCATCACTTCTGTATTGAATATAAGCTATAACAGAAGCTGTAAATACTGCAAAGATTAAGGAAAAAATATAACTGTAAGCTCCTTCAAATATATAAAGGGAGATGGCAACTCCCAAAGCTGCCATCTGTCCTACTGCTAAATCTGTAAATATGATATTTCTCTTTATTATCTGTAATCCAAAGTAGCTATGGATAACTAAAAGTACAAAAGAAAGTACTAAAGCTGGAAGTAGTAATTCTATCACTGTGTTAATCTCCTAACTATCTCATCAAAAAGTCCGAAAATATCCTTCACTTCTGGGATAGATCCAACATCATGAGGTAGTATAATCATCCTCACACCAGTTTTTTCTGCTAAAAATTTAGCTGGTTTTTGGGAATGGTAAACATCTTGGAATATATAATCTAATCCTTGGGATTTAGCAATGTTTATGAGATTTTCAGTATGTTTGGCATTAGGAGGTATTCCAGGAAGAGGTTCTAATGTTCCAATCAGATTTAAATTGTATCTCTCTATAAAGTAATCAAAAAGTTTATGGTATCCTACGACTTTTTTCCCTTTAAGTATAGACAGTTTTTCATTCCACTCTTTTAACTTCTTTTTCCATCTCTCTTTAAAGTCTGTGTTATTACTCTCGTAAAATTTACAGTTAGAAACATCTAACCTACAGAGTTTGTTTGTTATAACATCAGCTATAACTGGAATGTTGTAAGGATCTAAATGGAAGTGTGGGTTTCCTTCGGGATGGACATCTCCCATAGATCTTGATACAGTTTCAGGTTTCTGTATGAGATTTACAAATTGAGATAGATCTAAGAATCCGGAGGAAGATGGATTAATTTTAGGATTACTTGCTTGATTTATAAGTGGTAGAAGCCAGCCTATCTCTAAACCAGCTCCATTTATTATGATTAAATCAGCATTTCTTAATTTAACAACAAGGGAAGGTTTCGGGACTATAAAGTGAGGATCTAAATTTCCTTCTGCAAGACTTTCAACAGTAGCCTTATTCTTCACAATTTCCTTAACTATACTTGCTATATACGGATATGTAGTGACCACTTTTATATCTGCTTTTGCAATATTAAAACCGATAAAAATTGTTAAAATTATGGAAATTAAAATTCTCATAATCTACCACCTCTCAGATAGTTTTTATATTAAAATCCATGGGCTCCATGTGCTCCTATAGCCATATTAAACTGTAAAATAATCTCATTATTAGGCTTTCTTTCACCATCTAAGAAAAGAGACCTGTCACAATTATACTGTAATCTTATCCTTGAAAATTCAGAAGGTAAAAAGTCTATCATAAACGAATATTTGTAAAGATTGTCCGGCTGATTACTGTCTGTATTATTTACAAAGACATCATTTTTATTTATCAAGTCATATCTTGCTCCAACTCTCCACCGTTGGTCAAATTTATATACAAGTTGAGAGTAAAAACCAGCCTGCTTTTTATCCAAAAAAGAAGTTATTAGATTATTGGCATTATCATATCCATATCTAACTCCATCAAAATTTCTATGTATATACTCTGACTGCCAAGTTATGTATCTATAAGAATCTATGCTATATCTTACAGTCAGATCTAAACCATATATCTTTGTTGTTCCAGTAAGTGCATGGGGAGTTTCATCTTCAAGATGGTCTATTCTCGTTTTACCTTCTGCATAAGAAAATCCTCCAAGTATAGACAGATTACCTATATCAAAAGATGGTTTTATAAAGAATGTATAAAGGTTTGGCTTCTTAGTGTCAGAAATTTTAAGATAATCTGTTGGAGTTGTGTTTATCGGATTTGTATTTGGCACTAAAAATCCATTCCTGTTGAAGTTGTTCTCATTATCTCCTTGAAATACCTCCACACCAAACATAAGATAGAAAGGTGTTGGAGCAAGCCATGTAAGTTGAGCTCCTTTTTCCAAAAGATTATGTTCTCCAAAGACTGCTCTGTAAATTAAAGGTGCATCTACAAAATCCCAGACATGATGGTGTTGCTCGTTGAGTCTTCCAAACTTACTGTAAAACTTACCACCTTTAAGTTGTAGATTAAATGGTAGAGATTTGGTCCTAAAATATCCCTCATCTATCTCAAAAGAGCCTTCTCCTAAATGAAATATTCCAACCAAGTCAAAGTAAGGGTCTACTGCTTGAGATATATACAGCTCACTATAGTTAAAGTTAAATCCTCTCTCCGCATTGTATGGAGCTTCACTATTACCACCGTGAGAATGAAACAGTCCATGGTTAAATCCTGGTATATTAACAGCTTTATAAGTAACATCTGTTAAGTTTCTACTTACATAAGAAAAGTCCATTATAAGTGATATATCTGGGACAAATTTAGCCTGAGAAAATGGATTAGAAAGAAGTTTATCTATCTGAGATTGATGTAGTTGATTAAGTTTCTGTTTGGTTTCTTCGGTTATCTCTTGTTGTTTTTGAAGTTCTTTAACTTTTTCTTGAAGTTGGTTTATTATCTCTTGCTGTTTCTTTAACTCTTCTTTTAGTTGCTGAATATCGTCTGATGCTGAAGCTGTAAATGTAATACACAATAATCCTGCAAAAAACAACTTTTTCATACTTATACCTCCTACTTTAGTTTTTTAAATACTTAAAAGAAAAAGATTTTTTTAATTTAAACTAAAGCAGGAGGACTCCTTGGAAGGGCGTTTATTGGGAAATCTTTTGATATTAATTTTGACTCTAAAACCGATATATATGAGACTTGCTCTGATTTTATCTCATAATAAAAACCTAAATCAGACGGGTCTTCTGATTGTTGGTTAAGTTGAAAGACACATACCTGACAGTCTGGATGTATCTCACCATCACTGTGATTATGGGTAGTCACTACAAAATTAGTAAAAACCAGATAAAAGCTTATTAAAAAGTTAAATAGCTTGAAATTTAATCTGAACATAACATTAATTTTAACATAAATCTTCGGTTAGATTTATGATTTCTAACCTTTCCTCACAGCTGCCATCAGTGTAGCTTCACAAACTACTTGCCCATCAACTTTAGCAACACCTTTAATCTTTCCCATAGATTTTTTGATATTTATACCTTCCACTTCAAATATAAGTTGGTCTCCCGGCACTACAGGTTTTCTAAACTTTGCTTCCTCTATACTTGCAAAAAGGACAGTTCCGTTTTCTATCTGAGCTTTTTTAAGCATCATATAAGCTCCTACTTGAGCCATAGCCTCTATAATCAACACTCCGGGCATAACAGGATTGTTTGGAAAATGTCCAACAAAAAACGGTTCGTTATACGTAACATTTTTAAGGGCAACCACTTTCAGATTCTCAAGGTCAAGATCCAGTATTCTATCTACAAGTAAAAATGGATATCTATGGGGTAAAACTTCCATTATCTTCATAACATCTTCATACATATTCAAAACCTCCAAAATATATCACCAACTACAAAAAGTAAGAAAATTATACTTACAAATCCATTTACTGTAAAGAATGCTTTATCTATCTTTGACAAGTCATCTTCTCTTATAAGACTGTGCTCATATCCAAGAAAGCCTGCTAAGATAATCAGCCCTGCAAAGTATATATATCCCATGTTGGACAATATTCCGGAAACAACAATGAATATAAACGTTAATATATGAAACAATCTTGATATCTGTAAAGCTCTCTTTATACCAAACTTTGCAGGAATAGAATAGATACCATACTGTTTATCAAAACTATAATCCTGCAATGCATAAAGTATATCAAATCCAGCTACCCAGAATGCCATAGCAACTCCCAAAGCTACCATAGACGGCTCAACATATCCTTTTAAAGCTATACTTACAGCGATAGGAATTAAAAAGTAAACCAATCCTAATATAAGATGGACATACTCAGTGAATCTCTTACCAGCAGGGTAAAGAAGTAAAAGTAAAATAACGACTGGTGAAAGCCAAAAAGCAAGCATATTGAGGTTATAAGAAGCATACATAAAAGCTAAAGAGGATAAAATTCCAATTGCCATTATCTCTAATGGTTTAACTTTTCCAGATGCAGAAGACCAATTTTTAGTCCTTGGATTTAACTTATCTATAGGAAGATCTATATATCTATTAAAAGCCATTCCAGCAGTTCTTGCAAAGATTAAAGCTAAAGAAATCCAAAAAATCTTATCAAAAGATGGAATATTCTTTTCCACCATAAAAACAGAAGCAAAGGCAAAGGGAAGAGCAAAAACTGTGTGTGAAAACTTAATAAGTTCAAGGTATGTTTTAATCTTATTTAACACTTGTTTATTGAACCTCTTGAAGTTAATATTATAATAATTATACCATTCAACAGAGAGGAAAAAGTTGATAAACAAAAAGGAGGTTATAAGGATTATGAAAAAATTTGTTTTACCTATTATGATAGTCCTAACTGTTGCTTACATAGGATTGGCTCAATTTTCTTCAAAATTTGGCAAGTCATTTGTTATGAATAACGACCCGCCCTTAACTTATCCTAATTTAGAAGCAGAAGAAAAAGAGAGAATAGCACTTATAGAAAAAGTGTCTAATGGTGTTGCAACCATATACACAACCCAAGAGGTAAAAGTTCCAAATCCTTTCTTTGATATGCCTTTTGGTGATTTTTTTGGTATTCCAAATCAACCGGAATTTAAACAGAGAAGACAGGGACTTGGTTCAGGATTTATAGTAGCCATAGATTACGACAAAAAGATGGTTTATCTGCTTACAAATAACCATGTTGTAGAAAATGCTAAAAATATACAAGTTTTGTTTAAAAACAGAGTTACGGTAGAAGGTAAAGTTATAGGTGGAGATAAATTAAGTGATATTGCTGTTGTTGGAGTTCCATTCAAAAAAGGAATAGAAAAATTTGCAGCGGAGAATATGCTTAAACTTGGAGATTCAGATGCTTTAAAAGTAGGAAGCAGTGTTATAGCTATAGGTAGTCCCCTTGGACTTACAGATACAATTACAACAGGTATAGTATCTGCAAAAAATAGGCAGATAGAAGACAGACCAGGTGAAGGATTTATTCAGACAGATGCAGCAATCAACCCAGGAAACTCCGGAGGTCCTCTGGTTAATATAAGAGGAGAAGTTGTTGGAATTAATACAGCTATAATACAGGGAGCACAAGGACTTGGGTTTGCAGTCCCAGTAAACCAAGCTAAATGGGTTATGGAGCAGATATTACAATACGGAAAAGTTAAAAGGAGTAAGATAGGAGTAATAGTCCAACCTGTTACTCCGGAATTAGCAGAACATTTTGGAATAAATTATGGAGCCATAGTTTCAAACGTTCAACCAGGTGGTCCAGCAGATAAAGCTGGAATAAAGGCAGGAGATGTTATAGTGGAAGTAAATGGTAAAAAAATTGCTGATGTTTCTGAACTACAAAATCAAATTATGAAAAATCCTCCGGGAACAGAGGTTTCAATAAATGTTTTAAGAGATGGTAAAACATTAGAGTTTAAAGTTAAAACAGTACCTTTTGAAGAAGTAACAGATAATACGGAGGAAAAACAAACTCCTGATGAAAATAGCTTAGGGCTGATAGTTAAAGATATAACTCCACAGATTATACAAAAATACGGACTTCCTAAGGTTGATTATGGCGTTTTAGTTTATGGTGTAAAAAGTGGCTCTAATGCAGAAGATGCTGGATTACAGGCAGGAGATATTATTCTATCTGTAAACAAAAAACCTGTAAGAAATTCAGCTGAATTTTGGAGAGAGATAAAACAAGCTATAAAATCTGGCTCTGATAGCGTTTTACTTTATATACAGAGACAAGATATAAAAACCTATATATCTCTTCCTTTAAGATAATGGCAGTTGCATTATTCGGAGGTAGTTTTGACCCAGTTCATCTGGGTCACCTTCGTATAGCTGAAGATATAAGAGAGTACTTTAATTTAGAAAGGATAATTTTTGTTCCTGCTTATCTATCTCCTTTAAAATTTTCTCACTCCGCCTCTGCAGTAGATAGATTAAATATGCTTACCCTTGCAATTTCTGATAATCCAAACTTTGAGATATCAACTTACGAAATTGAGAAAATAGGTAAATCTTACTCCATAGATACTGTTAATTTTTTCAAAGAGAGATTAGGATATAATCCAGCGTTTATAGTTGGAACAGATGCATTTTTAACCCTTGAGAGATGGAAAGAGCCAAAAAAGTTACTTAACACTGCAAACTTCATAGTTGTTTCAAGAGATAAAGTTAATATAAAGCAGGTAAAAGAAGTGGTTAATAAAATAGACAGTAATGTAAAGACATATAATAATAACGTAATAGACTTTAGCAAAACCGGAGTATATCTGTATTTTCAAAGAAGAATAGATATATCATCTACAGAGATCAGAGACAGGATAAAGAAAGGTCTCTCTATTAGATATTTAGTTACGAGAGAAGTTGCCGACTATATTTATAAAAACAATCTTTACAGATAATAAGGTGGGCTGTAAAGCCCACCATAGATATTAATGAGTTTTATAACCTTTTTCAGCAATTTTTACCAGCTTTAAAAAGTGAAAAGCTAAAGATATTGCTCTGAAAAATTGTGAAATGAGAGAGTGCATTTTTCTTCTGTCTGAATCTGAAAATCTAAACTTTGCCTGTGCCATTGCTTCTCCTCCTAAATTTAAGGTATTAATTTCCAGAATGGTTTACCTTGTAACTTCCATAAGAAAGCATAATGAAGACCTAATTTAAACCAAGCACCAGCTTTTCCAGGTTCTGCAACACATAAATCTAAATCTCTTCCGTATTCCGGATATTTAGCTCTATTTCTTGCTACTGGATAGATAGCTATTGTTCCGGCCATTCCATTAAGTATTCCGTTCTTCATAGAAGCAACACACAATCCCGGAGTTTCAGCCATAGAAGCTGTATTTTGAGGTTCTCTTCCTTCTATCATATCAACTATGTTTAAAGCAGCAGCTTTACCAGAAAGCTCTGCAGTGTATCCAGTTCTTGGTGGAGCCGGAGCTATCAATGTTCCGTTTGGTGATTTACTTGGTTTAGATAAAGGTCCAGGTGGTGCAAATGCTATACCTGCTGCAAATATGTTTTTATAAACAGGGTTTTGATATGTTTTAGGCCAATCCGGACCGTCTAACTCTTCATAAGGTTTACCGTACACGGCATCTACCTTTACAAATCCAGCAGGATTACATACTTTATCTTTTATATCATTTCCATCTTTGTCTATCCACTTTATAGGTTGTCCGGCAAAAGGAGGAAGTAACATAGCAAAATCATACTCAATCTCTTTAAACTCTCCTTCTATATTCTCTGTATATATCTTCTTTTCATCTACTTTATGGACATGACTTCTTATCTCATACTTTATTCCGTAATCATAGAATATAGCTTCAGCCATCATCTCTGCAGTGAAAATAAGAGAACCTCTTTTAGCTTCAAGGCCGTCTATTCCAAAATCTCCGAGTTTAGGTTCATTAGATAACCATATAAGCTCAACCTTATCTCTTAAACCCCTATCTACAAGGTCATTATGAACGTTGGTTATAAACTCAAATCCTGCTCCTTGACAAGTACAACCACCGTGTCCAGTTCCTATAACTATCCTGGCTTTATCTCCTTTTTCAAGTCTCTTTACAAGTTCAAGATAAGCTTTTGCAGTTTCTACAGCGTGAGGAGGTGTACATACAGAGTAGGTATAACCTTTATCAGGACCAAGTCCAGGAGTAGCATCAAAGTTTAACTTCGGACCTGTTGCAACAAGTAAGAAGTCGTAGTTTAATCTCTTTGGAGTTCTCGTGTCATAACTTTCAATTATGACATAGTTCTCATCAGGGTGGACCTCTGTTAAGAAAGCTCTCTCGTAATTAATGCCAAATTTATCATACACAGGTTTCAATTTGAACTGAGTTTTCTCAACAGGCATCTGACCTACACCAACCCAAATAAGAGAGGGAATGTAATTAAATGTTTCATTTGGAGTGACCACAGTTATCTCATGGTTACCCCTTCCTTTTAGCCTATCGGCTAAAATCATAGCAGCATAATGCCCTGCAAAGCCGCTTCCTGCAATTACGATCTTTGCCATGGTTTCCTCCTATAAGTTAGTAAGTTTTAACTAATTAATATCATACTACCATAAAATTTTGTTAGCAAATACTAACTGATTATAATCATTGTATTATAAAGTTATCTAATTCAAATAGGCTATTTAAAGCAGTATTATAGTAAAATAGATTGAAACGTCATTTATATTCATCAAAAGGAGACAGGATGAATTGGATAAAGCTAAATAGAGGAAAAATAAGAGTTTACGGTAAAAGTTCCAAAGTACTATCTCCCAAAATGGGACAAGTTCCGGATCATGTTGCATTTTTAAACAGTATACTTACAAATGATATCAAGCAGCTTGAAAATGGTAAGTTTAACTACAACCTTATGTTAACCGGTAAAGGATATCCAATAGATGATTTTTTCGTATTAAAAGATGGAGAGGAGTTTGTTCTTGATTTTGAAGGAGATTCCCAAATAAGGATAGATAGTTTTAACAGATTAAAGCTTTCATTAAAAGTATACTTTGAAACCTTAAATCTTAACCATTACTTTATTTTTGGGGAAGGAAGTGAAGAGTTTTTAAGAGAAAATTTTAAAATTGAAAATACACCGGATAAATTTCAGTACATTAAAACTGAAGATTTTTATATTTTAAGAAACCCTCTCAGGTTAGGAATAGATGGATTTGATATATTTGCCACAGAAGAGATTAAATTAAATGGTAGAGAGATAACTCAGCAAGAGTTTGAATCTTTAAGGATAAAAAACTGTATACCTAAGATAAATAAAGAATTAAAAGAGGGGATAATTCCACTTGAAACAAATATATACAAATATGCTATCAGTTTTGATAAAGGCTGTTATACTGGACAGGAAGTCATAGCAAGAATATACTTTAGAGGAAAACCTCCAAGAATTATGGCTAAATTTAAGCTTTCTCAAAGAATTCCAGAGGATACTCCTATAATATACAATGATAGGAAAGCAGGTATAATAACATCAGTAGATGCAAACAGTTTAGAGGCTATAGGTTTTATTTTAGAAAGTATGGCAGATACCGAAAAAGTTTACAAAGTAGAGGCTTTAGAGTTAAAATTATTATATATCTGTAGGGAGCTAAATATAGAATAAGGTGGAGGAAAAATGGATTTAACTACCATAGGTGGAATTATAGCTGCACTTGTTTTGTTTGCTGTTGGGGACATAATGGAGGGAGGTAATCCAGCTGGACTTATCCATATATCATCTATCATCATCGTTGTTCCTACTACATTATCTGCAGCTGTTGTTGCTACAAAGCAAAAATATGTGGTGGCAGCTTACAAAGAGTTAAAAATAGTTTTTGGTAATCCACAGTTAAATCCAGAAGAAACTTTAGACCAGATAGTTAAGATAGCTGAGAAAGCAAGGAAAGAAGGCATCCTTTCAATAGAGGCAGATATAGGAAACATAGAAGACCCGTTTTTCAGAAAGGGTTTACAGATGCTTGTAGATGGATTGGAACCGGAAGTTATAAGGGAGAGACTTGAACTTGAGATAGAAGCAATAGAAGAGTATTATGAGGGAGCATCTAAATACTGGATTACTGCTGGAGAAACAACTCCAGTTTTTGGGCTTGTTGGGGCAGTTATGGGTCTTATTTTGGCACTAAAAAGACTTGAAAATCCGGTAGAGATGGCTGCTGGTATAGCAGGTGCATTTACTGCTACAGTTACAGGTATAGTATCTTCATACCTACTATTTGGACCATGGGGACATAAGATGAAAGCAAAAGCAAAAGATATAATAAAGACCAGAATTATGATTATGGAAGGGATCATAGGCATAGCTCTATCTAAGAATCCAAAAATGTTAAGAGAACAACTTATGATTTATACAGGAAAATCTGAGGCAAAAGAGGAATAAGTTGGCAAAAAAGAAAAAACATGAAGAACACGGAGCAGGAGAAAGGTGGGCGGTTCCTTATGCAGACTTTTTAAGTCTACTACTGGCACTTTTTATAGCACTCTTTGCTATATCTACTATAGACAAGAAAAAGTTAGCTTCTTTTGTTGAAGCAATATCATCTGCTTTTAGTTTTAAACCTATCTCCAGCTCTGCACCACCTTCAATAATAGAAGGTGTAGGAGTTAAACAGAAGAGGGATGATGCCCGAAAAAAAATTAAAGAGAGGGTAGAGAAGATAATAAAACAGCTCAACCTTGAAGGCAAAGTCCAAGTTGAGCTTATACCTATGGGTGTTAGAATAAGGATACTTGACTATATCCTGTTTCCACCGTGTAGTGTAGCTATAAGTAGCGAAAGTCAAGAGTTATTAATGGAAGTAAGTCAGATAATAAGAGAAGCAAACCTACCGGTTGAGGTAGAAGGACATACAGATGATGTTCCTCCTTCTGCAGGTTGTGGATTTCCATCTAACTGGGAACTTTCTGCGGCAAGATCTGCTGCAGTGGTGAGATTTTTGATACAACAGGGTCTGGATCCTAAACTGTTTACAGCCGTGGGGTATGCAGATACAAGACCAATAGCACCAAACACTTCAGCTTTAGGAAGGTCAATGAATAGAAGGATAGAGATAAACCTTATCACAGGTACAGATAAAGAAGCACACCTAAGAGAACAACAGAGAAAAGAAGGAAACAACAACAAATCTCAGATTCAGGAGAAAGAGGAATGAATCCGGACAGATATATAAAAGCTATGAACTACCATATAGAACAAGCCGTAGCACTTTACCTTAAAGGTATGGCTTACTATAATGAGTTAGAACAGGAGATAGAAAATCTAAAAAAGAAGGTAGATATATTAGATATTAAATCTGCTACTGTCTTTGGTCTCATGTCTAATATAGAGTATATTAAATCTGTATTAGAAGAGATAGAGTATCTTGAGAAAGAGAAAGAAAAGTTAAAGGCAGATTTAGATGAGTTAAGAGAAGATATTAAGTTGAGATACGGACAGAAAAAAGCCTTTGAGATATTAATTAAAAAGTATAAAGAGAAAGAAGAAATGTTAGATAGGAAAAAGGAGATTGAAGTTGCTGAAGAGGTTTATCGTAGTAAGCTTATTAACAGTAAGTAGTTATGTTTTTGGACAAACAGAAGAGCTTAAAAAAGAAGCTGAGAGATTGGAAAAGTTAAGAAATGATATTAAATCTGAGTATGCTAAAAATCAAGAGATTTTAAAACAAATAAAAGAAGAAAGACAGAAGTTAGAACAGCTAAAGAAGGAGTTTGAAGAACAAACCAAAAAGATAAAAGATGAAAGATACCAAAAACTTGCAAAAGTGTTTGAGAAGATGGATCCAGAGGAAGCCGGAAAAAAGATATCAAAAGCAGAGAATCCACAGGAGATAGCCTTCATACTATACAATATGAATGAAAAGAAAGCAGCAGCTATACTCAATAACACAGACCCTGACATGGTAAATAAAATATTAAAATATCTCACACTTCTGAAAGAACAATCTAAACCTTAACTTTTTTACTTTTGTAAATCTCGGCAAGGATTTTTGCTACCGCTATATAAAACTTCTCCGGAATATAATCTCCCACCTCACAGGATTCGTATAAACCTCTTGCAAGAGGAGGATCTTCTACAATCTTTACACCATTTTCCTTTGCTACTTCTTTTATCTTTTGAGCTATAAGATCCTGCCCCTTAGCTATAACTTTCGGAGCATCCATTTTACCCCTTTCATATTTAAGAGCAACGGCAAAATGCTCCGGGTTTGTAATAACAACATCTGCTTTTGGAACTTCCTTTATCATTCTCCTCAAAGCAAGCATTCTCATTTTCTTTCTTATCTCTTTCTTAATCAAAGGATTACCTTCATAACTTTTCATCTCCTCTTTAACTTCATGTTTAGTCATTTTAAGATTCTCCTCATACTCATGTCTTCTGTAAAAAAAATCAATTACAGCAATAGGAATAGATAAAATAGCAAATGCAAATATAAGAATCATTATAGTTTTTATTAATATTTTTATCTGATCAGACAGAGAGCTTGTTGCAAAACTTAAAAATCCGGACATGAGATAACTAACAACAAAGTAAGAAACTACTACTGCTATCGTAAGTTTAAGTAAATTTCTAATAAGTTCAAAAGCAGTAGTTAGAGAAAACATCCTCCTTATACCGGAGAAAGGATTAAGTTTATCTATCTTTGGGGTCAGAGGCTTCATTGTAAATAGAAAACCAAACTGGGCAACATTTGATACAACACCTACAACCAAAAGCAAAATCAGTATTGGGAGTAAAAGCATACCTATAACCTTTCCAGTGTAGTATATAAATCCGGAGTTTGTTGAAGATAGGAGATAGATAGGATCAGAGAATGTGTATTTAAAATATTCCATCAACACTTTATATGCATAAGGTAGGTAAAATAGAAAAGCTAAGAAAATAGCTGTTAAAGTTGCAGAGATAGGTATATCTTGACTTCTTAGAACCTGTCCCTCTTCTCTTGCCTTCTGACGCCTTCGGGGTGTGGCTTTTTCCGTTTTACTTGGATCTTTTGCCATACTTTTACCTACTTAAAATCTTTATAACTTCCAAGATACTACCAACCATTTTATCAGATAAATTTACACCAATATTAACAATCACAACAGAACCAAAAACAAGGGCTAAAAACCCAATCAATATCTGTGCTGGAAGACCTATAAAGAACACATTTATCTGAGGAATCAATCTATTTATAAGTGCCAGCACAACATTAAAAACTATCAGCACAAGCATAAAAGGAAATGAAATTTGAAAACCAAGCTTAAATATATCTGCCGATTTAGAAATTATGTATGGTAAAATGGCATCATTGTATCCGATCTTATCAATCGGAATGATCTCAAAACTTTTATAGAGAGAACCTATAACTACCTGGTAAGCTCCTGTTATGAAGAAAAGTAGATAAAAAAGCAGTAAAAAAAATGTTGATAAAATAGAAGTTTGTCCAAAAGCAGGATTAAATATATTAACAACCGTAAGTCCCATAAAGTAGCTAATAACCTCAGCAGCATACATAAATATAGATAAAAATATCAAAACAACTATACCCATAGAAAACCCAATGAACATCTCTTTAAGGATAAGTAAAGTAAATACTATCAGGTCTATCTCTCTCACAGATATAGCTATATCGTAATGTAACATAGCTATAAAAGAGAAAGATACTACCAACAAAATCCTCACATTAAGAGGTATAAGATTAGCAGTTAAAATAGGAAAAGCCATAAAAAAAGCTATAATACGGCTAAATACAAGAGATATTGCTACAGCTTGATCCGGAGTTATTATAGGATTCATCTTGTTATGGTAAGAATGGTCTCAAAAAGTCCTCTTGTGTAATCAACAAGCTTTACAGTCATCCACGAACCAAATATTATCAATCCAATGGCAGTTGCAACTATCTTTGGAACAAAAGTAAGAGTCATCTCGTTTATCTGTGTAGCAGCTTGAAAGATACTTATAAGAAGTCCAACGATAAAGGTTATAAGTATAACAGGAGCAACCACTATAATGGTAGTTTTAAACATTGCATCTGTGAGATTTACAGCCATATCCAAAGTCATAATTTAAACCTCAAAATTTATAACTTTCAACCAATGCTTTAGCCAAAAGCTCCCATCCATCAGCAAGAACAAAAAGCATAAGCTTAAAAGGTAATGATATAAACATGGGAGGTATCATCATCATACCCATAGACATAAGTATACTGGCAACGATAAAATCTATTACTAAAAATGGCAAGTATATAACAAATACTATCTCAAAAGCTGTCTTTACCTCACTTATCATAAAAGCTGGTATCAAAGTTATCATATTTATATCCTTAGGATCTTTTGGCTTTTCTTTTGCTATATCGAGAAAAAGTTTTAAATCTTCTTTTCTGGTATTTTTTAACATAAACTCTTTAATAGGTTCCTTTGCATTTTCAATAGCCTTTATATCTGATATCTCTTTTTTAAGATAAGGCTCTATACTAACTTCGTTAATTTTTTCAAAAACAGGTTTCATTATAAAAAAAGTTAAAAATAGGGATAGAGCTACAATAACTTGATTTGGAGGAGCAGTTGGAACACCTATGGCATGTCTTAAAAGAGACAGCACTATAACTATCCTTGTAAAAGACGTTAATGCTATTAAAAGTGAAGGAGCCACACTTAAAACTGTAATAAGAAGGAGTATTTTTATAGCGGTGTCAAGTTTGGTAAAAGCGTTTAAGGTATCCGATAGAGCATCTGCAAAGGAAATATCAAAAAGTAGCAAAGTTAAAAGAACAACATTAACCACTTTCATCTTTTTTTACTTCTCTTTCATAAAGTTTAGTGATACTGTTGTTGTCAAAACCTATCAAAAAAATTTTATCATCAAACTCAAAAGAAATGAGAGCTTTATCCTTTGATAAAAATTTAACATCTCTTATTTTTATATCATCAGTTTTAGATACTGGTGTAAACTTTAAAATATAATTTTTCAAAATATACGAGAAGAAAAATAACAAACCAACAACTACAGATAGAGAAAACACTACCTTAAATATAGCTACACTATCCATTATTTAACCAAGTCTATAAGTCTAACACTGTATCTGTCATTGACGATTACAAGCTCACCTTTACCAAGCGGTATATCCTCTACAAATATATCAAGGTAATCTTCAACATTTTTATTTAATTCTATAATATCTCCTTCTTCCAGATTAATAAGATAGCCAAAACTCTTTTCTACCTGTCCAATACTGACAGTTATACCTAACTCTACGTCGTATAAAAATTTTAAACTTTCAAAAATATCCACAGCTACTACCTAACTTGTCTGTATAATAAACTCTGTAAAATAAACATCTTTAACACCACCAAGGGGCAGTATTGCATTTGTCCTTTTTATAATCTCTTCTTTGAGTTTCTCTATACCTTCCGGAGATTTCAACTCATCAGATGTTTTTGTAAACAGGAGAGTGTTTATAGAGTCTTTTATCTGTGGCATCCTCTTTATTGCCTCTTCCTTTACTTTTTCATCTTGAACTTCCATAATTATGGTAACTTTTATATACCTATCAGCATCTTTATCTGCAAGATTTGCAACAAATGTTCCAACTTCAAGCGGGGCACCATGTTCTTCTGTTTTTTTCACCTCTTTTGCTATCTTTTCAGACTCTTTTTGATCTTCCGGTTTTGAAAGAAAAAATTTATAAGCTGCAAATCCACCACCGATTAAAATCAGTAAAACAGGAAGAAGAATTATAATAAGCTTCTTCTTCCCACCTCCTTTGGCTTCTTCTTGCTGCTGACCTTCTTGATTCTCTTTCTCTTCAGCCATCTACCATCCTCTTATTTTATCTTTTGATGTTCATTGCTTCCTGTAGAATTTGGTCATCTGTTGTTATAACTCTTGCATTTGCTTGGTAAGCTCTCTGAGCTATTATAAGGTTTATAAACTCTCTCGATATATCTACATTCGAAAGCTCTAAAAAGCCACTTCTTACTTTACTTAAAACTCCTCCAGGTGTTATTACAGGTGTAAAAGCCTGTGTGTTTGGTAAATAAAGATTATTTCCTTTTCTAACAAGCATCTCTTTATCTTTAAAGGTAGCTACCCCAAGTCTTGCTATATTCTGAACAGAGCCATTAGAATACATTCCTTTAATTGTTCCATCTTCAGCAACTGCAACACCAAGTAGATCACCTTTTGCATATCCATCCTGTGAAGCATAGAAAATAAAATCAGATGCAACTTGTTTTGTTTTTGTAAAATCAACTGTTATAGCTAATGGTGTAGCAGCTCCATTTGTAAGTGTAATACTTAAATTTATAGGAGAACCTGATGCATATGTTCCATCAGAGTTAAAAGTTAATGTTCCACTACCTACCTGATTCGTTAAATCATTATCTACATAAGCATATACATTCCAGGTGTTAGCTGCAGACTTTTGGAAATATAGAGATAATGTGTGAGGATTACCAAGAGAGTCATACACTGTCATAGAGTTTACATAGTTGAATGTTGTTGAATCATTAGGGTCAAAAGTTGCAGTAATAACCTGTGATCTTGAATCTAAATTTGTAGGCTCTGCCATGTTGATTTTTGTTGTACCCTTTGGATCCACTGAGTATGGGATATTAATATTTCCTAATGCTCCTACCATATTACCATTGTTGTCCAACTTCCACCCTTGTAGTTTCATTCCATCAACATTTACAAGGTCTCCGTTGGCATCAAGTCTAAACTGTCCGGCTCTGGTGTAATAAGTTACCCCCTGGTTATCCTTAACCATAAAAAATCCTTCTCCATCTAAAGCAAGGTCTGTGGGTATGTTTGTCGTTTGGAATGAACCTTGGCTGAAATCTTTTGTGGTAACTGCTACGAAACTACCACCGCCTATCTCCATATTTTTAGGAGTATTATTCCCAAACGTAGTCAAACTCCTTGCTACCAAATCTTCAAAAGTAACTCTCTCTGCTTTAAAACCTACTGTATTCACATTGGCAATATTGTCAGATATTACATCGAGCCACTGTTTATTACCATTTAATCCAGATATTGCAGTATAAAGTGATTGCATCATAGCAACTTACCCCCTTTTAAATACTAATTTCTTTAATTTTGTCTAAAGAAACCATATCATTACCGACCTTAAACATCACCTGATTATCCTGCATGACAACACCTGTTACCTGTCCGGTTTGATCTAAATTTCCATTACTGTATGTAATAGTCTTACCTATAAGATTAGAAGCCATAAGCAAACTTCCGGAGTACTGAGAAAAAGTATCAGCTAACTTTTGTATAGCATCAAAACTTTCCATCTGTTTAAGCTTTATCGTGTTATCAATAAACTCAGAGATATCTTTGGCATTGAGAGGATCTTGAAACTGTAGATCTGTTAAAAGGACTTTTAAGAAATCTTCCCTACTCATCTTAGAGTTATCGTAGTTTGCATCAACAACCTTTGGTTTTTTTGATGTATCAGGAAACTGTGTTAAAGAAGGGTCCAAGTTAACCATCACACATCACCCCCTATTTGCTTATAATAGTTTATCATATTTTTTAAATCTTCAATACTTCTCTCAAAGTTTATCTTCTCATTAATATCCTGTTTTATAAACTCAAGGACAAAGGGATGCATCTTTATAGATAAATCTATCTCCTTAGACGTCCCTTCCTTATACAAACCTAAATTTATCATATCTTCCACTTCCCTGTATTTAGATTCAAGCTCTATAACCTTCGATTGATATTTTAACATTTCGGCAGGAACTATCTGCGGCGTTAATCTACTTATACTTTTTACTATATCAACTGCAGGAAAAATTCTTTTATTTGCCAAATCCCTTGATAAAACAATATGTCCATCTAAAAATGAAACAGCAGCATCTGCAATAGGATCTGCATCTATCTTATCTCCTTCTACCAATACGGTGTATATACCAGTTATACTTCCTTTTCCTTTAAAGTTTCCGGCTTGTTCTATTATCTTAGGTAAAAGTGTAAAAACTGAAGGAGTATAACCTTTTGTTGTTGGTGGCTCTCCTACAGACAACCCTATCTCTCTCTGAGCCATTGCTACTCTTGATAGAGAGTCTAACATAAAAAGGACATTTTTACCTTTATTTGAAAAGTATTTTGCTATAGCCAAAGCTGCAGTAACAGCCCTTATCTTAAGAAGAGGAGATGTATCTGATGTTGAAACAATAACCACAGATTTTTTTAAACCTTCTTCTCCTAAATTATCTTCTATAAACTCTCTTACCTCTCTTCCTCTCTCACCTATAAGAGCTATAACATTAACATCTGCATCTGTGTATCTACATATCATTCCCAAAAGAGTGCTTTTACCTATACCTGCTCCAGCAAATATACCTACTCTCTGTCCTTTGCCTACAGTCAAGATAGAGTTTATTACTCTTATTCCGGTATCTAAAGGTTCTTTTATTCTTTCCCTTTCTATTGGGTTTACACTTTCCTGCTTAATATAGTAGTAATTTGAATATGTTATATTTTCTCTATTTAATGGTTTTCCAAAAGGATCTATAACTGCTCCTAAAAGATCATCTCCAACTCCTATCTTTAATGGAAGATAAGAACTTTCCACAGTTGAAGATAGACCTATTCCCTCCGGAGTATCGTATGACATAAGTATAGCTTTCCCATCTTTAAATCCTACAACTTCACACTCTATACTTTTATCAATATAAACTACACTTCCAAGTTTAACACCTTTCAGAGAAGCTTCAATAGTATTACCTACAACCTTCGTAATTTTACCTACAATTTTATACTTCGGATAACTTCTTAATCTCTCTTTTAATTTCATCTTTCACTATCTCTAACTTTTCTTTAAGCTTATTTTCTACCTTAAACTCCTTAAAATCTACGATAAAATCTAATCCTTCAAGTGAGTTATCCATTTCCACATTTTCAAATCTATCTTTCAAAATCTCAAAAAGTTTAATATCTCCAACTTTAATTACAAATTGAGGATATTCATAAAACTCTTCTATAAGTTTATTTATCTCAGTAATTACCATATCACTATACTCTTGATTAATATAGAGAAACTCTAAAAGAGAAGAAATTGAATCTGATAGGAGATTTATAGTTTTCTCAAGAAGTTGTTTGTAGCTATCTTTTGTACCGTTTACTGTTTTTTCAAAGTTAAGAATATACTCTTTTAATCTTTGAACTATCTCAGCTTGTGATTGCTCCTGAATTTCTTTTATTCTAACTTCAAACTCTGAAGATAGCTCAGATACAGCTGACTCTCTCCCTTTTAAAAATCCTTCTTGATAAGCTTTTTCTTTTTCTATCTCAATATGTTTTGTTAGCTCTTCTAATTTGCTTTTAAGTTTTTCTATTTCTTCTTTTAATGTATCAACTTCTGACTTTTCTGAATATATATTATTTTCAAACTTTACAGAAAAGTCCTCAAGGTCTATCATTTTTTCTTACCTTCTTCTTTTAGCCATTTTGATATTAAGCCAGCTATAAGCTCCGGACTTTCCTCTGCTATTTTTATTATTTTTAGATACTCCGGAATATCTTCAAAACTTTCGATTATTCTTTTTTCCTCTTCATAGGCTTTTGCAAGCTGTCCAGCTACTAAGGTTTCCAAAGAAGGTGTTGTAGTGACAACAGTCTGTTGTTTTGATTTTTTCATTTTAAGTAAAATAAATATCACAAGACCTAAAAGTATTAGTAATAAAACTGCTAAAGCTACAAGTTTAGCTATATTCTCTGCTGGTGATACCTGAACTTTTTCCTCTTTAACTGCCTCAAAAGGAACACTAATAACAGTAACCTGGTCTCCTCTCTCTTGATTAAATCCTACGGCACTTTTTATAAGATTTTCGTATGACTGTAACTCCTGTTGACTTCTTGGTTCAAACTGCTTTGTTGTATTACCATCTTTATCTTTAACCTCTTTATATTTACCATCTATCATAACCCCAACACTTATCTTCTTTATAACAAAGAGAGGTTTTTGTGTTTCTATCATAGATTTTGATACATCATAGTTGGTGGTGACATCACTTTTTTCTCTCTGCTTTGTTCCCCCACCAAAAACTGGAATATTCATAACCGGTGGAACATTTGTTGGTGTACCTGGCGGAGCATTAACAGTTTGAGGTGACTCTGTCTCTGATTCCTTTATCTTCCTTTCGCTTACAACAGCAACTTTATCTGGGTCATATATCTCATCCTTTTGATTAACTTTACCAGTTTCAAGCTCTACAGAAGCTTTTACAACTACTCTTTCTGGCCCTACAACTTTTGCAAGCATTGCCTGTATATCTTTCTCTATCTGTCTCTCAAGCTTTCTCTTTAACTCTACAGCTTTATCGGAACTGGCAACTGCAGACTCTTCATCTATTAGGTCAGATAAAACCCTTCCTCTGTTATCTACTACAGTAACATTCTCAGGCTTTAAATTTGGAACAGCTCTTGACACTAAAAAAACTATGGCTTTTACCTGCTCCTTAGTTAAGTCTCTATCTGGGTATAACTTTATTATTACAGAAGCTTTGGCTTCTCCCTCATCTCTTATAAATATTGAGTCTTTTGGAAGAGCTATATTTACCTTGGCATCTTGAACTGCATCTATATGTTTTATAGTCCTGGTAAGCTCTCCTTCAACAGCTCTTATATAGTTAACATTTTCTTGAAATTGAGTAGTCCCTAATTTTGGCTCTTCAAATATCTCAAATCCTACAACTTTACCAGATGGCAACCCTTTTGCTGCAAGTTTAAGTCTTGTCTCATGTACTTTATCCTTTGGAACAAGGATAATACTACCATTTCCATCAATTTTGTAAGGTATATTCTCCTGTCCCAAAACAGTTAAAACATTTCCTGCATCATCAGGACTTAAATTTGTGTATAAAACTGCATAATCTTCTTTCTTCAAAGAAGAAAATAGAATAATACTTAAAATTATTACAAGAAATAATCCAGCAACTCCAATGATAACATACTTTAACTTATTTTTATCTTGCAGTAAGCTTAAAACTTTCTCTCTAATCTCCTGAAAGCTCAAGAAATATTCTCCCCTATACCTGCATTCTCATTATCTCTTGATAACTTTCAAGGGCTTTATTTCTGATCTCCGTAAGAAGTCTAAATGATATATCTGCCTTCTCTATGAGATACATAGCTTCCTGTAGGTTTTCTATCTTACCTAATGCAATCTGTTTTTCTACCTCTTTTGCCGTTAAAAGGTCGTTATTTACATCTTTTATAAAGTTATCAAGGATAGAAGAAAATCCTTCTACTTTTTTCTGATTATTTTCATCAAGTTTTAAAGGTGTAGAGTTAGTAAGATTAACAACATCTATCTTCATAATTTATCCCCCTTAAACTCTTATTATCTCTAAACTTTTAAGAAGCATATCCTTATGGGTGTTAAATGCTGTTAAATTAGCTTCATAACTTCTCATAGCAGACATCATATCAACCATCTCTTTAAGTGGATCAACATTAGGAAGCCTCACATAGCCGTTTTGATCTGCATCTGGATTACCAGGATCATACTTTAACTTAAAATCAGAAGGGTCTGTCTGTATCTCTTTAACCTTTACCTTGTAAACAGGAGTTTTAGATTGACTATCTAAAATGGCTTCAAAAACAGGAACTTTTCTCCTGTAAGGCTGTCCATCTTCTGTTTTTGTAGAGTTTGCATTTGCAAGATTACTTGCAGATAAATCTATCCGAACTCTCTCTGCCTGCATTCCGGAAACAGCTACTTCAAGTCCTTTAAAAATCATCTTTCAACCCCTCCTTACTTTCCGGATATTGCATATTTTAACTTTGCCATCTCTTTCTTCATTATCTCAACAGCTGTTTTATACATTATTGAACTCTCTGCCAGTTTTGCCATTTCCTCTTCCACTATAACTTTGTTTTGGTCGTAGCCAGTGAGATATCCAGATTCTACCTTAACAAACTTTATCTCATCTTTGTTTTCCGGATTTATATGTCTGTGATCGGTAGTCTTAATTTTAGTCTGATTAGCCAATATCTGTTGAAAAGTGATATCAACAGGCTTATAAAAAGGAGTGTTAGCATTTGCAATATTTCCCTGTATAACTTTACTTCTCTCCATAAAGAAAGATGCTGACTTATTAATGAGGTCTAAATCCTTAAAAATGTCAGCCATATCACTTTACCTCTTTTAAAAATTTATAATTCTTATAAACTTCTATTGCAACAAAAGCTACTTCTGTTTTACATTGATTAATTTTACCATATATTTCGTCAATATCTGAAAAATCTGAAGTTCTTATCGCAGATATAAGATAGTAAGGTAAGATATTACACTTCTTATCGGAGTTAATAAAAGCTTTACCGTAAGGTTTAACAGCTTCTACTATACCTTTATAATCTTTATTCTCATACAGCTGCTTAACAGTTATCTCTAATGTATTTACCATATCCTTTGGTAGATTGTTTCTAACATCTTTAGCTTCCGAAAGTAGCTTTGTCAGTTTAGATAGACTGTCTTTATTCTTCGTTTTTTTATAGATTTCTAACTGATAACTTAATTTTACTTCTGTTGGTAAAGAAGATAAATCACAATCCTTAACCTCTTTTTCAACTTTGTTCTCAATAACTGCTATGAATATCTCATCAAAGCACTTTTTATCTTTTATACTCTGTAATGTCTGTAAAGCCTTTTCTTTTTGACCTAAGCTGTAATAAAGTGATACAAGACTTCTTTTATCCTCATCTTCATTATACTTTGATACCATAAACTCAAGTAGCTTAACTATTGATTTTTTATCAAAGTTGTTTTTATTCATACTATCCAGAATTTTTACAAAAATCTGTCTATCAAACACATCCATAAAGAATTTAGGGTTTGAAGAATAAAGCTTTAAAAGGTCTCTATCATCAGCTTTTAAAATGTATGGAGTCCAAAGAGTAGATATATACCACTTCTGATCAGGATTAAGTATCAAAGGATGAAGTAGTGAAAGTTCCCAAGATAGTCTATCTATAAGGTAATCTGTTCTATTTTTAAAAACCAACACTCCAAAATTTGCTATAGCATACTTTCCTATGTAGTTTGTTCTATTACTTATCAATGTTTTTACTGTAAACTTTATAGGATCTTGAAGTTCTTTTATTTTTTCTATTTTAGGCTTTAAGTCAGGAAAAAACTCTACTAAAGCAAGCATCTTTAATCTTGCTACTGTATTTTCTTCTGTTTCTGGAAATTTATTGATAACTATCAGATAGTTGTTGAAAGCTTCGTTTTTGTCTTTTTGGATTAGAGCTATATCCCCAAGTCTTATATATGATTTTCTTATAACATCGTCATTTTTAACTATGGATATAATTCTTCTGAATATCTTTTTTGCAAAATCATAATCCCCATTTAAGAAAGCAGTCTCTCCTACATAAAAGTAAAAATCCGGATTGTCAAGTAAATAAAGCTCAAAGTCGTTATAAACTTCTTTAAAAAGCTGTAAAGCTAAAGCATATTTACCTTCATAAAAATATTTCATACCTGTTAAGAATGTTAACTCTTTACTTTCTCCAATTGTTAGAGGTACAAGATAAATAAGATACTTTGAGTATGCGTCTATATTCCCAACCATAACTGCAGTTCTCATAAGTCCAAAGATTATCCTGTTATTTAATTTATCATCTTTATTATTCATTAAAGCCATCTTGTAAAGAGTAAAAGCCCTTTCAAAAAAGGATAACCTTTCAAAGACGGAAGCCTTTGTGTAGTAGTAATCAGAGCTACTCTCTCCTCCAGCTTGAATATACATATTTAGATAGTAGTTAGCTTTCCAAAGATACTGTTTTAATCCAGTCTTTTTACCTATCTCAAGGTAGATCTTGGCTGTAAGCAGTAGGACATCTTTATATTTTTTATCCTTTTTGTAGAAAAAAGCTTTTTCTACTGTATCTAAAGCACTGTAATAAGAACCTCTGTTGTAATCTTCAAGAGCAGAGTTATAGTATTCCTCTAATTTAGATCTCTCTTTCCCAAATGACGAAAACGAGATAACTAAAGATAGTATCAAAAAAATTTTTATCATGCGGATATTCTAAAACCATCAAACCTTACATTATCATTTATATTTACCTTTGAACTATAAACCTTGGTTATCTTCGTTTTATCTCTTATTATCAGATTATGGTTATTGATACCATTCTCCGTGAGAATTTTTTGGATATTTTGAATAATCTGCGGATTCAAATGTTGTTCTGTTGTTAAGTACATAATCATACTGTTGTTTATAGATTGAATATTTATCTTTGTATCAAAATAGTTAAATGTTAGGTTAAGTTTATTCTGGTTAATTTCTGAGTATATATTATTTTGACTACTATTCTGTCCTTGATTTTGAGAATTCTGATCGTAGCCATAGTTATCAGGAGTTTTTACATCTATCAGATTTACCAATCCAAACTGATTTTGTCCACTCTGCCTGGCATCTATATTAACATTTATATTCTCCTGTATTTTGATATTCTGAAGTATTCCAGTATTTTCTCCAGATACAGTTTCCTTTACAACTTCAAAATTTATGGCATTGTTTATAGTGTTAACAGATTCGTTTCTTTTTATCATCTCGTAGTTTGAATTTTCAAATAACTCTTTAAGTTTTGGCTTAATATCCTCTCTAATTTTCGGCTCTTTTGCTGTTAGATTAGTTGCCGAAACAGTTAACAAATCTCTATTTTGTAATTTTTTACCTGTAATATTTTCGCTTATCTTTTCTTGGTCTACCTGTTTAGACTTAACATCTTCAGTTTTTTGCTTTCTTTCTTTAACTATATAATTAATAGATCCTTCTTTATTTTGAGGCCTATTTAGAGTAGTATCTGACAAAAGTTTTGTTTTTTCTATATCTGATAGCTGGGTTTTGGTAAAACTTAAATTCTCAGGATTATTAACAACTTTTATATCTTTGTGATTTTCATTAGCTAACAGAGTTAGATTTTTAACTTTATCAGTTTGAACAAAGGCTTCTGATATATTCATATAGTTATCCATATTCTGAACTTTGATAGAATTTTCTGAAGGTTTATCTTTATTTTTATCCTTTTTAGAGTTTAAAGTAGTAGATGTAGGATTATCATTTTTAGATGTTTTTTCGTAGAAAAGAATGTCAAAGAAAGATGAAGAGCTTACTTTCCTCTTTTTCCCTTTCTCCCCTATCTTAGAGTGACTAAACTGTAATGATACTACATTGTTTTCCATAACTTTCACCTTTAAGTAATATCATACAAAAATTTTTTTAACTTTTCAATAGCAACACTTTTAACCTGGGATATCCTGGATAAAGATATACCCAAACTTTCTGATATCTCTTTCGGCTCTTTCTCCTCAAAAAATAACATCTGAATAACTTTCTTATCTGTTTCAGAAAAATTTTTATCCATATATTTATTTATCTTTTCTATCAACTCTTTTATTGAGTATTCTTCTTCCGGAGTTTTTACTTTTGACACAAACGTATCTATAAATGAGATACTTTCATCTTCCTCAGAGATAACTTTATCAATACTTACAAATATTGCTGTATTAGACACAGGTAGGTCTAAACCTTCCTCTGCTCTCTCTGTTTTAATTTTTTCTCTTTCTGTATGTGGCATTATATCTAACGACCTCAAAAAATCCAAAATCTCTCCCCTTATTCTTATATAAGCATATGTTGAGAATTGAGCTCTATCCTGTTTATAACTATCGATAGCCTTTATAAGTCCTATAATTCCTACTTGAACTAAATCATCAAACTCAATACCACAATCAGGAAGTTTTGCATATACTTTGCTTGCAACTTTCTTAACAAGCTGTAGGTTATCTTCAACAATCTTCTTTTTTTCATTATCTAATTTCATCATTTTTTAAAGAAAGATAAAAATTTTCCCCAAAAAGAGTCTTCTTTTTTTTCTGAAGGTATATTTAACTCCTCTTTTACTATCTCTATCAGATATTTAGTGTAGTTATTCTTTGGAAAATTTTCTGTAATTAACTTTCTCTCTAAAACGGATCTCCTTAGCTCCTCTGAAAATGGAAGAAAACCTGCAAATCTTAGATTTGTCTCCAAAAACTTAACAGATGAGTTGTTTATCTTTTCAAAAACCTCTATACCTTCTTCTCTACTTTTACACATATTAACAACAATATCAAAATCGGAGTAATTGTAAATTTTAATCATGGTTTTTATAAGGGCATAAGCATCTGTTATGGCTGTAGGCTCCGGAGTTGTTATTATGAAACTTTTATCTGATGACCTTATAAAATTAACAACTTCATCTGTTATTCCAGCAGATGTATCAATCAGGACATAGTCGTAATTTTTTGAAACCTTCTCTATCTGATCAATAAGTTTGTCTATATTTGCAGATTCTATCTCACTAAGCTTTTCAAATCCGGAAAAGCCAGGTAAAACATCAAAATTCTTTATATTGACTATATTGTCCTCAAGAGATTTACCGTTTAATACCTCTTTTAGAGATTTTACAAGAGGAAGCCGTAAAAGTATATGGACATTACCAAGACCTATATCAGCATCTATAAGTAGTACTTTTTTGTTGAAAATATTAGCAAGAACATATGCAAAATTGACAGTAAAGTTTGTCTTTCCTACACCACCTTTCCCACTTGCAACAGATATAAATTTAGTATTTTTTTTATCTTTAATCTCTTCTTTCTTCTGTGATAAATACTCTTTTAAACCTTCCAGCTGTTTTTCCATTTTAAGACCTTTCCATCAAAAAGTATGATACAACTCTTTCCGGAGTAAGAATCTTTATATCTTCTGGAACATTCTGTCCAGTACTTATGTATGTAAGCTTTAATCCTGTTTTAACAGGAAGATTAAGTAAAGACCCAGGGTATGAAGTTTCATCTATTTTCGTAAAAAATATATACTTTAAATCAAAGAACTTTCCAAACTTTTCCACTATACTATACATCTCTTTTTTATTCATATTACAACTTAAAGTAAGTATATACTCTGTTTCATCTGCATACTTTAAAACTTCTCTTATCTCCCCTATTTTCCAGTGATCATAATGACTTCTACCTACAGTGTCTATCAGTATAACATCAAAATCAGCCCAGTCATCGAGAGTTTCCCTTAACTTTTTAGGGTCTGAGAATATACCATAAGGTATCTTAAGTATATTTGTATAACCTCTTATCTGTTCTCCTGCTCCAGCTTTAAATGTATCTGTTGAGATAACCGCAACCTTTTTACCTTTCTCTAAAACAAGTTTTGAAGCTATCTTAAAAAGATTAGTCGTTTTTCCAACACCTGTGGGACCTAAAAATGCATAAACTTTTCTTCTACCTTCAGATAGATTTTTTTCAAAAATATCACCTGCGAAATTTACCGTACTCTCTACCCCTTCAATTAAAGATTCCCTGAAAGTGTAATGTTTTAAATCCATCTTCCCTGAATCTATCTCAAAACCACAGGAATGTTTAACAACTTCCCTCGCCACATCTACCTCTACATCTTTTTCAATAAGAAGTTTAATCAGATCAATGGATTTACCAGTAAACTCCTCTAAAATATCATCAGTAAGATTATCGGTATTTATAGTTATTTTTTTAGTTTGACGTTTATCAAAATAGTTTTCTCTTACTTTTATCTGGCTATCTTCTTCCTTCTCTTCATCTATTGTCTCATACCTTTTTATTATCTGGGCAAAACTGTTTGTTTCTTCATTAACTTCTTTTTCATCGATAATGTCCTCTTCAGATAAGACTTCTTCTATATTTTCTTCTTCCTCTTTCTTTTCAACAACAAAAACATACTTCTTCCTTTTGATGAATGGAATAAACGTTTTTTCTTTTATAGTATCCTGATATAGTATTGTGAAGCCTTCTCCAAACTCAGCTTTTATCTGCTGTAAAACTATCTCAACACTTTTTCCCTCAAATACTTTAACCTTCATCTACTTCAACTACTCCGATTATATTAAGTTTCACTCTACTGTCTATTTCAGAGTACGACAAAACAACTAAATTTTGTATATAAGATTCTACCATTTTTTTAACATACCTTCTAACCTGAGGAGATGTTATAAGAATTGGATTAGTTGAATTTATTAAAAACTTCTCCATATACTTAGAAATCTCTACCACCAACTTCTGAATAAATACAGGACTAACGGAAGGAGAGCCATTTTGAGACTTAGATATGGAATCCATAATATATTTTTCTGCTTTCGGACCTAACACTACAGCTGTTATCTGACCATTTACACTGTATAGAGATGTGATAAGCCTATTCATTGAAGCTCTTACATACTCTGTAAGTACCTCTGTATCGGTGGTTTTATCTGTGTAATCTGAAAGAGTTTCGATTATTGTAAGTAAGTCCTTTATAGGTATATTTTCCTTAAGTAGGTTTTGTAAAACTCTCTGTAGTATGTTAAGAGGTACACGTTCCGGAACTATATCTTTTACAACAGGATATGTTTTAGACAATCTATCCACCATCTCTTTCACTTGCTCTCTTGTGAGAAGTTCATAAGAGTATCTCTTTATAAGCTCTGAGAGATGTGTAATGATTACCGTGCTTATATCTACAACAGTATATCCAGACATCTTCGCTGTATCCTTTTGGGACTCATCTATCCATATAGCGTTTAGGTCAAAAGCAGGGTCTTTTGTCGGCACTCCTTGAAGTTTTTGCTTTGTCATACCAGTATCTATGGCTAAAACTCTACCGGTCACAACTTCATATTTAGCAATCTCTACACCCTTCAGGAGAATCCTGTACTCAGTTGGTTTTAACTCCAAATTATCTCTTATATGGATCAGAGGGATTACAATACCAAGCTCCTTAGTCAGCTGTTTTCTCAGAGCTTTTATCCTTTTAGGAATATCTCCACCTTGTGATTCATCTACATAGGGTATAAGTCCATATCCTATCTCTAAGCTTAAAACTTCAGGTTGAGGGATAAAATCTTCCACTTTCTCTTCCTGTTCTATACTCTTTATAAGCTCTTTAGCTTTCTGCTCTTTTTCCTGTTTTTCTTTTTCTTTAAGAGTTATACTCATAAAGTACCCTATTGAAAGGAGAATAGACGATAGAAGTAAAAATGGTACAGTTGGCATTCCAGGGACTATCCCCATTAAAAATATAGCTCCTGCAGACATAAAGAGAGCTTTAGGATAGCCTGTAAGTTGAGATGTTATCTCTTTACCTAAATCCATCTCTGATGCAGCTCTTGTTACCATAAGTCCGGCAGCGGTAGAAGTTATCAAAGCAGGTATCTGGGATACTAATCCATCACCAATTGTAAGTATTGTGAAGTTATTTAGAGCTGACCCAAAATCCATTCCTCTCTGAACCATTCCTATAATGATTCCACCTATTATGTTGATCAATGTTATTATAATTCCGGCTACAGCATCACCTCTTATAAACTTTGTTGCACCATCCATAGCACCGTAGAAATCTGCCTCCCTCTGTATCTCTTGCCTTCTCCTTTGAGCCTCCTTCTCATCTATAAGACCACTGTTTAGATCTGCATCTATACTCATCTGTTTTCCGGGCATAGCGTCAAGGGTAAATCTTGCTGCAACTTCAGATATTCTCTCAGTTCCCTTTGTAATAACGATGTAATTTATAACAACCAACACAGCGAAAACTATAAGTCCTACAACATAATTACCACCAACAACGAACTGACCAAAAGCCTGTATAACATGTCCTGCAGCATCAGGACCTTCATGTCCGTGAAGTAGTATTCTTCTTGTAGATGCCACATTCAAGGAAAGTCTAAAAAGTGTTGCAAGTAATAGTAAAGAAGGGAAAGAAGAAAGTTGAAGAGGATTACCTATATATACAGTTACCATCAAAATTAACATAGAAAATGTTATAGATGCCGTAAGTAAAATATCAAGTAGTAAAGGGGGAATGGGTAAAACAAGAGATGCAAGTATTATGATGATAAGAACAATTAGGATCGCATCTCTGTATTTACTTGCTTTGGTCAGAAACTGTATTATTTTCTCCAACATTACCTCTTTCTAAGTTTTCCTGATAAGACTTTATTGCTTGAAGTAAATAGTTTTTCAAACCTGTCTGGTCAGAGTCTGATATTACCTGGGCTAACTGCATCATAAACATATCAAAGTAGAAGTTATAAGAAAACGTAGATCCAGAAGGAATGCTTTTTTCCATCTCTTTCATAAGGAAAGAGTAAAACATAGTTTCAAAGGCTTTAGCAGCCTCTTCCGGAGTCTTTATCTGATTTAGATTCTGCATATCATAGTAGAAGTTTATCTTTCCTATCATACTCTACCACCTCACATAACCTTTATATGTGCATGTATTTTTCCGGCACTTTTTATAGCCTGTAAGATAGCTATAAGGTCTCTCGGTGAAACCCCAAGGTCATTTAGAGCTTTAACCAGATCTTTCACAGATGCCGACTCTATAGGTATAATTCTACCTTTCTCTTCAACGACTTTGGTTTGCACTTGCGGGGTAACTACCGTCTGCCCCTGTCCAAAAGGTTGAGGTTGAGACACAACCGGTGTAGATTCAACCATAACATAGATATTTCCGTGAGATACATAGACAGGAGGGTCTATCTTTATATCTCCACTCAGTATAACAGTTCCAGTTCTCTCATGTATAACAATCGTTGGTATATTGTCAGAAGATATCTCAAGGCTCAATATCTCCGCTAAGAATGAAGGTTTATCTACCCCCTTTGGAAATTGTAATAACACAGTAGAAGGGTCTAAGACTTTTGATACATTCCCGTATTTGCTGTTTATAGTTTCTGATATAGATGTTGCTTTTTTGAAATCTGGATTTTTAAGATTTAATCTAACTACCTCCAAAGAGTTAAAGTCAAAAGGAAGCTCCTCCTCAACCATCCCACCGTTTATTATTATTCCTGATGTTGTAAAACCCCTTTGAACCTTGCCACCTTTATTTGACTCAAAGAAACCTCCACCGGTAGACACAGACCCTTGAGCAAATGCATATATCTTTCCATCTGGTCCATAGAGAGGGGTCCTTATCAAAACACCATTTCCTATATCCTTAGCATCTCCCAGAGAAGACACATTTACATCAAAAGTCATCCCAGGTTTTGCAAAAGGTGGAAGGTTTGCAGTTACTATAACGGCAGCTGCATTTTTTGTTCTGACCTGAGCTGGGTCTATGTATATGCCAAGTTTTCTAAGCATATTTGCTATTGATATGAGAGTATATCTACTCGTGGTTCCATCTCCGGTTCCACTTAATCCCACAACTATACCATATCCAGTAAGGTAGTTTGTTCTGAAACTTTCAACCTCAACCTCATCCCTTATCTTAACAGCACCAAAAGAGAGAGAGTTTATAAGTATAATAAGTGTAAATATAACCTTTAACATCTACTATACACCTCTAAAATGGCCATATCTTCTTTAAAAATTGAGCTAACCAACCTGGTTTAGCAGAATCAGCCATATAACCTTCACCGTTATACTCAACATACATATCAGATATCCTTGATGAATCTACTGAGTTATCTTGCATTATATCTGTAGGTTTAACTATTCCGGATATAAGAAGCACTTGACTATCATCATTAACTCTCACAACTTTTTTACCTACTATAAATAGATTTCCATTAGGATAAACCTTGGTGACTCTTGCAGATATTGTAGCTATCAATTTTGCATTTCTGTTTGTTGTAGCACTTCCTTTATAAGTATCACTGTTATTCTCTGTCATTCCTAAGATAGGATTTTTATTTATTATAGGTTTACCCAAAAGGGTTGGACTTGGAGCCGATAGATTCATCTGGGACTGTTCTTGAGTTTGTGTGTTGGCACTTCCTTGACCAGAGAGATTTTCCACAACTCTTATGGTTATAACATCTCCAACCGTGTATGCCTTTGCATCTGAAAAAAAGTTGTTGTAATGTCCTGTATATAAAGATCCGGCTGATGCTGGTTTAATATCACTTTCCACTACAGGAGGGGCAGGATTATACTCCTTTCCGTAATCTACTCTCTGTGGAGCACAGGACACAAGTATAAAAATAAATAGTATAAATAACTTCTTCATAGCTGTTCCTCTACTAAAACTTCATTTTCCGATATAACTCTTCCTCTTAGAACTTTTCCCGTAGATATATTCTTTACTTCTATAATATCTCCAACTTTCCCACTTTGAACTGCTACCCCCATCATCTTTATCCTTAAATTCTTTGTTATATATACAATATCAACTTTTTTATTTTTTTCTATAACAGGTCTTCCTCCTTCCTTTATTCTAAAGGTAACAGGAAAAGAAGAAACTAACTGTTCACCATTTAAAAATTTACACTCAAGATAAAGATATAAACTGCTACTACCCTTAGATTTACACTCAACCTTACTAAACTCTTTTCCTTCCAAAGTTTTAATATAACTCTTAGCTATAGGAACTAAAGAAATAATCTCATACTGACTAAAATTCTCTCTAACATAATCATTTAACATCTTATCTAACTTTGAATTTAGATCTTCATCACCAAAAGCATCAAATACCAAAACAAACAGTAAAAATAAGTATACCATTAAGATTTTAATGTCGAAACTGTTCTTAACATCTCATCTGCAGTAATTATTCCCTTAGAGTTAACTTCGTAAGCTCTCTGTGCCACTATAAGATTCACCATCTCCTCAACTATATTAACATTAGAAGCCTCTAAAAATCCTTGAGATAGTTTGCCAAAACCATCTGTATTTGGGTCACCTTCAATAGGTTCTCCGGAAGCTTCTGTAAATTTAAAGAGATTCTCACCAATGGCTTTTAACCCAGCAGGGTTCATAAATCTGTAAAGTTTTATATTTCCAACTTCTTCAGTTGTCTGCTGTCCTCCAGAGTTTCTAACTACTACAACTTTTCCGTTAGGACTTATCGCTATATTTACAACTGTCTCAGGAGCAGATATCTGTATGTTAGGACTTAATCTGTAGCCTTCTGTTGTGACTATATACCCTTCATTATCTATTTTGAAATTCCCTGCTCTTGTAAAAGATTCACTGCCATCAGGCATCTCTATCTTAAAAAATCCTTCTCCCTGAATGGCAACATCCAAAGGGTTATCAGTTTTCATAAGGCTGCCCTGTGAAAAGATTTTGGCAACATCTGCAAGTTTAACACCAAGTCCTATCTGAATACCAGCTGGGACTCTGTTTTGGGTAGAACTTAAAACTCCAGGATCCCTTACATCCTGATATATAAGGTCCTCAAAGTTTGCTCTACTTCTCTTAAAACCCACTGTATTAACGTTTGCAATGTTGTGAGATATTACATCAAGGTTTGTCTGCTGAGCAGTCATTCCGGAAGCTGAAGTCCAAAGTGCTCTTAACATATCTCTTACCCCCTAATTTTTTTAAGCTTTACCTATATCGTTAACCTTTCCCTCTAACATATCAAGAGATTTGACAAGATTCATATAGATATCAAATCTTCTATGACTGTTTATAAGATTAACCATTTCCTTAACTATCTCAACATTAGAGTTTTCCAAATATCCTTGATTTATTTTGAAATTTCCAGCCGGACTTTCCTGACCTGTATAGTAAGAATCTCCTACATGGGACAGATTTTGAAGATTTACCACTCTAAGTTTTCCTATCTGCTGTCCATCCTGATAAATAAATCCTTCTCTTGTTATATCTATTCTACCGTTTTGATTTACCCTTATTCTATTTCCATTTTCATCAAGTAGATAACCACCACTTGAGGTAACTAAAAAGCCATCGGAAGATATATTAAAATGCCCGTTTCTTGTGTATAATCTGCCTACTCCAGTTTCTACCGTAAAAAATCCATCTCCTTCTATAGCTACATCGAGAGGATTGTCCGTTTTTATCAGATTCCCCTGTTTATTTAAAGTAGGAGAGTCCATAAATCTTGGAAAAACAAATAAATCAGAAGCAGGAGGCAGATTCTCAGGAATTTTCTGACTCATCTCTCTAACTAATAATTTCTTAAATCCGGTTGTATTAGCATTTGATATATTGTTTGTAGCCGTACTAAGCTGTTCTAACGCCCTTTCCCCTCCGGAAGCCAATATATACACAGGTTGAAAATTAACAGCCATCTTTTATCCCCCTATCATAGTTAAGAGCTTTAATCTCTCTTCTCTACTCACTATCTGAGTTATCTTCACAGCAAAATTATCTTCCACTTGATATAGTTCACCTTTAGCTACCAAAACCCCGTTTACCTTTATATCTATAGGTTGGTCTATATATTTATCAAGCTCCACGATAGAACTTGGAGAGAGTTTAGTTATCTCCTCTATGGTCATTTTCCTTGAGCCGATCTCAAATGTTATGGATACTGGAATATCAAGTATAAGCTGTAATTTTTGAGAAATTTTAGGATCTACTTTCACAGATTCCTCTTTCACAGTTGTAGGAGTTTCCTGCTCTACTTTTTGATCTTGCTGATCCTCAATCATAGAAGCCCATTGAGATGCTAAATCTTCATCATTTTTCTTCTCTGGTTGATTTTCAAGCATTGAAGCCCATTGAGCAGCCAAATCTTCATCTCTATTTTGATTTTCCGGTTCTTGAGACTCCAACTTTTCCTCTTCAGCCATCTTCTCTTTCCTCTAACTTTTTTTCAATGTTTACAGCAAACTTCTTATCTATTTTGCCAAGTTTAACTAAAAACTTCTTTCTATCTTCAATATAACAGTCTAAAAATGAATCTTTCTTTTTATTTAATATTATACTATTACCAACTTCAAAATTTAAAAACTCTTCCACGGTAAAACTCTTTCTGTCAAGCTCAACACTTAAAGTTAAAACCACTTTCATTAGTTTGTTAAAGATTGTCTGTTTCCACTCTTGTGAAACTTCCGATCCAAAAGTTTCAGAAAAAACAAGATCTTTTATAGGCAAAAACATCATCTGTGGAAAGCAGAAACTAAAAGGTACCTCCGTTCCATCTATATCCATATCCATCTCCACAACTATAACCTTTTCAGCCTGTGAAACTATCCTTACGAGAAATGGATTTAACTCAAGATTTTTAAGTTCTATCTGAACAGGATAAAACTCCTCCCAAACTCTATTAAATGTTTCCATAGCAACGTTAATAAGATCATTTACTATCCTAAGTTCAAGTTTGGTAAAGTCTCTTCCCTCTATTTTAAAAGTCTTTGAACCTCCGCCGAAGATAGAGCTAACAAGAGAAAAAACCAACCTTGCATCTATAACCAAAAGAGCTGACTCTTTAAGTGGTTTCATATAAAAAATACTGTAGGCAGCCGGAAGTGGTATCTTTGATATATAATTACCATACCTTGAGATATAAATTTTTGATTTTGACACCATAGTTATGGTTGGAAATATCTTTCTTATCTCCTCTCTGAAGAGCTTTGCCCATCTCTCAAATATTATCTCAAGCCCAGGAAATCCACCTTTCTGTATTTTCTCTACTTTTGAAAAATCAAAAGGTTTAACCTTTAACTCTTCTACAGTTTCTTGTTTTTTTCCGCCACCAAGTAATGCATCTATCTCTTCCTGTGAAAGAAAGTCAGACATAAATCAGCCCTCCATCAGAGCATCTCTTCACCACCTGCTCCATACTCAATAACTCCGGTCTGTATGAGATTTTTGATAACCTGTATAATTTTCTTACGAGCATTTTCAACATCTGATTTTTTAATAGGTCCCAAAACTTCCATATCCTCCATAAACATCTGAGCTGCTCTCTTTGACATATTAGCAAGAAATTTGTCAACAATCTCCTGTGGTGCTCCTTTAAGTGCAATAAGTAAATCATTTTTATCCACATTTTTAAATATCTCCATAATAGCTCTGTTGTCAAGTTTAACAATATCTTCAAATTTAAACATCCTCTCCTCAATAGCATCTGCCAGAAATGCATTCTCTTTCCTAATCTCATCAAGTATCTCATTAGCTATATCCTTAGGTAAGTTATTCACTATTTCGGCAGATACATCAATTCCACTTAACATCTCTTCCTTACCAGCTCCGAGAGTGTAAAGCTCTTCTTCAAGAGATGATGCAACGGTTTTAAGCATATTACTTGATACCTTCTCAAGGGAGGCGATCCTCTTTATAACCTCTTCCTGAATATTAGATATTCCCTGTCTCCTTGGTAAATACTGGATTATCTCAGCAGCTTTCTGAGGAGGAAGCTGAGTTAAAATAAGAGCTATCACCTGAGGATGTTCATTCTTTATAAGATTTGCAACAACCTTCGGAGGAAGTTTCTCAAGCTCTTTAAATATAGCTTTCCCTTCCTCTGCACTAACAAGTCCTTCAAAAAGCTCTTTTACCTTATCCGGTGGCAAAGCTTTTTCTAAAATTTTTCTTAAGTTTTCAGGTAGAAGTCTTAAAGGTGCAGCTTCTGAAAGCTGTTTATAGGCTTCATCTAACACAGCCTTTATAACATCTTTAGACGGAGACTCTAAAGTAAGAAGTGCTTTAACAACCCTCTCAAGCTCTGTCTGTTTAAGATGTTTAAATATATTTACATTCTTATCCTCTGGAATTGTAGATAGAAGTATAGCAGCCTTTTCTGAACCAGAAAGCTTGTCTTTATCCATATGCATCCCCAACTTAGGTGGTATAATTAATATTATTATACATTGAAAGAGAGGAAAATATGGAAGATTTAGATACAACCCTCGAAAAGTTAAAGATCCTCTTAGAAGAGGAAAAGTTATGTATCTTAAACTCTCTAAAAGACAGCTCTTGTGCTAATAGATTAATAGAGATAACTCAGGAAAAAATGGATTTATTATCAAAACTTTCTCAATTTTCAAAAGAAGAAGCATTGGAAAAGTTAGATAAAATACAGGAATTAAACACACTTTTACACATAAATAGAGAGTTAATCATCCAAAATCTGATGTTTATAGAAGACCTTTTTGAAGCTATATTTGAAACTACAAAAACATACTCTCCCGAAGGCTCAATAAAATCTTCTGGACAGGGATTTATAAATAAAAAAGTTTAAAAATTTTCCGATAATAAAATAAACAGAGTGTGAGGTGTGATAGATGTCTTTACTTAGTATGCTTTCAATAGGTGGTCAGAGCTTACTTTCAACCCAAAGGGGCATAAACAGCGTAAATAAAAACATATCAAACGTAGCGACGGAAGGATACAACAGGGAGATTGCTGTTTTTCAAGATATGCCAAGAAGTGGCGTTTTCGTGAATAAAATTTTGAGAGTTTTTGACCAGTTTCTATTTACGAGACAGGTAAATCTCGGACAGAGTTTAAACTCAGATAAAGCATACTCTGATATTCTCTCAAGTATAGAAAATATATTTAACGATATAAACGGAACAGGCTTCTCTCAAGACCTAAACCAATTCTTCAACTCAATAAACGATATGCTTGTAAACCCAAACGACCTCTCTGCAAGACAACAATTTTTAGCAAATGCTCAGACTCTCATAGGGAAAATAAGAAATTCTTACCAATCTCTACAAGACCTAAAACAACAAACAACATTAAAAGTAAAGGACCAGATAGATCAAATAAACCAGATAACACAACAGATAGCAAAATTAAATAACGACATCAAAACAAAAGTTATGGATGTGGAAGCAAACAGTGATTATCTCAATGAAAGAGACAGATTAATATCACAGCTCAGCAATCTTATAGATACAAAAGTAGTATTCAATCCTGATAACACAGTTAACATTTACACAGCAAAAGGTTTTGGACTTGTAGTAGGAATACAGCAGACACAACTTAATTTTGAGACAGATTCAAACGGAAATCCAGTTGTAAAATGGAATAACTCAAATGATATAACAGGAGATATTCAGAACGGTGAAGTAGGAGGCAATCTTAAAGGCATTGGCGACATAAATAAACAGATAAATAATCTCAACGACTTTACTACAGTTTTTGCTACAGTTTTTAACAAGGTTCATAGACAAGGTTATAACCTTAACGGCAACAATAATGTAGACTTCTTCAAAATAGACCCCTCCTCCTCCTTAACAAAGATAGATGCCTCTAATATATCCCTTAATATAACAGATCCGAAAGATGTAGCTTTAGCTACAGACCCTAATTATCTAAACTCAGATAACACAAACGGTAAAGCTCTATTAAATCTTAAAAACAGTATATCTGGAGTTTTAACCCCTGCAGAAGAAGGCAGTTTAAACTTAAACGATTCTACAAACTATAATTTAATAAAATCAAGGGGGTTCTTTGAGTTTTACAACTCAAAGTTAGTTGCTGAAGTATCATCTAAAGCTTCAACAATACAGACTCAAAAAGCAAACAATCAGGCACTGTACGATGCTGTTACTCAAAAGATTCAAAGTCTATCCGGAGTTAATCTTGACGAAGAACTCATAAATCTCACAAAACTACAGAGAGCTTATCAGGCAAATGCAAGAGTAATAACAGTTGCAGATGAACTATTTCAGACCATACTAAATATAGGTAAATAGCTAAAAAATTTTAAAAAATTTACGATAATGTAATTGAATATTAACCTAAAAAGCGGTGGGCTATGAGAATTACAGATTTACTCAGATATGACAACTACATAAAGAATGACCAGATAAGACAGGGTGAGGTAGAGAAGTATTCTAAACAGATAGCCACAGGAAAAAAAATTCTTCAACCGTCTGACGATACAGTAGCTACAGTTGCATCATTAAGACTCAAAAGAATAAACGAAGATTTTGACAGCTATTTGAGAAATATGGATTTTGCTTCCAATGTGTTAGATGTTGCTGAAACTACATTAAGGAATATATCAGATGCAGGAACGGAGATAAGAGTTGAGATTATCAGGCTTCTTAACACCGGAGTCCTTGATAAAGATGATGCAAATGTTTTAAAAGATTACTTCCAACAGATGAAAGATTACATCATAAAGACAGCTAACACATCTATAGGGGACACAAGATTATTCGGTGGAGTAGCATCACAGCAAGACCCTTTTGACTCAAATGGTGTCTACCAAGGACAAACAACAGAAACTAAAGTTCCGATAGCAAAAGGAGTAGAGGTAAATACGACTTTTGACGGTTCAGCTTATTTAGGCACAGGTAACGTTGGTGGAAGTAAAAAGATATTAATGGTAGCAGCAATAGATAAGATAGTCCAAATAATAAACAATGCTATAAATGGAACAGGAAGTCTTGGTGAGTTAAATACAGCAACCATAAATGTCAACGGAACTGATATGAAAATATTAGATGTGTTTGATAAAGGACTAAACACTATTTTACAATACACATCAATGATAGGAACTCAACAAAAAATAATAAGTGATATAAAAACCAGCTATCAACAGAATAAAGTGTTTAACAACAATCTTATATCAAATCTTGAAGATGCAGATACAGCAGAAACAATAACAAATCTACAGAAAGCTAAAACAGCCTACGAAGCATTAATAGCAGCATTTAACTCAGTTAAAAATCTGTCTCTTTTGGATTTCTTCAAATAATCAACCATCTCCTATTTTGTGGTAAAATTTTTTCCATAACTAAAATTTTCTAAAAGGTAAAATGAAAAGTTTATTTTTCTACTTAATCTTTATTATAATGGCTTTCCCTTCTCTTGCTGAAGAAGGTTTCGTAGTTGAATCAAAAATAGTAAAGCAAGAATTTAATAAAGAGGAGATAAACAGGTTAAAGTTAAGACTTTCAGAAATTGAAAAAAACCAAAAATATATACTTGAAACCATATCTCAAAAAAATTACACTTCAAAAGCTGAATTTCCAACTGATATAAACCAAAAACTTGACATGATGATACAAAACCAAAAAGATCTTAATTCAAAAATAGATAACCTTGAAAAATATATAAGAAAGCAGATTTTACTTCAAAACATCATACAGTTCATAATATTCGCTATATTTTTGGTATTTATGATACTTCTATCAAAGTATAAAAAAGAGGCTACAAAAATAGAAGACAAAATAGATGATGTTTCCACGAAGATAGAAGAAAATAAAAAGGAAACAATAAGACTCCTGATAGAAAAAGCAAAAGATGACCCTAAACTGACATTAGCTTTAAAGAGTATCTTAGAAGAAAAACAGTCTGAAAAATGAAATTTAAGTTATAACAATTAAAGTTTTTCCGTAACATGTAGGAGTTTTTTGGCATTGATGGAAGATCACAAGGAATCTGCAATAGAATATCTTAAAAATGCTGTTAAGTATAATCCAGAGTTTAAAGAAGCTTATTTACTTTTAGGTAAAATTCTATACGAAAGGGGAGATTACAATCAAGCTAAGGAGTATCTAAAGAAAGCTTATGAGATGTATACAGAAAAAAAATCGCAGGCAGTATATCTACTCGGTCTTGCGTATAGTTACTCAGGAGATAAAGATACAGCTATAAGATACTATAAAGAGTTAAGGCAGTTAGATAGTAATCTTGCAGATAAACTATTTGAATCTATTTTTAACTGATATTTATAAGCTCTTGGATATTTTTCTTAATATCCTTGAGCATCTCTATTTCTCTATTTTTATTTTCCAATTTATTTAAAAGCTCAGATTTTTTTTCTTCTATGCAAGAATTTATCACAGATATCTTTTCTACCAAAAGATTTGCTTCAGTTTTTGTTAAATTCTGATAATTAAATTTATCTAAAATGTTATAGACAGCTTCTAACTCATTGGTATTTAAATTATCTTCACTACTTAGAGTAATTATTAAAGAATCTAATCGATTAATAATATCATGGAAGTTCAAGCTATCTCATCCCATCCAGATTTAACAATATTCAGAATTTCTATAGCTTCATTTAAAATTTTTTCATCATTTTTAAGATTTCCAAGAGATATATGCCTCTCTAAAAACTCATATATATTATCAAGATTAACAGCAATCTCTCCACCTTTCTCAAAATCAAGTCCTAATCTTAACACTCGTAAAATTTCCAATGCTTTGTGTATATGGTTTATTTTACTTTTTAGATCACCTGTTTTTATATCTTCTATAGCTGATTTTAGTTCTAAAATAATTCTCTCATATCCACTGGCTATAATCTTAGGAAGTGGCATAGTTTCTAAATCAGTTTTAATGTATGCTGCATAAGGATTTACCATTATTTACTCCTTACTTATTGCTATTAGTGTTTATTCCAAAAACCTGCTGAATTCTTGCACTTATGGAGTTATACTGAGCTTGCAAACTTTCCATATATATAAACTGATTTTTAAGCGTCTGTATCTCATCGTTTACCCTTTTGGTCATCAGATCTATATTATTTTGCAATAAAGATATCTGTTTATCATATGCTTTCATCATATTATCTAAGGTTCCAGAAACTGTTGTTGTTTGAAGCAGATAATTACCAAGATTATTTTTAATGGTAGATAATTTGTTTACAAAATTATTATAATTATTATTTAGCTGCTCATCTACCTTAGAGCTGTTTAACGATATCTTTCCTGTTGTCCTATCAAAGCTAAATACACCAGAAACAATAAGATCCGTAATTCCTTCTAAGATAGTATTCTTAATCCGATTTAATCCGTACTCACCAGATAAATTTCCATTTTTCCCTGTCTCTGTATTCAACTTATCAACTAAACTATTATACTGATTAACGAAGTTAGTAAGTAAATCCTTTATAGGCTTTCTGTCCTGTGAAATTTCTACAGTTGTACTACCTACTTTTAAAGCAGTAAAAGACACTCCATCTAAAACAGAATCAAAAGTATTTGTTGAGCTTTGGGCAGAAATACCATTTATAGTTATTTGAGCATTCTGAGCTGTCCTCACATGGTTAAATCCACCAAGAACATTAGTAAGTCCATCAGAATTATTATTACTATCTGTGATGGTTATACCATTTTCAGTTCCGGTCTTATTTGAATTTATAGCAAGTTTATACTGTGGATTAGAAGATGTCCCCACATTTATTACGGAAGCTTTAAAATCTCCATTATAGGTTTGAGCGGTTCTATTTATAGCATCTGCTAATGATTGTAAAGAGTATGTGGAATCATAGACTACGTTATAATTTAAGCCTTTATAATTTATAGTTAATGTTCCACTACCAAGTCCTGCTAATTGAGTATCTTTATTTGAAAATGCGTTTGCGGAAGCATAAACATCATTTTGGGCAAGCTGATTTACCTGAATGTCATAAACTCCTGCTTGAGCCTTTAAAGGATCCGTAACAGCAGCAGATACAACTGTACTATCTATTACAGATACTCCTTTTGCATTTAAGGTGTTTAAATCCGTAAAGTTATTAATACTGTTATATATATTTTTAAGAATATTATTTATCTGACTAACCGCAGCTTTTTTATTTTGAATTTGTTGTTGCTGTGCTTGAGCCATATTAATCTGTTGACTCTTTAAAATTTGGATTTGCTGTAAAATGGAGTTGTAATCAAAACCACCAACTAAACCAGAAATATTTATTTCTCCTGCCATAATTTCTCACCTTCTTTTTTATTTAAGCTTTTTTTTCAAATAAAACACCAAGTAGCTTGTTTATATTCTTTATTATATTCACTATATAATCCGGAGGTATCTGTCTAATAACTTGATTAGTGTTGATATCCACTATTTTAACTACCGGCTGGTTTATCTCATTGTCTAACTCTATCTTCAACTGACTATTAAGATATGATAGTTTTGATTTCAGTTCATCCACTAATTTTTTAAGTTCCTGAGGGTCTTTTAAGATATTTTTATCCATAACATCTGATTTTTGATTTTGGATATCTGCTCCTTGATTAATTTGCTGCGATATCTGTTTTAAATTTTGCTGGATATCTTGAGGTTGATTTTGAGATGTAGCGATTTTTATAACTTCATCTATATAAGTAGAATTTAAACTATCTATCTTCATGGCTCATACCCCTTGAACTCTAAATAACAGGAACAGGGAGGCTTTAAACCTCCCTTTAAATATAAACCAAATTAATCGGAATGTCAAATTATCTGAGTAGTTGTAAAACTAATTGATTCTTAGCATTAGCTTGAGCAAGCATAGCAGTACCAGACTGCATTAATATCTGTAGTTTTAAGAAGTTTGCCATTTCGTTTGCCATATCTACGTTTCTTATCCTGCTTTCAGCTTCCTGTGTATTTACTCTGCTGGTTTCATTGTTTGATATAATCTTCTCAAGCTCTATCTGATATGATCCAAAC
>JAOABH010000005.1 GCA_026418455.1 Hydrogenothermaceae bacterium
TCTTTCTCTCTCTTCTGGTGCTTTGTCTATGTCTCCGTATCCTACGAATTTGGCTAACCCTTTCTTACTTTGTACGTATGTGATAGCCGCTGTTAATGTGGTTTTCCCGTGGTCAACGTGCCCTATTGTACCTACGTTTAGGTGCTCTTTTCCTCTTACAAATTTCTCCTTTGCCATATGTTCTTTACCTCCTATTTAATTACTCTTTAGATTTATTTCTCTGTCCTGCGACAGCTTCAGCTATATGTCTTGGAACTTCTTCATATCTTGCAAATGTCATCACAAATGTAGCTCTACCTTGTGTTAAAGATCTTAGATCTGTTGCATATCCAAACATCTCGGCAAGTGGAACTTCCGCTTTGATGGTTTGAGTATTTCCTCTCTTCTCCATTCCAAGTATTCTTCCTCTTCTTCTGTTGAGGTCTCCCATTACATCTCCCATATACTCTTCCGGAGTATCAACCTCAACATTCATTATAGGCTCAAGTAATACAGGATCCGCCTTTTTCATGGCATCTCTAAAAGCCATAGAAGCAGCTATCTTAAATGCTATCTCTGAAGAGTCTACTTCGTGGAATGAACCATCAAAAAGTGTAGCTCTCACATTCAGAACAGGATAGCCAGCAACAACACCCTGGTTCATAGCCTCTCTTATACCTTCATCAACTGCAGGAATAAACTCTTTTGGTATAACTCCACCAACAATTTTATCTACAAACTCATACTCTTTATCCGGATTAGGTTCTATCTCTATCCAAACGTGACCGTATTGACCTCTACCACCTGACTGTCTTATAAATTTACCTTCCGCAGTAGCTTTCTTCTTAATTGTTTCTTTGTATGCAACCTGAGGCTTACCTACGTTAACTTCAAGTTTATGTTCTCTCTTCATTCTGTCAATTATAATCTCTAAATGAAGCTCACCCATACCGTGAATAAGAGTTTGGTTTGTTTCTGGATCCACAGAAACTTTAAAAGTAGGGTCCTCTTTCATAAATTTATTTAAAACTTGAGAAAGTTTTTCTTGGTCTGACTTTGTTTTTGGCTCTATAGCCATTGCTATAACTGGTTCTGGGAATTCCATCTTCTCTAAAACTATCGGTGCTTTTTCATCACAAAGAGTGTCTCCAGTTGTAGCATCAAGTCCAACTGCAGCTGCTATATCCCCTGCATAAACTTCAGTTATCTCTTCCCTCTGGTTTGCATGCATTCTGAGAATTCTACCAACCCTCTCTTTTTTACCTTTATTTGATATGAGGACAGTTTGTCCTGCTTTTATGGACCCAGAGTATACCCTAAAGTAAGTTAACTGTCCTGCATATGGGTCTGCCATAACCTTAAATGCCAACGCACAGAATGGCTCATCGTCTGAAGGTTTTCTCTCTATCTCTTCATTCGTGTTTGGATTTACTCCTTTAACAGGAGGGAGTTCTATCGGAGATGGTAAATAATCTATAACTGCATCTAACATAGGTTGGATACCTTTATTTTTAAATGCTGTTCCACATAACATAGGAACAAGTTTTCTCTCTATAGTCGCTTTTCTCAAGGCTTTTTTAAGCTCATCTACAGTTATCTCTTCTCCACCAAAGTACTTTTCCATCAATCCTTCATCGGTTTCAACTATAGCTTCAACCATCTTTTCACGCCATTCTTGAGCCAAATCTACTAAATCTACAGGAATATCCTTCTCAGAGAATTTAGCTCCAAGCTCATCTCCTTCCCAAACAATAGCCTTCATATTCATAAGGTCTACTACACCGACGAAGTTATCCTCTGCACCTATAGGTATCTGTATAGGAACTGGATTTGCACCGAGTTTCTTCTTTATATCTTCATAAACACCGAAGAAGTTCGCACCAACTCTGTCCATTTTATTTACAAAGGCAATTCTTGGAACTCCGAACCTATCTGCCCATCTCCAGTTTGCTTCAGATTGAGGTTGAACTCCTTCAACAGAGGCGAATACGAAAACTATACCATCAAGTGCTTTCATTGATCTGACAACTTCAACCCCGAAGTCAACGTGTCCAGGAGTATCGATAATGTTAAGCTGATACCCTTTCCAGTAAGCAGCCGTTGTTGCAGCAGTTATTGTAATACCTCTTTCCTTTTCCTGTTCCATCCAGTCCATTGTGGCTGCACCTTCATGGACCTCACCTATTTTGTAGGTTTTTCCAGTATAGAACAGTATCCTTTCTGTAGTGGTTGTTTTTCCGGCATCTATGTGTGCAACGATACCGATATTTCTTAATTTCTCAATTGGCACTTGCCTTGGCATTTTTTATTTTCCTCCAACTTCTATTTTAATTACCATTTATAATGTGCAAAAGCTTTGTTTGCTTCTGCCATTCTGTGAGTATCTTCTCTTTTCTTAATTGCATTTCCTCTATTATGGTAAGCATCGAGGAGTTCATTTGATAATTTTTCTAACATTGTGTAATTACCTTTTCCGCTTCTATTTCTTGCAGCTTCAACGAGCCATCTTAAAGCAAGAGATATCTGTCTTCTTGGTGGAACTTCCATAGGAACCTGATAAGTTGCTCCACCTACCCTTCTTGGTCTAACTTCTAAAATAGGTTTTAGATTTTCTATTGCTTTATGTAGTGCAGCTAAAGGCTCTTCTCCGGTTTTCTCAGCTAAAATTTTCATTGCACCATATACTATTTTTTCCGCTTTACTTTTCTTTCCATCTACCATAACTTTGTTTATAAGTTTGTGAACTAAAACATCCCTATAAATTGGATCAGGCATCACTTCTCTTGGTTTAACAGGTCCTTTCCTTGGCATCTTTTACAACCTCTCCTTTTTTAAATTACTTTTTCTTTCCAGCAGCTGCAGTAGCTTGACCAGGTTTTGGTCTCTTAGCACCATACTTAGACCTTGACTGCTTTCTATCCTTAACACCGGCAGCATCTAAAGCACCACGAACTATTTTGTACCTTACTCCAGGTAGGTCCTTAACCCTTCCACCTCTTACAAGGACTATGGAGTGTTCCTGTAAGTTGTGTCCTATCCCTGGTATGTAACAGGTAACCTCATATCCGTTTGACAATCTAACCCTTGCAACCTTCCTTAAAGCCGAGTTAGGCTTCTTTGGTGTTGTTGTATAAACACGGACACACACTCCCCTTTTCTGAGGGTTCCCTTGTAAAGCAGGAGATTTTGATTTCTTCTCAACCTTCTCTCTGCCCATTCTAACCAGCTGATTAATGGTTGGCACAGTTTTACCTCCTAAAATTTTAGCAACATAATAAAACTAAAATAGATATTATAAATAATAAAATCAAATAAATCAAGGGGATAAAAAAATCCCCTTACATATATAAGTTGTAAAAATTTCCTATCTAACTCTGCTCCTGAAACTCCTCTTCTAAAACTGCAGAAACTTTAGAGTACTGTTCCACTCCTGTTCCTGCAGGAATTATACCACCTATTATTACGTTTTCTTTTAAACCGTGGAGATGGTCAACTTTTCCTTCTACAGCAGCATCTGCAAGTACTCTCGTAGTTTCTTGGAAGGAAGCTGCTGATATCCAGCTTCTTGTGGTTAATGACGCCTTTGTTATACCTACGAGAACCGGTTCTGCCTTAGGAGGCTTTCCTCCTTCTGATAAAACTTTCTCTATCTCCTCTTCAAGATCAAGTTTATCCACGATTTCATTCAGCAGATATCTACTATCTCCTGGATCAACAATTCTAACTTTCCTTAGTATCTGTCTAATGATTATCTCAAAGTGTTTATCGTTAATCTCAACTCCCTGTAATCTGTAGACTATCTGAGCCTCTTTTACAAGGAAAGCAGCAAGCTCCTCTATACCCATAACTCTTAAAATATCGTGAGGATTTGGAGATCCATCTGTAAGTGGTTCTCCGGCTCTTACCATAGTATTATCTTTTACAATTATAAACTTACCTTTTGGTATCTTATAGTCTCTCTGTTGTCCTGTCTCTTTGTTTATAACTACTATCCTTGAACCTTCACTTTTTAATCTAACCACACCGTCAAATTCAGCCTTTATGGAACCATTATCAACTAAATCTTGACCTGCTCTTACAAGGTTACCATTTTTAACTATGACAAAAGCATCTTCCGGAACTTTGTATACAACAGACTTTCCTTCTTTTGGATTTATAACAGATATCTCCTTAGCATCTTCAAATATTCTTACAATACCATCTATTTCAGATATTATAGCTTTATTTTTAGGTTCTCTACCTTCAAGTAACTCTTCAACCCTTGGAAGACCACCAACTATATCTCTAACTTTAGCCTTTTCCTTAGGTATTTTAGCAACAACATCACCTTCTAAAACTTTAAAGGATGATTTAGGTTGTAAGAATTTGTGATAAACATCTGTCTTCTCAGCTTCAGAACATGCAAAACATTTTTCCCATTTCTCTTCAAGTTGGTCCTTAGAGATCAGTAAAATAGTATTAACTGGTAAGTCATACACATACTCTTTTCCATCGTCTCCTTTTATCACCATCCTTGGAGTGTGAAGCTGTGCATCTTTAGGTCTTAGGAATGTTATGGTGTAAGTTGTTTTTCCGGTTATTTTATCAAGTTCCTCTTTAAGTGTTACATCGAGTATGACATCTCGAAACTCTACTGTTCCACCTTTCTCAGCAATTATAGGATCACTGAAAGGTTCCCATTCTGCAAGGACATCTCCCTCTTTCACATTTTGACCGTCTTTTACATACAGAACAGCTCCGTAAGGTGCAGGGAATCTCTCTAAGGTTTTACCTTCTGAATCAACAATCTTTATAGAGCCTTCTCTATTAACTATAAGCTCTCTACCATTTTTATCTTTTACAGTTTTTACATTCAGTAACTTAACTGTTCCAGATTCTGAAGCCACATGTTGTGTTTGAGCGGCCTTTGCAGTTGCAGCACCACCAATGTGGAATGTTCTCATGGTAAGCTGTGTTCCTGGCTCACCAATTGACTGAGCTGCTATAATTCCTACCGCTTCTCCTATATCGACTAACTTCTTCTGTGCCAGGTCTCTACCGTAACATTTTGCACAGACTCCCTGTTTCATCTCACAGGTTAGAGCAGACCTTATCTTAACCCTCTCTATACCTGCTTTTTCTATATCTGAAGCTATCTTTTCATCTATCTCGTTTCCTGCTGCAACTATAAGCTCGTTTGAGTATGGATCATATATCTCTTCTGCAGCATATCTTCCTACAATTCTATCTCTGAGAGGGACTATTATTTCACCACTTTCTATTATAGCTCCAACTGTTATGCCTTTAACAGTTCCACAATCTTCTGCTGTGATTATAACATCTTGAGCAACATCTGCAAGTCTTCTTGTAAGATAACCTGCAACTGCTGTTTTTAAAGCTGTGTCTGCAAGACCTTTTCTTGCTCCGTATGTAGATATGAAGTACTCAACTACAGAGAGCCCTTCTCTGAAGTTAGATCTGATAGGTGTCTCTATAAACTCTCCAGAGTGTTTTGCCATCAGACCACGCATAGCTGCAAGCTGTCTTATCTGGTCTTTGCTACCTCTTGCTCCGGAAGCTGCCATCATATAAACAGGGTTAAAGTATCCAGGAAATCTTTTATCGTTTTCCACTCTTTCATGTTTCTCTATCTCGTTAAACATGTACTTTGCAACTTCGTTTGTAGCTTGTGACCATATATCGATTATCTTGTTGTGTCTCTCACCTTTAGTTATCACACCATCAACATACTGTTGCCATACAACCTCAGCTTCTTTTACAGCTTTATCCAAAATCTTTGACTTTTGTTTCGGTATAACAAGGTCTGATACGGATATAGAAACTGCCGCTTTCGTTGCATACCTATATCCAATCTCCTTAATCTTATCTAAAGTCTGGGCAGCCACTTCGTTACCAAAATTTTCGTATATCTCTGAGATAATCTTAGATATCTTCTTCTTATCTAAAACTTCGTTTACAAATTTATACTCTGGAGGGAATATCTCATTAAGAATAACTCTTCCAACCGTTGTCTGATAAACCTTTCCTTTTACTTTTACCTTTATCTTAGCATGTATATCTATCTTACCAAGGTCATATGCAAGTTTAGCTTCTTCTGCAGATGCAAATATTTTTCCTTCACCTTTTGCTCCATCTATCTCCTGAGATAAGTAATGAACACCGAGAATAATATCCTGAGAAGGCATAGTTACAGGTTTTCCGTGAGCCGGAGATAGTATATTTTGAGTAGAAAGCATTAACACATAAGACTCAAGCTGTGCCTCTACGGAGAGAGGAACGTGAACAGCCATTTGGTCTCCGTCAAAGTCTGCGTTAAACGGAGGACATACGAGAGGATGCAGTTTTATAGCTTTTCCTTCTACAAGTTTAGGCTCAAAAGCCTGCACAGACATCCTATGAAGTGTAGGTGCTCTGTTGAGAAGGACAGGATGCTGTTTTACCACCTCTTCTAAACATTCCCAAACTTCAGGAGCTTTTTCTTCAACAAGTCTTTTTGCCATCTTTATAGAAGTTGCATAACCTTTCTCTTCAAGTCTCCTATAAACAAAAGGTTTAAATAGCTCTAAAGCCATCTGTTTTGGAAGACCACATTCATGCATCTGAAGTTCAGGTCCAACAACGATAACAGAACGTCCAGAGTAATCAACCCTCTTACCGAGAAGGTTTTGTCTGAATCTTCCCTGTTTTCCTCTTAAAGAGTCAGAGAGGGATTTTAAAGGTCTGTTATTCTGGGTAACTATTCTTCCCCTTCTTCCGTTATCTATAAGAGCATCTACCGCTTCCTGGAGCATTCTCTTTTCATTTCTTATGATTATCTCCGGAGCATCAAGCTCTATAAGTCTTTTTAGTCTGTTATTTCTGTTTATAACTCTTCTATATAGATCGTTTAAATCAGAAGTTGCAAATCTCCCACCATCAAGAGGTATGAGAGGTCTTAAATCTGGAGGTATAACAGGAAGTACTTCAAGAACCATCCATTCTGGCTTATTATCAGAGTGTAAAAATGCTTCTGCCAGTCTAAGTCTTCTTATCAGTTTTTTAAGTCTTGAATCTAAACCTTCCTTGAGGATAACATTCCTTACAGACTCTTTTACAACCTCAAATATAGGCATATCCGGTCTTATTTCTCTGTATTTTTTATAAAGTTTTTCAAGAGCTTGAGGTCCTGTTAAAGCTTCTATACCTTCTTCAACTTCCTGGTCAGGATGTAAAAGTTGACCTAATTTATAACTTCCAATAGACTCTAAAACAACTTTGTATCCAAGTCCTAAAACTGCGTCTATCTCTTTTTCAGCAGCTTCAAGATCTCCAAACTTAATGCCTACTTCTGCAAACTTTTTAGCTATCTCTAAAACTGCCTTGTGATATATCTTAGGATAGGTTATTTTAAAAGAAGGTGTAAGATCATCAAAAGAGGCAGCATATCCGTGTAACTCCTCTTTTAACTTTTTAACAAGAACCTCTATATCTATCCTCGAGAGGATATCCTTTATCTTCTCTGCACCCATACCATATTCATATTTTTCACTGTTGATAAACTCATACTCTCTATCTTGAAACTCCTCTTCAGAAATAACATGTAGTTTTACAAATTTGGTAAGACCACCTTCAAGTAGAGGAAGGGCTTTTTGGTCTTTTTTGAAAGTTTCTTCCTCATCCTCATCTGGATGTTCAACTATAAGATAAGACTCAAAGTAAACAACTCTCTCTATATCTCTTGAAGTGAGATCCAAAAGAGTTCCTATTTTGGAAGGTGTTGATTTTAGATACCATATATGGACTACGGGAGAAGCAAGCTCAATATGACCAAATCTCTCTCTTCTTACATCAGACCTTGTTACTTCAACACCACATCTATCACATATAGTTCCTTCATACTTCTTTTTCTTATACTTTCCACAGAGACATTCATAATCTTTTATAGGTCCAAATATCCTTGCATCGAAGAGTCCATCTTTCTCCGGTTTCAAAGTTCTGTAATTTAAAGTCTCCGGCTTCTTTATCTCACCTCTTGACCAGCTTCTTATAATTTCCGGAGAAGCCAAAGACAACTTAATTGCATCAAATCTCATCTCTTCTTTTCTTTCTATCGCTTCCAAGGTTTAAAACCTCCTTTTTTGTTAAACAAAGGTAGCCCTAAGGCTACCACTGACTTATTGAATCTTAAACTGAGATTCCTTCTTCTGGTCCTCAGATGAGTCACAAGCCATAGCTTCACCATCAACTAAACACTCAACATTTAAACCGAGGGCTTTAAGCTCTCTAACGAGAACTTTAAAGGACTCTGGAACTCCTATATCATAGTAATGTCTACCCTTAATGATTGCCTCATAAACCTTCTTTCTACCTTCTATATCGTCAGATTTAACAGTTAGCATCTCTCTAAGTGTATAGGCAGCACCATGAGCTTCCAATGCCCAAACTTCCATCTCTCCGAATCTCTGACCTCCAAACTGAGCTCTACCACCAAGAGGCTGTTGTGTGATGAGAGAGTAAGGACCAGTTGAACGAGCGTGTATCTTATCATCAACCATATGGATAAGCTTTAACATGTACATATATCCAACTGTAACTTCCATATCAAAAGGCTCACCAGTTCTTCCGTCCATAAGTTTAACCTTTCCTGTGTCCTTTATTCCAGCAGCATTAAGAAGTTTCTTTATATCTTCTTCAGAAGCACTTTCAAATATAGCAGTCTCTATAGGAATACCTATTTTCACAAGATCTTTAACAAAGTCATAAAACCTCTCATCGTCAAGGTCTCTTAAAAAGGCCTTAAGTTCTTTAAGATTATTTTCTCTAATCTTAGAAACCATAGGGTCTTCAACATCATTAGCAATAGAGTAATACTTAAGTATAGCTTGAGTTATCTTCTCTCTATCTCTTAATTTCTCAATCTCCTTACCTAAAAGCTCTCCAAGTTTTCTTGCTGCAAGTCCAAGATGGGTTTCAAGTATCTGACCTACGTTCATACGAGAAGGAACACCAAGGGGGTTTAAAACTATATCAACCGGAGTTCCATCTTCAAGGAAAGGCATATCTTCAACAGGTAGAACAACGGATATAACACCTTTGTTACCGTGTCTACCAGCCATTTTATCACCTACCTGTATCTTTCTTTTCTGAGCTATGTAAACTTTAACAAGCTCATTTACTCCGGGCTTTAGGTCTGCACCTTCTTCAACAGCCTCTTTTCTCTTTTGGTATATATTCTCCCACAGTTCTATCTGAGTTTTTGCTTTTTCTATGATAGATTCAACTTCTTTTACAACCTTCTTGTCAGATATAAAGTTCGATGGATTTATCACTATAACCTTAACAGCTTTATCAAAATTCTCCGGAGTTATAACATCACCTTCAGAGACAACAACTTCTCCAGCAACCTTAATATCCTTTGATACTTTTTTACCAATAAGAATCTCCCTAAGCTGAGAATCTCTCCTATCTAAGATGAACTTTTTCTTTTCCTCTAACTCTCTATTTAGAGTTTCTATCTCCTTCTGAGTAAGAGTATCTAAGTATTTATCCTTTCTGTCTTTTTTATCCTTCTTTTTCTTCCTTGCAAAAACTTGGACATCAACAACTATACCTTCTACACCAACGGGAACTCTTAAAGAGGTATCTTTAACATCACTGGCTTTTTCACCAAATATAGCATATAGAAGCTTTTCTTCCGGAGTTTGAGCTGTTTCACCTTTAGGAGTAACCTTTCCAACAAGTATATCTCCTGGTTTTACATAGGCTCCTACTCTAACTATACCATGTTCATCAAGATTTGCAAGCATCCTTTCCGGAATACCTGTAATATGTCTCGTAATCTCTTCCGAACCGAGTTTTGTTTCCCTTGCCTCTACTTCAAACTCTTCTATATGGATAGAAGTGAATACATCGTCTTTAACCAATCTCTCTGATATAACAATAGCATCCTCAAAGTTATATCCTCTCCATGGCATAAAGGCCACAAGGATGTTTTTTCCTAAGGCAAGTTCTCCTTTATATGTAGATGTTCCATCTGCTATTATTGCGCCTTTTTCTACAGTGTCACCAACTTTTACAATGGGTCTCTGATTCATGCAGGTTGCCTGGTTTGAACCTTTAAATTTAACAAGTTCGTATATATCCATACCTATATCAAGAGGGTCATTAGGATTAATTTCATCTTCATTTACCTTTATGGTTATAGATCTACCATCAACTTTAACTACAGTTCCACCTCTCCTCGCAACAACAACAGCACCACTGTCCTTAGCTATTTTAACTTCCATACCAGTTCCAACGAGAGGATACTCTGTTTTTATTAGAGGAACTGCCTGACGTTGCATGTTAGAACCCATAAGAGCCCTGTTAGCATCGTCATGTTCCAAGAAAGGTATCAAAGAAGCAGATGCAGAAACTACCTGTTTAGGAGATACGTCCATATAATGGATCTCTTTGGGGTCAACAAGTCTTATATCGCCGTAAGCCCTTGCCAGAACTCTATCTGATAAGAATTTACCATTTTCATCTATTTCAGCGTTTGCCTGAGCTATAACATATTTCTCTTCATCATATGCTGTGAGGTATTCAATCTGGTTAGTAACAACACCATTTTCAACTTTTCTGTATGGAGATACCAAGAATCCAAACTCATTTATTCTGGCATAAACAGTCATAGAAGATATAAGTCCTATGTTCTGACCTTCCGGAGTCTCTATAGGACAAACCCTACCGTAGTGGGAAGGATGAACGTCCCTTATCTCAAACTTTGCACTATCTCTTGTTAAACCTCCAGGACCAAGAGCAGAAAGCCTTCTTTTATGAGTCAACTCTGACAGAGGATTTGTCTGATCCATAAATTGAGAGAGCTGACCACCTTTTAGGAACTCTAAAATAGAGGTTGTCAAGTATCTTGGATTTACAACATCATTAGGCTTTAAGTTAGGATCTTCTATATCAACGGTAGCAACCCTGTCCCTAAAAGCTTTCTGCATTTTTGCGATACCAGTTCTCGCCTGAACTTCAAGAAGCTCTCCAACAGGTCTGACCCTTCTGTTACCAAGATGTGCTATATCATCAAGATTTTTCTTACCGTATCTTAACTCCAACAGGTACTTAACTATTGCTATAATATCAGCTTTTTGAAGTGTTCTCGCCTCTTCATCGAGATACTCTTTTACTTTGATCTCCTTAAATTTATGTTCTTTCAGTTTAGAAACTAAGGAAGCATCTATCTTTGTGCCTTCTTTGATAACTTCCTTTCCAATTTTAATATCTTCAGCTAAAGCAAGAGGAGGATACTTTTCAAATAGCTCTTCTAGGTCCATAGGTTTAATAGTCTTAGGAACATTATGAACCTTAGCGTTTATCTTAACCCTACCAACCCTTGATAAGTCATACTTTTGATAATCAAGGAACATATTTTCAAATAGCTCTCTTGCCCTCTTCATAAAAGCTTTAGGATCAAGAACAGCCGTATCTGTAGGTCTCATTTTTTTGTATATATCTACTAAAGCAGCATCTCTAAATGTGTAAATGGCATTTATTTTAACTTCATCTTTTTTCAATGTTTCGATTATAACTCTCTGGTATAGAGATTTATTCGAAACTTGAGGATCTACAGCGACAACTTCTTCAACCCTGAATCTATCATCATTCATTAACTTTTCAAGCTGATCAACAGTTACATACTTTTCCTGTCTAACAGGAACAGGTTGACCCTTTTCTGACGTTTCCTCAAAGACAATTGTCACAAATATATCTTTATTTGTAAGACTATCTAAATCTACATTTAACCCCTTTTCATCTAATAGAGAAGAACCTTCCACCTTATATCTTTCTACTTGTCCGTAAAAGTTTTTAAGTATGCTGTAGGCTGAGTCACAACCGAAAGCTCTTAAAAGTGTAGTTCCAAGTATCTTCCTTCTATCTATCTTTGCATAAAAGATCTCAGCATTCGTTGCATACTGAACTTCAACCCTTGACCCTTTCTCCGGAATTATACTTCCTTCGTAATTTATCTTAGTTATGATATCCTTTGATTTCTCTTCTTTTGCAGAGAAAAATAGACCAGAGGACCTTATAAGCTGAGAAACTATTACCCTTTCACTTCCGTTTATCATAAAATATGCATAATCGGTTAGAAGTGGAATCTCTCCGAAGTATATCTTCTGTTTTTTTATAGTTTTAGGAACTATTTCCCCTGTTTTAGGGTCTGTTTGATTTACGATAAGTTCCAATAAAACCCTAAGGGGTGCACCATAAGTTAGTCCCTTATATTTACACTCTTCAACTGTTATTTTCTCTTTGTATATAAGAGGACTACCACAGTGAGGGCAACTTACTCCAGGTCCTCCTAAAACATCATCAGGAAGAGATTTCTTACATTTTCCACACTCCCAATCCCCAATCTCGTAACCTACATATCTAATTTCCAGTTGCTCATTAGGGTCTACAAAAGGAAAAGATGTTCTTAAGAGGTTTTCAAGTCCCTTTGATGGGTCTCTCTTTAACGGATGTATATTAAATTGAACAAAGTTCTCAAAAGATTCTTTTTGAACTGAAAGTAAGTCAGGGGGTGGGATTACCTCTCTTCTATTTGAAAGAACTTTCCTGAAAGGATTATTTTGTAGATTTTTAATTGTTCTCATCCTTGCACCACCTTTGTTTTGGATTTATACAAAACTGAAAATTGATATAAAACAAATAAAGGTAGACTACCGCTTAAGGTAATCTACCTCTTTTTTCAAACCGTATAAAAAGTCTTTATTTCTATATATTCTTAGCAAATTACTTTATTTCTACAGTAGCTCCAGCTTCTTCTAATTTTTTCTTGATAGATTCAGCTTCTTCCTTAGAAACTCCCTCTTTAACTGGTTTTGGAGCACCATCAACGAGATCCTTAGCTTCTTTTAATCCAAGACCTGTGATCTCTCTAACAACTTTAATTACGTTTATCTTGTTAGCTCCAGGGTTTGCAAGGATTACATCAAATTCTGTTTTCTCCTCAGCAGCAGGTGCAGCAGCAGCTCCACCAGCAGCAGGTGCAGCAGCTACCATTGCAGCAGCAGATACACCGAACTCCTCTTCTAAATCTTTAACAAGTTGTGCAAGTTCAAGGACTGTCATAGCCTTGATTGCTTCTTTAATCTCTTCTCTTGTAATTGTTGCCATCTTATAAAAACCTCCTATAAAGTATTTTTAAATTTTTTTAACCTTGTTTTTCTTTCTCTTTCCTAATAGCATCTAAAACTAACACTGTTTTCTGTGGTAATGCATTAAGCACCCTAACAAAATTAGTGATAGGTGCTTGCAGTACAGCAAGAAGCTGAGCAACAAGAACTTCCTTGCTCGGTAGAGATGCAAGGTAATCAATCTTAGCAGCATCAGCATAAACACCTTCAACTAATCCACCTTTTACCTTAGCCTCTTCTTTACCCTTTAGAAATTCCTTTAATAACTTTGCAGGTTCTACTAAATCACCGTAACCAAAAATTACGGCAGTTTGTCCTTTGAAAATATCTATTTTATCATAAAGTTCTGTTCCAGAGCAAGCCCTGTAAAGTAGGGTATTTTTAACAACTTTCATCTCTGCATTGGCATTTTTCAAGCTTTTTCTAAAAGCAGCTACCGAGTTTGCATCAATCTTTTTATAATCAAGAAGTATAACAACCCCGGCTTTCTCAAATTTTTCCTTTAACTCTGAAACAAGTTTAGCTTTTTCCTGTAATGCCTTTCTTTCTACTACCGCAGTCATCTCTCATCTCCTCTCTTATGCTGCTTTGGTTTCTAAAGATTTTAGATCTAATTTAACAGAAGGACTCATTGTAGTCTTAAGAACAACATTCCTTATATACTGTCCTTTTGCACCTGTAGGTTTCGCCTTAACAACAGCATCTATGACAGCAAGTATGTTTTCTCTAAGCTTTTCGTTATCAAAACTTATCTTTCCTACGGGAACATGCAGATTTCCAGTTTTATCAACTTTAAACTCAACTCTACCTTTCTTTGCTTCTGTAACTGCCTTCTTCACATCAGTTGTAACCGTTCCAACCTTAGGGTTTGGCATTAAACCTCTTGGACCTAAGATTTTACCGAGCTTAGCAAGTTTAGGCATCATATCTGGAGTAGCTATAACAATATCAAAATCTATCCAGTTTTCGTTAGCTATTTTGTTGATAAGCTCTTCACCACCTGCATAATCTGCACCTGCATCTTCAGCTTCCTTTAACTTCTCACCTTGGGCTATAACTAAAACTTTTTGCTCTTTTCCAAGCCCATGAGGTAAAACAACGGAACCTCTAACCATCTGATCTGCATACTTAGGATCAACACCAAGTCTAAAAGCTATTTCAGTAGTCTCATCAAACTTTCTCTGAGTAACATTTGCAACTTCCTTGAGCTTTGCAATAGCTTCATCTAAAGAGTACACTTTATTTGGATCTAACAGTTTCAAAGCTTGAAGATATTTCTTTCCTCTCTTTGCCATCTCTATCACCCCTTGTATCCTTCTATTTCTATACCCATACTTCTGGCTGTTCCTGCTATAGTTTTCATAGCCTTCTCAATATCCTCTGTATTGAGATCCTTAAGCTTCATTTGGGCAATCTCTCTAAGTTGAGCAACAGTTATCTTACCAACTTTGTTTCTCTTTGGATCTCCAGAACCTGTTTTGATCCCTGCCGCTTCTTTGAGAAGGTATGATGCAGGAGGGGTTTTAAGGATAAATGTGAAAGACCTGTCAGAGTAGATAGTTATAACTACTGGGACTATGGTTCCAGGCTTCATATTTGCCGTTGCGGCATTGAAGCTCTTTACGAACTCCATAATGTTAACACCATGCTGACCGAGAGCTGGTCCAACAGGTGGTGATGGAGCTGCTTGTTGAGCCGGAATCATCAGCTCAACTTGTGCTGTCACTTTCTTTGCCATAAATTACACCTCCTTGAATTCTTCCTTGCCTAAAAAATACCTGATTGAACCGGCAAGCTAAATCTTCTCCACCTGGGAGAATTCAAGTTCAACCGGTGTCGCTCTTCCAAATATAGTTATTAAAGCTATAAGTTTCTCTTTGTCAGGGAATACTTCCTCTACTACTCCCGTGAAGTTCATAAACGGACCTTGGATGACTCGTATGTTATCACCTTTTGTAAACAATAACTTTTTAACTTTCGGAGCACCTTTCTGTATCTGTCCCAACACTTTCATAACGTCAGATTCCTTTAGAGGAACAGGCATACCTCCTGCACTGACAAAACCCGTTAAGAAAGGTGTCTTTTTAACAAGATCTATTAGATCATCTGTAAGTTTAGCCTTTATAAGTATATAACCGGGAAATATCTTATTTTCCAAAACTATCTTAGCTTCAGTTTTATTTTCCTTACAGGTTATCTTTTGTCCAGGTTTCGAGATCGGACTGTGAGAAACACAGGCTTCATCACCTTCAACACTTTCCACAACTCTAACAGAACCATCTTCAATAGCAAACTTTGTAATACCTTTTTTACCTTGAACTTCTATCTCTCTATTAAAACCTTTCAAAGATAATCTGTATCTCTCTTTACCTTGAGATTTAATAACCACTTTTTCTTCTGCAGGAACAATAACCTCATCTACAAGATGAGAGAGATTATTAAGCTGAAGATTCTTTATAAAATTCTCTTTTGCCCTTATCTCAAGATTAGACTGAGTATAAAGAGCATACCACCTTTTCTCTTCCTTAGCCTCCTCTTGAGACTGGACTGTGTTTTCTTCAGTTAAAATCTCTTTTTCTTCAGCCATTAAATTTTTACCTCTCTATAATTAAGGTAATAAGTTTAGAAAAAATTATATCAAGACCCCAAAGATAAACAGCAACCAACAAAGTGAAAACAACAACAGCAATAGTTGCTGTTCTTACAAGCTCTTTAGAAGGCCAAACAACCTTCTTTAACTCTTCATAAACTTCTTTTAAAAAATTAATATATTTTACCATTTTATACCTTCTAAGGCGGGGCAGGAAGGACTCGAACCCTCAACCTGCGGATTTGGAGTCCGCTGCTCTGCCAATTGAGCTACTACCCCGCATAGCAAACTACTTAATCTCTCTATGGAGAGTATGCTTTTTACAGAATTTACAGTATTTCTTAAGCTCTAATCTATCAGGATGCTTTCTCTTATTCTTAGTAGTGGTGTAATTTTTTCTCTTACACTCCGTACAAGCTAAGGTAATTATCTCTCTCATATCTTATCCTCTTAATCAAGTATTTTAGTAACGACACCAGCACCTACAGTTCTTCCACCTTCCCTTATAGCAAATCTCATCTGCTCTTCCATCGCTACTGGTACCATTAACTCTACTTCTAACTCTACGTTGTCCCCTGGCATTACCATCTCTTGTCCTTCTGGCAATCCTACTACTGTACCTGTTATGTCAGCTGTCCTGATGTAAAACTGTGGTCTGTATCCTAAGAAGAATGGTGTGTGTCTTCCGCCTTCCTCTTTGGATAATACGTACACTTGTGCTTTGAATTTTTTGTGTGGTGTTATTGTTCCTGGTTTTGCT
>JAOABH010000007.1 GCA_026418455.1 Hydrogenothermaceae bacterium
AGCAAAACCAGGAACAATAACACCACACAAAAAATTCAAAGCACAAGTGTACGTATTATCCAAAGAGGAAGGCGGAAGACACACACCATTCTTCTTAGGATACAGACCACAGTTTTACATCAGGACAGCTGACATAACAGGAACAGTAGTAGCATTACCAGAAGGGCAAGAGATGGTAATGCCAGGGGACAACGTAGAGTTAGAAGTAGAGTTAATGGTACCAGTAGCGATGGAAGAGCAGATGAGATTTGCTATAAGGGAAGGTGGAAGAACTGTAGGTGCTGGTGTCGTTACTAAAATACTTGACTAAAGAGAGGAAGTGAGATGCACGAGAAGATAAGAATAAAATTAAAAGCTTTTGATCATAAAGTTTTAGATCAATCTGTTAAGCAGATAGTTGATACAGTTAAGAGAGGTGGTGGGATCATAAAAGGTCCCATCCCTTTACCTACAGATAGAAAGATATGGTGTGTACACAGATCTCCTCACAAATTTGAGCAATCGAGAGAACATTTTGAAATGAGAATCCATAAGAGACTTATAGATATAGAAAATGCAACACCTCAGACAATAGAAGCTTTGATGGATATAAGTTTACCTGCAGGTGTTGACGTAGAAATTAAATTAAGTTAAAAGGAGTGAAGACAATGCCAAAGGGCATAATCGGTAAAAAAATAGGGATGACAAGAGTTTTTGTAAATGGTAAAGCAGTGCCTGTAACTGTTATTCAGGCGGGACCTTGTTATGTTGTTGGAGTAAGGACTGAGGAGAAAGATGGCTATGAAGCAGTTCAGCTCGGATTTGGAGAGAAGAAAGAGAAAAATACTCCAAAACCTATGTTGTCTATCTTCAAAAAGATAGGTATTAAACCTGTTAAGATTATAAGAGAGTTTAAATTAAAAGAAGGAGAAACCTTAGAACCAGGACAAGAAGTAAAGGTAGAGCAGGTTTTTGAAAAGGGAGATTTAGTTGATGTTACAGGTAAATCAAAAGGTAGAGGTTTTACCTCTGTAATGAAAAGATGGGACTTTGCAGGATTCCCTAAATCCCACGGTCATAGATACCACAGAGCCGTAGGTTCTATAGGTTGTAGAACTGAACCAGGTAGAGTTTGGAAAACCAAGAGAATGGCAGGACATTATGGAAACGAAACTATAACAGTGTTGGGACTTGAAGTTGTAGATATTATTCCGGAGAAAAATGTTATCTTGGTGAAAGGTTCTGTTCCGGGTTCTGTAAATTCTGTACTTACTTTAAGATCCAGTGTTATAGCAGATAGAAGAAAAGGTAAATTAAAACTCCAAAAATCAAAAGCTATGTACGTTTAATCATTTGAAAGAGGTGAAATAAATGCAGTACAGCGTTGTGAATAAAAACAATCAAGAAGTTGGAAAAGTAGAATTAAGAGAAGATATATTTAATGTAGATGTAAATCAGGGAACTGTTTGGGAAGTTATAAAATGGCATTTGGCTTCTAAGAGAGCAGGAACTGCAAGCACAAAAACCAGAGCTGAAGTAGCTGGTTCAAATAGAAAAATATATCCTCAAAAAGGAACAGGAAGAGCAAGGCATGGAGATATTAAAGCAAACATCTTTGTAGGTGGAGGAGTGTCTCACGGACCACATCCAAGAGATTACTACTTTGCATTACCTAAAAAAGTTAGAAAAAAAGTGTTAAAAGGAACTCTAACATTTAAAGTTAAGAACAATGAATTTATTATCGTTGAAGATTTTAATTTCGATCAGCCAAAAACTAAAAATGCGGTAGAGGTTTTAAAGAATTTTGGATGTGATCAATCAAAAGTGTTGTTGGTTTTGCCTGAAAAAATAGAGAACGTTTACAAATCTTTTAGAAATATACCTAAGGTTAAGATACTGCCTGTGGAAGGACTTAACAGTTACGATGTTTTAAATGCTGAAAAAGTGATAATTTTTAAATCAGCACTTGATAAGATTCAAGAGAGGTTAGGGCAATGAAAACAGCGTATGACATAATAATTAGACCTGTTATAACTGAAAAAGTTGTCAAAGACAACGAGAAAAACAATGTGCTTGTCTTTGAAGTTGCTATGGATGCAAACAAGATAGAGGTTAAAAAAGCTGTAGAAGAGATTTTCGGATTAAAAGTAAAAGAAGTAAGAACCTTAATAGTTAAGCCAAAGCCTAAGAGATTTGGCTTTAGATCTTCCGGATATAAGAAATCTTGGAAGAAGGCTATCGTAAAAGTAATTTCAGAAAAACCAGTAAATATTGCCGAATTAGAGGTGAAATAAGATGGGTGTAAGAAAGTTAAAACCTGTAACAAACGGAACAAGACACGCTATACTCTATGATTTTGCAGAGATTACAAAGTCGGAACCTGAGAAATCTCTTGTAGAGCCTCTTAAAAAACATGCAGGAAGAAACAATCAGGGAAGAATTACAGTAAGACACAGAGGTGGTGGTCATAAGAGATTATACAGAATAATAGATTTTAAGAGAGATAAATTCGGTGTTCCTGCGAAGGTGGCAGCTATAGAATACGACCCTAACAGATCTGCAAGGATAGCTCTCCTCCATTATTTAGATGGTGAGAAGAGATATATAATCTGGCCTGAGGGACTTAAAGTTGGTGATATGGTTGTTTCCGGTCCAGATGCTGAGATTAAAGTAGGTAATGCTCTCCCTCTTGAGAACATACCTGTTGGTACCCTCATCCATAATATAGAGTTAACACCAGGTAAAGGTGGTCAGCTTGTTAGAGCAGCAGGAATGTCTGCACAGATACTCGGTAGAGAGGGAGATTATGTTCAGATCAGACTCCCTTCCGGTGAGATAAGATTGGTTTATAAAAAATGTATGGCAACAATTGGTGCTGTTGGACTTGCAGAACATGAGCTTATAGAGCTTGGTAAAGCTGGAAGATCAAGATGGCTTGGAATAAGACCTACTGTTAGAGGAACTGCTATGAACCCTGTGGATCACCCTCACGGTGGTGGTGAAGGTAAAACATTCGGTAAACACCCGGTTTCACCTTGGGGATTACCTACTAAAGGTTACAAAACAAGAAGAGGTGCTAAATACTCTGATAAATTTATAATCAAACGTAGAGGTAAATAAAGATGGGTTACAAAGGTAAATGGAACGAAAGGAATAAAAATCCTTATGTTAATGAGAAGATATTAAAGAAAATAAGGAAGATGAATGAAACCGGAGATAGAAAGATAATAAAAGTATGGGATAGAGCTTGCACCATTACCCAAGAGATGGTTGGTCATACAATTGCCGTCTACAATGGTCAGAAGTTTATACCTGTTTATATCCAACCTGAAATGGTGGGACACAAATTAGGAGAATTTTCCTTAACCAGAACTTTTAGAGGTCACCCTGATAAATCTGCTAAAGCAGTTAAGAAAAAGTAGAGAGGAGTAAAAGATGGAGAACACGGCAAGAGCTATTTTAAGATACGCTCATGTATCACCGCTAAAAGCAAGACAAGTAATAAACCTTATAAGAGGAAAAGATGTAGCAACAGCTTTAGCTATACTTCAGCAGATCCCAAAAAGATCAGCCAGAATTGTAGAGAAACTCCTTAAAAGTGCGATAGCTAATGCAGAGTTTAAAGGTATGGATGTAGATAATCTCTATATAACTAAGATACATGCAGAGCAAGGTCCGATGTTAAAGAGATATACACCGAAAGCTCACGGAAGAGCTACTATGATAAGAAGAAGATTTTCTCATATATACATCTATTTAGCTGAAAGAAATCAGGAGGAATAAAATATGGGTCAGAAAGTTCACCCAATAGGATTTAGAATAGGAATAACTCAGGACTGGAAGTCAAAATGGTATGCAGATAAGAAGAAGTATACAAGAGCTCTCCATGAAGATCTTGCAATAAGAAAATTTATAGAGGAGAGATATAAGCAAGCTGGTATAGCTGAAGTTGTGATTGAAAGACTCGGTGATAAGATGAGAGTTAAGATTCTTGCTGCCAGACCTGGTATAGTTATCGGAAGAAAGGGGGCAGAGGTAGAAGAAGTTAATGAGATGATCAAAAAAATAACATCTGCTAAAGATGTTATAGTTAATGTAGATGAAGTAAAAAAACCAGAACTTAATGCAAAACTTGTTGCTGAGGACATAGCTCTCCAACTTGAAAGAAGGGTTACTCACAGAAGAGCCATGAAAAAAGCGATAGATGCAGCTTTAAAGGCTGGGGCAAGAGGTATAAAAACTCAGGTTGGTGGAAGGATAGGTGGTGTTGATCTTGCAAGAAAAGAGTGGTTTATGGCAGGAAGAATGCCACTCCAAACTCTCAGAGCTGATATAGACTATGGAACAGCAAGAGCATCAACCAAGTACGGTATTCTTGGAATAAAGGTTTGGATCTACAAAGGTGATAAACTTGAAGGTAAACATGAAGAAGTCCTTAAGAAAATAGAAGAAGAGCTTCACTCAATCGAAAAATAAGGAGGTATGAAATATGTCACTTCTTCAACCTAAAAAAGTTAAATGGAGAAAGCAACAAAGAGGCAGAATGAAAGGAAAAGCCTCAAGAAGGAATACTGTAGATTTTGGCGAATACGGTCTTCAGGCTTTAGAACCTTGCTGGATGACTTCAAGACAGATTGAAGCAGCAAGGATAGCTATAGTTAGGGAAGCTAAAAAAGGAGCAAAAGTTTGGATAAGAGTTTTCCCACAAAAACCTATCACTAAGAAACCTGCTGAAACTCGTATGGGTAAGGGGAAAGGTGATTTAGACCAATTTGTTGCTGTTGTGAAGCCAGGACATATTCTATTTGAACTTGCCGGTGTTCCGGAAGAAGTTGCTCAAGAGGCTTTTAGAAAAGCAAGTCATAAACTTCCAATTAAAACAAGATTAGTTAAAGCTCAAGAGGTGTAAAAGATGAAAGCGTCAGAGTTGAGAAAATTAACGGAACAGGAACTAAAAGATAAACTATTAGAACTTAAGAAGAAATTGATGAATTTAAGATTTCAAAACACAATAGGTTCTTTAGCTAAAAATAGTGAAATCAAAGAAACAAAAAGAGCTATAGCTAGAATTTTAACAATACTAAAAGAAAGAGAACTAAAAAAGAGTTAAGAGGTGAACCTTGATGACAGAAGTTAAGAAAAATGTTAAAGAGTTTGTCGGTGTAGTAGTTAGTGATAAAATGGATAAAACAGTTGTTGTTGCCGTTGAGAGAACTCAATCCCACCCACTTTACGGAAAACGTATAAAGAAAACGAAGAAGTTCCACGCTCATGATGAGGAAAATAGATGTAAAGTTGGAGATGTGGTTAGAATAAGAGAAACGAGGCCTCTTTCTAAGCTTAAAAGATGGGAAGTTATAGAGATTTTATCCCAGAAAAGCTGAGTAATTGATTTCTCTAAAAAAAAATAGTAAAATATTAGTTTGTCATTTTATTAAAAGAGAGGAGTGCCGAAGATGATACAGAGAGGTACATATCTGAATACAGCTGACAATTCAGGTGCAAAGAAGGTCCAATGTATAGGTATTCCTGGCGGTGCAAAGAAGATGCATGCTACCGTAGGAGATGTGATAACGGTTACAGTTAAATCTGCGATACCTAATGGGACTGCTAAAAAAGGAAAAGTTTATAAAGCTGTTGTAGTTAGAACAAAAAAAGAAGTTAGAAGACCAGATGGAAGCTATGTAAAAGCTGATGATAATGCAGTTGTTTTACTTAATAACCAGTTAGAGCCAATCGGAACCCGTATATTAGGTCCTGTCTGCAGAGAGCTCAGGGCAAAGGGGTTCTATAGAATAATATCCCTTGCTCCGGAGGTAATATAAAATGCTTAAATTAAGAAAAGGTGATACAGTTATTGTTTTAGCTGGAAAAGATAAGGGAAAGATAGGTAAGATAAAGGCTATAGTTAAAAAGGATGGGAAAGTTAAAGCGGTTGTAGAAGGTGTTAACATCGTTAAAAAACACCTTAGAGGTATTGAAGGTGTCAGAGAAGGTGGTATATTTGAGGTTGAAAGACCGATAGATATCTCTAATATCGCATACTACGATGAAAAAAATAAAAAAGCTGTAAAAGTTGGTTTCAAGTTGGTTAAGGAAGGAGAAAAAACTGTTAAGTACAGAATAAATAAAAAGACTGGTGAAATTATAGATAAAATTTGGGAAAAAATCAAAAAAGAGGTATAGTAAATGGCTGCTGTAGTAGGATACAAATCAAGACTTCAAAGAAAGTATGAAGAAGAAGTGGCAAAAAAACTTATGGAGAGATTTGGTTATAAAAGTCCTATGGAGATACCAAAACTAAAAAAGATCGTTATTAATATGGGTGTAGGAGAAGCTATAGGTGATATAAAGCAGTTAGACAGAGCCATGGAAGATCTTACAGCCATAGCAGGACAAAAACCTGTTATAACCAGAGCTAAAAAATCCGAAGCGGCTTTCAAGCTCAGAAAAGGGATGCCTATCGGTTTAAAAGTTACTCTTAGAAAGGATAGGATGTGGGACTTTCTTGATAAGCTTATATCTATTGCTCTTCCAAGGGTTAGGGACTTTAGAGGTCTGAACCCTAAGTCATTTGATGGAAGAGGAAATTATGCTTTTGGAATATCTGAACAGATCATATTCCCAGAGATAGATTACGATAAAGTGGATAGAATTAGAGGAATGGATATCATAATAGAGACTTCTGCTAAAACTGATGAAGAGGCCCTTTGGTTACTTTCTCTGCTTGGATTACCAATAAGGTCCGCTTAATATAGGAGGAAATAGATGGCACGTAAATGTTTAGTTGTTAAATCTTTTATGAAAAAGCCAAAATACAAAACGAGAAATCACGCAAGATGTCCTCTCTGCGGAAGACCGAGAGGTTTTATAAGGCAGTTTAATATGTGTAGAATATGCTTCAGGGAAAGAGCTTTAAGAGGAGAAATCCCTGGAATTAAAAAAGCAAGTTGGTAGAGGAGGAAACAATGATTACAGATCCTATCGCAGATATGTTCGCAAGGATAAATAACGCTATAAAAGCAAGGAAAGATGAAGTTGAAGTTCCGGAATCCAAAATAAAAGTTAAAATTGCAGAGATCCTTAAAAGGGAAGGATATATAGAAGATTATGTTGTTTCTGAAGAAAACAAAAAAGGAAATCAGGGAACCTTAATAATAAAATTAAAATATCACGGAAGAAGGAATACTAAACCTGCTATCTCTAAAATAGAAAGAGTTTCTACTCCAGGTTTAAGAAAGTATGTCCCTGCAGATAAGATCCCTTATGTCCAAAAAGGTTTAGGTGTGGCAATATTGACAACTAATAAAGGCATAATGACAGATTATGAAGCAAGAAAGAACAGAGTTGGTGGTGAAATTATCTGTTATGTTTGGTAAAAACTACAAGGAGGCTTAAATGTCAAGAATAGGAAAAAAGCCAATACCTGTGCCTAAAGGTGTTGAGGTTAATATTCAAGGTTCTACTATAACAGTAAAAGGTCCCAAAGGAACTCTTACAAAAACGTTTAATCCTGCTGTAACTATAAAGAAAGAAGGTGAAGAAATAGTAGTAGAGAGGAAAGATGACACTCCTTTTAGCAGGGCTCTCCATGGAACAGTGAGAGCAATAGTCGCAAATATGGTTAAAGGAGTTACAGAAGGTTTTACAGAAGAACTTGAAATAGTTGGTATAGGTTATAGAGGTGCAGTGAAAGGTAAAACTTTGGAGTTGTCTTTGGGATACTCTCACCCGGTTATATACGAGATACCAGAGGGAATCCAGATAACCATGGAAGGAAACACTGTTATAAAAGTTTCCGGTATAGATAAAGAAAAAGTAGGTCAAACTGCAGCCGAAATCAGATCTTTCAGAGAACCTGATGCTTACAAAGGTAAAGGTATAAGATATAAAGGTGAAGTAATAAAACTAAAAGCCGGAAAAACTGTAGGTAAAAAATAGTAAGAGGTGAAGTAGATGGCTATCAAAACAAGAAGAGAAGGTAGAATAGTAAGGCATAAGAGAATAAGAAAGAAGATATTTGGAACTGCAGAAAGACCAAGACTTGCTTTTTATAGAAGTTTAAATGCCATATATGCTCAAATAATAAATGATGAAACTGGCGAAACTATAGTTTCTGCATCTACCATAGATAAAGACTATGTAGAGAAGTTTGGAAAGAGAGGTGGAAAATCTATACAAGATGCTATAAATCTTGGAAAACATCTTGCTGAAAAATCAAAAGCAAAAGGGATAGAGAAGGTTGTTTTTGATAGAGGTGGTTTCCTTTACCATGGAAAAGTTAAAGCTTTTGCTGACTCTGTAAGAGAAAATGGACTAAACTTTTAAAGGAGAAAAGGTATGGGAGTAAAGAATATAGAAAGACTTATAGAGCAAAGAATAAAGGAAAGCCCAATAAATCCAGATAACCTTCCATTAGAAGAAAAAGTTGTTGAAATAAGAAGAACTACCCGTGTTATGGAAGGTGGAAGAAGGTTTTCTTTCAGTACCTTGGCAATAGTAGGAGATAGAAATGGTCATGTTGGCTATGGTCATGGTAAAGCAAGGGAAGTTCCTCCCTCTATAGCAAAAGCTATAGCAGATGCTAAAAAAAGATTGATTGAAATCCCAATAATAGAGGGTACAGTTCCTCACGATGTTATAGGTGAGTATGATTCTGCTGTCATTCTGTTGAAACCAGCAAGAAGGGGAACTGGTGTTGTTGCCGGTGGACCTATGAGACCAATATTAGAGCTTGCTGGAATTACGGACGTTTTAGCAAAGATTATAGGGGTTACAACAAATCCGAATGCTATAGTCAGAGCTACTTTTGATGCTTTCTTAAAGTTAAAATCTCCGGAAGAAGTGGCATCTATAAGAAATATAGAGGAAGAAGAGATTAGAAGAAGATATAAGATATATGCAGGAGGTGTTCCAATAAGATGAAGATAAAGGTTAAATTGGTTAGAGGACTGGTTGGAAAGAGAAAAGATCAGATAGAAGCTCTCAGATCATTAGGTCTGAAAAAGATATATCAAGAGAGAGTTTTAGAGAAAAATCCTATGGTTTGTGGAAATCTTGAAAAAGTGAAACACTTAGTAAAAGTGGAGGAAGTTGAGTAATGAAATTACATGAATTAAAGCCAAATAAAGGTGCTACCCACAGAAAGAAAAGAGTAGGTAGAGGTATTGGTTCTGGACATGGTAAAACCTCAACCAGAGGAGAAAAGGGTCAAACATCCAGATCCGGTGACTCTAAGATGCCTGTAAGATTCGAAGGAGGTCAAACTCCTTTCATTCAAAGGATACCTAAGAGAGGATTCAAAAATCCAAATAAAAAAGAGTTTGAGATAGTTAATCTAAAAGTTTTAGATCAGAGATTTAATGAAGGAGATGAAGTAAATCCTGAGAAATTAAAACGGTTAGGTTTAGTCAAAAAAGGTGAGTGTGTAAAAATTTTAGGAAATGGAGAAATAACTAAAAAGTTGATAGTAAAAGCTCACAGCTTTTCTGGTTCTGCAAAAGAGAAAATAGAGTCTGTTGGTGGAACTGCTGAATTAATACAGTAATAATATGGAGTTAACTTGACAGAAACGTTAATAAAGATATTTCAGATAAAAGAGTTACGTTCAAAGATTTTATTCACGCTTCTTATGTTTGCTGTGTATAGACTCGGAACCCATATACCGGTTCCGGGTATAGATTCAGCTACATTGATGCATTACTTTAATTCTTCCGGAGGAGTCTTATTTAATATCTATAACTTATTTTCCGGTGGAGCTCTCGGCAGGTTCTCTATATTTGCTCTTGGTGTTATGCCTTATATATCTGCATCTATTATAATGCAACTTCTCACAGCAGTTATACCTACATTAGAGAGATTACAAAAAGAGGAAGGAGATTATGGTCGTTGGAAGATATCTCAATACACTAGATATCTAACCATACTGATAGCATCTTTACAGTCCTTTGGTTTATCAATCTGGCTTACTACCCTAAGAACAGAGTCTGGTATGTCTCTTATATCTATCAATCCTGTAACATTTATAATTCTGACCACTGTAATCGTCACTACAGGAACAGTTTTCTTAATGTGGATTGGAGAAAAGATAACAGAGTTTGGTATAGGAAATGGTATCTCTATGATAATTCTTGCAGGGATTGTGGCAGGAGTTATACCTGCTATTATTAAAACTTACTCATTAATGAAGGTTGGAGAAATATCCCTTTTAACACTTGTTGCAGCCATTTTAATCATCTTAGTAGTTATTGCCGGGATTGTTTATATTCAAGAAGCTGAGAGAAGAATACCTATACAGTATGCAAGAAGGAATGTTTCTATATCTCAATCTTCCAGTTATCTACCATTTAAACTCAATCCTGCTGGTGTTATACCTATAATATTTGCTGTTGCAATTCTTATGTTCCCTGCAACAATCGCACAATTTTTCGCTACACACAGTAAGATAGCTCAGATTATTGTTGACAGTCTCTCTCCACAAAGTTATATATACTTTATCCTGTATGTTGGATTGATTCTGTTTTTTGCATACTTCTATACTGCTATTCTTATAAATCCTGTTGATATTGCTGATAATTTAAGGAGAAACGGAGCTTTTATACCTGGTATAAGATCTGGGACTCAAACTGTAGAGTATATAAATTATGTTTTAACTAGATTAGTATTTGCTGGAGCAATTTTCTTATCTATTGTTGCAGTTTTGCCGATGATACTTATAAAGTGGTTAAATGTTCCATTCTATTTTGGAGGAACCTCTGCTCTAATAGTTGTGGTAGTTGCTCTTGATACTCTTCATCAGATAGAGGCTTACCTTACAATGAAAAAGTATGAAGGATTTTTAAGGAGAGGAGATTAATGGTAAAAACTATCGTATTCTTGGGACCACCAGGTGCCGGTAAAGGAACTCAGTCTCAGCTTTTACAAGAGAGGTTAGGTTTTATACAGATATCTACCGGTGACCTGTTAAGGGAAGCTGTTAAAAATCAAACACCTTTAGGTATTAAAGCAAAATCTTATATGGATGAAGGAAAGCTCGTTCCTGATGAGCTTATAATAGATCTTATAAAGGAGAAGTTATCTCAGATCGGTAATAATATCATTCTTGATGGATTTCCAAGAACAGTTCCTCAAGCTAAAGCTCTTGATAATTTACTTGCTAATCTCGGTAGAAAGATAGATGGAGTTATACTGTTTGATATAACAGAAGATGAGGTTGTAAAAAGACTTTCTGGAAGGAGAGTTTGTCCTTCATGTGGTACTGTTTACCATATTATCTACAACCCACCAAGAGAAGATGAAATATGTGATAAATGTGGGACAAAACTTATTCAGAGAGAGGATGATAGAGAGGAAGTTATAAGAAAGAGGTTTGAGGTTTATAGAGATCAGACGGCACCTTTAATAGATTACTATAAGGATTATATTGTAAAAATAGATGCTACCGCTGATAAAGAAGAAGTTTACAATAAAATAACATCTGTGTTATAATTTTTATTTGCAAAAATGATAGAGCTTAAAACAAAGGAAGATATAGAGAAGTTAAGGATAGCCAACAGAATAGTGGCTGAAATTTTAGAGATTTTGAAAAACGAAATAAAGCCGGGTGTTACATCTAAATATCTGGACGATATTGCCAGAGAAGAGGCTTATAAGAGAGGAGTTAGACCCTCGTTTTTGGGTCTTTACGGTTTTCCGGCTTCTTTATGTGTCTCTATAAACGAAGAGGTTATACACGGTATCCCTTCCGAGAGTAAAGTTATAAAGGAAGGAGATGTAGTTAGTATAGATTTTGGAGTTGAATACGAAGGCTGGTACGGAGATGCCGCTATCACTGTTGCTGTCGGAGAGGTAAGTGATAGAAAGAAGAGACTTATTGAAGGTGTAGAGAGAGCACTTTATGCGGCAATAGAATCCTGTAAACCAGGTAACAATTTGAGATATGTGGCAAAAGTTATAGAGGATACTTTAAAACAGTACAGGCTTACTCCTGTGTGTGATTACGGTGGACACGGAATAGGTAGAAAGCCCCATGAAGCACCCCATGTTACAAACTGCTTGATTAATGCAGAAAATGTTGAAATAAAGGATGGTATGGTATTGGCAATAGAACCGATAGCTCACTTGGGAAGAGGAAAGATAAAGAAGCTTAAAGATGGTTGGACTATAATAACTGCAGATAAAGCTCATGCAGCCCATTTTGAGCATACTATTGCGATATACGACGGAAAAGTTGAAATTTTATCAAAGGTAGATTAAAGATGGCAAAGAAAAAGCAGCAACAAGAAAAGGAAAAGGGTATCGTAGTTGAAGGAACTATATTAGAAGCATTACCTAACGCTATGTTTAAGGTTCAACTTGATACCGGACATGAAGTTTTGGCTCATGTATCGGGAAAGATGAGAATGCACTTTATAAAGATTTTACCTGGAGATAGAGTTAAGGTTGAGTTATCACCCTATGATCTTACAAGAGGAAGAATTATATTTAGAGTTTAGGAGGATTAAGATGAAAGTTAGAGCGTCTGTTAAACCAAGATGTGAGAAATGTAGAATCATCAGAAGAAATGGTAAAGTTATGGTTATATGTGAAAATCCAAAACACAAGCAAAAACAAGGTTAAGGAGGCTATAAAAGATGGCTCGTATCGCTGGTGTAGATTTACCTGATAAAAAGAGGTTAGAGATAGCTCTTACCTATATCTATGGTATAGGAAAAACGAGAGCTAAGGAAATTTTAGAAAAAACGGGAATAAGTGGTTTAAAGAGGGTAGGTGAACTTACTCCTGATGAACTCAATACAATAAGAAAATTCATAGAACAAAATTACAAAGTGGAAGGTGACTTAAGAAGAGAAGTTGCCGTTTCTATAAAGAAACTTGTAGATATGGGTTGTTACAGAGGAATAAGACACAGATTGGGACTTCCTGTTAGAGGACAGAGAACTAAAACAAATGCAAAAACAAGAAAAGGTAAAAAGAGAAAATAAAGAGGTGTAGAAGATGGCTAAAAAAAGAAAAAGTGCTCCTAAAAAAGTAAAAAGAACGGTAACGTCAGGAATAGTTCATATTCAATCAACATTTAACAATACAATAGTAACTATAACCGATAAGGAAGGAAATGTTTTAACCTGGGCTTCCGGAGGAACAGAAGGCTTTAAAGGAACAAGAAAGAACACTCCTTACGCTGCACAGCTTGCAGCTCAAAAAGCTGTTAAAAGAGCAATGGATGAGTATGGTTTAAAAGAAGCTGAAGTTTGGGTTAAAGGACCTGGAGCAGGAAGGGAACCTGCAATAAGAACATTGGCGGCTGCTGGTTTAAACATCACTGCTATTAGGGACGTAACTCCGATACCTCATAACGGATGTCGTCCACCAAGTAAAAGGAGGGTATAGTTTATGGGTAGATATTTAGGACCTTTAACAAAAGTAAGTAGAAGACTTGGTGTTTTTGTTGGTGGAGATGTAGACTCTTTTAATAAGAGAAATTTTCCACCAGGACAACACGGAAGAACACAAGGTAGAAAGAAGTTATCTGACTATGGAGTGAGATTACAGGAAAAACAAAAACTAAAATATCTATACGGTGGTCTAAGGGAAGGACAGTTTAAGAGATACTTTGAGGAAGCTTCTAAAACTGCTGGAAACACTGGGGTTGTATTACTACAGCTATTAGAGAGAAGATTAGATAACGTTGTTTATAGATTGGGATTTGCTAAAACTAGAAGACAGGCAAGACAGCTTGTTAACCATGGACACTTCACAGTAAATGGTAAGAAAGTTAATATTCCTTCTTACAGGGTAGATAAAGGAGATATTATAGAAGTTGTAGAAAGTAGCAAAAATTTATTTATCTTTAAGGAAAACCTCGAATCAAGGGATCCAAGGTCTGTTCCAAAATGGTTGGAACTTGACAGGGATAATATGAGAGGTAAAGTTGTAGAGATACCTGAGGAGATAGAGCTCGAGATACCTGTAAAAGTTCAGTATGTTATCGAGTTCTACTCTATGTAATAAGTCCCAAAACCGCCTACTGGGAAAGGGACTAAAAGGGCGGACAATAAATACCCCAGTACCGGCTATTACCGGTTAAGGAGGTGTAAATGCCTTTTATGGATTTTATTATGCCTACAAAAATATACTGGGATGAAACAACAAAGACAGAGACATTTGGAAAGTTATATGTTGAACCTTTAGAGAGAGGCTATGGTATAACCGTAGGAAATGCTTTAAGAAGAGTATTACTCTCATCGTTACCTGGTGGTGCAATTACTGCCGTAAAGATTTATGGAGCTTACCATGAATTTACTACTGTAGAAGGTGTCCAAGAGGATGTTACCGAGATAGTTTTAAATCTTAAAGAGATTAGATTTAAGATAGATGAAAGCATAGAGAGAGATTTTGGTATCTTGGAAGTAGAAGGTCCTACAAAGATATATGCAAAGGATATCAAACTTCCTTCTGGTATTGAGGTTGTTAATCCGGATGTTTATATTGCAACTGTAACTGGAAATGTAAAAATTCAGATGGAGTTTAGAATAGAGAGAGGTAGAGGCTACGTTACAGTTGAAGAGATGGAAGAACAGACAGAGATAGGTTGGATAAATATAGATGCATCATTTTCACCAATTAAAAATTGTACTTTCTATGTAGAACCTACAAGAGTAGGTGGTAGAACTGATTATGATAAACTTATCCTTGAGCTTACAACAGATGGAACTATCTCTCCAGATGAGGCACTTTCAAAAGCTTCTAATATTCTTATAGAACATTTCACTTTACTACAAAAACCTGCCGTTAAAAAAGCTCAGGTTATCAAAAAGGCGGTTATAACAAAACCTGAAGAGCTAAAAATAGAGGAAGATAAACTTTCTCTTGCCATAGATGAGCTTGAAATCTCTTCAAGAGCCATCAATACATTAAGAAAGCTTGGTATAAATACTATTGGGGACCTTGTTAAATTATCTGCAGATGATTTAAAAGAAGCTAAAAGTATAGGAAGGAAAGCGTTAAAAGAGATAATAGATGCCCTTGCAGAGATGGGATTAGAACTTGCTCCATCAAAATCAGAAGATTGATTAAGGAGGTATTATAAAGATGCGTCATAGAGTTAAAACAAAGAGCTTCCACAGACCTAAAGAGCAGAGAGAAGCACTACTTATAAATCTTGCTAAAAGTTTGATAAATAACGGTAGAATTCAAACTACGGAACCAAAGGCAAAGGCATTGAGATCCTTTGTGGAAAAGTTAGTTACCCTTGCAAAGGAAGACAGTATCCACGCAAAGAGACTTCTTACCCAAAGATTGAGAGGAGATCATAAAGTTGCTGCGAAACTTTACAAGGAGATTGCTCCTCTATTTAAAGATAGAAATGGTGGATATACAAGAATTTATAAATTAGAGAAAAGAAGAATCGGTGATGGTGGACAGCAAGCTATAATAGAGTTTGTAGAGTATCCTGGGCAGTAATTTATGTTTGAGCTGAAAGTTGCGGTGTTCAATTTTCTGAACACCGTCCTTGAAATTTACAAATGGATAGTCATAGTATCAGCTCTTATATCTTTTGTTAATCCTGATCCATACAATCCAGTAGTTAAAATTTTACGAAACCTTACAGAGCCGGTTTATAGACGGATAAGACAGTTAATTCCTACTGTTTACTATAATATAGATTTTGCTCCATTCATAGTTATTTTATTTATTTATATAACTCAAAAATTGCTATATATTCTTTTGTTTTCTTAAATCTCTAAATCTCTATTAATCTGTGCTAAAGATATTAATCCCACAACTAAAAATATTATGTCTATTGAAGCTATAAAGCTGTAATGTATATTTCCGGCTTCTGATATGGATGAAAGTATAGCTATAGAGTACCAATAGAACAACACACCTAAGAATCCAATAAAAATCTGTTTATAACTACTTTTCCAAAAGAAAGATATGGCAAATATTACTAAAATCAAAGGAGAGATGACCGTAGTAACTTTTTGCATAAACTTACTCCAAAAGTAAGAAGATTCGTAACCATACTTCTGAGATATTTTTGCAATTTTGTAAAATTCTGATATTGATACAGGCTTTTTCTGTTTTATAAGTTTTTTCAACTCTTCTTGATCTATCTCTATAGATGTATCTTTGTAACTATCAATACTTTTTATATCTACACTGTCTAAAGATGGGATTGAGACAAATTTTCCTTTCTCACCGTAAATTCTGTTACCTTCTATTTTAAACTCTTCTAATTCTAACTCCTTTATGGGCTTTAGATCTTTATCAAACTCTAAATATATCAACCCTTTTCCTGTTTTTGTTCGGAAATCTAAAAAGTCAAAATATAAGAAAGAATTTTCTTTAACTCTGAGCCATATACTATAAGCAACAGTTTTTTGACTTTCTTCTTTCACATCTTTAAGTTTAAGATAAAAATTTTGTGAAAGAGGAACTGTTTTTGGCATTATATACTCTGAGTTAAATATCTGTATTATCGTGATCAAGCCAGAAATCATTATAAATATGAAACTTAAATATAGGAGAGATATTCCATTTAGTAGAATTGGATAAATTTCTCTGTTTTTCTTTATATCTTTTATTACTAAGAAAATAGAAACTAAAATGGAAAGTGGAATTATGTAGTAAGCATTTTCTGGAATTTTTGAGATTAGATAGAGAGAGATAAGCTCAAAATTGATAACTTTAACCTTTCTAAATATCTCTATGGACTCAATGAGAATGGAAGTAATGGTAAAAGCTGGAAGTAAGACGAAAAAGTAAGCTAAGGTTTTTGTTAATATATATCTCTGTAAAATTTTCATCAGTATATGAGAGCTGTTAAGAAATAATCAAATATAAGTATAAGGACTGAAGCAACTACCACAGCTGTTGTTGTACTTCTACCTACACCTTCTGCACCACCTTTTGTTATATATCCAAAGTATGATGTTATTATACTTAAAGTTCCTCCAAAGAATGCTGCTTTATACAGTCCACCAGCTATATCTTTTACTTCTGTAAAGTCTTTGAGCTTTTCCCAATACATATAGTCATTTACACCGTAGATATAAACAGCTGTAAAATATCCACCTATAACTCCGGCAATGTAGGAAAGAACTGTTAATGCCGGAACCATAAGGATAGCAGCTATAAATCTTGGGGCTATTAGATAGCTAAATGGATTAACAGCCATAACTTCAAGGGCGTCTATCTGTTCAGTTATTCTCATTGTTCCTATGTTTGCTGCAATGGCTGAACCGGATCTTGCCGTGACAAGTAGGGCAACCAAAACCGGTGATAACTCTCTGGCAAGTGATAGTGAAACAAGGGCACCCATTAGAAACTCTGCGTTAAACTTGTGAAAAGTTGGATAAGTTTCTACTACAAGAACACCACCTGTGAAAAAACCTGTAAGTATTATAAGGAGCGATGCATTTACTCCCATCTCTTCCATATATTTTAGAGTGTGTTTAACCTTAGGTGGTTTTTTTAAAATAGTAATTAAGGTTTTAAGTAAAAAGAGAGTTATCTCACCTGTATGCTCAACGAACTTTTTAAAAAACATTAAAACTCAACTCCACCTTCTGATTCTGTATAATCTATAAAATCTTCGCTGTCTTCACTCTCTTCTATTATATCAGTTTTTGAAGCCAAATTTTCAAACTTGGTTATCTCTTTTATGAAGACTAAATTAACTATACCAGTAGGTCCGTTTCTCTGTTTTGCTATAATTATCTCTGCTAATCCTTCTTCCTGAGGTGATGGATTTTTCTTATAGTACTCCGGTCTATGTATAAACATAACTAAATCAGCATCCTGCTCTATTGCTCCTGATTCTCTTAAATCTGCCAGTTGAGGTCTCTTGTCTGATCTCATCTCTGCCTGTCTTGATAGCTGAGCCAATGCAACTACAGGGATACCAAGCTCCTTAGCTAAAGCTTTTAAACTCCTTGATATCTCTGCTACTTCTTGCTGTCTATTTTCTGATCTTCTTCCAGATGATAGAAGCTGTAAATAATCAACCACTATTAACTTCACATCTGCTTCCTTCTTTAATCTCCTTGCTTTAGCTTTCAAGTCAAGTATAGATATGGAAGCTGTGTCATCTATATACAGGGGTGCTTTCATCATTTTTAAAGAAACTTCTGCTATTTTTTCTAACTCTTCTGTAGATAAAAATCCGGATCTTATCTTCCTTAAAGGTATCTTACTTTCCTCTCCGAGCAATCTCATTGCTATCTGTTCTTTTGACATCTCTAAGGAGAAAAAGGCTGTTGGCAAACCTTCTATCACTGATAGATAGTGGAGAATAGAGAGAGCAAATGATGTTTTTCCCATACCTGGTCTTGCTGCTATTATCACAAGGTCTCCTGGGTGAAATCCTGTAGTAAGTCTGTCTATCTCATAGAAACCTGTAGGAACTCCAGTAATTACGGTCTCTTTTTTTGCAAGTTCGTTTATTATCACAAGGGTCTCTTTTAGAACATCAGAAAAATGGTGATAAGCTGTTATCTCTTTGTTCTCTGTTATACTGAATATAAGGTTTTCTGCCTCTTCAAGTAAAGAATCTATATCTTTTTGTTTTTCTTTTGCTTTTTGAATTATGGTTTGAGATATCTGAATTAGTGACCTTCTTATTCTCTTCTCTCTTAAAACATCTACTATCTGCTGTAAAACAGATGGAACTGCGGCTTCTTCAATTAGTAGTTTTATATAATCAAGTCCACCAACTTTTTCATAATTTCCAGATTTTTCTAAGTAAATCTTTATTAAAGATAGATCTATAACTAATCCATCGGTATATATGGAATGTAGAGCTGTAAATATAATTCTGTTTTTTTCCGAGAAGAAGTCCTCAGGCTTTAAATTTGAGAATATAAACTCTGAATGTTCTGGAAAAGTTATTATGGCACCAAGGACAGCCCTCTCCAACTCTTCATCATAAGGTAGAGAGAGCTCATCCTTTATAGTTTCCATTTTATTCAGGTATAACGTTTAATTTTACAGTAGCAGAGACCTCTGGATGAAGTCTTATCTGGATGTTGTATCCACCGATATTTCTTATAGGGTTTCTCAACATAACTTTCTTCTTATCAATATCAAAACCTTTCTCTTTGAGTTTCTCTACTATATCTGTTGTTGTAACAGAACCATACATCTTTCCAGTTACACCTATAGGTCTTGTTATCTCTATTTCTATACCATCTAATTTTTTAGCTATCTCTAATGCTTTCTCTTTTTCTCTCTGTAATTTTCTGGCTTTCTGAGCAAGTAGAGCTTTTATATGGTTTAGGTTATCCTCTGTAGCCTCTACAGCAAGTCCCTTTGGTATTAAAAAGTTTCTTGCAAAACCTCTTTTTACTTCTATTATATCTCCAAAACTTCCCCAGCCTTCAACATCTTTAACTAATATAACTTTCATACTTTTCCTCCTTTCAAGTTGTTATGCAATTACATAAGGAATTAAAGCAAGTTGTCTTGCTTTTTTTATCTCAACAGTAAGTTTTCTTTGGTGTGTAGCACATGTTCCAGAAATTCTTCTTGGAATAATCTTTCCTCTTTCTGATATAAACTCTTTTAATGTTTCAATATCCTTGTAATTAGGTTCTTTTTTCTCAGCACAGAACTTACAGTATTTTTTTCTCTTTTGAAAGAAAGGTTTATTTTGAGTTTGTGTTGCCATTTTTTCCTCCTTTAAATTTTTTTAAAATGGAACGTCTTCATCAGACTCTAAGTCTGCTTTTAATGGTTCTTCATCAAAAGAATCTGTTTCTTGAGGTTGGTTATTGGAAGGTTTTGATAGAACAGAAACCTTCTCTGCAACTATTTTAACCTTACTTCTCTTTTCTCCGGTGTTTGTTTCCCATTTATCCTGTCTTAAAGATCCTTCAAGATAAACTTGATATCCCTTGTTTAAGGAGTTTCCAAGTCTCTCTGCTAAATTACCAAACGTTTCTATATCGAAGAAGTAAGTTTCTTCCTGCCAGTTTCCGTTTTTATCTTTGAAGTTTCTCTTTACAGCCAAGGTGAAAGAAGTTATCTGCATACCACTGGGAAGATATCTAACTTCTGGATTTTTCGTTAGTCTACCTATAAGTAAAACTTTGTTTATCATAACACTTTCCTCATAAAATTAAGCAACCTCTTGATTAGCTGCCTTAGGTTTGTGTAATTTCATGTTCAAAAATCTTATAACATCTTCATCTATACGTAGGTTGTACTCCAACGTAGCAGGTAGCTTTGAGTTTGCAGTTTCATAGTTAAAGATGAAGTAGTATCCAGAATTAAACTTCTGAATAGGGTAAGATAAATTTCTTCTTCCCCATTTTGTAAGGTTTGTCATCGTTCCTTGATTCTGTTGAATCAAATTCTGAATACCTTCAACCTTGGCATTCAGCTCTTCATCCGACATCGTCGGCTTAAGGACAACAACCAGTTCATAACTTCTCATCTACATACCTCCTTTTGGATGATTTTTTAATCAGCCTTCCTCATCAGAGGAAAGCAAGGCTTACACAACAGTTTTATTACAACTGTTCATAGCTTTATCTACACCGTATTTTAACACGTTTAACAAACAGTCTTCACAGTGAGATAAAACCTTCTCAACTGTAAGTTCTTCATCTCTATCGAAAGGAGAGAGTACATAATCAGCAACATCTTCCTTGCTCTGTGGTCTTCCTATACCTACTCTTAGTCTTGGGAAATTTTCCGTCTTAATCATCTCAATGATTGACTTTATTCCTCTATGTCCACCACTTGAGCCATTTTTCCTCAGTTTTACAGTTCCTAAAGGTAGGTCTAAGTCATCATAGATAACTAAAATCTCTTCCGGTTTTAAATTGTAATCTTCCATTATATTTAATACAGCATTTCCGCTTAAGTTCATATAGGTTTGTGGTTTTGCTAAAATAACATCGTAATCATTACACTCATATAAGTGGGAAAAAGCTTTTTCTTTCTTCTTCCCACAGTTCAACCTTTTTGCAACTTTATCTATAACCATAAAACCTATATTATGTCTTGTCTTTTTATACTTTTCACCCGGATTTCCAAGTCCTACTATAGCCTTTATCATCTATATTAAGCAGAAGCTCCAGCTGTTTCTTCTTCTGTCACTTCAACTTCAGGTTCAGAAACTACAGCAACAGTTTCATCTCCAGGAGTCATTATCCTTACTCCCTCTATAGGAGGTATATCTCTAACGTGTAGAACTTCTCCAAGTCCAAGGTTTGAAACATCTATTGTTATTTTTTCAGGAATATTCTTTGGAGTTGTTCTTATAACTATAGAGTGTAGGTGAGGTTCGAATATTCCACCAAGCTCCAATCCTTTTGGTTTTCCTATAAACTCAACAGGAACCTCTACGTCTATCTCTACTCCATGTGTTACTTCATAAAGGTCAACATGTATAGGCTCATCTCCGAGGTAGTTGTACTGTATATCCTTTAATATACATAGTTTTGGATTTTCATCACCTTCTACTAATACATTAATGAAGAAAAGTCCTTTTGGTCTTTTTAGAAGGTCTTTCTTACTGATGTAAACCGATACATTCGGGTGACCTTTACCGTAAAGTTCAGCAGGTATGTATCCTTCTCTTCTTTTTTGTTTTACTTCTGACTTTGTTCCTTTCTCTCTTGGTAATGCCTTCCATTCTATAGTCTGGATCATTTACAGCCTCCTTACTTAAATTTAAACAGACAAAAATTATACCATATTTTATAAAATTTTTAAAATGTGATATAATTATGGTTTCAATTTCGAAAAAAGGAGGATATCTGTATGGCAAAGGTTAAGATGAAAACCAATAGAACAGCAGCTAAAAGATTGAAGATAACTGCGAAAGGAAAGGTTAAATATTCAAAAGGTGGAGTTTCCCACTACAACACAAAGAAATCTCCAAAGAGAAAAAGACAGGGAAGAAAGCCTCAGTATGTTCCTGAGACTATTGAACACAAAGTTAAAGCATTACTACCAAACGCTTAATTTAAAGGAGGTATGAAATTATGAGAGTAAAAGGGCCATCATCTAAGAAGCATAAGAAGAAGATTCTAAAGCTTGCAAAGGGTTATTACGGTCAAAAACACAGAAATTACAGAAGAGCCAAAGAACAGGTTATGCACTCTCTTACATATGCGTACAGAGATAGGAGAGATAGAAAGAGACAGTTTAGATCTCTTTGGATTACAAGGATTAATATTGCTGCAAGGTTAAACGGCTTAAACTATAGCCAGTTTATAAACGGTCTTAAAAAAGCTGGCATAGAACTTGACAGAAAAATTCTTGCAGATATGGCTGTAAATGATATGGAAGCTTTCTCTAAATTGGCACAGACTGCAAAAGAAGCTTTAGCAGCTTAAGGAGTTATAGGTTGGATATTAAAGCCCAACTTTTGCAGGTTAAGACAGATTTCGAATCTGATCTTGAAAATACAGAAAATCTCCAACTTTTAAATGAGATAAGGGTTAAATACCTTGGGAAAAAAGGTGTTATAACTTCTGTTCTTAAATCGTTGGGTAGTCTGTCTGTAGAGGAGAGAAAGGAAGTTGGGCTTATAGCTAACCAAATTAAAGATTTTATTGAGGAGTCTTTAAAAGTAAAAGAGGAAAAGTTAAAAGCTAAAGAGTTAGAGGAAAAGCTAAAACGGGAATATTTAGATGTTACTTTGCCCCATAGTTGGCACAGTATAGGATACTCTCATCCGGTAATTGCAACTCTAAATGAGATAACTTCTATATTCGTATCTATGGGTTTTAGTGTGGAAAGTGGTCCGGAAGTTGAGTCTGAGGATTATAACTTCACTATGCTTAATATTCCACCACATCATCCAGCAAGAGATATGCAGGACACTTTCTATCTTAACAATGGAATGGTTTTGAGAACACATACATCTCCTGTCCAGATAAGAACAATGCTAAAAAAGAAACCTCCTATTGCCATGGTTGCTCCTGGTAGGGTTTATAGAAAGGATTTAGATCCAACTCACTCTCCTATGTTCCATCAGATAGAAGGTCTGGTAGTTGATAGAGATGTAACTTTTAGGGATTTGAAAGGTGTTTTGAAAATATTTTTAGAAACAATCTTTGGTAAAGATATACCTATAAGATTTAGACCAAGTTACTTCCCATTTACCGAGCCTTCCGCTGAGGTTGATATAGGTTGCACGGTCTGTAAAGGTGTAGGCTGTAAGGTATGTAAGGAAACTGGTTGGCTTGAGATACTTGGATGTGGAATGGTAGATCCGGAAGTGTTTAAAGCTGTAAATATAGACCCACAAGAGTATTCTGGATTTGCATTTGGTCTTGGTATAGAAAGGATAGCTATGCTTAGATATCAGATCACAGATATAAGACTTTTATTTAATAACGATATGAGATTTCTCTCACAGTTTGAGGGTATAGGATGAGAGTTCCTCTTTCTTGGTTAAAGGATTTTGTAGATATACAGACAACCGCCGAAGAATTAGCTAAAAAGCTTAACTTAACTGGATTAGAGACAAATCTCTCTAAATTTGGAGTATATACAGAAGGTCTTATAACTGTAGAGATAAAAGATATCCAAAAACACCCTCAGAGAGAGAAGTTAAATATCTGTAAAGTTTATGACGGAAATAATACATATCAGGTTATAACTGCAGACCAATCTGTAAAAGTTGGAGATAAGGTAATCTTGGCTAAGGTAGGAGCAAAGCTACCTTCTAAGGAGATAAATCTTGTTGAATTTGCAGGTGTGAAGTCCGAAGGTATGCTTGTCTCCCTTGAAGATTTAGGTTTAGAAGAAAAGTCAGATACCCTCTTTTTACTTGATGAAGATACACCTTTAGGTGTAGATGGTGGTAAATTAATTGGATTGGGAGAAGATATACTTGAAATAGAGATAACCCCAAACAGAGGAGATTGTCTGAGTGTCTTGGGTGTTGCGAGGGAAGTCTCTGCTATTTTCAATTTTAAAAGAAAGGATATTGTTCCTGCTTTAAATCTTCCGGAAGGAGATTTCAGAATTGAAGTTCTTACAGATGACTGTTATCGTTACTGTGGTGTAGTTATAAAAGGTATAAAAATTAAACAGTCTCCTTTAGATGTTAGATTAAAACTTATAAAAGCTGGACTTTCACCTATAAACAATATAGTTGATATTACGAACTATTTATTACTTCAGGAAGGTCAACCTTTACATGCTTTTGATTTAGACAGGATAGAAGGTAAATTAGTTGTAAGGAAAGCACAAGAAGGTGAAAAGATAATAACTCTCGATGGTGTTGAAAGAGTCCTTTCAACAGATGATATAGTTATAGCAGATGAGGTTAAAGTTTTAGCTTTAGCCGGCGTTATAGGTGGTGATAACAGTAAGATAACTGAAGAAACACAGAACATACTTCTTGAAGTTGCCGTTTTTGATCCTATTTCTGTTAGAAAAACTTCAAAAAGGTTAGCTGTATCTACCGATTCATCTTACAGGTTTGAGAGGGGCGTTGATATAGAAAGGCTTGTGGTTGTAAGGGATAAGGCTGTTGATATGACACTATCTTTAGCCGGAGGTAAAGTAGAAGGATTTAAGGATATTTATAGAAAACCTTACAAACCTGTGAGGATAACATTATCATTACAAAAAGTTGAAAAAGTTTTGGGAGAAAAGTTAGACCCTAAGGAGTGTGAGAATATACTCAACAGCCTTGATATTCCTACCACATTGAGAAATGGTCTTTTAGAGTCTGTTGTTCCGGCTCACAGATACCTTGATATATCGAGAGATATTGACCTGGTTGAAGAGATCGCAAGGGTAAAAGGCTATGATAGCTTTGAACCTTCATATCCAAAAGTTCCAACACAGTCTTTTACACCTCAGATAGAGTTTGATTTCTTCAAAAAAACGAGGGATTATTTCCTATCTAATGGTTTTACGGAAGTTGTAAATTATACATTCACTTCTGAGGAATTTTACCAGAAACTTAATCTCCCTGTTCCCCCTATAAAGATAGAAAACTACATCCTTAAATCTCAGAGTGTAATGAGGGATACGGTATTTGCCGGACTTCTTGAAACATTAAGAGAAAATGTAAGATTTGGTAAAAAAGATATATCTGTATTTGAGATCTCTTCTACATTCTTTGATAGCTACGAAGAGATAAGAGTTGGTGTTCTTTCATCTGGAAAGTTAATTGACGGATATGGCTATACAGATAAGGAAACTAAATTCTCAACCACAAAAGAGTGGGATATACTTACATTTAAAGGAGTTGTAGAAAACTATCTTAGAAGTTTTGGACTTTCTAATTTCAGAATAATTCCATCTGATAAAAGTTATCTTCATCCATATCTATCCTTCAATATAGAAGTAGACGGTAAAACTGTTGGATATGTTGGAAAAATTCATCCTAAGGTAGCAGACCAGTTCGAGATACCTTACAACTGTTATATTTCTGAGTTAAACCTTAAATATGTTCCAAGATTACTGGATGAATCTGCCCTTAAAGAAGGCTATCTCTATACCTATTATATTAACAAATTTACCCCGGTTTATAGAGAAATACCTAAATATCCACCGGTTAAGAGAGACATAGCTTTTGTAGTGGGTGTAGATGTTAGAGAGGGAGAGTTTGAAGAAGCTTTGAAAACTGCTTCGGAATATATCTATAAAGTGAAGCTCTTTGATGTTTATAGATTATCTGAAGATAAGAAAAGTCTTGCTTACTCCGTAGAGTTTATCTCTCCTCATAGAAGTTTGTCTGATGAGGAAGTTAACAGTATAGTTGATGAAATTTTATATAAGCTTAAATTAAAATACAGTGATTTAACATTAAGAAGCTGAAGGTTAACAGGAGCTGAAAGATAAAATGGTTTTAAGACCTTATTCATATATATCAATAACCAGCCTGCGGAGTGCGACAGGGATGGCGTGAATTTTTCTGGGCTATAACTGCTGAAAAGGGAGGTCGATATTCCTGTCATCCCCGGTAGCTTCCTGTGGGAAGTTCGAAGGGAGATAGGTGTGACCACCCACCTATGGAGCTTTTGCTCAGAAGCAGTAATCCATCCCATCGGCTCCGGCGGGTGTCTTTTAGTCTTTCGTTCCTGGACCTTCCAGCTTGTGGTAGCTGTGGAGGTTGGTGTTTTTGAAGGATAGTTTAAGAAGGAAGCTTATAGAGAAGAGAAAACATTATAAAAACTGGATTGAAGACTCTAAAAAAATTGAGGATAAATTTTTCTTACTTGATAAAGTTAATAAATCTTCTGTTTTTTTACTTTACTATCCCCATAAAAATGAAGTAAATACATTAAATATCATAAACAGACTGTTGTCAGAGGGAAAAACTGTCCTTCTTCCAAAGGTGGAGGGAAAACATCTTTTACCTATCAAAATTACGGATATAAACTCTGTATCAACCGGATATGCCGGTATAAAAGAACCAGAGGGAGAAGTTTATCAGGGAGATATAGACGTTATAGTTGTGCCGGCAGTTGCTTTTGACGAAAAGGGATATAGACTTGGATATGGGAAAGGTTTTTATGACAGATTTTTAAATAAACAGAAAGCTCTAAAAATAGGTCTTGCTTATGATTTTCAAGTTTTAAATGATATACCGAAAGAGTTACATGATGTACCTGTTGATATTATTATAACACCTACAAAAATAATTAAGACAAAGGAGGAACAAAGATGAATGAACTTATAGTAGGATTAACATCTGCGATAGTTGCAGGTGGAGCCGGATTTACGGCTTGCAAAGTTATAATAGAGAAGAAGTTAAAAGAAAAAGAGAGAGAGTATGAGAAGGTTTTAGAGAAGAAACAGGAGATAGAAGAACTTGCAAAACAGGAAGCAGAGAGGATAAAGAGAGAAGCTGAGAAAGAGGCAGAGAGAGTTGTAAAAGATGCAGAAAGAGAGGCAAAACTAAAAGCTCAGGAAATTCAAGCAGAAGCTGTGAAGTTAAAAGAACAGGCAGAGATGATAATTGAAAAAGAGCTCTTTAAAAGAAAACAGGAGTTAGAGAAAGAACTTAAAGCTCAAAGAGAGGAGCTGCAGAATTTAGAAAAAACTCTGATAACAAAAGAGGCTCAACTTGAGAAGAGACTTGCGAGACTGGAACATAGAGAGGAAGAGATAGAGAAGAGAGCTTCAGAGATATCAAAATTGGAAGCCGAGGTTAAAGCTCTTGAAAACATACTGAGAGAAAAGGAAGAAAAATTGAGATCTGCTGAACAGCAGTATATTCTTGAGCTTCAAAGGATAGCAAGTATGACAAAAGAGGAAGCAAAAGCAGAACTTCTAAGGAAGGTTGAAGAAGAGGCGAAACTTGAAGCAGCAAAAATTATGAAAGAGATAGAGGAAGAGGCAAGGAGAAATGCGGAAAAAGAGGCGAAATGGAATCTCGTCACTGCTATACAGAGACTTGCTCCAGAAGCAACAACTACCTATACAGTTTCGGTAGTTGACCTTCCAAGTAATGATATAAAGGGAAGGATAATAGGAAGAGAAGGAAGAAATATAAGAGCTTTTGAGATGGCTACGGGAGTTGACCTGATAATAGATGACACGCCGGATATAGTTACAATATCTTCCTTTGACCCTCTAAGAAGAGAGATAGCAAAGACCGCATTAGAGAGATTGATAGCTGATGGAAGAATACATCCAGGAAGAATAGAAGAAGTTGTTGAAAAAGTTAAAGAAGAAATGGATCAACATATTAGAAAACTTGGAGAAGAAACCTGCCTTGAACTTGGATTTACAGATGTACATCCAGAACTTTACTACTATATAGGTAAACTTAACTACAGGACATCTTACACTCAAAATGTATTACTACATACAAAAGAAGTTGCATACCTTGCTGGAATGATGGCAGCTATGCTTGGTCTTGATGAGAAAATGGCAAGGAGAGGTGGACTTATGCACGATATAGGTAAAGCTATATCCCACGAAGTAGGTGGAGCACACTCTAAGGTAGGAGCTGAAATAGCCAAAAGATACGGAGAACCTGACTATGTTATAAATGCAATTCTGTACCACCACGGAGATGAACCTGCAAGATATCCGGAAGCTGTATTGGTTGCAGCTGCAGATGCTCTATCTGCTGCAAGACCAGGAGCAAGAAGAGAAGTATTACAATCTTATATAAACAGACTTGAAAAGATAGAGGCTATTGTTAACTCTTTTGAAAATGTAGAAAAATCCTTTGCTATACAGGCAGGTAGGGAAGTTAGAGTTATAGTAAATGCAGAGAAACTATCCGATGAAGATGCTTATCTACTTACAAAAGAGATAGCTAAAAGAATAGAGAATGAGCTTGAGTTCCCAGGACAGATAAAAGTGGTAACCATAAGAGAGTCCAGATTTGTTGAAGTTGCCAAATAGGAGTTTACTGTGAGATTTCTGCTAATAGGAGATGTTATAGGTAGAACTGGGAGGAGAGCAGTTTCAACTCTCCTTCCTTCCATAAAAAAAGAGTATGATGTAGATTTTGTTGTCCTAAATGGAGAGAATCTTGCTCACGGAAATGGTATAAACCAAAAAGTTTTCAATGAGGTAGTATCTTCAGGTGTAGATGTTATAACTTCTGGAAATCACACTTTTGATAAGAAAGAAGTTTTACCAATATTAGATACAGATCCAAGACTATTAAGACCTGCAAATCTTCCACCTATGGCAAAGGGAAGAGGTTTTGGAGTTTATGAGAAAAATGGTAAAAAGATTTTGGTTATAAATCTTATGGGACGAGTTTTTATAGGAATACCCCTTGACTGTCCTTTTAGAAAGTTTGACGATATATATCAGGAATTTAAGGACAAAGTAGACTATATAATAGTGGATTTTCATGGAGAAGCTACTTCAGAAAAACAAGCCTTTGGTTTTTATGTTGATGGTAGAGCTACTATAGTTTTTGGAACCCATACCCATGTCCAGACATCAGACGAGAGATTTCTCCCTAAAGGAACAGTTTTTATAACAGATGTTGGAATGACAGGACCTTTGGACTCTGTGATAGGTATGAGAAAAGATGAGATTATTCAGAAGTTTATAACCGGAATGCCTCAAAAGTATGAACCTGCAGAAGGTAGATTCATATTTAATGCTCTCTTCTTTGATGCCGAAAGTGGAGTTATAAAAAGAATATCTATTTTGGAGCAAAGTGGAAGAATTTGATATTCTCTACAAAATAATCTTTTCTATAGGACTTGGATTTATAGTAGGTCTTGAGAGGGAGTACAAGGCAAAAGAGGATATATTTGCCGGAGTAAGAACGTATCCTCTCATATCTCTCTTGGGTTTTTTATCATCGTATATATCTGACCAATATTGGCAAGGAGCAGTTTATATATCATTTTTAGCTGTTGCTATCTTTACTGTATTTAACTTTTATCTTGAATACTCAAAGGATAAAGGTATAACTACGGAGATATCTGTTTTAATAACATTTCTGATAGGTGTCCTTGTTTATCACAATCAGCTCTATATATCTGGATTTGTTGCTATAACTCTTATGTTTATTCTTGCAATTAAAAAACCTCTTGAAAATTTTGCAAAAAATCTCTACTATGAAGATATTATCTCTATTGTAAAATTCCTTGCTCTTACAGCCCTTATATACCCTATTCTACCTGATAGATATTTTGGTCCATTTGAGTTTTTTAATCCAAAGGAGATATGGAAGGTAGTTATAATTGTGGCTGTTATTGATTTTATCGGATATATCTTACTAAGATGGAAAGGTCAGAAATCTTTACTTATGGTTGGATTGTTGGGAGGCTTGATATCCAGCACAGCAGTAACATACGATTTTTCAAAACTCTCAAAACAGATAAACTCCGTAAATCTGTATTTAGGGATAGTTCTTGCATGGCTTGTTATGAATTTGAGAGTGATGTTGCTGCCTGTATTTGTTAATGTAAATATGTTTATGTATATCCTGCCTCCATTTTTTATTTTGTCAGTTATATATGCTTTGATAATTTTTAGAGATTTTTCTAAACATAGAGATGAAATAACTGAATATAAACAGGTTGAAAATCCTTTTAGTATTATATCTGTTCTTCAGTTTGGGCTTATTTATACATTTATTATGTTCTTGGCAAAAGTTTTGAGTTTCTATTACGGACACACTGGATTGTATATATTAAGTTTAATCTCAGGAGTTATAGATGTTGATGCAATAACTCTATCTGTTTCAAATATGGCAAAATCCGGAACTATTTCTGAGATATCTGCAACGATTGCTATAATTTTGGCTGTAATATCAAACTCTTTCTTTAAATATTTTTATGTTGTGATATTTGGGGAAAGTTGGTTGAAAAAGAAAATGATAAAAATTTTGGTTATAACTATTGGCTATTTCTTAATCTATCTAACAATTCACATAATATAAGTTATCTCTCCTTCCCATTTCCACCCCACCAGTTCTCTATCATTAATCTCTATTTTTACCAAGAACAAACTCCTCTACAATTTGTTCAAATATGCCTTGTGTGAGTGTTTTCTTTTTTTTATCAAAATACTTGTAATAAAGTTCTAAAGCTTTTCTGTCTATTTCTTCTAATTTCTTCTTTTGTTCTTCTGTGAGTAAGTGTTTGTATTCTTCCAATTCCTCTCTTGCTAAAGCAACATTTGTCATGTCCCAATCGCCATATTCATTGTCAGGATAGTAATATTCCACCTCTGCATCCCAAACTCTTAAAGCAAAATCTAAGCTTTCTTTTAATTTTTTATCCAATTTATCAGCCCTAAATTTGATAATGCATATTTACTCCCTTTCTACCCCACACGGTTCAGACAAAACATAGCAGAGACAATCACGCTAAGAGCTTGTAAAAAGCTTTCTACCCCACACGGTTCAGACAAAACAGAGTTACCTGTTGTAAAAGAAAAAGAAGAAGATGACCTTTCTACCCCACACGGTTCAGACAAAACACAGGTATTCACAATTCTTGACGCAAGATATAGAGCACTTTCTACCCCACACGGTTCAGACAAAACCGTTAACTTTTAGTAAAAAAAAATAATAACGGAAATATTAAATATTGTCAATACTTTTTAACACATAAAAACATCTCAACTGAATAACCGCAAGTTGATGTTTTTTGCATCGAACCTCACATAATAGAAATATATTTTCTATTATATTCTCATTTCAGCCTTAATTGAAGCCTACTTGCATTTTTAAAACCTGAAAATTAGGATGCACTACAACCACAAGCTCGAAAGCGTTTTTCGGCACCCTTAAAATGAATAACGGCTTATATCAAGTATTTACTTGATTTTTGTGTGGGCTACCTATTCAATTTCCAATGTCTTAAACTTTAAAAAAGTCAACAATAAACTTCAATTTATTATAACACTCATTAACCGGATTTTCAACTTTTTTACATCTACATATTACCTTTATTCCAGAAAGCTCCTCTATAACTTCTGGATTTGTATTCTCAGATATATCATCACCAGAAAAACCATTCATAACAATACCAACTATATTACAACCTTCCAAAGCTTTGATAGTTAATAAAGTATGATTTATGGTTCCTAACTTAGCACGAGCAACCAATAACACTGGAATGTTCAAATCTTTTATTAAATCTACATAACTATATCCTTTAACTATTGGAACATAAACCCCACCAGCTCCTTCAACAATCAAAAAATCATATTTATCCCTTAAATAGTTATAATGGTCTATAATTTTATTTATATCAATCTTTTTATTTTCTATTTTTGAAGCAGGATAAGGAGCCAGTGGATTTTTGAAACTGTATAAGATAGCTTCCTCTATTGGTTGTCCAGTTATATCTGTCAGAAGTTTTACATCTGAAGGAACTTCTTCTACACCTGTCTCTACAGGCTTAAAATATCCAACATTTACACCTATATCTTTTAACAATTTACACAATCCGGCACTTACTGTAGTCTTACCAACACCGGTATCCGTAGCCGTAATAAATAACTGTTTTTTCACTTTAAATTTCCCCCAATTTTAGAAATTCAGCTAGCAATATTTTTCCTCTAAATAATTCTTGTAATCTCTATCTTTTACTTCTTTACCTTTTAATATTCCTTTTAAACGCTTTACTTTTGGAGTTAACTCATCCTTTTTATAGATATCTTCTAAAATATACTCAATTAACTGTTCAACAGAGCATCTTTTTTCTGCAGATACCCTTTTTAATTTTTCTAATAATTCCTCTTCTAACTCTATTTTTAGTAATGTTCTCATAGCAAACCACCTAATTTTTTGGCTAAAAATATATTATAGATAACTTTCAAATTAACTCAAATTCTTTTAATATCTTCCAATGTTTCTATATTTATGAGTTCAATATCCTTGGCTATTCTCTTTATTAATCCAGTTAAAACTTTTTTAGGACCTATTTCGTAGATAGTTTTAACACCAGCATTTACAAGAAACTCTACAGACTGAACCCATCTTACAGGTGAGTAAAAATGATGTTTAAGCTCTTCTCTTATTTCATCTGCTGATGTAAGTGGTTTTGCTGTTATGTTTGATATTACTGGTATATTAGGATTTTTTATCTCTATACCGTCTAAGTATTTAGCAAACTCTATTGCTTTTTCTTTTAGCAAAGAAGAGTGGGCTGGAACAGATACTGATAAAGGAACAACCTTCTTAGCTCCATTTTGTTTTAGAATTTCCATAGCTTTTTCAACAGCTTGCTTTTCACCAGAGATAACAGTTTGCTCATAAGAGTTGTAGTTTGCTATCTCTACAACTCCGTTTATCTGTTTTAAAATTTCTTCTATTTTTGAAGAGTCCATTCCTATTACTGCTGCCATAAGTCCCGCTCCCTCTGGAACTGCTGATTGCATTAGTTTTCCTCTTATATATGTTATATAAACTGCATCTATTGGGTCTATACTACCTGCTACTGTTAAAGCTGTAAACTCTCCAAGTGAATGTCCTGCTACATAATCTGGTTTTACTCCTTTTTCCTTGGAAAATATAGTGTAAAGTCCATAAGAAGTAAGGACTAAAGCTGGTTGAGTATACATAGTCAGATTTAATTTTTCTTCATCATTAAAAATTATGTCAGTTAGATTGAAACCTAATTTTTCATTAGCTTTTTGGTGGAGCTCTCTTATCTCTTGGTAATTTTCATAGATATCTTTTCCCATTCCCAAACTCTGAGAACCTTGTCCCGGAAAAACGAACGCTTTCATATATACCTCCTTTTCAAAGTTTTAGATGGTGTATAAAGTAAGTGGCTATTGTTAGATAGATTGATATCGCTATTGCATCGTTTATTGTAAGTGTTATTGGTCCGGTTGCTAAGGTTGGGTCTTTGTTAAATTTGAATGTTATATATGGTATTACTGAACCTGTTAAGGCAGCAATGGATATACTAAAAAACATAGATAACCCGACTATAAATCCAAGCATATGGTTACTTATCCAAACAAAAGATATAGAACCTACAATGAAACTTATTATAGTTCCTACTATAATAGCCACTTTTAACTCTTTAATAAGAGAAGATAGATAATCTTTAAAGTTTTCGGAAAGTTTACCAGTTGATAATCTTCTTGCTATGATGATGGCAGCCTGTGAGCTTATATTACCACTTAAAGCTGCAACCATAGGAATGAAAAATATTATTGGTAAAAATTCCTCTATGGTAAACTTGAAAACACTTATTATAACAGCAGTTATAAACTCGCCAAAGGTTGCTACTAAAAGCCAAGGGAGACGGAGTTTTGCAATTTTAAAAATTCTGTTTGAGTAAAAAAGCTCCTCTTCCTGAGCTCCTGCCATTTTGAAGAAATCTTCAGTTGTTTTCTCTGAAATTATATTCAGGATATCTTCAATATATATAACACCTTTTAAAACATCTTCCTCATCTACGACAGGTAAGATATACAGGTCATACCTTCTAAATAGTTCTATTGCTTCTTCTTTTGTCTGATTTTCTTTTGCTACTATAACATCTCTTATCATAATATCTTTTAACATAGCATTTTCAGGAGCTTTTAGAAGCTCCTTTAATGAAACAACACCTACGAGTCTCTTTTTCTCATCTACAACATAGATATATATAACCTCTATATCCTCTGGAAGATCCTTTATACTGTTTAAAGCTTCTTGGACTGTGGTATCTTCTTCAAAGTAGATAAAGTCCTCTCTTACGATAGATGCTAAAATATCTTCCCCTTCTTTTATTATCTTTTCTAATTTCTCTTTTTCCTCATCTTCAAGTTTTTCAAGGACTCCTCTCTTTACTTCTTCTGGTAAGTTATCTATAAATCTTGCAATATCTCCGGTTGGTAGCTCTAAAATAAGAGAGATAGCTTCTTTGTGATGTAATCCCCTTAGTATATCTATCTGTATATCATCATCTAAATCTAAAAACACTAAAACAGCTTTTCTTATATCAATTTTTAAAAGAAAAGAAAATATCTTTACTCTATCATTTTTACTTAAATGATTTATTACTTCTGCTATATCTCCCTTGTGAGCTTTTGTTAGAACTCTATCTAAGGTTTTGTAGTCGTGTTTATTTAAAGCCCTTACAATAGTCTCTTTTAAAACATTTAAAACTGGATTAATCATATCTCACCTTACGATATCTGATTGTATCCAAGGGCTCTCAGAAGTCTTATATCTTCCTTCCATCTTTCTTTTACTTTTACATGAAGATTCAACACCACTTTTTTACCTAACAGATGTTCCAGCTCCTGCCTTGCCTGAGTTCCTATCTTTTTAAGCATCTGTCCTTTTTTCCCTATAATAATTCCTTTATGGTTATCTTTCTCTACGTATATTGTAGCGTCTATAAACAACATATCTTTATTAACATCACCTTCTTTAACACTTTCCACATCTACAGCAACGGAGTAAGGTATTTCATCTCTCGTATTGAAGAAAACCTTCTCTCTTATTATTTCCCCTATATATAGTTTTAAAGGTAAGTCTGTTATCTGGTCTTCCGGATAAAGCGGTGGAGATTCAGGTAGATATTTCTTTATTGTGTTTATAAGTTCATCTATATTGATATTTTTTATAGCTGATACCGGAACAATATCATTAAAACTGTATATCTTTGTAGATTCTTCTATTAACGGTAAAACTAAATCTCTCTGTATTTTATCTATCTTGTTTATAACAAGTATGGTTGGTTTATTTAGTTTTTTTAGATAGTTTTCTACTATCTGTTTATCTTCGTTAGTCCAGCCTCTATCTGCTTCTATAACCATACATATAACATCTGCATCTTCTATTGATGTAACTGCCGACTCTACGACAGATTTTGTCAATAAGTCTTTACCTTTCTGTATTCCAGGAGTATCTAAAAATATTATCTGAGCATCTGGTAGATGTTTTACTCCCAGTATCCTTATCCTTGTAGTCTGTGGTCTTGGACTTACTATAGACAGTTTGGTTCCTATTATGTTGTTAAGTAATGTAGATTTTCCTACATTAGGTCTTCCTACTATTGCCACAAATCCGGCTCTAAAATTTTCCATATTCTCTCCCTTTTAGTAATAAATATCTTTTAGAAATAGTCCTTCAGCCGGAGCTGAAAATTTACCTTTTTCTGGGTCTTTATATGCTAATATTTTATCAAATTCTTCCAAATCTAAACTTCCTCTACCTATTGCCATAAGATGTCCTACTATTCCTCTTACAAGTCCCCTTAAAAAGTGTGAAGCAGTTATATGAAACTCAAGAACTGTGCCGTCAAATCTTATTTTTAACTCTCTAAGGTCAATCTCTTCTCTCAGATACTCTCCTTTTTTAGCTATACTTATAAGATTTTTATGTCTTTTTAAAACCTCTACACCTTCTAATATCTTAACTAAATCAAACTTTTTATCAAAATACCAACCTCTACCAAATAAGAATGGGTCAGGTTTTGTATATACTTTGTAGATATAAGTCTTACCTTTTGCATCAAATCTCGCATGAAACTTTTCATTAACCTTTTCAACATCTAATACAGAGATATCTCTTGGCAAGGTTGCATTCAAAAATCTCTTTATATCAGCTGGTTCTATTCCCTTTTTTGTTTTGAAATTTGAAACATGTTTTAACGCATGGACTCCACTATCTGTCCTACAGCATCCTATAACTGTAATTTTTTGCTTAAAAAATCTCTCTAACCTATCTTCAATAACCTGCTGAATTCCTATGCCATTTTTCTGTCTTTGCCAGCCGTTATATTTAGTTCCCAAAAAAGAAGTTGTAAGTTTGTAGTTGTAAATCATAAATAAAATTTTATCAGATTTATCTAAAGAAAAACCTTATAGTTTTAGAAAAAATCGCATATACAAGTATTAATATCACTATAGCTAAAAATGACTGAAAAATTAACAAATCCTTTAAAAAAATCATTAAAAAAGGTGTGATAATAAATATATATAAACTATATTTTAAAACTTTTTCATCTACCATTTTGTTAATTTGTGGGACATCTTTTCCTTCCTTTGCTTTTTCTACATATTTCCAATTCCAGATAATTCTTGGGATTATATGTGTAGTTCCTCCTATGATAGTCATCAATCCAAATCCATAAACCATCAAATATGTATGTATATACACCATTTCAAACTTCTTGCTAAGTAATATATATAAAATAGCTACTAAGCTTATTAAAAAATATACCCATCCTGTCAAGAAAAACTTCACAACGAAAGGCATATATAGAACTTTATCTTTGAGAAGAGATATATATATGATAAATAGAAAGAAAATCACGGTAATACCAACTAACATTCCACAGATAAATATCAAGTTAAAATTAAAAGTAAAGAATGAAAGAATAAATAGAAAGCTCACAACCAAATAGATGTAAAAGAGTTTCTCTGCTAATTTTAAATCTAAAACTTTCATAGTAAGCATAGGAATCCATGTAATCTGAACACCCATAACCATATTTACCAATGAGCCTATTGTAAATATATGTATTGGAATTTGGTAAGGAATATCAGAGAAGTTGGTTAATAGTAAAGTTAAACCGGAAATATTCATATAAAATAGTCCGACAGATAAGAATCTAACTGTTAAAGGTTTTATATTTTTTAATACTGTAATAATGTGTAAACTAAAAAGTAAAACTGTTAAGAATATTAGAAAGTTTGCAAGATTTATTTTACCTAAAAGTGTCATAGATGAAGATATAACAGATAAAAGGAAAACCAAAAAAGAGAGATTTTCATAATCTAACTTTCTGGACTGAGAGTTTGGTCCTATCTGGTAAAGAGTGCCGATTATGATATTCTGTATAAATCCGTATATAACTATGTAACTCCATATTTGGAAGTTAGAAGTATAGAAAAAAGATAGGAATAGATTTAAAAATCCAAATATTACAAATAAAGGCGTTATTTTTGATATATAAAACATCAAAGTTCTATCTTTTTAATAGGAATAGGTGTTATAACTGCTTGAACTACCATATCTTCTATGGCTTCAAAACCATGAGGTTCATTTGGTTCATATATAACTGTTTCTCCGCAGTTTATATCTCTGTAAACATCTTTACTTCCTATGAAAAATCTTCCTTTACCGAATAAAACAGTAACTATAACATCTGACGGTGATCGATGTAGCTCGATTATCTGTCCCTTTTTTAAAAAGAAGAGGACAATTCTTCCATTATCTGTATCTATAACTTTCTCAACCACCGGCTTTTGAGTAGAAAACCTGTCTTTAAAGTTTTCGCTGTAAATAAATGTAGCCATATCTATCACCTCAAATTTTAATGTTTTTTATCTCTCCAGATTTTATTTCATCAGCTACTTTCTTTACAGATATATTAAACATATCATAGAGTCTCTTCCTCTCCTCAGCCCATTTGTTATGGATTGCACAGGGATTTGTTTCACTACACTCTTTAAATCCAAGAATACACGACTCAAAAATGTATGTTCCATCTATTGCTGATATTATATCTATCAGTTTCACCTCTTTTGGGTCTTTTTTAAAATTTACACCTCCTTTTGGTCCTCTGAATGACTCTAATATACCTGCTTTTACCAATTTTAAAAGGTTCTTTGAGAGAAAGTAAAATGATAAATTCAGTGTTTGGGCTATCTCCTTTATGGAGATAAACTCCCTATCTTCACGGTATAGTGCTATATAAATAACAGCTCTTATACTGTCTTTTGCTGCCTCTGTAATCATTTCTAACCTCCGAATCTCAGCTTAGCAGCCATATAAACGATTACTAAACCTATAAATAGATTTATCACGCCCAAAACTCTTGTTATCTTTCTGTGGGTTTCACTTTTATTTGCTCTTGGACCAAAATATATATCGTGTAAGATAGCTATCAAGAATGTAAGTATAAAGAGATGAATCTTGTCGTGAAGTAAGGAAGCATACTGTGAAGTTCTATTATATAAATCTGAAAACGAAACACCTAAGCTGTGCATATTACCTATTCCAGTTATAAATAGGATAGGTAATCCTATAAATGTTCCTACTATACTAAATCTTTTACCTACTTTTTGAAAAAGCTCAACACTATTTGGGAGTTTTCTTACATAGGGAGAAAGAACAATAACCATAAACAACATTCCACCAACCCATATCATAGCAGCAAGTATATGTAAAGTTAAAATTATCTCTCTCATCCTAAATTCCTTTGAAATTTTAAGATAATTTTATCTTAAATTTGGAAAAAGTCAATGATAATTGTTGAGCTTGATTTAACTATGCAACTGATGTAGATTTTTATTTATTTTTTAAATTTTTGGAGGTTTTATGGAGGTTGTAAAAAGTCCTTTAGAGATGCAAAATATAGCTTTAAATTTAAAGAAAGCTGGAAAAAGGATAGGATTTGTCCCTACTATGGGATACCTCCATGAAGGTCATCTATCACTTGTCAGGAGAGCTAAACAGGAAAATGATGTAGTAGTTGTAAGTATATTTGTAAATCCTCTGCAGTTTGGAAAAAACGAAGACCTTGATAGGTATCCAAGAGACTTTGAGAGAGATTGTAGCCTCTGTGAGAGAGAAAAAGTTGATTATATATTTTACCCATCTGCCTCTGATATGTATCCTGAAGATTTTAAAACTTATGTAGAGGTAAAGGACCTTCCAGATGTTTTATGTGGAAAATTTAGACCTGGACATTTTAGAGGTGTGACAACTGTGGTTCTGAAGTTGTTTAACATAGTCCAGCCAGATAATGCCTATTTCGGAGAAAAAGATTATCAGCAGCTTAAAATTATACAAAGAATGGTAAAAGATTTGAATGTTCCCGTTAATGTTATCGGTTGTCCGATAGTTAGAGAGCCAGATGGACTTGCCATGTCTTCAAGGAATAAGTATCTCTCGGAGGAAGAGAGAAAGTCAGCGGTTTTCATAAGTAAAGCTCTATTTCAAGTGAAAGAAACCTTTGAAAGAGGAGAGAGAGATGTTAATAAACTTAAAGATATGGGTATAAACATTCTAAAACAGGCACCACTTATAAGAGAGATTCAGTACTTTGAGGTAGTCCATCCGGAGAGTTTAGAGCCAAAAGAGATAGCAGAAAGCAGTGATGTTGTTGCAGTTGCAGTTTATATAGGAAATACAAGATTGATAGATAACATAAGATTGTAAGGGGGTGTTATGGCAAGGAATATTTTTAAGGAAGTTATAGACTCTCTATCTTACTACATTCAGGGTAAAGAAAAAGCAATTGAACTTACTCTCATATGTCTATTTTCAAGGGGACATCTTCTCATAGAAGACCTTCCTGGACTTGGTAAAACAACCCTTGCCATAGCGATTGCAAGGATACTTGGAATGGATTTTGGAAGGATTCAGGCAACATCTGATCTGCTTCCTACAGATATAACAGGACTTTCAGTTTACAATAAAAACACACAGCAGTTTGAGTTTCATCCTGGGCCAATTTTTAACAACATCATACTTGTTGATGAGATAAACAGAGCAACACCAAAAACCCAAAGTGCTTTACTTGAAGCTATGGCTGAAAAACAGGTTACCGTTGAAGGTAAAACCTATAAACTTCCCAAACCATTTTTTGTTTTAGCTACCCAAAACCCGGTGGAGCAGTATGGAACATTTCCACTTCCGGAGTCTCAACTTGACAGATTTATGATGAAGATATCTCTTGGTTATCCATCGAGGGAAGCAGAGAAGGAGATAATAATGGGAGGGAGTAAAAGAGAGCTTTTAAACCAGATAAAACCTATAATCTCTAAGGAAGAGGTTGTTAAATTACAAGAAGAGATAAGAGAAAAGGTTTATATATCTGAAAAATTGGCAGATTATATACTGGATATAGTTTGGGCTACAAGGGAGAGTAAGTATTTAGAGAGCGGTTTATCTACAAGGGGAACACTTGCCATAACCTACACGGCAAAAACAAAGGCTTACTTTGAAGGTAGGGATTTTGTTATCCCCGAGGATGTAAAACATCTCTCTTCTTATGTTATCCCACATAGAGTTATATTTAAACCAGAATACGAAGCACAAAAAGAGGAGGTGATAAAATCTTTAATAAATCAAATACCACTTCCTTCAGTATAAGGATAACAAAAGCAGGCTGGATATATATCGGGGTAACTCTGTTAATAGGTTTTGCCGCCATTAATACAGGAAATAATCTTCTATTTTTTATACTGTCAGCTTTTTTAAGTTTTATGGCCCTTTCCGGGTTTATAGGTAGGAGAAATATACAAGGTATAAAAGTAGAGATAGAGTTTCCACCTGAAGTTTATGCAAACACGGATTTTCCAATAAAAATAAAAGTTAAAAACAGGAAAAAGTTTTTACCTACTTTTTTGTTGAGAGTGTATATAGAAAATGCTTCTGTTCTATTTTTGTTGGTAGAAAAAGAAGAGGAGATAACCACAAACTTTAAGATAGATAAGAGAGGTTCATTTAAATTGGATAAGGTTAATGTTTGCAGTGTTTTCCCTTTTAGTTTCTTTATAAGATGTCAAACCTATAAAGTGGATGTTGAAAAAACTGTTTTTCCTCAACCAAAGAGGTGTGATCTGTTGGAAAAGTTGATAGACAGTATAAGTAAGAAAAAAGGGGAAAAGATAACAGATAAACCTGGATATGAGGGAGATATTATCTCTATAAAAGATTACACTGCCTCAACACCTATGAAGTTTATCCACTGGAAAGCATCTGCAAAAACTGACTCCCTAAAAGAGAAAGAGCTGTCTCAAACTGGATCAACACCTATCATAGTAGATTTTGACAAACTTTCATACAAAAATTTAGAGGAGAAGCTTTCCTGCATCACTTACACAGTTTTAAAAGCTTCTAACTCTGATATAGAACTGTATATAAAATACAAAACGGATATATTCTACACAAAAGATAAAAATCAGAGATTAAGATTCCTAAATATAATTGCAAACCTATAGAGAAAGTCTTATAATTTTCAGTATGAAACTGATTGAAAATCCTCCTATTTATGAATATTGAAAAGTTAGTAAAGATAAATACATACTTAGTATCTGGACTTATATATGTTTTAGTTTTTCCGCATATATCAGTGATATATAAGCTATCTTTTCTTTTTCTATTTATAGTAACTTTATATAGGGATTTTTTTAGGGATCTTTATATTCCCCGTATATTTTTAAATATAGCTGCGGTAATTTTGATTGTATTTATGGCTGTAAGAACCAATATAAACGATATAGTAACTCCTGTGTTGGAAACACTTCTTCTACTTCTGTCTTTAAAGCTTCTTGAATATAAGAAGTTTAGAGATTATATGCAGATATACCTGCTTATTACACTGATCTTTGCCGGCTACTCTATTCTTTCTATCAGTATGGTTTTCCTTATCTACCTGATTTTATTTATATTCTTACTAAACTTTTCAATCATATTACTTACCTACTACAACGAAGATAACAGAGTTCAACTTACAAAAAAACAGCTTCAAACTATAATAACTAAATCAGTGGTAATTCCGGTCTTATCTATTCCATTGACAGCTCTTCTATTTTTATTTCTTCCAAGGACTAACTATCCTCTTTTAAACATAATGCCAGGACAGTCTAAAGGGAAGACTGGTTTTTCTGATAATGTATCCTTAGGAGAGGTATCTTCTATACAAGAAAATAACCAAACTGTGTTTAGAGTCTCTATGGAGAAGATAGGCGGTGAAGTTTATTTTAGAGGCATAACATTTAATATGTTTGATGGTAAAAGTTGGAAGAACACTATTCCGGAAAATATAAAATCAAAGAAAACATTTCCCCCGGCGAAAACCGTCAGTTATACAGTCTATTTAGAACCAACCTATGACACGTATCTGTTTACAGTTGACGTGCCTTACAGAGTGGATTTAGGACAGAATAGACTTAACTACTATCCATACTTTCATAGAGATCTGACAGTTACCACATCACTTCCGATAACCCAAAAGATAAAGTATGATGGAGTATCTATACTGACTGATAGATACGAAGATGATACACCTGTTGGTTATTTTCTTCTACTTCCACCAGATCTTTCCAAAAATGTTTTAAACTATGCAAAAAAATTTAAAGATAGTGATGATTATAAAACAGCAGATAATATAGTAAAAGAACTTTTTAAGCTTGAGTATTCACTTGCAGACCTTCCAACGGGAGAAAACCAGCTTGAGAAGTTTTTGTTTGTAAAGAAAAGAGGAAATTGTGAGTATTTTGCAACGGCAATGGCTGTAATGCTTCGGATAAACAACATACCATCAAGAGTTGTTGGAGGTTATAAAACATCTACGTATAACGATGTTGGTAAATACTATCTTGTTAAAGAGAAAGATGCACATCTATGGGTAGAGGCATATATAAATGGTAAATGGGTAAGATTTGACCCAACACCACCAATTAGAACTCAAGTTATCCAAACCATAGAGAGGCCTTCTAAATTAAAACTTCTGTACGATACTATTAATTACTACTACAACGTGTTTATCCTAAACTATGACTTTTCAAAACAGATGGCTCTCTATAAAACCGTTGGTTCAAAAATCTCATCTATAAGAAAGATAGATATAGATAAGCAAAAGATAACTATCTACCTTATATACATAGTAGTAATATTAACAGTTGTATCTGTTTTAGCTCTGATTTATAGATATATGACAGAAAGTTATGAAAAGAGATTGGTACGGCTTTTAATTAAACAGCTTAAAAAAGCAGGTGTAGAAAAAAGAGATAATGAGGGATTTGAGGAGTCTGTTATGAAGATAGAAGATCTGTATCAGAGAGATAGATTCTTAAAAGTGGTTAGGGATGTTGAAAGTTATATATACGGTAAGAGAAAGATGGATAAGGTGGAGTTTGAAAAATTGAAAAAGGAGTTAAGTGGTATAATATAAAGTCCTATAAATTTGTTAAATTCCGGAGGTTTAAATTTGTTTGAGCTTTTGGCTGAAAAATTTAGTAGTGTGATAGATAGGTTAAAGGGTGCAAAGAAGATAGATGAGAAAACACTTGATGAAGCTCTCAGAGATATAAGGGTTGCACTACTTGATGCAGATGTACATGTAGATGTTGTTAAACAGTTTATAACTGATATTAAGCAGAAGTTTTTGGGACAGGAAGTTATAAAAGGCTTAACAGCCGGAGAGACGATAATAAAGCTTCTATACGATGAGACACTATCAATTTTAGGTGGACAAGAGCCACCTGCTTTAAATAAATCAGAAAAGCCACCAACCATCATAATGCTTGTAGGTCTTCAAGGAACGGGAAAAACAACAACAGCTGGAAAAGTTGCCAAACATTTAAAATCAAAAGGTTTTAGAGTAGGAGTCGCTTCTGTTGATGTGAGAAGACCCGCTGCTGCAAAACAGCTCTGTACTTTAGCATCATCTATTGATATACCTTGTTTTGTAGATGAGGAAGAGAAAGATGCTTTGAAACTTACAGAAAAAGTGATAGAAGATGCAAAGAAACAGGGATTTTCTTACATAATCCTTGATACAGCTGGAAGACTCCATATAGATCAGGAACTTATGGAAGAGCTTGTAAAGATAAAGGAAAAGGTAAAACCGGCAGAGGTGTTGTATGTTGCAGATGCAATGCAAGGGCAAGATGCTATAAACACGGCTCAGGAGTTCCACAAAGCTGTTGGACTAACGGGAGTTATACTGACAAAACTTGACGGTGATGCAAGAGGAGGTATAGCTCTCTCTATAAGGAAGATACTTGGTGTACCTATAAAGTTTATAGGTACAGGTGAGAAGATAGATAACTTTGAGCCTTTCTATCCTGACAGGATAGCTCAGAGGATACTGGGACTTGGAGATATACAGACCCTTATAGAGAAGATGCAGGCTGCCATAGACGAAGAAAAAGCAAAACAGATGGCAGAAAAGGTAATGAATGCTGAATTTACATTAGAGGATCTGAGAGACCAGATTAGGATGATAAGAAGTCTTGGACCTATGGAGCAGATATTAAAGATGATACCGGGGATAGGTGGAAAGATAAAAGATTTAAAGGTGGATGAAAAACAGTTTGTTAAGATAGAAGCTATAATAAACTCAATGACTCCGGAAGAGAGAAGAAAGCCATTTATAATAAATGGAAGTAGAAAGAAAAGAATAGCAAGAGGTAGCGGCACAACTATACTTGAGGTGAATAAAGTTTTAAAGCAGTACGAAGAGATGAAAAAAATGATGAAAAAAATCAAAAAATCTGGTAAAATGAATTTTCCATTTAAATTGCCATTTTAAGGAGGTAAAAAAGTTTGGTAAAGATAAGACTTGCAAGAGCAGGAAGGAAGAAACATCCAGTTTTTAGAATGGTTGTTATTGATTCTAAGGCACCAAGAGAGGGGAAAGCTATAGAGTATATCGGTACTTATGACCCTATACTAAAGACAGGAAATATAAACGTGGAGAAAGCTAAAGAGTGGATACAGAAAGGAGCTCAACCTACAGAGAGAGCACTCAAAATCCTAAAAGATTTCGGAATGAACTGAAAAAACTCTAAAAAGGAGGAAGGCAGAGATGAGTAAACTTACTGAAGTTGTTGAGTTTATGGCAAAAGCCATAGTTGACCATCCGGAGAAAGTTGAAGTTAAGGAGATCGAAGGTGAAAAGACCACCGTTATTGAGCTGAAAGTTGCTCCGGAGGATCTTGGTAAAGTTATCGGTAAAAAGGGTAACACAGCAAGAGCTATGAGAACAATTCTCTCTGCTGTTTCAAGAAAGTCCAACAAGAAAGCAGTTTTAGAGATATTAGAGTAATATAAAACTCCCCCCTTTAGGGGGAGTAAAAACTTAAGCTATCTTATCTATTCTGAAAATCCTACTTCCATCATCTGAAACTTCTATATCTATCTTGTAAACTGGTACGCCGTAATTTTTAAACTCATCTCCCTTAGGCCACTCTATAACTATCAAACCTTTACCGACTATATCAGAGATATCAAAACCATCCAATCTGTACATATCTATATGGTATATATCAAACTTTCCAGAAAAGTTATTCATAATTGTGAAGGTTGGAGATATTACATCTTCTGACACTCCAAGATGTTTGAGTAGGATTTTTGTAAATGTTGTCTTTCCAGCACCTAAGTCTCCGTTTAGTAAAATTATCTCATCTCCTTTTAGACTCTCTGTAAGATCTCTTGCAAAGTTGTCTAACTCATTTAAATCTTTTATGAAAAATTCCTTTGCCACTACTCTCTCCTGTTGTATAATTAATAATCAAATTTTAACTTAAAATCCGGAGGAATTAAATATGTTTTACGGCTCTGTAGTGGCACTTATAACACCGTTTAGAAATGGAAAGTTAGATAGAGAGTCCCTTAAATCCCTTATAGAGTTTCATATAGATAATCAAACGGATGCTATAGTTGTGGCAGGGACAACAGGAGAGTCCCCAACTTTAACCTACGAGGAACATCAACTTCTAATAGAGCTTGCAGTTGAGTATGCAGATAAGAGGATACCTATAATAGCAGGAACTGGAGCAAATTCCACTCACGAAGCTGTTATGCTTACAAAGTTTGCTGAAAAAGTGGGGGCAGATGGATCCCTACAAGTAGTCCCTTACTATAACAAACCAACACAGGAAGGGATATATCAGCATTTTAAAGCCATAGCTGAGGAAACAAATATACCTCTCATCCTATATAACATCCCTTCTAGGACGGGAGTTGATATGCTTCCAGAGACCTTTGCAAGACTTTACTCGGACTTTCCAAACATAATTGGTATAAAAGAGGCTACCGGTAATGTAGCAAGAGTTTCCGAGACGATATCTCTTACAAATGAAGAGGTTTTGATACTCTCAGGAGATGATGCTTTAACTCTTCCTATGATGGCCGTTGGAGCAAAAGGAGTTATATCTGTTGCAAACAATATTATACCGAAAGAGATATCTCAGATGTGTAAACTTGCCCTTGAAGGAAGATTTAGAGAAGCTCTTGAAATTCACAACAGATACTGGGACCTGTTTAAAGTGTTATTTATAGAGACTAATCCTATTCCAGTTAAAACGGCAGCTTACATGATGGGATTAATAAAAGATGGAGAGATTAGATTACCACTTTACCATATGAATCCAAAGAATAAAGAGAAACTCGAAGAAGTCCTTAAAAAGCATAATCTAATTTAACCAGTTTATATATTTTGGATGCTTTTGTGTATTAACATTCCTGTTTGAAAGATTTAAATTTATCTGTTGATGAGTTTAGAGAACTAATATGATTTTTGGTATAATTTTTGCCTGATTTTGTTAAATCTGTTTTAAGGAGATGTCTTGAAGGTAGGAATCGTTGGCATTGGAAATATGGGGTCTAAATATGTGAATAAATTTAGAGAGTTGGGATTAGACTATGTCTTGATAGATTCTGATCCTGTCAGATTTGCAAATTTTCCAGAAAACGTGCCAAAATATACGGATTTAAAATTAGCCATAGATAATGAAGATATTACTCACCTATTTGTTGCAACCTCTCCCCAATCTCATATACCGATAGCCAGTTTTGCAATGGAAAACGGTATAAATGTTATGGTTGAGAAACCACCGGCTTTGGATACAAAGTCCTTGTCAGAAGCTATTGAACTTGCCCATAAAAAAGGAGTTTACTTTTCAGTATCGGAGATAGAGCTTCTATCAAACAGTGTAAGAAATCTAAAGAGAGGTTTCCTTTGGGAAAAGGTTGAAGGTTATAGATTAAACTTAGGAAAAGGTTATATCAATCCTTTTTATGACCTTGCTTGGCATGATCTGTATATCTTCCACTATCTTTTTGGTGGTTTTGAGATAAAAAATATAGAGGTTGAAGGTAACTTTGTAAGTTTAGATGTAAAAAACCCTAATGTAGATTTTCATCTTAAAGTGGCTTGGTTAAATCCATTTTTAAAAAGGCAGTGGCATCTATACTCAAAAGAGGGAGAAACAGTTCTTAACTTCGTTGAAGATAAGATATACTACCCCGATAACAGTATTAAAGAGAAAGATGATGTAGATAAATTAAGAATGATGGTAGATAACTTTATAAAAAATCCATCTTACGATAGCTCATACAGAGCGTTAGATATTCTGAAAGAGGTTGAAAAAATTAAGATATAAAGGAGCAGTAAGTTGATACCGATTATTAAACCTTACTTTGGAAGAGAAGAAGAAGAGACAGTCCTTGAAATTATGAAAAGTGGTCAAATAACAAGAGGGCCCTGGACTTTAAAGTTTAAAGAAGCTTTTAAAGATTACATCGGTGTGTCATACTGTCATACTATCTGTAGTGGGACGGCGGCTCTGTATATAGCCTTAAAGGCTATAGGTATATCTAAGAGGGAAGATGTTGTTATTGTTCCCGCTTTGAGTTTTATGGCAACGATAGATGCTGTCTATATGGCAGGAGGGACTCCTGTTGTTATTGATGTTGATGAGAGTTATACTATGGATATAAATCAGCTCGCAGAAGCTGTTGAGAAGTATAAACCGAAAGCTGTTATTCCAGTTCATCTTTTTGGTCAAACAGCTCAGATGGATAAGATAAAACAGATATGTAAAGATAAAAATATTATCATTCTTGAAGATGCAGCACAGGCTCATGGAGCTGAGTTTAGAGGTAAGAAGGCAGGTTCTTTGGGAGATATATCTGCATTTAGTTTTTACGCTTCAAAAAATGTGGCAATGGGAGAAGGCGGAGCTATCCTGACAAATAATCCAGAGATAGATGAGAAGATATCAAACTGGATAGAGTTTGGAGCCCATCCGGCTTTAAATCTAAGGATAACTGAATTCCAAGCAGGTATAGGTTATTGGCAACTTAGAAGACTTGAGGAGACCAACGAAAAGAGAAGAAAGATAGCCATGATATATAACAGGGAGTTTGAGAATCTTCCTGGTCTTGTTTTGCCACAGGAATATCCAGATAGGAAACATGTTTTCCATATATATGCATTAAGACACCCAAGGAGAAATCAGATAATAGAGAAACTTCTCCAAAAAGGTATAGGGGCCAGAGTTTATTACGATTACACTTTACACCAATTAAGGAATGCAGAGCATCTACCTTGTGAATTTGGGGAGTTGGCAAAAGACCAGCTTTTTGCGATACCTATACATGCATCTTTAACAGATTCTGAAGTTGAATATATTGTTGATACTGTTAAGGAAGTTGTAAAAGAGGTTTAGTTGGAGGTAGTCCCATGAAAAAATTTGTATTATTTTTAATTGGAAGTTTGTTTACTTTGTCTTCTTGTGTAGTCGCTACAAAACCTGGTGCTAGTGTGGTAGTTACTCCTAACAAGGTTATAGTTCACCCAAAGGTTATATTTATCCCAGATTATGATGTATATATTCTTGATGATGATAGGTTTGAAGTTTATAAGTATAAAGGAAAGTGGTATTGGTTTAATGGTGGTGTTTGGTATATAGCGGATGATTTTAATGGTCCCTGGGTAATTCTTAAAGGAAATCCACCTTTCAAGATACCACCAGGGCATTTAAAGAAGATGTATAAACAGAAATGGAAATAAGAGAATAAGATTGAGGAGGATATGTTATGAATGTGAAAGAAGGGCAGCTGTCTGCAGTAGGGTTAAAGTTTGGTATAGTTGTGGGGAGATTTAACAGTTTTATAACTGAAAGATTGTTGGAAGGTGCCGTTGACTGTATAGTTAGACACGGTGGAAGTAGTGAAAATATAGAGGTTTATAAAGTTCCCGGCTCCTTTGAGATACCACTTATGGCTAAGAAGTTGGCAAAATCTGGAAAATACGATGCTGTTATATGTCTTGGGGCGGTTATAAGAGGTGCTACGCCACATTTTGATTATGTTGCAAACGAGGTAACGAAAGGAATAGCCCAGGTCGCCCTTGAAACAGAAGTTCCAGTAAGCTACGGAATACTGACAACAGATACAATAGAGCAAGCTGTTGAGAGAGCAGGAACGAAGATGGGAAACAAAGGTTTTGATGCAGCCCTTACAGCTATAGAGATGGTAAATATACTAAAGAGTGTATAGTATGAAGAGAAATTTCGAGATTAAAGGGATAGTTGAAAAGAGAGAGAAAAAGTTATTACTTGATATCTTAGTTAAGATTTTTTATGCTATGGATATATCTCATCATGAGTTTGAAGAGATTGAACATTACATTTTAAATCAGGCCCCTAAGCTTTCCGAAGAAAAGAAGATTGAACTGAAAACGGTTTTAGATCTCTATAGAGAGAACAAAGAAAAAATTGACAGTTTGATATCTTCTCACCTTATTGGTTGGAGATTTGAGAGAATAGGATTTATAGAAAGAGCTGTTTTAAGGATAGGAGTAAGTTATATACTGTATCTTAAAGAAAAGTTACATCCAGATCAGTTTAAAAGAGAGATAAGATATATAATATCATTTTTACTTGAGATACAGGAATGTTTTGGATCAGACAAAAAGTCCGTTAAATTTGTAAACGGTGTATTATCCTCTATACTCAGAGATGTATATGATACTACAACTGTTTAATTCTATCTTCTATTTTTGATATGAGATCTTCCATCAGATGTCTGATCTCGTAAGCCATATCTACTATCTTGGGACTTTTAGTAGATTCAGCTTTTTTAATCAAAGGTAAAATGTTGGTTGCAAGTTGTCTCTGATACTCCATAAGATCAAACTCAAGCTCTTCTTTAGATAGACTGTCTATATTTACAAGATAAGAGTGGTGGGTTATCTTTGTTGAGATAAGTATGTGATTTATCTCTTTTTCTAAATCTCCTCTGTCTGTTCCTGCTTTTGTAAAGTCTGCCATATTTATAACCTCTTTAATATAGATATGATTCTAAGAATTATAACTGAAATTTTTAACAACAAAAAATGATTATAAACATCAATCCACAGTATAACTTAGCTCAACAGGTTGTCCATTCCTGATTATAGCTATCTTAAAGCTTTTTTCATTCCTTATTATCTGAAGTATTCTAAAAGCATCTTCTCCTGAGTTTATAGGTTGATTGTTTATAGAGACAAGTATATCTCCTACATTTAAACCCATTCTCTGAAATAAACTACCATCTGCAATCCAGTCAAACCTAAACCCTTTTGTCTGTCCTCCCTCTACAACCGGAATAAGTCTTATTTGAGTAAACATCACCCCTGGGTCAGATGTAAGTCTTTCAAGCTCTGACTTTGGAATCACATCACTGTTTTTATTAGGTGGTAATATGTTTTCCAACGGTGGTAAATTCACTGTAGGAGTAGAACCAGCTTCACTTTTACTTTTTGGTATATAGCCAAGTTTTATTTCTTTTTTTTCACCGTTTATGATAATAACTATAGAATCTTTAAGTATCCTCAATATTTTGATATTATCAATATTGTCACCTTCTTTTACTATCTTCTTATTGTCGTTTATGTACACGAGAGCTATGTTTTTAGATCCGATAGCTGTTGCTAATAGTCCTATGTCTGATGTTGCTTTGGGAGAGGTTTTAGATTCTTCCGTTTTAGAATAAATTTGCCATTTTTTTCGAGAATATTCAAATTAATATCTTCTGGTTTTATTTTTGGTACTTTTGCAAAATCTGGTTTTTTTAAAAAATTTAGTAATAAGAGTGATAATACAAAAGATACTAAAAAGCTAAATTTTAAAGGAAAAATGTAGTATAAGTATTTAAATCTCAAATTTTTCTCCTTTAATATGTTATAATAATATTATGAATGACTTGTTAGAAAAATTCAACTTTATAAATGCATTTTTACAACAGCGAAAGTTCTATTGGTTTGCTATTTTTTTTTTATTAATTTTGTATTCATTCTGCTTTTAATAAATAAATTTAATGAATTTAAAAACAGATATTTGCTACCATATATGCAATTAAAAGAAATGTATATGCTTATATCTAATGCCAATATTAAAGCTGTTCCAAAAGATCCAAATTTAATTAAAAATTTTCTGATTGATAATGGTTATTTGGTTGAATCTATAGATCAAAATGAAGACAGAATATTACTTACATTTAAAGGGTTAAAAGCTGATAAGGTTGTTCGTTTGTCTTACATTCTTGAAAAAAATGGTTTTGATATAGTTTCTTTTAGTGCAAAAGATAATACCGGAAATGGAAATTTCTTTGTGGAAGTACAGATAAGATGATAAAGAGAAATTTCACAGGTATTGATGGAGATATTGTAATATCTTTATCAAAAGACAGAAAAATTTTAGAGGGGGAAGTTGGTAATAAAATATATGTTATACCTTCTGACAAACTTATATACTTTCGTGAAAAAACGGAGTTAAGGAATCCTAAAGAGATTTTAGATTATTATAAACTAAAGATAGAAGAAAAGTATAAGCAAGATGTTATGTTTGATATTTATCTAAATAAAGATATTGTAGAAGTTTTGGTTGTTAAAGAGTTTGAAAAAACCAAAAGATTACTTTGCTCTTGATGGAGAGGTTTTTTCTTTAAAGAGATTCTTTATTGAATTTACTGGGAAATCTGATGGTTATGTTATAGATATAGATGAAGACAAGGTTACTTTTATAGATATAAAAGAAAGAAATATTGATCTATATCGGGTCATAAAAATAGATCCTGAAACATTAATTGAAGATAGTAGTATATTTTTGAGTCAGATACCGGCTATAGATAAGTTGAAAACAGTTATGTTCTGTGGTAAACACAGAAATTTTACGAAAATATTCAATTTCTTAAAATCTAACATTAATGTAGAAAACTATTTTATTCCTACTGTCTGTAAGCCGGAGGAAGTGGCAGCTTATGGGGCTGCATTAAAAGGTTTTTTAGAAGGTGACTATCTGTCTTTTAGTGATAATTTTTTATCTTCTGAAGAATCTAAGTTGCTACAGCAATTAATTGTTTTGACGGTAGGATTTTATCTTATTTTTTATATCTTCACTGGATATATAATGGACAGTATGATGAAAAGTATCAAGAGAGATCAGATAGTTCTCTTTAAAAAAGCATTTCCAGATCAGCCCATCGTATCTGTATATGATCAAGTTAAATCTACTATAAAACCATCGGCTTCTTTTAAACTTTCAAAACTGTTTTTGTCTGTAAATCTTCCCAAAAATGCAAAGATATACAAGATTGAGTATATAAATGGAGTATTAACAGTTAAAGGTGAATCTGATGAACCACCAGAAGTTGCAAAATCTATAAAGAAAACACCTTTGGGAAAGTTTGAGTTTGAGGTAGAGGTAAAGTGAATATCCTTAAGGACTATAGGTTTATAGTTGATTATGAAGATGAAAATAAAATCATTTTGATAGTACCCCAGAACTATAACTTTTTGTATGTTGAGGAGATAAGATTTTTAACAGGAAAAGCTGTAATACTTAAAAAGCTACCTGATGATGAATTTACAAAACTACTTCAAGAGAGGATATCCCAAGAAGATATTATTGTTGAATCTGGAGCTGAGGAAGGTCAAACTACATCGATAGATATCTTAGCTTCGGAAGAAGATAGTCCTATTATAAATCTTGTAAACTCTATACTTATAAAAGCAAATACATTGAACGCTTCAGATATACATTTTGAGCCTTATGAGGATAGTGCCGTAGTTAGATTTAGAATGGATGGAGTATTACACGAATACCTTAAAATACCTTTCCAGACTTACAACTCTGTTGTCTCAAGGATAAAAGTTATATCAAACTTAAATATAGCTGAGAAAAGAGTACCACAAGATGGTAGGATAGGTATAAAGATAGGAAGTAAGGATGTTGATGTTAGGGTGTCCATTATTCCGACAGTTTTTGGTGAGAGAGTTGTTTTAAGATTACTGGATAAATCAGGGTTTAACCTTACCTTGCAAGACCTTGGGTTTTCTTCAGAAAGTCTAAATACTTTTAAAAAAGTTCTTAAAAAACCATACGGTATCGTTCTTGTTACAGGACCAACTGGTGCAGGAAAGAGTACCACACTTTACGCTTCCCTTCAGTTTATAAAAGACCCCCGTAAAAATATAATCACTATAGAGGATCCCGTAGAATATCAGATAAAAGGGATAAGTCAGATACAGGTAAATCCTAAGGTTGGACTTACTTTTGCTTCAGGATTAAGGTCCATACTGAGACAGGATCCAGATATAATAATGGTAGGAGAGATAAGAGACAGTGAAACGGCAGATATAGCTATCCATGCTGCATTAACAGGACACCTCGTTTTATCTACTTTACACACAAACGATGCAGTTTCATCTCTACCGAGGCTGATAGATATGGGAATGGAGCCATTTTTGGTAGCAAACTCACTTGAAGGAGTACTTGCTCAGAGATTGGTAAGAAAAATATGTATCCACTGTAAAACAGCTTACAAACCTTCAGCCATTGAAATTGAAGAGTTAAAACTTGACCCATCTAAAGATTACACATTTTACAAGGGAGTAGGTTGTCAAAACTGTCTTGGTAGTGGCTATAAAGGCAGGGTAGGTATATTTGAAGTTTTTGATGTTGACCAAACTGTTAAAAGTATGATAGCCAAAAATATGGATACTAACGAGATTTTAACCTATCTAAAATCAAAAGGATTTAAAACTATGTTCGAAGATGGAGTTGATAAAGTTCTAAAAGGTATAACAACACCTTCGGAAGTATTAGCTGTTATAAAGTAGTGGAGGATAAGATGATTGTAAGGATAATTTTTATCTTAGTTTTGGTATTTGGTTTTCATATAAAGGCAGAGGAACAGCCAAAAAAACCAGATATCCAGCAGGTAAAAAAGGCAAAGAAAGTTTTACTTAACTTTAGAGATACGGATATATCGGATATTGTTGAGTTTATGTCAGAGATAACCGGTAAAAACATAATACTGTCCCAAGATGTTAAAGGAAAGATAACATTAACATCTTCTAAACCTGTATCTATAGACGAAGCTTATAATCTCTTTACAGTTGTACTTGCAATGAATGGTTATGCAGTTGTTGAAGATAAGAATTTTGTGAGGGTAGAGTCAGCAGCTAACTTGTCTGTTTTGCCAACAGAGGATAAAAAGTCTTCAGGAGAGATGGAGTTTTACATATACACAGCTCAAAATGTAAATGTCAATGAACTTCTAAACACAGTAAAACCATTTTTAAGTAAAGCAGCAAAAACATCTGTAAATGTCCAGTCAAATTCTCTGATAATATACGATATTAAAGCAAATATTTCCAAAATCGAAAATATTTTAAAGATAGCAGACAGTAAAGAAAATGCAGGTAGTTTATACATATACAACCTTAAATTTGCAAATGCTGAAGAGATACATAAAACTATCACACCTATCATTCAGATAATGCAGAGGACAAAACAGAACCTTATAGTATCTCCCAATAAAGATAGTAACAGTATAGTTATCTTTGCAGATGAAAGTAGTTACAGAGATATAGCTAACATAATATCCAAACTTGATACAGAGAGAGTTGTGACAGAAGGGAGAAACTACTTTATAATACCTTTAAAGTACACAACAGTTGCAGAGATAAGTAAATCTTTCCAATCTCTATTCCAAGCTTCAGCACCTGTTATGCCCCAGTATCAGTTTGGACAGCCTACTACTCAACCATTTCAAACAACTCAGCCAACTCCTCAAACAACTCTTCAAACAACAACTCAACCTACAGATAGATTTACAGCAACTCAACCTCTCCAATCTCCTACAACTACAACCTCAACAACAACAACACCTTTAACACAGACTTCTCAGCAGATACCAGCCATAACCACCAAAGAAGGGATAAAGATAGGTTTTGATATAGGAACAAACTCTATCATACTGTATGCCACAAAGCAAGAGTATGAAGGTTTAAAGAGATTTATAGAAAATCTTGATGTAAGAAGGAAGCAGGTTCTTATAACAGCAACGATAGTGGAAGCATCTACGAAGAGCCTTTTACAGATTGGTGTCCAGTGGCAGGCATTGGGGAATAAAGGGGGAGCTGCTTTCAGAGGTGGAACTTCCGATACCCTATATCAATCTTTTCTATCTGGAAACTTTCTACTGGGATTTATAAACAATTCTGGGAAAACATTATCTGTAGGGGGAACATCTGTATTTTTCCCTGATTTAGCTTTACTTTTCTCACTTCTTGAGAGTGGAACTGGATTTAACATAATATCAAATCCAAGAGTACTTACTCTTGATAACCAAGATGCAGAGATAAAAGTAGGAAATGTTATACCTTTTGCAAGCGGTGTTAAATTTGATATAAACGGACAGCCTATCATAACCTATGATTACAAGGAGGTAGGTTTAACATTAAAAACTGTGCCGAGAGTTTCCTCTGCAGAAACCTTAAGGTTAAGTTTAAAACTTGTTTTACAGGAAGTTACAGATTATATAAGACCACAGGTTGGAAATCTATCCTATGCTGTACCTGTTACATCTAATAGGTCTCTGGATTCGGATATAGTTGTGGAAAATGGTCAAACGATAGTTATCGGTGGTCTTGTAAGTGATAAGAATATAAAAACGGAAGACAAAGTCCCAGGTTTAGGAGATATCCCAATAGTTGGTAATCTATTTAAATACAGATCAGATTCAAAAGAAAAAACCACATTGTTTGTCTTTCTCACTCCATACATAATATCCTCTCCAGAGGAACTGTCAAAGATAACTCAGGAACATCAGAGATTATCTGAAGAGATAAATAAGAAGATAATGGAAAAACAGAAGAAAATCCCTACAAAATCGGAAGATATAAGATGGTAAAGTACCTGTCAATTATAATCTTTTCTATCTTGGTAGGTTTTATAGTATTTGTTTTAACTGTTCCTAAATTTCTCATCTTAGATAAATTAGCAATGAAAAACGGAATTTTCCTAATAGCTGACTCAGTGAAAGAGACACCTCTTAGTATAAACCTAAAAAATAGTAGTATATATATAGGAGATGATATGGTCCTTAAAGGAGCCGATATACAAGCTTCTGTGATACTAACTGGTCTATCTGTAAAAATAAAATGTGATGAAAAACTATCATATCTAAATATCTCTTTTAGTAAGAATATAAAAGCTAAATTTAATAATCTCACATGTGTAACAGCTGCTTCACAGGTAGAAGGTGATTTGTATACAAAAGATGGTGTTTTTGGAAAGATGGCACTAAAAGATATAAAAGCACAGGGTAGAACTGTAAGAAATGTTGATATAGATTTTAAAGGAAATATTTTTAACTTTAAAGCAGATGTAGAAGGTATTAATGTGGCAGGATCTGGAAATATCTCATACAACAGAGATAACCCTATGGACTCAAAGATAAATGCGGTTGCATCTTCTTTAGGATTTAACTTTATAATATCTGGTAGTTTGATAAATCCAAAGATAACCCTAAAATGATAATAATCCTTGTCCTTATGATGTTTATCACTTTCAGTTACTATGTGATAGATGCTTACAGTAATGTAAACTCAGCAAACAGAATGGTGGTATCTATATATAACAAACAACAGGCTTACTATGTTGCCTCTTCAGTATTTGAAGCTGTTAAATTTTTACTGAATACAGACGATAAAACCGTAGATACTCTTACAGATAACTGGGCAAATCCTATAACCTTTGAGAGAGAAGGTGTAAAAGTAGAGGTAACTATTTACGATGAAAACAGATATATAAACCTAAATGGAGTAAAAGATCCATCGTACAGACAGATTGTAGAAAATCTATTTAACAGACTTAACATATCTCCGGCTTACATTGATAAAATCTTAGTGTGGATAGGCAAAAAAGAGGGTTCTGTTAATGATAACTATCCACCAAAAAAGGCAGATTTAGACTCTCTTTATGAGCTTTCACTTTTGGGATTTAGAGATGAGGATTTAGTAGGTAAGATGGTGGGAAATAACTTCTACCCAGGACTTTTCTCAACCTCAACAGTTTATACACAGGGAAGAATAAACATAAATACAGCTCCACTTTATGTTTTGATGAGTTTAGACCCAAAGATAGACCAAACTCTTGCAACGAAGATTATAGAATATCGGCAGAAAAAACCTTTTAAAACTATCAACGATATAGTTTTAGTAGATGGCTTTAACTTTGATATCCTATACAGGATACAGAACTTTATAGATGTAAAGTCCGATATATTCCATATCAAAATATCTGTCAAAATAGGTGATACCCCTATGGAGATTGATTATATTTATAACAGAAATTCTGCAGAGGTTTTATACAAGGAGATAATATGAGTGATGTTAGATTATCTGAAAGTGAGATAGAAACCATAAAGAGAGTTGTTAGGCAGTTTGACCCTCAGGCAAAGATAATCCTATTTGGAAGCAGGACAGATCTGTCAAAAAAAGGAGGAGATATAGATCTTTTAGTTATTTCTGATAAAATAGATTATAACAGCCGTAGAAACATAAAGACAGAACTTTACCTACTTTTGGGAGATAGAAAGATAGACCTGATAGTTACAGATAACCCGGATAAACAGTCATTTACAAAGATAGCTTATAAATACGGAGTAGAGTTGTGAAGTTTGAGGAAGCAAAGACTTTACTGTGTGAATCTCTAAAACATATTGAAAAAAATCTATACTGGTTGTCAAAATCTTATGAAAAAGTTAAAGATATAGATTTAACATATTTAGATGAGGATAATTTTGAAATCATTGAAGTGATGTTAAGTAGATTTTCAAGAACAGTTGATTTACTTATAAATCGGATACTCAGAACGTTGGATATAGTAGAATTGGAAGATGTAACTAAGAAGCTTGATACGGTTATAAGAGCAGAGAAAAGAGGTTTTGTAGATGATTACAGAGAATTGATAGAGTTGAAGGATTTAAGAAATGAGCTTTCCCATGAGTATATAGCCGATGAGTTAGTAGAAAAAGTCAAAGAAGTTATAGAGAAGACACCAAATCTTATAGGGATTGTTAAAAAGGTTATAGAATATGTTGATAAAATGAATTACTGTAAGGAGGAATTGTAGATATGAAGAAGGAAAGAGGATTTACACTGATTGAGCTTCTTGTGGTTATTATCATCTTAGGACTTTTGGCTGCGTTGATAGTCCCTCGTATAACAGGAAGAGTAGATGAAGCAAAGATAGAGACAACAAAAGTACAGCTTAAAGCACTTAAAGATGCTTTAGAACAGTATAAGCTGGATAACGGTAACTATCCAACTACACAGCAGGGATTAAAAGCACTTGTAGAGAAACCTACCACCCCACCTATTCCAAACAGATGGAGACAGTATCTTGATAAACTACCGAAAGATGGTTGGGATGAGGATTTTATATACATCTCTCCAGCTCCAAATAGACCATATGATATAAGATCAAAAGGTCCAGATAAAACCGAAGGAACAGAAGATGACATATCAGTTTGGCAATAAAGAAACCCAGAGATTAGATATAACCCTTGGAGATGTCATAAAAGCCATACCACCTAAGTTTGTCAAAATACTAACTGGAAAAAACGCTAAAATACTCTTAGATACAGTCTTCAAACAGACAAAAGAAAGAAAATTAGACTTTTTATTAGAACTTGAAGACAGTTCAATATTCCACCTTGAAATACAATCAACCAACGACAAAAACATGCCATACAGAATGCTTGAATACTACCTTTTAATAACATCAAAATACAACAACAGAAACATAATACAGAAAGTCCTATATGTAGGAGATGAACCACTAAATATGGAAGGCAGTATAGAACTTCCAAATTTACACTTTAAATATGAACTATTAGACATAAAAGATATATCATGTAAAGAACTGATAGAGAGTCCAGATTTAAACGACAAGATACTTGCAGCACTTTGCAAAATAGAAAATCCAGAAAACTATCTTTTAATAATCTTTGATATACTATCTAACATACCTGAAAGAGAAAGGAAGGATTATATAGTTAAGTTATTGACTGTCTTAGATTTTAGACCTAAATTGAAAGAGGTAGCCTTAACATTGAAGGAGGAAAACAAAATGCCTTTAACAATTACAAGAGAGATGATAGAGAAAGACCCTTTCTATAAAAAAGGGCTGGAAGAAGCTTATAAGAAAAATATAATCAAATTATATACAAAGAAATCTTTTACTCCTGAAGAGATAGCGGAAATTTTGGATGTTTCATTAGACTTTGTAAAAGAAACACTTAGAGAAAAAGACAATCTTAAAAAAGATAAGTAAGATAACAAAAAAATATGTTTTTAAAAAAAGGCTTTACATTACTTGAAATTTTGATAGCTATTACGATTATAGGTGTTACATTTACAGTTGCTTACGGGCTTCTGTATAAATCACGAGCAGACCTTGATTACACTTTAAAGCTATTTGATAACTTTTTATACATAGACAGCAGTATAAAGGAAGGTAAAACTTCAGATCTAAACAAAACAGAGAAGGATATCCCTGGATATCCGATAAAAGAGATAACCTATGAGAAAAACGGCGTATATATCAAACTTTACCAGATTAAATAAAGGTTTTACACTTATAGAAGTTTTAGTAGTCTTAACTCTTCTTGGGATTGTGTTTTCTGTTTTGTCCTTTGGATTTTACAACTCCATATACTCATCTCTCTCCATATCCCAAAGGTCAAAAGAAGTAGAAGATGTAGCTAAATTTTACTGGGATTTTCAGAGAAAGTTTTCCACTTCAAAACAGATTTTTATAAAAAAAATATCACAGAACAACTACATAATCACCCTCTATAACACATCAGGAGAATTTTCAAAAGGTTTGGTTAAATCAGTTTATTTTACAAAGGAAAATTTTCTTTGGTATTACGAATATCCATATATATTCGGCGACCCATATTTTTACGATGAAACTAAATCTATAAAAGTCATACCTGTGCAGGATTTTAATGTGGAGATAAATTACAACGGACAGAAAGTGGAAGAAATTAATTTGACAAAAATGGATAAAAGTTTTATTATTATAATGGAGGTTAATAAAGTTTATAAGTTAAAATTCTAATATAGGAGGAAAGTCATGAAACGACTGATTTTTGCAGCGGCTTTATAGACAGGTTTCTTGATTTATAGTTGCGGAGGGGGTGGAGGAGGCGGAGGTAGTAGCGTAGTCCCAACACCTCAGCAAGTTTCTATTACTGGTTTAGCAACTTCTTTACCGTTAACGTCACAGCAAATGTCAAATGCAATATCACAGCAAACAGAATCTCCAATTCCAATTTCAAATGCAGCAGTTACGATTACAGATTACTGTGATGGCAAATCTTTTAACTTGGCAACTGATAATAATGGTAAGTTTAGTGTTCCTAATCTGACTATTTGTGATAAAGGAAGTCAGCCTGTAATTGAGGTAAAAGTTGAAAAAGAGGGTTATGCACTTTTTTCCAAAAGTTTTACCTATAATGACCTTAAAAATTCTAAAGATGTAACACTACCAGCATATCTTGACCCTATAAAGAATGCTACCACTATTAATTCCGATCAAATAAATTTATCTTCACAAGGGAATGATGATTATGTATCTATAGCTGTTGTGAGGGATAAATCTACGCTGAAAACTCAGATATTGTCTGGACAGGAGCTTACAACACAACTGAGAAAAAGTAGTAATCTTGAAGTTGTTTGGCAACTCGATGTAAAGAGATCTCTGCTAAAAGCCCAAGCAACAAACGGAACACCAACATACATAGCTAAAATTAATAATTATGATCCGACTAATCCAGATGATATGAAAAAATTTCCTACAGATCAAAGTGACAAGGGAAAACTTGTTACTGCTGGGTTTGATTTTGTAGATATAAGAGATACATCTGGTAAACCTCTTACTTTACAAAAAGCTAATACACAATCATTATCAGGACAGGCTTTACCTCCAAATTGGAAAATAAAAAGGACAGTGAATTGTTCTTTAATAAAATGTGATGAAGATAAAACTAAAGATGGTTATCAGATTGGATTTTATGCTTATTTAAATGGACAGTGGAAGTTTGTAGGTTACGGAACTGTGTATGATGGTCAAGATAACATCGTTAGTGATCCTACAAATGCAAGTAGTTGTCAGATAGTTTTAACTGATAGTGATATTGGTCAGAATTTAGATATGAATAATTATTATAACTTTGATCATGTTTTAGCTGGATGTGGTCAGCTACAGACAGGTACAATAAGGGTAAACCTAAAAGATGATGCTGGAAATCCTGTGAGCTCTTGGGTAGGGATAGTTGTTGATGGTAACTATCAATGGGGAGATACAAATAGTGATATAACATATTCTTATTTATCTAGCAGTTCCAAACCTAATATTCAAGTTTTAGACCCATATACATACAAGTGGATAAATCCATCAACATCAACATCAACATCAATACAATGTTCAAAAGATAGTACTAATACTAATATCGATACTTACAATTGCACTGTTACTAATCCTTACAAATGTAGCGTTACCGGAACATTAAAAGATTCAAAAAACAACCCCTTACCAAATAAATTGGTTTACTCTAACATTGCTAAAACATCTACTTATACTGATAGTAGTGGTAAATTTAAATTACAAACCTTGTGTAATGTAGAAGGATATATCTATGTAGGGCATAGGTGGACCTCTATGGCTACATTTAATGTTAATAGAACTACGAATAATGACGAGACATCTGATGATGGAACAAATGTAGTATTAAAGGATATTTCTATTCAGAATAATCCGCCAGAGATATCTTATATATATGCTGGAGGTTCTTATTCTAATGTACTTACAGTTAAGTCAGGAAGTAACTTAAATCTTTATAGTTTTGCATATGACCCAGATGGAGATAAAGTGACATATAGTTGGTCAGATAATAATTGTGGTGGTAAGTTCAGTGATGCTACATCACCAAATCCAACCTGGACAGCTCCTACTACTCCCCCAAGTACTGGAAAATGTACTATAACTCTTACAGTCTCTGATGGTTCAGCTACAACTACTAAAGATATTACAATTACCGTTACAAACAATAATATTCCACCTGTAATATCCTATATGACTGCAAGTCAAACTCAAGTTAAGAAAGGTGGTTCTGTCAATCTTTATAGTTTTGCATATGACCCAGATGGAGCTAATGTGACATATAGTTGGTCAGATAATTGTGGTGGTAAGTTCACTGATGCTACATTACAAAACGATGGTACTACATTGCAAAATCCAACCTGGACAGCTCCTACTACTGCTAAAACATGTACTATAACTCTTACAGTCTCTGATGGTTCAGCTACAACTACTAAAGATATTACAATTAATGTCGGATATCCTCCTGTTATTAGCTCTGTAAATATTCCAACTACTGCAAACATAGGAGATAAATTAACATTCTCTGTTGTTGCTTCTGATGCAGATGGAGATAGCTTAACATATGAATGGAGAGTTAATAACTCAGTTGTCTGCACTACATCTACCTGCTCTTATACAGTCAATGCAGGAGGATCTTATTTTGTAGAAGTTACTGTTAAAGATTCTGACGGTAATACTGCAAAAGCTTCAGGAACAGTTATGGTTGGCAAAAATGCAGACACAACCATTAATATTCAAAAGAAAAATTAATTTTTAAAGGAGGAATAGTCATGAAAAAACTTGCAGCAAAAACATTGTTGACAGTAGGTTCTGTGGCGGCTGTGTCCGCCTCTCTTTTCTCTTGCGGAGGAGGTGCATCTTCTACAACTTCGGCAGATACTTCTGTTGGAAAAACTGCTATTCTTGAAGTAAGTATTCCGGAGCTTGCAAATAAAGTTACCGGACAGATTCTGGCAGATGATGCTCAGAAATACAGAGTTGTTATTGAACAATATTCATCTGACAGTAACGGTGTGATATGTGATTACAAAAACTATTCATCTCCAACTTGTGCATATAATGAAGACTCAGTTACTCTGACACCTTCCAGCCCAACAGCAAAGATAGGCTTGTATCCTGGACTAACAAAGATATGTATCTATCAGAACGAGAATTATTCTCCACTTTTATGTAGTCTTGCAGAACTACAAACAGGGACAAATAACTTTACATTTACACTTACAAGAGGAACATGGTCACTACCAACTGGTAAAGATATAAACGGTTATACAAAGTTTGCCATAAAAGGTTATAATGATAACTATTATGTGTATGGAGATCAAAATCCATTGTTAAGTATCATTGGTTCTAAGGATGGTTCTACTTGGAATTCACAAGATATAGTAAACGGAGCATATACTCAGAGAGATTACCAAAATGGAGGTAAGTTTTTCGGCTTAGGTAGCGGTGGTGATGGTTTTGTAGCAATAGATGGAACATACGATTCTACAAATAACAAAATTGTACTTAGGGACATTTCTACAAAGGGTATATACAAAGATATTACGTACGCTAGGATAGTTAAAATGGAATCTATTGAAGAAGCTCAGATTTTTGATAATACAGGTAGTAATGTAACTGGTACAGTTTTTGGTAACTGTAAATTTTCTTCTACTGACGGAAAATCTATAACAGGTTGTTTACTTAAAAATGCTATGGATGGAACAGATCAAGATTACACTTACAAGATAGCACTCACTCACAAATTAACCGGTCCATCTATCTGTTATGATATGAGAGACTTATATGATCCAAACAGCGGAGTATGTTTTGACTCAGCTAATTATACTTATAATAATGGAAGCTATACTTATACATGTTTTAAGGACGGTTATCAATATAACTCTTCTACCGGAAGATGTGAGGCTGATCTGAAAACAGTATGTGAAACTACAAGAGGTGGAACTTATGATGCAACATCAAAAACATGTACTGAGAGTAATACTCTATATGTAAAAGTAGGTTCTATGGAAAAAGTTACTCTAACAGGTTCTTCTTCTCTACCTTCTACAGGAACGATTACTGTTCAAAAAACGAAGTAATTTTTTACTGGAGGGAGTTTTTACTCCCTCTTTTTATATTCAAAAATGTCGGAGATATTATGAAAAGTCTATTTATCTTGTTGGGATCGCTATTTATATTAGTAGGATGTAACAATTCAGAAGATAAAAAAGTTGCGGAAAATGTAAGAGAAGGCGTTCCTGCACCTACAAATCCTTATGATATCCAAAATTTTGAAATGTCCAAAAAATATAGCAGTTATTCCATCTATATAAAAGCTTTACAGCAGGAGATGACAAAACCAGAGCAGTCTATATTTCCTGTCGGTATGGATTATATTTTAAGATTAAACCAAGTCAGTATTAAGGTGGTTGGAGATAAGCTTAACATAGAGGTTAGTGGAGGATATGCATTAACTAACATTGATTATTCAGGTTTTAAAATATACAATGTACAACTATTGAAAATAAATGGTAAAAATTACAATCCAGAGAGTTTGAAAGGTAAAAAATTTGTGATATACTTGAAGGATGAAAAATTAATATATTCCCTTGAGGAGAGATAGTTTTGTTGAATTTAGTTAAATTAATGTTACTATTTCTTTTTGCCTTTAATTTAACATATTCTCAAGAATTTAACGGTTTAATAGTTAAATATAAAAGTGGCTCAATCTCAAAACAGTCAGGAGATTTTAGCAGTTTAAAATTAGTTAAATTATCAAAAAATGAAGATATAAAAGCAAAAATAAATTACTATAAAAATTTGCCAAATGTAGAGTATGTTGAACCTAACTACATAATAAAAAAGCAGATACAACACCTAATGACCCTTACTATACTCAACAATGGGGCTTAAAAAGAATAGGAGTTGGAAAGGTTTGGGATTCTTATAGAGAATCTTCTGTTGTGGTTGCCGTAATAGATAGTGGAGTGAAACTTGATCATCCTGATCTTAAAGATAACATATGGAAAAATCCCGGTGAAACAGACTGTAATAACGGTATAGATGATGATAATAACGGTTATATTGATGACTGTTATGGCTGGAATTTTGTGGATAATAACAACAACCCTATGGATGATGATGGACACGGAACACATATTGCAGGCATAATAGGAGCTGTAACTAACAATAGCACTGGAGTAGCGGGAGTAAATTGGAAGATAAAAATTATGCCTGTTAAAATTCTTGATAGTAACGGTAATGGTGATCTGCTTACCCTTGTAAAAGCATTAAAGTATGCTGCTGATAACGGAGCAAAGGTGGTAAATCTAAGTTTAGGATATCCTTCCAGTTGTACATATGTAGATTCTTCCCAAGCTCTGAAAGATGCAATTGATTATGTAAAAAGTAAAAATGTTATAATTGTAGCAGCAGCAGGAAATTATAGTTGTGATGATGATGTATATCCATTTTACCCTGCAACCTTAAATGTTGACAACATTATATCTGTTGGATCTTCATCTTCTGATGATAAATTGTCCTATTTTAGTAATTACGGAAAAAATTCTGTTGATATCCTTGCACCCGGTGAGAATATAGTAAGCACTTATATAGATCAAACCGGATATAAATCTCTCTCTGGAACATCAATGGCTACCCCTTTCGTTACAGGTGCTGTTGCATTAATACTATCAAACAAAACAGATATTCCTAATCCTTTTGCTGTTAGAGATTTAATAGTAAATTCCGCCGATAAGAATAGTTACATAGAAGATAAAGTTATAGGTGGAATATTAAATCTTTTCTCTGCCTTTAATAGTCAGTTATCTCCTATAAAACCTTTGAATATTTCTTACTCAGCAGTTAGTTCATCAACCGGTAGTAGTCCGCAGGCTGTTACAATTAGCTGGGAAAAAAGATCTAACATTGTTGAGAAATTTGTTGTTGAAAGAATGCAGGTTGGAAGTGTTGGAGGAATGCAGGCTGGGAGTTGGAACGTTGTAGCTGAATTATCAGCTAATGAAACAAGTTATACCGACAACACCGTATCCGGTGGAGTGACATATCAGTATAGAATAGGGTCTGTATATCAAAGTAGTATATCCTACTCTGATCCAATAACAGTATCTGTACCTGCACCTACTCCTACTTCTTCACCTTCAAGCTCTTCATCAGGTGGAGGTGGTGGTTGCCATTTAATCTCAGTGAATATATACTCATACTTAATGGTAATACTCTTAATACTCATAAGGAAATTTAATGGAATTTTACTACGAAGGATATATTCAAGGGAAGAAGGTAAAGGGTAGTATAGAGGCACAGGATAAGAAGAAAGCTACTTTACTACTTAGAGAAAAAGGTATAAATCCAACATTAATCCGTATAAAAGATGATAAAAAATCTTTTAAACTTCTTTCTATTAACAGAGTTTCGGAAGAGGATTTGGCTTTTGCTTTCATGCAAATATATATTTTACTTAAAAGTGGAATAACATTTACCAAAGCATTAGATCTGGTATCATCACAGGTGGATAATGAGGAGCTTGCTTCTGCTTTTGTTAGAATAAAGTCTTCTGTTGAGTCTGGAGTTTCAATATCAGATGCTTTCCGTCAAGAAAAAATATTTCCAGAGATCGTGGCTAATATGTTAAACTCTGCTCAAACTGGAGAAAATTTAGAACTTATATTTAAGATAGTTTCAGAATATTTATCAAATGTATCACAGATAAAAAGTAGAATAACATCTGCTTTAATATATCCGATAGTAGTAATAATTTTTGGAATAATCTCTGTATTCATTGCAACAAATTTCGTAGTCCCTAAGATAGCTTCAGTTTTAACAAGTTTTGGTAAGGACTTACCAGTTATAACAAAGGCTGTCCTTATACTCTCAAAGATATTTACATTTACTATATTTTTATCTCCTGTATTTATAGCTATATTTTTAGTTAGAGACAAGCTAATTAAAAACACTGTATATGATAGGTATCTGTTAAACTTACCTGTTATAGGTAAAATTATCCTCTACTTTAATATATCTCGATTTGCAAATATATTATCAATAACATTAAAATCCTCCACTCCTCTACCAACTGCTGTAAATATGGCAGTAAACAGTGTGTCAAACAGCTATATCAGATCTAAAATAGATGATGTAAAAAATGAGCTGTTAAAAGGCAAGTCTTTAACTTATGTACTATCTAAATCTGGTGTTTTCCCACCGTTATTTATAAATCTACTTAAAACCGGAGAAGAAAGCTCAAAACTTGAAGAGATGTTGGACACAATATACTCTCTCTATACAAAACAGATAGAAAAAATAATAGATAGATGGATAAAACTTATAGAGCCTATAACTATGGTTATTATAGGTGGTGTTATAGCTATAATAGTTTTAAGTGTTATACTCCCTATGACAGAGTTATCTACCGGAATTAAACGGTAAATGACAACTTATAACCTACTCTACAACTAATTACTCTGCCTTTTTCTCTTCTTCTTGGTAATATGTGGATATTGAAGGTTTTAAGACTTTTATAAGACAGCCTTCACAAATTTTAAGTGTAACTGTTTTGTCTTCTATTGACTTCACCTCTCCTATTATGCCTCCGGTTGTTATAACTTTATCTCCTTTTTTGAGGTTTGCCAAAAACTCTTCATGTTTTTTCCTCTGTTGTTGCTGAGGTCTCCATAGTAAAAAGTAAAATATACCAAGAAGCATAACCATCCAAACAATAGCACTGATAAGACCACCCATCGGATCACCTTGCATCTAAACAACCTCCTATAAAGTTTTATAAATTCTTCCTTAAATTAAGATTTAACAGATAAGGTAAGTATAACTTTTTTATCCTATCAAATATCTCATGGCTTGTTAATTCATCGTATATATGAGAGCTTCTATTTCTATCTTCAAGCATATCTAGAATTATCTCATCATCCTCTATAACTCTCGCTTTAAAAGCTTGTTTTACACAGTCTCTTGGAGAGTTACACTCTATATATTTATTCCTTAAAATCGCTTTTAAAGTCTTCCACAATAGCTCTACTGTAAATTCAAATCTCTGGATAACCCCATCTTTGTCAAGGTCATCTTTTGCTGTTTCCACAGCTTCTTTTAATCTTTGCAGTGATTTTTCAAAGTTCTCTATCTTAATAAGAGCTTCATTCTCTCTCATATAAAGTTACACCTTCTTTTAATATCTGCTGTTTAAACTCCTCTTTTACTTTTGGCAGAAAAACAATATCAACACTGTAAAGTCCAGATATTTCATCTAATTTCTCTTTCAGCTTCCTCTCTTCTCTGTAATCTAAATCTAAATCAACAGCTATATCTATATCGGAACTTTTTGTAGCTGTACCTTTTGCTCTTGATCCAAATAGTATTATTCTTTCCGGATTATACTTTTTTAACTCTTCAACTATATCCTGTATATACTCCTCAACTTTCTTTCTCATCATAGGTTTTTGAATTTCTCTATAACTTGATTAATATTCTCTAACTTTGTGCCACCTCCCTGAGCCATATCAGGTCTTCCGCCACCACTTCCTCCCAAGATAGATGCTATATCTTTTGCTATCTCATTTGCCTTAAATCTGTCTGTTAACTCCTTTGACACAGATACTATAAAGTTAACTTTTTGTTTTTCGCTATCTTTTGACAGAAGAAGTATAACTGCATTTTTATGCTGATTTTTAAGGTTATCTGACATCTCTCTAAGTTGGTTAGGTTGTAGGTTGTCTATCTGTCCGTATATAAGTTTATAACCGTTTCTCTCTTCAACTTTAATATTTTCTTTTGCTTGGATATTTGCTATCTTTTGGTTTAGTTTTTCTATCTCTTTTTCTTTTTCTTTTATAGTAGCCAACAGTTTCTCTACTCTGTCAAGAAGCTGGTCATCTTTTACAGTTAAAACTCTTGATAGCTGTTTTAGTAAGAAATGTTCTTTTAATCCATACTCTACTGCTTTTATTCCTGCTACTGCTTCTATTCTTCTTGTTCCGGAAGAGACAGCATACTCAGATGTTATCTTAAAGTAACCTATATCTCCAGTCATTTTCACATGGGTTCCACCACATAACTCTTTTGATACTCCTGCTGTTAAAACTCTAACTACATCAGAGTATTTTTCTTCAAAAATAGCCATTGCTCCGGATTTTATTGCTTCATCGTAAGCCATCTCTTCACATATAACAGGGTGATTTTCCATAATCTGCCTATTTACAAATTCTTCAACCATTTTAAGTTCTTCATCTGTTAAACTCTCATAATGGGTAAAGTCAAACCGTAGATACTCATCTGCAACTAAAGAACCTGCTTGTTTAACATGGTCTCCAAGTATGTTTCTTAAAGCTGCATGTAGTAAATGGGTTGCTGTGTGATGTCTCATTATATTATGTCTTCTCTCTTTATCTACCTTTGCTAATACTATCTGTCCGGGTTTTAGATTACCGTATATAACTTTTCCTTTGTGGACAATTAATCCGTCAAGATATACCTGTGTATCTAACACCTCAAATAAAAATCCATCTCCTTCTATTATTCCTTTATCTCCTATCTGCCCACCTTTTTCTGGATAGAATGGTGTTTTATCAAGTATAACTTCTCCTTCTTCTCCTTCTGTCAATGTATCTACTTCTTCATCTCCTTTTATTACTGCAAGTAGTTTTGAATCTTCTGAGGTTAGATGGTCGTATCCTATAAACTGTGTATCAGAGAATTTAGATTTTATTACAGAGTATATAGTTTTAATCTCTTTTGCGGAAGTTTTAAATGCCTTTCTTGCTTTCTCTCGTTGGTCTTTTAAATAGTTTTCAAACTCCTGTTTATCATAAACTAAATTTTCATCTCTTAAAACATCTTCCATAAGGTCAAGAGGAAATCCGTATGTGTCATAAAGTTTAAACACTTCCTCACCTTTTAGATATCTTCTTCCCTCTTTCTTGGCTTGGTTTATAATTTCAATTAAAACTCCGTAAGACCTTCTGAGTGTGTTTATAAATCTTGACTCTTCAGATTTTACAGCTGCTTTTATAAAATTCCTATTTGGTAAAAGCTCCGGATATGCATTTTTCATCTTATCTATAACAACATCAACCCCTTCGTATAAGAAAGGTTTATCTAATCCTAAATGTTTTCCGTACCTTAAGGCTCTCCTTATTATTCTTCTTAATACATATCCTCTTCCTTCATTAGAAGGTAGTACTCCATCTGATATTAAAAATGTCATAGCTCTAAGATGATCTGCTATAACTCTCATAGCAACATCGTCTTTTTCATTTTTACCATGCTCTTTTGATGAGACATCTTCACAGAAATTTATTATTGGTTTAAACAGATCTGTTTCAAAGTTACTATCAACTCCCTGCATAACAGATGCTATTCTCTCAAGTCCCATTCCAGTGTCTATACTTGGATTAGGAAGCAGGTGTAATACTCCATTTTCATCTCTGTTATACTGCATAAATACCAGATTCCATATCTCAAGGTATCTGTTATCTTCATCTGATCCAAACTCAGGATTTCCCCATTTCTCTCCTTTGTCAAAGTATATCTCGGAACAGGGTCCACAGGGTCCAGTATCTCCCATAGACCAGAAGTTATCTTTATACCCCATCCTTTTTATCTTTTCAGCTGGCAATCCTATTACTTCATTCCAAATTTTAAAAGCTTCTTCATCTTCTTCAAATATAGATACCAAAAGCCTGTCTTGAGGTATCCCTAATACCTGAGTCACATACTCCCATGCAAACTCTATAGCTTCTCTTTTAAAGTAATCTCCAAAAGAGAAATTCCCAAGCATCTCAAAAAATGTGTGGTGTCTTGGTGTATATCCTACATTTTCAAGGTCGTTATGTTTTCCGGAAACACGGAACACTTTTTGACAAGAAGCAGCTCTTTTATATGGTCTTGTCTCTAATCCTAAAAACAGATTTTTAAATGGCACCATTCCAGCATTTACAAAAAGAAGAGTTGGGTCGTTTTCCGGAATAATAGGTGCAGACTTTACAACAGTATGCCCTTTACTTTCAAAATATTTTAAAAAACTTTCTCTTATCTCATCGCCGGTCATATACTTCATAAATTTCAACCTCTACAGTGAAAATTAGATAAAAATTATACCATTTTCATACTCTAAGCAGTTTTTGATATAATTTTTCTATGAAAAAAGAAACCCAGAGATTAGATATAACCCTTGGAGATGTCATAAAAGCCATACCTCCAAAATAGGAAAGATTACATAACTAAGCTATTGATAACATTAGATTTTAGACCTAAATTAAAAAGGTTAGTATTAAAGTTTAAGGAGGAAAATAAGATGCCACTTACAATAACAAGAGAGATGATAGAGAAAGACCCATTTTTTGAAGAAGGAAAGAAAGAAGGGCTTAAAGAAGGGCTTAAAGAAGGAAAAAAAGAAGATATTGTTAAATTATATACGAAACTCTCATTATCCATAGAAAAGATAGCACAAGTACTGGATGTTCCAGTAGATTTTGTAAAAGATACATTAAAAGAAAACGGTTATCCGGTTTAATAAATCATTTATATTTGCTTAACTAATGATAAAAATTAAATCTACTGATAAGACCGCTTTTATATATGCCGGAGAAAGGATAAATTATAAACAGGTTGTTGATAATATCAATAAAGTTGCATCTGTCCTTAATATAGAAAAAGGTGATAGAGTTATTATTTTTTCGGAAAACAGTCCATTTTGGGTTTATTCTCTATTTGCCATCTGGCAGAAAGGTGGTATAGCTGTTCCTGTTGATTTTATGAGTAGTAAAGAAGATTTAGATTATTACATATCGGACTGTAATCCAAAGGTGATACTTACTTCAACTGATAGACTACCAGTAGTTAATCAGCTGTCTAATAAACCTCAGGTTATACAGATAGATAAATTAGAATATGATTTTAAACTTGATAATATAAACTTTACGGAAAATAAAAATAAAAAAGATGATGTTGCTGTTATACTCTATACATCAGGGACAACTGGAAAACCAAAAGGTGTTATGCTTACTTTTGATAATTTACTTTCGAATATAGAAAGTGTTGAGAAAGTAAATATAGCTTCCTCTGATGATAAAACATTGGCAATTTTACCTTTTCATCACTCTTACCCTCTCGTTGTAAGTCTTCTGATACCTCTTCAACTTCAAGCTACCATAATCTTTTTAGAAAAATTAACTCCGGAGGATATTATTAAAAAGTTTCAGGATTACAAAATAACTATCCTGATAGGTGTTCCAAGACTTTACAATCTTTTTCATAAAAGGATTTTTGATAGGATAAATTCAAATCTCATTGCAAAACTACTTTTTAAAATTTGTAAAATTTTAAACTTTCAGCCACTATCAAAATTGGTATTTAATAAAGTTCATAAACAGTTTGGAGGTAATGTAAAGTATTTTGTAAGTGGTGGGTCTAAACTTGATGTAGAAGTAGCGAAAGACCTATGGGCTTTAGGATTTAAGGTTGTGGAAGGTTATGGACTTACAGAAACATCTCCTATAGTATCTTTTAATCCTCCGGATAAGATAAAACTTGGTTCTGTGGGTAAAGTTATTGAAGGGGTAGAAGTTAAGATAAAAGATCAGGAAATACTGGTAAAAGGTAGGAATGTATTTAAGGGATATTACAATAAGCCAAAAGAAACCGAAGAAGCTTTTGAAGATGGATACTTTAAAACCGGAGATTTAGGATACTTTGATGAGGAAGGTTATCTTTATATAACTGGTAGAAAAAAAGAGATAATAGTTCTACCAAATGGTAAAAATATAAATCCAGAAGAGATAGAAAACTACATAATTAAAAACTTTCCAATAGTAAAAGAGATAGCCGTTATAGAAAAAGATGGGCAACTTTTTGCAATAATTTATCCAGATTATGAGTATATTAAAAAAGAAAAGATAGTAAATCTCTATGAAACTATAAAATGGAATGTTATTGATAAATATAACCTATCTGCTGTCCCTTATAAAAGATTAAACGGCTTTACGATAGTAAATACAGAGCTTCCAAAAACGAGACTTGGCAAAACCAGAAGATTTATGTTAAAAGAGTTTTTACAGAAACAACAGGAAAAAAGAGATATAAAAGAGCCACAGGACGAGATATATCAGACAATAAAAAAGTATCTCCAAAATTACACAAATATAACACCTTATCCGGACTTCCATATAGAGATAGATTTAGGACTTGATTCTCTTGGAAAGATAGAGTTTTTAACTTTTTTAGAGACAGCCTTTGGTATCACTTTATCAGAAGATTTTTTAGTAGAGAATCAAACTGTTGAGAAGATATACAGTTTTATAAAAGATAGAATATCAAAGGTAGAAAGTTTAGAGATAGATTGGAGTCGGATTTTAAATCAAGATATAAAAGTAGATATATGTGAAAGATGTCTTACAGTTTATATAAAACCTGTTTTAAAAATATTTTTTAAGTTATATAACGGTTTGTCTGTAAAAGGTGTTAAAAATATTCCTGATATGCCAGTTATATTTGCTTCAAACCATCAGAGTTTTTTAGATGGGTTTTTAATAACAGCATCACTGCCTACGAATATCTTAAGTAAGACATACTTTTTAGCAGAGGAAACTTATTTTAAGTCAGATTTTAGAAAGTTTATAGCAAAAAAAAGTGGAATTCTTATAGTAAATGTAAACAGAAACCTTAGGGAGTCTCTTTTAAAGTCTGCCTCTGTTTTAAGGAAAGGTAAAAATCTGGTTATATTCCCAGAAGGAGCAAGGACAAGGGACGGCAATTTACTTGAGTTTAAGAAGAGTTTCGCTATTCTGTCAAGAGAGCTTGGTATTCCTATTGTCCCAGTGGTAATAAAAGGTGCCTTTGAGAGCTTTCCTATAAACTCAAAATTTCCAAAACCTCATAAAATATCTGTAGAATTTTTGGAGCCAATATATCCAGAAGGAAAAATTTACGATGATATAGTTAAAGAAGTTTATAATAAAATAGATAGTAAGTTGAAGATTGGGGTAAATTATGTTTAAGCTGTTTAACATATTTATGTTTATGAAGTTATCAGACTATACAGAGTTTAAATACAAATTATGGGGACACAAAGCCCTTGCTAAACAGATACGGGGAAATAATTAATGAAATTAAAACAGGAGGTTTGTAAATGAAGGATGAGGAAGTTCTTTCAAAAGTACGCATATTTTTGAGTGAAGAAGGTGTCATAATCCCTAAGGGACCTATAAGGGAGTTTTATTTACAGTTTATAAAGTTGTCCGGTTTCGGTATAGGTGGACTTCTCGTATTTTCTGGTAAAAAGGCGGGTAAAATGGCAGGCAGTTACATAAAGAACATAGCCGGTAAGATAAATCCTACTATAGAAGAGGTTGTACCTTACGTGAGTGCCTTTCTTGAGGAGGCAGGTATATGTAAAGTTGAGGAGTATAATGTATCCAACTCTCGTATACTTTTCATGGTAAGAGATTCTATATTTGCTCAAGGTGTGGAAAACAAAAAGCCTGTTTGTATGCCTTTGAGCGGTGCTATGGCAGGTGTGTTTGAAGAAATAACAGGTAAAGAATGGGATTGTAAGGAAATTGAGTGCCAAGCACAGGGTAAGGAAAGATGTGTCTTTGAGATAAGACTTAAATAATAAGCTTATAAATAAGCACCCTGTTATTCCTTGCATCAACAACTAGTAAATGGAAGACTTACATTAGGAACTTGGCAGGGAATATTTTTTGCAGAATTTGATGGACCAAGAAGTAGAAAGTTCTATGTAAAAATTATAAAGGGATAACTGAATGGGAAAAGTTTATAGGAAAGAAGTTGATCTTCTTCTTAAAGATATAATAAAAAATCCACCACGAAAATTTGTTTTTATGTTGTCTGGTAAGTATCCATCAAAACTTTTAGATACAGAACTTCCATATATAAGTAATAAAAGAGCAGACTTTGTTATAGAGCTTGAGGATAAATCAATCCTACATCTTGAATTTCAAAGTTTCAATGACCCAGCTATGGCTGAAAGAATGTTTGATTATAACTTCCTTATATATAAAAAGACAGGTAATCCGAGAATAAAACAATACTGTATATATGTCGGAAACGAAAAGCTCAAGATGAAAAATAGTATCTCTTTTGAGGATTTTGAGTATAGATATAACCTATTAGATATAAGAGAACTTAACTGTATGGATTTGGTTCTCAGTGATAACTTGGAAGATAAACTATTGGCTGCTTTGTGTAACATAAAAGATCCTAAGTTTTACATAAACCATATGAAAGAGGTTTTAGAACAACTTCCAAGAAAAGAGAGAGAAGATAAAGTTTATTTGCTGATTGAAATAATGAAGTTAAGAGATATTTTAAAAGAAGGAATAAAGAAATATTCGGAGGAAAGGAACATGCCAATAAGGGTAGTTATTGATTTAGACGAGGTTGTAAATGATCCTTGGCTTGGAGAGATAGCGAAGATGGCCATACAAAAAGGAGAACAGTTAGGAATGGAAAGAGGAATGCAAAAAGGTATGGAACAAGGATTACAACAAGGATTACAACAAGGGTTAATTAAAGATGCACAGGATATGGTTCTAACCGCAATAGAAACTAAACTCGGATATATTCCAGATTATGTTTCCGAAAAGATAAAACAGATAGAAAATCATCCTTATTTAAAGGATTTGTTAAAGAAGATTATACTGTCCTCAGATTTAGAAAAATTTTTGAAAGAGGAGTTTAATGGGTAAAATTAATGTTGGACTTATCCAGATGAAACATTCTTATGATTTAAAAGAAAATTTTGAGAAAAGTATAAATAATATGCAGATTCTTATAAAAGAAGGTGCACATATAATCTCTACAAGTGAGCTTTTTAAATCTCTATACTTTTGTCAAACTGAAGATTGGGATAACTTTAAGCTTGCTGAGAAGATAGATGAAGACAGCCCTACTATAAGGACTCTATCAAAGATTGCAAAAGATGGAAAAGTTGTCATAATTGCATCGCTTTTTGAGAAACTTACAGATGGACTTTACTTTAATACAGCTGTTGTGATAGATGCTGATGGTAGGTTTTTAGGAAAGTATAGGAAGATGCATATTCCGGATGATCCCCACTTTTATGAGAAGTTTTACTTTACTCCCGGAGATTTAGGTTATAAGACGTTTAAAACTAAATATGCAGATATAGGGGTATTAATATGCTGGGATCAGTGGTATCCGGAAGCAGCAAGATTAACAGCATTATCAGGCTCTCAGATTATATTCTATCCAACGGCTATTGGTTGGCTTCCTTCTGAGAAACAGCAGTTTGGGGAAAGCCAACATCTTGCCTGGGAAACTATACAGAGATCTCACGGTATAGCAAATGGTTGTTATATAGTTTCTGTAAATAGGACTGGCTTTGAGCCAAGTCCTGACGGGAATGAAGGCATAGAGTTTTGGGGACAGAGTTTTATAAGTAATCCTTACGGAGAAATTCTTTATAGAGCTTCTGTAGATAAAGAAGAGAGTATAATCTGTGAAGTTGATCTTTCTATATTAGATAGTGTTAGGACAACATGGCCATTTTTCAGAGATAGGAGAATTGACAGTTATCAAAATCTGACTAAAAGGTGGATAGAGTAACTAATCTGTAAGCTTCTTTTAAAACCTCCTGTGGATTTATCTTTTCCATACATTCGTGGGTTCCAAGAGGACATCTATTATGTCCGTGGAGCCCACATGGACGGCAATTTAATCCATTGACTTCTATAACTACTCCGTTTCTATATGGATAAAATCCAAAATCCTTCACGGTAGGTCCGTATATATCTATAACAGGAGTATTAAAAGCTACAGCCATATGAACAGGACTTGAATCATTTGATATCAGTAATTTTGAATGTTTTATTATAGAAAAACTTTCCCTGAGAGCTGTTTTGCCAATTAAATCCTCTATTTTTAATTTTCCAAAGGACAGTATCTTATCCATAAAATCTCTATCTTCAGAGGAACCAATAAAAACTACTTTAAAATCCTCCGATAGTTTCTTTGCAACCTCAAAAAATCCTTTTGCAGTCCATCTCTTTGTTTTCCACTTTGAACCGGGAGCTATCACTATATAATCTTTTGATGTGAGGTTAAACTTTTTATAGAACTCATCTTCCTCTTCTGACAAATAAATGGAAGGAATCCTCTTTATCTTCTCTTCACTATACTCCGGGAAAACTTTTAAGAGAGATAGATTCCTGTCTATATCGTGAGTTCCGTCAAATCTATGGGGAACGGTATCTGTGTATAGAAAAGAGAATCCTGCCTTATCAAATCCAATTCTCTTTGGTATCTTTGATAAAAATAATATATATGAAGCTCTATGGGAACGATGTGGAGATATTGCTACATCAAACTTATTGTAAAGTTTTTTTATAACTCCAATAGTTGAATCTCTACTTTTATCAAAAATTATTAAGTTATCTACATACGGATTGTTTTTAAGGACATCTTTACCAAAAGGTTTAGTAATAACAGTTAAATTACTTTCTGGAAATAATGATTTTATACTCTCTATTAAAGGTGTAGTAAGGATAAGGTCTCCAAGGAAGGCAGTTTGGTATAAGAGTATCCTCATTTTTCTATAAATCTACCCATTGAGTAAAACTTCCTGTGTCTGTCTTCTACAAGTTTATCCAGATTTTTATTCTCCGTTAATTTCAAATTATCCCTTAACGCTCTTCTAAGTATTCTATACATCTTTTCCGGTTGTAGATGGGCACCTCCAAGAGGCTCTTTTACTATGTAATCTATTATTCCAAGCTCAAAAAGGTTTTTTGCTGTTATCTTTAAATTTTCTGCAGCTTGTGGTGCAGATTCAGCAGATTTAAACAAGATAGCTGCACAGCCTTCCGGAGATATTACTGAGTATATTGCATTTTCAAGCATAAGTATCCTGTCTGCAACTCCAAGGGCTAAAGCTCCTCCACTTCCACCTTCACCTATAACTGTCGCTACTATAGGGGTTCTTAAACTTCCCATAGTCATTATACTTTCTGCTATAGCCTGAGACTGTCCTCTCTCCTCTGCTCCTATTCCAGGATAAGCTCCAGGGGTATCTATAAAGGTTATTACAGGTCTTTTAAATTTTTCCGCAAGCTTCATAACTCTTATTGCTTTTCTGTATCCTTCTGGATGTGGCATGCCAAAGTTTCTCTCTATTTTCTCCTTAGTATCTCTTCCCTTTTCGTGTCCGATAATACATACAGGTTTACCCTCAAAGTTTGCAAATCCAGCTATTATAGCTTTGTCATCTGCAAATCTTCTATCGCCGTGAAGCTCTATAAAATCTGTAAATAGATTGTTTATATAATCTATCGTGTGAGGTCTCTTTGGATGTCTTGCGAGCTGAACCCTGTCCCATGCAGATAGGGACTCCATCTTTTCCTTAGCTAACTTCTTAAACCTTTTTCTTAATTTAACAACTTCATTAATTAACTGATGTTCTCCTTTTTTAACTCTCTCTCTTAGTATAGCTATCTGATCATTTAAAGCCTGTATCTCCTTATCTAAATCCATCTTCTCTTACCCTGTGTTGTTCATAACAAGATATATATAAACTATAAAAAAGGTTATACCGGAAGCAAATCCATAAGCAAAATACTTTCTGTTTATGTAAGATAAAGTTAAAACTAAGAAAGAAGAAGCTATTGCAAATATACCTGATATCAATGCAAGTCCTGTTATATTCCACTCTGTAAACACTATACCGAAACTTACAGGAATAGTACTTTGAAATACCATAGCTCCGGCAACATTACCTACTGCAAGAGTGTCTTTCTTCCTCCATACCCATGTAATACTGTTTATTTTCTCCGGAAGTTCCGTTGCTATGGGAGCAATAAGTAGAGAAAATATAAGAGGGTTTAATCCAAACAGATAACTTATCTTCTCTATACCATGGACAAATACATGGGCTCCAACTACCATAATCACAAGGGAAACAACTACTTGGGTAACTATTATGAACATAGGTGGATGGGGATTTTTAGGTGCAAAGAAAAGATGCTCCGTTGCTTCCATATCCTCACTTTCACCTTTAAGTGTTTGGAAAACATAAACCACATATAGAATTAATAAAAACAGAGCTGTTAAAATCCTTACAAAATGGCTTTCAAAGGGAACTACAAATAATGCTATTGAGTATGCAAAAAGAAAAAATGTTAAATCTCTTCTTAATCCTGTTGTTTCTGCATGTAAAGTTATACCTCTTTTACCTAAAAGATGACCAATGACAACAGTTAATCCTATTAGCGGAAAGGCAAGAGTGGCAAGCATGAATGGAGCACCTAATATAGCTCCAACACCTATATCATGTCCGGAATTTCCTGCAAAGAATATGATAGCAATAATTGGTATAAGTGTCTCCGGAAGAGCTGTTCCAACAGCTGCCAAAACACTTCCGGTAAAGTTTTTAGATACACTCAATCTATGTCCTAAGGTCTCTATACCATTTGTGAAAAGTTCAGCTGCTATAAGGACAAATACTATCCCTACAACAAGGGAAACTATATCTATAATCATTGACCTTTCTCCATAAGTTTCTTCTTAAGAATCTCTCCTAATGTTCCAAGTCCTTCTTTGTTTTCCTCTGAAACTTTCTCTTCTTTCTTTGATAACTTCTCAAGAAGTTGTTTTTTCTTCTCTTCTTCCTGTTTTCTTTTCTCTTCTTCTGCTTTTGCCTTTTCTTGGTCAAGAATTAGCTGTTTTATACTTAGAATAACTCTCTTGTTATCTTTCTCTATCCTTATTATCTTTGCCTGACCTTTCTGATGTAAAGATAAGACATCACTCGGTATGTTTATTCTATCTTTAGATATCTCTGAAACAGGGATAAAACCTTCAACGGAGTTTCCAAGGTCAACTATAGCACCTTTCTCTATCAGTTTTTTAATTTCAAACTCTACGATATCTCCCACTTTATGTTTTGATATAAAGTTGTTAAAGCTGTCTTCTAATATCTGTTTCAATCCTAAAACTATTTTATCTTTATCTTTCCCGAGAACTTTAAATTTATATATATGTCCCTCTTTAACTATGGAAGATATAGATTTTATATTTTTGTTATCTGTTGCATCTTCAAGTTTTAAAACTCCCTCAATATCTCCAAGATCAATAAATGCAACCTTCTGTTTTACATCTTTTACTTTTGCTTCAACTATAGAACCTATTGGATTGTTTTCAAGGAACTTCTCAACTGGGTTAGGTGTTAACTCTTTTATGCTTAATCTTAATCTTCTTTTGTCTTTGTTTAACTCAATTATTTTGGCTTTAACAGTTTGTCCCACTTTGTAATTTTTCTTTGCTGATAGGTAGTTATAGTGGGCTATATGGCTGTTTGGAATAAAACCTTCAATACCTTCAATATCAACTACTATTCCATCTTTTCCAATCTCTTTTATCTTTCCTTCTACAACATCGTCAACATTTTTATTAAATTTATCCCATGGATTTTCCTGAAGTTTCTTTAAACTAAAGATAGGTTGTTTCTCTCTTATCTCTATAATCATAACATCTAATTCCTGACCTACTTGGAAGTCTTGAGGTTTTACTGATTTATCCCAAGATATTTCACTCTGTGGTAAAAAGCCACTTATTCTGTTATCTATTGATAAAACTAATCCTTTTTCCAGTATCTTTATAACCTTTGCTTTTATAGTTTGACCTTCTTTAAGTAAAGAAAGGATTTTCTCTTTTTCTCTCTTTTTCTCTTCTTCTAAGATGGCTTTCCTTGAAATTACTATATTTACTCCTTTTTTTCTCTCTTCAAATTTTACAATTTTTCCCTCAAATGTATAACCTACAGGAAGCTCTTCTGAAGAAGCCGATTGGGATTTTGGCATAAATCCGGTAATACCTTCTATATTGACTGTATAGCCTTTGTCTGAAGATGATACAACTGTAGCTTTTACAGGTGTATCTTTTTCAAAAGACTCTTTTAATTTATTTATCTTATCTTTAAGTAGTAGAGACCTTCTTGAAAGGATGAAGTAACCATCTTTTGTTCTTTTCCCAGTGAAGTATGCTTCTACTTCCTCTCCCTCTCTATATCCTTCAACTTCTTGGACATTTAACACTGCTTCCACTTTCTGTCCTATATCTACAAAAGCTTCTTTATCTGTGATTTTTACTATCTTGCCTTTTATTAACTGGTTTTTTTCATAAAAGGTTGTTAATTCTTCTGAAACTGCTTTTTCAAACTCGTTCATGGCTCACTCCTTTGATCTGTTTAATTTTTTCTACAACTTCGTTTATAATCCGATCAGGTGTTGAGGCACCTGCAGATATTCCTATATTTTCTTTTCCTTCAAACCACTCTTCCTGAAGTTCCTCTGATGTTTCTATATGGTATGTGTTTGGATTTAATGCTTTTGATATCTGGGCTAACCTCTGTGTATTACCACTATGTTTCCCACCTATTATTATCATAACATCAACTGTTGGAGCAAGTTTCTTTACTTCTTCCTGTCTTACTGAGGTAGCATCACATATCGTGTTAAACACTTTAAGTTCTTCTGTATTTTCTGCCAGATAACCTACAGCTTCTCTGAAAAAATCTTCACTTTGAGTAGTCTGAGCTACTACTCCTATTCTGTTTCTCTTTGGGATTTTTTTAACTAAATCTTCGAAGTTTTCCACTACAATACCCTGTCCTCCGGACTCCTCAAGATGCCCCAAAGTTCCTATAACTTCCGGATGTCCCTCTTCTCCTATTATCACGACAAAGTAACCTTCATCTACCAACTGTCTTACTTTATCGTGGACTTTCTTAACAAAGGGACAAGTTGCATCTAAAACATTTACTCCAATATTTTTAAGTTTTCTCTCTACTTCTGGCTTTACTCCGTGGGATCTTATTATAACTGTTTCTCCTGGTTTAAGTTGTGAGTAATCGGAAAGCTCTTTTATACCGAGATTTTGTAGATAGTTTACCACTTGTTTGTTATGGATTATGGGACCGTTTGTGTAAGCATGTCCGAGCTCTTCTCCGGCTTTCTTTGCCATATCTACCGCTATTCTTACTCCAAAACAGAAACCTGCAGTCTGTGCTACTTTTATATTAACCATCTTTATTACCTCTCTTTAAATTCTTGATCTCTTCCATAACTTTTTCTGCAATATGTTCATAACTACTTAATCCATGAAAATTTACAGGCTTACCTACTTTCACCTCAATATTATACATAAATAATTTAGGCAATTTTGACTTTACAGGAAATACTTTATCTGTTCCTTCTATCAAAACTGGTATAACCGGAACTTTTGCTCTCTCTATCAGAAATCCAACTCCCGGTTGAGCTTTTCTAAACTCTCCCGGTTTTGCTCGTGTGCCTTCCGGAAATATACCTATACAGTATCCCTCTTTTAACACATTGAAAGCCTTTTTTAGTGTAGATATATCTTTCCCATCTCTGTTTACAGGAATTGCTCCTGCTTTTTTTATAAACCATCCAAGTATAGGGACCTCAAAAAGTTCTTTTTTTGCCATAAATAGAATCGGTCTTGGTGATATGATATTTAGCACAGGTGGATCAAGATGGCTTCTATGGTTAGCCGCTATTATACAGCCTCCCTCTTTTGGTATATTATCCGTTCCCTCTACTTTTATCCTTAGTAAATATCTAAATATCGGTCTTACAGTATAAAATATCCTGTAACCTATCTCTGAATAGGGTTTCAACATCTACCTCAAATGTTCTCATAGTAATCCACGTCTTTTTAAGGCGTCTTCGTATATTCTGTTATATAGAATTCTCCACTCCGGAGTTCCTTCAACTATCTTCTTTGAGTAAGATTTAATTCTCTGTCTTACCTCTTTATCTATCTCTTTCTCTTCCCTTATCATAGATTTTAACTTTTCTACTATAACTCTCCTTATGTAATTTGGATGTTCAAAAATCTCTATAGAAGGGTCTAACTCTATATATTTTTTTATTTTGTTTGCTATCTGATTTATTCTCTCCTCCGGTTCAAGGTGGATATTTTTGTCTTCGGCTAATTTCTCTTTAACTTTCATAACAGCCGTTCTATATCTTATATCCTCACTTTCTATCAAATGAATATGCTGACTTACCAACCTTTCAGCTTCTTCTTCAAGTTGTCTCTCCTCTTCTATAGCCTCTTGAAGTATATTATTTATCTTATCTCTGAATTCTTGAGGATTTTCAGGCTCTACCAGATGTCTCTCTATAAGTTCCTTTGTGAGGCTATCGACAACTCTTTCAACCAGCTTTGCTGGTAATTTCATCAGCATCCTCCGGGTTTAAAAATTAAAAAAAGTTAATGTATAATTTTAACATAAAAACTAAATTAGGGGTTTTTTATGGTAAAAGTTGCAGATAAACCATTAATTGCATTACCTGTAAAAGATGAAAATTTAGAAGATACATTAAGAAAAGCTAAAAATCACGGTGTAGATATCATTGAGGTAAGAGTTGACCAATTTTCTAACATAGAACTGGATTATATAAAAGATGTTGTTAAGAAGGTAAAAAGTTATGATTTCATCGTTCTTATAACTGTTAGATCCAAAATTGAAGGTGGTGGAAGAGATATTCCGGATACAGAAAGGGTGAAGATTTTTGAAACTGTTATGGATATAGCAGATATCCTTGATATAGAGTTTAGTTCAGAAGATATAAGAGAAGAGATTATAAATCTTGCTAAATGTAATGGAAAGTTATCTCTTGTATCTTACCATGATTTTGAGAAAACTCCCCATATAGACTTTATTCAGAACTATATAGATGTTGTAAAATCAATCGGTGGAGATATAGTTAAATTTGCTTTTAAGGTGAATAGTTTTGAAGATGTGGCAAATATAATGTGTATTACCCATAAAAATAGAGATAAGAATATAGTAGCTATAGCAATGGGAGATATTGGTAAGATAAGCAGAGTGGCTGGCTTTATTTTTGGAAGTATTATCACATACACATATATAGGTGAATCTTTTGCTCCTGGACAGATAGAAATCGGCAAACTAAAAGAAGAGCTTAATTTTTACAGGATAATAGATTAAAAATTAAAGTAGGAGGTTTGTGTTATGGCTTTGATGTATTCTGTTGATATACCTCTTGGCACAGAAATGCCGGAATTTGAATTAAAAGACCCCTTTGGGAATGTTTATAAAAGTGATGAACTGTTTGGAGAGAAAGGGTTACTTGTTGTGTTTACCTGTAATCACTGTCCTTATGCAATAGCAGTTTGGCCAAGATTGATAAGACTTTCTAAATATGCAAAAGAACTTGGTATAAATACTGTGGCTATAAATCCTAATATCCATCCTAACTATCCGGAAGATGCTCCGGAGAAGATGATTCAGAAGATTAAAGAGTGGGGCATACCTTTTCCATATCTGATAGATGAAACTCAAAATGTAGCAAGGTCTTTTAAGGCTCAATGTACTCCGGATATATATCTGTTTGATAAAAATAAAAAGTTAGTTTATCACGGTAGAATAGATGATAACTGGCAAGATGAGAGTAAAGTGACAAAAGAAGAGTTAAAAGAAGCTATAGAAAATTTAGCTTCTGGCAAGCCTATTAATTCTATCCAATACCCTTCTATGGGTTGTTCAATAAAGTGGAGAGAGTAATGTTTAATCTGTTAAAAACATATTGCATAAAACATTATAAGATGCTATAATATCTATCTGTCTTTTGAGTCGCTAGCTCAGTCGGCAGAGCACCGGTCTTTTAAACCGGTGGTCCTGGGTTCGATTCCCAGGCGACTCACTCAGCTGAATATGGCCCCATCGTCTAGCCTGGCCTAGGACACCGGCCTTTCACGCCGGCGACACGGGTTCGAATCCCGTTGGGGTCATTTCTCTTTCTATAATCTATGTGGTCGGTTAGCTCAGTTGGCAGAGCACCTGCTCGACACGCAGGGGGTCATAGGTTCAAGTCCTATACCGACCACTTTAAATTTTTTATTGAATTTTTAATAGTATGTCTGTAAATTAGAGATCTGCCTATCTTGACGGCGTAACTGTGCCAAGATAGACAGAGGATAAAGAGAATTATAAATCTGAAAATATATTAAACTTTCTCTTTAACTTCTTCTTTTTTTACAACCTCAGCTTCTATCTCTTTTGGTTTTACGACCTTCTCTTCTTCCTTCTTTTCTCCTTCTCCAGATATAGCAGACTTAAAGCTTCTAATACCTTCTCCTATTCCTCTTCCAATCTCTGGAAGCTTCTTAGCTCCAAAGAGCAGAACTAAAATTCCGAATATAAGCAGAAGTTCAGGCAGTCCAAGTGATGGCATAATACTTTCCTCCTTATATACAAAAAAATTTTTTACTTTAAAATTATATCAGATAAAATTTTTGAAAATAGAGATAATTTTGGATTGAGATATAAGCTTTTCAGCCAAAGGACTGCTTGATTCTATCTTTATTAGAAAAAATAGTATCAGCAAAAAAGATACTATCCCCAGAGAAGCACCCATAAATTTATCAGTAATAACTATTTTTCTCTTTTTGTATATTTTTAATTTAAGTAATTTCTCAACTATTATAAATGTAGAGATTACGAAAACAAATATTAAGAAAAAGGCTAAAAAGTCTAAAAAGAAAAAGCTTCCAGAGAAAAATTTAGATAAAAAGTTACTAAAAGTTTTGTAAATAGGTATAGATATATAAAGACCGAGTAAAAAACCGGCTACATTCAAAAATAGCCCCAAGAAACCCCTATAAACTCCCTGCAACAGTAGATAAACAAAGAGTACAGTTAAAATCAGATCCATCATTAAGATAATTTTTCTTTAACTATCCTACTTATAACAGAACCTTCTGCTCTTCCTTTTACCTTTTCCATTACAGATTTTACAACTTTCCCCATATCCTTAATAGAGGATGCTCCTAATTCTTTTATGGTTTCCTCAACTATAGAAGTCAGCTCTTCTTCCGAAAGAGGTTGAGGGAGGAACTCTTGAACAACATTAATTTCAGCAAGCTCTTTATCTGCCAAATCCTGTCTTCCGGCGTTGATATATTGCTGATAGGCCTCTTTCCTCTGTTTTACATATTTTTGTAAAATTCCTAATATCTCTTCATCCGAAAGCTCTTTTTTGGAATCTATCTGAACTTTTTTAATCTCGGATATGAGCATCCTTATGGTGGATAGTCTATCTTTATCTCCGCTTTTTAAAGCATTCTTCATTTCATCTTGAAGCTTTTTAAAAAGCTCTGACATTACAGTAACCCTTTCTTCTTAAGAGCTTTGATTAATCTTTTTCTTGCTGCTCTCTGTTTTCTCTTCTTCTTTACAGATGGCTTTTCATAAAACTCTCTTCTCTTATATTCTGTAAGGATACCTTCTTTTTCTACGATCTTCTTGAATTTTTTGAAAGCTCTCTCAAAATCTCCTTCTACTTGAACTAATGCCATTAAACTTCATACCTCCTAAAATTAAATTTTCAGAATATCTATTTTAAATCTTTTATAAAAAAAATGCAACCAAATTAGCTATATGATAAAATTTTTTCAATAATGGTTAAGGAGGTAGATATGGCGATTGTTTATTTTGAGAACAGATTTGTTGAGGAAGAAGAAGCAAAGATAAGTATAAAAACAAACTCATTTCACTATGGAACTGCCGTATTTGAAGGTATAAGAGCTTACTATAACAGGGAAGAAGACACTATGTATGGATTATTCTTTAAGGAACATTACCAGAGATTATTTCAAAATATGAGAATTTTAAACATGGAAATAGAAGAAACAGTAGATGAACTCGTAGATATAACTGCTGAACTTGTAAAAAAGAATAATCATAAAGAAGATGTTTATATAAGACCTATTGTGTATTTTGCAGACCTTGCTATAGGTCCGAAGTTGATAGGTTATAAGGCAAAGATAGCTATATATACATTACCATTGGGTGATTATATAGACACAAACAAAGGTATAAAGGCAAAAGTTTCTTCTTGGACAAGATTAAATGACAATATGATCCCACCAAGATTGAAAGTAACAGGTGCCTATGTTAACAGTGCAATGGCTAAGACAGAAGCTCTTTTAAACGGTGCCGATGAAGCCATAGTTTTAAATCAGAAAGGATATGTGGCAGAAGGTAGTGCAGAAAATATCTTTATTGTAAGGAATGGGAAATTGATTACTCCTCCCGTCAGCGAAGATATACTTGAAGGTATAACAAGAAATGCCGTTATGGATATAGCTAAGGATATTGGGATACCAGTAATAGAGAGAAGTATATCAAGGACAGAGCTTTATGTGGCAGATGAAGTATTTTTCTGTGGAACAGGAGCTCAGATATCTCCTGTTGTGGAAATAGACCAGAAGAAGATAGGAAACGGAGAAGTTGGACCTATCACTAAAAAAATAAAAGATATATACTTTGACGCGGTTAGAGGGAAAATAGAAAAATACAGACATTGGGTAATACCGATAAAGTGATTTTAGATGAGTTAAAGAAAGATTTAAATAGAAAATTTGGTTTATCAGATATCTACGATGAAGGCTCTACCTCAGGTAGAGTCCTATATTTTGATATAGGTTATGGTGAAAAATTTGTACTATTCACTCTTCCGATAGATAAAGATTTTGATTTATCTCTTTTGAAATACAGTATGCCTTTGGAGGTTTTAAAAGAATCTGTTAGAAGGTTTATAGAAATTAAAGCTCCTACAGGCTACAGGATCAGGTTTTTAATCTCTTTTGATAAAGAAGATAGATATAATCCTGTGATTTCTCATATATCAAAGATAGGTAAGGATAAAATTTTGATACTTGTAAATCTTGAAGAAACGGGACTGGGAAATGAGAAAATAGTTATAAATGGTTTGGATTATATGTCTCTTTTAAAGATTGATAAGATTTTGGATGAAAATAAATTTAGAATTGGTAAAATTTTTAGGAAGGATGGTATATCTTTAGCATATAAAACAGATATAAAGGTTTTGGAATTTGTATCATTTCCGAATGAATTTAAGGATGTATTGAAAAGGGAATTTTTTGATAAAAAAAGGGTAGACTTTATAGTTATGTTTATATTTACTTTTCTTAAGAAGGTTTTTAGATGAGGAATTATTTTGGGTTTTTGATAAGGTTTATAATATCGGCTACCGTTATCACAACGGCTATATTATATCAGTATGATTTTAAAGTTCCGTTAATTATTTTAAGTGTTATATATTTTTTTCAGTATATTTTACTTTACCCTTTTTTATCTGATCGGTTATTAAAACATATTGTTTATATTGTTGATTTTCTGTTTATAGGTTATGTTGTGTTTGTAACAGATAATGTTTATCTGTCTCTTTTTTCGGTTATGCTTGTTTTGAGTGTTACTACAAAGATAGATATGATTATCCTCTTACTTTTTATGTTGTCAATTTTTGGATTATCACTGTATAAATATGGATTTTATGAATTTACTCTTCTGTTTCTGTATGTGGGATTTTTGGCATCTATATTTGAATTTTTCCGGAAAAAATTAGAGTTTGAAAGCAGATATAATAAACTTTTAGAACTATCAAAGAATATATACAGAGACAACCTTATCTGTAGTGATAAGTTGGATTTTTTTCAGAGATATTATAATGTAAATTTAGCTATAAGAAAATTAAAAGAAAAAGATATAAAGCCGGAAGAGTTTGTAGAGATACTATATAAAAATCTAAATTGTGATACGGTAATAATTTTGGATAAAACTGATAAATCTTATAGCTGTAAAGGGTTTTACTGTTATGATGATATTTTAAATTTTATAATTAATGGAGATATAGTTGGTTTAAAAAATAGATTAAATGTAAAATTTGTGGTTTTAAAAGATATGGGAGAGTTGTCTTTAATACTTATCTATAAAGATTATATAAGAGTAGATAAAGAACTACTTGAGATTATAGTTTGAGTAATTTATCTTTCAAAAATTCAATTACTAAAGAAAACTTCCTATCTTTCTCCATCTCTTCTTTTACTTTCTCTATTGCATTTATAATAGTTGTATGGTCTTTTTTCTTAAAAGCTCTTGATATAGTCTGGAGAGACTCATCTGTAAGCTCTCTTGATAGATACATTGCGACCTGTCTTGCCGTTATAACTTTTTTCTTTCTTGAATTTCCTAAAAGTTCACTTACATTTACATTAAAATGATTTGCAACTTCTTGTTGTATTTTTTCAACAGTAATTGGTTGTATATTTTTTATCTCTATGCTATCTTTAAGTATATTTCTTGCATTTTCGAGGGTTATACTTTTTCCCATAATTTCATAGTAAGCTTTTAACTGTTTTAGTGAGCCTTCAAGTTCTCTTACAGAACTTTCAAAAGTTTTAGCCAAGAACAGTATAACATCCTTTGGTAAGGATATACCGATATCCTTTGCTTTTTTCATAATGATACCTACTTTCGTTTCCACATCTGGTTTTGTTATTTCAGTTATAAGTCCACTGGCAAATCTACTTGTTAATCTTCTTTCAATTCCTTCAAGCTTTGAAGGTGGTTGGTCTGAAGAGAGTACAATCTGTTTTCCTAAGGTGTACAGCACATTGAATATATGGTAAAACTCTATCTGTGTCCTCTCTTTACCTATCAGAAATTGCATATCATCTATAAGTAGAAGATCTGTATCTATATACTTTTTTCTAAAATCTAAAATTTTTCCCCTCTGTATGTAGGCAAAAAGTTCAGAGGTAAATGTGTCTGCTGTAGTGTAGAGTATTTTACTCGTAGGATTTTTCTTTAACATCTGGTATGCAGTAGCGTGTAATAGGTGTGTTTTCCCAAGTCCAACATCTCCATATATAAAAAGTGGATTGAACACTTTCCCTGGATTCTCAACTACAGATAAGCAGGCTGTATATGCTATTTTATTACAGTTTCCTATTACGAGATTTTCAAATGTAAATTTTGGGTTTAGTGTAAGATAGTGGTGATAATGTTCCTCTTCTTTTTTCTTAGAGGATCTGTTTGATGTTTTTTTACTATACTCTTCCTGTTGGGATACAATATGTATCTTGGTCTTTTTCCCGAAAATATTCTGGGCAGTATCTTCGATTATCTGAGCGACTTCTGATTCAAGCCAATCTTTAAATACTTTATCCGGAGCATATATATATAGAATCCCATCGTTGTAGTATATATTTTCAATAGAGTTTAGTATTGCCATAGACGAAGGGTCTACCTTGTTTTTTATGAGAGAGAGAACACTTCTCCACATTTTACTTTCTGCAATATTTTTACCAAAATCCAAGGTTTCTCCCTCCTTCAATTAAGGGATAAAGATTATAGTCTTGCTCTGTTAAAATTTCCTAAAAAAATTTTTTGACTTTTAGAAAAATTATGGTAAAATTTTTTGTAACTTCGTAAAATAAAAGATTTATCAATAACTTAGATATAAAAATCAACAGTGTAGGTTTAAAGAAAGTATGTATTTATCAGATATTTAGAAATTAACGTTAAACTCTCTTTCCAAGTATATTTTAAGTTCTTCTCTTCTATCTGTTATTACAAAAACTTCTTGTACTGTTGAACCTTTTTTAAGCAGGAGCTTTGCTCCTGCCTGTGTATCATACTGGTATGTTATCTTTTTACTTCCACTCTGGGCTTTTGGGCTTGTATATATCCTTCCCGGAATTACAGATTTAACCAATTCAGCCTCTACGAGAGTTTCTAAATACTTCTCAAAATCTTCTATTATTGAATGCTCTCTCTTTACTCCCTTTTTCCTGTACTTCATCTCTTAAAAAGGTTTTTCAGGAACACTTTCCCAATCTTTTAAGAATCTTTCAAGTCCTATGTCCGTAAGCGGATGTTTTATAAGTTGAGCTATAACACTATAAGGAATGGTGGCTATATCTGCTCCAGCTATAGCTGATTCAATTACGTGTATAGGATTTCTAACACTTGCAACTATGATTTCACTTTTAAATCCATAGTTATCTTTTATCTGTTTTATCTGTTTTATCAGATCCATCCCCGTATGGCTTATATCGTCAAGTCTTCCTACAAACGGAGATATGAATGATGCTCCGGCTTTCATTGCAAGGAGAGCCTGTGCTGGAGAAAATACGAGAGTTACATTCGTTTTAATACCATTTCTCTCAAAATGGACTACAGCTTTTAAACCTTCTTCCGTTATCGGAATCTTTATAACTACATTACTACCGAGTTCTGCTAACTTTTCTCCTTCTCTTATCATTCCTTCTGCATCTGTAGATGCCACTTCAAGGCTTACAGGTTTGTTTGGGACTTCTGAAAGTATCTCTTTTACTACTTCCATAAACGGTTTTTTTACTTTTGCTATAAGTGTTGGGTTTGTTGTAACTCCATCAAGTATCTTTAGCTGGTTTGCCTTTCTAATCTCTTCCACGTTTGCTGTGTCAATGAAGAATTTCATCTGTTACTGACCTCCTTTCAGTTGTTTTAGTGGTGTATAAAATCTTGTATCTAACCATTTTGGATCAAACCATTCTATAGGATTTACCTCTATTCCTTCTACTAACACTCCATAATGTAGATGGTCTCCTACTGCAAGTCCTGTTGTTCCTGTTTTCCCTATAACTGTGTTTTTATCCACTTTTTGTCCTTTTTTAACGTATATCTCACTTAGGTGTGAATAAAGGGAGTATACACAACTTCCGTGGTCTATTATAACTGTATTGCCATATATACCTAAAAATCCTGTAAATACTACTTCTCCTTTGTTTGATGCTTTAACGGGAGTATTTTTTATTGAGGCAAAATCAAAACCCTTATGATAAGCATCAGCTCCTTCTATGATTTGACCGTTGTATCTGTACTTCCTGTAATCTGCAAATCCACCGAGTTTTGCGGAGTTTTCAAGATATGTGAAATAACCATCAAACATAGGTTCTTTGTTTTTACATTCAGAAGTTATTCTATGTATTGTGTCTTCATTTTCTTTTCTTAAGGTTACATTTACATATTTAAATAACTCTATCTTGTCAGGAATATTTTTATCAGAGAGAGGTCTTACTTTTGTTTCTATAAAGTTGTCATCTATGTTTAAGACTGATTTGGCATAGTTTACCTTTTTAAGTGAGTAGTTTAGAGAGTGTAATGTTTTGTTTCCGGCTTTATCTACAACTCTTAATGTTAGAGGTAGATATCCATCTTCAAAGTAAGGATAACTAAATGGACATACATAGCCATATGTAAAATCTAAACACCTGTATAAATAATTTCCTATCTTCACTTCTGCATCTGATAGTGGCTCTGAGGATTTAAAAAACACAAATCCTGTTCCGCCGTTTATTATATTCCTTGTCCAATCTACTATGGATATGATAGGTGGTGTAAGGTCTATAACTATATCTTTCTGGTAAACTGTGGTCCTTTTGATTAAGCTATTGTTTGTAGCTTCTACTTTTAAAGTTGCTTTTCCTTCAAAAAGTCCAACTTTTTTAGGATTTATAGGTATATTTTCGGTTATCTCTTTTATGTTCTCTGACTCTTTTGAGTATATACTTACTTCTTTACTGTTTTGGGATATTGATACTTTCAGTTTCAATATTCCGGACTGTCTGTCTTCTGCTTTTAGATGAAGTGTGTATTCACTGCCTATACTTTCTACATCTTTTAGAGTTAGCTGCGGTTTTGAAAAGTCAATCTTGCCGGCAAAAAATAAACCGGCAAGTATTAAGGTAGGCAATAGGAGTATTATTAACTTTCTCATTACACTCCTTCAGATATTCTTTTTTCCATAAAAGCTTTTCTTGCCATGTACCTGTTATAGGCATCGATATATGCTTTTAAACTTGCTTCTATTATATCTGTTGAAATTCCTTTTCCGGAAGCTACATTTTCACTATCTTCAAATCTTACCATAACTCTAACTTCTCCCATGGCATCTTTTCCGGAGCTTAGGGACCTTATCGTGTAGTCCATAAGCTTACCTTTTATATCCAAAGCTTTTTCAACAGCATTTATAACTGCATCTATTGGACCATCACCGGAAGCTGTCTCTATAATCTCATTACCTTCTTTTTCTAACTTTACCGTTGCTGTAGGTATTACACTGTTTCCGTTTAAAACATGGAAATATTTAACTTTTACTTCTTTATCAAAATCTGACATCTCTTCAAGGATTAAGGCTTCTATATCTTCATCAAACACTTCTTTTTTCTTATCTGCAAGGGCTTTAAATTTAACGAAAAGTTTATCGATATCTTCCTCTGATAAATTTGTGTATCCAAGCTCGTTTAATCTTGTTTTGAAGGCATGTCTTCCTGAATGTTTCCCAAGTATTATCTTTGAAGCGGGTACTCCCACATCTTCAGCTCTCATTATCTCATAAGTCTCTCTGTGGGCTAATATACCGTGCTGATGTATTCCGGCTTCATGGGCAAAAGCATTATCTCCCACTATTGCTTTGTTTGGTTGGACAAAACTTCCTGTTATTCTACAAAGTAATCTACTTGTTTTGTATATCTCTTTTGTATTTATGGTTGTGTATATACCTTTAAAATAGTCATGTCTAACTTTTATAGCCATAACAACTTCTTCAACTGCTGCGTTTCCGGCTCTCTCTCCTATACCATTTACCGTAGCATGAACCTGTCTTGCCCCGTTTTTAACTGCGGATAGAGAGTTTGCAACGGCCAAACCAAGGTCATTGTGACAGTGAACACTGATTATAGCTTTATCTATATTTGGAACGTTATTTTTAATATCTGCTATGAGCTGTCCAAACTCCTCCGGAATTGCGTATCCTACCGTATCTGGAACATTTATGGTTTTAGCTCCGGCTCTTATCACTGCTTCAAAGACTCTGTATAGAAACTCCCTTTCAGACCTAAAGGCATCTTCTGCTGAAAACTCAACGTCATCTGTAAATTTAAGAGCATATTTTACCGCTTCCACGGCTCTTTCTAAAACTTCATCCGGTTTCATTTTAAGTTTATACTGCATATGAATTGGAGAAGTAGCTATGAATGTGTGTATCCTTCTGTTTTCTGTATGGGATAGTGCTTCCCCGGCTCTCTCTATATCTGAATGTAAAGCTCTTGCTAAGGAGCAGACTTTCGCATTCTTTACTTCTTGAGCCACTCTCTTAACAGCTTCAAAATCTCCTTCAGATGCTGCTGCAAATCCAGCTTCTATAACATCAATACCAAGCTTTTCAAGTTGGAGAGCCATTTTAACCTTTTCTTCCACCGTCATAGAAAAACCTGGTGCCTGCTCTCCGTCTCTCAATGTGGTATCAAATATGTATAGTTTCTCCATATTATTCCTCCTGCAAAAATAAGTTTCCGCTACTTTTCTGAAACCTCATTGTAATTTAAAATATCCATCTCATCACCTTTCATAGCAAGAGCATATATCTTGTTTCTTGTAAGATATGAAACAATATCTTCTGGCATGTAAAGAGTTGAAAATATAGGTATAAGTTTTTTATCCTTATACTCTGGAAAGTAATCCCAAAACTCTCTACTCTTCACAAACTCCACAAACTCCTTTGCATATTCTGGTCTTGGATTTGCTTTTGTTTCATTAAGAAGTACAACATCATCACATACAAGTATAAAATCAAACTCCTTTCTTTTACTTCTATCTGCAAAATGTCTCTTTTTAATCCTTATACCGTCAAATATAACATCAACACAACCAAAATATTTTTTGGCTATCGTTTCTATATTTGGGGCTACTATATCTTCAACCAAAGTTCCTAATCTTAGAACCATCTCTTCCCACTTTTTCCTATCTTCTCTTTTTTGTTGTTCAAACTTTCTATCCCATTCCTGTTGAGATTTTTTAAACTCTTCTTCCCGTTGCTGTTTTTCTCTTTCAAACTTTTCATTCCATTCTTTTCTTTCTCTTTCAAATTTTTCGTTCCACTCCTGACGGTCCTTTTCTCTTTTTTCTTCGGCCTCTTTCATACGTTTCTCCCACTCTTGACGATCTTTTTCTCTTTTTTCCTCGGCCTCCTTCATACGTTTCTCCCATTCTTGACGATCTCTTTCAAACTTTTCGTTCCATTCTTTCTTTTCCCTCTCAAACTTCTCGTTCCATTCTTGCTTTTCCCTTTCAAACTTTTCGCGCCATTCCTGTTTCTCTTTTTCAAATTTTGCATTCCATTCTTGCTTTTCTCTCTCAAACCTTTCATTCCATTCTTTCTTTTCTCTTTCAAATTTCTCATTCCACTCTTGGCGGTCCTTTTCTCTTTGGATTTCAGATTCTTTTATACTTTTATAAAGTTCTCTAACCAATTCAAGAAGCTTATCTGCTGTTTCTTCAAGACTTTCCACTCTTTCTTCTATATAAGCCATTATCAGAACCTCCAAAGCTTTCGGTTTGGAATAGAAATTATAGCATATAAAACCTTTTGCAATGATATAAGGCTATTATATTTTGATATAATTTTCTTCATACTTTTTGATAATGTATTTACTAAAACTACCGAAAAATTAGAAGGTGGATTTTTTATGGTTAAAGTTTTAGTTTTTGTTTTACTTATCTTTTCTATAAGTTTTGGGTTTGAGATTAGAGGTGGTGATAGGGGACAGGAGTATCGTATTGTTATTCAGACGAGAGATAATGTTGATTTTGATGTTTTACAGGTAGATAAAACTGTAATTATAAGAGTTAATGAAGCCTTAGATATTAACAAGGTAAAAACTGTTGATGGGACTCCTATTCAGCAAATGGAGATATATCAAACAGAGGACAGATCAAAATCTGTTATATATATACAGACAGTTTCAAACATTCCTATAAAGACTTTCTCATTACAAAATCCAAATAGATTGGTCCTTGATATTAAGAAGGTTTCCGCTATCTCAAATATAGAGTTTAAACCTGAGGTAAAGACTCAAGAAAAATCTAAAAATAAGAGTAATAATTTAGATTATGTTGATTTAGATAGGATTTTGGCAACGATCTCAAAAGAAAAGGAAGATGACAACTACATAGAGATTGATCTGTCTGCTTACAAAAATTATAAAGGTAAGAAGAAAGTTATAGTTATAGATCCCGGGCATGGAGGACAAGATCCAGGTGCAACTGCAAACGGATTGAAAGAGAAAGATATAAATCTAAAGATTGCCAAAATGTTGAAATCCTACTTTGACAGAGATCCGAGATTTATTGCCTATCTTACGAGAGATGATGATATCTATATCCCTCTTTACGATAGAACATTAATAGCTCTTGAGAAGAAAGCAGACCTGTTTATCAGTATCCATACCAATGCATCGGAAAATCCAAATTTAAACGGAACCTATGTTTACACACTTAATCTAAGAGGTGCTACATCTAAACTTGCAAGGATGGTTGAAGAGAGAGAGAATAAAACCGTCTTGAAGGTAGTTAAAGTAAGTGCAAATCCTAATGTTAATAAGATAATAGCGGATATGGCAATTAGCCACACTATGACAGAAGGACTAAATTTTGCAAAATTTATAGAAGTTAATTACAAAAATTTAGTTAAAGATACAGATTTTAAAAGAATTGAATCTGCAAACTTTGCAGTATTAAAAACCCCTTCTATTCCTTCTGTTCTTTTTGAAACAGCTTTCATAACAAATGAAAGAGATTCTCAGCTTTTAAAAGATGATAAATTTTTAGATAAAGTAGCAAAAACACTTTATAAATCAACTTCCGACTACTTTTTTAGATATAAGAATCTTGTGTTTAAAGAGGGAGTGGGTGATAGTAGGAATTGATATAGGTAATACAACTGTTGAATTTGGTATTATTAGAGGAGAAGAGATTGTTAGCTTTAAATTTGCATCTGATAGAGATAAAACTGTTGATGACTGGCTTATCAATATAGATTTTGTTGTTAAAGATGAAAAACCTATGGATATCCTGATATCATCAGTAGTACCACCAATAGAGGAAAAGGTAGAGAAAGCATTCCTTAAATACTTTGGTAAAAGCCCGTTGATTATAGGAAGAGATGTAAAGATTCCTATAAAAATTAATTATGAGAATGAAAAAGAGGTTGGAATAGATAGATTAGTTAATGCTTATGCCGGACTTAAACTATTTAAACCACCATTTATAGTTATAGATTTAGGAACTGCTATAACTTTTGATGTTGTAAATGAAAAAGGTGAGTATGATGGTGGAATGATATTCCCTGGAATGGAAACATCTATAGATACACTTTTTTCAAAAACAGCTAAACTGCCAAAAGTTAAACTTGAAAAACCTAAAATATTGATAGGAAAAAATACTGTTGGAAGTATTCAATCTGGAATATACTACGGCTATATCTCCTTAATAGAAGGAATGGTTGAAAAGATTTCAGCTTACTATAAATTTAATTTTAGTATTATACTTACCGGAGGTCATTCTTATCTGATATCTTCTGGTTTAAATATAAAGCATAAAGTAGTGGAAAAGTTATCTATGCTGGGAATAAAATTTTTAGCAGAGGAGATGCTATGACTGTTTTACCCCCCCTCGCCAAATAAATATAATATTATCAATAACTTAGTGAATGATATGGAGATTAAATTTTCTATCTGTCCACATGATACTGCAAAAGGGTTAGAAAAGTGGAAAATCTTTGTAGAAAAATTAGAGAAGAAACTTGGATTAAATGTAGATTTTCAGCCTTTTAGTTCTTTTGCTGAAGAAGATATTAGGTTAAATCAAGAATTTTTCCATATATATTACAGTTCTCCTTCTAAGCAGGTTGAACTTTTAGAAAAAGGATATCTTCCTGTGGCTAAGTTTAAAGGTCAGGTAGATAGTCTATTTTTAATAACAAAAAATGGAATTCCTAAAGAAGGAGAAATAAAAGTAGCTTTACCATTTTTAAAACACGTTGTATATGGAATTTTGGATTTAGATATAAGTAGAGTAAGGTTGATATTTACAAAAGATTTCGTGGAAGTTTTCCAACTGGTAAAAGAGGGTAAGGTAGATGTTGGTGTAATGTATAATGAAACCTGGGATCAGATAGAAAACAGAGAAGATGTAAAGATAATTGAAGATTCAAAGTTAGATACTCACCGTATATTTATGGTACATAATTCAATCTATGATAAAGTAAAACCGGTTCTACTCTCTTTTGATGAAGTCGAGGAGGCTACCTTAGATGATGTTCAAAAGGCAAGGAATCTTATAGAAAAGTTTGAAAAGTTTTCTATAATCTGGAAAGATGAAAGTATAGTAAGATCTATAAAAGATTCTCCTTTTATAGGAGTTATGATTTATAGGGATAAAATTTTGTATATTAATGATTTTGTTTCTAAAATCTCAGGTTTTTCAAAAGAAGAACTTATAGGAATGTCTATATTTGATCTGGTGGATAGAGTTAAAGATGAAAATATAAAACAGACTATAAAAGAAAATATTCAAAAGAGATTGGAAGGAAAACATGGTATATATACATATGTTGATCTACCGTTTTTAACTAAAAATGAAGAAATTGTTTATCTATATATTTATTCTGACACTATACTTTATTTTGGAGAGTATGCAGGAATAGTATTTGTAATTGATGATACCAAGAGGAAAAAATTAGAAAATATAAATAATCTACTTAAAGAAGTAAATGATGCAATTATACATTCAACATTTGAGGAAGAGCTATTTGAAAAGATTGCTGATGCATTAGTAAATAAAATTGGATTAAAACTTGTATGGATAGGAAAGGAAAAACCAGATACAAAAGAGATTATACCCACATTTTATAAAGGAGAGGCTATAGATTATTTAAAAGAAATAAAAATCTCATCAAGGCAAGATATACCAGAAGGACAAGGTATTACAGGAAGAGCATACAGAGAAAATAAAATATATATAAATCCAGATAGTTACTCTTCTGATATTATGAGTCCCTGGAGAGAAAAATTATTAAAATACGAACTACTCTCTTCTATAGCTATTCCTATAACCAAGGGAAGTAAAGTAGAGTATGTTTTAACTTTGTATAGTTCGGAGAAAAATTTCTTTAAAGAAGAGTTTTTAGATATATTGTATGAGTTGAAAAAAGATATAGAATTCACTCTGGATAAGATTGAGAGTATTAAAAAATCCATAATTATTGGAAATGCTATAAATTATTCAAAATCTTGGGTAATTGTAACTGATGAAGAAGGAAATATTACATTTATAAATGATTTTGTGTCTGAAATTTCTGGATATTCTAAGGGAGAGCTTATAGGTAAGAATATGAGGATTTTTAAATCTGGACATCATACTCCGGAATTTTACACGGAGCTATGGAGAAAGATAAGATCTGGAGAACCATTTATGGCAATTTTTGTTAATAGATCAAAAGATGGTATTACATTTACATTGGAACAGTCTATTTATCCTGTAAAGCTTCCGGGAGGCATTGTTAGATATGTTTCCATAGGAAGAGATATAACGAAAGAGCAACAGATATCATCGGAGCTAACTAAACTGAAATTCTATGATGTTTTAACAGGACTTTACAATATAAATGGGTTTAGTTTTAGGTGTAATGAGGAAATCAAGGGAGAAGATAATATATGTCTTATACTTGTTGATATAGCTAATTTCACTGATATAAATAAGATATATGGTTTTAAAGTTGGTGATGAAGTGTTGAGACTTATAGCTGAAAAATTGAGAAATAGTTTTAGAGAAGGAGATATAATCGGTAGAGTTGGTAGTGATGAGTTCGGAATATTGCTTAGAGGCATTAAGAACTTAGGTAGTATAACAGTTATTCTGGAAAAACTAAAGAACTCTCTGAAATCAAAGTTAGTTATAGAAGGAATAGATATACATATATCAGTAAATGGTGGGATATCTATATATCCACAGGATGGGAAAACATTTGAAGAGTTATATGCCAAAGCTTCTCTTGCCATTAAAGAGGCTAAAAAAGAAGGTAGTGGAGTTATCAGATTTTATAATAAAGATTTAGAAGAAACTACGGAAAGAGTAAAATTTGCTGAAAATTTGGTGTTAAAAGCTTTTGAGAAAAATCTCTTTTTATTTTTCTTACAACCTTACTTTAAAGCAGAAGACTTAACATTGGCAGGTTTTGAAGCACTTATAAGAATAAAAGACGAAGATGGAAAGATATATACACCAAATTTCTTTATTGATTATCTTGAAAATAGTGAGTATATCAGAGAGTTTGAAAGTTGGGCTGTGAGAGAAGCAATTAGAATATCAAGAAAATTTAATATTCCAATATCACTAAATATCTCTGCTAAATCCTTTTCTGATGACACTTTTATCTCCAAACTGATAGATATACCGGAAGATGTGTCTATTACCTGTGAGGTAACGGAGAGAGTTTTCTCCAAGGAGTTTGAAAAAATCAAGAAATTTATTGAATCTATTACTAACAAGAAAAATATAAAGATAGCTATAGATGATTTTGGAACCGGTTACTCTTCTCTAAACTACATAAAAGAGCTTCCTGCTGATATTTTAAAGGTAGATATGTCGTTTGTTAGGACGATGTTAGATAACGAGAGAGATAAGGCATTGGTAAAAACGATAATAGATATTGCTAAAAATTTAGGTTTAGAGTCCTTAGCAGAGGGAGTGGAAAACCACGAGCAGTATGAGATGTTGAAAAATATGGGTTGCGATTATGTCCAAGGTTTTCTTTTTGGTAAACCTATGCCAGAGGAAGAAGCAGAGAAACTTATGAAATCTTAGTATATTCTTATACCAGTAGTTTTGGCTTCTAAGGATATGAAATCTTCACTGTCAAGAGGTCTGACTATAAGGTCAATTTTTTGCTCTCCTATCTCTTTTTCAAGATTTACAAGAAAATTAAGCTTTTTATTAAGTATGTCTTTATAATTAGCGATTTCAAGGTAGATATCTATATCTCCACCTTTTTTAAAAAGGTCGGCTCTAGATCCAAAAATCCAAACTCTAACATCTTCTCCGAATATCTCTTTTGCAAGCTTAACAATTAAATCTATTACTTCGGAAGATAATCTAACTTTGTTGTAAATTTCTTTCGCTAACATAATCTTTTATCCTTTTGAATATATCTTTTATCTTCTCTTGATTTTCCAGAGCCATTTTAATCGCTTCCACCTTTAAATCTGTTTCCCACGGGTATATATGAACAAACTCGTTTCTTAATTTTCTAATAGTATTCCAGTAATCTCCACTTTCTAAAAATCCGTATTTTTCCAATGTGTTAAGTATATCAATAAAAGAGACTTCTGTGTAAAATTTTCCAGTAAGCATCTCAAATATTATAGGAAAAAGTTTTTCTCCCATAGCACTTTGAAGTTTTATAAACCGGAAAATATATGCATCAAGTATCATTAGATGTTCGTAATCAAATGTATCCATTTTATCTATTTCTAAATTATTTATCTTTTCGGCTTCATAATCTAAAAGCTCTAAATGTTTTTCTATTTCTTGAATCACAATTTCTACTCTTTTCATAAGAAAAGTTTAACCTATTTCTTTCCTACTTGCAATGGCTGTTAAAAAGAAATATAATATAGACTGTTTTTGGAGAGGTGGCTGAGTGGTCGAAAGCGGCTTCCTGCTAAGAAGTTGTGCGGGGTAAAACCTGCACCGCGGGTTCGAATCCCGCCCTCTCCGCTCAAACATAATTGTATGATTTATTTATGGAAAAAGAAAGCCAGAGATTAGACATAACTCTCGGAGATGTTATAAAAGCTATACCGCCTAAATTTGTAAAAATATTAGCTGGAAAAAATGCCAAAACACTTTTAGATACAGTATTCAAACAGACAAAAGAAAGAAAATTAGACTTCCTCTTAGAACTTGAAGATAACTCAATATTTCACCTTGAAATCCAATCAACCAATGATAAAAACATGCCATACAGAATGCTTGAATACTACCTTTTAATAAAATCAAAATACAACAACAGAAACATAATACAGAAAGTACTCTATGTAGGAGATGAACCGTTGAATATGGAAGATGGCATAGAACTTCAAAACCTACACTTTAAATATGAACTATTAGACATAAAAGATATATCGTGTAGAGAATTGATAGAGAGTCCGGATATAAATGACAAGATACTTGCAGCACTGTGTAAAATAGAAAATCCAGAAAACTATCTTTTAACAATATTTGATATACTATCTAATATACCTGAGAGAGAAAGGAAAGATTATATCGTTAAGTTGTTGACTGTATTAGATTTTAGACCTAAATTAAAAGAAGTAGCCTTAACATTGAAGGAGGAAAGTAAAATGCCGTTGACAATAACAAGAGAGATGATAGAGAAAGACCCCTTTTATAAAAAAGGACTGGAAGAGGCGAAGAAAGATGATATAGTAAGATTGTACACAAAGATGTCGTTATCCATAGATAAGATAGCAGAAGTGTTAGGTGTTTCACATGATTTTGTTATAAAAACACTGGAAGAAAAAGGTTGTCCTGTAAAATAATCATCTTAAATCCTAAAAATATATGTTGATTTATTTTTAAACTTTATTTATACTAATTTTCAGTTTTCTTAACCAGAAAAATAAACATTACAAGGTGGATTTAAATGAAAAAGTTTATCCTTATTTTCTTTATTGTAATAGCCTTAATTGTATCACTAAGTTTTGTAATCAAGAAACAGAACGGATATAAAACCTATAAAGTAGTTTCAAAGGAGATAGTTGAATCTGTTTATGCTTCTGGATACATAGATACAAGGGATAGTGTATTAGTTAAGTCAGAAGTCTCTGGCTATGTAGAGAAGATATTTGTTAAAGAGAATGATTATGTTAAAAAGGGACAGGTTTTAGCCAAAATATCAAATCCAACCCTTTATGAAAATCTCAAAGATATCCAGTCTCAGATAGAACTTACAGATCAAAGATTAAAAGAAGATTCAGAGTTCCAAAGAGAGATTAAAAACTCAATAGAAATAAAAAGATTAAATTATGAAAATTTAAAGAATGTATACGAGAGAAGGAAAAAACTTTTTGAGAAAGGACTTATACCTAAGGAATCTTTTGAAGAAGTAGAAAAAAGTTTAAAAGTAGCGGAAAAAGATTATCAAAAACAGATTGAAAATTATAGAGATAGTATAGAGTCTCTAAAAAGTCAGTTAAAGTCTCTCATGGCAAAGAAAGAGGCTATAAACAGAGAGATTGATAAATACAGTATAAAATCTCCTATAGATGGAAAAGTTTTGAGGAAATTTGTAAATGAAGGAGATTATATAAACAGTATGACTGCATCAAATCAACTTTTTATGATAGGCAATCCACAGAGGATTGAAACTGTGCTAAATGTTGATGAGGAGTATATTCCTTTACTAAAGGAGGGTCAGAAGGTTTTGATTGTGATTGATTCTTACCCAGAAGATGTTTTTGAAGGTAATATAACGTTAATAGAGTCTGCTACTGATAGAAATACAAGAACTGTAAAAGTTAAAGCTGATGTAAATTATACTAAACCTGTGGTTGTAGGTATGGTTGTAGAGGCTAATATAATTCTTAATAAGAAGAAAGGTATTTTTATTCCATCTGAAAGTTACAAAGATGGCTATGTTGAGATTTTGGAAAACGGTAAAGTTGTAAAGAAAGCTGTTAAAGTTTCTATGAAGAACTACAACGGTTATCTACAAGTTTTAGATGGTCTCTCGGAAGGGCAGGAGATTGTGATAAGATGACTCATATACTTTTTATAGCTTTAAAGTTTATACTTGAAAGAAAGAGACAGACCTTTGTATCTATTGCAGGAGTTTCCATAGGAGTTGCTGCCTTTATAGTAATGGCATCTCTGATGAACGGATTTCAAAACTACTTTATAGAACAGGCTATAGATCTAAACGCTCATATAACAATAAAAGTAAAACCTCAGACAGTTGAGGATAAAATAGTAAGAAGATACTATGGAGAAAATGTAGTTGCAGATGTCTATGGTGCAAAACCTGAGGAGAAGAAAGATAAGATAACAAATTACAGATTTATAATATCTAAATACTCAAAAGAACCAGATTTTTTGGGACTTGCACCTCACCTTGTAGGTCAGGCAATAGTTAAATACTCAACTTTGGAGAAATCTGCTACTGTGATAGGTATAGATCCTATCCAGGAGAGAAAAGCTTCTGTAATAGATAAATTTGTGGAAAATAGTAATATAAACAGTCTTTTAACAGATAGAAACAGTATTATCATAGGGAAACTTTTAGCCAAGGATTTAGGTATAGATCAGTTAAATAAGAAGGTGATAATAACCTTCCCTAATGGATCTCAAGGAATATTTAAAGTTGCCGATTTTTTTAACTCCGGTATAACAACTTTGGACCAAACAAGACTTTACATTAACATAAGAACTTATCAAGCTATGACAAACAGACCTGGAGAGGTAAATGAGATTATAATTAAACTGAAAGATGTGAATAAAGCAGAGAGGTTGGCCAGAAAGATAGGATCGGAAACTGGATATTACGCAGAAAGTTGGCAGAAAGCCTATAAAAATTTCCTACAACTCTTTAAAATACAGAACTACATAACATATATGATTGTTTTTGCAATTCTTGTTGTGTCTGCATTTGGAATATTTAACATCATAATGATGGTAGTTATGGAAAAAAGAAAAGATATAGCAATTCTTATGGCAATGGGATATGAAAAAGAAGATATAATAAAGATATTTACAGTTCAGGGGCTTTTAAATGGAGTTGCAGGTGCTGTTATAGGAAGTGTTGTAGGCTATGGTATTCAGGAGTGGCTTTCTTCTATTAACCTTGATGTTGAAGGGCTTGTAAGGGCAAAAGGGTTTATTCTTGACAGAAGTTTTATCTACTACATATACGGTGTCGTATTTGCCTTTGTTTTCTCTTTAGTTGCATCTTTTTATCCATCTTATAAAGCTTCTAAGTTAAATCCAGTTGATATATTCAGGAGTGGTTGATTGAAGACCATCATAAAGCTTTCAAAGATAAATAAAATTATAGGACAGGAACATATCCTTAAAGATATAGATTTAGATATATACGAAGGGGAGTTTGTAAGTATAATAGGACCTTCCGGTTCTGGGAAAAGTTCACTTCTCTACATAATAGGACTTTTGGATACTCCAACTTCCGGTAGCATATATATAGACGGTAATCTGATAGATTTTAAAAATCAGAGAGAGATAGCAAGATTGAGAAATACAAAGATGGGTTTTGTTTTTCAGTTTCATTATCTTATAAATGAGCTTACAGCTTTGGAGAATGTTATCGTTCCTCTTATAAAAGCCAGAGTTGAGATAGGTAAATCTAAGGTTATAGCAAGAGAACTTCTTAAAAAAGTGGGACTTGAAGGTAAAGAAGATAGAAAACCTTACCAGTTATCTGGAGGACAGCAACAGAGGGTTGCAATAGCAAGGGCACTGTCAAACAATCCTCAAGTTATAATAGCAGATGAACCTACCGGAAATCTTGACTCCAAAAACACCCAGATTGTAATGGATATTTTCAAACAGCTAAATACCGAAGGTAAAACGATAATAATGGTAACCCACGAGCTTGAACTTGCCAATCAGACAAACAGAATAATCTCTATGAAAGACGGTAGAATTGTTTCATAAAATTTATGGTAAACTATTTATATGAATAAAGTTGACGAGGTGTGGTTTATGAAAGAGTTTATAAACGGTCTTGCAGATAGGGTTCTATCGGGAGAAAAGTTATCAAAAGAAGATGGATTAAAGATACTACAAACACCGGATGAGTATCTGATAGATCTGTTGAAACAGGCTTCAAAGGTAAGAGAATATTACTTTAACAACGAGATGGAGTTCTGTTCCCTTATTAATGCAAAAAATGGTGCCTGTAGTGAAGACTGCTCATTCTGTGCTCAGTCATATCACTTCAAAACACCTATAAATGCTTACTCTCTTGTTAGTAAAGAGGAGATGCTTGAAGGTGCGGAAAAAGCTGTTATGATAAATGCAAACAGATACTGTATCGTGGTAAGTGGAAGGAGAGCTTCAAGAGAAGAGATAGAAAAAATAGCAGAAGCTGTTGTGGAGATTAAACAAAGATATCCAGTAAAAGTTTGCTGTTCTCTCGGAAGTGTTGATAAGGAAAGTCTTCAGATACTTAAAGAAGCCGGAGTAAATAGGATAAACCACAACCTTGAAACCTCAAAAAATTACTTTGGCAAGATAGTGACTACACATCCTTGGGAAGAGAGATATCAAACCATCAAAAATATTCAGGAGATTGGACTTTCTACCTGTAGTGGTGGCATATTCGGTATGGGAGAATCAGATGAAGATATAGTTGATCTTGCAGATACTTACAGAGATTTAGATGTCCATTCTATACCTCTAAACTTCCTTATGCCTATTCCTGGAACTCCACTTGAAAGATCACATAACTTAACACCCCAAAAATGTCTGAAAATAGTGGCTCTATTCAGACTTTTCAATCCAAAAACAGAGATAAGACTGTGTGGTGGTAGAGAGGCAAACTTAGGAGAGTTACACGATTTAGCTTTTGAGGCAGCAAACTGTCTCATGGCAGGAGGTTATCTGACAAGAGCAGGGAGAGAGCCGGGTAAAGATGAAGAGATGGTTAGGAAATTAGAGAGAGTTTTAGTTAAAAATGGAAGAAACTTCTCTATCCACGATAGAGTAGGACTTAAAACTTAACTTTCAAACTGTTTGGCTTCATTCCAATATTTATCCATCTCCTCTAAGGGCATCTCCTCTAAGGATTTGCCCATCTCTCTTGCTTTTTGCTCTATGTAGTTGAATCTTTTAACCATTCTATCTATAGATAGATGTAAAGCTTCTTCCGGGTCTATCTTCATAAATCTTGCAAGATTTGTAAGTGCTATAAGTATATCTCCAAGTTCATGTCTTCTCTCTTCTTTCGTTTTTGCTTCTTTAAGTTCTTGAAGCTCTTCCTCAACCTTTTTCCACACATCATCTATACTGTCCCATTCAAAACCTACCTTTGCAGCTCTATTTTGAACCTTTACCGCTCTAATGAGTGCTGGCATTCTTTTAGGGATACCTTCGAATATAGATTTTCCATCCTTTTCTCTCTGTTTTATTTTATGCCACTGGTCTAAAACTTCCTCACTACTTTCAACATTGCTCTCTCCAAATATATGTGGATGTCTTCTTATCAACTTTTCAATTAACTTTTCTATAACAACATTTATATCAAATCTACCTTCATCTTTCTTTATCTGACTGTGAAAAACAACCTGTAATAAAACATCTCCTAACTCTTCTATCATCTTATCATCGTTATCTTCCTCTATAGCTTCAAAAAGTTCATAAGCCTCTTCTATAAGGTTATTTTTTATAGATTTATTTGTCTGTTCTCTATCCCAAGGACACTCTCTCCTCAACTTTTCAACTAAATCAACCAACCTTTGAAAATTCTCACACTCTTTTTTCAATCTGTAAACCTCTCTTAAAATAGCTATAATATTATATTCTACATATTTTTTATTAAGAGGTTAAGATTGAAGTCAGATTTTAGCTGGGCTTTAGAGTATATAGATAAAGCTCCGGAGAGTCCGGGAGTGTATATTTTCAGAAACAAAGATAAGTTTTTATACATAGGTAAAGCGGTAAATATTAAAAATAGGTTGAGAGGACATTACAATCTTATAAAAGATGACCCAAAAGAGAAAAAGATTTTTAGTGAAAGTAAATCAATAGAGTGGATAGTAACAAAATCCGAATACGAAGCTTTTATCCTTGAAAATGAGATGATAAAACTTCACAAACCTAAGTATAATGTTATGCTTAAATCTGGAAGTGGATATCCTATGATAGTTATAACAGATGAGGAGTATCCTACCATTAAAATAAGCCGAAAATTTGGAGAGATTAAAGGAGAGTATTTTGGACCATTTTTACCTGCAAAAAATGCAAGAGCCTTAAAGGATTTGATTCATAAACTGTTTAAACTTAGAACATGTGACCCTTTACCTGTGAGAAATATGGTATGTTTTGATTACCACCTTGGACTATGTAGTGGACCATGTGCAAATAAGATAACTAAGAAAGATTACCAAAGTGACGCTCAAGTTGCCAAAGCTTTTCTATCAGGAAATGTAAAGAATGTGATTTATAAACTGTATGACAGATTAAAAGAGTATTCAGAGAAACTTATGTTTGAAAAGGCTGCCGTAGTTAGAGATCAGATAAAAGCTCTTGAGACTGTTGTAAAAAAACAGGAAGTTGTAGGACTTGATATAGAAGAGGCAGATGTTTTCTATATAACTTCAACGGATATATACCTGATAGTAGTCCGGGGGCATACCATAGTAGGCAAAGAGAAGCTTAATATATCAGACAGAGTAAATAATGAATTGGTTAATGTCGTTATGGAGTATTATGATAGAGGAAACTACATACCACAGACTATAATGGTAAATAAAACTATAGATGAAGAAGAATTTCTTATAAGATGGTTAAAAGAGTTTAAAAAGAGAGATGTGAATCTCAGTTGTACATTACCTAAACAGATTCTAAACTTTATAGAGAGAAATATATCTGATGTAGACTTGACTGTTGTTTCTAAAATTTTTGAGGATGTTTTTGGCTTTAAATTACCAAGTAGGATAGAGTGTTTCGACATATCACATCTGCAGGGAGTTTTTACTGTAGGGTCTTGTGTTGTTTGGGAAAATGGTAGTATGAATAAGAGAGAGTATAGGAGATACAGAGTTAAAACCGTAGATTATATAGATGATTACAGCTCATTGAGGGAAGTTTTAACAAGGAGATTCTCAAAATATAAGGATTTACCTAATCCTCCGGAAGTTGTTTTGATAGATGGAGGAAAAGGACAGCTTTCTATAGGTGTTGAGGTTAAAAATAAGTTAGGATTAGCAGATCTAAAAATTTTTTCAATAGCAAAGAAGGAAGAGATTATCTTTACAGAGGATGGTCAAGAGGTTCATTTATTTGATTACCAGCCACTTTTGAAACTCTTTACATCTATAAGAGATGAAGCCCACAGATTTGCTTTAAGTTATAACAGAAAATTGAGAGAAAAACACACCTTAAAATCTGTCCTTGATGATATAAAAGGTATAGGAGAGAAAAGGAAAGAACTACTTTATAGGAGTTATAAAACTGTTGATAATATATTAAAAGCTTCTGATGAAGAGCTAAATAAACTCGGAATACCTGTAAAACTTTCTCAGAAGATAAAGCGTTATCTAAAAGGAGAGAAAGTTGATTAAGAAGTTAGTTTTTGGATTTTTATCGCTTTTTATGATATTAACGAAGAGCTACGGAGAAGAGGTTGTAATAATAGGAGACAGTTTGACCGTAGGTAGTCAGAAGTATATTAAATACTTCATTCCTAAAGCTGTTATAGATGCAAAGGTTGGAAGGAAGTTCCAAGAGGTTATGGATATAATAAAAAATCTTGAAATTAATGGAAATTTAAAAGACATTGTTGTTATAAGTCTTGCTACAAACGGTGAGATATCTTTACAGGAACTTGTTTATGTAGTTGACTATCTATCAGAGAAAGGTAAAAAGGTTATCCTCGTGAATACGAAAGTTCCAAGAAGATGGGAGGATATAAATAACTATAATATCTATCTTGCTAAAGCTTTAAGACCTCATATAGAGGTTGTTGATTGGAAAAGGATTAGTGATTATTACTGTAAGACATATCAATGTTTTAGAAGTGATGGATACCATCTTACAGATGTTGGAAGTTATATATATAGCTATGTTATTTACTACTATATAAAAAATATTGGTGTAAACTGATATGGATTATATAAAAGGTCTTGATGGGTTTAGGGGCATACTTGTTTTAGTTATTGCTGTTTTCCATACATTTACGGTTTTTTATCCTAATTATCTACTTTACTTTCCCGGTGGATTTTTGGCTGTTGAGTCTTTCTTTGTTCTATCTGGATTTTTAATAACGAGGACTCTTATAAAAACTTTTGAAAAAGAAGAGAACAGATTTACCGCCTTTTTAATATATTTAAAAAGAAGATTCTTAAGGATATTCCCAGCTCTATTTTTTATGATAACTATATTATATAGTATTCAAAAAGTTTTGAACATTAATATCTCAAAATATTTTGAAGAGGAATCTCTGTTTGGGCTATCTTTTAGTTATAACTTCTATCTTATATTTAAGGAAATTCCTTACTTTGAAAGATTTGAGGATGTTAAACTTTTACTCCATCTATGGTCTCTATCTATAGAGGTTCAGCTTTATCTTTTAGTAGGTTTTATACTTTTGATTTCTTCATTTTTAGGAAGTTTTAGTAAAGCTTTTAAATTTACTGTCTTTTCTATCTTAACAATCGGCTCTATAGCTGTAAACTTTTTTTATTTTAACATCCTTGATGTAGATATAAACAAAATTTACTTTGCTACGGAAAGTAGAAGTTTTGGTTTTTTTATAGGTGGGATTTTAGGTCTGTATGAGGACAAAATCAGAGGTATATTTGGAGAGCTTTTTGGATATTTAACTGGATTTTTAGGTTTTTCTGGACTTATAGCTACATTTTTCTTATTCAGTTATTACACAGATTGGTTTTATCCTTTTGGATTTTTGGTTGCCGACTTGCTAACTGTATCTATCATTATAGGATTTTTAAACTCTGAGTATATCAAAATATCTATGGGTATATTTGACAAATTTGGTGAGAGGTCTTACTCTTTTTACCTGTGGCATTACCCTATTTTTTCTATAATAAATAGCTTATATGGGGTTAATCCTCTGTTTATTTTTATGGCTTATTTATTAACTGTGTCTATCTCTGATCTAAGCTACCAGCTTATAGAAAAACCTTTCAGAAGGTTGGAGTTTGGTATAAAACCTATTCCTCTCTTTTTATCTTCTACGGCTTTTATAGTAATATTTACCTCATTTTTTGGTTTATCAAATACTCAGAAAATCATACTACCTCAGATGGATATATCAAAGACAGTCCAAGAGAAAAAAGTTGAGAATAATCAGATAGGCGAAACTGTGAGTGTTGTCAATTTAGATGAAGATACAAAAGAAACTCCAGAGTATATTAAAGAGATTAAATATGATAGGACAGTTGACGTAGTAGGAAAGAGAGCTATTATTATAGGAGATTCTGTTTTACTTGGAGCATCAAGCTATATTAGAAAAATCATACCTACTGCAAAGATAGATGCAAAAGTAGGAAGACAGGGGGTAGAAATTCCATCTCTTATAGAGAGTTATAAAGAAGATATAGAGAAAAGTGATGTAGTAGTTTTTCATATAGGGACTAACGGTTATATTAAACAAAGTTTACTTGAAGAGATTGTCAACAAAATAGGAAAAGATAAAAAGATATACTTTATAACAGTAAATGCTCCGGTTCCGTGGAAGGAAAAAGTTAATCAAAATATCAGAAGTTTATCAAAATATAGAAATGTGTCAGTTATAGAGTGGGATAAAGTAGCTGATGATCAGCTATTGGCAAAAGATAAAATTCATCTTACTGGAAAAGGTATTGTTAAATACAGTAAACTGATTGCAACTACACTTGGAGTTGATAGTAATGTTGTGTATTCAAAATTAGGCAAAATTTCAGTTAACTCTTCTGATTTATCTAAAGTTGATGAAAATAAGGATCCTGAAGGTAAAACTACTAAAGATGAAGAGAATAGCAATGATATCAATTCTAAGAGAGATGAGAACCAAATTATAGCGGAAGATATTTTAAAAGCTATAAATGAAACTCACTGATTTGAAGGTTGTTTATCTGGCTTATTTTTGTAATAAAACATAACTCTATCTACAAGATTTTTTAAAACATCTGCAGATACTCCTCCACCACCTATATGTTCTCCGGGAAATTTAGGTTTTGGTTCATTTGCAAAAATTACCACAGTGAATTTAGGATCAGATACAGGAAAGAAACCAGCAAACCATGTGTACCATTTGGTATTAGAAAGAGCTTTTATAGATGGGTCATACTTTTGGGCTGTCCCAGTCTTTCCTGCAATAGTAAAAAATTCAGATTTACCTCCCTTTGCAGTTCCATTTTCAACAACCTCTATCATGGCTGGGATAACTTTATCTAACACTTCTTTTGAAAAAACCTTTCTAACAACTTGTGGCTGACTATACTGGATAAACTTTCCAGAATTATCTGTTAATCCTTTTACTAAGATAGGTTTTACAAGATAACCACCGTTTGCAAAAGCAGAGTAAGCAACCGCTACCTGAAGAGGAGTAGCAGTCCAGTTTTGTCCTATTGAAGAGTAAGCTACATTTACTGGTCTGTAATCTGGTCTTAAAAATCCGGAAGCTTCTCCTGGAAATATACCTGTTTTCCTTCCAAAACCAAGCTGAATATACTTATCATATAGTCTTTTGGAATCTAATCTTAAAGCTATCTTTATAGCTCCTACGTTAGATGAATGTTGAATTATCTGTATAGGAGTTAAAAGTCCAAATCTTTTATGGTCCCTTATTCTTACTCCATCAACCTCTATACCTCCATTTAAACAGTCTATAACTTCGTTCATATTAACCTTTCCTTCCTCTACAGCCTCTGCTAAAACTATCGGCTTTGCAACGGAACCTACTTCATAAGCATGTTGAAAGTTTATATTTTTTCTAATTTTGTATTTGTAATAATAGTTAGGGTCATAGTTAGGATACGTTGCAGATGCTAAAATCTCCCCTGTTTTTGGATTCATTATAAGAACAGATGCTTCAAGAGGATCCCTTTGAACTACTAACTCTTTTAACGCCTCTTCCGCAATATACTGAATGTTTAAATCTATAGATAGGACAGCATTATATGAAAGTTTCTCCGCAGAAGCTTTTTCTATTGATACTGGATTACCTTGAGCATCCCTTAGAACAATAAGGTCTGCTATACCTCCACCTAAGTAATCATTTAACAAGTACTCAACTCCTTCAAGTCCAAGTCCGGTTTTTCTACTTACATAACCTATCGTTGAGCCAGCAATCTCATTCTGGGGATAATATCTTATATTTGTTTCCTCTATTCCTATGTTCCACTCTTTTAAATCTGATCTGAGTTTTAATATTTTTGGTTTTAACTCAAGGTCTACATTATCTGTTATTACGGTGTAATTTTTTCTTGTGTTTAGTATATTTAAAAGCTCCTCATAGGGTATCCCTAACAGAAGTGAAAGCTGCTTTGCTGTTGTTTCCTTGTTTTTTATAAATTTTGGTACTACATAGACAGCAAGTTTTGGGACACTGATAACTAAAAATTTCCCGTTTCTATCGTATATTGTCCCTCTTGGAAGTTTTATCTTTTCACTTTGAAAATACTGGTTTTTTGCCGTATTTAGGTAGTGTTCTTGATTTATCCACTGAAGGTATAACATCCTTCCGGTTATTATGCAAAAGAGAGAAAAAAAGAGGAATAGAACTAATTTTACACGGCTTTTGTCCATTATTTATTTACATCTATAAATTTTACCTGCCTGTAGTCAACATTTACCATTCCGAGATCAGTTTTTGCTATTGTGTTTATTCTCTCCGGAGTTGAAAGCTCTGTTATCTCTTTCTTAAGTTCAAAGTTCTTTGATAGTAACAAAGATTTAGTATGGTTCAATTCATAAACTTCCTTTTCTATGGAGAAAGTTAAATGACTATAACCTATTAATGTAATTAGAGATACAAAGATTACTGTTAAAGATAGCTTATTTCTTTTAATCAGAGCTGTTATATCTCTTATTAATACTACTTTATCACTTACTGCTATCATTTTAAACTCTCCTTGCCACTCTCAATTTCCCACTCCTGGAAGGAGGATTTTCTCTTAATTCCTCTTCCGATGGAGTTATAGGCTTTTTCGTCAAAATTTCCAATAACTTTAACTCTTTAAACCTTTTAAAACAGTTTTTTACTATTCTATCTTCAAGAGAGTGGAAGGATATAACCATAATAAGACCATTTTTTTCAAGTAGATTTACAGCCTTACTTAAAGCCGTTTCTATTTGATTCAACTCATCATTTACAACTATCCTGATAGCCTGAAAGGTTTTTGTTGCCGGATGTATCTTTGAAGACCTTCTTAAAGAAGGTGGATAACATTGGATAACTATATCTGCAAGTTCCTTTGTAGTTTCTATCTTTTTTTTCTTCCTATTTTCTACTATCTTTTTAGCTATACATCTTGCAAATCTCTCTTCTCCATATTCTTTAATAATTTTAAAAAGTTCATACTCTTTAAATGTATTTACTACATCGTAAGCTGTTAAATACTGACTTTTATCCATTCTCATATCCAAGAACTCTTCTCTCTGGAAAGAGAATCCTCTATCCATTTTAAGTTGAAATGTAGATACACCTAAATCAAATAAAAAACCGTTTACCTTTTCTAACCCAACTTCTTGGAGAACTTTGTCAATATCTTTGAAAGCCGACTTTTTTATAATGACTCTATCTTTAAATTTAGATAACCTTTGGGAAGCTATCTCAATGGCATAATCATCCCTATCTATGCCTATGATTTTTATGTTTGGATTGCTTTCTAATATAAGATAGGAATGACCTGCTCCACCTAACGTGGCATCTACAAGCCATCCTTCTATATCTTTTGTAAAGTTGATTATCTCTCTATATAAAACTGGGTAATGCTCTATCAACTATGCAACAAACCTTTTTGTAGGTATCTTATAAACTTCATCCATTAGATCAACACCTGTATCTAAACTCTCTACCCAGTTTATAAATTTATTAACCATATCTTTACCTTTAAAAATTGCTCCATGTTGAGGTGCTATTGTCTCTATATCAAGCTGTCTTACCATTTTCGCCCAGTTTTTCAATGCCCTGCCACTTGCTATATATCTTCTGTGGAATCCTTCCATATACTTTATATGTTCCTCAAAATTCTCCACGAACATATAATCCTGTCCTAAGGAGGCTCCTAAATCTCCGGAGTAAAGTATTTTGGATACGGAATCGTAAACCTGAAAGTTCCCTGGTGAATGTAACCAGTGAGCCGGTAATATATATATATCTGTATTTCCCAACTTAATTATTGTCCCTTCATCATCTATCCCTTTTATTCTATCAACAACGAGTCTGTCAACACCAAAGTGTGGTATAAATCTAAGCCAAAGTTTAGAAGCTATAGCAGTTGCCTTTGTTGTCATAAGCCAACCGTTTGCAGCAGCAACAATATCAGGGTCTTGGTGGGAGAAAAATATCCACTCTAAATTATCAACACCTATGATAACTCCTATCTCCTGAAGAAGATGCTTAAAAACTTTGTGTCCGCCTGGGTCAAGTATTATACCTTTCCCGTTGTCAACTATAAGATGGACATTTGCCTGAACCATCTCACCGTGTCCAAAATCTTCCAGAAGGATATTCTTATGAGTGCCGTTATCAAATAAGGTTTCCATATCTCCTCCTTTCTAACGATAATAATATATTTTATATGACTGAAATCATAAAAGCAAATAGTTATAAACTCTACTATCTATCTTAACTATCTCATCAAACAGAAAATATTCTACTTTTGGTTTTTTTCTACTTTTCTTAAAAACTATACTTTTTATTTCGTCATTTTTTAAGTAATCATAAACAGGTTTTTTACCTATGGCATCTTTAAAGCCTGCTATCACTACTGCTGATAGAATGAGGTCTATATCTATGATGGGATAGTTGTCATATAAACATAGAGCTAAAGAACCTAAAGCTGTCACTCTTTCCAATATTCCGTTTTTGTAATTCCTTGATTTTTTGTCTTTGGCAATCTTAAAAAGATTAAACCACTCTTCATTTTTTAAAAACCTATTTACTTCTTCTTTGTATACAGGTTTTTTAATACTCTTTACTATCAACTCCAACTGGTTAAGTAGAAATTCCTCAGCATAAGGTGTTTTATCCATTCTCTAAAATCCTCTTGTTTATCTTTATCTTTGCTTTTTCTTTAAGTTTATCTACATACATTCTGTATATGTCGTTAAATTTCTGATTTTTAACTAAAGGTAAAATACTTTTTTTCATCTCTTCTACTTTATTTTTATCAGGTTGTGATATTCCAGTTAGATTGAATATCATTATTCCTTCCCTTACATTTATAGGTGTAGATGTCTGTCCTAATTTCAGATTTAATATTTTGCCAGAATCATCAGCTTTTATACCGTATTTTACTATTAACTCCTGTAATGTGATATTATCAACATTTTCTCTTATAGTTTGGTTGTTTTTTAGTAAATCTACCAATGTTTGATTTGATTTTTGTAATTCCTCTATGGCTTTTTGTGTCTGCTCTTCTTTTAATTTTCTGGCTATAGATTCTTTTACAGATTCAAAAGGTGTTTCTTGGTAAACTTCACCTAAGTATTTTGCTATGTAATAACTATTTCCATTTTTTAGAAAGAGGATATCTTTATTTTCCGATAAACTCTCCATGCCAGATATTAAATCAGAAGGTAAATCTGTTTTTGATTTTATATTGGTTAATGTATCTTCGTATAGCTTCTCTGCATCTGGAGAAACAGGTTTTCCAGATTTTAAGTTTGTAAAACTTTCCTTGGCAACTGCCTGTGCTTTATCTTCACCGAGTTTTTGAATATCTATTCTATACACTACTATTTTTTTATCTTTTGATGATGCATAATCCTTTTTATGTTTTTCATAATAATCTTTTATCTGTTGGTCTGTAATGATAGGTTCTTTTGGTTTTATCAAAGTTACTTCACCGGATATGTTTGTAAGTTGTTTCTTTGTGAATGTTTCAACTTCATCATCTGAAACATAGAGAGAAGAGAGCAGTATTGCTCTTACATTATTTACAGTTAACTCTTTTCTTAATATCTCCTCAAAACCTTCTGGAGACAGTCCTAAGGAGTTTATGGTTTGGATGTATAGCTGTTTGTCGAATTTGCCATTTACTTGAAAAGCTGGGATATTTAATATCTCTTCTTTCACCTGTTGAAAAGTTGCTACTAATCCTTCTTTCTCTGCTTCTTGATATATTAGTTCTGTCTGTATTAAATCATCTATAACTTCTTTCACTATCTCTTTTTTAAATTGAGTAGGGTCTATATTTTGGGCTTGTAGATTTCTCGTAGCCATCTCATAGGCATAGTTAAAATGGTAAAATGGAATCTCTCTACCATTAACTTCTGCAACTCCGTTAATTTCACCGCTAAATTTGTATATTAATATGGCTACCAAAGATGTAGCTACAAAAGCAAAAACTGTAATATACATAACGATATGTTTCCATTTAGAGCTGGCAATCTTATCAAACACTTTTCAACCTCTGACTTTTTAAATTATTATATCAGAAGGTCAGTATGTATTTTTAAGTAAATAGCTGTTTAATTTTTCATTCTGTTTTTTGTTGAGTATGGACTGGATAGTTTTAAAAAGATTTATATCAAGGACAGATAGCTCAGTTTTAAGTTTTGCTATATCTATAAGTAAATCTTTTATTTTCTGAGAGTCGTTTGTTTTTATAACTAAATTTCTCAGTTCTTCTTCTTTATCTTTTACTATTCTTGCTTTTCCAAGCATTATTGGGAATATTTTGTTATATTCTGAGTTTATGTCGTTTATCTGCTTTTCTGTAAGTTCAAGTTCATTTTTCTTTAACATAACTAAATCATAAACATTTAGACTTTCAACTAAAAAGTATCTTTCTATCCAAGAGTAGTCTTCTGTTTTTGGGTTTGTCTGGGCTACAATGTATATGCTTTTATCCTTTGCAAAAGAAAAAGTGTTAGCTAATACCAATAACATTAAAACAGCTCTAAAAACCATACTTTGCTCCTAATAGGATTAGGTCTACACTTTCGGTATATTTTTTTAAAACTTTAATGGATTTTTTATAAAGAGTCTTAAGGTATACCATCCTGTTAAAAATCCTCCTATATGGGCATACCAAGCAACTCCTCCAAGTGTCACAGGGATAAACATTGCCGATAGTACCTGAATTAAAAACCAGTAACCTATAAAAAACCAAGCCGGAAGTGTAAAGATAAAAAATATAAAAGGAGGGATTACAGCAAGAACCTTTGCAAAAGGAAACAATCTCATATAACCTGCCAATATACCACTTATAGCACCCGATGCTCCTATCATAGGAGTGTTTAAATCTCCCGTAATTAATGAAACAGAAGATTGTAAAAATGCAGACCCAAGTCCGGAGAGTATATAAAAAGTTAAAAATTTAACTTTTCCCAATGCATCTTCCACATTATTACCAAAAACCCACAGAAAGAGCATATTACCTAAAATATGTCCCACATCTCCGTGTAAAAACATATGTGTAAAAATAGGAAGTAAGTTAAATTCAACTATATCTGTCGGTAGAAGTCCAAATGAGTATACAAAAAGTTGAAGCTGGTTTTCTGGAAGAGAAAGTTCATAAAGAAATACACCGGTGTTTATCCCTATAAGTAAAACAGTTAAAACTGGGAAGCTTCTTGTGGGGATGTTATCTCTTATTGGTATCATTTAATTTCTCTTTACCGGCATTTCCATAGGAATGACAAGTATCATCCATATCAATGTTAACAAGGTCAAAAATATAAAGTTAAGTTTAAAAGTTGGGTCTATTTTAGCAAAATAGCCACCTACAGCACCACCTACAAAAGCTCCTATAAACTGGGAAGTATTAAACACTCCAGAAGCTGTTCCTTTAACCTTTGGGTTTGCGTACTTACTCATCAGAGATGGCATTATAGGTTCCAGCATCATAAATCCAGTAAAGTAAACCACTATTGCTAACACGGTTAGATAGAAATTTTCTTTAAACACCATAAACATTATGAAAGATACAATCAAAATTCCAATACCTAACAGTTTTACCTGTTTTACTTTATTTTTTTTCTCAGCTATTATTGTAGAAGGAACCATTAGAGTTAGACCAACGAAAAACATAAGTAGATATATTTTCCATAAATCTCTCAAATCTATACTATGTTGATGGGCAAAGATTAGAGGTACAACTGTGAATACAGCTGTTAGAGTCATATGTAAAACAAACATTCCAAAATCCATCTTGAGAAGGTTTTTATCTTTTAAAACTATTGATAGGTAAGAGGCTGTAAATTCGGCATCATCATGGTGGACTACTTTCTCCGGCTCTTTTATACCAAATATTATGTAAGGTAAAGATATGAGAGCAAGTATTCCGGTAAATAGAAAAACTCCGGCAAGTCCAAAGTAAGATGCTATCAGTGGTCCTAAAACCATACCAAAAGCAAAAGCCATACCTATAGATGCTCCAATTGTAGCCATTGCTCTGGTTCTTATCTCTTCTCTTGTAAGGTCAGCAAGTAATGCTATAACTACGGAAGAAACAGCTCCTATACCTTGAAGTAATCTTCCTATAATTAGAAGGTGAATGTTCTCTATATAGGAAGCATAGGCTGACAAAAAACTACCGAGTATAAATATTATTGTACTTGAAATAATTATTGGTTTTCTGCCTATTTTATCACTCCAAAGACCATAAGGTATCTGAAATATTGCCTGTGTTAGTCCGTATGCACCTATTGCTAAACCTGCTAAAAATGCATCAGAACCGGGCATAGATTTGGCATAAACACTTAAAACTGGTAGGGCTAAAAATAACCCGAGCATTCTTAGAGAAAAAACTCCAGCAAGGCCAAGAGTAATTTTCTTTTCCTGAGCTGTAAAATCTTTATCTATCATTACACCTCCTTATTCATAGCTTCTTCATAACTGTAAGGGCAATCTTTTGGAATTGTGGGTATAAGATGTTCCAATCCCATATCTTCAAGGTCAGAAATTATAATGTTAACTGCATAGTCCCAAGCCTTATCTATCTCTAAAGGAAGCTTTATTTTCAAGCTTGGTGAATGTTTTAACATCGTTTCTATTTGTCTTCTGGAGTTTTTTATACTTTTAATCCAACCGTATCCTCCCTCTTGCTCTCCGGCTTTTGTGTATTTCTTCAGATTTTCTAATTTATAGATATGTGCCAAGATTACTGCAAGATAGCTGATACATGCTTTTAAATCAGACCTGCCCATATCTTTAATCTCCTCAAGTAAATTATCCCAGTCAACCATGTCGTAAGCTTTATCTTTCAGTAGTTCTAAATTTACCTCAACCCAGAGAGGAAAATCCTTATCGTATAACTGTCTTAACTCTTCCTTTGTTAATGTT
>JAOABH010000002.1 GCA_026418455.1 Hydrogenothermaceae bacterium
TCTTTCTCTCTCTTCTGGTGCTTTGTCTATGTCTCCGTATCCTACGAATTTGGCTAACCCTTTCTTACTTTGTACGTATGTGATAGCCGCTGTTAATGTGGTTTTCCCGTGGTCAACGTGCCCTATTGTACCTACGTTTAGATGCTCTTTTCCTCTTACAAATTTCTCCTTTGCCATATGTTCTTTACCTCCTGATGAGTATAAACTTTCCCTCTTTTAAGCCCAAGACGGGACTTGAACCCGCGACCTCACCCTTACCAAGGGTGTGCTCTGCCGACTGAGCTACCTGGGCGTATTAAAACATAAAAAGACGTAAAAAGGCTGATAACCTTCTTACGTCCTTGGAAAATTTAAAGTTTAGAGCGGGAGACGGGACTCGAACCCGCGGCCATCTGCTTGGAAGGCAGATGCTCTACCAACTGAGCTACTCCCGCATTTTTTATGGAGAGGGACGGATTCGAACCGCCGAAGGCTTTCGCCGGGAGATTTACAGTCTCCTGCCGTTGGCCGCTTGGCTACCTCTCCTATTCTTCATTTCAAAGCCGGCGGTGGGACTTGAACCCACGACCTGGTGATTACAAATCACCTGCTCTGCCGACTGAGCTACACCGGCGTTTTCAATTAGTGAGATAAATATTATATATAAACTTTAACTTCACGTCAAGAGTTTTTTATTTCCAAAAAACCAGATTTAAAATTATATGTTAAAATATTTTACACAAAAACAGTTTAACAGGAAAAGTAATGGAACTCGGTGAGGTTATAAAGAAGAAGAGAGAATCAGCAAGATTAACTATAGAAGATCTTTCGGAAAAAAGTTCTATACCAGTAAAGATTATAGAAAAAATAGAGGAAGATCCAGAGTATATAAAAACTCCTTACGGCAAATTGCAAGCAAAAGCTATCATGAAGTTTTTAAATATAGATTATGACATAAAAATTAATAATACAGACACAGAAGTTTATAAACCTTCAGAAAAGAGATACAGTAACATTCTGATAAAATCTGTCAAATTGATTCCACATATAGCTATTTTAGTTATTTTTTCCATATATATACATGCAACCGCTAAAAACAGTCCGTCAGAGCCAAAAGTTTCACTAAACAACACAGTAGATATTAAACCAACTTTGGAAAATCAAACAGATACTTCAGATAGTCAAAAGCAGATTATACTGAAATCTAATGGAGATGTTTGGATAACTGCATCAATTGATGGAGAGAAAAAGATTTTCAACATAAAAGAAGGTGAAGTGAAAGTTATAACCTTCACGAATAAAATAGCTTTTGAGACCATAGGAAATGTTCACCAATTGATAATGGTGTTTGACGATAAAGAAATATCTTTAAAAGATAAAGAGATTATTCATAATGTATTTGTAGATGGAGAGGGTATATTCTATAACGGTTACAATCTACTTAGGGGTATGCCAAAGATTTGATAGCAGAAGATATAATATTAACGGTTAAACCAGAAGTTGAGCAGTTTGTAAAAGAGAGAATATCACAGTTTAAAACTTTAAGAGAAAATGGTTTAACTACATTTAGCTTTAAACCTTTCTTGGATATAGAACCTTATCTGGCAGATATATTCTCTGAAAGTTGTTTTTGTATTTTAACTGCAAACTCTTCAGCTTCCTTAGGTATAAAATTACAGAAAGAGATAGAGATAGAAGGTTTTAGAGAGTATTCCTTTGAGAAACTTTTTGAAGTTATAAAATCAAAAGGACACAGATTTGCTCAGCAAAGAGCGGAGAGAATAGTTAATTTAAGACAGAAGGTAGAACTGATAGAATCTATTAAAAACTACAAAGATAGCAAAGAATTACGGGAAGTTTTGGTAAATAATATCTACGGCTATGGGTATAAAGAAGCATCTCATTTTTTAAGGAATATAGGATTTGAAGATGTAGCAATAGTTGATAGGCATATTTACAGATTTTTGGTAGAAACCGGATTGGTCAAAGAGAGAAAAAGTTTAACAAAGAAAGCATATCTTGAATGTGAAGAGGCATTATCTAAGATCTGTGATAGATTAAGTTTATCTATGGCGGAACTTGACCTATATATCTTTTATATCAAAACAAAAAAGGTGTTAAAGTAGTGGATATATTAAGGAAGTTGGCTTTTGAAAATGGTATAGAGCTATCACAAAACCAGATAGAGTTTTTTGAAAAATATCTACAACTTTTGCTGAAGTGGAACAAAGTTTATAATCTCACATCTATAAAGAAAAAAGAAGAAATTATGACTAAACATTTTTTTGACAGTCTTACCTTAGTTAAACTTTTTGAGACGGTTGGAATAAAGCCAGTCGGTAAAGAGATAGGGGACTTTGGAACAGGAGCAGGATTTCCAGGTGTTCCACTTAAAATATACTATCAAGACAAAATAGACCTTTACCTTATTGAGTCTGTTGGTAAAAAATGTATGTTTTTGGAAACATTAAAAAGAGAACTAAATTTAGACTTTAAAGTTCTATGCCAAAGAGCAGAGAGTATAGAAAGAAAGTTTGATATAGTTGTAAGTAGAGCAACTGGAGAAACATTTGAAGTTTTAAAGATAGGTAAAAATATCCTGAAAGATAACGGTTATATAATAATAATGAAAGGAAAAGATGTAGAAGAGGAGCTTAAAAACTTCACAGTTACTTTAAACTTTAAAGGCTTTCCGGAGAGAAAGTTTATAGTTATTCAAAAAAGATGATAAGATTAAATAAATTTTTATCACAATCCGGAGTTTGCTCAAGGAGAAAAGCAGACCAGCTCATACAAGAAGGTAAAGTTAAAGTAAATGGAGAAGTTGTTAAAGATCTTGGTTTTAAAGTTGACCCTGCCAAAGATACTATAGAAGTTGAAGGTAAAACAGTTAAACCACAGGAGAAAACAGTTTACATAAAGATATACAAACCCAGAGGATACCTATCTGAACTTGGTAAGGACAAATTCGGTAGGAAAACATTAACAGACCTACTTCAAGAGGTAGGGATAAGAGAGAGAGTATTTCCGGCAGGTAGATTAGATTATGACAGTGAAGGACTTTTAATCCTTACAAATGATGGTGATGTTGCTTATAAAATTACCCATCCAAAACACGATATAAAAAAAGAGTATATCCTACAACTTCAAGGTACAGTAGATAACGAAAAATTTGAGAAAATGAAAGAAGGTACAAACCTTGAAGATGGATTTTTCAAACCTGATAATATAACAATTTTAAAAAAGGAGAAAAATTCCACCTGGCTAAAAGTAAAAATCCATAGTGGAAAAAAGAGAATACTCAGAAGATACTTTAAGGCTTTTGGTCATAGAGTTTTAAGGTTAATTAGGGTTAAAATAGGTGATATATCTATCGGAAAACTGAAACCTAAAGAGTATGAATACATTCCTGAATCCGTTATTTTGAGTTTAACAAGAGGGTTAGAATGAAAAAAGAGTTAGTTTTAAGTAATGGTAAATTTTTTGTAAATATAGATTCTCACATAACAATAAGAGATTACTACTTTCCCTATGTTGGAATGTATAACCATCTAAACTCTAATCCTATATCCATAGGAGTCTGGGCTGATAAAAAGTTCAGCTGGATAGATGACAGTTGGAATATAAAGTTCTCTTACAGGGAGAAAAGTTTAGTTGCGGATATAAAAGCTATAAAAGAAGATTTAGGGATAAGTTTAGATATAACAGCAACAATCCATAAGTACCTTGATGTCCTGATATACAGGATAGATATCAAAAATCTAAATGATAGAGAGATAAACTATAAAATATGCTTTTATCATAGTTTTAATCTAAATGAGTCAGATATAGGAAATACAGCTTACTATGACCCTAAAATGAGGGGACTTATACATTATAAAGGACAGACTTACATATTTATATCTTCTGAAAATGATGGTTTTACATATACAACTTCAAAAAGAAATCACACATCTGGGTCTTGGAGAGAGATAGAAGAGGGAAATCTCAAAAAAACTAAGATTATGCAGGGAGAGATAGATTCGGCTTGGTGTATAGAAGGAAAATTAGAAGACTTAGGAACAAAAACTGTTTATTACTATCACATTGTAGGCAAAAATTACGAAGAGATACAGAAACTAAAAGATAAAGTTGAACAAGAAGGTCTTGAACATCTGATAGAAGAAACGGAAGATTTTTGGAACTTCTGGGTTAACACGAAAAAAATAATAACTTCACCTATTCCAGTAGAGATGAGAAATCTGTATTATAGAAGTCTTCTTATAACAAGGGCTCATTTCGATAATAACGGTGCAGTCGTTGCAGCAAATGACACATCTATTTATAAATTTAATAAAGATCATTACAGTTATCTTTGGACAAGAGACGGAGCTTTTATATCAATCCCTTTGGATAACGCCGGATACACAAATTTAACAAAAAATTTCTTCAAATTCTGTAAAAAACATATAACTGATGAAGGATTTTTATTACATAAATACTCACCTGATGGAACAGCAGGGTCAAGTTGGCATCCATGGTGTGATGAAGAAGAAAATTATCAACTTCCGATACAGGAAGATGAGACAAGTTTAGTTATAGTGGCTTTATACAATCATTATTTAAACAGTAAAGATATAGAGTTTATAGATTACATGTATAACGGTTTTGTAAGGAAAGCTTCAGAATTTATGTGTAGATATATAGACCCTAAAACTAATTTACCTCAACCAAGTTATGACCTCTGGGAAGAGAGGAGAGGTATATTCACATACACATCTGCAACAGTTTATGCCGGACTAATATCAGCTTCTAACTTAGCAAAAGTTGTAGGAAACAGATCAGAAAGCGTAAAATACAGAGAAACAGCAGAAAAATTAAAGGAATCTATTCTCAACTATCTTTATGATGAAGAATCTGGAAGATTCTTAAGAGGAATATATCTAAACAAAGATGGTAGTTTCACAAAAGATAAAACTGTGGAAAGTAGTTTATTACTTCTCTATGAGTTTGGAGTGGTATCTCCAGATGATTACCGGATGGAAAACACAGTAAAGCAGATAGAGGAAAAACTGTGGATAAGAGAAGGTATAGGGGGACTGGCAAGATATGAAAATGATTACTATCACAAGGTATCTGACAAATTTCCGGGTAATCCTTGGATAATAACAACCCTGTGGCTTGCAAATTGGTATATGGAACAGGATAGATTGGATAAAGCAATGGACTTGATAAATTGGGTTGTAAAGAGGAAAAGTCAAGCAGGACTTTTAGCAGAACAGTATGACCCTATATCCGGAGAGCCTCTCTCTGTATGCCCATTAACTTGGTCTCACGCTTCTTTTGTTTACTCAATCCAAAAACTTAACAAAAAACTTCACAGAGATTAGAAAAAATGTATATTTTTAAATTATAAAAATTTTATAGAGGTTAGATATGTTTACTATAATAGCTGGACCATGTGTGATAGAAAGTAGGGAAGTATGTTTTGAAGTTGCAGAAGTTTTAAGAAAACTTCAAGATGAATTTTCAGATATAAGATTTGTGTTTAAATCATCTTTTGATAAAGCTAACAGAAGCAGTATAAATTCTTTCAGAGGACATGGACTTGAATTTGGACTTAAAGTTTTAAAAGAGGTAAAAGATAAATTTAATCTACCTGTTTTAACGGATATACATGAAAGTTATCAAGCAAAAGAAGTTGCAGAAGTTGTTGATATTATACAGATACCAGCATTTCTATGTAGGCAAACAGATTTAATTATCGCAGCTGGACAGACAGGAAGAGAGGTTAATGTAAAAAAGGGACAGTTTTTAGCTCCATGGGATACAAAAAATATAGTAGATAAACTTAAGGCTGTTGGTTGTGATAAAGTTTATCTAACAGAAAGAGGAACTACTTTTGGATATAATAATCTTGTAGTTGATTTTAGAGGTCTTCCAATTATGAGGCAGTATGCTCCAGTTATATATGATGCAACCCACAGCATACAGATTCCAGGAGGTTTAGGAACAGCTTCTTCCGGACAGAGAGAGTTCGCTTATCCTCTATCAAAGGCAGCCATATCAGTAGGAGTAGATGGACTTTTCTTTGAAACCCATCCAGACCCTTCTAAGGCTCTATCAGACGGACCAAACCAGATACCTTTAAAAGAGTTTCCGGATATAATAAGAAAGCTTCTAAAACTGAGGGAGTTTGTAATTGAGAATAATATTTAAAATAGTTTCTATCGTTGCTATATCTGGTTTTATAACTTCCTGTGGAGTAAAAGGAGACCCAAAACCTCCTCCTACTGATGAGCCAGCTCCTGTAACAAAAATATCAACGAGACAGATAGGCAAGTTCGGATTAATAGCCTTTGATTACTCTGGAGTGTATAAAGATGGCAGGAAGATACAGGAAAACTTTCATTTTGAGATATACAAAGATAACAAACCTTACGAAGCAGATATAAAAAACGAAGGAAATCAATACTGGTTCTTTGACCAACTTACCCATAAAGAGAGATGCTATCAGATAGCCGTAAAAACAAAAAAAAATAGAAGTAAATTATCGGAAAGAGTATGTATATTACCTGTTAAGATAGACGGTTATAATTTACCGGATTTAAAAATTATCAACACGGACGAAGGAGTCCTTATAAAGTATCAAAACAGGGATTTGATAAATCTATACAAAGTTATTTCTCCTCAGCAGTTTACCATCAACATATACAAACAGATAGATGGAGAGTATATAGACACAGAGGTGGAAAACGGAAAAACATACTGTTATTACTATACAGTCTATATATCAAAAAATGTGGAAACAGATTTCTCAAAAACTGTATGTATAGAGTATAGAGATACCTTTCCTCCAAATCCACCAACAAAACCAAAAATCATAAAAAACGAGGATAGTTCGGCTACTTTAATATGGCAAGAGAGTAATTCTAAAGATGTTATAGGCTATATCATATATAAAAATGGCAAACCAATTCTTGACATACCTATAAAGAGCTACTACTTTATAGATAAAGATTACAAAGAAGGAGATGTATATACAATTTACGCAGTAGATAAAGCCTACAACAAAAGTATACCAGTAGAGGTAAGATGATGAAAGTGGTAATAGACATACCAGATGAACTTAAATTAGATGAAAAAGATGTAAAGACTGCTACAATCATAAAGTTATATGAGCTTGGAAAAATATGCTCCGGAAAAGCTGCAAAAATCTTAGGTATAAAAAGGATTGACTTTATAGATCTACTTGGCAAATACGGAGTTCAAATATCTCCAAATATAGAGGAAGAAGTTATCAAGGAAATAAATAATGCGTAAAGTTGTATCAAACACAACTCCACTAATAGATGAACTCATCCAAAAGGGAAATTACTACGATAAAAATTTCATTAAAATTATTTTAAAAAATGCTGGAGAATTAAATAAAGATGAAGATTAAAATAGAGAAGATTGCTTATGGTGGATTTGGTATTGGATTTTTAGATTCTAAACCTTGCTTTGTACCTTATACATTACCGGAAGAAGAGGTAGAAGTCCGGATAACAAAAGAGAAGAAAGATTACAATGAATGTAAAGTTATACAGATAATAAACCCAAGCAAAATACGGGTAAATCCTCCTTGCAAATATTACACAGTTTGTGGTGGTTGCGATTTTCAACATACTGATTACACAAATCAGATTAAAATCAAAACAGAAATCCTAAAAGAACAGCTTTTAAGAATAGGTAAGATAAAAACAGATGTTGATGAGGTTATCCCTTCTGAAAATCCGTTTTATTACAGGAATAGAGTACAGTTTAAATTTGATGGTAAAAATTTCGGATTTTATAAAAGAGATTCTCACCAAACAGTTGATATAGAAGAATGTTTACTTTTAAAAGAGGATATAAATCAACTTATAAAACCTCTTAAAAAGTTCTTAATTAAATATGGCTTACAACCATCAAACATACATATATTTTCCAATACAAAAGATGAAAAAGTTATTAAATTCATCTTTTCTGATGACAGTCAGATTTTAAATGTTATACCTAAAATAGAGATAATTCATGAGGAAGTAAGTGAAGATATAAAAGGTGTATCTTTTGAATCCAAGAAAAACAGAATAGATTTAGGACAAAAGTCTATATTTTATATGGTAGATAAATATAAATTTAGAGTATCTATGGATAGCTTCTTTCAGGTAAATATATATCAGATACCAAAATTAATAAAAAAAGTTGAAGAGATACTAAAACAAAATCTTTCGGAGAGATTACTTGACTTTTATTGCGGTGTAGGAACTTTTTCTATTCCTGCCGGATTTTATGTAAAAGATGTCTTAGGAATAGAACTAAACGAATCTGCGGTAAAAGATGCCAAATCAAATATAGGACATAATGGTTTAAAAAATGTAAGATTTTTGAAAGCAAAAGCAGAGAAAGGAATAAAGTATGCTTTGGATTTTAAGCCTGATACAATTATATTTGACCCACCAAGAGCTGGAATAGGTAAAGAAGTTATAAACAGTGTATCAAAAATAGATAGATTAAAACGTGTAATATACATATCCTGTAATCCTTCCACCTTGGCAAGGGATATAAACTATTTTGAAAACAACGGCTTTAAACTAAAATCTGTAAGTATGATAGATATGTTTCCAAATACACATCATATAGAGAGTATATCTTTACTGGAAAGAGTATAAAAAACTTTTTCTCCTACTTTTCCACAGTAGTTTGCACCAAGTATAACTACTCCTAAATCTCCTTCTTTTATCTGAGTTACATTTTTCTCTATGAAAGAGAAAATCTCAGTTAAACTATATCCACCTTTACCGTAGTAATCAGTATCACTATAGAAAAACTCTTTTTTATAGCTGTTTGGATTTCCTATTATTAAGTTCCTTGATTTTAAAGTAGGGTCAAACTCTGTTTTTAACTGAATTTCTATCTTATCTTCCGGATTTAAATCCTGTTGAACTATAAAAACCGGGTCAGTGTTGTATCTTAGCTTATCCCAAACAAAGTTATCTATATCCTCTATCTTCCAGATTTCGACTGTAGATTTATAAAGTTTATAAATAACTTTATTTTCTGTTTCTATTTTTTCCTTTATCTTATCTCTTAAAACTCCTTTTATAGAAACAGAATAAGGTAAAACCTTGTGGTAAATTTCCTTAGAATTCAATTTTAGAATTGAAGAGATAACTCTCCAACCTATAAATGTAAATTCCTGTTCAAAACAGTTTAATCCTAAATTTTCAGAAAAAAGTCTTATCTGTTTTATAAACAAAAGCTCCTGTGTAGAACCTGCAAGCCTTCCTTTACTAAAAGATACAAGCTCCGGATAAAACTCTACATTCTTCTTTTGACCAAAAAGACCGTATATACAGCCACAGTAATTTTGATGGTAAAGTTGAGATTGACGGGAGAGGGTATTCATCTTTTCAGTTCCACCGTTTTTTCTAAAATCAAAACTGACAAATTCAATATTATATTTATTAGCTACTCTTTCACCTATCTCTTTTAAAACATCAAAATCTTTTTTAGGACTCATCATCAAAACGGTAGTAAGATATTTAGCCCCTATCTGCTTGGCAATTTCTGCAGATTTTTCAAGTCTTAAATCATGACAGATGGTGCATCTTTCTCCTCTCTCTGGCTCATTTTCATATCCTTTTACTCTCTCCATCCATACATCAACTTCATATTCACCTTTTATACATTCTATGCCCAAACTATCACACACTCTTTTTGTTTCTATCCAGCGAAGGTTATACTCTTCCTCTGGATGAATGTTTGGATCATAAAAAAAACCTACCGGCTCAGCGGTAGGCATCTGTTCTTTTATATATCTTAAAGCATATACACTATCAACTCCACAACATATATGGACTAAAATCTTTTCCATTTTTAGAACATTCCCGGTGGTTTTCCCTTTGATACTATTAATCTCTCAACAGGTTGTCCTTCTATTATATGCTTCTGTATAATCTCTTCAACATCTTCTGGTTTTACATTTCCATACCATATAGCATCTGGATAAACAACCACATTTGGGCCAAACATACAAGGTCCAAGACATCCGGTAGGTGTAACTGTCATCTTGTTAAATAGTCCTTTCATCATAAGAGCTTCCTGAAACTTCATAAATATCTGATCTGAGCCTTTATCACCACATGATGGCATTCCCGGTGGTTTCCTCTGCATACATACAAAAACGTGTCTAAACTCTGCCATAAAAAACCTCCTGGTTAAAAATTTTTTATTAGTTTACACCAAGAGGTTTAAAACTTTTAATGATTTTGGTTAGGTTTAAATAAAGTTTAACAGATACATTGCCGTAACTGTATCCATAGTTTGGACATGGTTAATTATCCAAGGTTTAAATGTGTAAAGTAAATAGTCCTTCACAGCTTTAACATCTTTTTTCTCTTTCAAAACTTTTTCTAAAGATTTTATTTCATACAAAACTCTATCATGTTCTCCTCTATGCATAGGATATGCAAAAAAATTGTATTTTTCCATAAGTTCCTGTTCAAATCTAAAATGATTTATAACGTCATTTAAAAATTCATCAAACAGCTTAACAATCTCTTTAAAAGAGTCTTCAGATTCATCATACTGAGATATCTTTTCAAAAAGTTTATTTACAATATCAATTTCAACATCATGAACTTCATTCATTTGATTAACAGCAACCTTTGGAATTTCTCCGGTGTTTATAAGCATGACAACAACCTCCAAAAAAGATTTAAGACTATTATATCCTTAATTCTTGAATTTTTTAATGATTAAAATCAATAAAGGCATTGGAATATAAAAAGTTTTAAATGTTTATCTCTTCAAAAGAAGTAATCTGAGGATATGGAAAATTTTCTATATATTCTGCATCTTTTGGTCTTACCAATCTATAAACTTTTATTCCTGATTGAGCCGCTGCTTTTATTTCCTCAGGATTATCAGATAAAAAGAGTATATTTTCAGGAGATATGCCTATGTTTTCTAAAATCTTTTTGTAAGACTCTGATTCAATTTTGCTACCTATTTTTGTATCAAAATATCCGGAAAATAGATAAGTTAAGTCTCCATAATTAGTATGAGAAAAGAGAAGTTTTTGAGCTTTTACAGAGCCGGAAGAGTATACATACAGTTTTATACCTTTTTCAAACCATTTTTTAAGTTTCTCATAGGCATCAGGGTAGATATAGCCTTTCAGTTCTCCGGATTTATATCCATCTTCCCATATAATTCCCTGAAGTTGTTTTAAGGGTGTAATTTTTCTATCTTCCTCTATCCATCTTCTCAATGTATTAACAATTTCTTCAAAAGATAAATCTCTTCCCTCTATATGTTTTATATCTTCTACTATCTTTTTGATTTCTTCTTCTTCCCAGTGATTTTTTAAAAATTCCTCTATTTTTTGATAAGAGTATGGAAATAAAACATCTTTTACAAAAGAGATAGGTGTAGTTGTTCCTTCTATATCTGTAATTATTGCCTTTATATCCATATCATCTCCTAAATTAGTCCTTTTTGTGCAAAACTGTAATAATCATTTTTTGTAACTATTATATGGTCTAAGAGTTCAAATCCCATCTCATTAGAGAGTTTGGCAAGTTTTTCTGTAAATTCTATATCTTCATCTGAGGGTTGAGCTTTTCCATTTGGGTGATTGTGAGCTATTATGATGCCGTTACAGTTATACTTCACAGCATAAAAGAGAATATCTCTTGGAAGAACTCTAACCACATTTAAAGAACCAACAGCTACAACTTGTTTGTGTAATACTTCATTTGAGCTATTTAGATAGATTGCAACCATCATCTCTTGATTTTCTTTTGAGAGAAATTTAAAGTATCTGTATGCATCATCAACACTGAGTATCTTCTCCTTTTCCTCTGGGTTTTGAGCCCTTTTTATCATCTCACCTATAGCCAGTATCTGTAAAGCCTTTGCTTTTCCTATACCCTTAATCTTTTGAATATCCTGAAAATTAAGATTTTTTAGGTACTCTATACCTTTTCCCTGTAAAACTTTACCTGCCACACCTAAAACGTTTAAACCTTTTGTTCCAGAACCTAAGGATAGAGCCAGTAACTCCTCATCTGAAAGTGACTCTATCCCGTAAGTTAATGCCTTCTCTCTTGGTAAAACTTCCTTTGGTAGATTTTTGATACTCTTCTTGTAAAGAGTTCTATCCTGTTTCACAGTATATCAATCTCTCTCCCAGTAAACTCTCACATACTTCCAGCCTTCTGGATAATTAAGTTTAAGGTCTCCTTTGTAGGCTCTATGGACAGCCTCTCCTATTCTTCTTGCAAGGTGTTCATAAGTTGTTCTTATTGTAATCTGACCATTTTCTTCTTTAATATCAATTATCCTTTCAAGAGGTCTGTATTTTACCTCTTCTTCTTCAATATTTCTGATTAAATTCATTATCTCATCTTTATGTTTTTCAAGGAAAGAACCTTTTAAATAAACGACACCGCCTTCGTAGTTATCCATTATTCTTCTACAAGCGGGACATATAATCTTCTCAGCATTTTCAGGAACAGAATCCATCCACTCAAATATACCGTCATGGAAAACAACTCCACATTTTTCACAGACAGATGGGTCATGGTACTTCTCTTTTGTAAAGTAAGGGTCATGGATATACTCTTGAATAAGTTTGTCTTTTCTGTTATTCATCGTCTCTCTCCTTTTTTGTTATTATTTTACATTTTACCATAAAAGCAAAACTGGTATAATTTTTATCCTTAAAATTATATTGAAAAAGGTGAGATAAATGTCAAAGGATTTTGTTCATCTACATCTTCACTCCCATTACTCACTGTTAGATGGAGCGATCAAAATAAAAGATTTAGCACAGAAAGCAGCAGAGTATGGATATAAGGCTGTTGGACTGACTGACCACGGAAATATATTCGGCTCTATAGAGTTCTATCAGGAGATGAAGAAGGTAGGTGTTAAACCGATAATAGGTATGGAAGCCTACTTTACCAATAATAGATTTGAAAAAAAAGGAGAAGGTTCAGATGATATACTGACAGATAAAAATTATCACCTAATACTACATGCAAAGGACAAAACCGGGTTCAAAAATCTTATGAAACTTTCTTCTATTGCATACACGGAAGGATTTTACTATAAGCCGAGGATAGATTGGGAGTTACTTGAAAAGTATAACGAAGGGTTAATCTGTCAGACAGCCTGTCTTAAAGGTTTTGTTCCTCATCTAATTGCAACCGGAAGACTTAACGAAGCAAAAGAGTATGCTAAGAGACTTAAAGATATATTTGGAGAGGACTTATATCTTGAAATTCAGAATAACGGACTTGAAGAGCAGAATATAGCAAACGAAGGAATAATAAAGATAGCAAAAGAGTTAGGTATAAAAGTTGTGGCTACGAACGATTCCCACTATCTCAATGAAGAGGATGCCGCAGCCCACGATGTTATAAAAGCTCTACAGATGAAAACTACATTAAAGGATTTAAAAGAAAAGGGAAAAGCTTTTAAAGTAAGAGGGCTTCACTTTACAAGACCAGAAGAGATGTATCAGAAATTCAAAGGATATGAAGAGTACCTTTTGAATACGATGGAGATAGCAGAAAAGTGTAATTTAGAGATAGATACAGTAGAAACGAGAGGTTATCTGTTTCCTAAATTTGAGATACCAGAAGAGTTTGGAGATTTAACTCCCGCCGAATACTTTGAAAAACTGTCAAGAGATGGTTTAGAGAGGATTTTAGAAAAGGAGAAAAATCTTTCTCAAGAAAAGATAGACCAGTATAGAGAGAGATTGAATTATGAGATAAATGTTATAAAAAATATGGGATTTTCAGAGTATTTCCTTATAGTTCAGGATTTTATTAACTATGCAAAGAAGAATGGCATTCCAGTGGGACCCGGAAGAGGAAGTGCAGCAGGTTCTTTGGTTGCTTATGCTCTTGGTATAACCGAAGTTGACCCGTTGAAACATGGACTTATCTTTGAAAGATTCTTAAATCCAGATAGGATATCCATGCCGGATATTGATGTTGATTTCTGTATGGATAACAGAGATAAAGTCATTGACTATGTTAGAGAAAAATATGGAAAAGAATCTGTCGCTCAGATAATAACCTTTAACTTTATGAAATCAAAGATGGTTATAAGGGATGTTGCAAGAGTTTTGGGATTTCCCTATCAGGAAGCCGATAAAATAGCAAAGATGATACTTCCCGGACCAATTCAAGGTTCAACTTTAACAATAAAAGAAAACTTAGAAGCCCATCCGGATTTCAAAAAGCTTTACGAAACAGATCCAAAAGTAAAGGAGCTTTTAGATCTATCAATGAAACTTGAAGGGTCAGCAAGGCACACAGGAATCCATGCAGCCGGAATTGTTATAGCTCCTGGTCCTCTTGATGATTTTGTCCCTGTTTATAGAGATAAAAACTCAGATGTTGCAACCCAGTTTGAGATGAAGACCCTAGAACAACTTGGTCTTGTAAAGATGGACTTTCTTGGACTTAAAACCCTTACAGAACTAAATCAGATGAAAAATCTTATAAAAGAAAGACATGGTATAGATGTAGATTATAAATCTCTCTCTTTTGATGATGAAAATGTTTATAAACTTCTACAGTCAGGAAAAACAACTGGTGTATTTCAGCTTGAAAGTAAAGGTATGCAGGACCTACTTGTAAGACTAAAACCTAACCACTTTGATGAAATTATAGCAATTCTTGCCCTATTCAGACCAGGACCTTTGATGAGTGGAATGGTTGATGAGTATATAGAGAGAAAACACGGAAGGAAGGAGATAGTTTATCCTTTTGACGAAGTTAAGGATATACTTGCAGAAACTTATGGACTTATAGTTTACCAAGAGCAGATAATGTTTATAGCTAACATCTTATCTGGATTTAGTATGGCAGAAGCTGACACCCTCCGTAAAGCAATAGGTAAGAAAAATCCAGAGACTATGGCTAAAATGAAAAATAGATTTATAGAGAGAGCGGTAGAGAGAGGATTTGACAGAGAAAAAATAACAAAACTGTGGGAAGATATAGAGAAGTTTGCATCTTACTCATTTAACAAATCTCACTCAACAGCCTATGCTTACCTGTCATACTGGACAGCTTGGGTTAAAACATACTATCCGGAAGAGTTCTTTACAGTTAAACTTTCAACAGAGAATAACGACACTAAATTTTTAAACATATTAAACGATATGGAAAACTTCGATATAAAACTACTTCCTCCTGATATAAATAAAAGTAAATCAAATTTCCATATAGAAAGTGATAAAAAAATAAGATTTGGACTTGCACGGATAAAAGGTGTTGGAGAACAGTCAGCTCAAAAGATAGTAGAGGAGAGAGAAAAGAATGGTGATTATATAGATATGTTTAACTTATGTGAAAGAACTGACTCTAAAACCGTAAATAAAAAAGTCCTTGAAGCCCTCATAAAAGCCGGGGCATTTGATTTTGAAGGTGTAGATAGAGGAGTTCTCCTTGAAAATGTAGATAAAGCACTATCCCATGGTCAAAAGGTAAAAGAGACAAAACAAGCAGGACAGAGCTCTCTCTTTGGTATGATGGTAACACAGAATCTACCAGTAAAACATATCTATGACAGTAAAACTAAATTGACAGAGAAAGAAAAATTAAAGTTAGAAAAGGAAGTTTTAGGATTTTATCTATCAGGACATCCTCTATCCGTATATAAAAAAGAGCTAAGAGGAAAAGTACTCACAATAGACCAACTTTTCGACGGAGTTTTTGTTTCCGGAAAATTACAATCTGGTTCAAAAGTTATGATAGCTGGAGTTATAGACAATCTAAAAATGAAAAAAACAAAATCAGGAAACACGATGATGGTATTTACACTATCCGATGAAACAGGACAGATAGATATAAGGGCTTTTCCAGAGAAGCTTGAGAACAGACATATCATACAAGATGATACATTAGTAGCTATAGAAGGAATAATAGATGTTGATGAAGAACAGGAGATTATAACCATGACAGCAAACAACATAATAGAAATAGAGAGATTTACAAAAGATTTAAAAGGCATAAAGATAAAAATCCACAAAGATAAAGCATTAAACGGTGTAGCAAAAAAATTAAAAGAACTATTTACACACTACAGAGGAGATAAAGAAGTTGTCCTATGTATATATGAAAACGGTAGATTTCAGTGTGAAATAATGCTACATTCAGATTTTCATGTAGATTACAACGATGAGTTTAAACACCAGCTTTTTAGAGTAATCTCAGAAAATGATGTGGAGGTTTACTGATGCAAATTATACAGACAGAAAAAGCACCTCAAGCTATAGGTCCTTACTCACAGGCTATTAAGTATGAAAATTTAGTTTTTATATCTGGACAGATAGCAATAGACCCAGCTACCAACCAATTTATAGGTGGAGATATAAAAGAGCAAACAGTTAGAGTCCTTGAAAACATCAAAGCAATACTGGAAGAAGCAGGCTTAAATCTAAATCATGTTATAAAAACAACCATATACCTTAAGAATCTTGAAGATTTTCAAACAGTAAATCAGATATACGGAGAATATTTTAAAGAACATAAACCTGCAAGAGCCACAGTAGAAGTCAGCAGACTTCCAAAAGATGCACTTATAGAGATTGAAGTTATTGCCGGACTTTAACTTTTCTTTTTAAGATATTTAGAAACATTATACTGTTTTCATCTTTTAAAAGTGTATTGACAACAAAATATACAGCCGAAGATATGAATATACTTAAAAATACTACAACTATCTTTGAAGCAATAGCAAACTTTATAAACTCTATACTCAACACCATAAAACCAACAGCTATAAAGTTCTTTAAAAAAGATATAGATATATCCTTTATATCTATATCAAAATGGGACCTAAAATAGAGGTAGGCTACATTTAAAAATCCACCTAAGGATGAGGCAAAAGCCAGCCCAAAAACACCCCAGTTAAACGCAAAAGTAAAAAGCAGAGCAAAAATAATACTACCAAAGACACCAAAAGCCGTAGAGATAAGAGGTGTTTTAGTATCACCTTTTGCAAAGTATCCACTCTTAAAAGGTCTTGTGAGAGCATATCCTAAAAAGCCCACACTATAACCAACCAAAGCATAGTATGTAATCAAAGCATCATAGGGAGAAAAATTACCTCTTACAAGTAAAACATCAACAATCTCTCTTCCTAAGAAAACCATACCGGCTGTTGCAGGAAGAGATATAAATATAGAAAACTTTATACCTGTTTGAATACTGGTATAGAACTCTCTGAGATTACCATCTGAATAATGTTTTGACAGAGATACTAAAAGAGCATTACCAAGACCTATTATAAAAACTCCTAAAGGAAGTTGAAATATTCTGTTTCCATAGTAAAGATATGTGATAGCTCCGGTAGCAAGGAAAGAGGCAATTATCGTGTCTATAACAAACGAAAACTGACTTACTCCAAATGCAGCAAAAGCTGGAACCATTCTCTTTAAGGTAGTTTTTATCTGTGGGTGAGGTTTTAAAGTGGGTTTAAAAATAAGACCTTCCTTAAAAGCTTGAGGCATTTGAACTAAAAACTGAAGTAATCCTCCTATCAAAGCACCGTAAGCAAGAGCGTATATACCAAATCTATCAACAAAAAAAACAGAGCTAAATATAAAGGAAAGGTTTAAAAGAGCCGGAGATACAGCAGGTATAAAAAACTTGTCCCTTGTATTCAAAAGAGCCATAAAAAAAGATGTCCAACCTATAAGTATAAGATAAGGAAACACTATCCTGACAAGCTCTGTAGCAACCTCAAAACCTTCTCCCTTTGAAATACCAGGTGCTATAATCTTCACAAAGTAAGGAGCAAAAAGTATAACTAAACCGGTAATGAGAGACAGTATTAAAGTGTAGTAACTAAAAAGAGAGGAAGCATAAAGTTTTGCATTTTCGATAGACTGTCTTTCCTGTTGAGAGTAAATAGGAATAAATGCTGCATTAAAACTTCCTTCACCTATAAGTTGCCTAAGTGTGTTTGGAAGTCTCCAAGCAACATAAAAAGCATCGGTTAATACGTTTGCTCCAAAGTAGTATGCTACCGTAGCATCCCTTATATACCCTAAGATACGACTTATAAGTGTAGCTACAGAAAATATGATAGTATTCTTAATGAAGTTCATCAGAAATTTATCCTAAAGATAGCTTTCTTGAAAAAAGAGTTTCCTTTATCATCAAAAAATGTGATCCTTATATAGTATTCTCCAGATGGAACTTCTTTCCCTTCAATATCTTTCTGATTCCAGCACCACTTTTTCTTTTCGGAAGGCTTGACTATCGTAATAACTTGAACTGACAGAGGAGAATATACAGCCATCTCTGGCTTATCCTTAGAGAAAACAGCCCAAGGAGCAGCAGAAGGGAGATATATCTGTTTTGAAGATCTGTTTTCAAATACAAAACATACTTCTTCCCCTTTATGATAATCAGATTTTAAGGTATAAAATTTAACTTCTGGTTCATTTACAGGGCTTTCCTTTGTTTTATTTGAAAATCCAAAAGCTTGAGATATAATTATTAATCCCAAAAAAATTATAAACTTCATCAGATTACTCCTTTGGTGAAAGTTTAAAAGATTATTATAACAGGAGAGAAGATGTTTAGAGTAGCAATAGTAGGAAGACCAAACGTAGGCAAATCATCACTTTTCAACAGAATTATAGGGAAGAGAAAATCCATAGTGGAAGATATACCTGGTGTAACGAGAGACAGAATAATATCTACAGCAGATTGGAGAGGAGTAAAGTTTGAGGTTGTTGACACCGGAGGATACATAACAGATGACCAAGATAAGTTTGCACCTTATATAAGAAAACAGGTAGAGAAAGAACTTGACCTCTCAGATATGTTTGTGTTTGTTGTTGATGGAAGACAAGGTTTAACAGAACTTGACAGAGAGATAGCAAACATTCTGCGAAGAACCCAAAAACCAGTTGTAGTCGCAGTAAATAAGATAGATGACCCTGAGAAGGAAAAGTTAGCTTACGAATTTTATGAACTTGGATTTGATAATGTTATACCTATATCTACCATACAAAAGTTAGGAGTTGCAGATCTTTTAGACAAAATATATGAGTGTATTCCGGAGTATGAAAAAGAGATAGAAGAACAAGAGGAAGAAGAAACAGACCAAGAATATATAAAAGTTGCTATAGTAGGAAAACCTAATGCCGGAAAATCTTCACTTTTAAATGCCATACTTGGAGAAGAAAGAGCGTTGGTATCAGATATTCCTGGAACAACCAGAGATACAGTTGATACAGTATTTGAAAAAGATGGAGACAGATATCTATTTATAGATACAGCTGGAATTAGGAAAAGATCAAAAGTAGATTATGGTGTAGAGTTTTTCTCTGTAGGAAGAAGTATAGAAGCTATAGAGAGAGCAGATGTAGTTGTCCTCGTTATAGATGCTACAGAAGGAGCAACAGAACAGGACACTAAGATAGCAGGACTTATTCAGAGGAGATACAAGCCAGCAGTAATTGTTTTAAACAAGATTGACAAACTAAACCAAAAAGAACTTGAAAAAGCTATTCAAAAAACAAAAAAGAAACTTTATTTCTTAGATTATGCCCCTATCATTTTAACTTCAACGGTCAAGAGAGTTGGAATAGATGAACTTCTCAAAAAGATAAAAGATGTATATCAACAAGCATTTAAGAGAGTATCAACAGGTCAGTTAAACAGAGCTATTAAACAGATAACATCTCTAAGACAGCCCCCTTCATATCAAGGAAAACCACTTAAAATATACTATGCGACACAACTTGACGGAAAACCACCGGCATTCTTACTTTTTGTAAACAAAAAAGAAGGTTTTAAAGAAAACTATCTTAGATTTTTAGAGAACAATCTCCGGACTATATTGGGATTTGAAAACAGCCCAATAAAACTTATACTTCGTGGCAAAGAAGAAGAGGAAAATGATTGAAACAGTATTTTACAAAAATTTGGTAAATAAACTAAACTTCCTGATAGAAAAGATTAAAAATTGCTATGGTAGCAATCTTAAATCTATAGTTATATTTGGATCTGCTGCAAGAGGAGATTTAACTTCAACTTCTGATATTGATATACTTATAATAGTTTCAGATTCTAAGCTTTCTTTGAAAAAAAGAATAGAAGAATTTTATTCAAAATGCGGATATGAGTTTGAAGGACATTTTTTAAGTCCTATAATCATTTCCCAGCAAGAATCAACTAAATTTCATCCGTTTTATTTGGGTATCTTTGAAAATCATAAAATAATTTACGACGTGGACAGTATAGCAAAAAAGATGTTAAAAATGGTAGAGAAGTTAATAACTTCTGGGAAAATTTCTAAAAAAAATGATTATTGGAAAATAAGCTATGAGAAGATATAAACTTATAAAAGACTATCTTTTTAGAACAGATAAAAGATTGCAAGCCATAGAATTTTTAAAAGAGGAAGCTTCAAAAGCTATTGAAGATGCAAAATTTATAAAAACCATAGTTGAAAATGCTTTAAAAGAGTTAGGAATTGATTGAAAATATGATATAATTTTTAGCTAAATTTTTTAAATGGAGGAAGTATTATGCACCAGCTTATAAGAGAGATTGAGCAAAAGTATATTCCACAGGACATTCCGGAGTTTAGACCGGGAGACACAGTAAGATTACACCTAAAAGTAAAAGAAGGTGAAAAAGAGAGAACACAGATATTTGAAGGATTGGTTATAAGAGTGAAAGGATCTGGACTTGGAAAAACCTTTACAGTAAGAAAAGTATCTTACGGCGTAGGAATGGAGAGAATATTCCCTATAGCATGTCCATCTATCCAAAAGATAGAAGTAGTTAAAAGAGGTGTTGTCAGAAGAGCTAAACTATACTACGTCAGAAATCTCAAAGGTAAAGCTGCTAAAATTAGAGAACTCAAAGAGTGGGAAATTAAGAAGAGAGCTGCTGAGTCTAAAGCTGCTACAGAAAACAAAAATAATGGACAGTCTTGAGAGAGAGTTATACGGTAAAGGTTATGAAAGAATTGTCGGAATAGATGAGGCAGGCAGGGGACCTTTAGCAGGTCCCGTTGTTGCTGCTGCTGTTATTCTTCCCAAAAATCAAAAACCATTCTTAACGAAAGACTCAAAAAAGACATCAGAAAAAGATAGAGAAAAGCTTTTTGAAATCATAGTAGAAAATGGATATGTAGGCATAGGTATTGCTTCAGCTCAGGAGATAGACCAACTAAATATACTAAATGCAACAAAACTTGCATCAAAGAGAGCCTTAGAAAATCTTAAATTAACTTTTGATGTAGTTATCACAGATTATTTAGATTTGGGGATTGAAAATCAAATATCACTAAAAAAAGCCGATGAAACAGTTCACTGTGTTGCAGCAGCAAGTATAGTTGCAAAAGTAACGAGAGATAAAATCATGAGAGATTATAAACAGCTTTATCCGGAGTTTTCCTTTGATAAACATAAAGGCTATCCAACAGAGCTTCATTACCGAGAGATAGAAAAGTATGGTATAACACCTATCCATAGAAAAAGTTTTAAACTATACAGAGGGGAAAAATGATTAAAGAGTATATAAACAAATTAGTTAACCGAGAAGACCTTTCTGCCAAAGAGATGGAAGATTTATTCAATAACATAATGGAAGGGAATTTAACTGATGCTCAAATAGGAGCTATACTTATTGCGTTAAAGATGAAAGGTGAAAGTATAGAGGAAATTGTAGCTGCTACAAAAGTGATGAGAGAGAAGGCTGTAAAAGTTGAAGTTAAGGATAGATCTAAACTTGTAGATACCTGTGGAACAGGAGGGGATAAAGTAGATACATTTAACGTCTCAACTATATCAGCCTTTGTAGTTGCAGCATCTGGAGGAAAAGTGGCAAAACATGGAAATAGGTCTGTATCATCAAAATGTGGAAGTGCAGATATAATGCAAGCATTGGGAGTAAATATAGAGATGTCTCCTGAGAAAGTTGCCGAAAGTATAGAAAAGATAGGACTTGGTTTTCTGTTTGCACCTATTTTCCATCCAGCAATGAAGAATGTTATAAAACAGAGAAGAGAAATTGGAGTTAGGACTATTTTTAACATCCTTGGACCTCTATCTAATCCAGCCAAAACAGATTACCAACTTATAGGTGTTTATGACGAGAACTTAGTTAAACCTATAACAGAAGTTTTAAAAGAGTTAGGTTTAAAAAGAGCCTATGTCGTTCATGGGCTTGAAGGACTTGACGAAGTCTCCATCACTACAAAAACATTGGTAGGTAAACTAAATAACGGAGAAATAGATATATTCACAGTAGAGCCAGAGGATTTTGGATTAAAGAAAGCAGATTTAAAAGATCTTGAAGGTGGAGACATAGAGATAAATAAAAAGATAGCTTTAGATATATTAACAGGTCAAGACAGAACAGCAAAAACTGACTTTGTAGCTTTAAATTCGGCATTTTCTTTACATCTTATAGGTGTAGTTGATTCAATAAAAGAAGGTATAGAACTTGCAAAAGAAAGTATATACAGCAAAAAAGCTTATGAAGTTTTAGAAAAATTAAGAAATTTTGGCTAATGATATAATATTTACCAAAAAATCAGAGGTGAGTAAATGAGTTGTAAGCCACTGGAAGGGAAGTTAGCATTTGTTACAGGAGCAAGTAGAGGAATAGGTAGAGCTATAGCATTAAAACTTGCATCTATGGGGGCAGATGTAATTGTCAACTACTACAAAAATAAAGAAAAAGCTGAAGAAGTAGCAAGAGAGATAGAAAATCTTGGGAGAAAAAGTTATGTAATACAGGGAGATTTTGGTGTAAAAGAGGAGATTGATAGGGTTTTTGATGAGATTACAGAAAAGTTTGGATATCTCGATATATTTGTAAGCAATGCTGTGGCTTCCGGAAGAGAAGTTGTTGGAGGATTTGCTCCATTTTTAAGGTTAAAAGAGAAAGGGACATTAAGAATATATAACATCACTACCTTTGGTTTTATATGGTCTTCCCAAAGAGCAGTAAAACTTATGGAAGGAAGGAAAGGTAAGATAGTAGCTATATCATCAACTGGAACAACAGACTATATGCCAAACTATGCCATACACGGCTCTGCAAAAGCAGCACTTCAAACATTAGTAAGATATCTTGCAGTAGAAGTCGGTCCAATGGGAATAAATGTAAACTGTGTCTCCGGAGGCCCGATAGATACAGAAGCTATTCAGCTTTTCCCTAACTATGAGGAAGTAAAGGAAGGAACTATAAAACTTACTCCTCTCGGGAGAATGGGTCAGCCTGAGGATATAGCTGATGTAGTTGGATTTTTATGTACCGAAGATGCAAAGTGGATTCAAGGTCAAACCATTATAGTTGATGGTGGGCTATCTTTAGTAAGAGGTAGATAATCAATTAAAGTATATACCTTTTTTTGATATCTCTGAGAGGTGTCCTAACAACGAGGATACCTCTCTTAAATTATCTGCCACATCTAAAGAAAAACTTTTAAGTGTATTGGTATTTGACGCTATATTTTCAAGCTCCATCAAGTTATAAGCTAAATAATCAAGAATATCTTTATCCTTTATTGTAAAGTTTTCTGGAAACAGGTTTGTGTATATCTCTAAGGTAGGAAGAGTATATATAATCCATCCAACAGTATTTAAAGATATCTCAAATATATCTATCAGTTTATCTCTGTTTTCTATCTCTACTATTTTACTTAGTAAATTAGAAATCTTACTTAAACTATCCGCAAGATATTTGAATATCTGACTTGAATCTTCCAGTGATAACATATCCTTATCTTGAATTAACTTGTCTATCTTCCTCTGTTGAAAATATATAAAAGACTCAGCATCTGCTATCAGTATATTTATCTGCTCTTCTGTCATCTTACCTCTTTGTAAAGATATTTAGAAATTTCCTTTCTTAATTTTAACATAATTTTTGTATGCATTTGAGATATTCTTGACTCAGTTAAATTTAAAACATAAGCTATTTCCTTCATAGATAGTTCTTCATAGTAGTAAAGTGTTATTATCAATCTCTCTTTATCATCAAGTTTGCTTTTAATAATATCTATCAATATATCTCTTAACTCATTTTCTTCAACTATCTTATCCGGCGTATCATCGGAAGTTGCTATAAACTGCCACAGATGCTGTTCTTCACCTTCTTCATCTTTTACACTACTGTCTAAAGATACAAGTATCTTATTCATAACACCTTCTGCATACTTCATATATTCATCTACATCCATACCTAAGTACTGTGCTATCTCTTCTGTTTTAGCCTGTCTTCCTAAGTTAGTTTCTAACTCTGTAATCTTGTTTTCTAAGTTTTTAAGTTTAGATCTCACACTTCTTGGTATCCAGTCAAGTTCTCTTAGATGGTCTATTATATGTCCTCTTATTCTCATCTCAGCATACGTTGCCAACTTCACGCCTTTTGAAGGATCATATTTATTTATCGCATCTATTAACCCCAAAACCCCCACCTGAATTAAGTCCTCCTCATCCACTATAGGAGGGAGATTTTCATGTTTTAAACTTTTCACTATATAGCCAATTTTTGGTAAAAACTCCTTTATTATCTGGTTTCTATCTATATTTTCAACTCTCATGACATCCCTCCATACTCCATTTTGCTTTTTGTATGGCAAAAATCATGCCAAATGAAAAGAGATTTATTTACAATATAATGTAAAAAAAGGTATGCATTCTGAAGTTTGCATTAATATAGAATGACAAAGACAGATGCTATAGAGAAATCTTCCTCATGAGATAAAGAAATATCTACAAAACAATCACTTAGCAACTCTCTATAAGTATGCAGAAAAATTACTGCAGGCTCCCCGGATTTTCCTAAAATTTCTATATCTTTAAAGTGTAAAACTATACCTTTAGCTTTATAAAAGGCTTTAATAGTAGCCTCTTTTGCTGCAAACCTTGCAGAGATACAACTTATAAAATCCGTTTTTGATTTACAATATTCAATTTCGGCATCTGTATATACTTTCTTTAAAAATCTATCACCAAATTTTTTGTATGCTTTTTCTATTCTTGAATTTTTTACTATATCTATTCCAGTAAATATCTTCATCTTTTCAATTTTTTATGAATTTCTTCAAATATCTGGAGAGGTGTTTTACCATCAGTATGGATATGTAAATCGGCTAATCTGTAAACTTCTCTCCTTCCTTCATATAACTCTATAATTTTTTCATAAGGTAGTTTTAACAGTGGTCTATCTGTATCATTCTGACATCTATTTAGAATCTCTTCAAGAGATGCATCTATCCATATCACAACTCCTGAGGACTTCATTAACTCCATCATCTGCTTATCAGCTCCTAATCCTCCGCCGGTTGATATAACGTATCCAGATTTATCTATAAACTCTTTAAGTTTTTCTTTCTCTAAATTTCTAAAATACTGTTCTCCAAATTTTTCAAAGATTTCCCTAATTGTTATACCCTCTTGATTTTCAACTTCCTTATCTATATCAACAAATCTATAACCTAACTCTTGAGATATAAGTTTACCTACTGTTGATTTACCACTTCCCATAAAACCAACTAAATAAACATTTCTCAAATTACTTTTACCTCTTCTTCCTCAAATTTTTTATCTTTCAAATACCAGCTTCTAAAACTTTCTGCTTTTCCGTTTTTAACAGACAGAATTATATAGGACATATCTTCCAAAGCATACATCAGGTCTGTTTGAGACGGTCTATCAGGATGATCCGGATGGGAGTGGTATATCCCTACTATCTGTAATCCCTTTGAATCAGCATAACTTTCAACCTTCACATAATCTTTTGGTGATATATCAAATCTATCATTTGCCCTCTCTTTATTTTGATTTTCCACTTGGATAACTTCTACAACTTCTCTAACTCCATTGTTGTAATCCATTTTTCCTATCATAAACCCACATATCTCAAATGGATAACCTTCTTCTCCCTGTTTTTTTATAATATCTAAAAGTTCAGCTGGTATTATAAGCATCTTTTTACTCCTGCCATAGATTCATAGCTTTTCTCACTTCTTCCATTGTTTTAACAGCCTTTTCCCTTGCTTTTCTATTTCCTTCCAAGAGAATATCCTTTACCTGACTATCAGATATGTTTTCTCTTTTCTCTCTTATAGGTTCAAGGAAACTATTTAAACTTTCTGCAAGGATCTTTTTACACTCAACACATCCTATCTGTGCCTGTCTACATTTTGAATCTATCTGGCTAACTACCCCTCTATCAGTAAAGATGTTATGGTATGTAAAGACATTGCAGATTTCCGGTCTTCCCGGGTCTGTCTTTTTAATTCTTTGAGGGTCTGTCTTCATTGACATAACTTTCTTTGAAACTTCCTCTTTACTTTCTGACAGATATATAGCGTTGTTATAAGATTTTGACATCTTTCTACCATCTATACCAAGTATTTTTGGAGTTTGTGTAAGTATAGCCTTTGGTTCTAAAAATACTTCACCGTAAAATCTGTTAAACCTCCTTGCAAGCTCTCTTGTTATCTCTATATGTGGAAGTTGGTCTTCTCCAACAGGAACACCCTCTGCTTTGTATATCAGGATATCAGCAGCCATAAGAACCGGATAACCAAAAAATCCAAATGTGTCTATCTCTTTTCCAATCTCACCATCTTTTATATTAAAGATAATCTCCTTTATATTTTCAGAATCAAGTCCTATCTTTAACAGATCTTCTTCTAATCCTTCAAAATCTATATCTTTTTTATGATAAAAGGCTTTATGGACTATATCCCTAATAACATCTTCTGATATTTTCAAGCCTTTGCCGTAAATAAAATCTCTCACATACTGGAAAAACAGATTAAACTTTAAATCTTTATAAGATGGATTAAGTTCAAGCCAGCTTTTTGGTGTTATCATACCAAGAAGAAGTGCTAACTCACTATGCTCTTTAACGGCAGACTGAACAAATACAGTACTTTTGTTTGGGTCTATTCCACATGCAAACCAATCTTTAACAAGCTCTATTATATTTTGCTGTAATTCTTTTGTATCTGTGTATTTATTGGTGAGAGCATGCCAATCTGCAACAAAAAACATACATTCATTAGAGTTCTGATAGTCAAGCCAGTTTTTAATTACACCTAAATAATGCCCTAAGTGTAATTTTCCGGTAGGTCTCATTCCACTGACAATCTTCAAACCTAAACCTCCTTGCTTTTCTATAAAAATTATACCTTATAAACTCTCATAGGAAGATTTATATTTTTAGGATATAATATTTTTATTATCACTTTGGAGGCAAGAAAGTTGGCTATAAAAGGAAGAGTTTGGAAGTTTAAAGATGATGTCGATACAGATGCTATAATACCTGCAAGATATTTAGTTACAACAGACCCAAAAGAACTTGCAAAACACGTTATGGAAGATGCAGATCCAACCTTCCCATCAAAAGTAAAAGAAGGTGATATTATTGTTGCTGGTAAAAATTTCGGTTGTGGTTCTTCAAGAGAACATGCACCTCTTGCAATTAAAGGAGCTGGAATATCTGCAGTTATAGCAGAATCCTTTGCAAGGATATTTTTTAGAAATGCTATTAACCTTGGGCTTCTCATAATAGAATCTCCTCAAGCTGCAAAAGAGATAAATGAAGGAGATGAAGTAGAGATAGATGTTGATAAAGGTATAATAAGAAATATCACAACAGGCAAAGAATACACATTCAGACCACTTCCAGAAAGTCTTCAAAATATAATGAAAGCCGGTGGATTAATGGAATACGCAAAGGAAAAACTTAAAAATGCTGGATAAATTACTACTTCCGATAGATTTAACGGAAAGCTCAGAAATAGGCTTCAAAACTGTAGAAAGCCTCTCCAAAAAGTTAAATCCGGAACTTTTTTTACTGTATGTTTTAGAACCTATTAAAGACATTCCTTTTGATATATTTGAAGAGGAAATTCAGCATCTTCACGACCTAAAATATAAACTTAAAGAAGAAGCAGAGAAAACTTTAAGTAGATATGTAGAGATTCTAATTTCTGAAAACATAAAGAGTTCTTACAGCATAGTAGAAGGAGATGAGGTAGAGTCCATATTAGATTTTACTCAAAAAAACAAAATAGATCTTATAGTTATTCCTGCCCATAAAAAAACCAAAGTAGAGTATAAAGCATTAGGAAGTGTATCTTTAAGAGTTGCTTCAAAAGCTACATCATCGGTTTTGGTTGTTAAGCAAAAACCAGTTTTAGATATAAAAAATATTCTTGTAAATTATGACTTTTTACCTTCTTCTATAAAAGCATTGGAAAAAGCTGTATATTTAGCTAAAAATTTTGGAAGCTCTATCAAAGTTATCCATGTTGATAACGATGAACATTATACACATTTTAAATCTGTATATCAGAAAGTTATTGAGAAGAAATTAAAATTACTGGAAGAGATAAAGGAGAGATACAAAAATATAGATATATCAACTACCTTAATAAAAGGCAATCCAAAAGAGGAGATACTTAAAGAGATACATTCAAACGGATATGACCTTGTGGTAATGGGTAAGAGAAACCCGGTTAATAAATCACGTATATTTATAGGAAGTTTGGCTCTGGAGATTTTAAGAGAGTCTCCAATTTCTGTCCTTATATCAAGAGGAGAATATGAAGAATAAAATATTATCTATATTTACCGTAATATCTGTGGCGACATCATCATATGGACTAAACATAACAAAAAGTTCAAACAATCCTCTCTTTTACTATGGAGTTTGTAAGGTAGCCAGAGATAATAATGATATGAAAACAGCTTATGAATACTGTAAAAGAGCCTTAGAAATGGCTCCAGATACACCTTCTCTTTATAGAGAAACTGTAATGATAGCTCTATCCTTAGGTAAGAAAGAGGAAGCTGATAAGTTAGTAAAAGAGTATGTTGAAAAATTTAAGGATAGTCCAGACAGTTATCTGTTTGCTTCTGTATATTACTCAATAACAAAGGAAAATCAAAGAGCCTTAGATATTTTAAACAAAGCTTTTACGAAATTTCCAGATAACGAAAAAGTTTTAACAGCTCTTGCTGATACATATATAGAAAATAAAGATCTTGATAAAGCAGTTGAGATACTTGACAAACTTGCAAAGATAAAGAAAGATGACCCTTCAATTTACTATCGTATAGCAAGAATATACCTATTTAAGAACCAGATAGACAGAGCCATTGAAAATCTCAAAAAATCCCTTGAGATATCAAAATCATACAGACAGAGCTGGTCTTTACTTGGTGAGATTTATAGACAGAGTAGAAGTTATGATGAAGCTATACAACTTTACCAATCGGTTTTAAAAGAAGATCCAACTAATCTCGAAGCTCTCAACAGACTGTTTCAAGTTTATGTAGATAAAGATGATTTTGAAAATGCTTCAAAGGTTATAGATAAAATCATACTTTTAAATCCAAGTGATAAAGATGCCCTTTTAAAGAAATTCCTCCTTTATTTAAAAGCTGGAAAAATAAAAGATATAATATCCCAAATAGAGCAGTCTGTAAAAGAAAATCCAGATAACTACTACATGAAATTTATACTCGGCATGGCTTATGAATCAGATGGCAACCTCCAAAAAGCAAAAGAGATTTATGAAGAGTTATACAAAACAAATCCAGATCAGGAGATTGTAGACAGATTAGCACAGGTTTATATAAACTTGAAAGAGTATGATAAAGCCCTTGATATATACAACAAACTTTATCTGTCAAATCCACAAGATTACAGAATACTTTTAGCAATGGCAGATATAGAAGATAAAAGAGGTAACACAAAAGAGGCTTTAAAGTTAGTTGAAGAAGCTCAAAAGATAAAAGAAGATGACCCAACTATCTATTTCGTAAAAGCTATATACCTTGATAAACTTGGAAACTGGAAAGAAGCAGAGAAATCTCTATTGAAAGCATTGGATCTAAGAAGAGATTTTCCAGATGCTCTTAACTATTTAGGTTATACATACATAGACAGAGATTTAAATATAGATAAAGGTATTGAGCTTGTAAAAAAAGCATTAGAGTTGGTTCCTGATAGTCCAGCATATTTAGACAGCTTAGGTTGGGGATACTATAAAAAAGGAGATTACCAAAAAGCTTTTGAATATATAAAGAAAGCCCTTGAGAAGATGCCAGATGACCCGGTTTTGAACGAACATTTTGCAGATATACTCATTAAACTCGGAAAAAAAGAAGAAGCTTTAGAGTATTATAAAAAATCTCTAAAATTGATAGAAGAAAAAGGAGAAGGGGAGCCAGGACAAAAAAGTAGAGTTTTGAAAAAGTTAAAACAGTGAGGTGAGTTCCTTGAAGAGATATTTTTATCTTCTATCAATTTCCTTATTTATGTTTTTATACTCTTGTGCTCCAACAGTTTTTCAACCTGGATACTGTGAAAATAAATTTAAAGAACAAAAAAACATTGATAACTCAATACCAGAAACATTTTCCTTTTCAGGTTCTGCTCTTGTATCAGGACTTCCTGTTCTTTTAAAGGGTAAATTTAGTAATGATACAGAAGTTATCCAACTATCAAATCCTTTTGGTAAAACAATGCTAACTATAGAAAGAAAAGATGGCAATCTATGCTTAAATGGTTATGGTATAAAGTCCTGTGATGCAGACCAGATTTTATCTCTTGTATCTCTATATATGCCACAAGCTAAGCCTCTAACAGATATAAATCTTTTGAAAAGTCTCGTATCTAAAAAGTTTTATCTAAACGAAGGTGATAAATATGAATGTGATATCAAACAGCTTAAAGTGATAAGAAAAGATTACACACTTGTATATGAAGATAAGGACTTGAGTAAGATAATTTATAAAGATTACACAGTTGAATACGGACTTAATAATCAAATAGAGATAAAAAATGGTGGACAATCAATTGCTAAAATAAACTTGTCAACCTTAAATTTTGAAAGAAATTAAAATTGGAGGTGTAAAACTTGACAGATTTTGAAAATTTAAAGCAGATAGCAAAACAGCTCAGAAGAGAGATTGTCACGATGGTCTATAATGCTCAATCCGGACACCCGGGAGGTTCTCTCTCGGCAATAGATATACTTACAGTTTTATATTTCGGCGGAATATTAAGATACGATCCTAAAAATCCAGATTGGGAAGATAGAGATAGGTTTATACTATCAAAGGGACATGCTTCACCGGCTCTATACTCAGTTTTAGCTTATGCCGGATACTTCCCAAAAGAAGAACTTTTAACATACAGAAAAACAAAAGGATATGCTCCTGACGGATACAGCAGACTTCAGGGACATCCTGCATGGCAACACAATAAACACGGAGCTCCGGGAGTAGAAGCTTCTACAGGCTCACTTGGACAAGGTTTATCTGTTGCTATAGGACAAGCTTTATCTTTAAAACTTTGGGGAAAAGATAGTAGAGTTTATGTTATGCTGGGAGATGGTGAAATTCAAGAAGGTATGATATGGGAAGCAGCAATGTTTGCCGGACACCACAAAATAGACAATCTCTGTGCAATCCTTGATAATAACAACCTTCAGATAGATGGTGATGTTAGGGAGATTATCAACATACATCCATTAAAAGAAAAGTTTGAAGCTTTCAGATGGAATGTAATAGAGATAGATGGACATGATTACAAACAGATATATGATGCTTTTATTCGAGCAAAAAACACAAAAGGAAAACCTACAATTATAATAGCTCACACAGTTAAAGGAAAAGGCGTATCTTTCATGGAAAACAACTTTAAATGGCACGGTGTAGCCCCAAATAAAGAAGACTACGAAAAAGCAATTGCAGAGTTAATGGCATAGGAGGTGATGAAAGTGATGACAGTTATAGATATTAAAAATGCACCTAAGAAAGCTATAAGAGATACATACGGAGAAGTTTTAGTTGAACTTGGGAAAATGGATCCGGATATGGTCGTTTTAGATGCAGATCTTTCAGAATCTACAAGAACCCACAAATTCCACCTTGCATATCCAGAAAGATTTTTTAATGCCGGAATAGCAGAGCAGAATATGATAGGTATTGCAGCAGGATTTGCATATACAGGAAGGACTGTGTATGCTTCTTCTTTTGCAATATTTTTATCCGGAAGAGCTTGGGAGATCATTCGTCAACAGATAGCTTACAACAAACTAAATGTTAAATTAGTAGCATCTCACGGAGGTGTTTCTGTTGGACAAGATGGAGCATCTCACCAGATGAATGAAGATATCTCTCTTATGAGGTCTTTACCTAACATGAATGTCATAGTACCAGCTGATAGTGTAGAGATGGAGAAAGTTTTAAAGAAAGTCCACTATATAAAAGAGCCGTTTTATATAAGAATGGGAAGAGAAAAATTTCCTGTAATAATGCCTTCCGATTATGAGTTTGAGGTAGGTAAAGGTTATACTTTAAAAGAAGGCAGTGATGTTTCTATTATAGCTTGCGGTGTTATGGTGTCAATAGCATTGCAAACTGCCTACGAACTTGAAGAAGAAGGCATATCCGTGGAAGTTATAAACATGGCTTCAATAAAACCTATAGATAAAGAGCTTATAATACAGACGGCCAATAAAACAGGAGCTGTGGTAACTTCAGAAGAGCACTCCGTAATCGGAGGTCTTGGAAGTGCAGTGGCTGAGGTTCTTTCAGAAGAAGGATGTAATGCGGTCCTCGTAAGACATGGAGTAGAAGATAGATTTGCACTTTCCGGACCAGCTTGGGAAGTTATGGAAGAGCTTGGATTATCTGTCGAAGGATTAAAATCAAAGGTAAAATATGCTTTAGAGAAGAAATGCCAAAAGTAAAGATATGTGGTATAACTCAACCTCAGCAGGCAAGGGAGATATCTCTTGCTGGAGCTGACTATATAGGAGTAGTTTTATACCCGAAAAGTCCAAGATATACTGATTTAGAAAAAGTAAAAGAGATAAAAAAAGCAGTTGTAGAGCCAACTAAACTGGTTGCCGTAGTTGTAAATCCGGATTTAGACCTGTGTAAAAGATTGTTAGAATTAGTTGATATAATACAGTTTCACGGAGATGAAGATTTAGAGTTTATAAAACAGTTTCCAAAAGATAGAGTTATAAAAGCATTTAGAATAAAAGATGAGAAAGATATAGAGAAATTAAAACCTTTTATAGAAGAAGGATATTTAATACTTATAGATGCATATAAAGATGGAGAATACGGCGGAACAGGAAATCAGGTAGATTTGGGACTTCTAAAGGAAGTATGCAGTGTGTCCGATAAGATTATTGTAGCCGGAGGATTATCTGACGAAAATATAGGTAACATTTTAAGAGAGATTAATCCTTTTGGAGTAGATGCTTCTTCCAAACTTGAAATATCTCCTGGTATAAAAGATATAGATAGAGTAAAGAGGTTTATAAAGGTAATAAAAGGATGAGTCAGTTTATAAAGAATTTAAAACCCATTTGGGAAGAGAGAGTTTCTCCTGTTGTAGATACATTTTACAAAGTAAATATAACACCTAATGCTTTAACTATAACGGGCTTAATATTTATCTTTATTGGATCTTACTTTATTATACTAAGAGAGTTTATCATAGCTGGAATTTTCATCCTTATAGGAAACCTATTTGATGCATTAGACGGTATATTAGCAAGAAAGTATAATCTTACATCAAAATTTGGAGCCTTTTTAGACTCTGTAATAGATAGATACTCTGATGCTATTCCTTTATTTGCTATTTTGATTATCTTTACACAAAATGAGTTTTATTACTATGCTACAATCCTGTCGTTACTAGGCTCTTTCATGACAAGTTATGTAAAAGCAAGAGCAGAGGGATTAGGTATAGAGTGTAATGTAGGATTGTTTGAGAGACCAGAGAGATCAATAGTTTTAATCCTCGGACTCCTATTTACATTGCCTTCTATATCTGTAATCATAATTGCAGTAGCTTCAAATATCACAGTTATTCAAAGAGTTATACACGTTTATAAAAACTCTCAGCAGTAAAAATCTAATTAAGATCATAATTTTATAAAGTTACATCTTGACATATGAATAATTATTCATTTACCATATTTAATATCATTGCAATGTTTAATATATTTTTTATTTTTATAAATAAAACTAAAGTAGGAGGTATGTATCGTGAAGTTGTTGAAATTCATTTTTGGGATTCTATTTTTTGCACTGGGTTTTGCTTCTGCTGAAAATTTTGGAGAAGTAACATTTGAAAAAGGTTATTACTATGTTATCATCAAAGATGCAAAATTTGATGCTGTAAACAATGTTCTTCAAAGTGAAATTAAAAATCACAAATGGGGAGTAATTCATACTATGAATGTAGATAAAACCATCAACTCTCCCATTCCTCACAAAACTTATTTACTCTGCAGAAGTGATTATCTATCTCAAGGTATAAGATTTAACAAAGATATAGTTAGTGTAATCATTCCTTGTAGGATATCTATCTATCAAGATAAGAATGATGTTAAAATTTTAGTGGAAGATGTAGGAGCCTATACACAGATTTTTGGCATAAATGATCCAAAGTTTAAAGGATTCTTAAACCAGGTATCCGATGAGATGAAGTCTATACTCCAAAAAACTGCTGATCATTTTGGTAAAAAACAGAATTTCCCTAGTATGTAATTAGATTATAAGGGAGTGTTAATCGCACTCCCATTTATATCCTACACCTCTAACCGTTTTTATACATTTTCCATAATTTCCGAGTATATCTCTTAACTTTTTTATATGAACATCTATTGTCCTATCGTATATATCCTTTTCCCATTTCCAGATATTATCAAGTATGTACTCTCTTGACAGGACTTTTCCTTCTGCATTTATCAGAGCCATAAGAAGTTTAAACTGGGTAGTTGTTATATTTATCGGCTTTCCTTCCAAGATAACCTCAAACTTATCCGGAATTATTCTTAAATCTCCAAACTTATACTCTTTTTTAACAGAAACAAAATTAATATTTTTAGTTCTCCTTAAAATAGCTCTAACCCTTGCAAGTAGCTCTCTGAAAGAGAATGGTTTTGTGACATAATCATCAGCTCCAAGCTCAAGACCTACAATTTTGTCTATCTCAGTACTTTTAGCTGTTAGCATTATAAGAGGTATATGCTTAATCTCATCATCAGATTTTACCAACTTACAAAATTCAAGACCATCCATCTGTGGCATCATCAGATCTAACACTACCACATCCGGCATATCTTTTTTTATATTTTCAAAAGCTACTTTACCATTTGGAAAAGATTTCACCTCAAAACCTTCTTTTTTAAAGTTATAACTGAGCAACTCATTGATGTCTTCATCATCCTCAATAACATAGATCTTAGTATTCATAACCCTTACTCCTGAATATATTTATTTGGTGAAAATTTTAAAGCTATAACTCTTACTATTATGAGTAAAAATATTATAAAAGTTAATGTTAAAGCAAACATATCATGGATGTTGTGTTGGTAAATTCCTAAGATAAGTTCTCTTAAAATAATTATTATTGATATATCTATCATTAGATATACTCTCACCCTTTTGTACTTAAAATAATCATTTATACTCTTTATTATCTCTATGGCCACAAATAAAGAGAGAGTATGATGTATAAAATCTTTAAACATCTCTTTTGTATCCGGATAACTTTGATACATAGTAAATATAAGATTGTATAACCCTAAAAAAAGTCCTACCGATATAACTATCTCCAATAAAAATAGTATGAGGTTAACAACATTATCTAGTATATTGATTTTTACTAAAATATTTAACTTTTCCATAAAAGTAGTTTATGATAAAGAAGTTAAGAGAATATTAACACTGTGTTAAGGATATTTAATATTTTATTATCGGGACTTACTCCGGCATAGGAGAGTCGGCTTATCCTTGCTTCCTTCCGGACCTGGGGAGGTTCACCGTCTCCTACCCGGAGGGTCCCGAGTTTTACTTTCTGGCACAAGCGGATGGGGCGGGATTCGAACCCGCGGTACAGGGATTACCCGTACACAGCATTTCCAGTGCTGCTCCTTCGGCCTCTCGGACACCCATCCAAATCCGAGATAGATAATATATTATACTACAATAATTATTGCAAATTTAAAATTCGACAGATTCTACCTATAAAAAATAAAATACAATTAAACAAAATGTGATAAAATATGAATTATCAGGTTTATATAGTGAAATATTCGTGAAGCGATGAAAAGGTTTGTATTTTTAATTTTAGTAATTGGGGTTTTTGTAGGATTCACATACTATATATGGATTAGTATGTCTAAATTAGAAAGGGAACATTTAAAAATAGGAACTAACTTTTGGATAGGATATGAGATAATTTACCTTGCAAAAGAACTTGGATATCTTGATAATACAAAAATTGTAGAATATAACTCAAATGCTGAAGTTTTAAGAGGACTTAAAACAGGAGTTATAAACGCCGGAACTTTAACATTGGATGAGGCTTTAAGGGGATTAAACAGAGGTATGGATTACCGTATTGTGTTGGTTTTTGATTACTCTAACGGAGCTGATTCTATCATTGCTAAAGATTACATTAAGAAACCTGCAGATCTTATAGGCAAAAGAATAGGTGTTGAAGACTCAGCCCTTGGTAAATATATGCTTAAAAGATTTTTAGAAAAAACAGGTTTAAAGAGAGAAGATATAATAGTAGATTACCTTGAACTTAACGAACATGTAGAAGCTTTTTTGAGATCTAAAGTTGATGCCATCATAACATTCGAACCAGAAAAATCAAAAATACTCAAAAAAGAGGGTTGGGTCATTTTTTCAAGTAAAGATATACCCATGGAGATAGTAGATGTTCTTGTTGTAAAAACAGAACTTTTAGACGAAAACAGAGAAGACATAAAGAAATTGATAGACGGATACTATAAAGCTTTTGACTATTTTCAAAAAAATAAAGAACTGGCTTTTAATATGATATCAAAAAGGCAACACATCACTAAAGAAGAAGTAGAAAGAGCTTTTCAAGAAATATATCTACCCAGTAAAGAAGAAGTACTAAAGAGCATTCCCCAAATCGAAAGATCAATAGATAAAGTCTGTAACATACTTAAAGAAGAGGAGATTATAAATGAGAATTTAAACTGTAATAAAATGTTTGACAGAGAGATGTTCAAGGAGTTATACAGATGATAAAAATAAGAAACTTGCTCCTTCGTTATCCTATAAAATACACATTTTTAGTAATTTTACTAATAACAGCTATACTGTCCAGTATTGTAATAATCCTTATAGACATAAAAATATCCACTTCATCTATAAGGAGAGAAGAATTAGAGGAAAGTTTAATAATATCTGATAATATATTCCAACTATCTGAATATCTTTTAAACAAAGGAGATGTTTATAGTTTACAGAAAATTTTAACTACATACTCTGCTCATGCGGATATAGATGAAATTAATATAACAGACAAAGAAAAGCGAATTATTCTCTCAACAAAAAGGTCAAATATAGGTAATATAGAAAAAATACCAAACTTTGAGGGCTGTAGATATACATCAATTACTAAGATCGATTGTCATTTTACAATTGAATCTAAAGAAAATTATCATCTTATTATTAGATACGATATATCCGATTATCTTAAAGATTACGGGATAAAAATGATTAAAAAGTATATGATTTTTCTTTTTATCTTTGCTCTCACAATTGAAATTATAAATTTGGCTTTCTTTAATTTAATAGGAGAAAAAATAGAAAAGATAGTTAGATATTTAAAGGAGATTAAATCCGGGACAAAGATAAACCCTCTCCATATCTACGGTCGAAATGAGCTTTCTATAATAGCAGACAGTATAACCGATGCATACAAAAGATTGTGGGAACTTATAAATTTAGATAGATTAACAAAAATACCAAACAGATTCTATCTGGAAAAAGAATTCTCCAAACATAAAAATCATATTTCCAAAGTAAAATTTTTAGCAATAATTGATTTAGATAACTTTAAGGAACTTAACGACTTCTTCGGACACGATTTCGGAGATAGGGTTTTAATGGAATTTGCAAAAAAATTAGAAAATATATGTGAAGGCTACTCATATATATGTGGCAGATTAGGAGGAGATGAGTTTCTAGTTTTCGGCTGTGAAGAAGATTCTTCAAAAATAGAGAACTATTTATGGTTTATCAGCCTATAGTAGATTACAGAACGGGACAGATAATATCTTACGAATCTCTTGTCAGATGGAACTCAAGAAGTTTTGGACTTGTATCTCCGGGAGACTTTATACCTTACCTCGAAACAACCGGAGAAATAATAAAAGTGGGTAAATACATAATTCAAGAAGTTACTGAGGCAATACCTCTTATCAAAAAACCTATCCATGTCAATATATCCTCAAAGCAGTTGTTTGAAAAAGATTTTGCAGATTTTGTTAATAATCTGTTAAAAGAAAAAGGTATAAATTCGGATATGTTGTATATAGAAATAACAGAAACTCAGGATATTCCAAAGGATCCTATTGTTTTTGAAAATCTTTCAAAACTCTCAAACTTCGGAATAAGGACATCTCTTGATGACTTTGGAACAGGATACTCTAATCTCTACACTATTAGTCAGATAAAACCAAAGAGTATAAAAATAGATATATTCCTGATAAGAAATATAGATAAAGATACGACATCGTTGAACATAGTAAAAGCTATAAAAAATATGGCAGATGCGGTTGGACTTGAGGTAATTGCAGAAGGTGTTGAAAGTAAACAGATAGCAGATATCCTTGACGAGATAGGGATACATATTATGCAAGGCTACTATTTTTCCAAGCCTTTAAAACTTGAAGAGATACTTAAGGGGTGATTAAGATGTTAAATTTAACGGTAGGACAGATAGTGGATAATAATCAACCTGTGGTTGATTATACAGTGAGCATGAGAGAGTGTATAGAGAAGATGATACACTACAATAAAGGATATGTTGTGATTCTAAAGTCAACAATTCCTGTAGGGATTTTGACAGAGAGGGATATTCTTAACCTCATTGGTAAAGACATAGATATGGAGAAAAGTTGCCTTGAATACGCAACGAAGAACATAGTATCTATTCCTCCGGATAGAAATATATACTTCGCTATTAATATAATGCTTGATAATAATATCAGAAGGGTGGTTGTAGCTGACAAAAGTGGAAACTTTATTGGATCTTTGACATTAAAAGAAATACTGTTCTATCTGGAAGAGGATCACTTCAAGAAGAATATAAAACTTAAAGACATTTTACCAAAGAGAAGTCCTATAACAATCTTTCCGGATACAACCTTAGGTGATGCTGTAGAGATTATGAATAATTACAATATTGGTTCTTTACCTGTGGTAGATAAAAACAGTTATAAACCTGTCGGTATCATAACAGAAAGAGATATCCTGAATTTAGCACTGAACTATAATCCATCTGAACCAGTCAAAAAATTTATGACTTCAAACCTGATAACGGTAGAAGATAGTATATCTGTTTATGAAGCTATAAAAATAATGGAGGAGAATAAAATAAGCAGACTGGTAATTGTAAAAGATTCAGCTATTGTTGGTATAATAAACTACAGAGATATTGTGAAATTATTGGAAGAGAACCACAAGAGTATCTTAGAAAAAAAGTTAAAACATGCAAAAGAACTTTTAGACTTACTTCCCGAGATGATGATAGAAATAGCAGATGATATAGACCAGCAGATTATAATGTGGGCTAACAAGGTAGCAAAGAGTGAGTTTGGAAACATAGTAGGGACCTCTATCTATACAATAGTACCAAAAGATTACTGGTTAGTAATATACTCAAAGCTACTACACGATAAAGTGGTAGAAAAGTATAAATTTGAAAACAACGGAAAGACATATCAGATATCCGCAACGTATCTTCTCCTTAACAACGAGCTGGGAAAGGGTAGAATAAAAGCACTTATAACTAATATAACCAAAGAAGAAGACAATCTAAAACATATAGACAAAGAGCTTAGGACATACAAAAAGATAATAAATCACGCTGAAGATCTAATAATAATATACGAGGCAAATACAGGAAAGATAAAACTATACAACGATGCAGTTTTGAAAAAGTTAGGTTATACTTCGGATGAAATGGAAGATATGACCATATTCGATATAGTTGAAGAGGATAAAAACGTTATTCAGGAAAATATAGAGAAGATTTTAAGGAAAAATATTGTAGTAAAAGGCAGAAGATTCTATAGGGAAGTCTATGGAGAAAAACTTCCTGTAGAGATCGTAGCAACAAGAGTTGATTTTAACTCTGTTCCTCATATTCTCATAGTTGCCAGGGATTTATCAGAAGAGATAAAACTGGAAGAAGAGATAAGAAGAAAAAATTTCCAGATGCAAAAAACAACAGAGTTTATAATAAACCTTAACAAGGCAACATCTGAAGAAGAAGCTTACAATATACTATCTTATATGCTTATAAATGTCATTGGAGTAGATAGTTTAGTTGTGTATAAGATCAATCCATCATTAAACAGAGTTGTTGAAACTCTATACTTTGGTGAAAAGATAGAAAATTATAAGGAATGTCTAAACGGCGAGCTAAATCAATGTAAGGTTATAATCACAAACCAACCTTTTTTGGTAGAGAACCTCCGATCTTATAAATGTAGTAAATTTCAGGGGAATTACGGTTCTCATTTCTGTATAAATATCGTTTCTACAGGAAAAGTTATAGCTGTAGTAAGTATGGTATCTAAAGAAGAAAATTTCTTTACGGAAGAGAGAAAGAGATTTATAGAAAACATGATAAATGCATTTTCTCCTTTCGTATCCAATTTAAGATTAATTGAGCTAAACCGTGAACTGTCCATAAGAGATAGTTTAACCGGCTTATACAACAGAAGATTTATATACGAATATTGGGATAAGAAAGCTTCAGAATCTATGAGAAAACAAGAAAAAATAGGTGTTTTACTTATAGATGCAGATAACTTTAAGAAGATAAATGACATATACGGACATGAAATTGGAGATTTGGCACTGAAAGCGTTAGCTGAGGCAATAAAAAATTCTGTAAGAGATATGGATATAGTAGGTGGATGGGGAGGAGAAGAGTTTGTAGTAATTTTACCATCAGTAAAAGATGATAGTGGTATAATAGCTGAGAGAATAAGAGAAAATGTAAATAGAAAGGTTGTTTATAGTAAAGATGGAAAACCTGTAAACTTATCTGTAAGTATAGGAGGAGCTACGTATCCGGATGATGGAGAAGATTTAGATAAGATTATATCTATAGCTGACGAAAAGTTATATATGGCAAAGAGAGAAGGCAAAAATAAAGTTATAATTTAATAGGGAGGTAAAGGCTATGTTTTGGAAGAAAAACAACAGTGAGGCAGATTACTATCAACAGCCAGCTGTACAACAGCAGTCACAGATCAATGATCTGGAGGTAGAGAATCTAAAAAGAGAGTTAATGGAGGAGAAGGAGAAAACACACATCTACAAACAGATAATTGAAAATCTTAGAATGGAAGGTGTTTTTCTTGCTGATAATCAGTTTAAACCCGGCAAAGAGGGTAACAATATTGTCTATGTTAACAGAAGAGGTAAAGAGATCATAGATAATGCATCTTCTGAGATAAAGAGAACCTTCGGATACGATATAAACGGGTCAAATATAGAGGGAAGGTCAATACATACATTTCACAAAGACCCTGACAGGATAAAGCAGTTACTTAAAGATACAAAACCCGGAGAGATAAAGAAAAATGCAGATATTCCAGTGGGAAATATAGTTATAGAGTCAAACAGGTCAGCAATAACAGATCTTAACGGTAATGTGAAGTATTATCTCACAACATGGATAGATGCAACCTGGAACAGATTTGTAGATAATCTTGTGTTTGAATCAATAGAGGAACTTGCAGTAAGTTACTATGAAACAGCAAAATCATTCTCTATATCTGACCTTCTCAGGGAATACATAGAAAGAGAGCTTTACGAATTGGTTAAAAATCTCCAAAGTAATGTTAGTGATCTTGAAAATGTTAAGATATCAACTGAAAGCACAAAAACGAAGATAAAAGATATAGAGAATATCCTTCAACTCATACTAAGTATATCAGATCAGACAAATCTTCTCTCTCTAAATGCAGCAATAGAGGCAGCAAGAGCCGGAGAGATGGGAAGAGGTTTTGCTGTTGTTGCAGATGAGATAAGAAAACTTGCGGAGAGAACAGCGGAAAGCACAAACCAGGTAAGAACTGTTATAGATAAAGTGGTCAACGATGTGTCTCAAACTACAAACGGTATAGATAGATTTTACAGTGAGATAATATCTACTTCAAACAGTTTTCAGACCATATTCAACAATATATCATCAATTTTATTAACAAATACTGAAGCTGCAAGATCAACACTTAACAACATAAAAACGGCGATGGAGATAACCTTTAAAGCAGGAGATATTTCAAACGATACAGCCATAAAAGATTATGTCTTTGTAGCGAGAAGATTGATAGATCATGCAAACTTTATAATAAAGTTTGTTGAGAAGTTGAATCAAAAGGATTATACAGCCATGGCAGACCATACCCAATGTGATTTAGGTAAGTGGTATTACTCTGTAGGTGGAGATGCTATGAAAAAGTATGGTGATGAATGTTATCTGGCATACAAAGAGTTAGAACAGGAACATATAAGATTTCACTCTACTGCAAACAGTATATTGGAAGATGTGAGAAAAGGTAATTCTGCGAACCTGATAAAAGAAACTTTAGAGTTTATTAAGTCCTCATCATCTACTATAAATGATATTCAGAAGATGCTTGAATGTATAAAAAAGAACAGACACTTAGTAAAAGGAGGATAACATGGCAAGGTTTAGACCAGAGCCAAAAAATGTAGAAAAAGTAGTCTCATCTGACAAGTTTCTCGTTTCAAAGACAGATACAAAAGGTATAATCACCTATGTAAATCCAGTTTTCGTAGAGATATCCGGCTACACGGAAGATGAGCTTGTCGGTGCAAACCACAATATAATAAGACACCCGGATATGCCAAGAACAGTTTTTAGAATTCTTTGGCAGACAATTCAGCAGGGTGAAGAGGTTTTTGCTTTTGTAAAAAATCTATCAAAAGATGGTAGCTTTTACTGGGTGTTTGCCCATGTCACTCCAACCTTTGACACTACAGGGAAGATAGTAGGCTATCAGTCTGACAGAAGACCTGTGAGAAAGAGAGAAGTTTTATCCACAGTGATAGAGCCCCTATATGCGAAACTAAGGGAGATAGAAAGTAGTCAGGGTATAGATACAGCTGTAAATTACTTAAACAGTCTGTTAAAAGAGAAAGAGATGACAGAATACAATCAATTTATACTAAGTTTGTATTAAGGAGGCAGAAGATGAGAACTTCGAGTTTAACAAAGATACAGTATGCAAATATGCTATCCATAGGTATATTTTCTGTTGCGCTGGTTGTAGAGGTATACAAACATGGATTTGATTTTATCCGGATTTTAAACATTATCAACTTTTTAACGGCGTGGTATATTTTCATAAATATAAGAAAAGTCCAAGGTTTTATAAAGAGAGCCTCCCATGTAATCAAAGAAGCTGAAAGGGGCAACCTTGAAAACAGACTTGTTAGAGAGAGAGAAGGTGGGGAGCTTTTACAACTTGCTTATGATATTAACTACTTGCTTGATCAGGTGGAAGTTTTTATGAGAGAGATAAAATCACCTATAGAGAAGGCTTCTCAGAGGAAGTACTGGAGAAAAGTGATAAGTGATGGTTTTACTGGTGTATTTAGGAATTTAGCGGAAGCGCTAAAATCACCTTTATCAGCCATAGAAAATAATGATAGATTTATAGAAAAAACATTACTCAATGAGCAGTTAGGTAAGTTGGGTGGGGGTATATCGGCAAACTTACTTATTATTAATCAAGACTTAAATAAAGTGGTAAAAGATATAGAAGAGATAAAGAAAGACAGCCAAAAAACTTCACAGATATCAAAGGAAGGTATAAAACAGGTTGACAGTATTGTTAAGGACCTTCAAGGTGTTATAGATATGATTAACCAATCAAATAAAGTTATAGTGGCGTTAGCAGAAAAAACCACAAACATAACAGAGATAGTCAATCTCATAAAAGATATAGCGGATCAGACAAACTTACTGGCTTTAAATGCAGCAATAGAAGCTGCAAGAGCCGGAGAGATGGGAAGGGGTTTTGCGGTTGTTGCAGATGAAGTGAGGAAACTGGCTGAGAGAACTCAGAAGGCTACAGAAGAAGTATCTAAGGTAATAGGAGAACTTCAAGATCAATCAAGAGAGACAGCCAGAGAGTCAGAAAAGATGGTTAATACGGCACAGTCAGCAACAAAAGAGATAGAAAAATTTAGAAACATCATCTCAGAATTTGAGAAATCTGCAGACTCAACTGCACAACTAGCAACAGTTATATCAGATGAAGCTTTCCTATCGGCAAGGAAACTTGACCATATAATCTTTAAAAACAAGGTCTATTCTTCTGTAATTAATGAAAATGTAGAAGAAGAGTTTAAAGATCATACACAGTGTGCCTTTGGAAAGTGGTATTACTCTGATCTATCTAAGAAGTTCCAAACAGTCCCTTCGTTTAAACGTATAGAAGAGCCCCACAGACAGTTCCATGAAGTCTTACTTGATGTCGTTAAGCTTGTTCAAAGTGGAGAAGATTTACTTAAACATAAGGAGTTTGTTGTTGAGAAATTATCAAAAGCGGAAGATATATCTCAAAATCTGTTTAAGATTTTAGATTCAATAATCGTTGAGGAACTGGAAAGTCAGAAAGATTTAAATAAGGAGGGAATAAGCCATGCATGAAGAGTTTAACCAACTTAATCAACTTATAGAGCAGATAAGAAAGATAGCAAAACAGAGTAATTTACTGGCTTTAAATGCAGCAATAGAGGCTGCAAGGGTAGGGGAGGTTGGAAAGGGATTCTCTGTAGTTGCAAGTGAGTTTAGAAAACTTGCCGATAACACAAATAAGATAGCCTTTGAGATAGAATCAGCTGTGGATAAGCTAAAGGAGAAGTTAGAGAACTGTAAGGAGGGGTAATGATGCAAGATTATGGACTTCCGGAGATACTGAAAACCGGCCAGAACGAACTCGAGATAATAGATTTTAGATTATACGAAGACAGAGAAGAGGGTATCTACGAGTGGATACTTGGGGTCAATGTTGCCAAGGTGAGAGAAGTTTTGAGAATGCCTACCTTGACGAGGGTCCCAAATATGCCAAAAGAGATAGAAGGTATGGCAGAGATAAGGGGAGAACTCATACCAGTTATAAGTCTTGCAAAATGGATGGGAGTTCCTGAACCCATAGAAAGGAAGAGATATCTTCTCTTTATGGAGTTTTTAAGGGAGAAAGTAGGAGTCATTATCCACAGAGCTAACAGAATAAGAAGGATATCCTGGCAGGATATAAAAAAAGCTCCGGATGTTTTAAATAGTAGATTAAACGGAAGGATTACAGGAGTTGTAGATGTAGAAGATGGATTGTTACTTGTCCTTGACTTTGAAGGAATACTCAACGATATGAATCTTCTTCAGGTCTTTAATCTACCTACACAACAAGAAAAGAGAGAAGCAAGGGAAAAACTCAGGATATTAGTTGCAGAAGATTCAGCAGTTGCAAGGAAGATAATAAAAGATATTTTGGAATCCGCAGGACACGAAGTTATCTCGACAGAAAGTGGAAAACAGGCTTGGGAAAAGTTAAATCAGATGTTCCAAGAGGCAAGTGGTTATGGAAAAAATATAAGGGATTACATAGATCTGGTATTAACAGACATAGAGATGCCGGAGATGGACGGACTTACTCTTACAAAACTGATAAAGGAAACTCCGGGATTTCTTAACTTACCTGTAATCGTAAATACAACCTTGTCAGATGAAGCAAATCAACAGAAAGCAAAGACAGTAGGTGCAGATGACTATCTTGTTAAATTTGATGCAAAACATCTACTTGAACTTGTAGAGAAGTATGGAGGTGGGCAATGATACCTGATGAACTTAGAGAGATCTTCGAAGAGTTTATAGTAGAAGCAAATGAACATCTTGAAAGTTTAGAAGCGAAACTGTTGGAACTTGAGAAGGATCCAGAAAATCAAGATCTAATAAATGCTGCATTTAGAAGTATGCATACACTAAAAGGTGGAGCTGGTTTTTTAGGGTTAACGGCTATAGTAGAAACAGCCCATAAGGCAGAGGATCTACTTGGTAAGATAAAAGAGGGAAAGTTAAAGTTTAGTCATGAGATATCTGAAGCATTACTTAAAACAGTTGACTTTATCAAAGAAGCTATAAGATTCTATGAAGATGGAGAATCCGTAGAGGCACCAAAAGATCTTATAAATCACCTACTAAAACTTCAAAATGAACAACCTATTGAAGAAACTGAAAATGGCGATATAACCCTTGATAATCTACTTGATAAATACGGACTATCAAATCTAAAAGGAAAACCCATTGAAGATATCTTAGAGGAACTTGTATTACTTCCTCCAAACAAAAGACCACAGGAGATAGTAGATTTTATAGATAAGATGATATCCTCACCTCAACCTGCTCCTGCTGATTTAGTCCAAAAACTTGAGGAAGAAACGGCTCAACAGATGCTTCAGATAGTAGAGGAAGAGATAGTAGAAAGAAGCTTAAAAGAAGAACCACAGGAAGAGGAAGATATCAAACCTAAACAAAAAGAAGAGACAGCTAAACCGGCAGAACCTCAGAAAAAAGATGTAAAAAGAGAGGAAGAAGAGAGGGTTTTAAGGATAGATGTCCAAAAGATAGAAAATCTTATGAACTTAGTAGGAGAACTTGTCCTTGACAGAAACAGGCTTATAAGAACAGTAAATGAGATGGTTCAAAATACAGCACCAAACAAATACACAGAAGAGATAGAGTCTATAGCATCTTCCATAGATAAGATAGTAGGAGATCTTCAACTTGCGGTTATGAAAACCAGAATGCAACCTGTTAAAAGACTATTCCAAAAATTCAGCAGAGTTGTAAGAGATCTCTCGAAGGTAGTAGGAAAAGAAGTGGAGCTTATTATACAAGGTGAAGATACAGAAATGGATAAGTCCATATTAGAAAAACTTGAGGAGCCACTGGTTCATCTTGTTAGAAACTCCCTTGACCACGGACTTGAAACTCCGGAAGAGAGAAAAGTATTAGGTAAACCTCCAGTAGGAAAACTTATATTGAGAGCTTACTATCAGGGAGATAGAGTTTATCTGGAAGTAGAAGATGACGGAAGAGGTATAGACCCTGCAAAAGTTGCCCAGAAAGCCCTTGAAAAAGGACTTGTTACAAAGGAACAACTGGAGAAAATGACAGAGAAAGATATACTAAGATTAGTATTTATACCAGGATTTTCCACAAAAGAACAGGTATCGGAGATATCAGGAAGAGGGGTAGGTATGGATGCCGTTATGAACACAGTCCTTAACTTCAGAGGAACCATAGATATATGGAGTGAAAAAGGAAAAGGAACAAAGATATCAATGGCATTCCCGCTTACAGTTGGAATAATAAGGTCTTTACTTGTCTCTGTAAGTGGAAGGAGATTTGCCATACCTATATTCCTCGTTACAGAGATAATACCTGCAGAAACAGCTGAAGTAAAATCTCTATCAGGGAAAAATGTTTTAATACTAAGAAACCATGCTCTTCCTCTTATCAATATATACGAGATGCTTCATATACCACCTTCAAATACCGGTTATATTATAGTATGTCTTATAGGAAACCAAAGGATAGCCTTCACTGTTGAGGATCTTTTCGGAGATGAGGAGATTGTTGTCAAACCTCTGGGTAAAATATTCGGAGATTTACACGGCATATCCGGAGCCACAATAACCGGAGATGGGAAAATAGTCCTTATATTGGATATAGTGGAACTTTTAAAGAATAGGAATTTCAGAGTGTAAGGGGGATATGATGGAACTTGTAAAATCACAGGAGAAAAAGCCGGTAATATACGGACAGGAAACAATTAAAATACATGAATTTTTAGGTGTAAAGCTTGAAGGTGAGTTTATGGGAATATCTCTGAAACATGTCCTTGAAATATCAAAAAATTTAGAAATATTTCCTGTTCCACTGACTCCGTCTTACATAAAAGGTGTTGTAAATTTAAGAGGTGAGATACTTCCAGTAGTATCAATAAAAGAGATGATAGGAATGCCTCAACATACAGAAACCACTAGACTCATAATCCTTGAAACAAAACTTGGAAAACTTGCAGTAGAGGTTGACTCAGTCTATGGAGTAGTAAGGATAAAGGAAGACCAGCTTGAACCAAACCCTATGAACACAATATACAGTGATTATCTCTCAAATGTAGCTCAGATTAAAGAAGGATTTATAAGTATAATAGATTTAGAAAAACTTTTCCCTGAAAGGGAGTAGATGAGTAGCCTCTTTATGAGAAAGATGGTAGAGTTTATAAGTTATAAAAGGATGGAACTTTTTCAGGGGATGTTTTATAAACTTTTTGAGAAGTATAACGGAGATTGGGATAGGTTTGTAGATGATTGGTTTGAAAAATACTCCTATATAACATTAAAAGAGTATTTTATAGAAGATACTTTTAAAGAAGATTTTGAAGATTTTTACAAAAAAAGAAAAAATGTTTTGAAGGCATACATAAAAGCTTATTGGTCTTTTTGTATGAATCCTCAAAGCAAACCGGCTCATATTAAATCCTCAATGGAGTTCTTTGGTTTAGAAAAATTAGATGAAAAAGAGTTAAAGAAGAAGTATAGGGAGATGGTAAAACAGTATCATCCGGATACTCACCCAGATAAAAAATTTGCAACCCAGAAGATGGTAGAGATAAACCATCATTATCAGATATTAAAAGCTTTTATTAAAAAGGTTGGAGGATAACATGGAAGATGTAAAAAAGATCCTATCAAGCATCCTAAACGAGGCAAAAGTACTTGAAGAGAAGATAGAACAGATAGGTGCTGCTGCAAGACGTACCGGAGAAGTGGTTGCTCCTTCTGCATCTGAAAGTCTAAGAGAAGTTATTAAATTTACAGAAGAAAGTGCCAACAAGATAATACAGCAGATAGACAAAGTAGAACAGAACTGTCACGAGATAGATAAAACAGTAGAGGAACTGTTATCCCTAAACCCTATAAACTCAATTAAAGAAAAGTTAAACTTAATAAAAGAAAAAAATCAAGAGAACATGAATATACTCATCAAAGTTTATGAGCTTTTCTCTTTCCAAGATTTATCAGCTCAACAGATAAAGGAAGTTATAAATATCCTTGAAGAGACTAAAAAACAACTTCTTGCCTTAGCTGTCAATTCAATTGAGTCCTCTAATTTACCTCAGGAAACAAAAGAGATGGCTAAGGGTAAGGTTCACGAAATTCTCTCAGGAGATAGAATCTTCCAGGAAGATGTTGATAGACTTTTAGAAGAATTAGGACTATAAAGGAGGAAGAAGATGGGATTTCCAACAAATGCAAAGATATTAACAGTAGATGATATGGCAACTATGAGAAAGATAATAAAGAGTTTACTTACACAACTTGGATATACTGATGTAGAGGAAGCAGAAAACGGAAAAGATGCACTTTATAAACTTAAACAAAACAAGTATGACCTCGTTTTACTTGATTGGAATATGCCGGAGATGGACGGCATAACATTTCTTCAAGAGATAAGGAAAGACCCAGAACTTAAAAATATACCGGTTATAATGGTAACTGCAGAGGCAAAAAAGGAAAATGTCCTCCTTGCAATCCAAAGCGGTGCAAACAACTACATAGTCAAGCCTTTTACAGCAGAAACATTAAAAGAGAAGATGGATAAAGTATGGCAACAGATCAATGGAGGTTAACAGCCTTGAAAACAATTAAATCAAAAGTTATTGTGGGCTTTATAGTTTTGCTTACAATCGGTGGTATAGCTAATTTAACATTTATAAAAAACCTAACAGATGAACTTGAGAAAAAAAACTATACAAAGTATCTGAGTATAATCTCAGATCTCGCGTTTATGGAACTCCGTGAAGCAATGAATACAGGAGACCCAGCTGTTGTAGAAAAAACTGTAGAAAGACTTAGACACAAAGATTTAAAAAGGCTTGAAGTTTATAAATCTACAAAGATTGAGCAACTATTCAATATACCTAAAACACAGATAGATGACTCAGAGGTTGAAAAAATATTCAGAAATAACATTTCAAAGGATGTTTTTTATCAAAGAGGAGATGATATAACTTTATACAAACCTATACCTGCCTCTTCTTCTTGCTTAGCTTGTCATACGAATGTATCCGAAGGAGAAATCCTCGGTGTTATAAAAATAACAAAATCTTTAAAAAATGAGTATGAGTTTGTAAAAACTAGCCTCATCTATTTCTCTGGATTTGTTGTGTTAGCATCAGTTATTGGGCTTTTTGTAATAATCACATTCTTAACTATATACATTTTGAAACCTCTTTCCAATTTAAGAGATCTTTCGAAAGATCTTTCTGAAGGAGAAGGAGATCTAACAAAAAGACTTAACGTAGACAGGGAAGATGAAATTGGTGACGTTGCTAAATATATTAATAGATTTATAGAAAAAGTTCAAAACAGCATATCTCTTATAAAAGAAGAGGTCTCAACTTTATATAGAGAAACATCTCAAATATCTACTTCCTCAAATCTCATAGATGAAAATGCGGTTAAACAGTATTCTGCAGTAAATAATTTAAAATCAATTATGGATAAAGTGTTAGCAAAATCTATCGAAGCAAAAGATGTAGCAGAAACGACATATTTGACAACATCGGAAAGTATAAGTAACATTCAACCTGTATTCACAGATCTATCAGAAATAGCAAAACAGATGAATAAGACAGCTTATGAAGAAAAGCAGTTAGCGGCAGAAGTTAAAAGTATGATAGATACAACTGGTAATATTAAAAATATTCTTGAGATAATTAAATCTATTTCCGAACAGACAAACCTCTTGGCCTTAAATGCAGCAATAGAGGCAGCAAGAGCCGGAGAGATGGGAAGAGGTTTTGCTGTTGTTGCGGAAGAAGTAAGAAAATTATCAGAGAAAACTCAAAATAGCATAGCAGAGATAGAAAAAACAATAGAGTTCGTAGTATCTAAGATAGTTAATGTGAGCTCTAATATATTACAGAACGTTGAGAATGTTGAAGTTATAAACAATAAAATCTCTCAAATTATGGTAAAAATTGACGATATAAAAGTTAAATTACAGGAAATATTAGAGAAATCTAAAGTATCCTTAAACTCTTCAGAAGAGGTATTTAGAAGTATAAAAGAGGCTTCTATGGAGATAGAAGAGATATCAAAACTGGCTACTTTGACAAAAGAAGAGTCCGACACTTTGAAAGAAGTAGCAAATCAGCTTCTTAACCTAAGTAATCAACTTAATAAAGAGATATCAAAATTTAAAACTTAAGGAGTTTGAGATGGGATTGTTTGGTTTTGGAGGAAAGAAAGAAGAGCCCAAAAAAACAGAAGAAAAAAAATCCGCAATAGAGATAGATGATAGATGGAATAGATACTATTTAAAAGATATCCAAGCTTCTGATGTGGGAAGTATAGTTTATATTACAAAAAACGTGGCTTATATAAAGACATTTAAAGAAAATAAAGAACTTAAACCGGGAATGTTTCTTCATCTTGAACTAAACGGTAAAAAGTATAAAACTCAGATAGTTGATTCTTCAGAAACAGATATAACAGCAGGATTTTTAGAAGAGTTTAATGATATAGAATTTATAAAAAAACATACAAACTTGATTCAAGAAAAAAAACCTATAAAAAAAATATCTATAACAGCAAAAGATATAGAAAACGAAAAGATATCTTCAGATTTAATAACACTTTTCAACCTACTTACAGAGATTGAAGATCCAAATACAGATGCAATTCATCTAAAACTTCTCTTTGATCTTTTACCACCCTTAAGAAATAAAGTTATAGAGATTGCAAATAGTGTATCAGAGGGAGCTACAGAAGAGATAAAAGATATAGAAACTGCAATTTTAAGATTAGGATTTGACAAATTAAAGAAAGTAGTAAGTGAGTACTTTGATTTATTTATCGCTAACTACAAACCCCAAATAGAGAATTTTGAAAATATGAGCCAACTTAATTTAACAAAAGTTGAAGCGTATAAAAGAGTCGCTCCGTATCTATCTTTCCAGATAAAGAGAAAAGCCGGAATAATACTTTTTCTCTTAGATGTTGTCTCTTCCGCAGCAACAATTTTTGCAAAGAAAGACGAAAATTATAAAAATATACTTAAAAACAGTGTTTATTTTTACTCCTATCCATTGCGTCAGTATGAGAGAAATATATTTGGAGAAGACTTTTTACATACAAACTATGAGTTTATCAAATCAAAAATAAAACCATTGGTAGAAGTATATGACAGTTATAAATTAGGACATGTCTTTATGTATCCATTTCTAACAGTAGAAAAAGAGGCTTTAAATTTTTCAAATAGAAATCTAAAGAGAGCATATATCTATTATCTCTCTTTCCTTATGGTGAACAATCTTGTATATAACGACAAAAAAAGTGGTTATATACTCTACAATAGACTCAGAAGATTTGGAATGTCGGTAAATGAAGCAGTGGATTTCTTAAACGAGATTGTGTTTACTGTAAATAAAGCTTTATCAAACATAGGAATAAAGCCATTTTTAAGGTCTCCATCTCCACCATCTTACACATTGGATGTCACTAAAGTATTCCCTGAAACGTCGGATTTCAAAAACTTGATAGATAATTACAAAAAAATAGCTCAAGGTAAAGAGAATAGATTAGTAATCAGAACTCAAGATATAAATTTCTCTTCACTACTCTTTTGGTATCTGACAAATGACAACAGTATAGGGCTTTCAGCCAAAACTTTTGCAGTAATTCCAGCAAGGTCTATCCAAAATCCTGATAGTTTACTTGTTGAGAACCTTTCATCTTTTGACATACTTTACTTTAAAGGTATAGATGAACTTGACCCAACTCTTTACAGAGAGTTTTATAAACTTTGGAAAAATTTTGAAGGTGTAATAATAACAGATTTCTCTTACTATTCTTTTATGGATTATGACTCCCAGAAAATACAGCTCTTTCACATATTAAAAGACAAAAAAATAGATGCCCCACTTTTAACGGAAAACAGGAAAGCATATGAGTTTATGGTTAAATATATATTAGATGAATATACATGGCTTACCGGTAAAACAGACTATAAAAATTTAGAAAATGTATATAAGATAATTTATAGTATGGACTCTGTGTGGACAGAAATCTTTGAATGATAAATCTACTTGAAAAGAAACAGTTTATAATTTTATAATTGACAATTAAATCTAAATAGGTGTAAATAGAAAGATTGAGGATATTACAAGATAGTTATTGGAAAAGCTTTGAAAAATGGAAAAATATAGACAGAGATAACTGGTTTAACTGGAAGTGGCAAACTGCAAATAGAATTAAAAGTTTAGAAGATTTAAAAAGTATAGTTAAATGGGTAGATGAAAGAGAATTTTATCAGGTAAATACTCTATTTCACTTTGCAACAACCCCCTATTACTTATCATTAGCTGATATAACTAACCCAGAAGATCCGATATTAAAACAAGTAATACCATCGAAACAAGAGATAGATGAAGAATACCAAAAAGAAGCTGAATTAGACCCTTTTTTAGAAGATATAAAAAGTCCAGTTCCTGGACTAACATACAGATATCCTGATAGAGTTTTGATGAGGACAACAAATGTTTGTAGTGTGTATTGTAGACACTGCATGAGAAAAAGAATGTTTTTAGAAGAGGAGCGGGCAAAAACAAAAGAAGAATTTGAAATTATGTTTGAATATATAAAGAAAAATAAGAATATAAAAGAAGTTCTAATTTCCGGAGGAGACCCACTCACCCTTCCTAATAAAAAAATAGATTATATACTTGAAAACTTACAATATATAGACCATATAGATGTTATCCGTATTGGGACAAGGGATGTTGTTGTAAACCCTTTCAGATTTTTTGATGAAAATTTATTAGAGATACTTTCAAAATACGATAAAATTTGGATAGTGACACATTTTAACCATCCAAATGAAATAACAAACTACACAAAACAAGCCGTAAAAAATATTCTTCAAACCGGAATCCCTGTTTTAAATCAGACGGTTTTACTAAAAGGAGTAAATGATGATAAATTTTTAATAGAAGAATTGATGAGAGACCTTTTAAAAGTTAAGATAAAACCTTACTACCTATTTCACTGTGACCCTGTAAAAGGAGTGTATCATTTTAAAACAGGTATAGATAAAGGACTTGAGATAATGGAACATTTAAGAGGAAGATTGTCAGGAATAGGTATTCCTACCTTTGCATTAGACTTAAATGGAGGACTTGGAAAGATTCCATTACTTCCGGAATACATAGTAGAAAAAGGGGGAAAATATATTAAATTTAGGAATTATGAAAACAAGGAAGTTATAATTAAAAATTTGTAATTTTTAAAGATATATTTTATGTTATAATTTTATCATTAAATACTTTTTATAGGAGGTATAGCCCAATGAAAAAATTAGTTCTTGGAGTTTCTGCAGCTGTATTATCTGCATCTTTACTTTTCAGCTGCCAAAAAAAAGAAGAGCAACCAGCTGAGCAACCAGCTCCTGCTGAGCAACAAGCTGCACCAGCTCCTGCTGAGCAAGCAGCTCCTGCAGCTCCTGCTGGCGAACAACAAGCAGCTCCTGCAGCTCCTGCTGGCGAACAGAAGAAGTAATATCAATAAAAAGGTGGCACCTCGTGTGCCACTTTTAAAATCTCTAAATCTTCTTTAAATCTTATAAAATATAGAAAAAGATACTTAATGATAAAATCTCTTCTATCTAATTATTAAGAAATTTACAGGTCTTCTTACTAATCTCATATTTTCATAAAAAAAGAGGGAAAAAGCTAAAAAATTAAGAGATAGAGAAATCTAATCTATAAAGTTAATGGATTACTTAGTCTGGTATAATACAGAGAAGTCACATAAGAGCTTAAATTGGAAAGCACCTTTAGAATACTATGTAAGTCTCGTTGAGACTGAATTTTCTAATGGTGTGTCTAAAATGATATGGACTTCTACAAGGTATTGAAATTTTCAGTGTATTAAGATATAATATTTCTCTACTTTGTGAGTCGCTAGCTCAGTCGGTAGAGCACCGGTCTTTTAAACCGGTGGTCCTGGGTTCGATTCCCAGGCGACTCACTCAATATAATATGGCCCCATCGTCTAGCCTGGCCTAGGACACCGGCCTTTCACGCCGGCGACACGGGTTCGAATCCCGTTGGGGTCATTTCTCTTTTTTATCACTAAATTGCGAGTGTGGCGGAATTGGCAGACGCGCGGGACTTAGGATCCCGTGGTGGCAACACCGTGTGGGTTCAACTCCCACCACTCGCATTAACAATATCATTAAATAAATATTTTGTGTATCTTTCATTTTCGGATTTACAATTTTTAAAAATTACAAAGATGTAATCTTTTTGTAATCTTTCTGTAATCTTAATTTAGTAATATATTAATGTAAATTTTATTTTAGGAGGTATAACATGAAGAAGTTAGTAGTAGCAGCTCTTTCAGCATCAGTTTTAGGTCTTGGATTTGCTGGAGCAGAAGAAGCTAAGAAAGAAGAGGCTCCAAAAGCAGAAGCTAAACAAGAAGCTCCTGCAAAAGCTGAGAAGAAGGCTCATAACAAAGCTCACAAGAAAGCTGAGAAGAAAGAAGAGAAAAAAGAAGAACAAAAAGAAGAGAAGAAGTAATCTCTTCATCAAAAGGGGTGGCTTTTTGCCATCCCTTCTCTATATTCTCAACTCTTGAAATCATAATAAAATCTATAATATAATCTTTACAAAAATCCGGAGGTTTAGGAATAATTTTCATCCTCTCAATCCTTTTAACTATTATTCTATATTTAGAATTTTATCCAATAAAAATCTTCAGATTATCTAATAAAAAAAATGACAATCTAAATAGAACTATTAATTCAGAAAAATTATACAGGTATAAAGTTATAACCCATGTACATACCCAGTTTTCTTTTGACTCTCTTGGTAAACCTTCTGATATAAAAAAAGCCATGGAAGAAAATGGTATAGATTTTGTTTTTATAACAGATCATAACAATGATGATTATAAATATTTTGAAGATGAAAAGATATTTGCTGGGGTTGAAAAAAACACTCCTGATGGTAGGTTACTACTTTTAGGAAATTCCTTAGAAGTTATATCCCATCCCCATAACTTTGACTTTGACCATTATAAATGGCAAGGGGAATTTAAGGAAGGATATCTTTATGAATTTATAGATCCAAAAGATGTTATAGTTTGGAATAAAGTTAAAACCGGATTAATTTTACTAAAAAATCTTTTTTTATATCCTTTCATGAGAAATATAACCAGAAAATGGAACTGTCTTATTCCAATAGATAAATGGAGGGAACTATACTATACAAGAGCAAAAAATCTTAACATAATTGGTGGTCTTGACCTTCATGTAAAGTTTGTATATCAGGAAAAAACCCATGGAATCCTCATTCCTTCATATAAAGCTGGATTTAAGTGGCTGATAAATATAGTATATTCAAGAACTCCTTTAAAAAGTAAAGAAGAAGTTTTAAAAAGCTTAAAAAAAGGTAATCTATACTTATCAATAAACCAAAATTTTGTAGATATTTTTGGAGAAGACATTGAAGGTATAAAACTTATCGGAGAAAATATAAAAAAGGGTGGGAAAATTTGTATAGAAATCCCTCAAAAAAATAGATTAGTAAAATTAATAAAGGATAATGTTGAGATATTTATAACTAATAGGAATCAGGTAGAGTATAATTTAGATTCCACAGGACAGTATTGGATTGAAATATATGAGTATGATTTTAAGATTTTTAATATATACTTTGGTGTTAGACCTGTTATTATAACAAACAGTTTTAGAGTGGAAGATGAGTAGAGATTGGGAAATAAGAATAAAATGGAATGTTAAGCTTTTTTATCTTATTAATTCCAAAAGATCAAAACTATTAGATAATTTTTATAGGAAATTTTTTTATATGGGGAAAACATACTCTTTACCTATATACCTTATTATCTTTTGGGTATTTTCATTACCAAAGCAAGTATATATTCACTTGATAATTAGCCTTTTATTGACAGGAATAATGATGCCAACAATTAAATATATATTCCGACATAAAAGACCTTCTTCATTACTTAATAATGTAAATCTATTAGAACCTGTATCTTTGAAAAGTTTTCCTTCAGCTGACAGTGCTTATGTATTTACAATATTCTCTGTTTCCATATTTTATCCATATCCGCTGTTATGGTTTATACTTCTACTTATTGCTATCATAATAGGATATGGTAGAGTTTATATGGGAGCACACTTTCCACTTGATGTGATAGCTGGTTATATCTTTGGTTTTATCTCTGGCTTATCTGGATTTTATATTTTAAAAAATCTTGTTTTATAAAATAGAATGCTGGAATAATAAACAGAGAAGTGATAAAAGAGGTTATCACTCCACCTACCATAGGTACAGCTATCCTTGATATAACTTCGCTTCCCGTTCCGGAAAGTAAAACAGCTGGTATTAAACTTAAAGATATTGCAAAGAATGTCATTAACTTAGGTCTTATTCTTTTTACTGCACCTTCATATACTGCAGCTTCAAATGGATATGAACTATCTACTCTTTTTAAAGAGTTCATTATATATACAAGCATTATAATTGACATTTCAGCACTTATACCTAAAAGAGATAAAAAACCTGCTATAGAAGCTATGGATAGTTTATACCCCATAATATACATCAGTAGCAATCCCCCTATTACAGAAGAAGGTAAAGTAATTAAAACTATAAAAGTCTCAAAAATCCTTCCTAAAGCTAGATATACAAGTATAATTATAGATATTAAAACTATAGGTACTATAAATTTCAAATCATTTAAAGCCCCCTGATAATATTGATACTCACCACTCCATGTATAGTAGTATCCTACAGGTAGATTTACCATCTGTTTTATTTTTCTCTCTGCTTCTTGAACAATCTTTGTAATATCTGCATCAGACTTTGGAGTAATATAGAGATATGAAACAAACAATCCATTTTCTGACTTTATCTCTGCAAGATCATATACCTTTTTTATATCAGCTATAGATGTTAACGGGATTAATTTTCCCAATACAGGAATCTTTATATCTTCTATATTCTGTCTGTAATCCCTAGGTATACCTAAGGTAATTGAATATCTTTCTCTTCCAGAGATATAGGTTGTTATCGGTTTATTTGCAAATAAAAGTTCTATGTAGTCAGTTAAATCTCTTTCTGAAATTCCGTAGTAGTATAGCTTATTTCTATCCGGAGTAATAGTTATATATGTAGAGAGGTTTGATCGTTCTGCATAAACAGATGCTATACCATCAACATCTGATATTACCTTTTCTATCTCTTTAGAAATTTTTACTATCTGTGGTATATCGTCACCATATACTTTTATTCCTAAGGGTGTTCTTATACCAGTTGTTATCATATCTATTCTACCTTTTATAGGCATAGTCCAGCTATTTACTACACCGGGGAAAGTTAATGCTTTGTCTAGTTCAGAGATTAGAGTTTCGTAGTTAACTCCTTCTCTCCACATTTCTTGAGGTTTTAGTGTTATTATGGTTTCTATCATAGAGAGAGGGGCAGGATCTGTTGGGCTGTCTGATCTTCCGGCTTTTCCGAAAACTGTTTCAACTTCTGGAAAACTTTTTATTATTCTATCCTGTATAGTTAATAATCTTTGAGCTTCAGATATAGAAATCCCTGGAATAATTATAGGCATATACATTAAACTTCCTTCCCTTAAGGGAGGCATAAATTCCTTCTCAAGATTTTTAGATAGTAAAAATCCTACCGGTATAGTTAAGAAGGATAGGATAATTAACAGATATCTGTAAGTTATAATCTTTGAAAATACCATACTATAAAACTTTACTACATACCTTACTATGAAGTTATCTTCTTTGAAAGAAGTTTTATATTTGCCAAAATAATAAAGAAGTATTGGGATAAGTAGAAAAGTTAAAACAGAGGCTATCAACATGGATATAGTTTTTGTAAAAACCAAAGGTGTGAAAAGCTTTCCCGCCTGTCCTTTCAGAAAAAACATAGGCACAAAAGAGACAGCAACTATAAGTAAAGCAAAAAATATAGGTTTTATAACTTCCTTAGAAGAGTCTATAACTGCTTTTTCTAAAGATACTCCTTCCTCTCTCTTCTTTACAAAGTTTTCTATTATAACTATACAAGCATCTACCATTGTTCCTATTGCTATGACAATACCGGCAAGTGACATTATGTTTGATGTTACTCCAAAAAGCCATATAACTATGAATGTTATCAAAAGAGATAAAACTAAGAATATAACAACAATAAAACCAAACAAGAAGAAGGATAAAAAGAGAGTTATTATTAGAATAACAACAATAGATTCTTCAGCTATAACTTTTTTCAGATAATTTATAGATCTTTCTATAAGATCAGACCTATCATATACAGGGACAATTACTACATCTTCCGGAAGACCATTTTTTATCTGATTTAACTTTTCTTTCACTTCCTGTAATGTTTTGTAAACGTTGGCTCCCTGTCTAACTATAACTATACCACCGACCGTGTTACCTTCCCCGTTTAAATCCCCTGTTCCCATCCTTAAAGCTGGAGTTTCTATTACTCTTCCTAAATCTTTTAGTCTAATCGGTATTCCATTTATATCTTTTACAACACTGTTTTCTATTTCTTCTTTATCTTTTATATAGTTTCCAGATTTTATCAGAAATTCTCTACCATTTATCTCTATATACTTCCCACCTGTTTCTATATTGGAACTATTTATAGCCTTTACAACTTCTTCTAATGAGATGTTATAGTAGTTTAACTTTTCAGGATTTAGGATAAATCTATACTCCTTTTCAAAACCACCGACAGATGCAACCTCTGCCACATTCTCTACAGATTGAAGTTGATATTTTATATAAAAGTTCTGAATGCTCCACAGCTCATCGAGGGATCTCTTTTTTGAATACAGAGCATACTGATAAATCCATCCCACACCAGTAGCATCAGGTCCTAATTTTATTTGAGCTTCATCAGGAAGTTGATTTCTTATAGTGGAAAGTTTCTCTAATACTCTTGACCTACACCAGTATAGATCTACACCTTCTTCAAATATAACATAAACAAGATTGTAATTTGCCATCGAAAATGATCTAACAGTTTTTACTTTTGGAAGTCCTATCATACTTGTTACAAGCGGATAAGCAAGTTGTTGCTCTATAACAGAAGGAGTTTGTCCTTTCCATTCTGAATATATTATCACTTGGTTATCTGTTAAATCCGGAATAGCATCGATAGGAACATTCTTAAAAGAGTAATACCCATAAATGGAAATAGATAAAAAAAGTAGTATAAATACAAGCCTATATCTAAGTAAAAAATTTATAAACCTTTCCATACATCAATGTATATGGTCTGTCTTTAGTTCTTCTAAAAGTTTTGGAGTGATATCCTTAAACTGGTATATCTTAGAACCTTTAGAAAACTTCTGAGCTTCAATTTTGCTACCAAAAGCTAAGAAATCTCTTCCCATTGGTCCATTTTCATTTATGATATAGAAGGCATTTTCTGCCGGTATCCATTTCCCAGTTTTATAATCTTTTACATAAAGTTGAGATACTCTATCTTTGTTAGCAAAGTAAAACTCAAAAAGATGCAGAGGAGCTTCGGTGTATTTAATTGAACCATCCTTTAACTTTGCAGCTGAGAGTGTCTTTTTAAAAGGTTTTAAATCCATATTACATACTACACATTTTTCTGAACCAGAAGGTTCAGGAACTTGAGCAAAAACCAGAGAGAAAGAAAGAAAGAGCAAGAAAAATAACTTCTTCATAATACACCTCCTAAATTTAGTATAATCCTCTAAGTTGAGCTTCTGAATCAAGTAAGAAATTTCCATTAACTACTATCTCTTCTCCTTCTTGTAATCCATCAACAATCTCATAGTAGTTATTAAACTTCTTACCTAACTTAACAATTCTCGGCTGAAAAGAACCATCACCTTCTTTAACGAAGACTATCTGTTTTTTCCCAGTATCTATAACAGCTTCTTCAGGAATAGCTATTACAGATGTAGATTTATTTTCTATATAAACAGATAGAAGTTGATTTATTTTTAACTTTCTATTTTTAGAAGACACTCTAACTTTTAGAGTTCTACTGTCTTTATCCATAACTGGAAATATATAGTCTATATAACCTGTAAAACTTTCTTGGCTACCAACAGGAGTTATGAGAACCTCTAAACCTTTTTTTACTCTATCTACATACTCCTGAGGAACATCAGCAATAATCCATAAGTTAGAAGTATCTATAATCTTATATGCTACTTCTCCACTTTTAATCATAGATCCTTCTGATACATTTTTTTCAACAATGATACCGTTAACTGGTGATTTTATTATATTACTACCTCTTAGATACATAACTTTCTGTTTTGTTAGATCTGCTAAATCCTCTTTTCCACTTTCTTTAAGAATTTTTAATTCTTGGTTTGCTATTTCTAAATCTGGATTTAACACTTTTAAGAGGTTAGTTCCTTTTGTTATATACTCTCCTTCAAATCTTCCAAAAGTATCAACAACCCAACCATCAGACCTTAACGTTATAATGTGGATTTTAGAACTATCAAAAGAGACATAACCTACAACTTCAAATCCATCTGTTAAATCTAATCTTTTAACTGTATCTGTCTTTATCCCAATAAGTTTTAGCTTTTGACTATCAATATCTATACCCTTTTTAGAAATTTTAGATTCTCCTGATTTTAAAGGTACAGATATATTTACTTTATACTCTTTCAAGTCAATGTTAGCAACTACCTGCCACCCTCCAGCCATTGAGATATTAACAACTCCCTCATATAAACCATCATCTAACTTCTTAATGCTTACATCTTCCCTCATCTCACCCATCCCTGGCATTGGTGGCATATAGAAATACATAGATTTTAATTCTTTACCTTTTGGCACCTTTATATAGATAATGTTCTTACCTACATCTAAAACTCCGGTTTTTGAGTAAACTGATATATCTTCTGTTATAGAGAATAGAGGTTTATAAGCTATCTCTTTTATATTTTCTTTCTTTTTAGAGAATATATAAGCAGTAATAAAAACTATAATCAAAATAAAACCAAAAAGAGCTAACTTTTTCATAAAATTGCCTCTATCTTAGGTTTTACCTTTAAAATCTCACCTTTCAGCTGAAGAATTTCAAGCTGTATATTTAAAATTTCTTGATATAGAAGTAGTATCTCTTTTAAATTAACTTTACCGTATTTATAGGCTACCTTTAATGATTGAAGTTGCAACTCTTTTTCTTTATATAATTTTTTGTAAATATCTAAACTTTCTAAATCTTTTTTATACTCTATATTAAGTTCTTCTAAAATCTGTTTCAGTCTTAAAATCTCCTGCTGAAGTTCCACATTTTTAATAGAATATTCATTCTTTTTTTGTAAAACCACTAAATCTTCTTTCTTTGATTTAAAAATTGGCAAACTTAATCCTATTTTAAAGGAGAACATATCCGGTAATATATTCCTCTTCATATATTCAAACATAAACTCAACATCTGGAATGTATTCCAGTGATTTTCTACCTATCTCCGCCTGTAGAATATCCATCTGCCTTTTTATATAAACGATATAAGGACTTTGCATCAAATCTTTGTGACCTTCTAACTGAGAAAAATTCTCTGCTAAATCAACTTTTGATATGCTAACTGAAGACCCACATAGGTAATCTATCTTGCTTTTTGTTATTAACTGCTCTTTTTGAGTTTGAGATATTAATCTCTCTGTCTGTAATATTAGAGCTTGAATTTCAAAGATATCTGATAAGGTTGCTCTGTTAAATTTATACTCATTTTCTACTGACTTTTTAAGAATCTCTAAATCTAACTTGATACTCTCTAAGACTTTCTCCTTTTCTGCAAAAATCTGCCAATCATAGTAAAACTGTCTTAAAGAAGATACAACTTCCCTCTTTTTTATATCCTTTAATATATTGATAGTATCTCCATTTAAACTAAATATTGTTGATTCTCTTTCTCTTTTTACAGGTAAAGTATAAACCTGAGAAAAACCAAGGAGATAACTTGACATTGGGTTTGAAGGAGAAGGATAAAAATTTTTAGTCTCTACATTTAAAAGTCCAAAGTAAATATTTGGATTAGGAAGTACTTTTGCAACTTTAGATTGAATTGAGTATATATCTAATTGATAGTCAAAACTTTTCAGTAAAGGAGAGTTTTCTAAAGCAAACTGAATTAATTCTTTCTCCTGCAGATCTTCCCCATATGTAAATGTAAAAAGAAAAAGGATAACAATATATTTCTTCATAATAATGAAATTTTAATATCTAACTATGTTAATTGCAATGATTATATTTAACTTATAATTTCTAAGTTAATTTAACATAAACTATGGAACGACCTTAACAAACTTCCTTTTACCTACCTGTATTATGTAATCTTTATCAAGGGTTATCTCTCTTTGAAAATCTTCAACCTTTTCACCATTTACTTTCACTCCCCCTTGTTTTATCAATCTTTTAGCTTCTGATTTTGTAGGTACTAAATTTAATAGATATATAAGTTCAAAAAGTTCTATACTGTTTGAAGGTAAATTTAGGGATTTTATACTGATTTGGTTGATATCTTCTGGAATCTCTTTTTTGGAAAACACTTTTTCAAAATGTTCTTTTGCAACTACGGCAGCCTCTTTACCGTGAAATCTCTCAACTATATACATTGCAAGCTGTTTCTTTACCTCCATAGGATGAACTTTCCCTTCTTCTACATCTTTTTTTAGTTTTTCTATCTCCTGAAGTGTTAAATCTGTTAAAAGCTCCCAATAGTTCCACATAAGTTCGTCAGATAGAGACATAACTTTTCCAAACATATCTTCAGGAGGTTCTGTTATACCTATATAGTTTCCATAGGATTTACTCATCTTTTTAATACCATCTGTCCCAACAAGTAGTGGAAGGAGTATTGCAATTTGAGGTTTCTCTATACCGTATTCTCTCTGAATATCCCTACCTATCAGTAAATTAAATCTCTGGTCTGACCCTCCTAACTCTACATCTGCCTTTATTGCAACAGAGTCATAAGCTTGAAGTAACGGATAGATAAACTCATGTATAGATATAGGTATATTTTCTTTAAATCTCTTTTTAAAATCATCTCTTTCAAGCATTCTTGCAACTGTGTATTTAGCTGTTAATTTTATAAGGTCTTCTGCTGTCATACTACCAAGCCATTCACTATTAAAAACAACTACAGTCTTTTCTGGATCTAAAACTTTAAATACTTGTTCTTTATAGGTCTTTGCATTTTCTATAACCTGCTCTTTTGTTAAAGGAGGTCTTGTTTTATCCCTTCCGGAAGGGTCTCCTATCATTGCTGTAAAATCACCGATTATAAAGTAAACAGTATGTCCAAGTTGTTGAAAAGTTCTAAGTTTTTGAAGTAATACCGTATGTCCTAAATGTAAATCCGGTGCAGTTGGGTCAAATCCTGCCTTAACTATAAGAGGTCTTCCTTCTTTGAGTTTTTCTAACAGGTCTTTCTCATCTATTATATCAAGGACACCTTTTTTAATTATCTCAAGCTGTTTCTCTGCAGGAAGCATATTTCCTCCAAATGTAGATTTTATAAAAATTATATCAGATATGGTAGTTATCTGGTAAAATTTAGTTTGAATTTTATTAGGAGAGTGTTGTGTTAATCAGAATATTTTTAGTTTTTATTACATTTTTAATTGAAGTTTCTAAATCTGAAGAAGAGATAATCAGAACAGACCCACTTTACATCATTGCAGACCTATCTAAAAAAGGGCCGGAAAAATACAGTGTATATAAAGTATATGCTTTTGGTATTCCGGCAGGAGAAATTTATTTCTCTATCAAAGAAGGTAAGATAGAAGCCCATGGACAGACTTACAAAAGCTTGAGATTTTTATACAGCTATGACTTTATATATATAGATAAAGAGGATTACAAAGCTCTTTACGAGAAGGAAAAGGATAAAGAGAGACTTTATGAAAATCAAGAAATTTATGAGAAAAAACCATGGCTTCCAATAATTGCCCTCTTTTTCAGAGGTAATATAAATGATGAAAAGATTTTAAATCTTGATATAAAGATAAATTATGCTCCTGTCTTGATAAAAAAAGAAGAAGATACTCAAGAGAAGGTATTCTACTTCTTACCCCAGAGTAGCAAAACTAAAAAAATCATAGTGTATATAAGAAAGGGAGAAAACCTTCCATACCGTATAGATATAGAAGGTAAAACTAATATATCCCTTGAAAGAATCACTCAACAGTAACTGTTTTGGCAAGGTTTCTTGGCTGATCAACATCTTTACCAAGAAAAGTAGCTATATAGTATGAAAGAAGCTGTAAAGGTAATATATTTACAATAGGAGATAGCTGAGAGCTAACTTTTTCAACCTTTACAATCTCATCAGATAGTTTCTCAAGCTCACTGTTATCGCTGTCAGTAACTGTTATAACTATACCTTTCCTTGCTTTTACTTCTTGGATGTTTGATAACATCTTCTCAAATATCTCATCTTCCGGAGCTATACACACAACAGGCATATTTTCATCTATTAGAGCTATAGGACCGTGTTTCATCTCTCCGGCAGGATATCCTTCCGCATGGATATAGGATATTTCTTTTAGTTTTAAAGCTCCTTCCAGCGCAGTTGGATAATTAAGACCTCTACCTAAGAACAGAAAGTCTTTCACATTTTGATATTTATATGCAATATCTTTTATCTTGTCTTCCCATTTAAGAGTTTCTTCTATAGCTTTCGGTAAAATAGATAGATGGTGACGGAAATCTTCAAACTCTCTCTGACTGATAAAACCTCTCTTTAAACCACCATAGACAGCAAACAGAAATAGTGTAATAAGTTGTGCTGTATATGTTTTTGTGGCTGCAACTCCTATCTCCGGACCACAGTATGTGTATAAAACATAATCACTTTCCCTTGACAGAGAACTTCCAACTACATTGACGATAGATAAAACTTTTGCTCCCTTCTTTTGACTGTCTATAGCTGCAAATCTTGTATCTGCTGTTTCTCCGGACTGACTTATAGCAAGAATAAGAGTTTTTTCATCTATCGGAGATTCCCTGTATCTAAACTCAGATGCATAATCTACTATAACTGGAATTTTCAAGAACTTCTCTATCCAAAACTTTCCCACCAATCCGGCATGAAAAGATGTCCCACAGGCTATTATATACAGTTTGTTAAACTTATTTAAGTTATCAAAGACGGGATTATCTAAGTTTGACAAAAATCCTGAGATTGTATCAGTCAAACTTTTTGGTTGTTGATGTATCTCTTTAAGCATAAAATGTTTATATCCTTCTTTCTCAGCAACAGATATATCCCAATTTACAGTAAAAGGCTCTCTTTCTAATTTCTCTCCATCTATGTTGTATATATCTACAGAATCTTTCGTAATAACCGCAATTTCATCATCATTTAAGGTTATAAATTTATTTGTGTACTCTAATACAGCTGGAATATCAGAAGCTATAAAGTTTTCTCCTTCTCCAATTCCTATTACAAGTGGGCTTCCTTTTCTTAAGGCAACTATCTTATCAGGCTCTTTTGTGCTTATAATACCAACTGCATAAGCTCCCTTTAATTTTTTTGCTACTTTCAACACAGTTTTTAGCAGATTCTCATCCCACTCTTCCTCAATAAGATGGGCTATAACTTCCGTATCAGTCTGTGATGAAAATTTATACCCTTTAGATATAAGATCCTCTTTTAACTGAACATAATTTTCCACTATTCCGTTATGAACCAAAGCGATAGAGTTATCTCTACTTTTATGGGGATGAGCATTTTCAACGGTAGGAGGTCCATGGGTAGCCCATCTTGTATGTCCTATACCTATATGCCCTTTTATATTCTTTCCCCATAGATGTTCCGTTAAATCTTTAATTTTACCAACAGCTTTTTCTATGATTAGATTACCTGTCTCATCTATAATAGCTATACCAGCAGAGTCATAACCTCTATACTCAAGCCTCATAAGCCCATGTATCAAAACTGGAACAACCTCTCTACTTCCTACATAACCAACTATTCCACACATCTGCAAACCTCTGAAGATTAAAATTAATTTCTCAAAATATTGATAATAACATCTATAACTTCTTGAATTTTCTTTTCATTAATAGATCCAACTTTATACAAAACAATACTTTCATCAGCCGTAAAAATTTTATTAGGTCTTATATTGCTACTTTTATTTAAATTTCCAGTTATAAAATCATCCTCTTTTAAAGGAAATGGAACTACCACAACATCTCCTTTCACAAATCTTTCCATGCCTCATCCTCTTCAGGTTTCAGCCAATCTTTTCCTAAAGCTTTTTCAGATAATAAGGATATTTCCATTTTCTTTTCTCTATTCTCAATAAGAAGTATAAATGATAAAATCTGTTGAAGAGATTCTTCAGTTAATTTATCTATTTCTCTAATTATTCTATCTTTTATTTCCATAATATGCCTCCATTATTAACTCTTTCATTTTTTTAACCGCTTCAAAAAGCCCCCAGTATATTGAGTTTGCAATTATTGAATGTCCTATATTTAACTCTTCAATATACTTTATAGAAGCTACTGGTTTAACATTTTGATAGTTTAATCCATGTCCAGCAAAGACTTTTATACCTTTTTCATAACCATATTTTGCTGCTTTTCTTAACCTTTCAAGCTCTCTATCTACATTAGAACCATAAGCATTAGCATACTCTCCAGTATGTAGCTCCACAGCATCTGATCCCACTTTTATAGAAGCATCTATCTGTTTTTCATCGGGATCTATAAACAGACTAACTCTTATCCCTGCTTCCTTTAAAGGTTTTATATACTCCTTTAAATACTCTTTCATAGATAAAACATCTAAACCGCCTTCTGTTGTTATCTCCTGTCTTTTTTCCGGAACAAGTGTAACAGTATTTGGCAATACATCAAGAGCTATACTCTGCATCTCTAAGGTAGGTGCCATCTCCAAATTTATAGGTGTAGTTGTATCCTTAAGCTCACATTTCAATCTAAACAGGTCTTCATCCTGTATATGTCTTCTATCTTCCCGTAAATGAGCAACGATGCCATCAGCACCTGATTTCATACATATTATTGCGGCTTCAACTGGAGAAGGAAATTTTTCTTTTCTAGCTTGCCGTAATGTAGCAATATGATCAACATTAACACCAAGTTTTGCCATCACAATAATAATATAACATTTTAATAGTGAATAGGTGGTATTATATGGTATTCATAAATTGTGGAAAGATAAAATTTTTGTGATAAAATATTAATATTCTTTCGGGTCTATAGGAACCAGTTTGCTATACACATATTTTTTTACTTCATTGATAAGCGCTTCTTTTGTCCCTTTACCAAAACGTTCTCCGCCCCAACCATTAGATATATTGTAATCTTTTTGTATACTTTTTATGCCTGGGTGAAGATTATAACCCCTATTTTTAAAAATTAAAGGCGATTTGTATCTGCCAATTAAAATCAACGCATTTTTAATTGCTCGTTTATCTTCATCGCTTGCAATTTCTGAATAAACTCCTTCAGGCAACCAACCATCTCCAATATAAAGTGGATGATAATCGCCGTTTTGATAAAGATCAATACGAGCTAAATCTTTGACTAAATCCTCGGCTAATTTTGCGTTTTTTAGAGCTTCCTTATCTCCTATTTCACATAAAAACTGATGAGCCGCAGCCCTTACTTCAATATCATCTATATTTTTGACGTTATTATTGTAACTATTAAATAAAAATTTGACTTGTGAAGCAATAACATTTATCCGAGATAAATTATTGGTTGTAAAATATTCGGCGCGTAATTGTTCCAATGTTTTCATTTTTTGAAGAGGAGTTTTGTTATCAAATGTGGTTATAGCCGAATTTTGAACATTAGTAGATTGTGAACTGTTTGAAACTTTATTACATCCTAAAACCATTTGTTTTCTCCTTTCAAAATGTTACATGCTGTACTTATGTATTTCATATCGGAATTTACAGAAAAAAAATTGCATCTAAAAATTATTGTTAGATTGATAAATCAAAATGGATTTTATTATTAATTTGAGTAAATGAATTTTTTTAACTCATCTAATAAAGCATCCCCGGTTTTGGGTCCAAAAATTGTTCAATATGGAACAGGTGGAAATAAATCAAAATTTTTTAAAAAATCAAGTTTGCATTCATCATGCAAACCGATTCTATAATCCCTTTAAAAATTACCTATTGCATAATTAATTGAAGTGAGTGTCTCGCCAAAAAATCTTGATGGTTTATATCTGCCTATAATTTTAAAAATTTCTTTTAATGACTCAAGTTGTTTAATATCTCCTATTTTTGCATTAACGACATTAGGCAAAGTTTTACCAAAATAAAGTGGGAGAACTTCTCCCTTCTCATCTAATAGATCGACAGATATCCAGCAATTATATAATTCTTGAGCTCTTTTTGATATACTCAATGCTTCCATATCCCCAATGTTACACAGAAATTGATGTATAGAAATTTTTAAATTGGCTTCTTCTAAATTTTTTAATTTTCCACTCAATTCTTTATATAACAATTTTATATTTTTAAGTATCTCTTTTTGCCTCTCTTGATTTTGGGTCGTTTTATATTCCTTGATCAAAATATCCAACATGTTAGATCTTTGCAAAAAAGATTTAACCAAAAAGCGGTTTTGGCTTCCGGACTGTGATTTTTTTATATTTTCATCAATCTTATTACAACTAAAAACCATATTAAATATGCCTTTCAAATTTAATGAAATAATCTATCTATTTAGAACAAATAAATTTTTCTAATTCTTTCACCAATACTGCGCGTGTTTTTTCTCCAAAAATATCTCCGCAAAAAACCATGTATCTTAATTGGTTTGGGCCTGGTATAGGAGACATAATACATTCGTCAAAAAACTTGATTCCATAATTTCTTTGTAGATCGCAATTAGAAC
>JAOABH010000001.1 GCA_026418455.1 Hydrogenothermaceae bacterium
CCTGTATACATATTTTCTTTATAATATCCCAAATGTCCGCTGGTTAACCAAAGTTGAGCTCTTCCTATATGTGGAGTATAAACCAATTTATAACCATTTTTTAAATGTTCTTCTTTCCAGTATGTTTCGATGATATGGCGAATCAAAGCTCCATTCGGATGCCATAGGACTAATCCGGGTCCAACTTCATCATCAATGGAAAAAAGATCCAGGTCCTTACCAAGTTTACGATGGTCTCTTTTTTTTGCTTCTTCAAGCATATTTAGATAGTTTTTAAGTTCTTTCTCATCCCAAAAAGCAACTCCATAAATTCTTTGGAGCATTGGGTTTGTCTCTTTTCCTCTCCAGTAAGCTCCAGAAACAGAGATAAGTTTAAAGGCTCCAGCTTTATCTGTTGAAGGTAGGTGTGGTCCTCTACAAAGGTCAGTAAACTCTCCCTGCTTATAAACTGTTATCTCTTCACCTTCTGGAATATTGTGTTTTATTATATCTATTTTGTAAATTTCTTTCTTGCTTTCAAAAAACTTTATAGCCTCTTCTCTTGGTAGAGCTTCTCTCTCTATTTTATAACCTCTCTTTATAATCTCTCTCATCTTCTCTTCAATTTTAGGTAAATCCTCATCTGTTAATCTATAACCTTCTATCTCAACATCATAATAAAAACCATTTTCTGTAGTAGGACCAATTCCTAAATGGACATTTTCATCACCGTATATCTCTTTAAGAGCTTGTGCCATAATATGAGCTAAGGAGTGACGAAGAATTTCAAGACTTTCCGGATCTTTTTTTGTAATTAATTTTATGGATTTTCCGGATTTAATAGGTGTATGTATATCTATAATTTCTCCGTCAACAACAGCACCTATAACATCTTTATATTTACCGTTTAAACTTTGGAGAATATCTTTTAACGTTTTATTTTCCTCTATGCTTATAATTTTCCCTTCATTTTCTAAAACTAAATCTATCATTAATCTACCTCTTTTTCTAAAATTTTGCGAGCATATATTATAACATTTTCAGGCTCTACCGTTACTATATCATCTCTGTCAAAACCTTCTGCAAATACATTTACTTTAAGTTCATTTTTTCCTTCTTTAAGATTTTTTCCATCAACATAGACTGTTAATTTACCAATTTCACTTTTTCCAAGAAATCTTCTCTTACCTTCGACTATAACTTTTACTTTTTCGGGTCTTATTTTCACAATTTCAATACCTGTTGGAATATTAACAACATCAACATAACTATAAAATTGATACTTTGTTTTCACTGCTGATGTTACATATAGCCAGAGTATGATGGCTGTTGTAAAAGATAGAGATTTAAGTAAAAAGTTCTCAAAAAGTAAAGATTTAAAAATTCTTTTAACTCTCTTTAATTTTGGCTTCATCTTTTGCCTTCTTAAGTTTTTTCCTTAATTTTTCGAAAGGAGATGGTTTTTCCACTTCAAGTAGTTTGAACAGTTTTTTACGTAATACAAGAGGGTCTAAATTCCTATGAATTTTTCCATCATAACATAGAGATATCTCTCCTCTCTCTTCAGAAACTATAACTGCTATAGAGTCTGTCTCTTCTGTTATTCCGATGGCAGCTCTGTGTCTTGTTCCTATATTTTCTGGAACTTCGGAAGATATTGTAAGAGGTAAAAAGGCCCTTGCATATGCAATTTTCCTATTTCTTATTATAACAGCTCCATCATGAAGTGGAGTTTGAGGAGTAAAGATAGATATTAGTAACTCTATTGACACCTCACCATCTATAAACACTTGTCCCTCAATATAATTTGTAAGGTCAACATTCCTCTCGAACACTATTAAAGCTCCTATCTTTCTTTCAGCCATAAATAGAGAAGCTCTTATAACATCATCTATAAGTTTTTTACTTGAAAGACCTAAATATTTAAAAACTCCCTTTTCTCCGAGTTTAGCAAGACCTTTTCTAAGTTCCGGCTGAAATATAACTATCATAAGAAATATAAAAACTCCCCATAAATTATCAAAAATCCATTCTACTGTTTGAAGATGGAGGAATTTAGCTACCATCCAAAAAGAGAAAAGCAGTATAATTCCTATTAATATCTGCCAACCTCTTGTTCCAGCAAGAAATTTTAGTAAATAGTAGATAATTATTGATACGATTATAATATCTAATATATCAGCAACAGCTATATTTTTTAAGAAAAAAATTGTTTCTTTTATCTCAAACAACTCTATATCCTCGGATAACATCAAGTATAGTAATAAATTCGGCAGTCTCCTTTACATCATGAACTCTAACCATATGAGCTCCATTTAAAACTGCATATGCTGTTGCTCCAAGGGTTGCAAATAATCTTTCCTTAGGAGGTATATCTGTCTTAGTAAGTAGATTTTTCAGTATTACATTTAAAAAAGATTTACGAGATATTCCTATGAGTATAGGATATCCTAATATTTTAAACTCATTCAATCTCTTTATTATCTCTATATTATGCTCCGGAAGTTTCCCAAAACCGATACCTGGGTCTATAATGAATCTGTCAGGTCTTATTCCCTTTGATATACCATAATTTATTCTCTCTTTTAAAAATTTAATTATATCTAAAACTACATCGTCATAGTAAATATCTCCTTTTTGCATATCTGTTGGTTTTCCACGGATATGATTTACTATAACAGGACAGTCGAATTTTGCAACCACATCTGCCATGTTATCATCAAAGGTTAGACCGCTTATATCATTTACTATATCTGCTCCCACCTTTAGGGCTTCTTCTGCTACTTTTGATTTATAAGTATCTATGGATATTAAAAATCTGTCTCCAAGTTCTTTACGTATAGTCTCTATAATAGGTATAACCCTATCTAACTCTTCTTCTAAAGAAACTGGCTCTGCACCAGGTCTCGTTGATTCTCCTCCTACATCTATAATATCAGCTCCTTTTTCTAACATATATGAAACTTTTTCTAAGATTTTATCTATATTTTTATAGTCTTGATTACCGTTAGAAAATGAATCCGGAGTGACATTTATTACACCCATTATAGCTGTTTTTTGACCCAAATTAAGAAATTTACCTTTATAGTTAATCTTAAAATGATTCTTTTTAAGATTTATCCATTGTTGAGAAAGTTCTCTTGCAGTATCAGCCTTTCCTTTAAATATCAGTTGATTTATAACTTCCTTAAACTGGTCATCATCCTCTACATATACAGGATTTTTAAAAGGATCATCAAAATATATTTTGTATATCTTCTTTTCTTCCGGTTTTATAAAAGGGAACCCAAACACATTAAATCTCCTTAATATTGATAATTAATTAGATATTATATCCCACAATGAAATGCAACATCTTTTTGCAACATTATTGAAACAATGCAACATGATTGCAACGGTATTCAAACAGCAGATTTTAATAAAAATAATAAAAATATCTATCTGTCAATGTCTTATATTATTTGGCATATATATTGCTATTAGTATATATGAAATCTTTTATAGGAGGTAATCAAATGGCAACAGTTTCAAAACTCAAAGAGCTAATGAGCCTGCCAGGAGCAGTTGCTGCAGGGGAATTTTCAGATGATGGTAAGCTTTTGGCTTACTACGGAGACATCTCAGAGAAAGCAGCAGAGATAGCAGCTCTTATGTGTGCTGCAAACAAAGCCACTGGGAATATGCAAGCGAAAGGATGGAGTGCATACTCTGGAAAAGAGGGATTTTGGCCTGTTCAAGGTTTTGCTGTTGCAGCTGGAAAGTATGCTGCATGTATAATGGGAAATGTTGGTGTGTTTGTGGAACTTGATAAAGCAGATTTTGACAAAACTTTTGAAGTTTTAAGTAAATATATCTAAGAAGGAGGTAATAGAGATGGCTGATTTAAAAAAACTTATGTCTATAAAAGGAGTTTTTGCAGCAGGACAGTTTAATCCTGATGGAACCTTGGCAGCATTTGAAGGAGATATAACAGAAGAAGAGGCAGCAATGGCTGCGGCAATGTGTGCAGCAAACACAGCTATGGCTAAAATGCAAACAGATGGATATACTGCATTCTCAGGGCAAGAATGGACACCACTCCACGGCTGGGCTTTAACAGGTCCTAAATATTCTGTATGTGTTGCAGGTAATGTTGGAGTATTTGTTAAAAATGATGAAGTCTCTTTTAATGAAGTCTTTAAGGCTTTACTTTCAGGTTAGTTTTTATAGGGGGCATCAGCCCCTTTTTTATTTAAAAAAAATTAAGAGTGGAGGAGTTATGTATAAATTTTTATCGGAAGAGTGGATAAAAGCATATCAAGAAGAGTGGAATAAAAATGAGAAACTAAAAAATGATTTAAAAGGGTTCTCAGCCAGTATAAAATATTTCATAGATGGAGAAGATGGTAAAGCTGTTCATCTCATAGTTGAAAGTGGTGTTGCAAAAGAATCAGGAAAAGCAGATAATAGAAAGTATGACTTTGAGATGTGGGCAACTTATAAAGATTGGCAGACTTTAGCAAAAGGAGAAATGGGACCAAAGGCTGCGATGTTAACAAAAAAGCTTAAATTTAAAGGTTCTATGATAACGGCTATGAAGTATATGGGACCATTTGAAGAAAGTTTAAGAATGATGGGTAAAATACCAACGGAGTGGTAGTTTGGACTTAAAAATATTAGAGAGTATATCGGGAGGCATCATATTTATTACTCCGGATAGAAAAATAAAATTTATAAACAAAGCTGCCAGAGAGTTGTTAAATAAAAAAGAGGGGGAGTTTTGTTTCGGTTCATTTGATATCTGTTCTTCTTGTCCTCTGGAAAACGGTCTAAAAAATGTTGAAACCCACGATACTAAACTATCTTGCTGTAAAAAAACAGTCTGCTTTTCTATAAAACCTGTATATGAAAACGGAGAGTTATTAGGATACTTAGAAGAAATAAGGGATTCTACAAAAATAGCAAATTATATAAACCAGATAGAAAAAGAGAAAGAGTTTAGTAAGACGGTTTTTGAATCAGTTATAGATGCTATCTTAGTTGTTGATGATGAAGGAAGAATAGTGGAGTATAATCAAGTTGCTAAGGAGATAATATGTAGAGAAGCAGATATTAAAGGAATGAGTATTGAAATTCTATTAAATAAAAAGTTAGCAGATATACCAACATCCAGAGAAGATATATTTATTGAAACACCTGCCTTAGGAAAGTTAAAAGTATCAATCGTGTCCACAAAATTAAAACATGGTAATGGTAGAGTTATATCTTTTTATGTAGTTCCTGAATGTATGCTTACATCTGACTCTACAAAAAGTTCGAGACTGATATCAAAAAGTCCACATATGAGCTATGTTATCGAGATAGCAAAAACTGTTGCCGATACTCCTGCAAATGTATTACTTGAAGGAGAAACAGGAACAGGTAAAAATGTTTTAGCAAAGTATATACACAACCAATCTTCGAGAAGAAATAAACCTTTTATAAAAATTAACTGTGCTGCTATTCCAGAAAATTTGCTTGAATCAGAACTTTTTGGCTATGTAAAAGGTGCATTTACTGGAGCAGTTAAGGATAAACCTGGAAAAGTAGAACTTGCAGACGGTGGAACATTATTTTTAGATGAAGTAGGAGAGCTTCCAATATATCTACAGAGTAAACTTCTGCATCTTATTCAAGAAAAAGAGTTTGAGAGAGTTGGGGATATAAAAACGAGGAAAGTTGATATAAGGATCATAGCAGCTACTAATAGAGACTTGTATCAGCTTGCTAAAGAAGGTAAATTTAGAGAAGACCTGTATTATAGATTAAAAGTTATATCTATTAAAGTTCCACCATTGAGAGAAAGAAAAGAAGATATACCGTTTTTGGTAAACTATTTTATAGAGATATACTCCCAAAATTATAAAAAGAAAATAAAATCTGTATCTCCGGAAGCTATGAAATTACTTTTAGATTATGACTATCCGGGGAATATAAGAGAATTAGAAAATATGATAGAGAGAGCAGTTATACTTTCAAAAAATGGATATATACAGATAGAAGACCTACCACAAGAAGTTGTAGACTTTAGAGAGAGAAAGTTGGAAAAAAGAGAGCTGTTATACTCAGAAAAAGACAAAATTTTAGATGCATTAAGTAAGGCAAACGGTAACAAAACACTTACAGCCAAGATATTAGGAATAGACCGTGTAACATTGTGGAGGAAAATGAAAAGATATGGTATAGAGATATAGGGGGTATAGAAGATATAAAAGCCCCTGGCATCGACCTACTTTCCCGACCGCTCTCGCAGCCAGTATCATGGGCGCTGGTGGGCTTAACTGCCGGGTTCGGAATGGAAACCGGGTGTTTCCCCACCGCTA
>JAOABH010000003.1 GCA_026418455.1 Hydrogenothermaceae bacterium
GCCGCCAACGTTCGCGCTGAGCCAGGATCAAACTCTCCAAAGGAATCTTTGGGGATCCTGTCTGTCTTAGTTCTCTTATTCAACTGCCAAGGTCCTTTATCTCAGCCGATTGGCTGTTAGAAACAGATAATCAGTTTATCATAACTAACTTTCTTTGTCAACTGCTTTTCTTATTCACTTCACCTTTCAAAAAGGGATATATAATATATCCTATTTCTTATCCTTTGTCAAGAGGTTTTATTTTCCTCTCCTCTTTCCTTACTTATTCGTTTTCCAAAAAACAGACATACAGTATATATTACTTTATTTATGTTGTCAAGGGGGTTTCACAGGCTGTTTGAAAATTCAAAAAACAAGAATACATAAGCATTTGCAAGACAGCTGTTTTTAACATAATTACTGTAAGCAAAAATAAAACCCTTAGAAGAACCAGCAAGTTATATTTGCATATACATCTAAACTTGCTATGTAGTATATCTTTACTCTATCTCTAATTTTTTGACGATAGGATAAGTTCTTTTTCCTTAACATATTCACCATACTTTTTATCCATTTTGCCTATATGTCCAAGAAGCCAGCCCCAAGCCAGAGCAACAGCTTCTTTAAAGGCCTGTGCATCACCTTCTTCTATTTAGTGGATTAAATCAAATTGAAAATAATTTATTAAAGAATAAAATATTTACTGCTACGGCTTTGAGTGTGGCTACGGTATCTAATAGGATACCGAGGAAAGTCCGGACTCCACAGGGCAGGAAGCTGCCGAAAGGCAGGTGGGGGTGACCTCACAGATAGGGCCACAGAAAACATACCGCCAATCCGCCTACCTGAAAAGGTAGGGACATGGAGGCAAGGGTGAAAAAGTGGGGTAAGAGCCCACTACCTGTGGTGGTGACATCACAGGTTGGCAACCCTCTTCCGGAGTAATCCCAAGTAGGAAGGCGTTATTAGGCTTGCCCGGCCGAGCCTTCGGGTAGGGAGCTTAGATAAATTGCCACTAAAACAGAATCCGGCTTACTCCAAAGCCGTAGCATTTTTATAATTTTTGTAAATTTGCCAAATATTTTTTTCAATATCATCTAAATTCTCCACTTTCTTAAAACAGATTCTGTAATTACATAGATAAAAAACAGTTTTATCTACAAAAGGATAACCTAAATCTTCAATAAACTTTCTATCTTTATACTCTACAAACTGTATATAGTGATAGTATGGGAATATGGAAAATAATTTTTTAACAGAAATTTCTTTGTCCTTAGTATAACCAGCTATATGGGTGGTAATAGGTTGGTATAAATACATAAAATAGGAAAGAGCTGTAGATAAATTACCTTTTATTGGGAGTTTTTCAACTATGTTTTCCATACTTTTAAAGTACATTTCTTTTCCTGTAAATACGGATAGTTTATAGAGGGAAAATGATAACTGAGAATTTAACTCATAGATGTTGTCAATAAAAGAAATCTTATTTATATTAAAACTGGTTTCTCCATAATCTACATAAAGTCCAATCTCTTTTGAGTAATAATATTTTTGAAGTGTATTGAACAGATTTTCGGCTATTTTTAGATACTGTAAATCTCCGGTTGTCTGGTAGTAATCTAATAATAGTTGCAAAAAATAGACTTGATTTGAAAGATAGAAAGCTTTTATTCTGTTAGAATGAATAATTCCTTTTTCTGTAAATGCTTCTTTTGTTAATTTTTGTATTAGTTTAGTGGCTAATTTAAAATCTTCTTTTGAATTATTGAAAATATAAGAGTATAAAAGAGCATCTGCAAAAAGAGCATTTGTTCCATAGTATATGTTTTTTTCAATATTTGGAGAATATCCTAAAGTTCTCTCTATAATTTTCCTTCCTTCTAAATCTTTTGAGAAATAGTCTTCTCCTTTCATAAGTATAGTTCCTTTTTCATCTATAATATCAGCACCTTGTGAATTATAAAAATATCCGGACTTTTCATCGTACAACTTCTTTTTTGTGAAATTTATCAGCTGATTTGCATATTCAAGGAAGTTTTTATTCTTAAAAAGTGCATAGCTATTAAAATAAAGTATAGAAAGTTTAGCTTGATCTTTAAGAAGTTTTTCATAATGAGGTTGTGTCCAGAACTCATCTACACTGTATCTAAATATCCCTCCTTCTTCCTTATCTATAAGATTAGAATATGCATCTAATGTTTTTACTGTTAACTTTTTAGCATCTTCATCGCTAAATATAACATAATAAATCATTAAGAAATAAGGAAGATCTATCTCCGGAAATTTTGGAGAGCCTTTAATTCCTCCGTATTGATAATCGTAAACCATTTTTATGTAGGTATAGTTTTTTATAATTTCAGATTGATCTATCTTTTTTCTTGCCAACATCTTTCTGGTAATATCTGATCTAAGATTACTTTCAAGTTCGTTTCTTTGAGCTTCTCTTTCTATCTCTTCCTTTGATAATCTTGTATAGTGAAGTAATAATTTTTTCATATCTTCTGGAGGAATATATATACCTCCAAATATAACTTTTCCATTTTTATCAAGTATAACTGTTGAAGGAAGTCCTCCTTGGTTGTATATCTTATTTATATCTGGTCTTTCTTCGGCATCTACTCTTATAGGAATGTAATATTTTTTTATCATTTCTACAACCTCTTTATCTCTATAAGTTGTGTTTTCCATAACATTACACCAATGACACCACTGAGCATATATGTCTAGAATAATTAGTTTGTTTTCATCTTTTGCCCTCTTAATACCATCTTCAAAAGAAAGCCAATGTATCTCAGACTTGGATTGACAAGATGTTGAGAAAAAGAAAGAAATAACAAAAAAGTATAAAAATACCTTCATAATTCACCTGCTTATTGAAAATTCTTCTCCTAAATATAATATATAATCTCTTTAAAGGAATTCAAAGATGTTTATAATATTTTTAAAAATCCTTAAGGGAATTTAAGTTGAAGATTTATATTTTTACAATTTTCCCAGAATACTTCGAATGTTTCAAGAACTATGGAATAGTATCAAAAGCGATAAAACAAGGTAAGGTTGAGATAGAAACTGTCAATTTAAGGGACTTTACCAAAGATAGACACAGAACTGTCGATGATGTGGTTTATGGTGGTGGTCCAGGAATGTTACTAAAACCAGAACCAATCTTTGAAGCCTATGACTATCTAAAATCAAAAGGTGTAAATCCTTATACGCTTATAACAGAACCTTGGGGAGAGAAATTTAACCAAGATAAGGCAAAAGCGTTATCTAAAAAAGAAGAGATACTTATAATATGTGGAAGATATGAAGGTGTAGATGAGAGAGTAAAGGTATTAGTAGATGAAGAGGTCTCTATAGGAGATTTTATACTCAGTGGAGGAGAGCCTGCAGTTTTGGTTATAATGGATGCTGTAATTAGACTACTTCCTGAAGTTTTATCAGATGAAAAAAGTAAGGAGATAGATTCTTTTAGTGATGGACTTATAGGATACTCTAACTACACAAGACCTTATGAGTATAGGGGCATGAAGGTGCCAGATGTACTTCTTTCAGGAAATCATAAATTAATTCAACTTTACAGAAGATGGGATCAACTTCAAAAAACTTTAAAAAAACGACCTGATTTACTTGAAAAGGCAAATTTAAGCGATATAGATAAAAAAATGTTAAACTATATTATATATGGTAAATCTTTTGAGGATTTTTTAAAAGAGGAAAAGGTTGATTGATATTAAGATACCTGTTGACATTATTGAGAATGAAGATGGTTTTATAGTGGTTGCAGATTTGCCCGGCATAGATAAAAAAGATATTCAAATAACAGGTTCTGAGAGTAGTATAACTATAAAAGCTGTAAGAAAACCTATAGAAAATGGCAAATACTTGATTGTAGAGAGGTTTTCCGGAATAATAGGTAGAACTATCAGATTTAAGGAGTATATAGATATAGCCCAGTCTAAAGGAGTTTTGGACAATGGTGTTTTAAAGATATATATACCAAAAGCAAAAAATCATTTTATAATAGATAGTTGTTTTCAAATCATCATTCTCTAAAAACCTTAGGAGGTGTGTATGCTCCCTTTCGATGAAGAAAAAAAGTTAGAGCTTCCAAGCTCATATCCCCTGATACCAACAAGGGATATTGTTATATTTCCTTTCATGGTATTTCCACTATTTATAGGAAGAGATTTTTCTATAAAAGCTATAGAAGAAGCTATAGAAAATAACGATAGGTATATATTCCTGGCACTTCAGAAGGATAAAGATATAGAAGTACCTACAAAAAAAGATATTTATCAGATAGGGGTAGTTGCCAACATCATTAGAATGATGAAATTAGAAGATGGTAGAGTTAAGATATTAGTCCAGGGAATAAGTAGAGGAAAGATAAAAAAGTTATACAAACAGAATGATTACTACAGAGTAGATGTTGAAGTGATTGAAGATGAATATCCAGAAATGCTGAAATCCGAAGAGTACCTTGAAGTAGAAGCTCTTGTAAATTCCCTTAAAGACCTGATAGATAAAGCTGTTTCCTTGGGAAAACAGATAGCTCCGGATTTGGTAGATATAATAAAATCCATAGATGAAGCGGGAAGACTTGCAGATCTTGTTGCATCAATACTTAACATAAAGGCAGAAGAGGCTCAGGATATCCTTGAGATAATTGATCCTATAGATAGACTATACGTTGTCCACGATAAAATGATAAAAGAGGTAGCACTCTTAGAGATACAGAACAAGATAAGAGTTGCTGCAAGAGAGGCTATTGAGAAAGACCAAAGGGAGTATTTCTTAAGACAGCAGATAAAGGCTATACAGGAAGAGCTTGGAGAAAAGGACGAAAGAAAAGAGGAGATAGAAAATTACCGTAAGAAGATAGATCAATCCGGAATGCCAGAGCAGGTGAGAGAAGAAGCTGAAAAACAGCTAAAGAGACTTGAAAAGATGCATCCGGATTCAGCTGAAGCAGGAGTGATTAGAACTTACTTAGACTGGCTTGTTGAACTTCCTTGGAACAAGAGAACAAAAGACAAGTTAGATTTAAAGCTTGCAAAAGAAATATTAGATAAAGATCATTACGATTTAGAGAAGATAAAAGAGAGAATATTAGAATATTTAGCGGTTTTAAAACTAAAAAAAGAAAAGACAAAAGACAGGTCTATAAAAGGACCTATACTATGTTTTGTGGGACCTCCGGGTGTTGGTAAAACATCTCTTGGAAGATCTATAGCAGAGTCCCTTGGAAGAAAGTTTGTAAGGATATCTCTTGGTGGAGTAAGAGATGAGGCGGAGATAAGGGGACACAGAAGAACCTATGTTGGAGCTTTACCGGGTAAAATAATACAGGCTATAAAACAAGCAGGAACAAAGAATCCAGTAATAATGCTTGATGAAGTTGATAAGATAGGAGCAGATTTCAGGGGAGATCCTTCTGCGGCACTACTTGAAGTTTTAGATCCGGAACAAAATAAAGAATTCGTTGATCACTACTTAGCGGTTCCTTTTGACCTGTCTGAAGTTATGTTTATATGTACTGCAAACAGATCTGATACCATTCCAAGACCTCTACTTGACAGAATGGAAGTTATAAGACTCTCTGGATACTCAGAAGAAGAGAAAGTTATGATAGCTAAGAAATATCTCATTCCAAAACAGTTGAAAGAAAATGGCTTAGATGAGGAAACTGTCCAATTTACAGATAAGGCTATACAGTTTATAATCAGAGGATACACGAGGGAAGCTGGAGTAAGAAATTTAGAAAGAAGAATAGGATCTATAATAAGGAAGATAGCAAAAGAGATAGTAGAGAAAGGTAAGAAAAAACAGTATAAAGTAACACCTTCTTTAGTGAAGAAGATGTTGGGAGCTCCTTTATACACTCCGGAAAAAGAAGAAAAAGCAGAAGTAGGAGTAGTTACTGGTCTTGCTTGGACAGAAGTTGGTGGTGAGATTTTAAAGATAGAAGCTACAAAAATGCCTGGCAAGGGAGGATTAATACTTACAGGTTCTCTTGGAGATGTTATGAAGGAATCAGCAAAAGCTGCTTACTCCTATGTAAAATCAAAAGCAGAGGAATACGGTATAAATCCAGAAGATTTCAATAAATACGATATACACGTCCACGTTCCAGCCGGTGCAATACCTAAAGATGGACCTTCTGCTGGTATAGCAATAGCAACAGCAATCATGTCTATATTTACAAATAGACCTGTAAAACCTGATGTAGCCATGACAGGAGAGATAACTTTAAGAGGCAAGGTTTTACCAATAGGTGGACTTAAAGAGAAGATATTGGCAGCAAAAAGAGCCGGCATAAAAACGGTTATACTACCAAAAGACAATAAAGAAGAAGTGATGGAAGATCTTCCAGAGTATGTTAGAAAAGCTGTAGATCTTGTTTTTGTTGAGAATGTAGATGAAGTTTTCAAAATAGCTTTAGAAGAACCTATAAAGGATACAGAAGTTGGCGATTCGAAAAGCAGTAGTTAAAGATGCACCACAAATATTTAAAATCTTACAGTATTTTGCATTGAAAGAGGTTTTACTTCCAAGAAGCTTAAACAGTATATATGAGAATATAAGGGACTTTTTTGTTTACGAAGATGAGGGTAAAATTGTTGGAGTAGGTTCATTGCATATATACTGGGAAGATTTAGCAGAGATAAAGTCCTTAGCAGTTGAAGAAAATTATCAATATAAGAAGATAGGTAGCCAGATAGTTAAAGCCTGTTTAGAGGAAGCTAAGGAACTTGGAATAAAACAAGTTTTTGCACTAACCTATGTTCCCGAATTTTTTGAAAAATTGGGATTTAAAATTACGGATAAATCTCTCTTTCCACAGAAAGTTTGGACAGAATGTATACACTGTGTAAAGTTTAATGATTGTAAAGAAATACCTGTCTCCATAAGGTTAGATTAATGAAAAAACATATATATTTAATGAGACATGGAGAAAGTGAATATAATGCAAAAAAGATAGTTCAAGGACATATAGACACATCTCTTACAGAGATAGGTTTTAAGCAAGCAAAACTTGCTGGAGAGTTTTTAAAAGATAAAGGTATAAAGAAAGTTATATCTTCTGACCTGAAAAGAGCATACCAGACAGCAAAAATAGTCTCGGAAATTTTAAATGTAGCTTTACTAACCGATAACAGGATAAGAGAGATGCATTTTGGGACATGGGAAGGTATGAGTTACGACTATATATATCAAAATCATATAGAAGATTTTCATAATTGGCTTTCTAATCCTGTGAAATATCCTCTTCCAAAACAGGAAAGTATAGAGAGCTTTGAGAAAAGGTTAAAACTGTTTTTGGAAGATGTATCTAATCATGATGAAGATAATATTCTTGTAGTTGGACACGGAGGTTCAATACAGGGACTTTTATGTATATCTTTTGGAATATCTTTTGAAAATCTTTGGAAATTTAAACATAACAACACTGGTATATCTCTTATAGAAGTAAAAAATGGAGAATTTGAAGTTAAATTTATTAATATGTCCTATCATCTTGAAAAAATGGAAGAAAAGAGTATAGTAATGCTTTAAATCTTCATGGGAGGTCTATCTGATGGAAGAAATCATAGTTTTGAAAAATAAGCACAGAAATAACTATTTAGAAGCATTTATTGTTTCTCTATTAATCGTAGGGCTTGTATCTGGTTTAACAGCTTTATCTATCCTATCAGGGAAAATTAGTAATGTTCTAATATTCCAGATAGCAGGTTTTATATACGGTATATCTGCTTTATTGTATATATTCCAATTTTTCTTTAAAAACGAAAAAGTTGGTAAAATAGCTACTTTAACTGCATTTTTAGGTTGGCTTACCTCAACGGTAGGACTTTTTGTAAGAGGTATAGAATCATACAACTTAGGGATATTTCATCCACCTTGGACAAATCTTTATGAGTCTTTAATGTTTTTCCCTTGGCTTGCTGTTGGACTTTACTTGTATATAGAAAAAGAGTATAAGACAAGATTTATTGGAGCATTTTTCTTGCCGATAGTTGCCTTTTTGGTTATATGGGGACATAAATTTAACACAGATATAAATCCTCTTGTACCGGCATTAAGAAGTTATTGGTTATATCTCCATGTGATAGCATCTTTTATTGGTTATGCTGGATTTACTGTAGCTTTTGGATCTTCTTTTGCTTATTTAATAAAAGAAAACTTTAAGGAAGATGTGAAAGTAACTCCTCTACATATAGGAGGCTTTATTTTATCAGGTATAATGAGTTTAGTTTTTGGCTATTTGACACTACACGGTGCTAAAGATATAAAAACTTTAATATTTGGAATTATATTTGTGGTTGTTTTAATAAGTTTTCTTTATTTTGCTACATTTGTTTTAAAACCAATAGGAAAAGCATTACCTACAGAAAATATACTTTCTGAAATAGCATTCAAGGCTGTTGCTATATCTTTCCCAATATGGACTGCTTCTATAATGCTTGGTGGAGCTTGGGCTAACGAAGCTTGGGGAAGTTATTGGAGCTGGGATCCAAAAGAAACTTGGGCTTTGATTGTTTGGTTATTCTTTGCAGCATACATACATGGTAAAACCATAGGTAAATGGAAAGGAAAAACCTCTGCATGGATAGCAGTAGCCGGATTTATCATGCTTTTGATATGTTATTTTGGTGTAAATCTATACTTCCCTGGACTACACAGTTACGCAACAGAATAATACATATGGACGGCTTTTAGCCGTCTTCCTTTGAAAATCTATTACATATACATTGGGCTAATAAAATATCCTCTGGATTCGTTATTTTGAAGTTCAAAAAACTTCCCTGATTTACAGTTATTTTATATCCCATAACTTCCATAAGATAGGAGTCATCAGTTCCTTTTATATCTTTTTCTTTTGCATTTATATGGGCTTTTAGTAGCTTTTCATACTTAAAAGTTTGTGGTGTTTGAACTATGTATATATTCTCTCTGTTTAAAGTCTCCATAATCTGATTATCTATAACTTTTTTAACAGTATCAACAGATTTATAAGCTGTTATACTCCCATCCCATCCATCTTTTACATTTTTTATTCCCTCCATAAACATATCTTTTGTTGCAAAAGGTCTTGCTGAATCATGTATAACAACTATCTCCGCCTCTTTTATAGCCAAAAGTCCGTTAAAGACAGATTCCTGTCTCTCAGAGCCTCCTTCTATCTTTATAAACTCTTTTTTTGATGTTATTTCTAAATTGATATCTTCCTTCGGAAGGACTATAACTATCTTATCTATATCTGGAATCTCTTCAACAGTTCTTATAGAAAAATCTAATAATCTTTTCCCACATAGATTAACGAACTGCTTTTTTGTACCAAACCTTTTTCCTTCACCTGCTGCAAGTAATATACAGACAACCATTTAGTAAGCTTTTACCCTGATTGAGTTACCTATAACGAATGCACTACTCAACACCATCGCTAATGCTGCAAATATAGGAGTGAGATGCCCAGATATAGCTAAACCTATACCTATTATGTTGTATATAAAGGCCCAAAACATATTTGAGTATATAACTCTCTTTACTTTTTTGGAGAGAAGTATAACAAGGGGTACTTTTCTCAAATCATCACTTATTAAACTTATGTTGGCAGATTCTCTTGTAAGATCTGTACCACAACCCATAGCTATTCCTATATCTGCAGCAGCCAAGGCTGGAGCATCGTTTATTCCATCTCCTACCATAGCCACTACTCTACCTTTTGATTTTTCTTCGTTTATTATCCTTAGCTTGTCTTCTGGAAGAAGACCTGAAATAACATCAATACCGAGTTCTTTTCTAATAGTCTTTGCAAAATATTCCCTATCTCCAGTTAAAACTTTGATATCTATCTTTAACTTTTTAAGAGCTTCAACGGCTATATAAGCTTCTTTTCTTATCTTCTGCTTAAAAGAAACAAACCCAATAACATCTCTATCATCAGATAGAAAGATAACAACTTCTCCATTTTCAACAGCCTTCTGTTTTAAACTTTCAAATTTATCCGTAGAGACTCCTATAGCTCTCATAAATTCTTCACTTCCAAGGTAGTACACTTTACCATCTATTTCTCCACTTACTCCAAGACCAAAATGAACTTTAAAGTTTTTGACTTCTCTCTCTTTACAATCTTCACACCACAGAATAAAACTTTTTGCTATCGGATGTTGTGAATGTTTTTCCAGAGAGTATATGATATTCTTTATTTCTTCAGATCCTTCAAAAACAGAAACTTCCATAACTTTCTCTGTTATTGTTCCGGTTTTGTCTAAAAATACAGTTTTAACCGCTGATAACTTCTCTAAAACTTCTGCACTTTTTATGATAATACCATCTTTCATAGCTTGACCTAAACCTATCCAAAGGGCAAGAGGTGCTCCTATACTGAATGCACACGGACAAGATATTAATAAAACAGATAAACTCACTATTAAAGCCTTCTCAAATCCAGACATGTAGAACCAATATATAAAAGAAGAGATTGCCAAAAAGAAAATAATCGGTAAAAAGTAAAAAGCTATTCTATCAGCCAATCTATTTATAGGAGCTTTTGTATTTCTTATCTGTTTCATAATTTCTATAAATCTGTTTAACGTCCATTGGGATTGAGGTTTATCAACCTTTACTTTAAAACTTCCGTCTATGGATGTTGTCCCAGCGTAAACAACATCACCATCTTTCTTCAAAACCGGTTTTGATTCTCCCGTTAAGATAGACTCATCTATATGTCCTATACCACTTACTATAACTCCATCAGCTGGTATCTTCTCTCCAGGTAATATCCTAATAATATCTCCTACTTTTATCTCCTCAACAGGAACCTCTTTTTCTCCACTTTCTGTTAAGATTACAGCTTTTTTTGCTGTCAAATCCATCAGTTTCTTCATAAAGTTAGAAGCCTTAACTCTTGAAGATGTTTCAAGGTATCTCCCGAAAGTCACTAAAACCAGTATCATTGTAGCTGTTTCAAAGTATATAGCATTTTTCCCTGTAAAAACAGAGTAAACAGACAGAAAGTAAGCTGAAAAAGCACCGATAGCAATTAATGTGTCTGTATTAAAGTTAAGTATGTTCTCTTTTGAAAAAGAGTTTTTAAGAATAGGGATACCTAAAACAGCCATAACTATAGTTGAAAATGCAAGGATTATCCATTTTATAAATCCAACAAACAACTTCATCTCTGGATCATTAGGATCTACAAAGTGGGACCCGTATATATACATACTAAGCATCATAACAAGCATAGATAAGAAGTATCCAAATCCAAATCTTCCTAAGAAAGCAAGAGCTGTCCCTTCTTCCCCTCTTAATCCGGTGGTTTTGTTTATAAGATAACAACCAAAACAGCAAAAATCTTCCATCTTACCATTAACTTCAAATTTAAGTGGTCTTCCTGTTATCGGAATACCACACTGATAACATTCAGCATTCTTTTCCTCTGACAAAGACAAAGGTCCACAGGAGCAAGATATAGTTGGCTTTAGTTTCTCTTCCATTTTTTAAATTTTTACCTCAAAGGCGTTTTTGATATGTTCAATCTCATCTCCTGTTATAGATACAACATCAAATCTTACTTCATCAAAATGCTGATTTAAATTAGTAAGATAGTAATTAGCCATCTTTGACAACTTCATTCTTTTTTTTATATCTATACTTTCTAAAGCTTTCCCAAAAGTGTCATAACTTCTACTTCTGACTTCTACAAACACCAAACAGTTTCCATCTTTCGCTATTATATCTATCTCTCCAAATCTCTTTCTAAAATTCCTTTCAATTATAATATATCCCCTTTCTTTCAAAAACTTTACTGCTATATCTTCTTTTAACTTTCCTATCTCAGATTTATTCATAGTCTCTGAATAACAGCTTGTTCTCTTAACTTTTTAATGTATATCTCATACTCTTTTTTAAACTTCTCTAAGCTTTTTTCTTGAAAATCTTCCTTAGGAAGTAATTTTTTATCTTCTTTTTCTATGTATATAAAGTAAGTTCCTTTTTCTGTCTCCACTTTAAATATATCTCCAGCTTTATGATTAAAAATAGCCTCATCAAGTTCTTTGACTAAATCACCTTTTCTAACATCTCCAAGTAATCCTCCATTTTCTGCTGTAAATTTGTCATCTGAATACTGTTTTGCAAAAGATTGAAAGTTATCTTTATTTAAACTTTTCTCAAGTTCAGATACAACCTGTCCATAATCTTCTCTATTCTTTGACACAAAGATTATCCACACTTTCTTTATATCTTGAATTTGTCCTTCTATAACTCCCTTAGATAATGTCTGTCTCAAATAAAAGTGCAAAAACTTATTTGCAACTAAATCTCTCTTTATAAACTCTTTTAGCTTTTCATAGGATATACCTTCTTCCGCAAGTTTTCTCTTAAACTCTTCTAAGCTGTTTATTCCGTTTGCTTTTGCTATATTTAAGATAGCATCATCAACTTCTCTCGCAGATGCAGATATTCCAGATTTTGTAGCTTGCTGATAGAGTAATATTGAATCTATAATTTTCTCTTGTGCTTCTTCATCTGTTTTTACGTTATACCACTGTTTTGCAAACTCTATATCAGATTTTAAAATAGGCTCAGAGTTAACTACTAAAACTACTTTATCAAAAAGTTGAAGTTCTTGGGCAAAAGAGATATCATATAAAAGTAGGATTAGGGTTAATACTTTAGTTATTACTTTTTTCATATTTCTTCTTCCTCTTTTCTGAATAGTTTTCTACAATTTTTTGCTGATTTCTCTCTATTGCAAGAGCTTTATCCGGAACGTCTTTAGTTATAACTGAACCTGAACCAGTAATAGCTTCTTCACCTATTGTTACAGGTGCAACTAACATCGTATCACTTCCTATAAATGCTCTATCTTTTATAACTGTTTTATGTTTTTGAAATCCATCATAATTACATGTTATAGTTCCGGCTCCAATGTTAACTTCATTTCCTATCTGGGCGTCTCCAAGATAAGATAGATGTTTTGCATTTGTATTTTTACCCATCTGACTGTTTTTAACCTCTACAAAATTTCCAATATGAGAGCCTTCACCTATGATGGAGCTTTCCCTTATCCTTGCAAAAGGTCCTATTATGGCATTGTCCTCTATAACAGAGTTTTCTATGTAAGAGTTTGCAAGTATCTTAACATTTTTCCCTATTTTACAGTTTTTTATAATACAGTTGGCTTCTATAGTAGTGCCACTATCTACTTTTGTCTTTCCTGTGATCATACAGTTTTGAAATATCTCAACATCATTTGAAAAATCCACATCAAACTCTATCCAAATACTTTCCGGATTATGGAACGTAACTCCATTGAGACCCCAAAAAGTCATAAATCTCTGTTTCATAATATTTTCAACACCAGCAAGCTGAAGCCTGTCATTTACATTTAATATTTCTGTATAATCTGGGATTTCAAGGGCATAAACATATTTACCTTCCTGTCTTAGTATCTCCACAACATCTGTTAAGTAATACTCTCCCTGTGCATTCTGGTTATTTAACTTTTCAAGAGCATTTGCAAGGTATGGAGCATAAAATATATATATTCCTGAGTTCACCTCGTTTATCTGTTTCTCTTGCGGTGAAGCATCTTTCTCTTCCACTATTTTCACAATCCTATGGGAACCATCCTTTATAACTCTGCCATATCCGTATGGATTTGGAACTTTAGCTGTTATAGCAACTCCTGCTATATTTTTATTTCTATATCCTTCCCTCAAAGTTTCAAGATTTACACCCTCATATCTGATTAAAGCCTTTAGGTACTCTCCAGCATTGTGTAATGTTTCTCCTCTAATAAGTGGAACATCACCATTTATAATAAGGACATATCCATCAAACTCCTCAAAATACTTCTTGGCAAGTAAAACAGCATGCCCTGTTCCAAGTTGCTGGTCTTGTTCTACATAAATACATTTATCACAGTTAATCTCTCTTACAACTTCTTCCTTCTTATGCCCAACGACTATTATCGTCTCATTTGGTTTTAACCAACTTACAGCAAATTTAACATACCAGATTATCGGCTTACCTAATATAGTATGTAAAACCTTTGGCTTTTCTGATTTAAACCTTGTCCCCTTACCTGCAGCAAGTATTATTGCCCTTAAAGGAAAATCTACCACTACAAACCTCCTAAGAATGATTCAACAGTGTTTATCAGAAGAAATATATCCTGGGACTTAGTTTTATAACTCACTCTATTAACTATCAGCTTTGCAGTTGACTCTTTTATAGTATCTATAACTACCAAACCGTTCTCCTTTAAAGTTGTCCCTGTTTCTACTATATCAACTATAAATGGTGCAAGTCCAACAAGTGGTGCAAGCTCAACAGATCCATATAACTCATATACTATTGGTTTTATACCTTTTTTAGAGAAGAAATTTCCAGCTATCTTTGGATATTTTGTAGCTACTTTTACACTGTTAGAAAGGTTTTCATAAAGCTCTCTACTTTCCGGTTTGCCTGCAACCACTATTCTACAGTAACCTATTCCAAGATCAACAGGTCTGTAAACATCATAGTTTCCCTCATCAAGGACATCATCTCCTGCAACACCAAAATCTGCTATTCCACTTTCTACATAAACCGGAACATCTTTTGATCTTACAACAAAAAATCTAAAATTTTCGGACTCTATTATCAACTTCCTTGTATCTTGGCTAACTGTTTCTTTTAAAATACCGGCATTCCTGAGTATATCTATTGTTTGGCCAAAAAGCCTTCCTTTTGGTAATGCAAAGGATATCTTTTCCATTCTACCTTCCATCTGCAAAAGGTATGCTTATCCAAAGTTCATCTCTATCGTTCTCGGATTTTATCTCCACCTCTATGTTATGTGAATCAAACTGAGGATATTTAGAAAAGACAGAGATTAAATCTGATTTAAGTATATCAGCAAAGTTTGGTGGCAAACCCTTTCTCTCATATGACAAAACCATCATCAACCTTTCTTTTGCTTTATTTGCTGAGCTTTGTCTTTTAAAAAAGCTGAATATAGACATCTGTTTCCCCCTTATTTTCCAAATAACTTAGCGAAAAAGCCTTTTTTCTCTTCAAGTTCCTTAAATGGAACATCTTCTCCTTCTAATCTTTTTGCAATATTCCTAATAGCATTTCCGGCTTTCGACTCTTCAGAAAGAACAATAGGCTCTCCTTTGTTAGTAAAATCAACAAGTTTTTCTTCATCTGGAACAATACCTATTTTTGGAATCTGTAATATCTCTTCTATATCCTCTACTGAGAGCATCTCTCCTTTTTTAACTTGGTGTAATCTGATTCTGTTTATAACTAACTTCATATCTGTTTTTTCCATAGATTCAAGTAAGCCTATTATCCTATCAGCATCCCTTACAGAGGAAACCTCTGGATTTACCACTATTAAAGCCTCTGTAGCAGGAGCAGATGCTGTCTTAAAGCCTCCCTCTATACCAGCTGGAGAGTCTATAAATATATAATCAAACTTCTCTTTAACAGCTTCAACTATCTCTACCATCTGATGGGGCTTGACAGCATCTTTATCCTTAGTTTGAGCTGCCGGCAGTAGATAGAGAGGAAGACCTCTTTTGTCTTTAACAAAGGCTTTCTCTGGAGATACTCTTCCCTCAACCACATCAACGATGTCATACACAATTCTGTTTTCTAACCCTAAAATCATATCAAGATTTCTAAGACCAATATCAGCATCAATAGCCAGAACCTTCTTGCCGAAAGATGCTAAAGCGGTAGAGATATTTGCCGTAATTGTTGTTTTACCAACTCCACCTTTTCCAGAAGTTACAACTATTACTCTTGCCATCTTTTTTCCCTCACTTAATTTTTTCTATAACAATCTGGTTGTTTTCAACATAAGCCTTCTCCGGATAATCAACCTCTTCCGGTTTATCGGGAGATCTTGTAATAAAACTTCCTATCCTTATCTGTTGAGGCAAAAATTTAAGTGCCATAATAACAGCAGTTTCATCACCGTTTGCTCCAGCATGGACAAATCCTCTTAAAGTACCCATAACTATAATATTTCCAGAAGCAACAACATAAGCATCTGGATTAACATCTCCAAGTATCACAACATCTCCATCATACTCTACTTTCTGTCCACTTCTTAAGGTTTTATTTATAATTTTCATAGATTTTTTTTCATTTATGGAACTAACTGTCTTCGCAGTATCTTTTGAGTCTTTATAGCCTAATATCTGTGTATTATGAGATTTGAGTATATCTTCTATCCTTTTCTTATCTTCTTCAGATATATTTACTCCACCATAATCAACGACAGCAACACTTCCTTTAAAAAAGGTAGAAGACAACTTTCTTTCCAGTTCTTCAAGATTCTCTTCTACCGTCTTATTGCTATCAAACTTTATCATAAGAGCAGGTATTGTTATTCCTTTTATCTCTATCATATGTATAACCTTCTTGTAAATTTAACAATTTTATGGTTATTTATTCTACTGCAAATTTTCACAGGAGGCAAAAGATTGGAAATTAGCCGTAACAACCTCTTCATTGAATATTTCGGATATATAGACGGAAAACTTTACTGTGAAGATGTTTCAATACAAAATGTAGCTTCTAAAGTAGGAACCCCAATTTATATATACAGTAAAAAAGCTATTTTAGACAAAATAAATCAGTATAAAGAAGCTTTTAAAGATTACGACACACTTATCTGTTATGCTCTTAAAGCAAATTCAAATTTGTCTTTACTTAAAATTATAGAAGAACAGGGACTTGGTGCTGATATAGTTTCCGGAGGAGAGTTATATAAAGCAAAAAAAGCCGGGTTTCCATCTAACAGAATAGTCTATGCTGGAGTGGGAAAGACAGATTACGAGATAGAGTTTGCCATACGAGAGGGGATACTGTCTTTCAATGTAGAAAGTTTAATGGAACTTGAGGTTATAGACCAGATAGCCAAGAAGTATGATAAAAAAGCAAATATATCTATCAGGATAAATCCAGATGTTGATCCAAAAACCCACCCATACATCTCAACTGGACTGAAAAAAAGTAAATTCGGAATAGATATTGACCAAGGATTAGACGCATACAGATATGCAGCAAAGTTTGATAACTTAAATATAATAGGGATACATTGTCATATTGGATCTCAGATAACAGATATATCAGTTTATAAAGAAGCAGCTGAAAAAACAGCAGATTTAGTATTTAAACTGAAGAAAGAAGGTATAGAGCTTCAATACTTCGATATGGGTGGAGGATTGGGTATAAGGTACAGACCTGAAGATAATGTTCCTACACCTAAAGATTTAGCAGATATAATCATTCCTGTTGTAAAACAGACAGGATTAAAACTGATAATAGAACCGGGAAGGTCTATAATAGGAGAAGCAGGAGCATTAATTGCAAAGGTTATTTTCCTGAAAGACAAGGGAGACAAACATTTTGTTATAGTTGATTCTGGAATGAATGATCTTATAAGACCTTCAATTTATAACGCTTATCATCATATAGTCTCAGTTAAACAAAACAGTGAGAAGATGGTTGCAGATATTGTAGGACCTATCTGTGAAACAGGAGATTTTCTTGGACTTGAGAGAGAGATTGATAAAGTAGAGAGAGGTGACTTTATAGCCGTTTTATCAGCTGGTGCCTATGGTGCAAGTATGTCCTCAAACTACAATGTTAGACCAAAAGCTGCAGAAGTTCTGATAGATGGCGAAAAATTTAGTATAATAAAAGAGAGAGAAGATTATAGACATATAAGTTTATTTGAAGAGGAGATTTTATGAGAGTTCTGGTAGTCGGAAATGGTGGAAGAGAACATGCATTAGTTTGGAAGATAAAACAAAGTCCATTGGTAAAAGAAATTTACTGTGCTTCTGGAAATGCAGGAATAGGAAAGATAGCTACCAGAGTAAAAATATCTCCAACAGATATATATAGTTTAGTAAGATTTGCAAAGGAAAATAAGATAGACTTAACTGTAGTAGGACCAGAACAACCTCTATCGGAAGCTATAGCAGATAGATTTGAAGCAGAAGGATTAAAAATATTCGGACATAAATCTTCTGCTGCTATACTTGAAGCAAGTAAAGCCTTCGCAAAGAACTTCATGAAAAAATACAGTATCCCAACAGCTGTATATGAAACATTTGATAGAGAAGAAGATGCCATAAATTTTATAAAAAAACAAGGAGCACCTATCGTTATAAAGGCTGACGGACTTGCTGCTGGCAAAGGGGTAGTTGTAGCCAAAACAGAAGAGGAAGCATTTCAAGCTGTTAAAGATATGTTTGGTGGGAAATTCGGACCTGCCAGTAAGAGAATTGTTATTGAGGAGTTTTTAGAAGGTGAAGAAGCTTCTTATATATGTATGGTGAAAGATGATAAATTTATACCGATGCCATCTTCTCAGGACCATAAGAGAGCTTTTGATAATGATCAAGGACCAAACACCGGAGGAATGGGAGCATACAGCCCAACATCAATAATAACTCCGGAAGTAGAAAAAGAAATTCAGGAGAAGACAATAGTTCCAACATTAAAAGGTATGATATCCGAAGGAAGAAATATGTCTGGATTTTTGTATGCTGGACTTATGATAGGACCTAAGGGTATAAATGTCTTAGAGTTTAATGTCAGAATGGGAGACCCGGAAACCCAACCTATAATGAGAAAATTAAAGTCAGATTTAGTTGAACATATACTCGAAATTTTAGAAGGCAAGATAGATAAAGTAAATCCTGTTTGGGATGATAGGACAGCCATCGGTGTAGTAATGGCGTCAAAAGGGTATCCAGACAGTTATGAAAAAGGGAAAGTAATTAGCGGAATAGAAGAAGCAGAAAAAGATGAAAGTATAGTAGTTTTCCATGCAGGTACAGAAGAGATAAATGGTAAGATAGTTACAAACGGAGGAAGGGTTTTAACAGTTACAGCCCTTGGAGAAAACATCATTGATGCAAGAGAAAAAGTTTATAAAGCTATAGAAAAGATACATTTTGAAGGAGCCTTTTATAGAAAAGACATAGGTTGGAGAGAAATAGAGAGATTTAAATCCGGAGGAAATTAATGTCAGAAGAGATACTTGAAAGTCGTATTGAAACATTAAAAAAAATGAGAGAGAAAAATATAAATCCATATCCTCATAAATTCCAAACTACACATAACCTCTTAAATATAAGAGAAGGTCTTGAATCTGACCCTCAAGGTGAGGAAGTAAAACTAAAAGGTAAAGTAAAAAGAGTATCAAAAAAAGATAACGACTACATAATAAGATTTGAAGACCTTGAAGGGCATCATGAGATACAAGTCATAATACCACAGAAAGAACCTATAGCACCTAACACAATTGGTGTATTTGTAGGAAAGTTATACAGGATAGATGGAAAACTTACAGTTTTAGCAGAAAGTTTTAATCCAAATGAAGATGGAACACCTGTAAAAGATATAAAAGAAAAATACGATAAAGATCCACAACATAAAGAAGTAGCAGTAGCCGGAAGATTAATAGCCCTAAGAGACCAAGGAAAAGCGGCATTTGGACACTTGCAGGATGCTGAAGGTAAACTTCAGATATATATATCATCAAACAGCATAACTGAAGAAAAATATAAAGAACTTATGGACATACTTGATATTGGGGATATAGTAGGAGTAAAAGGTAAACTTTTCAGAACAATGACCGGAGAACTTACAGTAGATGCTACAGATGTTGTGATACTATCTAAGTCCCTAAGACCACTTCCAGAAAAGTGGCACGGATTAAAAGATGTAGAACATAGATATAGATACAGATTTTTGGATTTGATAGCAAACAAAAAATCAAGAGATATCTTTAAAATAAGGTCAAAAGCCATAAAAAGTTTAAGAGAATTCCTTGAAAATAAAGGATTTATAGAAGTAGAAACACCTATACTTCAGCCTGTTGCATCTGGAGCGATGGCAAAACCGTTTATAACATACCATAACGCTTTGGATATGAACCTATTTCTAAGAATAGCTCCAGAACTTTACTTAAAGATGCTTGTAGTTGGAGGATTTAACAGGGTCTTTGAAATAGGGAGGAACTTCAGAAACGAAGGGATAGATACAACTCACAATCCAGAATTTACAATGGTTGAGTTCTATGCCGCATATCTGGATTACAACGACCTTATGGTTTTAACAGAAGAGCTTTTTAGGAAGATACTACTTGATACAGTTGGAACATTGAAGATAACATGGGAAGGAGTAGAACTTGACTTTGAAAAACCTTTTAGAAAAGTTAGATTCTTTGATGCTTTAGAAGAGAAAACAGGAAAAAGTAAAGAGTTTTTCTTAGATGAAAATAAAGCAAGAGCATTTGCAAAGGAAGTAGGAATACCAAAAGCAGATACACTTACCCATACAAAACTACTTGATAAACTTTTTGAACACTTCATAGAAGAAGATTTAGTCCAACCTACGTTTGTGATAGACTTTCCAAAGATACTATCACCTTTAGCAAAAACCCACAGGGAAGACCCTGATTTAGTAGAAAGATTTGAACTTATAATAAATAAACAGGAACTTGCCAACGCTTACACAGAGTTAAATGACCCGTTAGATCAGAGGGAGAGATTTATCCAACAGATAAGAGAAAAAGAAATGGGTGATGAAGAGGCAATGGATATAGATGAAACATTTTTAACAGCTCTTGAGTATGGATTACCACCTACAGCCGGAGAGGGTATAGGTATAGACAGACTTGTTATGATGTTAACAGATAGTGATTCAATAAGAGAAGTTATACTCTTCCCAACATTAAGACCGGAAAGTTAAGATGATGATAGATAAATTCAGAGGTACACTCTTAGGAGCAGCCATAGGAGATAGTATGGGAATGACAGTAGAGGAGCTTCCTGTTGATGAAGTTCTTCTACATTACGGACAGCCGGTTAAAGACATTGTAGACCCTCATCCCTCTTCACCTTCTTACTTTTTGAAAGCCGGAGAAAATACATCTGAGTTTGAGATAATCTTACTGGTAGCAAAATCAATAATAGATAAACAGAGGATAGATGTTAGAGATATAATAGAAAAGTATATAGAGTGGAAAGAAAAAGGAGAGATACATACCTACATAGACCCTACATTCTTACTTGCCATAGATTATATAATAGAGGGAAGAGATTTAGAGAAAACCGGTTCTACCGTAGATCACATAATGCCGGCTATACCTGTTGGACTTTACCATTACAAAAATCCACACCTTGCGGCAGAAGGTGCTAAAGCGGTTGTTATGATAACATCCAGAAATGAAAATGTTATTGACTGTGGAGCAATGCTTTCAGTAGCAATATCAGAACTTTCTGAAGACAGATTCTACCTTGAAGATGAATGGGAATATTTTTTAAAACTACTTGAGAGCTTTGTAACAAACTCTCTCACTAAAAAGTATCTACATAAAGTAAAAAATCTTCTAAAAGAAGATGCAGATTTAGAAAAGGCTATAAACGAAGTAGGTAACGGGAGTTTTGTTCTTGAAGCTTTCTCCCTTGCATTATTTATTTTTTTAAAAGACCCGACAAATCCAGAGAAAGCCATAATAAATGCAGTAAACAGTTACGGAAACTATGGAGCAGATACAGACAGTATAGGGTTAATCGTAGGGGCACTGTCCGGAGCCTACAACTCAGAAGAAGCTTTACCGGAGAGATGGAAAAAGAGATTAGTAGGATATAATAATATAGTAGAAGTAGCTGAAAAGCTTTATAACATATCTCTGCACTAACGGAGGAGAAAAATGGCAGAAAAAAAACCAAGATTACAGGAGCTTTTCTTAAATAGAATCAGAAAAGAGAAAATTAGATGTGATGTTTATCTGGTAAATGGTGTTAAGTTAGAAGGTAAGATAAAATACTTTGACAACTTTACAATCCTTCTAAAAGAAGGTCCAAGGGAAGTCCTTGTTTATAAACATGCAATAACAACGGTTGCTCCTAAGAAGGAGATGGAGTTTGAGTATCAGCAAGAAGAGTATGAAGAGGAACCTTTTGCTTAATATCTAAATACAGTATAGAATCTTGAAGGTTGAAAAGTTTTTAATTTTACTTTATACTTATTAGTAATAATTACTGTTAAAGGAGGTATAATGATGAAAAAACTAGCAGTGGCAGGATTAATATTAACAACAGGTATAATTTCTTACACAGTTGCAGAAAGTAAAATTAACGACAAAGATCTTCTTAACCAAGCAAAGAAATACTTCCAACCTCTCCCAAAAGAGATACCTGCTCCTTCTGATAACCCAACAACAAAAGAAAAAGTGGAACTTGGCAAGAAACTTTACTATGATCCAAGACTATCCTTATCCGGAGTTATTAGCTGTAATACTTGCCACAACCTTGCAACTTACGGTGTTGATGGAGTAGAGACATCTTTAGGACACAAATTCCAAACAGGTGGGAAAAATGCTCCTACAGTTCTAAATGCCGGATTCCATATCGCCCAATTTTGGGACGGAAGAGCCAAAACTCTTGAAGAACAGGCAAAAGGTCCTGTACTAAACCCTGTAGAGATGTCAATGCCTAATCCTAATTTAGTAATTGAGAGATTAAAAACAATTGAAGGTTATGTAAATGAGTTTAAAAAAGCTTTCCCTAACGATAAAGAACCAGTAAATTATGATAATGTAGCTAAAGCTATAGCTGCCTTTGAAAGAACATTAGTAACACCTTCAAGATTTGACGAATTTTTAAAAGGAAATACAAAAGCTCTAACTCAGAAAGAGAAAGAAGGATTAAAACTGTTTATGGAAAAAGGTTGTGCTTCCTGCCATAACGGAGTTGCAATAGGTGGAACAATGTTCCAAAAATTTGGTATAGTAAAACCATACAAATATCAAGATCCTAATGACCTTGGAAGATACAACGTAACCAAAAATGAAGCTGATAAATATGTTTACAAAGTCCCTTCTTTAAGAAACGTAACAAGAACATATCCTTACTTCCATGATGGAAAAGTTTGGGATATAAGGGAAGCTGTAAAAATAATGGGTGAAACTCAGCTTGGCATTAATTTAACAGATGAAGAGGTAGATAAAATAGTAGCATTTTTAGATTCTACAACTGGTAAAATACCTGAAGACGCTTTAAAGATGCCAGTATTACCTCCATCAACTCCAAAGACACCAAAACCTCAGCTTTAAAAAATAGGGGGCTTTTAGCCCCCCTTTAATTATCTATAATCGAAATAATCAACACCTCTCATAGCTCGATCATTCCAGCCAGTTTTTTCCCAGTACCCCTTGTAATCATAATCAACCACTTCTATTTCTTTTATCCACTTTGCTGATTTATATCCCCATTTCTCGGGACATACTACCCTAAGAGGATATCCATGGTCAAAGTTAAGTTTATCAAGAATTTTTCCATCTTCATCATAGTTTATGTTATATACCAAAATAGGTTTAAACTCTTTAACATATGATATTTCTATACTTGTATGGTAATCGTCAAATGATCTAAATACAATCTCTTTAGATTGTGGTAAAACTTGAACTTTTTCAAGAAGATAATTAAGATCAACACCTTCAACCAGAATTCTTCCTATCTTATCTCCTTTTGAGTTAGATACACACTCAAGGATAATCTCTCTCCTTACAGGTGGCATACTTTTTATATCTTCCAAGGAAAGTGTAAGGGGATTTTTCACTTTACCGTAAATTTTAAGTTTATAATCTCTGATATTTAAATTTTTAACTGCAGACGGAATGCCTTTTATATCTACGATAAAAAGATTGTTTATTGGTGTATATTTACCAGGTGGAGGAAGTGCTGATTTTTGCTTTTTAAAAGCGTCAAAAATTCCAGCATAAACTTTTGGTGAGAATAAAGATATTAATCCAGTTAGTATAAATGTTCTTCTTTTCATTTTATTACCTCAGAGTATGTGAAGATACATTAAAAATAAAATCAAAATTCCGTTAAAAATTAAGAAGATAAACCATCTCTTTTTTACAAAATATTTCCTTAAACCTAAAGATGTGTGGAAAAGTATCAATACATAAAAGATAATTGGCAAAATGGATCCATGGAGGAGATAAGCATCTCTTCTATCTATCACATTACCAAACACATGACCTATTATCCTTGGTTTTTCAATCCAATAACCGGTAATTGCCTCGACTATAAAGATAAAATAAAGAATTATAGAGGTTACAATAAAGGCAATTTTTAACACCTGTCTGTTCATTTAATCTCTACCTTATAACTTTTTTGACAACTACTATAAGAAGAACAGGAAGCACATTTTCCTTTTTGATAAACAGACTTAAACTTCCTATACAGGAAGTATCCAGCTACAATAAATATAAAGGCAGGTAGTATATAGTTTAAAATATTCTCCATTTTTCAAAACCTCTTTTTCAAAACTTTATTCTTAATTTATGATTCTCAACTGTAAAATCTATGACAGAATGACATCCAATATCATCATAAAAACAAAACCTACAAGAACGCCTATTGAAGCTGATACTTCAAATCCTTTTTTCTGTATCTCAGGAATCATCTCCTTTACAACTACAAATAACATAGCTCCACTTGCAAAGGCAAATCCTACAAAAAGAAAACTCAAAAACGGATAAAACACACTAACAGCAAATATACCTCCAACCGGCTCAATTAAACCTGTTAAAAGAGCTATTTTAAAAGATTTTAATCTTGAGTATCCATAGAGGTACAAAGCAAGTGCAACTGCAAAACCTTCTGGAATATTTTGAATACCTATGCCAAGGGCAAGGGTTATACCCTGATTTATATTCCCTGTCATAAACCCTAAAGCAGAGGACATACCTTCAGGAAAATTATGGAGGGTAATAGCAGCTACAAATAGCCAAACTTTCTTTAAAGACCTTTTTTCTTCCTCTGTCAAAACTTTAATAAAGTAATCTTCTGGTATAAACCTATCCAAAATGAGAAACAGAAATCCTCCCCCTAAGAAAAATATGGATACAAGGGTTATTGAAACCTCTTTACTGAAACTTTCCTGAGACAACTCTAAAGCAGGAAGTAAAAGAGAAAAAAATGAGGCAGAAAGCATAATTCCGGCACTAAAACCCAGAAGAGAATCCTGCCATTTTGTAGAGATCTTCTTTCCAAAAAGAATAGGTACACCACCAACTGCAGTTAGTAATCCGGCAAAAAGACTTCCTAAAATAGACTCTAATATCATTCTAACAATTTCTTTATAGCTTCAAGTCCACCAAGAGCTATAGGTATAGCTTTTATATTTGACGGCACTGTGTAATCCCGTGGATTTATTCTTATAAGTGTCCCGTTATACTCTTTGGCAATTCTCTCTCCAAACCATCTGACAGTAGGTATAGCTTCTCCGGCTCCTATCTCTATAATTACAATATTTTTATCTTCATTCCTATTTAACCACAGATTAAGCCTAAACTCCTGTGATTCTGTTCTATCTGAAATCCAACTCCAATCTCCAAACATAAGGATATTAGGCCTTGCTATATCTCCACAGTTTACACATTTAGGTAGAGGATCTTTAGCTCTAAAATTCTCCATATCTACTTCTATATCTATACTGTCCGCAGACCAAATATCATTACTGCAAGGTTTTATACACTGTAAATAATGGATACTACCATGTATCTCAACTATCTTGTTTTGATCAAAACAGGCTTTTTGAAACTGTCCATCTACATTTGATGTAAATATAAAATAATTATCTCCTTTTTTTCTGACAAAATCTCTAAGTAGATAAAACCCTTTATGTGGTTGAGTGTTTCTGTAAAGGTTCAATCTATGACCATAAAAAGCCCAAGCAAGGTAAGGATCCGCTTTGAACCATTTCGGATTAGCAAGTTCTTGAAAAGATAAACCTAATTTTTTGGCATATGGATATGCTCTCCAAAATCCTTCCTTTCCTCTAAAATCCGGAAGTCCGGAGTCAACACCCATACCTGCTCCGGCTGTAATCAAAACAGCCTCAGCCAAATTTAAAGCTTCTTTTGCCTTCTCTATATTCTTTTCGATTTGCAAATTCTCCATGACTCTTTATATCTCAAGTAGATGAGTAATTTTACTTAAATTTTTATATTCATTTAATTTCTCTTCATATCCTTTTCTTCCCATCAAACCGTAAGCAAAATTTTTACCTTCTTCCACTGCAGGCTGGTCAAAAGGATTTACCTTGTATAGTAATCCGGAAAATCCTGTAGCCATCTCGTATAGATATATCAAAAGTCCTATATTAAAAGGAGAAGGTTTATCCAATGTTATTGTAAGATTTGGCACCTTGGCTTTAACTAACGCTGCCTTTGTACCTTCAAGCTCTATATCCAAAATCTGTTTTAAAGTTTTACCTTTAAGATATTCAAGGTCAGTAGGAATATCACCAGTTATCTCAAAATCCCTAAAACTTTCCTCAATATTCAAAAATGTAACTATCTTATCTTTTGGTCCATCTATATACAGCTGTATCTGGGAATGTTGATCTATTGACCCTATAGATTTTACAGGAGTTTGACCTAAACCTTCCTTTCCTAAGCTTTCAGCCCATAGCTGTCTATACCAATTTACAAAGGAAGAAAGTCTCTCACTGTAAGCCATCATAACGGATATAGTTTTTCCCTTTTTAACATTGGCTATGTAGTGGATTAAGCCTATAAGGTAAGCCGGATTACCAAAAGGGTCTATACTCTTTTCACAGAGTTGATAGCCATACTTTGCACCTTCAAGAAGCTCATCTATATCTATACCACATACAGCAGCAGACAACAATCCAACATTACTTAAAACAGAAAATCTTCCACCGAGATTAGGAGGAATGTCAAAAGATTCTATCCCCTCCTGATTGGCAAACTTTCTTAAAAATCCTTTTTCAGGGTCTGTAGTTATTATGATATGTCTCTTCCAATTATCTCCTATAACTGTCTTTAACATATCAAGAACTATTAAAAAGTTAGCAACAGTCTCAACTGTGGAACCTGACTTTGTAATCACATTAAAAATCGTTTTTCTCACATCTATCTGATCCATAACAAGAGCAAATTTCTCCGGATCAACATTATCCAGAACATAAAATTTAGGAAAATTTTTTAAATTGTAATCAAGACCATTTACGGCATCTTGAACTGTTTGATTGCCAAGAGCAGACCCACCTATACCTACAACCACAAAACAATCAAAATTTTCCTTTATTTTCCTTGCAGTTTCTTTAATCTTTGATATGTCCTGAAAAGGCAAATTCATAAAGTAAAAATCTTTATCTTTTCGATTGTAAATTTCTTTATGTAAATCTAAAATTATCTGTCTATAAGCCTCTATCTCTTGAACCAGTATTCCTTCCCTTTCACCTAACTTTTCAGACATTACATTTGAGTAATCTATCTTTATCATCTTTTTCCCCCTATTTAGGTTTAGAATATTATAACTAAAAGTTTACATATTAAGATATTTTGTTCTATAATTATGTTAGTAAATACTAACTAAAATAAGAGGTTGGACATGGAAAGAAAAGGTATAGTAATGTTGATCTTCTTCATTTTTTTGGCTTTCATTCTATCATCCTGTGAGGGAAAGGGAAAGATACAGATAAATAACCCTCCAGGAGCCCAGGTTTATATTAACGGAAAATTAGTCGGTAAAACGCCTCTGGAGTTAGAATTAAAAGAGGGTAAATACGACATTACCGTAGCAACTACAGAGTTTGACAGAGATACACAGAAAGGTGTGTGGGTTTACTATGATAAAGTTACAAAACTTGATTTCAACCCTAAACCTACTGGTATTTTAAAAGCTGATACGATCCCTCAAGGTGCCATTGTTATGGAAGGAAGGTATGCCATAGGAACTACACCTTTCAGAGATTACCTACCTGTTGGACAACATCTAATAATATTTAAACTTGGATCAGTAGGAGCATCGAGAAAAGTATTAATTGAGTATGGTAAAGAAAGCTCTTTAGTGGTAAATCTTCAAAAAGCAGTTATACATTTTAATGCAGACCCTCAAGATGGGATCTTATACATTGACGGTAAACAGATAGGTTCTTTCCCTCAAAATGTAGAGCTTGAAGAAGGGGTCCATAAATTTGCTGTTGAAAAAGATGTATATAAAGATGAGTTTAATTTAAAGGTTAAAAAGGGAGATGAGTTTAAAGTTAAATTTACATTAGAAGATGTTCAACTTCCTCCGGTTCAGGCTTACGGACCTTTGGCATTTACATCTGACTACAGGTACTTTATATCCCTGGGTAAAGCAGGTATCTACTTCTGGGACCTAAAAGATTTAAAACCTCACATATCTCTGTGGGATCCGGAAGATGTTAGGAACTTTGATAAATTCTCCACTTTTGCAGTTTCAGAAGATGGAAAAATTACGGCAGGTTTAAAACCTATAAAAGCACTGGCATACAAATATAAAGACACAAAAAATCCTCTAAAACTCCTTATCTGGGACAACACTACAGCATCTGTAAAACTAAACAAACTCTTAGATTTAACTGCTGATTTTATAACTTTTGGAAAGTCCTCAAATACAGTTTATCTATTTGATAAATCTGGAAAAGGTGTAGTTTTAGATTCAAAAACTGCAAACAAAATCAAGGAGATCTCAGTTGGAGAAAGTATAACAGCCTTAAAGACAATTAACAATAAGATATATATAGGAACGGCTTCCGGAAAATTATTAGTTTTAGATACACAATCAGACAACATAGAAAATCAGCAATTTATCCATACAGGATCCATAAACGATATACAAATATCTAAAAACAAAGATGTTATAGTAACTGCATCTTCTGATAAAACTGTAAAAGTGATAAAGTTGGCAGATATGTCTATTCAAAAAAGTTTATCAATTTCTACCATCCCAATTTCTGTAAATATATCTCCTTCTTTAACTAAGATAATAGTAGGAAGAGCTGATAGAACTGCTGAAGTTCTTTCAATTGACGGTGGAAAACTTTACTCAATATCTCTTGGATACTCTCCTGTTTCCGTAGGTTTTGCAAATGAAGATATAACAATAACAGCATCTTCTAAAGAAAATCCAATGATAAACCTGTGGTACCAAGGACATCTACTTAGAAAGTGGGTTCAAACTGTAGAGTAATCTAAAGGGGACTTTATGTCCCCTCTTCTACAAATTTTTTCTCAAAGTGGTATATTAATATTAACTAATTTTTTAAAAGGTGATTAAAGTGTGTGGAGTATTTGGAGTTTATAACAGTAAGTCTGCTGCAGAGATGACATTTTTGGGCTTACATGCTCTTCAACATAGAGGTCAAGAATCTGCCGGAATAGCTGTTTCAGATGGTTATGATATAAATTTAAAATTGGGACAGGGGTTAGTTACCTCTGCTATAAAGGAAGAAGATTTAAGAGAACTAAAAGGTGATATAGCTATTGGACATGTGAGATACTCAACAGCCGGAGGCTCAAATCCCAAAAATATTCAACCTTTCTTTGCCCACTTTTACGGTGGCTCCTTTGCTATAGCCCATAATGGAAACCTCGTTAATGCAGAGAGATTAAGAAAAGAGCTTGAAGAAGAAGGTGCAATATTCAGATCAACTTCAGATACAGAAGTTTTCATACACCTAATAGCAAAATCTAGACAACCTGCACCACCTCATATAAACCTACACAGAAATGATGAGGATTTTCTACCCCACGTATTTGAAGTTATGAAAAAAGTAAAAGGAGCTTACTCTCTTCTAATACTTAGAGAAAAACAGCTCATAGCCGTTAGGGACCCTCACGGATTTAGACCTCTCGTTTTGGGTAAAAACAGATCTGGAAGCTATTTTGTTGCATCAGAAACCTGTGCCTTAGATATTATAGATGCTGAGTATCTGAGAGATATTAACCCAGGAGAAGTTCTCGTTATAGACGATGCAGGTATAAGGTCTTACTATCCCTTTGAGTTTACAGAAGCTCCTAAAAAATGTATATTTGAGTTTGTTTACTTCTCAAGACCAGATTCAAAAATATTCAGAGAGTGGGTGTACGAAGTTAGAAAAGAGTTTGGAAGAAGACTTGCCAGAGAGTATCCTATAGATGCTGACTGTGTTATTCCTGTTTTAGATTCTGGACTACTTGCAGCAATGGGATACAGTGAGGAAAGTGGAATACCTTTTGAGATAGGTCTTATAAGAAATCATTATGTTGGAAGAAGCTTTATACAGCCTATTCAGGAGATAAGAGATTTAAGTGTAAAACTTAAACTTAATCCCGTAAGAGAAGTTATAGAAGGGAAGAGGATTATAGTTATAGATGACTCTTTAGTAAGAGGAACAACAAGTAAAAAGATAGTAAATATGTTAAGAAGAGCCGGAGCAAAAGAGATACATATGTTAATAAGCTCTCCTCCTGTCGTAAGTCCCTGCTATTACGGTATAGATACACCTACAAAAGAAGAGCTTTTAGCTGCAAGTTTATCTATTGAAGAAATAAGAAGGTTTATAGGTGCAGATAGCTTAAACTATCTATCACTTGAAGGTATGCTTGAAGCAGCAGATAGGACTAAAGGCTACTGTACCGCATGCTTTACTGGAGATTATCCAGTTTTAGATGAGTTATTTTTAACTCAGGAGGTGTAAAAATGGTAAGAGTTGTAGTTCCCTTAGCAGATGGATTTGAAGAGATAGAAGCCTTATCAATAGTAGATATACTCAGAAGGGCAAATATTGAAGTGGTTATGGCAGGATTACATGATGGTTATATAACAAGTGCAAGAGGTGTAAAGGTAATTCCAGATACAACCATAGACACTATAAAGGCAGATGACTTTGATATGATAGTCCTTCCTGGAGGTCAACCTGGAACAGATAATCTAAATGCAGATGAGAGAGTTAGAAAACTTATAGTTGATTTTTACAATAAAGGAAAACTTACCGGAGCAATCTGTGCAGCTCCTTATGTCCTTGCAAATGCAGGAGTTCTATCAGGAAAAAAAGCCACTTCCTACCCTACATACAAAGAGAGATTAAAAGATGCTACCTACTTAGAGGAAGAAGTTGTAGAGGACAGTAATGTTTTAACAAGTAGAGGACCAGGAACAGCAGCATCTTTTGCCCTAAAAATTGTAGAAAAACTAAAAGGTAAAGAAGTAGCAGAAAATATAAAAAATGCAATGTTGTTTAGATGTTAACCTAAAATAAAATAAAAAGTCAGAAAATTATAAAAAAAGCGTTTTATAATATTAGAAAAAAATTTAGTTGGAGGGAATATGTTAAGCATAACCTATAATGTTAAGATTATTACACCTGTAATAATGGGAGGAGCAGATTCAAAACAACTTGACCAAATAAGACCTACAGAAATAAAAGGAATGATGAGGTATTGGTTCAGGTCCATTATAGGTTCCACTTTGAAAGATGATATAGAAGAACTTCAAAGAATAGAGAATATGTTTTTTGGATCTACCGATATTAGATCACCATTCAAACTTATAGTAAATCCAATAAATTTGAATATAGGAGAATTTAAAAGAGAAAGTAGTAAATATTTAGGATTTTCATTTAATTTTAAAAAACAATATAAAAATGAAACTGTAAAAGTTATTTTACCAGAATCTTCTTTTGAAGTCAATTTTCTCTTTTTCCAGACTAAAAACTTAAAAAATGTAATAAAGGCAGCAGTTTTACCATTTTATATCTCTACAGCACTGGGAGGCTTTGGACTTCGTTCAAGAAGAGGTTTTGGAAATTGACAAATAAAGAATATAGAGTTCGAAAATTTGCCAGATGATATCTATAAAGAAATATTTATAAATTTCGATCCAACAGAGTATTCAGAAAAAAATATAATAGAAGCAATTAAATTACTTAAAAATATCAATGAAAATCAAAAAGGTGAATCACAAACATTTAGAATCGTAAAAGAGAGTTATATAAAAGTTTACACTAAAAATAACTATCAAGAGTTAGGTAATATTATAGACTGGGAAGATGCAATAGATTTTTTAGGTAGAAAATATCAAAACTATAGAAAAGATAACCTAAAAACAACCATTGAATATCAAAATTTGAAAAATTATATGCAATCAAACTGTTCATGGAAGTCTATAAAAAAGAATAAATGGAATTTTGCTTTTGGTTTACCACTGCGTATTAACTCTAAAAACGGTATAAAAAAATTACTCGGTATAAATGATGGTAAAATAGTATCCATAGGCGAATTTAAAATAAAAATAAAAAAGAAAAATGAATATGAGTATAACAATAGGTTGGCTTCTTCAGTTTGGTTTTCTATAAAAAAAGATAGAGATAATAAATATATGTATATTCTTTCCTATTTAGACGGTACATTCCTCTCAGATGATTCCAAAATTGTATTTAAAATAGACAAAAATAAAGATTTAACTAATCCACTTTATAGTAAGTGTAATAAACCTATTAGTGAAATAGAATTTGAATACTCTTCGGAAGAAGTTAATAATAAAGCAAAAGATTTTATTATTAAATTTCCACAAATTTAAAGTCAGATATTTGTGGGAAAATAGTTTTTAAATATAAATTAAAAGTAAGGAGAGCTGAGTTGATGAGGGTAAAAGTAGCACTTAAAACAGACAAAATTCCGATGCTTTACAGACACAGAATGATATCTCTTATTAAGGAAGCATTGAAAAAGGCAGACAGGGAGTATAAAGAGTTTCTTTATAATAATAAAATAACAAAACCTTTTACATTTAATCTTTCTTTTCCAAAAAACAAAGAAATCCTTGAAGCAGATATTCAGATTGATAGTAATTTTATAGTAAAAGATAATGTAGTTATAGTTAAGGAAGGTTATCTTAATCTTTATGTATCCTCTATAGACTACCGATTTTTGATCGGATTGGTAAATGGTTTAAAAAAGTTAAAAACATTCAACTTAAGTCATGAAGAAAATATGCTTGTTAATGGAGAAAAGGTTGTTTTGGAAATTGTTGATATGAAAATGCTAAATGAAAGGCATATACAGAGTAGAACTGTAATATTTAAAACAAACTCTCCTATTCTTATAGAGGACAAAAATGACAATCCGGTTATTTTTAGTGATAAAAATTTTGAGAGAGAGCTTAATGAAGTAACAGATAGAATATTAAGATCTGAAGTTGTCAAGGGAAAAGGTTTGTATGAGCCTTTAAAGTTTGAACCTATAGATATGAAAAAACAGGTGGTAAAACATACATTAAAATCTTTTAGAGAAAAGACTGGAAAGCCTCTTATGTACCTTACAGGAAGTTCCGGAGTTTTTAAAATAACAGGACATCCAAAAGATTTGGAAATTTTATACAAAATAGGGATAGGAAATAGAACGGGACAAGGTTTTGGGATGGTGGAGGTATTATAATGGAAAGAGTTTATCTCTCTGACTGGCTTTATAATGCTGGTATCATAGGATTTTTAAAGATAAACTCACATTTATGGAAAATTGAAAATGAAAATATAGTTTCCTTAGATGAAAATATATTAAAATTTGCGGATAACTATATAGAGTTTGATAGAAAGATTTTTGAAGGTTTTAGTGAAAGACACTTCAACTATGCTTTCAATTTGTATGGAAGATATGACAAAACCTTGCAGAGCTTTAAAGATATGTTAAAAACAGTAAATCAAGAGAATTTAAAAGATTATAACAGTAGATTTTCAAATAATTTATTTAAAAAACTAAAAGAAGAATACTATCCAAAACTATCAAAAGAAGCATCAAAGGACTTAGAAGTGTTTAAACAAGAATTATCAAAGATTATATCAATATTAGAGGAAAATAGACAAGAGTTTTTAGAAAATGATGTAAAGATATATTTAGGAAAAATATACGGTCAAAAAAGTTTTTTACAAAAACAAAAAACTGTAAATAAGGATATATTGGCTAAATTTAAGGCTGATTTTGAGGATAAACTGCTAACTTCCTCAAATAAAACCAGTAAGCTAAAGTGTGTCATATGTGATAGAAAAGCAAAGGATAAAGCATTTTTTGATACTGGTTTATCTCCTTTTTACGGATTAAACGATGATGCAGAAAACTTTATTTATAACTTCAAAGGATCTCATCCTATATGTGAAATATGTGAGATTATATATTTTTCTTACTTTGCTGGTTTTACAAAAATAAATAAAAGCGGAAAAGAAGTTTACTACTTTGTAAATTCTGACACAGATGTAATTACACTTTTAAAGGAAAATTTACTACTTGAAAAGATATTGAAAGATGAAAATGGAGATTTATCTGAATTTTTTACAGAGCTATTTATAAATGCAGAAAAAAAGAAAGCAGATTATACATTACAAAATACAAATATTATAGAGATAGATCTTTCTAATAAGAGTATGCCGAGAATTTATAGCATGAACTTATCAAAAGATAAAGCACAATTCATAAATAGCTCAAACTTAAAACGTTTTTCAAAACTTTATTATGAACTAAATAACACCTCAAAAACTTTGATATATGAGCTGATTGATAACATTTTAGAAAATAAACTATCACATGAGTTAATTTATAGGCTTTTAAAATCTCTCTTGTCCGGAAAAAACGGTAATGTCAGAAATAGTCATATACAACAGTTAATTATATTGATAAAAACATTTTTTAATACAGTGGGAGGTATCGAAATGGATGTAAATGACAAAGAGCTTTGGTTTATCTATAAAAAAGGGCAGGAACTTTCCAAAAGCTTAAAAGAAGCTGGTGCTGAAAATAAGATATCTTCAATAGCTTATAAACTTCTCAACTGTTTGAGAGTTGCTGACAAAAATCAATTTATGAATATCCTACTTAGGACATACATGGCTGTTGATGAGGAGATACCTTCTACATTTGTTAAAGTTATGCAAGATGACAATAGCTTTTTTGCTGTTGGTTATAGCTTTTTGAATGGATTATTATCTTCAGAAAATAAATTGGAGGTTTAAAGATGGGTTTAACAATTTCTGTAATTTTTGATGGCATGTCCTTAAACTATGGGGAGAGCACTGGAAATATCTCCGAACTTAAAAAACTTACAAAGAGAGACAGATTATTTACTTATCTTTCAAGACAAGCTTTAAGGTATGAGCTTTATAGAACTTTAAAAGAACTTTTCAATATTGACAGTGATAAAGAAGAACCTTTAACAGCACAACAAAACGTTATTCAATTTAAGCCAGAAGCTAACATCAAAGATTATGTTGAGGTTGACCTATTTGGATACATGAAAACAAAAGACAAAGAAGGATCCCAAATCAGACCTGCGGTTGTAAGGGTTAGTCCTGCAGTTGCTTTAGAGCCTATGAGACTTGACACCGAGTTTGGAACAAACCTAAATTTTGCCCAAAGATTAAACACTAATCCAAATCTATTCCAACAAGAACATCAATACTCCCTATACTCTTATACAGTAACTGTTGAACTCGACAGAGTAGGTAAAGATAAAGATATAGAACTTCCAGCCCAAGAAAAAGCAAGAAGAGTTAATATGCTGTTAGATGCAATAAAGTTTTTATCAAGAAATATAAGAGGAAGAATGGAAAACTTAAGTCCTATATTTGCCATTGGTGGTGTTTACAGTGTAAAAAATCCATTTTTCTTAGGTAGATTAAAGGTAGAATACGATGAAAAAGGTTACTATTTAAACACAGATATAATCAACTCTGTCCTCAAATTATCTCTTCCGGATAACAACTTAGTTAAAGATAAAACTGTTTTAGGTATAGTTGAAGGATACTTTTTAAATCAGGATAAAATAAAAGAGTTAATTAACCAAGATAGCTATGATATTGACCGTTTCTTCAACACTCTTAAAGCCAAAGTTAATGAATATTACGGAGTTAAATAATGCTTCTAAGAGTAAAAGGTTACCAGGAATTTGCCTGTTACCGGAAACCTCTTACATATAACTTTTGGGAAAGTTATCCTCTGCCAACTCCATCAAACGTAAGAGGTTGGTTTCATAAAGTAGTAGATGCAACAGATTATATACCTATGGCTGTTGGAATAACTGGAAATTTTCAAACTGTAGTTTATGATTTACAAACATTGATTAAATTTGACAGAGTTAGAGAAAGTACAGACAAAGAAAAGGCTTCTTATTTGGAAGGTTTTAATAAAATAATGAATAAATCACCTACCTATGTAGCAAATCTGTATGGTGTTGAACTGGTTATTTATATAAAATCAGATATAAGCCATTTAAAAAAGTTTATGGAAAATGTCTTTAAGTATGAATATCCTTCTCTTGGTAGAAGAGAGGATTTGATAAGAATTGATGATTTAACCCTTATAGAGCCTACTAAATTAGAAAGCCACCACAATATAGATTATGGTATTTATTTTAACAAAAAGACAGCAGAAAACCTATCTCTCAAGGGTATAAATTACAAAATTAACTTTAAGTATAATCCTATAGATAAAAAAAACGGTATAAGATACTTTGAAAAGAAAGATGTGGTTTATATAGACAGAGGTTTTATACGGGAAGATGATAACTTAAATTTATTATACGATGAAGAGGAGAATAGAATTATAGATTTGATAGGTGATAACCTTGGAAGTGATAGCTAAGGTAGGTAAAGATAAAAGTTATAAAACTTTACAAAGCCATACAGAAGATTTACTTACAGAACTTGAAAGGATAAAAAGTCTTTATCCAGAGATTTTTGATGAAAAACTGTACTTTGCTTTAAAAGTTGCCTGTCTTTTTCATGATTTAGGTAAGATTTCTTATCACTTTCAGAAAAAAATTCATAAAGTATTAGGTAAAGAATTTAAAGAAAATCCAGAAGGGAGAACATTAAAAAAAGATATTCCACATAACTTCCTTTCTGGAGTTTTTCTATTCTCTTTAGAAGTTTATAAAAAGTTAGAAAATGAAATAGGTAAAGAACTATTCGATGCTGTCTTTTTTGCAGTATCATTTCATCACGATAGAAAAATTGATTTCTCACAGGAGGATTTTAAAAAAACATTAGAGTATCTATCACAAAAAATATCTCTGTTAGAATGGTTAAAAAATTATGGTTTTGAGATAAAGTCAGATATAAAAGATTATGGTGGTATATTCTCAGAGATTCAAAATTTAGCATCTGAAAAGATTAATTTAAAAAATAAAAACAGGATACTTATAAAAGGATTACTCCACAGGATAGACCATAGTGCATCTGCAGAAGTGGAAGTAGAAAGAGAACCTATAGATGATTATACAGATAGATTTAATAAATATTTAAATGATAAAAACATTACCCTCAGAAACTTTCAACAACAGGCAAAAGAATTATCTGATAGAAATGTTTTATTGGTAGCATCAACTGGATTAGGTAAAACAGAGTTTGCAATGAACTGGATAAATGGCGAAAAAGCCTTTTACACTCTACCTGTTAGAGTTTCTGTTAATGCTATGTATGAAAGATTTAAATCAGCTTTTGGTGATGAAAACATAGGATTACTCCACAGTTTTGCTAAATTTTATGAAATAGAGAGAAATGAAGATGACAATGGTATAGAGACTGGATTAGATAAGATAGATATGTCAAGACTTTTAGCTATGCCAATTACAGTTACAACAGCAGACCAGTTATTTACTTCTGTATTTAAGTATCCTGGCTTTGAAAAGATATATGCAACTCTATCCTACTCAAAGGTAATAATAGATGAACCACAAGGATACTCTCCTGAAACTCTTGCGTATATAGTAAAAGGAATAAGAGAGTTAAAAGATTTAGGTGCAAAATTTTTGGTAATGACTGCAACCTTACATCCATTTTTGAAAAAAGAAATTAATGGTTTTGAATTAATAGAGGAGTTTAGTAAAGTTAAGAAACATAAAATAAAACTTGAAGACAAAAAGTTAGAAGAATTGAGTGAAGATATAATTGAATCATACAATCAAGGAAAAAAGGTATTAGTTATCACCAACACTGTAAAAAAATCTCAACAGATTTATCAACTTCTAAAAGACAAAGCAAATGTAAAGTTATTACATTCTTTGTTTATACAAAAGGAAAAAAGTAAGAAAGAGAAAGAGATTCAAAATGAAAAAGGTCCTGTAATATGGATATCTACTCAGATAGTAGAGGCATCTCTTGATATAGATTACGATATACTTTTCACTGAGTTGTCATCAATAGATAGTTTAATTCAAAGAATGGGGAGAATTTATCGGGGGAATGGCAGAGAAATCAAAGACGAAGATAAACCTAATGTAATAGTAGCTACTAATGAACCTTCTGGGAAGGGGAACGTTTATGATTCTGCTATTGTAGATAGAACATTAGAATCTTTAACTAAATTTAATGAAAAAGTTATGACAGAAGAAATAAAACAAGAAATTATGGGAAAGGTTTATCTAAAAGAAGAAATCCCTGAATTTTACAATAAATTCAAAAAGAGTATGGAACTTCTTGAACTTGGTTTTCAATCAAGTGATAAAAATGAAGCAGAAAAACTTTTCAGAAGGATATATAACTATACGGTTATTCCTGAAAGTATATACAAGGAAAAATTTACCGAAATAGAAGGTTTAATAAATACTGTTTTTGAATCAAAATCTCAAAAAGACAAACTCTTTGCCTTAAAAGAAATATATGACTATACATTACAACTTCCAATTTATAGAGTAAACTCAGTAATAAGTAAAACAAATATTAATGGTATATATACAGTAAATATAAACTATGATGAGGAACTTGGTTTGAATTTGTTGTCTCAAGAATGTAAAGATATAGGAGAATTTATTTGATTGAAGATATTCAAATTGTAAAAGCAACAGGCTTAATGATAAATTACTACTATGTATGTAAGAGAAAGTTGTGGCTTTTTTATAACAAAATATCTTTTGAAAATCAGTCAGACAGGGTTATACTTGGCAAAGTTATACATGAGAATAGTTTCAAAAATTTAGAAGGCAAAGAGATTCTTATAGATGATTTAATTAAGATAGATATAGTTAATAAAAACAATATACATGAGATAAAACTTTCAGATAAAATGCATACAGCTACTACTATGCAGCTTGCATACTACCTTTATTATCTTAAGCAACTTGGTGTAAACAAAGAAGGAGTTATAAACTATCCACTACAGAAAAAGAGATTCACATTAAAATTGGATAAAAATTTAGAATATCAAATAGAAGAAACTATTAAAGATATACAAAATATAGTAAAACTTAAAAAACCACCAAATCCAGAAAAAAAGGATTACTGTAAATCATGTGCTTATTTTGAGTTTTGTTTTGTGGAGTAATGTATGCGAAGATTTTATATAACTTCACCGGGGAGATTAAGAAGAAAAGAGAATACAATCTACTATGAAGTAATAAAAGAAGAGAAGGAAATAGACAAAATACCTTTACCTGTAGAAGATATTTCTGCAATTTATCTATTTGGAGAAACAGATTTAAATACAAAGGTTTTAAACTATCTATCTCAGTATGATATTCCGGTTCATATTTTTAACTATTATGGATACTACTCTGGCACATTTTTACCAAGAAAGAAAAATATCTCTGGTAATCTCATCATTTTGCAGGCAAAACATTATATAGATGAAGAAAAAAGATTATACCTTGCAAAAAAATTTATAGAAGGGGCTGTTTTTCATATAAAAAGAAATTTGAGGGAATATAAAATAGATATATCTGAGATATTAGAGTTAGAAAAAAGTATAGATACTGTTAATTCAATACCAGAGTTAATGGCAATAGAGGGTAATATAAGAAATATTTATTATCAAAAGTTTAATCTTATAATAGAAAATCCAGATTTTTATATATACAAAAGAGATTACAATCCTCCATCAAATCCAATAAATGCACTTATATCTTTCGGTAATTCGATTATTTATAGTGTTGTTTTAACAGAAATATATAGAACACATCTTGAACCGTCTATAAGTTATTTACATTCTCCTTCTGAAAAGAGGTTTTCGTTATCTTTGGATATTGCAGAGATTTTTAAGCCATTTATAGTAGACCCATTGATTTTTAAGTTGATAAACACAGGGGCTTTGAAAATAAACCATTTTGATAGGGATTTAAATTTTTCATATCTTAATGAAGAGGGAAGAAAAATTTTTTTGAAAAATCTTGAAGATAAACTTGAAAACAGCACAGTAAAACATAGAACTTTATCAAGAAATGTTTCATACAGATATCTAATAAGATTAGAGTGTTATAAGTTAATAAAACATCTTTTAGAAGAGCAAGTATATACTCCATTTAAAGCGTGGTGGTGATATATGTATGTTATAGTTTGCTATGACATAACAGATGATGTTAGACTGAACAAGGTAAGAAAGATTTTAAAGAAATATCTTAATTGGGTTCAGTATTCTATTTTTGAAGGAGATATAACTTTTGGTAAGTTAAAAAAATGCCAATCTGAATTGTTAAAAGTAATTAATCCTAAAGAAGATAGTGTTTATTTTTATACAACAGACTCTCCTCATCTATTAAAAAAAGAGATTCTTGGACAGGATAAAAATCCTTTAAATATTTTTATTTGATTTTTGGAATTTTTGTGTTAAAATTTTTATGGTAGTTTTTAAAACTTTAAGACCTTGGAAATTGAATAGGTAGCCCACACAAAAATCAAGTAAATACTTGATATAAACCGTTATTCATTTTAAGGGTGCCGAAAAACGCTTTCAAGCTTGTGGTTGTAGTGCATCCTAATTTTCAGGTTTTAAAAATGCAAATAGGCTTCAATTAAGGCTGAAATGAGAATATAATAGAAAATATATTTCTATTATGTGAGGTTCGATGCAAAAAACATCAATTTGCGGTTATTCAGTTGAGATGTTTTTATGTGTTAAAAAGTATTGACAATATTTAATATTTCCGTTATTATTTTTTTACTAAAAGTTAACGGGTTTTGTCTGAACCGTGTGGGGTAGAAAGACAGGCAAGAATGCTATGGTTTATGTTGATATTTATTGTTTTGTCTGAACCGTGTGGGGTAGAAAGCTCAATGTAAACATATTTCAGCTTCTCGTATCTACTTGGCTTGTTTTGTCTGAACCGTGTGGGGTAGAAAGGAGTTATAGAGCGTTGCAAATCTATACAAAATGAAATGTTTTGTCTGAACCGTGTGGGGTAGAAAGATGCAGTAGCAATGGAATGTCGAAGTAAATGAGGAGGTTTTGTCTGAACCGTGTGGGGTAGAAAGTATGGAGGTGGGAAATGATTCTGAAGGTAATCAGAGAGTTTTGTCTGAACCGTGTGGGGTAGAAAGTAGAATATTTTTCAAGTAAAGAGATTTTGAAGCCTTGTTTTGTCTGAACCGTGTGGGGTAGAAAGGACAAAAAGATAAGGAGATTTAAGCTTCAAGATATTGGTTTTGTCTGAACCGTGTGGGGTAGAAAGTCTAAAAGTGAATTTGATAATATATAATATAACACAAGTTTTGTCTGAACCGTGTGGGGTAGAAAGAAATATAACATCTGAGGAATTATTTGATGTTTGATATACTATATAAAAACTTTTAAAGGAAGAGGTTGTTTAAATAGATGTTAAATAGATTAAAAGAAGCTCAAGAAAATATAAAAAATCATAATTTAGACTGCTTCTTTTTCTCTTCACACTCAAATGTTTTCTATCTATCAGGATTCTCCTCTTCAAATGCTTATATAGTTTTAACACCGGAAAAAGGATATTTCCTAACAGATGGAAGATATTACGAAGGAGCCAAAGAGAAGGTAACTCATTTAGAAGTTATACTTATAAAAAAACTTTCAGAAACTCTGAGACAGATTTTTCAAGATTTAAATATAAAAAAAGTAGGATTTGAGAAAGATAAAGTATCTGTATCTTTTTACGAGAAGCTAAAATCAGATTTTCAAGAGATTCAGTTTGAAGGATTTGATGGATTTTTAAACAACATAAGGATGGTTAAATCCGAAGAAGAGATTGAGATAATAAAAGATGCAGTAATAAAGACAGATAAAATTTTTTCTAAAATATTAGAGAACATAAACTCATTTGATACAGAACTATCTGTGAGAAGGAAGATAGTTGATTTGATTTTTGAAGAAGGGGGAACTTCTGAAAGTTTTCCGGCTATTGTTGCCACAGGAAAACATTCTGCCATACCTCATCACGAAACATCTTTAACAAAGATTGAGAAAAATAGCCCACTTTTAATAGATATGGGAATGAAGTTAAAAGGTTATTGTAGTGATTTTACAAGGACAATTTTCATTGGAAAACCAAACCAAAAACTTATAGATATATACAATATAGTAAAAGAAGCTCATCTTGAAGCAGTTTCTGTTGTAAAAACTGGGATACAGATAAAAGAGATAGATATAAAAGCAAGATCTGTTATAGAGAAATACGGTTATGGTGAATACTTTATACATTCAACTGGACATGGAATAGGGATAGATATACACGAAGAGCCAAGGATATACAAAGATAATGAAGATATTCTTAAAGAAAATACAGTTTTCACTATAGAACCGGGTATATATATACCAGATTTAGGTGGAGTGAGATTAGAAAATATTGTGGTGGCACGAAAAAACTCAGCAGAACTCCTTACCCAAACCCCTCTGGATTTAATAATAATTTAGTATAAAAAGCCTATCAGCCAGAGAGGTATTTTATTCTCATATCCTATCTCTATTCCATCTACCGCAAGATAAGAATGAGATTTATCTTTTATCTGAGAAAAATCTTTACTTTTACCACCTATCTCAAAAAGATATTTCTCATTAACCAAAAAATCTCCTTTATCCGGATAATGGATAGAATATTTATACAATGTCATAGATGCAAAAAAAGTCTCTCTTAATGTCCCTACATCTTTTTCTAAACAGAGTGCATTAAGGAGATTTGTATTTCCTAAATAAAGTTTATCCCGTTTTCTTACCGATTTAAAACGTTTAGATTCATGAGATAAATGAATTATAAGCTCAGACCTACTAAGATACTCAATATATTTATATAATGTCACTTTAGTTATACCTACTATATTTGCTAACTTTTCAATAGAAAGTTCAAAAGGTTTAGATACACATACCGTAGATAAAATCTTTTTCAAAGAGTGTATTTTATCTATACTTACAGAGTATATCTCAGCAAGGTCAAAATATAAAGTTGCATTTATAGTATCTGACAAACGTTGTAAATATTTATCTGGATCTTCAAAATAGAAAGGATAAGCACCAAAACTGTTATACTCATCAAAAATTTTCAAGATTTTTTCAGGTATTTTTCTAATTATATCCATAGTTATGTTTTGATGATCTGTAAGAATTTCTTCAAGATGATAAGAGTTAAGTCTTATACCTGTTTTCAACTCTATGTACTCTCTCAGTGAGAGTATAGGAATATGAAACATGGAGAATCTTCTTGAAAAATCTGGGTTTGTTATAGCTAATGCAGAAGATCCGGAAAAGTATATTTTTAATTCAAGGAAGTCATATGCAGATTTTATATGTTTTTGAAAATCTTTTATCTTATGAATCTCATCTATAAATACTACTTTTCCCCCTTTCTTGTAAAACTCTTCTAAAAACTCATATAGATTTATATCACTAAATATAGGATGATCACAGGATATATATATGGACTCTCTTAAAGGTAAATTGATGTCTTGAAATATCTGAAGTAATAAAGTCGTTTTTCCTACACCTCTTGGTCCATATAATCCTATAATTTTAGACGGATTTTTCTTTATATCATCAAATAAAAATCTTCTATATACAGGTAATTTTTGAGATAATTTTAATGCAGATAGATTTATAGCTTTTTCCAGAATGTCCATTTTAGTTCACTCCATTATACTAAAATTGCAATTTTAGTATAACATATTATACTTAACTTGATAACTTAGGAAGGATACAGATGAAGATAGATGTTAGGTATTTTATCCGATACAAGTTTTTAAATTCACTTTTTACAGGTTTATCTATTGGCTCTGTTTTTACTATCTACTCTCCATTACCTCAAACCGTTTTCTCCATAGGAGGTATAGTTCTTGCATTAGGTATGATGGTTTTGGCTAAGTTCTATGAAAAAATAGTTAATATAAAATATTTTTTCTTCTTTTCTTTATTGGTTGAAATGGTTATGTTGTTTCTTATATCTGCTTTCCTTATCAAACCTTATGATTATTACACTGCCTTAGTTATCTATTCTGGATATCAGATAACATTTTTATTTGGAAACTATCTTCTTAGGTCTGAAACTCTCTTTCTAAGAAAGGTAAAAATTCTATCAACATTGGATATCTACAAACAAGCTGGGTATTTAAGTGGTATGGTTTTATCTTTTTTATTCTATAAATGGCTTGAATTTAGTTTTGGTATAACAGACAACAGACAGCTTGTTTATAACTTACATTTCCTGCTTTTGGTAATACAGAGTGTAGTTATACTACTTGTTCTGAGAGCTTTCAAAGTTTTGAGAAACTTTTGATTTACATTCTGGGCAGACACCATAAACTTCTATACTGTGTCCCAATATATCAAACCCATGAACCTCAATAAGTTCCTCTTTAAACTTCTCAAAAGGACAGTTATCTATTATGACTATCTTCCTACATTCTTGACATACGAGATAGTTCTTTTTAGATGCAAGTCCAAATCTTGCCTTATCTTCATTTAACATGTATGCTTTTACTACGAGACCTTTTCTTTGAAGCATATCAAGATTTCTATAAACGGTAGATAAACTCAACTCTATACCTTTCTCTTTTAATTTTAGATATATATCTTCGGCGTGCATCGGTACAACATTTTCTTCCAAAAGCTGTAGTATAGCTTGTCTCTGTTTAGTAGTTTTGTATCCTTCAGGAAGTTTTATATTAGCCATTGCTCTCCTTTTTAGAAAAATTAGAAAAATATTATAACTGATAATAAATATAGTTTTATTTTTAGATTTTGCAAACTATTTGCATTTGCATTTTTGTTGTGTTAAAATTTTTGCAAATGATTTGCATTTGAAGGAGGTAAAAATGAAAACGACTGTTTTTGGCTATCCAAAGATAGGAAGAAACAGAGAGCTTAAAAAAGCTCTTGAATCCTATTGGAACGGAGAATTATCAAGGGAAAACTTTTTAGAAGAGGTTAAAAAATTAAATCTTTACAGAATAAAAAAGGTTATAGATAGTGGTGTAGATATAGTGCCTTCAAACGACTTTTCTCTGTATGATTTTGTCCTTGATATCTCAACTATGTTTAACATAATACCTAACAGATTTAAAGATATAGAGGACTCTTTAGAGCAATATTTTGCTATGGCAAGGGGAAGTAAAACAGCTGTTGCCTGTGAAATGACTAAATGGTTTGATACAAACTATCACTATATAGTGCCAGAGCTTTCTGGAGACATTAAACCTATAAAAAACAGACCCTTAGACAGTTTTATAGATGCTAAAAATAACTTCTGGATAAACAGTAAACCTGTACTGGTTGGACCATTTACATTTACTTATCTATCAAAAGTTTATAAAACGGATAATCCTTTTGGTATAGCTACTTTAGAAAAAGCCCCGTTAAGTCAGAAATTTGAGGGATTTTTAGACATTATAACTGACTGTTATATACATATACTTAAAGAGTTAGAGAAGGAAGGTTGTGAAGTTATACAGCTTGATGAACCGAGTTTTGTCCTTGATTTATCAGAAAAAGAAAAAGATTTAGCAGTTAAAGTTTATCAAAAAATAGCAAAAAATCTATCTTCTCTTAAAGTTATAGTTCAGACATACTATGAAAGTTTGTCCTATTATAAGGATTTTGTGTATAATCTGCCAGTTCACGGAATTGGTTTTGATTTTATCTTAGGTAGGGAAAATTTAGAAAATATCAAGAAATTTGGATATCCTTCTGATAAGGTATTGGTGGCTGGAGTTATATCTGGAAGAGATATATGGAAAACAGATTTTGAAGAAAGTCTTGATATAGTTAAAGTCTTAGAGAAGGTTGTCAATCCGGGAAATATTATCCTTTCAAACTCATCTCCACTATTCCATCTGCCGATTACAGTAGAAGATGAAAAGGGTCATCTTCCAGAAGATTTAATACAGGTTTTATCCTTCGCTGATGAAAGGTTAAAAGAGCTTCAAACTCTAAAAAATATCATAGAAGGTAAAGAGAAAGCTCCAAAATCAAATCTCAAACAGTTCTTTGAAAGCTATAAAAACCAAACTTTACGACAGCAGATAGAAGAGATAAAAAACAAAGATATAAAAAGACAAACAGAGTTTAAGGAAAGATACAAAAAGCAAAACGATATACTTAAACTTCCTCTATTTCCAACAACCACAATAGGTAGCTTTCCTCAGACTAAGGAGTTAAGAAAAGTAAGAGCAGACTACAAAGCCGGAAGATTATCAAAAGAAGATTATGAGAAGTATATAAACTCACAGATAGAGTATGCTATAAAGATACAGGAAGAGATAGGACTTGATGTATTTGTCCACGGTGAGTTTGAAAGGACAGATATGGTTGAGTTCTTTGGAGAAAAGCTTAAAGGATTTGCCTTTACAAAGAATGGCTGGGTTCAGTCTTACGGCTCAAGATGTGTAAGACCACCAATTATCTATGGAGATGTATCAAGACCAACTACTATGACATTGAGAGAAATACTATACGCTCAAAGTTTAACAGACAAGCCTGTAAAAGGTATGTTAACCGGACCTGTAACTATTTTAAACTGGTCTTTTTACAGAAAAGATATACCAAAGGAAGAGATATCTTATCAGATAGCTTTATCTCTGAGAGAAGAGGTACTGGACCTTGAAAAGGCTGGAATAAAGATAATTCAGATAGATGAGCCAGCATTTAGGGAAGGTTTACCTCTAAAGAAAGATAAACAGTCTCACTATCTAAACTGGGCTGTTAAATCCTTTAGACTTACCCATTATGATGTGAAAGACACTACACAGATACATACTCATATGTGTTACTCAGAATTTGATGAGATTATTGAGTATATCTATAAAATGGATGCAGATGTTATCTCAATAGAAGCATCAAGAAGTAAAGGAGATATATTAGAGGCTTTTGAGAGATTTAACTATGATCATGGTATAGGACTTGGTGTTTATGATATCCACTCTCCAAGGATACCGTCTATTGAAGAGATGGAAGAGATAGTTTTGAGAGCTTTAAAGGTTATAGATAAAAATCTTTTCTGGATAAATCCGGACTGTGGATTAAAAACAAGAAAGTGGGAAGAGGTAATACCAGCTCTGAAAAATATGGTAGAAGTTGCAAAAAGATTAAGGGAGAAATTTAAACAGTAGATAGAAGATAAGGGGGCTATGCCCCCTTCTACTTAAGAAGCTAATTTTTTCTTTTCAAATTCCTCGGAAGCATCAAGAAATTATTAAATTTAATTTAAGCTCTGGGAATGAAATTTTGATGAAAAGGAAATAGGGAGAGAGTTACTCCCTATATATTAGTAGTTGAAAAATTTGAGTTTAAATCCGGATAAATCTTCTACTTTTTTGGCTACATTTAATATGGTTCCTTCGTCAAATGGTTTTCCTATTATCTGAAGTCCTATCGGTAGATTGTCCTTTAGACCACAGGGTACATTTATAGCTGGCACAGTTGCAAGATTTACAGAAACTGTAAATATATCTGATAGATACATCTGGATTGGGTCTGATGATTTCTCTCCGATTTTAAATGCAACATCAGGAGTAGTTGGAGTTATAATTACATCAACATTCTCAAATGCATTCATAAAATCTTTGTATATCAATGTCCTAACTTTTTGAGCCTTTAAATAGTATGCATCATAATAACCAGAAGATAAAACATAAGTTCCTATCATAATTCTTCTTTTTACTTCAGGACCAAAGCCCTCATCTCTTGTCTTTGAGTACATCTCCTCAAGATCAGAGTACTCTTTTGTTCTGTATCCGTATCTTACACCATCAAACCTTGCAAGGTTGGAAGAAGCTTCTGAAGGAGCTATAATGTAGTATGTTTCTATAGCATATTTTGTGTATGGGAGAGATATCTCCTCAACAACTGCTCCTTCTTTTTCAAGTTGCTTAACAACATTTAGAATTCTCTCTCTTATATGATTGTCTAAATCCTCTGGAAAGTATTCTTTTGGGATACCTATTTTTAAACCTTTTATATCTCTGTTTAGAAACTGGGTAAAATCTTCTACAGGAATATCCTTTGACGTTGAATCTCTCGAGTCTTTTCCGGATATAACATTCATAAGTATCGCAGTATCTTCAACAGTCCTTGTAATAGGACCTATCTGGTCAAGGGAAGAGGCAAAAGCAACAAGTCCATACCTTGACACTCTTCCATAGGTCGGTTTTAATCCAACAACACCACAGAAAGCTGCAGGCTGTCTTATAGAACCTCCTGTATCGGACCCTAAGGAAGCCAAAGCTTGTCCACTTGCAACGGCAGCAGCAGATCCTCCTGATGAGCCTCCTGGAACTCTCTCTAAGTCCCATGGATTTTTTGTAGTAAAAAATGCAGAGTTTTCTGTCGAAGAACCCATGGCAAACTCATCAAGATTTGTTTTACCAAAAATTATATAACCTTGTGATTTTAATTTTTCTATAACAGTTGCATCATACACAGGTGTGAAGTTTTCAAGCATCTTTGATGAACAAGTAGTTCTTATACCTTTTGTAGATATATTGTCTTTTATAGCTATTGGCATTCCATAGAGAGAAGGGATATTATCAAGTTTAACTATCTCTTCATCTTTCTTTTTTGCTTCCTCTAAGGACAGCTCATCTGTGTAAGATACAAAAGCTTTTATCTTACTGTCTACCTGATTTTTTCTATCTATAAAGGAAGATACTATCTCAGAAGGTTTGACTTCTTTCTTTCTAACTAATTCTGATAACTCTTTTAAACTTCTTTCCCACAATCTCATTAAAGCTCTCCTGCCTCTTCTTCTGAAGTCGGTTTTTCTCTTGTTAAAAGATTATCAAAGTACTCTTTATATCTTGTATCAGGTGTTGCTTTAATCTGATCTAATTCCTTTGCATGTTCTATACACAGTGCAGTCCAAGGAATAGCTTCAAGCCTTTCTTCCTCTATCTCCTTTCCGCAAACTTCACATATTTCATAGGTCCCATTTTCTATATTTTCAAGAGCTTTATCTATCTGATTTAATATCTCTATCTCTATGTCTTCAAGCTGTCCTAAAATCTCCTCTGTAATATCAATCAAAGCATATTCTTCTATATCTCTTGGTTCCGCTGATTGATATGTTAAAACTTTTTCAGTTTCTTCCTGCTTAAAAAATCTCTCTAAAATCTGAGCTCTCTTTTGAATTAACAACTTTCTAAACTTCTCAACTTTTTTCTTATCCATATCTAATTCCTCAAAGTAGGTATTTATTCAAAATTATAGCATAATTAAAAGTTATAAAAATGTTAAAATAGTTATACTTAATAACTACAGAGGTTTAAATTTGGCTAATCTGATAATATACATACCTCTATTTATCCTTGGGTTTATTTCCGGTGTTATATATTTCTGGCATATGTGGAAAAGTATAGGTGTATATGGGACTGAAAAAAGTAAGGTTCTCATGAGTATGATCGTAAGACTTCCTTTTCCTATAGGTGCTGCACTTATAGGATACGTATTAGGTAAATTTGAAGGTATAATAGCTGTGCTGATTGGCTTTACCACTTTTCAGATAATTTTTCTCGTAAAAAAAGGACAAGCATTAAAAAAAGAGTTAGAAGAAGAACTTAAAAGACAAGAGAGGGAAGTTGAGAAGAAAGATTAGATTTTTATTATCAAAACTTGGGGAGAAAATTTCCAATTTAGATAATAGTCTTATAAACTTTTTGGAAAATTTTGACAGAATCATACATCTATTTTTGGCTATACTTATTGTTTTTGTCGCCATCTCTTTATTTGCATGGTTTATCCATGATGTTGTTAATCTTATAAAAAACATTGTTGAGTTTAAGAAAAATATAAGTTCAAGTGCTTTAAGACTATTTGGAACAGCGATACTACTTTGGCCCCTGTCATCTTTATTAAAGGCTGAGATAGAGCTTATAAAAGGTGGAAAGATATCTGTAAATCTGTTTGTAGATACAGCCATAGCAAGCTCTATTCGTTCGGTACTGATATCATCGGCAGAAGGTGAAAATATAGATACTTATAAATTTGTGATAGCTATAGTTGCTTTAGCTTTAGTGAGATTGATAGTTGTATTTACAGAAAATTTGGAGAGAAAAGGAAGTAAAAATGGAAATTTATGAAACCGTAAAGATTTTAGCAATTTTCATACTTGGAATATCAGTAGGAAGTTTTCTAAATGTGGTAATATATAGAATGCCAAGGGATATGAGTGTAGTTTATCCCCCTTCAACATGTCCTAACTGTAAGAATAGGATAAAGTGGTATGATAACATCCCAATAATCTCTTACCTACTTCTTAAAGGTAAGTGTAGGTTCTGTGAAACCAAGATAGGATTAAAATATCCGATAGTAGAGTTTTTAACAGGGGTTATGGCTGTTGCTACTTATCTTAAATTCGGTTTTGACCTTGAGTTTCTGTTTTACTTTTATTTTGTGTGTAGTATGATAGCTCTCAGTTTTATAGATTTAGAGTTTAAAATTATTCCGGATCAGATTAACTTTGCTGGTCTATTTGTTGGATTGATATTTGCAGTTGTAAAAGCTATAAAATCTACTTCTTTTGAACCTGTAATTGATTCAGTAATAGGAAGTTTGGTAGGTGCTGGTTTTCTGTTTGGTGTTGCCTATCTATACCTAAAATATAGAGGTATAGAAGGTCTTGGAATGGGAGATGTAAAACTCCTTGCATTTATAGGTGCATATACAGGCTGGTTTGGTGCATTGTTTACAATTTTCTTCGGGTCATTAGTGGGAGCAATTTTAGGGGTAGCTTTTATAAAACTGTCTAAGAAAGACTTTCATTATGAGATACCTTTTGGACCTTTTCTGGCTTTAGCCGGTACTTTATACATCTTTTTTGGGGAGTTTGTAAAACAAATATACTTTGGAGGTTGAGCATGAGGAAGAAAAAGGTAAAACTTGAAGTTAAGTACAAAGTTTGGCTCGAAAAAGATGGTGAGATCATTATGGGACAAGGTAGAGAGCTTTTGTTAAAGTACATTGATGAAACAGGCTCAATTTTGCAGGCATCTAAGATGCTTAACATAAGCTACAGAAAAGCACTCCACTACATAAGAGCTATGGAAGAGAGATTAGGTAAAAAACTTGTTGAGAGCCAAAGAGGAGGTTATACGAGAGGTGGGTCTACTCTTACAGAAGATGCAAAGGAGTTACTTAAACATTACGAGAACATTGTAAAAGAGTTTGAGAAACTAAAAGATAAGTTAGAGAAATGAGTTTGATAGAGAAGAGAAAGATATATTTTGCTGGTCTTTTTGGTGTTATCATCTTCTTTGCCGTACTAATTATACTTAAAATTCCCTTCAGAGATAACTTAGACAACCTTGGTTTTTATATTATTATTCTTACTTCAATAATCCCAGCTACTCTTATATTCTTTAAAGAGGTTGATTTTAAGAAGAAGGTTCTTATATCTTACACACCGGCTATCTTAGGGTTTATAGTATCTCTGATTTACAAAAACAGTATTTACTTTCTCATATCATTTCCTATATTTTTCCTTAACTTTTTAGTAATATTCCCAAGGAGTAAAGATGGAAAACTACATTGATGTTGTAAATAAATTAAAAAAGGAAGGGAAAAAGATAGTTTTCACTAACGGCTGTTTTGATATCATACATGCTGGACATGTTGACTACCTTCAAAAGGCGAAATCATTGGGAGATTTTTTGATAGTAGGTTTAAACAGTGATGAGTCCATAAGAAGATTAAAAGGAGATGGAAGACCTGTAAATCCACAAGAGCAGAGGAAAAGAGTTCTTGAAGCTTTAAAACCTGTAGATATGGTTATTATATTTGAAGAAGACACTCCGGAGAGACTTATAAAAGAAATAAAGCCTGATGTGTTAGTGAAAGGTGGAGATTGGAAGATAGAGAATATAGTAGGAGCAGATTTTGTTATGTCTTATGGAGGTAAAGTTTATACGATAGATTTTGCCTATGACACATCAACCACAAAAATAATCCAAAAGGTTAAAAATGGGACTTGCTAACAAACTTACCCTAATGAGAATATTCTTAGTTCCTGTTTTTATAATACTCATCGGATACTCTAAACCTCTTTATGCTCTTATAGTTTTTATAATAGCCGGACTAAGTGATGCTTTAGATGGTTATATAGCAAGGAAGAGAAATGAGATAACTCAGTTTGGAAAGATAGTTGACCCAATCGCAGATAAAACGCTTTTACTATCTGCTTTTATATTCATCTACAACAGTCAACTTACATTTAAATTTCCTTTTTGGTTTGTTGTTCTTGTAATATCAAGAGATGCTTATATTTTAGTAGGAAGTTTTCTTATATATCTGATTAAAGGGAATCTGAAAGTAAGTCCTTCTATCTTCGGTAAAACAACTACATTTTTGCAAATTGCCACAGTCGTTTATGTCTTGTTAATTAATATAAATTCAAAATTTTTTGATGTGTATCTATACGATGGACTGATAACATTAACAGTTTTTTTGATGATTCTGTCAGTCTTAAGATACAGTTATGATGGATTTAATCAGCTTAACTCTTCTTTAGAAAAAAATCACTAAAAATTTCAAAAGATTTTACGAGGTTATCCACAGGTATATACTCATTTCTCTGATGGGCTTGGGCAGGGTCTCCAGGTCCAAAATTTACAGCATCTATACCATACTGACTTAACCTTCCAACATCTGTCCATGCCTGTTTTGCTTCAACTTTCAAATTGTATCTACTTATAAAATCTTTAAGTATAGGGTTATCTTTACAAACTTTTCCAGAGGGAGATAGATCTGTAAACTCAACTTCCACACCTCCTCCAACAAATTTCAAGAAATCTTCTTTTGCTTCCTCAATTGATTTACCAGGGGCAAATCTGTAATTTATGTTAAGTCTAAATTCTTCTGGAATTATGTTTCTTCCTCCGGAAAATTGACACATCGTAGCGTTCATAACCTCATAGTACTTAAGCCCATCAAAATCATACTCAATCCTATCAAATTCAGCCAGCTTTTTGAGTAACCAATGGGCTTTGTGGATAGCATTATCTCCTTCCCATGGCCTTGCAGAGTGAGCTCTCTTTCCTTTAAATACAACCCATGCATGCATAGTTCCAAGACAACCCATCTGTATACTGTTATTTGTTGGCTCCAATGCAAAAACTAAATCTGATTTTTGAATAATATCAAAACTTTTCAAAAGAGGTTCCAAACCATTATCTTCATATGGACCCTCTTCTTTCTCATAAAAAACATACAAAAGATTGTATTCACTCTCTCTATCATTAAAAAACTCAATAAGAGACATCATAACAGCCAGTCCACCTTTCATATCACTAGCACCGAGTCCGTAAATCTTACCATCTATAATCTGACCGGTAAAGTCATTACTTCCCGGAACCGTATCAAGATGTCCCAACAAACAGATAGTTTTTTTACTTTTATCAAAATCTGGATAAGCTATCAGGGAATTACTGTATCTTATAACATTCTTCACATAATTTTTTAAAAAATTTTCAACAAAATCTGCTATTTCTCTTTCATTTCCTATAACAGAGTTAATTTTAACAAGATTAACTGTATGGTTTATCAGAGATTCTCTCATAGCTGGATTTCCTTTGAGTAGCCTAACTTTTCCGATAGCTCATTAGATGCTTCTAAGAATAGGTCTTTCATCTTTCCGTGAAGGAGATTAAAAGGCAGTCTAAAAGATGGTGCAGATAAAGTTATAGCAGCTACAACATCTCCGGTGTAATTTCTTACAGGGACAGATATACATCTTACTTCCTTTTCCCACTCCTCGTTATCTACAGCATAACCTCTCTTCCTTGTTTCTTCAATTTCCTGAAGGAGTTTTTCTCTGTCCGTAATCGTATTTTCCGTAAATTTCTCAAGTTTAACCTCTTTAAAAAACTCCTCTAAATCTTCTTTATCCATATAGGCAAGGTGAATTTTACCGGAAGCTGATGCATACATGGGCAACAGTCTTCCAACTCTGGATTTAACCACAACATTTCTGTTGACTTCATACGCATCTATATAGACTATTTCAAAGTTACTTCTTGCTGCAAGATACACATTTTCATTAAACTCAGCAGCAAGTTTCTGAAGGTAAGGTCTTGCCTGTCTTCTTATTTCTCCATGTAAAAGATAGGACTGTCCCAGTTCAAAGTTTTTTATTCCGAGTGTGTATAGTTTTTTTCTTCTGTTGTAATCTATGTAACCTCTTATAATCAGAATTTCAATAATCTTTTCCAAGGTTTGGGGAGAAATAAGGAACTTATCCTCTAAATCTTTTAGTTTCACACTATTTTTCTTAGCAATGTAGAACAGAATATCAAAAGCAAGATCAACGTTTTGGACTATATAATCTGATTTATCCCTTTTACGATGCATTTTTTCCCATTTTGTATTTTCTAATAAAAAAAGCGGAGCCGACGGGATTCGAACCCGCGACCTCCTGCGTGACAGGCAGGCGTTCTGGGCCGAGCTGAACTACGGCTCCGTTTTTAGTGGGCGGTAGAGGAGTCGAACCTCTGACCCCCTCCTTGTAAGGGAGGTGCTCTGGCCAGCTGAGCTAACCGCCCAACGAGAGAAATATTATATTACAAATTTCATTTTAATGCAATAGTTTTATAATCTCCGTATTATCTCCTCTGCCATCTCTACTGTTCCTACTTTCTTTGTTCCTACAGACCAGATATCTGGTGTTCTATAACCATCATCTAATGCTCTCTCTATGGCATTCTCTATATCTCTTGCTGCTTGAGGAAGTTTACATGTAAGCTCAAGCATCATAGCTGCAGACAGTATTGTAGCTATTGGGTTTGCCACCCCTTTACCTGCTATATCCGGAGCAGACCCGTGTATAGGTTCATAGAATGCATATCTCTCACCTATACTTGCAGATGGTAACATTCCAAGACTTCCCGTTAAAGCTCCAGCCTCATCCGAGATGATATCTCCGAATATATTTCCTGTCACTATAACATCAAAATCCTTTGGTCTTCTTATTAACTGCATTGCACAGTTATCAACATACATATGTTCAAGTTCAACGTCAGAGTAATCTGCATGGACCTCATTTACTATCTCTCTCCAAAGACCACTGACTTCCAGGACATTTGCTTTATCTACGCTTGTAACCTTATTTCTTCTCTTTCTTGCAATCTCAAATGCGAGTTTTGCTATTCTTCTAACTTCGTGTTCATAGTATATCATCGTGTTGTATCCAACTCTCTCACCATCTCTTACATCTCTTCCCCTTGGCTCTCCAAAATAAACATCACCTGTAAGCTCCCTTAAAACTACAAGATCAACTCCCTTTATTATTGACTCTTTTAGAGGAGATGAATCGAGTAAAGGAGTGTAGGCTTTTGCAGGTCTTATGTTTGCATAGAGGTTTAACTCTTTTCTTATTCTCAACAAACCTTTTTCCGGTCTTTTATCTGTAGGAAGATTATCCCATTTATCTCCACCAACTGCTCCAAAAAGTATGGCATCACTTTCTTTACATATCTTTAACGTCTCCTCAGGAAGCGGGTCTCCCGTTTCATCTATAGCTGCTCCACCGACAAGTCCATACTTATATTCAAACTCAATGTTGTACTTTTTCTCGATAACATCTAAAACTCTTATAGCTGCATCAATAATCTCCGGACCTATCCCGTCTCCTGGTAAAACTGCAATTTTAAAAATCTTTTTCATATTTACCTCCTAAATTTGTTAATCTATAAATTTTAAACTAATATCAACCCATCTTGCAGAGTGTATTAAAGCACCGCTTGATATAAAATCAACTCCTGTCTCTGCATACTTTCTTATATTTTCCAATGTTACATTTCCAGAAACTTCAAGTTTCTTCTTCCCATTGTTAATTTTTACAGCTTCTCTAATCTCTTCCAAGGACATATTATCAAGCATTATTATATCAACCTCAAGATCAACAGCTTCCTTAAACTCCTCGAAGTTAGATACTTCAACTTCTATTTTAACCATTGGAGAAACTTTATTTTTTACCTGCTTTACAGCTTCTTTTATAGATCCTGCCATCTTTATATGGTTATCTTTAAGCATTACCATGTCATAAAGAGCAAACCTGTGATTTTTACCTCCTCCAACTCTAACAGCGTACTTTTCAAAAGCTCTAAATCCAGGAGTAGTTTTCCTTGTGTCTAATATATAACTGTTTGAACCTGATAGAGCTTCCACATACATTTTTGTGTTGGTTGCTATTCCGGAAAGTCTCTGAAGTATATTTAAAGCTAATCTCTCCCCTTTCAAGATAGATTTCCCATTTCCTTCAACAGAGGCTAAAATCTCACCTTTCTCTACTTTCTGTCCTTCTTCTTTAAACTTTTCAAACTTCACATTTCCATCTATAACATTAAAAACTTCTAATGCAAAATCTAAACCTGCAACTACCAGAGACTCTTTCGCAACAAAAACAGCTTTCACATCTTTAGATAGGTCTAAACTGTCTGTTGTTATATCACAGTAACCTATATCTTCTTCTAAAAATTCCTCTATTTTCTTTCTTAAAAAGAGTTTGTCAATCATAAGAACCTCTTCACCGTCTCTGTGCAACTAAGCCCATAGAGATAAGTGCCCTGTAAACTTTATAAGCATAATCTTTTCTACCGTTATATCTCCATATAGCATCCCAGGTAAAGCCATACTTATCTATATTCTCTCTCAGTATGTATGCTGACACCATAAGGTTATTACATGGATCAAGTAAAGACACAGGGTCTATACGTAATCTCTTAATATTCCATACATTTATCTGACCTATTCCAACATCATAATTGTAACCATTTTGATGTAGATAGCTAAGGTAATAAACAGCTTCCTCATAACTTTTTGGGTTTATAACCCTTACAGACTGTCCATTATGATTTATATTTATAACCCACGGTCTAAATCCACTTTCAACTTTTGCTATAGCAATTAAGAGAGCCGTTGGAATGTTATATCTTGCCGCCGCCTGTACAAAGCAACTATTTAAATCTCCACCATAGGAGTAAAAACTTATAAAAAAGATTGATAGGAAAACAGTTAAAACCTTCCTCATAGCAACTATATTTTACCAGAATTGTCATCATAATTTATAAAGTTATGTTGTATAATTAAGATAAGCAACAACAGAGGAGAAAAAAATTGGACAGATTTACTGAAATTATCCCAATGATTTTATACTTTATATCTTCTATAAGTTTTTGGGTATATCTATTTAACAAAAACGAAAAAGTCCAAAAAATAGGACACTCCTTTTTTGGTTTAGGGTTTAGCTCCCAGATAGTCTTATTTATTGTAAAGTCTTTAAAGTATGGAAGTATGCCACTATCTACTTTAACAGATATAATCTTCTTTTTATCTATGATAATGGCCACAATATTCTACGGATTTTCTTTTTTATACAGAAAACAACTCATAGAGTTTGGGTCTCTAATCTCTCCACTTGTTATGTTTTTAATAGCATTTACCATACCTTTTAAACAGGAAACTGAAAATACATATAACAACTTCTGGTTCTATCTTCACGTTGGGTCCTTAATCCTATCTTACGGACTTATCGTATTTTCCTCCATAACAGCTATTATATACATAATAACAGACAGAGATTTAAAGAGAAAGAAATTAAACTCCTTCTTCGTATCAAAATTTTGGTCATCTTTATCGTTTATAAATGAACTTGAATATAAATCAACTATACTGGCATTTATTTTTTTAAGTATAGGTATAATAGCATCGTCAGTATGGAGTGCAGTGTATATAGGTAAACACTGGATATGGGATGTAAAGCAGGTAATGTTATCTTTTCTCTGGATATTCTACGGATTTATATTACACACAAGAATAATAAAGAATATAAGAGGTAGAAAAGCTTCCTACTTAACTTTAGCAGGAAGCATCATGGCGTTTATCGTATTCTGGCTCATAGGACATCCTACTTTTTAAGCAGATAAGAAACTTTAAATATAGATATAAGTTCAAGTCCTTCTTTTTTTATATTCTCTTCTCCCCCTTCTTCTCTATCAACGAGAGTTATAACTCCAAGGACATTCAGACCAAAATCTCTGGCTACTTTCACAGCTTTTAAAGATGAGCCGGCTGTTGTTACCACATCTTCAAGAATATAAACGTTTTCTCCCGGTTTTACGTTTCCTTCTATCTGTTTTCCTGTTCCGTGTCCTTTTGGTTCTTTTCTTACTACAAATGGTTTTATTGGATTTTTGTTTATATAGGACACAATTGAAGTTCCGTAAGCTATAGGATCAGCTCCCAGTGTCAATCCTCCAACAGCATCAACTTTTTTATCTTTAACTATATCATATATAACATTACCTATAACGTATCCACCTTCTGGATCAAGTGTTACAGTTCTAAGGTCTATATAGTAATTACTCATCTTTCCAGATGATAGCTTAAATATAGGCTCATCTGCCACTTTTAAGGCTCTATCTCTTATCAGCTCTTCCAGTCTTTTCTTATAATCCATCTTTAAAACTCCATCTTTATTTTATTTCTGACTTTATAAACTTCATCAAGGTCTATATCTGCACTTACTATACCTTCTTCGTTTCTCTCTATATCAAGTATATCTCCCCATGGAGAGTAGATGGCAGAATGTCCAGCATATTCAATTTCTCCTATCTTACCTACTGTATTACTTACCACAACATAAGACTGTGTTTCTATTGCCCTTGCTCTTGAAAGTATTTTAAGATGCTCCACTCTCTCTTTACCCCATTGTGCTGGAACAAGTATTATCTCTACATCTTTCTTTCTAAGGTGATAGGAGATATTAGGATATCTTAACTCAAAACATATCATAAATCCAAGATTTCCCGCTGAACTTTCTGTTATATCAAAGTTGTTTCTTCCAGATTTAAAGTATTTATGCTCATCTGTAGGTGTAAAAAGTTTTACTTTTGGCCTCTTTGCTGTTATCTCCCCGTTATCTATGATAAATCCCATGTTGTATATATCATTCTTTTTCCTCTCAGGGACTGTCCCTGCTATAACAAGAGATTTTTCAGAAGATATCTTCTGTAAGTCTCTGTATATTTTTGGAGTTTTTCTTGAATGTATATAGAGATTCTCATTATCAAAACCACAACTAAACATCTCAGGAAGTAAAACCAGAGAGTTAGATTTTATCTTCCTTGAATTTAGGATAGAGAAGACCTTCTCTAAATTGCTATCAACATCCCCTATCTTTAAATTAAGCTGCAAAGAGTAAACAAACATAAGGATATTTTAACATATCTGCAGAAGTAAGAAGGAGAGAAGTTTAAACTTCTCTCCAAGAGATTAGGCTGGTAAAGCTTCTACAGGTTTTATCTTTATTATCTGCTTAGTTCCATCTTCTTGAATTACTTCAACAGCTCTTAAACCTTCAACGTCTTCATCTATGTAAATCTCAACTGGTTTAAAGATAAGATGGTCTAATCCTTCTAATGCAACTTCAAACTCATCATCTTTTGGGTCATAGGATAAACCTATAAGAGGTTTCCATTTAGTTTCCTCCTGATCTCCAATCTCAGGATTTACAATCTCTATAAGAGCTTCTTTTGCACCTACATTTTTTGAGAAGTTGTTAAAATAAGCTTCCCACTCTCCTCTTTCTAACTTTCTTACTGCCATTTTTCTTACCTCCATCTTGGTTTTATTTTCAGTTGTTTTCACAAAATAAAGATAAGAAAAATAAAAATAGATGCAAGCCTCAAATTAAGAAAAATAAACCACTTTTTAATAACCATTTAACAATTAAGTTGTACATTTTTATCAAAAATTTAGGAGGTAAAAAAGAGATGAAAGTAAAAGAGATTGTTGAAGTAGAGTTTAAAGAAGCTGAGTATTTATGTAAATGTGGAACTGTTAATAAGGTAATTTCTCTTGTTATTAACGGATATGGATTTAATGACAGCTACTGCAAAAACTGTGGGAAGAGATATAAGATAGAGATAGATGAAAATTTTGTATATATTAAATCTATCTGATGGAAAAGATAATCATAAATAGAATGTTTACAAAAAATCCTGACAGTATTCCGGCTGTGTGATATCCAAAAATTATATCCAAAACAAACCATACAGAAAAACCACCTAAAATAGAGTAGATTGCTCCCTTTGAGCTTGCCTTTTTCCAGTAAATACCAAAAACCAAAGGTGCAAATAGAGATACAAGAGTTATAACGGAAGAAGAAGCAACAAGCTGGTATATTGACTCTTCAGAAAAAGCAAAAAGCATAGATATTAATCCAATGATTACTACCACAACTCTGTTGATAAAAACAGCGGAAAATTTAGAAAAAGTTTTAAAAACCTTTGGCAAAATATTCTCGGTTATTATGGCAGAAGGGGCAAGTATAGCAGCAGATGAAGTACTAAGTATAGCTGATAAGATACCAAAGAAAAAAAGTACTTTTAAAATAGGATCTACCATATTTATATACTCAAGTAAAGAGTTATCAGAAAAACCTAAACTGAATTTAGAATAACCGGCTATTATGAGAGGTATAAGAGCAACAGAGAGATACATTAAACCAGCCAAATATGAGGAATAAACGGCAACCTTCTCAGACTTAGAAGACATAAATCTCTGAAATAGGTCTTGTCCTGGGATAGAACCAAGTCCAATTACAATCCAAGCCAATATATATTCAGAGATAGAAGATATATTTATATCCGGCAAAAATTTGAAATAATCTGAAGGTATATTTTTCAAAACGTTATCCAAACCACCTACGGAAAAGACAAGATAGCCAAAAACTAAAAAGACACTAAGTAAAATTAGAATGGTTTGAATAAAATCAGTAATAGCTATAGCCCACATACCTCCGAAATAAACCATCAAAACAGATACAAAAAATGCAAAAATTATTCCTAAGGAAATAGGAAGTCCGGAAATGGTTTTAAAAATTAAACCAAAAGCAACAAACTGAGCTGCAATCCAACCAAAGTATGATATAACCAAAAAAACACTTGCTATATTTTCAACATTTTCTCCATACTTAACTTTATAAAAATCAGCAAATGTAAGTAGATTCATCCTGTAAAGAGGTTTCACAAAAAACATACCTGCCAATATCAAACACAATGCTGCTCCAAAAGGTTCTTCTATTACTTTTAAAAGTCCACCATTAACAAACTCCTGAGATGCTCCAAGTATAGTTTCAGATCCAAACCATGTAGCAAAAAGTGCAAAAGTTGAAAGGGAAAGAGGAAGGGACCTTCCTGCAAGGAGATAATCTTTTTCGGAAGATATAAATCTTTTAGATATAAAACTTAGTCCAACTAAAAATAGAAAGTAAGCTAAAACAAGCCAAAGTATCATCTACGGCTTTAAATCTTCTTTTGTAAGGTTTTCAACCTTCATAGATACACCTCACAACTTATATAAACAAAAATTTATAACATTAATCAAATTTTTCTATATTTTAGTCTATCTTCCCAGTATTCTATCTGTTTTAAAATCTGTTCTCTTGCCGTTCCACCAAAAGATTTTCTTCTATCTGCAACAACCTCAGGTTTTAATAGATTTAAAACATCTTCTTCAAAAGTATCACTAAACCTTTTTAACTCCTCTAATGTTACACTTTCAAGATCTCTTCCTTGAGATATAAGATATCCAACAATACTTCCCACTATGTGATGTGCCTGTCTGAAAGGAATACCTTTCTCTGCCAAGTAATTAGCAAGATCTGTGGCAAGGGCAAAACCTCCGGCAGATTTATAAGTTATATCTTCTCTAAATTTAAGACCCTCTACTATCTTTTTTATACCTATGAGAGAACCTTTTATAGTTTTAACTGTATCAAATACAGGTTCCTTATCCTCTTGTAAATCCCGATTGTAAGCCAGAGGTAAACCTTTTACAGTTGTAAGTAGAGATACTAAATTTCCGTAAACTCTTCCAGTTTTACCTCTTATTAATTCCAAAACATCTGGATTTTTTTTCTGTGGCATTATAGATGATCCTGTAGTAAGTTTATCAGGAAGCTCAACAAAAGAAAACTCTGTAGAAGAGTAGATAATCATATCTTCACAAAACCTTGACATATTAGCCATACATATAGCAGAAGCTGATAAAAACTCCAAAGCAAAATCTCTACTTGAGGTTGCATCTATAGAGTTTCTCATAATTTGAGAAAAACCAAGCTCCTTAGCTACAAAATCTCTATCTATTGGAAAGTCCACTCCGGCAACAGCACCACTTCCAAGAGGAAGCATATCAACTCTTTTTAAATTGTCTAAGAATCTATCTCTATCCCTTGAGAACATTTCAAGGTAAGCTAAAAAGTAATGTGAAGCTCTTATAGGTTGAGCTCTTTGAAGATGTGTGTATGCCGGCATTATAACATCAATATACTCCTTTGATTTCTCAAGTAATGCTGACATAAGATCACCAAGTAGATCTAATATATGGTTAATCTGATCCTTTAAGTATAGTCTAAAAGCTGTTACAACTTGATCATTTCTTGATCTTCCAGTATGTAACTTTCCTCCGGTAGGACCTATCTTATCAGTTAAAGCTTTTTCTATATTCATATGAACATCTTCTAACGCTCTCTCCCACTTAAATCTACCTTCTAAAATCTCCTTTTCTATCTCTTTTAAACCTTCTATAATTTTTTTAGCATCTTCATCTGGTATGATTCCCTGTTTCCCAAGCATTTTTGCATGAGCTATACTTCCTTGTATATCGTATATAGCAAGCTCCTTATCAAAGGAAACACTTTCAGTAAATTCTTCTACAAACTCATCTGTGTTTTCAGAAAATCTACCACCCCAAAGCTTTTTCTCTTGCATAAACCAATCTCCTCATTTAAATTTTAATTTAAAAGATATGAGTACCTTATAATAATTATACGATGAAAAAGATTAAAGAAGAAATAGCATTAATAGTTGGAAGTTTTATAACTTACGCAATTTTAATCACTTTTCTCCATATTGATAGAAAAAATAAGGAATATATATACTCTCTTGGAAAAATAGATCAGATTGAGTCAGAATTTCTTGTTATATCTGAAAGATTTGAAAATCTATCAGAATTTTTCACAAACTCAAGATTAAGAAAACCTGATATAACTACCACATTAGCAACAGAAGATGTTTCAAAGAGATACATCATTTTTAACGGAATATATGAAGATTTTAAATTATTAAAGAATTATGGTTATGATGATATCATCTTCATACTACCTGATGGAATACTTTTTTTAGATATGAAAAAGCCCCAAATTTCTGGTAAAAAATTTATAGATATAGACAATATAGTGGTTGTCTCAAATACATTAAAAAACTCTGTTGATAAAAGGTTTTACGACAGTATGATCTATTCTTACCCATTGTTTCACAATAATAATCTCGTATCCTATGTATATTTTACAGTTCCTTTTTATACAGTAGGAAAAAATCTTTCAGATATCTTTAGAAATTTTTATGTTTTTTACATCCATAGAGACTTTATATCACTAAATGGTTCAAAAGGTTACATTCAATCAGAACTAAGTGATGAATACTTTGTTGATAGAAAATTTTACAACCTAAGCTTAAAGAAAAAGGAAGAGAATATAGATATTATAACAAAGATAAATATAGAGCTTAAAAGTAAAATATCAGAAAGGCTGCAAAAAATTGATTCATTCTGTGTTCCTGTTAAAATTGAAAACAAACCTTATATTGTAACTTTTTATAGCATTAAAGATATATCGGACAGACATATAGGTTATCTAGTATCTTATACATTAGACAACACGTTTTTTGAATTTGAAAGAACTTTCTATATTACTGCAGGTTTATTAGGGATAATTGTAATACTTATAACATACTCAGTTTATCAAATTTTAAAATTAAAGGCTGCTGCAGAAGAAAAAGCTATTACAGATAAATTAACAGGTACATTTAATAGAATGGCTATAGAACCAATAATAAATGCAGAATTAGATAGATCAAAAAGAAATAACAAGCCAGTATCTTTAATATTATTTGATATAGATTTCTTCAAGAAAATAAATGATAGATATGGACACGATAAAGGAGACTATGTTCTAAAAAAGGTTACTGAGATAATAAAAAGGAGTATAAGGAAATCTGATTACCTCATAAGATGGGGAGGAGAGGAATTTTTATTGATACTTCCGGAAACAGATATAGAGGGAGCTAAAAAACTTGCAGAAAAGTTGAGAACTGCTGTAGAAAGTTATTCTTTTAAAGATATAGGAAAAGTTACAATAAGCCTTGGAGTTACACAGATAAAAACCGGTGAACCATTAGACAATGCAATAAAGAGAGCAGATGAAGCACTTTATGCAGCTAAAAATAGAGGTAGAAACAGGGTGGAGTTTAACTATTATTGATTAAATTTAATCTGATTACATTAAGAGCAAACTGTGATATATACAGTCTAACATCATTTCTTTCACCTTTGTAAATCTCTTTATAAACTTTTATACTTTTGCCATCAAAATATCCAATATAATGGAGTCCCAATGGTTTATCAGGAGTTTCTCCAGTGGGTCCAGCAATTCCTGTATCACTTACAGCTATATCAGTTTTAAGTAAATTTCTAACACCAATAACCATCTGTTTTGCAACTTCCTCTGATACTGCACCTAAATTTTCAATAATATTTCTATCAACTCCAAGGACATTAATCTTTACCTCATTTGAATATGAGACTATTCCTCCCATAACATAAGAAGAAGAACCAGGTATATTAACAAGTCTTGAAACTATAAGCCCTCCGGTTGAAGACTCTGCTGTAGATATAGTTAAACCTCTCTCTTTAAGAATACCTCCAACCACCTCTTCCATCTCAATATTTGATTCTGCATATATGAAGTTTCCTAATCTTTCTTTAACAGTTTTCACCTTTTTAGTGAAACTCAAATTATCTAAATCTGATAAAAATATATCAACCCCTTTTGGGGAGAAATTGTAAGATAAATCTTTCATATCTTCAAGCAGATAGTTAATATCAAGCTCTTTTAAACCGAAAGTTCTTAAAAGTTTTACATATCTTACAGGTTTTGTAAGCTCAAGTTTTCGAAGGACTTCTTCAAACATAGGTTTTAACTCTGATGGAACTCCTGGGAGAGCAACTATAACCTTTCTAACATCATCAAGAACCTTTAAAAATCCAAATGCTCTTCCAATGGGATTTTTTATAGGAACACTTCCATATGGAATTTTACACATAGATTTTCTTTCCTGTGTAAACTCTAAATTTTGATCTTGGTAATAACCCTTTAACAGATTTAAACATTCCTCATCATAAATAAGAGGAACACCTATAGCATCTGCTACAGCTTGTCTCGTATAGTCATCAGTGGTAGGACCAAGTCCTCCACTGATAAATACCAAATCTGATCTATCTAAACCATACTTTATATAATTTACAAGGTCATAGTGATTATCCGGGGCTTGTATGATTCCCTTAACATCAACTCCTCTCTCAAAAAGAACACCTGCCATATAATTTCCGTTTCTATCTATCTTTCTACCTTCTATAAATTCACTACCAGTGACAATAATAACAGCTTTCATACTTACTCCTTGTAGTTATCTAAAATTATCTTTATATTTCTACTTCCGGCTTTTACCGTTTTGACTTCAGATTCACAATAACCGCCTTCTTCAAAGGGATTTCCACTCTTAGAGGTTCTTGCGTACATTAAAAGGTCTCCTTGAAATAGTTTTAGATTATCTTCTATAATCACATCGGCAGGAGATATAGTAAATTCATAAGGATAGTCCGGATTTTTAATCCTTTTGACTGCTAAGGGCTGGGGTGATTCTATATTTCTCACTATAATAAATAAAAATCCTGAACACTTATCTTTTATCTTACTATCAACAGCTATTACTCCGGTAATTTTATTCTGCTCTATAAACTGAGCTTCCGGAGGAAGTTTCTGACAAGATGATAATAATATTAGAAAACTGACAATAACAATAAAGAATCCTTTCAACATCTTCACCTCAAAACTAATATTCATTTCAATTTTATCACATTACCGATTAACCTGTGGATAACCTGTGGATGAATTGTGGATAACTTGTGGAAAAGTTGTGGATAGATTGTGGATATGTTGTGGATAACTTTAAGGTTTTGTGGATAAGTTAAAGTAGTAAAAAAAAATTGTCCACATAGTATCCACAGAAGTTCCACAAAATATGTGAAAACATAAATCTCTATAAAAATCGGTATCACAAAAGGTTATATTAGCTAAGCAAGAAAAAAGTTATCCACATAGGTTCAAGCATACCAAATTATTAATAAATAAAAGTAATTTAGAAACATGTCCACAGTTTAGGACCCTATTATTATTTTTATTTTTAGTTTACACTTTGCTAAAATAGATAGTACAAAAGAATAAATAGAGTAAGGAGTTAATTTTGGTAAAAGTTTTGGTTGATTTGGAATCTGATAAATCAGTGTTAGATTTAATGGATAAAGTAAAAAAAGAGGTTGATTTTGAAATTGAAGAAAAAGAGTTTTCTAAACTAAAACCGGCTATTGGTATATTAGATAAAAACGGAAAAATCCGGGTCACTTTTTTGGGAGTTCCTAAATTTGAGGGATTGGTTGAAAGTATAAAGATATTCAGTTCTGGAAATTACCATCTTACAGAGAGAGTTCTAAATTTTTTGGACATGATAGATAAACCTGTTGACATAAAAGTTTTTACTACACAGGGGTGTGGATGGTGTTATCCTGCTATTATTAAAGCCGTAAGTTTTGCTTATCTCTCTGAATTTATAAATGTATCTATCTATGATTGTTACTCTTTTCCTGATCTGGCTACATCGTATAATGTTATAACCGTTCCGAAAACTGTGATAAATGACAAAATTGAATTTGTCGGTACAAAAGATGACAATGAGTTTCTGGGTTATATCTTAACAGCCATAAAGGAGTAGTTTTTTGAGTAAAATAGCATTACTGGGATCTACTGGTTCTGTTGGAAGTCAAACTCTCGATGTAGTCAGAAGTTATAGAGATTCTGTAAAACCAGTTATTCTTGGAGCTTCAAAACCTTCAGAAAAACTTAAAAATCAGGTTTTAGAATTCCAGCCGGAGTATGTTTATATTCATAGTTTCAATGAAGACAGATTTTACGGTTCAAAGGTTATAAATGAATCAAATATAGAAGATATTCTCAACGTAGATGTTGATCTTTACATAAATGCTATTTCTGGGATAGATGGTATAAAACCTACGTATCTTATATTGAATGCTGATAAAAAACTCGCTACCGCAAATAAAGAGTCTATAATATGTCTTGGAGAGATGTTAAAAGATAAAATAAAAACAGTTATACCTATAGACAGTGAGCATTCAGCTATATACCAGATATTGAAACAGGAAAATAAATGTGTAGATAAAATTATCTTAACTGCATCCGGAGGACCATTTTTACATAAACCTTTGGAAGAGTTTCAAAACATAACTGTTGATGATGCCCTAAATCATCCTAAATGGAGTATGGGTAAAAAGATAACTGTTGACAGTGCTACTCTTATGAATAAGGGATTTGAAGTTTTAGAAGCCTATTATCTATTTGGTTATGATTACGATAAGATTGATGTAATTATACATCCAGAGAGTATAATACACGGTATGGTAGAGTTCTGTGATGGAACAGTTATATCTAACATGTCCTGTCCAGATATGAGAATTCCTATATCCTATGCTATATTTGGAGAGAGAAAGTTTTTAGATATAAAGCCGTTAAAACTTTATGAGATAGGTTCTTTAACTTTCTATAAACCAGATTATGAAAAGTTTCCACTTTTAAAACTTGCTATAGAATGTGGGAAGTTAGCTGGAAGTTATCCAATAGTTTTAACCGTTGCAGATGAGATCGCAGTTAATCTATTTTTAGAAGGTAAGATACGATTTACAGATATAAATAAATTTATAATTAAATCTATTGAAAATATCAAAATTCCTCTACCTTCTGATATAAATGAATTACTATCTGTTATTGAATCATTAAAAAGTAAAATTGGATATATGTCTGTTTAGTAAAGCTTAGCAAAAATAAATAGTTTAAAAATATTTAAATATTAAAGTATTTAGCCTCTGGGTGGTATACTACTATTGCTGCTGTTGATTGTTCAGGGACTATTAGATGAGTTTCTGTAAGTTCTATACCAAATTCTTGAGGTTTGAGAAGTTGAAATATCTTATCATTTAATGATAAATCTGGACAGGCAGGGTATCCGGGAGAGTATCTTACTCCTTGATATTTACCAATTTTCCAGTTTATATCCTCAATACTTTCACCTTCTTCTTTTGCTATTCCAAGCTCTATCCTTATTTTTTTATGGACTATCTCTGCTAAGGCTTCAGCAAGCTCAACACCAAGTCCGTGTAAGAGATGGTAATCTTTGTATTTACCTTCTTTAAACAGTTTATTTTCTACTTCTGAAATTTTCTTTCCCGCAGATACAACTGTAAATGCAACGACATCATGTCTATCATCGTGGAAAAAGTCCGGAATTGACCTGTATGGTGGTTTACTACTTCTTGGAAAGTCCATTTTCATAATAGCTTTTTTTATAACTACTTCTAAAGGCTCCCTATTCACAGAGTTATCATCTTTCCATCCTTCCTTTTCTGAAAAGATATAAAGTGAACTTTCTCTATTATTGTTTTCCTTTATTCTTAAAGATATATCTGATCTGCAAGGAAAGTAGCCATAGATGATGATTGGCTGGAATATATCTTCATCAATAAGCATCTTTTTAAATTTTTCATAGTTAGGTAAAATCTCCTGCTCTTTTAGTTTTTGGTACTCTTCATAACTTCTGTCTCCCCTTGTATATCCCCATGCTCTTTTAAATAATGCACCTTTGTTTATCCATTCAAAAGCAAGATTCTTTATATACTCATAATCTTCACTATCTTTATGTATCCATACTTTTCTACCCCAAAATGGAGGAGTTGGGACTGGATATTTACGGGAAGGCATCTGTATATCTGATATGGGTGGTATATCTTCTTTTTCTTCTATTTTTATTTCTGTTTCTATATTTTCTTTAAACAGCTGTGTATCAAATATCCCTTTTTCTATTCTTGTCATAGCTTCTATACCGTCAAAAGCATCTCTACAGTAAAAGATAGGTCCATCGTATATAGGTCTGCAGTATTCATCAACAAACTTTTTATTAAGGGCTGCTCCTCCAAGTAAAACAGGAACTTTTATCCCTCTCTTATACATCTCTTCAAGGTTGTTTTTCATCTCAAGGGTTGATTTTACAAGTAATCCACTCATTCCTATTGCGTCTGCTTTGTGTTCTTCGTAAGCTTTTAAAAACTGCTCTAACTCTACCTTTATCCCAAGGTTTATTACTTTAAAGCCATTGTTTGTAAGGATTATATCAACCAAATTTTTACCAACATCATGGACATCTCCTTTGACAGTTCCAAGAATTAATGTTGCTCTATTTTTTTGAGAGGTTTTAGGGAGAAATTGATTTAGATAATCTACTGCCGCTTTCATACTCTCTGCTGATTGAAGGACGAAAGGAAGCTGCATCTTTCCTTCACCAAAAAGGTCTCCTATGTATTTCATTCCATCTATAAGTATCTCATTTATTATTTTTTCCGGAGGTATTTTATGTCTTGCTTCCTCAACAGCTTTTATTAATTTATCTTTCTCTCCATCTATAAGATATTTTTTAATCTTTTCTTCTATCGGTAAATTTTCATCTTCTTTTTCTTCTTTAATTTCTGATTTTTTTGATGAGAAATGGTTTATAAATTTAAATAATGGATCTTCTCCGTTCTCCCAAACATTAAATAGCAGATTTTCACATATTTTTCTGTCCTCTTCAGATATCTTGTGGAATGGTATAAGATGTTTTGGATTTACTATAGCCATTGTTAATCCTGCTTGGATACAGTGATGTAGAAATACAGAGTTTAAGTATTTTCTGGCGTTCATATCTAAACCAAAAGATACATTTGATATTCCTAAAACAAATCCAACTTCTGGATGTAACTTACTAAATTCTCTTATTGCTTCTATTGTTTGGATTGCCGCATCTCTATACTCTTGGTCTCCACTACCTACTGTAAATGTAAGCATATCAAATACAAGGTCTTGTGGATTTATGTTGTGTAAATTTACGGCTCTTTGATACATTCTCTCAGCAACTTCTATCTTTCTTTCTTTTGATTTTGCCATACCTTTTTCATCTATCGTAAGAAGTACTAAAGCAGCTCCAAATCTCTTTGCAAGCTGACATACTGTATCAAATTTTTTCTCTCCATCTTCAAGGTTTGCAGAGTTTATTATTGGTTTTCCACCTATCAGTTTTAGTGCTGTCTCCAAGGCTTTTGGTTGTGTTGAGTCTGGCATTAAAGGAATAGGTATTTTTTGGACAAATCTCCCTATAACTTCCTTCATATCTTTTATTTCATCTCTTCCGGCAAAATTAACAGATACATCAAGTCCATGGGCTCCAGCTTTCACTTGTTCTTGTGCTACTGCAAGTATTGCATCGTAATCTTCTCTAAGAAGCATCTCTCTAAACTGTTTTGAACCTGTTGCGTTTGTTCTTTCTCCAACCAAGAAAGGTGGTGGGTTTTGCTTTAGAGGTTGTATGGAGAATAGAGATGCTAATGCTCTTGGTTGTTTTCCAACAGGTGGTTTTGGTTTTTTATCTCTTACCTTTTCATGAAGCGCTTTTATATGTGCCGGCGTTGTACCACAACATCCACCAACTATTGCTACCCCTGGAATATCAACAAAAGCAGATTCTCTCTCTGCAAACTCCTGTGCATCCATGGGATAGTATGTGTATCCACCTCTATTTTCAGGAAGTCCTGCATTTGCATGGACAGATACGTATCCACTCCAAACTTCCGACAGTTTTTTTAGATGTTTCTCTACTAAGTCAGGACCAACTCCACAGTTAAATCCAAGTGTGAGTATATTGAAAGGCTCCATTATTACAGCAAGAGTTTGTGCATCTGTTCCTATCAGCATTGTTCCAGATGTCTCTATTGTAGCAGACACCATTATAGGAATATCTACATCTCTCTCTTTACATGCATCTTCCAATCCGTGAAGGGCAGCCTTTATCTGAAGTGGGTCCTGAAAAGTTTCCAAGAGAAAAACATCAACACCACCATCTATAAGTCCTAAAGCTGCTTCTTTATATCCTTCATACATAGTGTCATAATCTATCTGTCCCAAAGATGGAAGTTTTGTTCCAGGACCTAATGAACCTGCTGTAAATCTTGGTTTATCGCCAGTAGAAAACTCTTTACACAGCTTAGAAACTATCTCCGCTCCAGCCTTGGCTATTTCATAAGTTCTATCCCCTATGTCATACTCATCTAAAACCCATGGAAGGGCTCCAAATGTGTTTGTTTTTATCAAATCTGCTCCTGCTTCCAGGTATTTCTTATGTATCTGTCCAACAATGTCCGGAGCGTTTATATTTAAAATCTCATTACAACCAACCTTTCCTTCCCAGGCATTAAGCGGAATAATCATAGATTGAAGCATCGTTCCCATAGCTCCATCTATAATTAAAACCCTCTCTTTTATAATATCTCTTAAATCCATCATGAACCTCTGGCTAAATTTTAACCTTAATATTATAATTAATGTTAATGATATTTAAACTTTTGCCGAAAAAATGTATTAAAAGGAGGAAGATTTCAATGAGGAAGATAATACTATCTATTCTTATTTTTGCAGGTATTAGTTTTGCTCAAAGTTCTGGGATTACTACCTCTGAATACTTAGATCAGGCAAGAGATGCACTGAAAAAAGCTTACGAATCCGGTGCCCATGTTAAAGCTCCCTATGAGTATTCAAAAGCATCTGCTTACTATAGCATAGCAAAAGAAAGTGCTTCAAATTTTAGCTTAGATAATGCAGTTGAAGCTTCAAAAAAATCTATAGAATGGTCTTTAAAGGCGATTGAGAAAACATTTAAAGGGGTAGAAAAATGAGAAAGTTATTTATCTGTGGATGTTTAATCTCTTTAAGTTTCGGTGTATCTTTTGCAGGAAATAGTGTTGTCGTTGATGTAACGGAGTTACAATCAAAGTTAGATAGATTATCTCAGATGTATGGTAAAGAGTGTTCACCTCAAGAATTTGCCTATGCAGAGACCTATTTAGAAACATTAAAAGGAGGTGGAAAAACAGGGTCAAAAGAAGAGTATATTATAGAGTCTAAACTTAAGGAGTGTGGACCTTTAGAGATAGGTTATGTAAAAACCTGTATTGATTCGTATAAGGTGACAAAGAAGGAAGAGAAAAAAAATATTGTCATTAGAGAAAATTCTGTAGATACTATCAGTTATCCGGTAAAAATAAATTATTACCTATCGTTAGTAGAAAAAAATATATACAGTGATAAAGATGGAGATGGTATTCCATGTTATAAAGAGATAGAGATGGGAACTAATCCCGATATAGCTGATAAAAAAGAGGAAAAAAATCAGTTTGTTGCTGTAGGAGAGAAGAAAGAAGAAAAACAACCTGTCGTTGCTGAAACAAAAGAGGAAGATGTAAATCCTCTTAATCAACCTGTCAGGGTTCATTTCTATTTTAATAGAGCAGACATTAAAAAAGAGTATTTACCATATCTTAATGTAGTGGCAAAATTTTTAAAAATGCATAGAGATGTAAAGGTTAAGATAGTTGGATATACAGATAACATAGGTCCTAAGGGCTATAATGACAAACTTGCCATGAAAAGAGCATTATCTGTTAAAAAATATCTCACAAAGATGGGTGTTGAGCCAGATAGAGTAGTTATAGAAGGTATAGGTAAAGATAGATACCTTGTATCTAATGACAACAGTGTTGATAGGTTTACAAATAGAAGAGCAGAGTTTTACGTAATAAGTATCGCAGATTAAGGAAGGTTTTTGGCTTTAGGAAGAACCCATGATTTAATAAATTTAGCAGCTTTTGGTCCTATAGTTTACTATCTACAACCTACAGATTTTGTTAGTTTTACTGTAGGTTATATGGTTGGGACTTTTTTACTGTCTCCGGATAATGATATCTATCATTCATCTGTAAATAAGAGATGGAAAATATTAAAATTTTTATGGTATCCATACACAAAGCTATTTTCCCATCGTGGAATCTCTCACATCCCGTTTTACGGAACATTAACAAAACTTGTATATCTTGGGGTAATATTTCTTGTATTACTTTTTATACTTAAATTCATACTTATGAAATTTGGAGATACTGCATTTAGCAGTTATCTCAGCCTAATAGATTTTGATTGGTATATAATAACTAATCCGATAGTTATTTCATTCTTTGTTGGACTTTTAATTGCAGAGGTGATACATATATTTACAGATATCATTTACAGTGCTTTAAAACCGAAAAAGAGGAAGAAGAGAAAGTGAACCTTAAATATTCTTATCCGTTGGTAAATATATTTGGTATTACAGTAAATATAGATATAAGTTGGTTATTTGCCTTTTTACTTGTATCTTTTTCTATCTCAGAAGGTTTTTATCCCCATCTATATCCAAATTATCCTGCTTATTACTACTGGTTAACAGGTGTAATTTCTGCAATATTTTTGTTTATAAGTGTTTTACTTCACGAGCTTTCCCATTCCTTGGTGGCAATTAGAGAAGGTATTCCTGTTAGAGATATCCACCTTTTTATATTTGGTGGAGTAGCAATGATAGAGCAGGAACCTAAGAGTCCTTTTCAGGAGTTTAAGATAGCCATAGCTGGACCTATAATGAGTTTTATGTTGGCAGCTTTATTTTTTACCTTTGCTTACTTTTACCCTAAAGATGACCTCTTTAACGGATTTATAAACTATCTGTTTTTAGTAAATTTTTTCCTTGGAGTCTTCAATCTTATTCCGGCTTTTCCACTTGATGGTGGTAGGATTCTCAGGTCTATTCTCTGGAATAAAAAGGGTTTATTGAAAGCAACAGAGATAGCTTCTAAAATAGGTAATTACTTTGGTAATTTTCTTATACTGATGGGCATACTTTTTTTCATTACAGGTAATTTTATAAATGGTATATGGCTTGTTTTCTTAGGTATTTTTATAAAAAGAGCATCAAAACAGGCATATTTAAGTACTAAGCTTTATTTATTTTTATCAAATTACAGAGTAGACAACTTTCTTACCACGATGACCCCTCTTTTTCATTCTGATCCAATAGAAAATTATATAACCATGTATTATCCATTTTATAGAACTAAGATATATCCTGTTATATCAAAAAATGGTGATATTTTATACTTAAATTACGAAGATATAAAAAAATATCCCTCTTTTGAGTTAGAAAATAAAACAGCTGGAGATTTTGCAAAAGAAATTAAATTTAGTGTAGACCCTTCCGACAAACTAACAACAGCCTATAAAATTATGTTAAAAAATGATTTAGATGAAATTCCAGTTATGTATAACAACACATTTGTAGGGTTATTAAAAAGGGATATAATAGAAAGTATAATAAAAAGTAAAATGGGAGATATAGATGAAGGCTCTTCTGATAGAAGATGACAAAATCCTATCAGACCAGATAAAGAGGAGATTAGAAGATTTAGAGTTTGATGTTTATCAGGCTTTTGATGGTGAAGAAGCTGTTGGTTATCTTGATTACGATACATACGATATCATAATACTTGATCTTATGCTTCCAAAAATACATGGTTATCAGATACTTGAGAAGATTAAAACAAAGAATATCAAAACTCCAGTTCTTATACTAAGTGCAAAATCTGATGTAGAAGATAAAGTTAAAGGACTATCCATAGGTGCAGACGATTATCTTACAAAGCCGTTTAGTTTCCCCGAGCTTATCGCTAGAATAAATGCTCTTCTTAGAAGAAGTAAGAAATTTGAAGATGTTACAAATTTAAAATATGGAGATCTGACAATAGACCTTATTAAAAAGGAAGTTAGAAGAGGAGATAAAAAGATAGATTTAACTGCCAAAGAGTTTGACCTTCTTAAATATTTAGTCGAGAATGCTGAAAAAATAGTGACAAGAAATATGATACTTGAAAATGTATTTGATATAAATTTTGATATAGAAAGTAATATAGTAGATGTTCATATACACAGACTTAGAGAGAAAGTAGACAAAAAATTTGATAGAAAACTTATCCACACAGTCCGTGGCTTTGGTTATGTCCTTAAAGGTAGCTAAATTTTACAAAAAGATAGCATTTAGAGTTATCTTACTTTATACAGGTATAATATTCCTATCATTTTTAATTTTATTCTTTATGGTTTACTCATTTTTTGAAGCTTATCTAGATAACAGAACCAAAGAACAACTTCTTGAAAAGGCAAAATCTTATAAAATACTATATAAACAAGAAAAATTAGATGGATTACTGAAACAGATAAAAAAAGAGACTGAAATACTTAATATGTCAGATCAATTTTTTAAAGTTTATAAAGATGAGAAAGAAATTTTTACAGTTGGGGAGTTTATATCTATACCTTTAAAAGAAGTTATTGATAAAAAACCAGATTATTATTTGTTTAAAACTATAAATAACTACTATGTTTTGATATATAAATTGTCAAATAGATATACATTAGTTATTGGAAAATCTACATTTTCAAATAATAAACTTTTAAATAGACTTCAAGATATTTTCTTTATATCTTCTACAATAACTTTCTTTATATCAGTTATAGGAGGTTTATTTCTTACTGCTACAATTACAAGAAAACTTAAAAAGATATCTGAGACAGCAAAAGATATATCCAGTAGCATGGATTTAAACCGGAGAGTAAAAACAACAGGAAGCGGAGATGAAATAGATGACCTTGCTACCGTAATAAATACCTTACTTGATAGGATTCAGATTCTTGTAAATACTATAAAAGAAACCTCTGAAAGTATAGCCCATGACCTTAAAACACCGATTGCAAGGATACGATCATCTATAGAGAATGCTATTATAAGAAATAATATGCCAAAAGAATGTAGTGATCTTTTAGGATATGTTCTTGAAGAGACAGAGATAATAAACCAGATGATAGCAGACCTCCTAACAATATCTAAAATAGAGTCAGGAGCTTATAAATTAAAATCTGAGAAAATGAATTTATCTGAGTCAGTTTTAAAGTTATGTCAACTGTTTAAAGATTATGGAACCTCTAAAAAGGTAAAAGTTGAGTGTGATATTGAAGAAAATATAGAGATTGAGGCAGATCCTAAATTACTTTCAAGAGCTATAGCAAACCTTATAGACAATGCCATAAAGTTTAATATGGAAAATGGTAAAGTAATGATCTCTTTAAAAAGAGAGGAAGATAAAATTGTGATTCAGATAGAAGATACAGGATTAGGAATCCCAGAAGATAAAATAGATAAAATATTCGAAAAGTTTTTCATGGTAGATGAAAGTAGATCTGTTTATGGTAGTGGATTAGGTTTAAGTCTCGTGAAAGCTGTAATAGAAGCCCATAAGGGACAGATAAAAGTTTTCAGTAAAGAAGGAGAGGGAACGACATTTAAGGTGATTTTACCTGTTGGTTAATTGTGTATTTAATATTTTGATATATAATTTTTCTTTCAATAATTTTGGAGGTTTTTAAAAGTATGACCGTTTTGGCATTTTTGATACTACTTGGAGTTTTGATAACTATACATGAACTCGGACATTTTCTTTTTGCAAGACTTTTTGGTGTTAAAGTAGAGTCCTTTTCTATAGGTTTTGGTCCTCCTATCTTTAAGTGGAAAGGTAAAGATGATACCGTTTATCAGATTGCTGCCATACCTCTTGGTGGATATGTGAAGATGTATGGAGAGGACTCTATGACAGAACCGGTTCAAGGTAGTGTGAATAAGGAAACTTTCTCTGATCCAAGGTCTTTCCATTCAAAACCTAACTGGCAGAAGATGTTGATAGCTTTTGCTGGGCCACTTTTCAATATAGTTTTGGCTGTTATACTTTTTGTAGTTGTTTACATGATCGGAATAAAAGAGCCTGCTTATCTTTCTCAGCCTGTAGAAGTTGGATATGTTGAGAAAAACTCTTTTGCAGATAAAGCTGGTTTAAAACCTTTTGATAAAATCATCAAGATAGATGACAAAGAAGTTAAAAACTGGAAAGAGTTTATGATGGATGTAAGTCTTAAATCTGGTCAAACTGCTGTTTTTACAATCCAGAGAGGAGGAGAAATTCAAAAGATAGCCGTTAATATTCCAGAGGATTTAACAAAATATAGTATAGGCATATCTCCTTTAATACCTGCTAAAGTGGGAAATATAATTCAAAACTCTCCTGCAGAGAAATCAGGATTACAGAAAGGTGATATTATAATAGGCGTAAACGGTAAATCTATAAGTAGCTGGTATGAATTTGCTGATTATATGATGAGTATTAAAGATAATAATCCAATTAACCTTATAGTAAAGAGAGGTGAAAATATATTCAGTATTACAGTTAATCCAGAATACAATCAGGAGTTGAAAAAATATACAGTTGGAATATCTCCAGCATTTGACCAGAGGGTTGTGAAGTACTCTTTTGCAGAAGCTGTTAATAAAGGTTTAGAAAAGACAGTGGAGCTTACCGGGGCTATATACGGAGTTGTGAAAGGATTAATAACTGGTGAAGTTTCTTTTAAAACTCTCGGGGGACCTCTCTCTATAGCAAAATTTTCTGGAGAAGCTTTAGAGACAGGTATAACAACTTTCCTCTTTGCGATGGCATTTATGTCTCTACAACTTGGATATCTAAATCTCCTACCTATTCCAGTTTTAGATGGTGGACTTATCTTTATCCTTCTTATAGAAACCATCATAAGAAGACCACTTCCGGAAAAAGCAAAAGAGTATTTGGCATACTTTGGTTTTGCTTTACTTGGAACACTGATGATATATGTCATTTTTAATGATATACTAAGAGTGTTAACATAAAATATATCAAATATATTTTTATATATGGAGTTGAGATATGGCTACAAGAGTAGGAATAATCGTTTTAAGTGGAACATTGGATAAAGTTATGCCAGCCTTCATAATTGGGACAACTGCAGCCTCTATGGGTATGGAAGTAGGTATGTTTTTCAGTTTTTATGGACTTAACGCAATTCACAGGGAGAAACATAAGAATCTAAAAGTATCTCCTATTGGCAACCCAGCAATGCCTATGCCTGTTCCTGTCCCTCAGATCCTTACAATTATGCCCGGTATGATGGATTTTGCAACCTCTATGATGAAAGGAATGATGGAGAAACATAAAGTTCCATCTTTAGAAAAGCTTATTCAAGATGCTAAAGATTTAGATGTTAAACTGTTTCCATGTCAAACAGCTATGACACTTTTTGGTTATAAATACGAAGATTTAATAGATGGTGTAGAAAAGCCAGTAGGTGCTGCTACTTTCTTAAACTTCGTCAATGCCGAAGATAAATCAATAGTTTTAAACTTTTAGCTATAGGTGGTTATATGCCACCTTTTATATCTAAAAATCTATCTATTCTAAACCCTCTTTTTAACACAGATAAGATATTTCTTTTATCTAAGATTATTGATGGATTCTCTTTTATAGCTCTGAATAAAATTTTCCAACCAGTAGAAAGATTTCCAAATCTTAAATTTATATCTGCAATGTGAAAAAGAAAATCAGCCTTATACTTTTTAGGGATTTTGTCTTTGTAATCTTCATAAACTTTTAATGTTGAGTATAGCATCTTTATATTTCTACTCGTCCTGTTTCTATGTTCCCTCATAAATACTTTATTGTTGTCTAAAATTTTTATCTTGATACCTTTTAAGTAGCTTCTTATAAATATCTCCCAGTCTTCTCTAAGTATTATATCTTCTCTGTATCCTAAAAATGACTCTTTTCTAAAACCGGAGGCTGAAGGATAACCAATCTGTCCGGAGAATATAATCTTACCAACATCTTCAGGTATAGTCTTCTTTGAAACTCTTATAATCTTACTATCTTCATCTATAAAGGTCCTTGGGAATGAATATACAATATCATTATCTTTAAGATAACTTATTGACTGCTCTATATACTCTCTTTCCCACTCATCATCGTAGTCTAAGAAAAATACAAATTTTCCTTTGGTATTTTCAACGCCGATATTTCTACTATAAGACCTCTCCATATTTTTAGGATTTTTAATAATCCGAAGTTTACCGTTTAAAATATCTTTAAAACTTTCTTCAACTATCTCTACTGTTCTATCTGTAGAAGCATCATCAATAACCAATATCTCTAAATCCTCAAATGTTTGATTTAAAACAGACTTTATGGCATTTTTGATAAACTTCTCTCCGTTATAAACAGGGATAATTACAGTAGCTTCCATAAAGCTATTTTATCATAAACTTATCCACCTATTGATGTCATAACTCTTACACAGTCAGAAAAAGAGTAGTTTGATTTTTGTATATTTGAGTTAGATATTTCTTTGGCTATTAGAACTTTCTTTATAAAGTTATCAAGATCTTCTTCTGTCCCATTTCTAATGATATCCTTAACTGGAATTTCTTCATCTGTCCTCAGACATAGTTTTATACTTCCCTCTGCAGTTAATCTAAGTTTTGAACATCCATCACAGAAAGGATTTGATATAGGTGTTATGAAGCCTATTTTTGTTTTGTAATCTGATATCTCATAGACTCTTGCAGCTCCACTTCCTATGGAAGTAGTAGGAATTAACTTTCCAAATTTCTGCTCTATCTTCTCTTTTATCTGATCCAAAGGTTTTACCATATCTAAATCCCATCTTATAGAACCTTGTCCAAGTGGCATCATCTCGATAAATCTAACCTCAACACCATACTCTATCGCAAAATCTACAAAATCTAAAGCTTCGTCTTCGTTTAGTCCTTTTATTACAACTGCATTTACTTTTATAGGTTTAAATCCAAGCTTTTTTGATACTTTTATTCCTTCTATTACATCTTCTAATTTTCCTTTTGTTATCTGATAAAATAGCTCTGGTTTTAAGCTATCTATACTTATATTTAATCTTTTAAGACCAGCTTTTTTTAGTTTTTCAGCATGTTGACTTAATGTTATTCCGTTTGTAGTCATTCCTATATCTTCTATCTGTGGTATATTGGAAATCATTTCTATAAGATTTTCTATCTGAGGTCTTACTAAAGGTTCTCCTCCAGTTATTCTAACTTTCTTTAAACCATATCTTGTCATTGCTTTTACAAGTTTTGTTATCTCTTCGTATCTTAGAATTTCATCGTGAGGAATAAACTCCATACTATCTGGTCTACAGTAGAAGCATTTTAAATTACACTTATCTGTTACAGATATTCTAAGATATGATATTTCCATCTTCTTACCCCTATATTTTAGTTTAGATAATATTATTACTTTTTTGTCAATTTGACAAGATGGGAATAACGAAAGTATGCTACAAAAAAGTGCATCTTTCACTTGACTTTATATCCAAAAAGTCTCATACTATTTTCTATTAAAACAGAAGATGTTTAAAGAAGTGCAACTTCAAGAGGGGAAAATCTAACAAGTCCCATAAAGTAGTGTTTCTTTAAACCTCTTCTAAGAAGAGGAATTTTTAATTAATTTTTTGGAGGTTTTAGTTACATGCGTATCACAGGTACAGTTAAGTGGTTCAACTCAAAGAAAGGTTTTGGTTTCATCACGAGAGATGATGGCCAAGGAGACATTTTTGTTCATTTCTCAGCTATTCAGTCAAGAGGATTCAAAACTCTTGAAGAGGGACAAAAAGTTGAATTTGAAGTTGCTCAGGATGAAAAAGGTCCTAAAGCGGCTAATGTTGTAAGGTTGTAAGGAGGTTATAGTATGAGAGTTGTTGGAACAGTAAAGTGGTTTGACTCTAAAAAAGGGTTCGGCTTTATCACAAGGGATGATAATGGACAAGATATATTTGTTCATTTTTCAGCTATCAAAGGTTCCGGGTTTAAAAATTTAGAAGAAGGACAAAAGGTTGAGTTTGATATAGTCCAAGAGGACAAAGGTCCAAGAGCTGTTGATGTAGTCAAATTATAAAAACTATCCCTCCCTACGGGGAGGGTTTCAAATCTCTAAGTTTTTCCTTTATTTTATTGTAGGTGTCTAAATATTCCTGTTTTTTATCTATTCTTAATGCCATCTCAATGTACTTTAAAGCCTCTGTGTATTCACCTTTTTCATACAAAACGTAAGCAAGATTGTTTAAAATCTCTGGTCTGTTTTCCTTCTCTAAAGCTTTTTTGTAATATTCTATAGATTGATCCAAATCACCTTTTTTGTAATACAGATTCCCGAGATTAAAGTAAGGTAAATACCAGTTTTTATTTTTGCTTATTGCTTTTCTATACTCTTTTTCTGCAAGGTCATACATATTTTTCTTTTCATAGATTACACCTAAATCGTTGTGTTCCTCAGCTGTTAGTGGATCATCATAGACAATGATTTTTGGTATACTACAGGAAGATATAGATAAAAAAACAATAAAACTTAATATTATCTGTATATAACCAACATAACTTTTCCTAATTTTTCCCATCTCTCTTCAAACTCTCTGTATTCTATAATTTTCTCCGGTTCGTAACCGGTATGGGCTATAAATCCTTTTTCACTGTAGCCAAATATAACTATGTAGTGGGGCTTTGATATAACCCAGAAACCAAGGTCTATAAGGGCAATGACAGGTTGATTTAAATCAATAAAATGTTTAATCTCTTCAATAGATGATCTTTTTAGTATCGTTTTAAATCCTCTTTCTTTGGCAAAGTTTTCTAAATCTGTTATAAGAGCACCTTTTAGTTTATCATTGTAGACATATTTGCCTATCTCTTCCTGTGAAATATTTAAACCATAAAAACCAAAAACAGAAGACAAAGATGCAGGCCCACAAAAATCTGTTTTTTGCTTTACAAAGGGAACACCCTCTATGTGTGTTCCCCATGTGTAATAAAGTAAACCGGTTAAAAGTATGAAACTAAAGAATCTATTCAATTATCTTATAATTATCTCTTTGTTTAGCAGCTTTAGGATTATTATGATTAAAAGTATTATTAATAATACTCCGATTACTGCTCCAACTCCATCACCACCAGCTAAAACTTTGTCAGAAGCTTGAGCTAACATATGTATCTGTTCATCCGACATCTTTGATAATTTTTCTTTAACTTCTTCATCAGTTAAGCCATAGGCTTTTAGCTTTTCTTTTACAAGTTCATTTTCTAAAGCTCTCTGTATTTTGTTAATCTCAATATCTCTCTGACTTAACACATTTTCCTGTTTAGAAGAAAACTGTGATTCCACTATTGAGGCGGTAGCTGGAGATGTTGACAGGAATGTAAAGTATCCTGCCATTGATAGAGCTATCACCGGGTTTTTCAGTTTTTTTAACATATCACAAACCTCCTAAATTAGTTTAAAAACTAATTCTATTATATTTTTCGGTAATGTGTAAAGTTTTATAAATCTCTTACAAATCTGTAAATCAATACTGTTAAGAAAATAAAACCGATGGTTAAACTGATATCTGCTAAATCTTCCTTTTTTCCTGTATAAAACAGACCGCTACTTATTATAAAACCTGCGGAAAGTATTGCAAACACTATTCTGTCTGTCTGTTTTTTATAAAATTGTTTAATCTCTTCAAAGTCTTTGAATATAACTCTAAAAGTTAATCTTTCTATTTCCAAAGTTTTTATTAGTTTGTCTAATCTGAGAGGTAGATGGTAGTAGAAGTTGAAAATGTTTGAACTGTCTTCAATTAAATCTTTTAATTGGTCTTTAAATGTTTTTGTCAAAAACTTTGTCAATCTCTCAGTGGGATTAAATGTTTCATCAAGAACTCTTATAACTCCATCAAGGCCTATCGAAGCTTTTCCTAAATAAGCTAAGGAAGTAGGTAGTTTTAAACTACACTCTCTTACTAAATCTATTATTTCAAGGACCATATCTTTTAGGTTTATGTTTGCCAAAGTTTTGTTATAGTATTTATCAACGAAGAATTCAACATAGATTTGCAATTTATCAATGTCTGTTTTTGGAGTTATCATTCCCATTCCTTCGTAAAAGTTCATAGCCAGTTCTGTATTTTTATTTATAACTGCGAATATATGTTCGTAGAGAAGTTTTTTCTTCTCTTTTGATAAAGTTCCAACCATTCCAAAATCTACAAGACATACCTTTCCTTCTCTTGTGATTATAAAATTCCCCGGATGAGGGTCTGCATGGTAAAATCCGTCTTTAAATACCATCTTGTAATAGGCATCAGTTATAAGTTCTGCCAACTCTTTTCCGTTAAGGTTATATCTTTTTATATCTTCTGATGAATTTATCTTAAATCCTTCAACATACTCAAGAATTAATATATTTTTCGTTGAAAACTCCGGATAGTGTTTAGGTATGTAAAACTTTTCACTAAAATCTTTGAAGTTTTCTCTGAAAGTTGTAATATTGTTTGCTTCTATCTCAAAGTCTGCTTCCCTTAAAGTTGTCTGTCTATACTGTTGTATCACTGATTTTAAATCAAGATCTTTTACAAATTTTGAATGTTTCTCTATAAAGGATACTATTTTTGTGAAAAGTTCTGCATCTGTATTTATAAGTTCTTCCAGGTACGGTCTTTTTACTTTTATGGCTACCTGTTCCCCTGATTTTAGTCTTCCTCTGTAAACCTGTGATATCGAAGCTGATCCTATCGGCTGTGGGTCTATCTCTGCAAATACATCTTCTAAGGATTTTTGATACTCTCTTTCTATGAAATCTCTAATCTCCTCAAAAGGTATAGGTTTTACTCTATCTTGGAGTTTTATTAACTCTCTGATTACAGATTGGGGTATTATATCCGGTCTTATGCTTAGTATCTGTCCCAGTTTTATAAATGAAGGTCCTAACTTTTCAAGAGATTCTCTGATTTTTTGTGGCCTTATATCTTCTTCTGTTTCTACACCAAATAGTGCTTTAAAGTATTCATACACATTGTAGATACCAAGTTTTGATAACTCTACACTTATCTCTTTAAATCTCTTGTAAAGTTTAACTTTTCTCTTTAACATTACTATCTAATAGCTCTCTCATCTGTTTCGCCACATTTCTTATTTCCCATTGGGCGTGGATATTGTCTCTCTTCTCTATAAAGTCATACATATCTGTTAAAGTTCCAGATACCACTATGCTTGTTCTTCTTCCTGAAGGTAAAATAAATCTTGCATCTTCTCTCTTTATTTTAAACTGATATACAAGGGTGTTGTATATTGACTGTGTGAGATTGTCAAGGGATTTTGCAAGTTCAAGGCTATGAGGATCTTCTTCTATGGAGGGTGGTATTATGAGATAGTTTTCATCTTCTTTTACATATCTCTGACTTCTCTGTGAAAAATTAAGTTTAGTGTGCCGGACTAACTGGTGGGTCATATTTCTGCTGACTTTGTCTATGTAAAACACAGCCCAGCCATCATACTCTGTTTGTAATCTCAAAAGAGTAACATTTTCAAGTTGTCCAAGAGGTTTAATCTCACTTTCAAACTCAGCTATCTTCTCAAAAGAACTGTAATATTCTTCTTCACTAACTTGGAGAAGCTCCTCAAGGTAATGTCTCAGAGAGATACCGATTACATCCGGATATTTCGGATTATAAACCGATTTAAACTTTGTTGCTCCTATTTTTAATGCATCTTCTTCACCTACTTTTTTATAGACAAAAGAGTGGGCGAATACAGAAAAATGTTTATAGTTTCCCAATTTTGATAAAAATTCTGCTCTCCTTTCTTTTTCTACTATTCTCGGGTCTTGAAGTAGGTAGTTTAGATCTCCGGAAGTATAACATACCCTTGCACCGAAAGATGAGAATGGAATAACATCTTTAAAATCTTCTACGGAAAAATGTTTTAGGATTAGAGACATTTTAAGCTCCTTTTTGTATAGTGGAGTGGAGGGGACTTGAACCCCCGACCTCCTACACGCCAAGCAGGTGCTCTCCCAACTGAGCTACCACCCCATATAAATATATTATACTTCATTTTAACTTTTTTTATGTTAAAATGTTTTGCAAATAATTTGCATTTGCAGGAGGATTGATGAAGAAGTTAGCACTTTTTACACTTTTGTCTCTAAATTTTGCTATTGCTGAGGAGAAAGTTATCCTTTCTGTGTATCAAACACCTACATCTTTAATGGAATCTACATCGGCTGTAGATGTTATATCAGAGGATCAGATCAAGGAGACAAAACCTCTCTCTATAGTAGAGCTATTAAACACTATATCGAGTATAAGTTTTACTTCAAATGGTGGATTTGGACAGACTACAGGTGTGTATCTTAGAGGATTTAAACAGATTTACACTTTAGTAATGATAGATGGAGTAAGGATAAACGATCCTGTTAATTTAAATGGAGTAAGTTTAGAGCATTTATTACCAACAGATATAGAGAGGATAGAGATAGTTAAAGGAAGTCAATCTGGTGTATGGGGAGCGGATGCTATAGCCGGAGTGATAAATATTATAACAAAAAAGCCAAAGAAAGGTTTTTCTGCAGATTCTTACTTTGAGTATGGAAGTTTTGTTACAAAAAGGTATGGTACTACATTGTCTTATGCAGATGATAAATTTTATATACAGCTTGGCTTACATAAATTTGATAGTCAATCAATATCTGCGGCAGAACCGGCAAAAGGCAGTCCAGTCTATGGAAAAAGATGGAATCAACTTGGAATGGAACCTGACCCATATAGGAACGATACTGTAAATCTTAAGATAGGACTAAATATAACTCCGGAAGATAAAGTTGAAGCAAATATGAAATTTGTTGATGCAGTTACTCACTATGATGGATATGATAGTGTCACATTTAAACCGGCAGATGCTGAAAATGTTTCCCATGTAAATCAAAAGTTTTATAACTTTTCTTATGAAAAATCATTTTACAACAATAGGTTAAACTTATACTACAATCAGTCTGATTTTGAAAGGGTATACATTGAACCTAAAGGATGGATTCCATATAACTTTTATAACGGACAGTTTAAGGAATTTGGAATGAAAGACAGATGGGATTACAAGAATGGTTCCTTTTTACAGGTAGGAGTTTTAAGACAGGATTTTATAAGTAAAGAAAATCCGCATAAAAGATATCATAATACTGGCTGGTTTATCACAAATCTAAATACATTTGGAAGGTTTATACTCTCAGAGAGTTTTAGATTTGATAACTACTCAGCTTTCCAAGATAAGATCACTTATAAAGTTGGTGGAAAAGTTTTTATAACCGATAAGGTAAATCTTTTTGCTAACTATGGAACTGGATATAAAGTTCCTATACCTTATCAGCTCTTTGATCCTATGTATGGAAATTCAAATTTAAAACCGGAAAAATCAAGGAATTTTGATATAGGTTTTTCTTATGATACGTTATCCTTAACATATTTCAACTACAGAATAGAAAATATCATAGATTTTGATATGAATACATGGAAATACAGTAATATAACCGGAACATCAAAAATAGATGGTTTTGAAGCTCAAGTGAGGAGAGATATTAAACCTCTAAACTTGGTTGTATCTGGTGGATATACTTATACATGGGCAAGAAAGCATGATGGAACTAAATTACCAAGAATTCCTCAAGATAAATTTAATCTAAACTTGGTTTATTATCCTATTCAAAATTTAAATGTTGTTTTAAATGGTGAGTATATAGGGAAAAGAAAAGATAGTCTGTTTAATCCTGTTCAAACTGGATACTATTCGGTTATTAATGGGACTGTAAACTTTCGGCCATACAAACATCTAACTGCGTATCTGAAGATATACAATCTCACAGATAAGTTTTATCAAACTGTAGATGGATATGCATCTCCCGGAAGGTCTGTTTATTTAGGGTTTAATCTAAGTTATTGAAAAGAATGAATAAACTTCTCTGTTAAAAATATGATAAATAAAACAATGGTTGTTATTGTAAGATGTTCTATCACAGCGTAAAGGGTACTTTCCTTTCGCTCTCTTGCTATTTTTATACTTGCAAATATGATTAAGAAATATCCCCATAAGATAGATACTGTTATAGCAAAGTTCAGAGGGAAAATTAGAATAGGGATGAGAAAAGAAGATGTGATAAAAAATTTTGATAAAAATGTCCAGATAGTCGCTGCCCAAATTTGCTTAAATTTTTTCTCTTTTTCAGATTCTTCTGATACATGGATACCAAGGGCATCAGATACAGAATCTGCTATGGCAATAGAGATAATTCCTCCTACTATTATAGTCTTACTCTCCGATAGGAGATATAACGCTAAAGTCATACCTAAGGTGGTGATTACTCCAGATGTAAATCCAAATCCAATTCCTTTTGCTATTCCAGAATTCAAATTTATCCTCTTATAAAAATTAGTTTGCTATTCCAGAATTCAAATTTATCCTCTTATAAAAATTAGGTTATATTATAATTTATAAAACTCTTTAGGGAGAGGAAATATGAAGATACATTTTTTTGAAGTTGAGGATTGGGAGAAGTTATATCTTGAAAAGAAGATTAAAGATTTGGGAATAGAGGGGGAAGTAGCATTTACAAAAGAGCCACTTGATGATACAAGTGTAGAGTTATACAGAGATATAAATGTAGCGGTTGTCTTTATATACTCAAAGCTTTCAAAGGAAGTTATAGATAGGTTGCCAAACCTTAAACTTATAATAACCAGATCAACAGGATATGATCATATAGATGTTGCTTACGCAAAACAGAAAAGTATCACTGTTTGTAATGTTCCGGGATACGGTAATAATACAGTTGCAGAGTATACATTTGCACTTATACTTGCCCTTGCCAGAAAGTTTAAGCCGATGATAGAGAGAACTTCAAAAGGTATATTTTCAAGGGATGGGCTAACTGGAATAGATATTATGGGGAAGACAATAGGTGTTATTGGAGCTGGAAGAATAGGAAGACATGTGATAAGGATAGCTTACGGTTTTGGTATGAAGATTCTCGTATATGATAGATCAAAGGATCAGGATCTTATTGATAAGTATGGTGTTGAGTATGTTAGCCTTGAAGATCTACTCCGAATGTCAGATATAGTCACAATCCATGTTCCCTATAATAAGGCAACTCACCATCTTATAAACAGATTTAACATTAAACTTATGAAACTTGATGCAATGCTTATAAACACATCCCGTGGAGCTGTTGTGGAGATAGAAGCTATAGTTCAGGCTCTCAAAGAAGGAAGACTTGCCGGTGGTGTTGGGCTTGATACATTTGAAGCTGAAGATGTGTGGATAGAAGAGGAGTTTTTAAAGAGAGATGATATCCCAGCTATAAAACTAAAAAAAGCTATGGAAGCATTCTATGTGCTGCATTCAGAAAATGTTATTGTTTCTCCACATAATGCATACAATACGAAAGACGCTCTTTACAGGATATTAGATATAACACTTGAAAATCTTCAAAGTTTTACACAAGGTGTATGTAAAAATGTCGTGACAGAGGTGTAAGATGGTAAAAGTAGAAAAAGATAGTTATTTAGTTGATAAAGTTTTAGATAGTCAGAGAATAACAGAAGAAGAAGCTCTATATATGCTTGAAAATTTTGATTTATTACTCCTTGGAAGATTAGCTGATTTTGTTAGACAGCAAAAACATTCGGAAAATATAGCCACTTTTGTGGTAGATAGGAATATTAACTATACTAATATCTGTGTTGCAGGTTGTAAGTTCTGTGCTTTTCAGAGAAGAAAATCTGATAGCGATAGTTATGTTCTTGATTTGGAAGAAATCTTTCACAAAGTACAGGAGCTTATTGATTGGGGTGGGACTACATTACTTATGCAGGGGGGATTAAATCCAGATTTAAGAATTGATTTTTATGTTGAGATGTTTAGTAGAATAAAAGAGAAATTTCCAAACATTCAAATACACTCTCTTTCTGCCACGGAGATAAATTACCTCTCTAAATTGGAGAAAATTCCAGTTAAAGAAGTTTTAAGAATCTTAAAAGAAGCCGGACTTGACTCGCTACCCGGAGGAGGAGCCGAGATTCTATCTGATGAGGTTAGAGTTTTAATATCCTCAAACAAAACAACTACTCAGCAATGGCTTGAAGTTCACAGGGTAGCCCATGAGCTTGGTATGAGATCAACTGCTACAATGATGTTTGGACATGTTGAGAAACCTAAACATATCATTCAGCATCTTAAAAATGTCAGAGATCTTCAAGATGAAACCAAAGGTTTTACAGCTTTTATACCTTGGACATTCCAAAAGGGAAATACTCAGCTTGACCATTTAGAACCTGCAACTTCAGTTTGGTATCTAAAAGTCTTGGCAGTTTCGAGAATATTCTTAGATAACTTTGATAACATTCAATCTTCCCATGTTACTCAAACTATGAAGATAGGACAGTTAGGTTTAAAGTTTGGAGCTAATGACCTTGGTAGTACAATGATTGAAGAAAATGTAGTAGCTTCTACTGGTTTTAAAGTCTCAGCACCCAAACCAGAAAAGATGGCCAAGTATATAAAAGAAGCAGGTTTTATCCCAGCTCAAAGAGATACATATTATAACATTGTAAAGATTTATAACTGATTTTTACCTCTTTGAATTTTGTCTAAACTGATATATAATATTTAACTCGAATACGGAGGATGTAGCTCAGTCGGCAGAGCACAAGGTTGTGGCCCTTGGGGTCGCGGGTTCAAGTCCCGTCATCCTCCCTCTAAATTATATCTACAGATTTTTCTCCTTTCTCTAAATAACCGATTATATAAGGTTTTTCACCGAGATCTTCAAGTATCTGTATTGTCTCTTTTTCATCTTCCTTATCTATAGCTATTATCAATCCTATACCCATATTAAATGTCTTATACATTTCTCTCTTTTCTATATTGCCTTCTTTTTCTATCCATTTAAAAATAGGTAAAACTTCCCAAGATCCTTCTTCTATTACTGCTCTTAGGTTATTGTTAATAACCCTTATTAGATTACCTGGTATTCCTCCTCCGGTTATATGAGCTATAGCTTTTATATCAATCCTTTTTGAAAGTTCTAAAATGGATTTTACATATATCTTCGTAGGTGTTAAAAGCTCTTCTCCTAAGGTTTTTCCAAACTCTTCAAAGTAGTCTGTGTATCTGTATCCTTTTAACTCTATCAATTTTCTAACTAAGGAGTAGCCGTTACTATGAACTCCGGAAGATGCAACTCCTATAAGTATATTACCCTCTTGAGTTTTACTACCATCAACTATTTTCTCTCTCTCAACAACACCAACTGCAAAACCTGCCAGGTCGTACTCTCCATCTCTATACATTCCTGGCATTTCAGCAGTTTCTCCACCTACCAAAGCACATTCTGCCATTTCACAACCTTTTACAATACCTTTTATAACATCTATGGCAACATGAGGTTCTAATTTACCTGTTGCAAAGTAATCCAGGAAAAATAGAGGTTTTGAAGTAGTGGTAATAAGATCATTTACACACATAGCTACAAGGTCTATACCTATGGTGTCGTGTTTATCAAGAGTTTGGGCTATTTTTAGTTTTGTTCCAACTCCATCTGTGGAAGATGTTATTACAGGTTCCTTGTAGTTTGCTATCTCAAGTAAATAGGCTGATGCAAATCCTCCTATTGGAGTTATAACATTTTTGTTAAAAGTTCCCTTTACTAATGTCTTTACCTGATCTACAAATTTATCAGCTTTCTCTATATCAACTCCAGCATCTTTGTATGTCAGCATCTTCTACCTCTCTAAAATTTAAAAATATATATAAGTCCGTGAAGTATCAAAAAGCTATAAACTCCAGCCAACACATCATCTAACATTATTCCTATTCCCATAGGGTATTTTTCAAGAGATTTTATTGGTGGAGGTTTCAGTATATCAACTATTCTAAATATAACAAATCCGAGTATAAAATAGATTAAAAGCTGATTTAACTGATACTTTGAAGGGTCTATACCAATCATAGTTATCATATATCCTGCAATCTCATCTATGGTGACAAAGGAAGGGTCTTTATCCTGAAATTTTTGGCTGATGATATGGGAAGCCCATATACCTATGAGTATAACCGATATTGTTATTGAAAATTGAGCCAGTAGTCCTTTGTTCCAGTAAAGATAGAAGAAAGGTAAAGCTCCTAATGTTCCTACTGTTCCAGGAGCGATAGGAAACCTCCCAAGGTAAAAAGAAGTTCCCAAAAACATTGCTATCTTTTCACTAAAATTCATAAAATCTCCACTTTTTGATTGATTTAGAATATAATTATATCATACAGATTTCCGGAGGATACTACTATGGATGTAGGTACTTGGTTCCCTATTGTTATACTAGGTATGGTTATATTTACTTTTATTATATTTGGTCTGTTTGTCTATCTTGATAGAGGTTAATGTGGATAGGTTATACTTTATAACTGATAGAAAAAAGTTTAAGAAACCTTTTTTAGACCAGATAAAGTCTGTTTTAGACAAAGGTGTAAGAGTTATACAGATTAGAGAGAAAGACCTGCCTGATGATGAGTTATATAAGCTTGTAGAGGATACATTAGAGGTTGCTAAAGGTTATGATGTTAAGATTTTTGTAAATTCAAGAGTTGATATTGCTGTCCTTTTGGGTTTATACGGTGTCCATCTTCCGGAAAAAAGTATTCCTATAAAAGTAGTAAAACAAAAATTTTCTAACTTAGTCATAGGTAAATCTTGTCATACTGTTGAAGAAGCCATTAAAGCCCAAGAAGAAGGTGCAGATTATATATTTTTCTCTCCAATTTTTGAAGTAGAGGGTAAAAGTAAGCCAGTAGGTTTAGATGGATTGAGGGAGCTGTTAAAAAAAGTAAGTATTCCTGTATATGCTTTAGGTGGTATAAATATGGCAAATGTTAGAGATGTTTTAAACACCGGTGTATACGGTGTAGCTGGTATTAGAATGTTCTTAGAGGATTGAAAATTGAGAAAAGAGGTTGATATCTTACTTAAAGATATAATAAAAAATCCACCTAAAAAATTTATTTATATGCTTACAGGCAAGTTGCCTAATAAACTCTTAGATACAGAGCTTCCGTATACAACTAATAAAAAAGCTGATTTTGTTATAGAGCTTGAAGATAGTTCTATACTTCACATTGAATTCCAAAGTTATAACGATAAAAATATGTTAGATAGGATGCTTGAATACTTTTTTTTAATATATAGAAAAACAGGAAATAGAAACATATACCAATTCTGTATATATGTCGGTAACGATTCGCTTAAGATGCAAAATGAGTTTCAATTTCCATTTTTTAAGTACAGTTATAAACTTATAGATATGAGACAGATAAACTGTCAAGATTTAATATCAAGTGATAATATAGAGGATAAACTATTAGCAGCACTTTGTAATATAGAAAATCCAAAACTCTATGTAAATCACATGAGAGAAGTATTAGAGAGTTTACCAAAAAAAGAAAGACAGGATAAAATTTATCTATTGATTGAAATAATGAAATTGAGAGATATTTTAAAGGAAGGTTTAATAAAAATTAAGAAGGAGGATTCTGCTATGCCTATAAGAGTTACAATAGACCTTGATGAGATTATAAACGATCCATTGTTAGGTGAAATTGCAAGGATGGCAATAGAAAAAGGTGAAAAAGTCGGCTACGAACAAGGTTTACAACAAGGATTACAACAAGGATTACAGCAAGGGTTACAGCAAGGGTTACGGCAAGGTAGGATAATAGAAACTCAAGAAGATATTATAGACATTTTAGAGTATAAGTATGGGGAAGTTCCAGAAATATTGATAAACTATATAAAGAAGGTAGATGATATTGATAAGCTTAAAGGTATACTCAGATACAGTGTGAAAAGCTCTTGTATCGAAGATGTTATGAGTTATGTAGAGTCTGTAGTAGGAGATTAAGATGAAAATTCTGTATATTCATGGGTTTAATTCTGCTGGATATGGAGAAAAGGTAAACTACCTTAAAAAAGCTTTTGGACCTAGAAATGTTATAGCACCTACTTTGGATTATAATCCTGTTGAAGCTGTTTCTCAGCTTGAGTTTTTAACAGAAGCTATAAAAGATAGAGATAAACTTTACTTGGTAGGTACATCTTTAGGTGGATTTTATGCTTTGTATCTCTCTTCTAAATTTAAAGTTCCGGCTGTATTGATAAATCCGTCCATAGATCCTTATAACTCATTGAAAAAACAGGTTGGTTCTCAAAAGAATTTCAAAACTGATGAAGAGTATATCTTTACAGAAGAACATCTTGAAAGTTTAAAAAATTTCTATGTTAAAGATTTGGAACCCTTGAAAAGTTTGGTTTATGTTTATCTTGACGAAGAAGATGAGTTACTTAATAGTAGAGAGACAGCTAAATACTTTGAAGGTTTTCATGTAGTTATGTATCCGGGAGGAAACCATAGATTTACTCATATGCCGGAGCTTATAGAAGATTTTAAGAAGATATTACAAAGGAGGTTTTATGAATAAAAAAGTTATAATCCTTGGAAGTGGTCCCAATAGGATAGGACAGGGAGTTGAGTTTGATTATGCTTGTGTTCACTGTGTTTGGGCTATGAGAGAAGAAGGATACGAAGCTATAATGGTTAACTGTAATCCTGAGACAGTATCAACAGATTATGATACTTCTGATAGACTTTACTTTGAACCTATAGTTTTGGAAGATGTTTTAAATATAATAGAAAAAGAGAGTCCTTGTGGAGTTGTAGTCCAGTTTGGTGGGCAGACACCTTTAAAACTTGCAAAACCCCTTGAGAATCTAAACATTCCAATACTAGGGACACAGCCAGAGAGTATAGACATAGCTGAAGATAGAGAGAGATTTAGAGATTTAATTATACAGTTAGGCTTAAAACAACCAGAAAGTGGAATAGCAAAATCGAAGCAGGAAGCTTTTGAGATTGCAAAACAAGTTGGATATCCGGTTTTAGTAAGACCTTCTTACGTTCTCGGTGGAAGAGCCATGAGACTTGTCTATGATGAGAATGAGCTAGCTTCCTATGTGGAAGAAGCTGTAAGTGTATCGGAAGATAAGCCACTTTTAATAGATAGATTTCTCGATGGTAGTGTTGAGCTTGATGTGGACTGTGTATCAGATGGTGAAGATGTTTTAATTGGTGCGGTTATGGAGCATATAGAGGAAGCTGGAATTCACTCTGGAGACAGTGCTACATGTATACCCCACTATAGTCTTCCAGATGATATTGTTATAGAAGTTAAAAATCAGACAAAGAAACTTGCAAGAGCTTTAAATACAGTAGGGCTTATGAATGTCCAGTATGCTATTAAGGATGGAGAGATTTATGTTATAGAGGCAAATCCGAGGGCTTCAAGGACAGTCCCATTTGTAAGTAAGGCTATTGGTTATCCTCTTGCAAAGATTGCTTCAAAAGTAATGTTAGGTAAAAAGTTAAGAGAGTTGGTTCCGGAAGTTTTTCAGATTAAAAATCCACATCCTGCATCTGACTTTTTAGAGAGAGGTTTTGACAGATTTGCCATAAAAGAGGTTGTATTCCCATGGAACAGATTTCCGGAAGTTGACCCACTTCTTGGACCTGAGATGAAGAGTACCGGTGAAGTTATGGGAATAGACAAGGACTTTGGACTTGCATTCTACAAAGCTCAAGCAGCAACTGGTTCCAAATTACCTCTTGAAGGAAATGTATTTATATCTGTTGCAGATAAAGATAAACCTTATATTGTTGATATAGCAAAGGACCTTGTAAATATGGGATTTAAGATATTTGCCACTTCAGGAACTTATAAATTCCTTAAAGAGAATGGTATAGAAGTGACAATTGTAAACAAACTCTCAGAAGAGAGACCAAATATAGTTGATAGAATAAGAAACGGCGAAATAGTTATGGTGATAAACACTCCTTCTGGCAAGAGAGAAAGGTCTGATGCTTACTACATCCGTAGAGCAGCAGTCACAAATAAAATCCCGTATTATACGACAGTTAGAGGAGCTTGGGCAGCAGTTCAGGGTATAAAATCATTTAAAGAAAAAGGTTTAGATGTTTATGCATTACAAGATTTAAGGAGATAAGTGATGATAACTTATTTTGAAGCTTTAAAGATAGTTCTCGATAGTGTAAAAGAAGTTGGAGAAGAGAAAGTTTTTTTTGTAGATGCTCTTAATAGAGTCCTTGCAGAGGATATATATGCAGATGAAGACAATCCTCCTGCTGATAACAGTGGAATGGATGGATATGCTGTTAGATTTGAAGATATAAAAGATGCATCAGAAGAAAAACCTGTAGCTTTAAAAGTGATAGGAGAAAGTAAAGCAGGTGGAGATGATATAGAACTTAAGCCAGGGACAGCTATATCTATATATACAGGAGCTTTGATTCCAAAAGGAGCTGATACTGTAATTCAAAAGGAATTTACAAAGAGAGAAGGAGATACTGTATACATATACAAAGCTCTTAAAATAGGTGCTAATATAAGACCGAAGGGAGGAGATTATAAAAAAGGTGATCTTCTGCTAACAAAAGGAAAGGTTTTAAGACCTCCTGAGATAGGGATACTCTCTTCTGTAAATAAGGCTACTGTATATGTAAAACAGAAGGTAAAAGTAGGGATAATAACAACCGGAGATGAGATACTTGACGTAGGGGAACCACGGACAAAAGATTCTCAAATAAGAACATCAAACACGTACACACTCTATACACAGATTTTAGAGTCAGGAGCTATACCTATAATAATAGGTTTTGCTAAAGATAATCCAGAAGATATAACTCAGAAATTAAATTCAGCGAAAAACTGTGATGTTTTGCTTACAACAGGAGGAGTATCTGTAGGAGAGTATGATTTGGTGAGAGATTTTGTTCAGAAAGAGTTGAATGTAGATATTCTCTTCTGGAAAGTATCTCAAAAACCAGGAAAGCCTGTAGCTTTTGGAGTATGGGGGAACGATAAGGAGAAGTTATTCTTTGGCATTCCAGGAAACCCTGTTGCCTGTATGGTTGTATTTGAAACTTTGGTAAAGCCAGCTATAAGAAAGATGATGGGTTATAAAAATTATTTTAATCCTCTCATAGATGCTTATTTAGAGGAAAAATTTGAGAGAAAATCGGCAGATAGATTAGAGTTTGTTAGAGTTGATATTGAGTATAAGGATGGTAAATTCTTAGTAAAACCTTTTGAAAAACAAGGTTCAAATATATTAACAAGTATGGTAAATTCAAAAGGATTGATGATTGTAAAAGAAGGTGTAAATTTGATAGAAAAAGGTGAAGTCGTTAACGTTATACTGTTTGATAAAGAATTTTTAGTAGGAGAGAGTGAGAATCTAAAATGAAGAAGAGTAAATATATTTTAAAATTGGCTTGTTTATTACTTTTTGGATTTACTTTTACTTCCTGTACTCAAGTAGAAGATCCTTTAACAGGCCAGAAAACATTTAGTCTCATCTCAACTCAACAAGAGATAGAGATAGGGAAAAAATATATTCCACAAGCTATCAATGAAAATGAAGGACTATATCCAGATAAAGAAGTTCAAAACTATATCAGAAAAATTGGATATAGAATAGCAGAACATACTCCCAGGAAAGTTGATTATCAGTTTTATTTAGTAAACTCAAAAGATGTAAATGCCTTTGCTTTACCAGGAGGTCCTGTTTTTGTAAATAGAGGTATTATACTTATTCTTGATAACGAGTCAGAGTTGGCTGGAGTCTTAGCCCATGAACTTGGACACATAAATGCAAGACATCATGCTAAATTTTTAGAAAAAACTTACGGTTTAAATGTAATTTTAAATATACTTGCTATAGCTACTTCTAACTCACAGTATCAAAATCTGATATTGCAGACAGCTCAGATAGGAGCAGGTTTGATTCAGCTTAAATATAGCAGAGACCAAGAAAGCGAAGCAGACACCCTTGGTGTAAGATTCGCCTATGAAAGTGGCTATGATCCAAGAGGATTGATATCCACTTTTGAAAAATTCAAAAAGTTGGAAAGAGAGAGTAAACCTACTGAATGGCTTCTTACTCACCCTCTTCCAGATAGCCGTATAAAGAATGTATCTCAGCTAATAGAAATGAAATATCAAGATAAATTGCTTCTAAAAAAGGACAGCCCTGAATTTCAACAGATAAAACAGAAGATAGTAAAAACAGCTTTATCCTATGATTATGTTGAAAAAGCTAAAGAAAGTATCAAAAATAAAGATTTTAACGCAGCCATAAAACATCTAAACAGTGCAATAAACCTCTATGAAGAAAATAACTCTGCTTATACCTATAAAGCTTTTGTCTGTTATCAGATAAAAGATTTTGACTGTGCCTATAAATCTTCTGTTTACGCTACGAAGATAGACAATCTGTACTTCTTACCTAAACTTTTGGCTGGAGCTTCTGCAGTAAAGTTAGGAAAAGATTTTGAGGCTATAAAAATATTAGAAGAAGCTAAGAACCTTATCAATACAAGCCCTGACCTCTACTACTTCTTAGGGGTTGCTTATCAAAATATAGGCAATAAACAAAAGGCTTATGAGAATCTAAAAGCAGCTCTCGAAATTACTGATGGTAAGAGAGGTTGGGAAGCAGATGCAAAACAGAGGATATTGATTCTTACAAGATAGTTAGGCAACGACCCTGTTTCTTCCCTCTCTCTTTGCTTGATATAGTTTTTCATCAGCTTCTTTTATTAAGCTGTTTAGATTATTATGGTCTTTAAATTCAGCTACTCCGAAACTTGCTGTAAGTTTAATCTCTTTACCTTCATAAATTAAAGGTGTTTCTTCTAATTTTCTTCTTAAATTCTCTGCTATCTTTACAGCCTCTTCAATAGATGTATTTGGTAGTAATATCAAGAACTCCTCTCCACCTATTCTGAAAACATAGTCTGACTTCCTTAAATTTTCTCTGATAATATTAGCAAAGTGTTTTAGTGCTGCATCTCCTGCCAAATGTCCATATGTATCATTTATCTTTTTGAAAAAGTCTATATCTGCAATTATTATAGATATTGGTTGCCCTGTAAATTCCATAATTTCAAGATATTTGTTGAATATCTGCTGGAGTGCTCTTCTTGTTAAAAGCCCTGTTAAGAAGTCTTTAGAAAACTCTAATGTTAATATCTTTGTATTTATATAACTTATCTCGTTTGATAGCCAGAGGCTGTTTGCTTCAACTTCTCTTATAATAAAAAACAACTCTTTGTATAACCTATTTTTAAGATAGTCTGTTGCTATGCTTACAAGATTGTGAAAATTTTTATGGAATAATTTTATAGAGTTGTAGATAAGCTCATCTTCTATTATATTTTTCCCACTCTCATTCAACCATTTTCCAAAATCACATTCTGTATGTTTCACATTTTTAAAATCTTTTCCTTCAGTTATAGCAGTCAAAAAATCTCTAAAATACTCAAAATGATATAGAAGATTGTGAAGTAACGTTTCATTGTAATCCCTACTTTTAATATTATTTATGAAGAGCTCTAATTTCCTGATAAGTTCCTTAGTGTAAGAATTTAAATAACCTTTTGAAAAGAGTTGGACTACATCTTCAAATAACCTCTCTATTCTTTTTGCTTCTCTTAAATCTATATTGTTTGGAAGATGGGCTATAAAGTTTTTTCTAAGAAAATCAAAAAAAGAAATAGATTCTATAAATAGAGCTCCTCTCTGATGAAAAGAGATACCTTCATCATAGAAAGTTTTTATATTTGATCTGTCTTTAAATGTGTCTATTAAAAGGTATTTAATATGGACAATGCTATCTTTACATATAGAAGATTTAAAATTCCTCTCTATGTGTGTAGAAAGTCTATCAAAGATGATATCTATTTTTTCATTTGTGAAGTAATTTATTAACATTATTTAACCCCTCCTTCTATCTTTAATGAAGGATAGATATCATACCTTCACTCCACTTTAAAGCCTCTATAGTTATATCTGCCACTTCTGAAGGGTCTAATAACATTTCTTCTGATAGTTTTTTTATATTTTTATTCTTTTGAGTTTCTACTTCCTCTGCTAATCTTAAAATTTTACCAAAAAATCCGGACTTTTCTCTTATTTCTTTTGCAAGATTTTCAGATAAATTTAATTCTCGTAATATAGTTTCTAAGGGTACATTAAATATACTCTCTCCAAGAGACAAGATACCAACCAGAAAAGCTGTATCAGCTATCACCTCATCATTATTTATCTTTTTGGATATAAGCTCCATAAATTTTCCTCTAAAAAGAGCCCTTTTAATTAACTCTTTTTTTGTATCAACTGTAGCAGCAGATATCATTGATAAGAGAATAAGCCAATTTAGTAGATTTTTCTTTCCCAAATAAATAACAGCTCTATTTACAGATGTTATAGGATTTGCAAGATAGAAAAATGAGGAGTTAATATACTTTAGGAGATTTAATGACAGGTTTGGAGATCCTTTTATATAATCAGCAATTACATTTAAATCGTCTTTCTCATGTACTAATCTTATAAGTTTAAGTGTCTCTAACTTTGAGAAGTTATCAAGGTTGGCTTCTATTTTTTGAGGTTTTGTAAAAAAGTCTCCTTTAAACAGATCTCCCTCTGCTTTTTTAAATCTGTCAAAATCTTCATAACTATCTATATTATCCAATATTACAGTTAAATTATTCTGTTTTAAAACTTTTATAGAATCTATATTTGATAACTTTTGAGAATCTATCTCCACGTAAGAGAGAATCTCTTTTAGAGATAAAACTTGATTTAAACTTTTATCATCTGAAAGATATAGACAGAATTTATAACCGTTTTTACTTAACTCCTTTATCTTATCCATGAGAACCTTGGAAGCTGTCTGTTGGTCAGTTATCTTTATGACAAAGTTATCTTTTGGAATTAAAGAAGTAAAATCTGTAAACACTATGATATCTGTAGGTAGATTTATAAATCCTAATTTACCCTGTAAACTTTTTATAATCTCAGAATCCGATAAAACTGTATATATTTTCCTTAGTAAGCTGTTGAAATCAACTTTCCCAGAAGCTTCATAGTCTAATTTAATATCGAATCCAAATATTTTTTCCTCCCTGTCAAAAATGGGGATCTTTGCTAAAAATACTGTCTCCATTTACCCACCTTTTTAAAATTTTAAAGTATTATATCACTTTTTATTTTTGGAAATTTTATACAAGGCTAGGAAAAATAAAATTAGAATTATTAGATATAAAATACTAAATGCAATGTTCTTTTCTGTTAGTTTTACCAACAGATAATTTAGAGTCATATAAACTATACCAATCAGTGCGGCAATAGATAGCAAAGTTTCACGGGATTTTTGAAATTTTATTCCCATAAAAAAACCTATTATCCCTATGAAAACAAATGGAATTGAAAAATATAGTCTATCTACCAGTATGGCTATCATTTTGTTCTTATTATTCGGAATATTTTTAATGATATCAGATATTTTCAGATCTTCTACGGCTATCTCTTTTACATAGGATACATCAATGTTGAAATTGTACTTTTGAAATTTTAGAATACTGTAAGAGTTTTTTGATGGAAGTTGAATATATCCATTTTCAAATATAACATAACTACCGTAAAAGTATCCATCTTTTGCAGTTATCAAAAAACCGTTTGATCTGTTATGAAGTATTATGTTTTTAAAGTTATTATTCCTTTTCTCATCTACATATACATAGATATTTTCAGTTATCTTCGAAAAATTTTTAGGTTGGATACTATCCATAATGTATGACTTTACTTTAACTGTAAGAAACTTTGCTCTCTCTCTGTTTGCATATGGCACTACAATAGAAGAGAAAATTAATGCAACTAATGTAAAAACAACTGTCCATATTAATATTGGTTTTGAAAGCTGTTTATCATCTATGCCTAAACTGTAGATTGCATATATCTCGTTATTTTCTCTGATTCTTATACCTACCAGTAGCCAGCCTATAAAGAATCCAAATAGAAGTTGGAACTTTATAAAAGAAATATCAAGGAGTGTCAAAATGTTTAAAAAATCTATAATATTCATTGAGTAGACAAAGGAAGGAAGATGTAAAAGCTGAGAGGATACGATAATAAGGGAAAATAGTAATATTAGGGTTATAAATGTTTTTATAAACTGTACTGATATGTACTTATAGAGTATCTTCATAGCATATTTTTAAGTTGATAAAATATCTTGTCCTGTATGTCAAACATTATTTTTTCATCTTCTTGTGATCTCTCATGATCATAACCTAAAAGATGAAGTATGCCGTGAATTAAAAGCCGGAGTATTTCCTCTTTTTCTGTAAATCCTATCTGGTGTGCTTGTCTCTTTGCATAAGGTATAGAGATTATAACATCTCCTAAAATTCTATACCTGTAACCTATAGTCTCTTCCATGGGAAAGGAGAGGACATCTGTCGGTTTATCTTTTCCTCTCCACTCCCTGTTTATCTGTCTTATTGTTTCATCGTCTGTTAATGTTATACTGACCTCAACATTATCTAAGTTTAAAGCTTTTAATATCTCTGTGGTTATATCTTTAATAAACTTTTTCGTAATCTTACTATCTTTTATCTGTTTGTCAATCAGTATTCTGCTCTTCATATCTGTTATACGCCTCTATTATTCTCTGGACTATCGGATGTCTTACTACGTCTTTCTCTGTGAATCTTGTAAATCCTATACCTTTTACACCTTCTAAAACTTTTATAGCCTCTACAAGGCCAGACTGTGATGTTTTTGGAAGATCTATCTGTGTTATATCTCCGGTTATTACAGCTTTTGATCCAAAACCTATACGAGTTAGTAACATCTTCATCTGTTCTTTTGTTGTGTTCTGTGCTTCATCAAGTATTATGAAGGCATCATTTAATGTCCTTCCTCTCATAAATGCAAGTGGAGCAACTTCTATTATCTTTTTTTCTATCATATCAACTACTTTTTCCGGGTCTACCATATCGTATAGAGCATCGTAAAGGGGTCTTAGATAAGGGTCAACCTTCTCTTCCAACGATCCTGGTAAAAATCCCAGTTTTTCTCCAGCTTCAACAGCGGGTCTTGTTAGTATTATCCTATTTACTTTATTCTGTTTTAAGTATGAAACTGCAACAGCCATAGCCAAGTATGTTTTTCCTGTTCCAGCAGGTCCTATTCCGAATGTTATATCGTTATTCTTTATGGTCTCTACGTATATTTTTTGGGTAGGAGTTTTTGCCATTATTGGTTTTTTACGGTAAGAGAAAAGTATTGTTTCTGCCGGAGTTTCCTTTATGAGTTCTTCACTTTCTTTTTCTAATTTATAACCTATGGCTAAATTCCTAACATCCTGGGGTGATAGTATATGTCCAACCTCAAAGTAGGAAGATATCTTCTCCATAAACTCCTCAAATCTATCCAGATTTTCCTCTTTCCCTGAAGCTATTATAGACGTACCCCTTGCAAATATCTGTAAATCAAAAATGTCCTCAAAGTACCTGAGATTTTCATCTCTTGAACCTACTACATTAAAAAATGCCTGTGGTGGAATTTGAACTTCAAGTTTTAAAATCTTAAACACCTCCTAAAAATTTTGTGTAAAAATTTATTCCAAATTATAACTCAAACCAGCCTTCCGGTAATTTAACATATATCCTGTGATTTTGGGTATCAACTTTTTCTACAAACTGATTTACGAATGGTAAATGTCTTATCTTTCCATCTTCACACTTTATTATAAGTAATGCTTGGGACAACCTGTCATCTACTTTTTCCACTTTTCCTATCTTTTTGTCATCTTCAAAAACTTCGCTACCTATAAGCTCAAAGATATAATATTCATCCTGTCCCAAAGCAGGAAGATACTCTTTTGATATGTATATTAAACTTTGGGATAACTCTTTTGATTTTTCCGGAGTATCATAATCAAAAAATTTGATTAACCATTTCTTCCTGTCTATTGTTTGAATTTTCAGTTTCAACATCTCACCTGTAGGTGTTTTAACGTAAATCTCCGGTGGAAGTTTTACATCTGTAAAAAGTTCAAACTTTATATTTCCTTTAACGCCGTGAATCCCGTGTAATTTTCCTACCGCCACTAAATCTTCCATCTAACTCCTAATAAACACATTTTGGTAAATTTTTCAACATACTTTCCGCTTTTTGACGAACTGTATCATCATTATATTTTAATACTTCTTTCAGTAAACAGGATGCCTCTTTTCTTTTCTCTGCCTTTATTAGTATGTTTGCAGCTTCAAATCTTGAGCTTACATTTACTAAGTCTGTATCAGGATTTATATAGATAGCATTTAGGAAGTTATTTAATGCCTTGTTAAAATCTTTTCTATCTTTAAATATTAAACCTAAATAGTAATAGCTTTCTGCTGAAATTTTAGGATTATCGGACTTTGTTCCTTCCTGTAAAAACTTTATAGCCTCTTCTGTTAGCCCTTTTTTATAGTAAGCCTTACCTATAAGTAGTAATACTACTTTGTTATCCGGATACTTTTCTTTAAGTTGTTCTAAGTATTGAAGAGAGTTATCATAATCACCTTTACGATACAGTAGATTTGCTATTCTAAACTTTACATCATCATTATCACTTATCTGGTAATATACAGAAAGAGCTTCATCTATTTTGTCTTGCTTCTCTAAGATTTCTCCTAATAACAGTTTTACATTAAATAGATTCTCTGAATTTTTGTATCTATTTAAAAATTCAGTTAAAACCTTTACTGCAGATTCTAAATCTCCCTTTATGTAATAAAGCTGCCCTAACTTGTAAAGCGCAGTTTCCGATTCTTTTGTGTTAGTATCTATTATTTCTTTGTATATATCTTCCGCCTTTTGATAATCCTTTTCATCTGTGTATATCTGTGCAAGTTGTAGTTTTAATATAGGAATAAGTGGATAGTTAGGAAACCTTCTTATAAAATCTTCTATCATCTTTTTGTTGTCTGTAGATCCCTCTTTTGTTTCAAGAACTAAAAGGTTGTAGGCAGCATCTATTGCTTCCTGTTTTCCGGAATTTTTTGATATAAAGTCATTGTAAATCTGTCTTGCAAGGTCTGTTTCTCCCATGTTGAAATAACTGTCGGCAATTCTCAGGGTGGCTTTTTTTGTTAGGTCATCATCTTTGTATCCGTATCTGTTTAAGAAATTTTTAAACTCCAAAGTAGCTAAATCAAAATTTCCTTCAGAAAAGTAAGTATAAGCATATAGATATGAAGCTTCTTCCGATATACGACTATCTCTATCTTTTATAGATTTTAAAATCTGCCTTGCTTTTTCTATATCTTGAGATTTTAGGGCTATGTAAGCTTTTAATAGTGTAGATTTTTCATCATCACTGTTCTCTATAAGTTTTGAAGATGTTTTTAAATCTGAGATATTATATGCAGATACTGCTTTCATGTACGGATTTCTAAAAGATTTAAATGCATTTTTATAATCTCCTCTTTCAAAGAAAAACCAGCCTAAGAAATCGTAAGCTTTTTCTGGATTTAGTGTTTTAAGCTGTTTTATAGTTTCTATGAAATTTTCATCATCTTTTATATTTAAGTATATATCTGCTAAATACTCCAATGCTAATTCTTTATATTCTGTATCAACAAGTTTAAGGAACTGTTTTTGCGCTTCTTCGTAATCTTTAAGTCTGTATGCTGTATATCCGGTGTAAAGTATAGTTTTTAAATCCGGACTTCTATTTACTACATCTTTAAAGATATTAAATCCATACTTATAGTTTCCTAAATTATACATATTTACAGCTATATTTTTAAGGATAACATCCTTGTATCTATCAGATAGGTAAAGTGCTTTCTGGAAGTATAGAAAACTGTTTAAATAATTCCTATCTTTTCCATACTTCTGACCCACAACTAAATAAAGGTCTTGACTTAAATTTTCGTCCCTTGTTTCTAAAATCTGTGCCATTTCTAAGGTTTTAGATTCATCAGAAAGTCCTATTCCGTAAAGGGCAAAATTTGATAGTTTGTCAGATACGGATATTTCTGCCACATACTTTTTGAATGTATCCAAACTTTTAGACCTCTCTCCTATTAAATAGTAGGAAAATCCATCTAAAACAGTAGTCCTTTTTTTTATGTTTAAGTTATTTATTTGAAACTTTAAGGATAGAGAGTTTTTATAGTTTCCTTTAAAAAATTCCGTATATTTCTTCAGATATTTACAGTATTCCACAAGGGATAAATCAACATTACCACAGGTAGACCTCATATTTAGGTCTCTGTCTTTTAAAAGTTTTAACGTATCCATAATAAATATGGTATCTGGATCATCTTTTGGTAGATCGTTTATTACAGATTGAACATTTTGAAAATCTCCCTTTAATAGGGATACGATAGCATATGATAGACAGTTTTCTTTAAGCTTCTTTAAGGAACAACTCTTTTCAAGAAACTCCCCAGCTTTTTCTAAATTACCTTTTTTAAATTCCGTATATCCAAGTATGTAGTAGCCATAGTATAGATATGGAGAATCTTTATACTTTCTGACAAATTCTTCAGCTTTCTGGTATGCAAAGATAAAATCACCTTTTGTAAAGTTTTCTATGGCATCTGCCATAATTGCATTTGATGGGGGTATCCCAAGGTAAGCTTTTGGTTTTTCTATGGAAAGAATAGGTAGATTTTCTACTCCTTCTTTTGTTAAAAATATATCTTTATGAATATCTGGAGTTATGTTTATGTTGAATAATTCAAATCTTTGGGGTGGGTTTAACGACTCTCTCTTTTCCTGTCTTATATCTACAATCTCAACTGGAATATTAACCGGTGCAATCTGTATGCTATTATCGGCATAAGATAGATTTAAAATTAAAATGAGAAATATGACTATTTTAATAAACATAACCTAAAACCTCTCTTGCTTTCTCAATATCAGCCATTATTTGTTTTTTAAGTTCTTCTACAGATTCAAACCTCTTCTCATCTCTTAATCTGTCTATGAAGTAGATATTAACTATACTGTTTTCTCTCATCTCTATCTCAAAATTTTCTATTACATGGGCTTCCATAAAAATCTTTTTACCATCTACCGTAGGTCTATTACCGTAGTTTATCACTACCGGATATTTTTTATCTTCAAACTCTAAAAATCCAGTATAGACACCCATTTTTAGACAAAGGTCATCATCTGGTTTTAAATTTATGGTTGGAAATCCTAATTTTTTCCCAACACCATCACCTTTTACTACCTTCTCTCTTAAAAAATAATCTCTACCTAAGTACTTTTTTGCTTCCTTTACATTTCCGGCCAAAAGAAGCTCTCTAATTTTACTACTACTTATCTTTTCTTGATTTAAAGAGATAATACCAAAATCTTCAACCTCTATTCCTATCTGTTTCCCATACTCTTTTGCAAACTCTATATCTCCTTCCTTTTTATACCCAAATCTCCAGTCTTTCCCAACTACTATTTTTCGGCAGTTTAGCTTCTCTTTGAGAAAGTTCATAAACTCTGCCGGACTTTTTTTGTAAAATCTCTCATTAAAATCAACTATCAGTATATAATCTACATCCTCCTTTTTTAAGAGATATATCTTCGTCTCAAAGTTAACTATGCTACATTTATAATTCTGTGGTGAAAGCACTTTTCGTGGATGTGGAAAGAATGTTATAATCAGAGATTTAGTATTAAATTTAAGAGAGTCTTCTTTAACTTTATTAATGAGAGCTTTATGTCCTATATGGACACCATCAAAATTACCTATAGTGCAAACTGTTGGTTCTTTTATATCTATATGGTAAAGGGACAAAATTTTGGTCATTCTTCCTCTTTCAAAAATTTTTCAGCAGCTTCCATTATAACACTATACCTAAAACCACGATTTTTAAGAAATTTTACCACATTATCAAAATTTTTTTCTTTTTTAAATGATCTTTTAAGCAAGTTTAATGCAGATTGAAGTTCTTCTTCAAAAGATATGTTTAAATTTTCAACACCTTTACTGTAAAGCTTCTTTTTGAGCTTTAAGTAGCTCTCCCCCTTTTGTATAGATTTTTCTTTGTATCTCTCTAATAACTTTTCATCATTTAGTATTCCATCTTCTTTTAGTTTGTTTATAATTTCCTGTATATCATTTAAGTTGAAACCTTTTTTAAGTAGTTTTTCCTTAAGCTCTTCCTCAAAATAGTCCTTTTTACTTAGTAGGTAGTAAGTGTAACTTTTTATATCCATCAAAAGGTTTCAAAACCCATTCCTTCTTCTGCTCCTGCAGATATACCTTTGATTTTTAGTTCAACATCAGACGGATTTGTAGCATATAAAAGAGCATCTTCGTAAGATATCAAGCCTTCATTGTATAAATCAACAACAGCTTGATCAAAGGTTTGCATTCTATATTGTTTTTTCCCTTTTTCCATAAGATCTTGAATCATAAAAAACTTCTCAGGGTCCTTTATACACTCTGTTATTGCTCCAGTATTTATAAGTATTTCTACAGCAGGGACAACTCCTTTTCCATCTTTCCTTGGTATTAAGCGTTGAGAGATTATTGCCCTTAAAACTGCCGCAAGCAGAATCCTTAGATGGTTTTGTTCTTCTGCTGGAAACATATTTATAATTCTACTTATAGTATCTTTTGCATCTTGAGTGTGAAGTGTAGATAAAACAAAGTGTCCTGTTTCAGCAGCTCTTAAAGCTGTCTGTATCGTCTCTAAATCCCTCATCTCTCCAACCATTATAACGTCAGGGTCTTCCCTGAGAGCTGCCCTAAGTCCGGAGTTAAAATCTTTTGTATCTAAATCTACTTCCCTTTGAACTATATAACTCTTTTTATCCCTAAATACATACTCTATAGGATCCTCAATTGTTATTATTGTTTCCTCAAAAAGTTCATTTCTATAATCTAACATGGATGCTAATGTTGTAGATTTACCGGAACCTGTTGGTCCTGTCACCAACACTAAACCTCTTGGTTCTTTAGCAATATCTTTTATAACTTCTGGAAGAAGTAAAGAATCAAGTGGTGGAATCTTTGTTTTTAAAACTCTAAGTGCGATCGCGTAAGTGCCTCGTTGCTTGTATATATTGACCCTAAATCTACTAACACCTGCTATGGAGTAGGATACGTCAACTTCTCCATTCTTTATAAGCTCTGCCTTCTTTGCTTCGCTTTTTGCTAAAATTTTGGCAACATAACTTCCGATATGATCCGGAGTCAATGGTGTTTTGAAGTTATTTATATCCATTAAGATAGTATTAACTCTCATCTTTGGTACTGAGCCAACTTTTAAATGGATATCTGAAGCTCCGGATTTAACAGCCTCTGTTAATATTGCATCAAGATCCATTTAAACCTCTCTCTTTTATAAGATTTTCAAGTTTTTCTGTTAACTCAGGATTTTGTTTTAAAAACTCTCTTGCTTTCTCTCTACCCTGTCCCAGCTTTATCTCCTCTCCTTCTTCAGTTTTATAAGAATACCAAGCTCCACTTTTCTTTATCAATCCAAGCTCTTCTCCCAAATCTAAAATCTCTCCCTCTTTTGATATACCTTCACCATATATAACATCAAACTCTGCCTCTTTAAATGGTGGAGCTAACTTATTTTTTACAACCTTCACTTTAACTCTGCTTCCCACTCTTTCACCGGCATCCTTTATATCCTGCTTTCTAACTTCCATTCTCATATCTGCAAAGAACTTTATAGCCCTTCCTCCGGTGGTTGTCTCCGGATTTCCAAACATAACTCCGACTTTTTCTCTTATCTGGTTTATCAGTATAAGAGCTGTATTACTTTTATTTACAGCACCCTTTAAAACTCTCATTGCCTTTGACATAAGTCTTGCATGTAGCCCTACATTAGAGTCTTCTATATCTCCCTCTATTTCTGCCTTTGGAACAAGTGCAGCAACTGAGTCTATAACAATAACATCTACCGCATTACTTCTCACAAGAGTTTCTGCTATCTCTATTGCCTGTTCTCCATAATCTGGTTGAGATATTATAAGGTCATCAAGGTTTACTCCGATGGCTTTTGCATATTTCGGATCAAAAGCATGCTCTGCATCTATAAATACAGCTTTTCCACCTTTTTTTTGGACTTCTGCTATTATATGAAGTGTCAAGGTAGTTTTTCCGGAAGATTCAGGTCCATATATCTCTATCACTCTTCCTTTTGGTATTCCACCTATTCCAGTTGCCAAATCAAGAGTTATTGACCCTGTAGGGATAACATCTACAGACTTTATACCTTCTGAAGACAAAGTCATCAATGAACCTTTACCATACTTCTTCTCTATCTGTAAGATCGCACTTTCAAGAGCTTTCTTTTTTGCATCTAAATTTTGAGTTTCTTTAACTTCCATATATAAACCTCCAGTTATTTAACCTACTACTCTTGGAACTACGAAAAAGCCACCATCTGATTGAGGTGCATTTTTTAAAGCTTCCTCATTTGAAAGAGACTGTATAACTACATCTTCCCTGTAAGGAGTTTCTTCCACTATCAACTCATAAAATGGTGGGATACTTTCTGTATTTACCTCTCTAAGATTCTCAATAAATCCAACTATATCCATAAACTGTTTTGGTAAAACTTTGGCTTCTTCTTTGGAAAGTTTTAATTTTGCAAGGTTTGCAACTGTAAACACTATCCTTTCATCCATCTTCAACTCCTTATGATAAAAATCATTTTAAGTATATTCAGATATTAATATAATATATTCAACTTAATTCGCATCCCCCTCCCTCCCCCTCCATATATGGCTGGCAGCAATGCCAGCCCTTTTTAATTTTATCTCCTTCTTGAAAGCTTCGTCTTTATAAACTTTAAAGCTTCGGCAGGTTTGTCTATCAAATCTTCTCTACCATACTTTATTAAAACATTTTTCTGTTTTTCTGACAACTGGTAGTTTTTCAAGTTTTCTTTTTTGGCTTTATCTATAAACTTTTTAAGTAAATTTTTATCTGATAACTCTCTCTCTGTAAGCTTTAAACCTGTTTTTTCTGCCAAAGCTTTTGCATACTCTATCTGTTTTTCGGAAGGAGTCTTTGAAGAGTGATTGTCTATAAACTCTCTTATCTTTTTCGGATCATCTAATATATCATCTATAGACTTTCCATATTTCTTTGCAAGATCCAACGCATAATCTAACATCTTCTTCGATATAAGAGCCTGTGTCCTTAGTTTTGTCTTTTCGTGTAGCTGTCTTACAAACTCTTTCCAGTCTTTTTTATTTTCTTCAACCTTGTCTAAAAACTGTTCCATCTTCTTTGTAAAGTCATAATCTATAACCCAGTTATACTTGTTGTTTAGATACTCTATAAGATGAAAGGCATCTTCTGTAGGTTTCAAGGCATTTCCCTCTTTTACCACATACCCTCTCTCTTTTATTGTCTTTATAATTGTTGCATAGGTTGAAGGTCTTCCTATACCAAGCTCTTCCAATTTCTTTACAAGGCTTCCTTCTGTATATCTTGCTGGAGGTTTTGTAAATTTTTCATCTATATTTATCTTCTCTACCTCTACTTTCTCATTTTTTTTGAAAGGAGGTAATAATGACAGATTTTCCTCCTCTTCCTCTATATCATAAACTGCTTTATAACCTTTAAATATTATCACCGTTCCTGAGAGTATAAATTTATAACCTTTAATATCAAGGATTACATTTGTTCTCTCAAATACAGCATCTTCCATTTGAGATGCAACAGATCTTTCATAGATAAGTTTTAAAAGTTTAAAGTGGTCCTCAGAAAGTCCTTTTTCCTTCACTAACTCTCTCTGTTTATCTAAATTTACGAAATTTGTGATTCTTATTGCTTCATGGGCATCTGCCTGTGTATTTTTGGACTTGTATATCCTTGGTTTTGAAGGTAGATACTCTTGTGAAAACTCTGTTTTTATAAGCTCTCTTATACCTTTTATAGCTTGTTCTGATATCCTTGTGCTATCTGTTCTGTGGTATGTTATCAAACCGCTTTCAAACAAATCTTGGGCAAGTATCATTGTTTTTTCTGGTGGAAATTTTAAAACTGAGTTTGCTGTCTGTTGAAGTGTTGAAGTAGTAAAAGGTGGTTTTGGTGATCTTTTTAGCTTTTTCTTCTCTATGGATTCAACTATGGCTTCTTTAACATTTTCTAAATCTTTAAATATTCTCTGTGCTTCTTCTTTGTTTTCAATCTTCTGTTTTTCATAGATTGCTGTATAGATATTATTTTCTTTTGAAATATCCGCAGTAATTATATAGTAAGTAGCTGGTTTAAAGTTTTGTATCTCTATCTCTCTTTCAACTATAAGTCTGACTGCTGGAGATTGGACTCTACCGACACTAAATCTTCCACCTATCTCTTTTGATGCTATTGGGGATAGGATATAACCTACAATTCTGTCTCCGACCCTTCTTCCTAAAAAGGCATTAAATAGTCCAAAGTTTGTTTTATCAAACTCCGGAGCATTCTTTATTTTTTGGATTATATGGTCTTTTGTTATCTCGTGAAACTCCGGCCTCTTTACATTTTTTGCTTTACCTTTGAGTTCCTCATACATAAAGTATCCTATTGCATATCCTTCTCTATCTGGGTCTGTTGCTATATAGACTTCTGCATTTTCGGCTAACTTTTTAATTTCGGACAGCATCTGTCTATGTTTTTGTGATTTGATTACAAACTTTGGCTCATAACTTTCAAGGTCAACTCCAATATCTTTTTCTGGTAGGTCTTTAAAATGTCCTACCGTTGCCTTAACTACAAAATCTTTACCTAAAAAGTGAGATATCTCTTTTGCCTTCTTTGGTGATTCTACTATAACTATCTTCTTCATCTACTCTCCAAAATTTTAAGTGCTTCTTCTCTCTGTCTACATGTAGCACACTCTCCACAAGGAGGTTCTGTACCTTTATAACAGGAGTAAGTTTTTTCAAAAGGAACTCCCAAACTGTATCCTAATTTTACTATATCGGCTTTACTCATTCCAAGAAATGGAGTAAAAATTTTAATCCGGTTTTTCTTCTTTGCAACCATAATAGAAGATGCATTTATGGCTGCTTCTGCAGAAGATACAAACTCTGCTCTACAATCTGGATAAGGAGAATCAAGGGAGTGGACACCTATACCTATATTTTCTATACCGTAAACATCTGCATAGGAAGCAGCTAAGGATAAAAATATAAGATTTCTCATAGGGACTGTTGTTATAGGTGGTTCATCTGTATAATTTTCTGAAGGTACTTCTATATTTTTATCGGTCAATGCACTGTTTCCTAAATCTTTAAGGTGAGGTATAGTAGCTATAAAATGTTTTTCTACGTTTGCAATCTTTGCTATCTCTTTTGCATAAGAAAGTTCTACTTTGTGTTTTTGTCCATAGTCAAAAGATATAGCATAGACTTTCTTAAATATCTCTTTTGAAAGCCAAAGTAAGGTCGTACTGTCTATTCCTCCTGATAGTAGGACTATTATATCTTCCCTTTTAAGCAATATTTTCCCCCGTAGCTTTGTATTTTAGAAAACTCTCTATAAATTCATCAATATCTCCATCCATCACAGCCTGTATATTTCCAGTTTCATATCCAGTTCTTAAGTCTTTGACAAGTTGATAAGGTTGGAATACATAAGACCTTATCTGACTACCCCAGCTTATATCTTTCTTTTCTCCTTCAAGTTCCTTTTGTTTTTCTTTTTTCTTTTCAAGTTCTAATTGGTATAGCTTTGCTTTTAGCATATTCATAGCTTTTATCTTGTTTTGAAGTTGTGATCTCTCACTTTGACATGCTACAACTATACCTGTAGGGATATGTGTAATTCTAACGGCTGAATCTGTTTTATTAACGTGCTGTCCTCCTGCTCCACCTGCTCGGTATGTGTCTATTCTTAGATCCTCTTCTTTTATCTCTATATTTATATCTTCATCAATCTCAGGAATAACAGAAACAGCAGCAAAAGATGTGTGTCTTCTTTTGTTAGCATCAAAAGGAGATATTCTTACCAATCTATGGACTCCCTGCTCACCTTTCAGATAGCCATAAGCATAGAGACCTCTGATTATGACGGTAGCACTTTTAATACCTGCAACATCATCAGGTTGATAATCTACTATCTCTGTCTGATAACCTTTTTCCTCTGCCCATCTTAGATACATTCTAAGTAGCATCTGAGCCCAATCACAAGCTTCAACACCACCAGATCCAGCTTGAACTGTAAGAATAGCATTCTTAGGGTCCATCTCGTCTGATAGTAAGCTGTCAATCTGAAGTTTCGTTATATACTTATCTAACTTTTCTAAATCTTTCTCTACTTCTGAGTAAAGCTCTTGATCTTCTTCCATTTTGAGAAGTTCAATATAGTCCTTTATATCTTTTATCTTCTGCTCAGCAGATAAGAACTCCTGAAGTTTCTGATTTAACATATTTCTTCTTGAAGATATCTCACCAGCTTTCTTCGGATCACTCCAGAAGTCAGACTTTCCCATCTCCCTATCTAACTCTTCTATCTGTTTCTGTAAGTTTTCAGGTTTAACAGCTTCCTTTATCAGTTCAAACTTCTCCAAAATCTGTTCTAACTTCTCATTTAATGTATCAACTATCATACCCTTTAAAACACCTCTTTTTATTATTAATCCAATAATATATCAAAAATTTTCAATTTTAAAAGAGAAACTTTAAGTTATAATTTTACTAAAAGTTTTTAGGTGAAAGTTATGAAAAAAGTGGTAGTTCTTGGTGGTGGAATTGCAGGTATAGAAGCAGCTATCTTTTTGAGAAAGTATAAATTTGATGTAGAGGTTTTATCTGATAGAGATTATCTCTTTGTTTATCCAATATCAATATGGATTTCCACAAAGGAGAAAAAATTTGAAGATGTAATTATTCCTCTCGAAGATCTGTCAAAAGCTCACGGTTTTAAATTCACAAAAGGCAAGGTTTCTCAAATAAATAGTGATGATTTTACTCTTGAAGATGGTCAGATAAGGAGAGATTTTGATTATCTTGTGGTAGCCATAGGACAGGAAAAGCTGAAACATAAGGGAATAGAGTATACATACTCTATATGTGGGAAACCTGAAGAGAGTTTAAAGTACGCAGAAAGTTTAGATAACTTGATTAAGAAGGGAAAAGGTAAGTTGGCTTTTGGATTTGGTGGTAATCCAAAGGCAAAGGAGGCTGTTAGAGGTGGTCCGGTTTTTGAAGTTATGTTTAATGTTGATTACTATCTGAGGAAAAAAGGTGTAAGGGACAACTTTGATATAACATTTTTTGCTCCAATGCCAAAACCTGGAGAGAGGTTGGGAGAATCTGCCCTTAAAATGATGGACATGATGTTTAAAAAGTTAAATATAAACTCTATTACAGGTAAGAAGATAAATGAGTTTTTACCAGATGGAGTATTGTTAGAAGATGGAATAAAAATAGAATCAGACCTTACATGTTTCGTTCCTGCAGGAGATGGGCATCCTGCTGTAAAATCAGGTAATCTTCCTCAAACAGAAGCCGGATTTATAGTTATAGATAGATATAACAAAGTAAAAGATATTGAAAATATATATGCCATAGGTGACTGTGTAGCTTTGGAAGGTCCAGACTGGAAGGCAAAGCAGGGGCATCTTGCTGAGGTTATGGCAAGAAATGTAGCCTACAATATAGCCCTAAAAGAAGGTTTAGAAAAAGGAGAGCCTAAATCTTATATAGAACATATAAATATACTCTGTCTTATGGATATGGGAAACGGAGGAGGACTTGCTTACAGGGATGATAAAAGAGCAATCCTTTTACCTCTTCCGATAGTGGGACATTGGATGAAAAAATTTTGGGGATTATACTATAAACTCTCAAAACTTGGTAAAATTCCAAGACTGCCAGGAATGTAGTAAAAATTCACCGGCAAAAAGGATATATTAAAGAGTATAATTTTTTAAAATTTTTTACGGAGCCGTTGAATGATTAAGGATATTTTTGAAGTTAAAAAACCACTTATCTGTTACTTTATGGCAGGTTATCCATCAACTGAAGACAGTATAAAAACAGCTTTTACACTTATAGAGAATGGTGCAGATATACTCGAGGTTGGCTTTCCATTCTCGGACCCAGTTGCAGATGGTCCAACAATTCAAGTTGCCCATGAAAAAGCAGTAAAAGACGGTATTACTCCCTTAAAAGTTTTCCAGATAACAAAAAAGATAAAAGAGAGATATCCAGAAATTCCCTTAATAGGTATGACTTACTACAATCCTATTTTTAAAACTGGGGAAGAGAAATTCTGTCAGATGGCAAAAGAAAATGGAGTAGATGGATTTATTGTTCCGGATTTACCTCCGGAAGAGGCAGAAGGTTTTAAGAGGATTGCAAACAGCTTAGGTCTGTCGGTTATATTTTTACTTGCTCCTACATCTGATGAGAACAGGATTAAACTTATATCTTCAATGTCTGATGACTTTATATACTATGTATCCTTAACTGGAATTACCGGAGAGAGAGATACACTACCTTGGGAAGAGTTAAAACAGAAGATCTCTCAGATAAAAAGTATCACAGATAAGAAAGTTGCAGTAGGATTTGGAGTATCAAAGAAGGAACATACTCAGATACTATCAAAAATAGCAGATGGGATAATAGTAGGTAGTGCGGTTGTGAAACTTCAAGGTAAATCTGATTTTGAAGGTATTAAGAATCTTGTCAAGGATCTGAAAGAGGGAATAGAATGATAGCAGTTGTAGATTACGGAATGGGAAATTTAAGAAGTGTTCAAAAAGCCCTTGAGAAAGTTGGGATTAATGCTGTTATAACCTCTAATCCTGAAGATTTAGATAAAGCAGAAGGTGTAGTTGTTCCCGGAGTTGGAGCTTTTGCAGATGCTATTCATAATTTAGATAGACTTGGTTTAAAAGAGAAGATACTGAAAAATGTAGAATCTGGAAAACCGTATCTTGGAATATGTTTAGGGCTTCAGCTTCTCTTTGAGTACGGATATGAGTTTGGAGAACATGAAGGTTTAGGTGTGTTAAAGGGCTCTGTGGTCAGATTTGATGAGAAACTTGATATAAAAATTCCCCATATGGGATGGAATCAAATCTGGATAAAGAAAGACAGTAAAATGTTTGAAGGTATAAACAATGGAGAGTTTTTCTACTTTGTCCATTCATATTACGGTAAGCCAGAAAACTCTAATGTTGTAGCATCAACTACGGATTACGGTATAGAGTTTTGCTCTGCTGTTGAAATTGATAACATCTGGGCTGTTCAGTTTCATCCTGAAAAAAGCCAGCAAGCCGGACTTAAACTTCTATCAAACTTCAAAAATTTTGTTTATAGATGAGTAATTTTTCAGATTTTCTGAAAAAAAGTATAGATGAAATAAAAGATAAAGGTCTTTATAGACAGAGAATAATCCTATCAGAAAATATACTTGACTTTGCCTCAAATGATTATCTTGGTTTAAAAGATAATAACTACACCAAGGAAAAGTTATGTAAAAACATTGATAGGTTATCTCTTGGAAGTGGGGCATCTGCTCTTATATCTGGATACCATCATATTCAGAAAGAACTGGAGGAGTTTTTAGCAGATTTTAAGCAGACCGAAGACTGTTTAGTTGTTGGAAGTGGTTATATGGCTAATGTTGGATTGATTCAAGCTATTGCTCAAGATGGAGATGTTATATTCAGTGATGAACTTAACCATGCATCTATAATAGATGGAATAAAGCTATCAAAAGCAAAGAAAGTTATCTATAAACACTGTGATGTTGAAGATTTAGAGAGAAAAATCAAAAGTTATAATGTAAGAGGAAGGAGAATAGTTATAACAGATGGTGTTTTCAGTATGGATGGAGATATAGCACCTCTTGATAAAATCATTGAGATCTGCAATAGATATGATGCTGTTTTAGTAGTAGATGAAGCACACTCAACAGGAGTTTTAGGTAAAGAAGGAAGAGGGACTTTAAACTTCTTTGGAATAAAACCAGCTGAAAATATAATACAAATGGGAACGTTGTCAAAAGCAGTTGGAAGTTATGGAGCATTTATATGTGGCTCAAAACTACTTATAGAGTATTTAGTAAATAAGATGAGGTCTGTTATATTTACAACTGCTCTATCACCTATACAGAACTTTATATCCCTTGAAAATTTGAAACTTTTAAAAGATGAAGAATTTAGGAGAAAAAAACTTTTTGAGAATGTAGAGTTTTTTGTAAAAAAATCAAAGCAGTTAGGTTTAAATATAAACTACCACGGCACTCCTATCCTTACTTACATAGTTGGAGATGAGAGGAAAGTTATAAATTTAAGGAACAAGCTTTTAGAAAAAGGTATATTTGTAGGGGCTGTCAGACCGCCAACTGTCCCACCAGGAACATCAAGACTCCGAATAACAATATCATCTAAATACTCTTTTAAGGATATAGAAACATTGCTTTTTATGTTATAATGGCTTTTAGATGATATGAAACTTTGGGGTTAGTTATGATCAAATTTTTAACCTGTGCCCATGTTTCTGAAAGTCAAATGGATAAAGATATTATCACGGCATTAAAGTTAAAATTAGAATCTGTATTAGATCAGAAAATTGAACTTATAATTCCAAACAGCTATAAAGAGGAGCAGATATACTTAGAAGACCCTAATATTGCTTTAATTTTTGTAGATCCATTAACAGCATACAGGAAGATAGAAGAAGATTATAAGCTATTTAAAATAAAAGATATTGAAAAAGAAAAGTTTTTTTTAGTAGGCAGACAGAAAGAAAGAGATAATGTTTTAATAACCACCTCTCTTTTTGAAGCTTATTTTGTATCTCTACTCCTTCTTAAAGAGTTTGATCTACTTAAGGAAATTATATCTTATACAGATTCTCAAAGAGAGAGCTACTTTAAGGTTGTTAAAGGTGAAGCCGATATTACAGTTTTGTATAGAGAGAGTTTTAACACTCTTTCGCAAGAGTTTGGAGAACTTCCAATTTTGAAAGAGATAGAGTCTCCTTTTTACCATTATTTAGTTATTAGTAAAAATCTATATGAAAAGTTTAAAGATAGACTAGATAAAGTAGATAATATTAAGCCTATTTCTGATGAAGAGATAGATCGTCTATATGAATTTACAGTCCATCTATCCGAAACTTTTAAAGTGAAACAGTTTTTTGATATCGCCAAATTTACGATAGAAAATCCCCATACAGGACTTATTCTATACAGAGATAAGATAGTTTATGCAACCAAATCAGCGACGGATATTTTGGGATTTTCTTTCGAAGAGTTTCTTAATATGTCTCTACTTGATATTATTGCAGATGAAGACCTTAAAGATGAAATTGAGGATATTGTAGAAAGAAGATTGAAGGGGGAGTTGTTTGACAAGATATATCCGGCTGTAAAAGTTAAAACAAAGGATGGAAATATAAAATATGTTAGAGTTTTTTCAAGGACAGTCCTATTTGAAAGTAAGTATCATGGTATTATACTTTTCCAAGATATAACAAAGGAAGTTCTGTATCAGAAGTTATATAAAGCTCTGAGAGATATAAACAGATCTATCACAACTGTTCTAATAGAAGAAGATCTATTCCAAAATGTCTGTCAATCTTTAATACAAAATCTCGATGTTAAATATGCTTGGATAGGTGTTATAAATGATAAAACCAGAACATATAGCAAGATATACAGTTGTGGGGAAGGAGAAGGTTATCTTGATAAAATTGAAGTTTTTGAAGGGGGAAAGTTGCCGCTATTAAACTCTTCAACAAAGTCTTATGTTGAAGGAAAGATCATAACAAACTTATCTACGGAAGGTATGCCTTTAAGCGATAGTAGAACATATATGCTTGAGAGAGGATTTCTATCTTCTACGGCAATTCCAATTATGAAAAAAGATAAAGTCTATGCAGTTTTAAATATATATTCAACTATACCTTACTTTTTTGAGGAGAAAACTATACTTGAAGAGATAAAACATGATATGAGTTTTGCCCTTAATAAGATAGATACAATAAGAAAAAGCATATTACTGGAAAAAGCATTTTCAAAATCTTCGGAATGGTTGTTAATAACTGATGAATATGGAAACATTGAATATGTAAATGATTATATTGTATCTCTAACTGGATACACATGGGAAGAGTTAGTAGGGAAAAATCCAAGAATATTTAAATCAGGGTATCATCAGCCGGAATTTTACAAAAAACTATGGGATACCATAAAAAGTGGAAAAGAGTTTGAAGCCATTTTTGTAAACAGAAAGAAAAATGGAGAGATGTTTTATATTGAGGAAAAGATTATTCCGGTGAAATTTGAAGGGAATGTTGTTAAATATGTCTCTATTGGAAGAGATTTAACATTGGAAAAAAGGCTTTTAGAGGAAAATGAAAAGTTAAGATACTTTGATATTTTAACCGGATTATATAATCTGAGCGGTTTTGCTGCTCAGGTAGAAAACTATCTGTCTGTTAATTATGATGAGATATCTTCTCTGATACTTCTGGATATAGCAAATTTCTCTTATATAAACAAAACATATGGTGTTGAGGTTGGAGATGAAGTTTTAAGATTTGTTGGAGAGTCTTTAAGAAATCACTTTAAGAGAGATGATATAATCGGTAGAATTGGTGGAGATGAGTTTGCCATCTTTTCAAAGAATCTGAAAAGTAGAGAAAGTTTATTTTTATTAATAGAGAGAGTTAAAGATATCCTTGATAGAGATAATGTGTTTACCATTTCCGGAAAGAGTGTAAATCTTTCTATAAATGGCTCTGTTGTAGTGTTTCCAGATGATGGAAGAACATTTAAAGAATTAATCCAGAATGCAAGTATAACATTAAAGATAGCAAAGGAAGAAGGTGAAAATGTAGTAAAGTTATTTAACAAAGATATAGAAGAGAAGATAAAATCTCTTTTCCAAACGGAGAATTTGTTAATTAAAGCGATTAAAGAAAGGTTATTCATCTTTCATTATCAGCCCTACTTTTATCTAAATTCTGGAAAAATTGCTGGGTTTGAAGCTCTTGTAAGAATAAAAGACACAGATGGAAATATTTACTATCCAAAGGACTTTATAGATCAACTTGAAAGATCCCATTATCTATCGGACTTCACAGATTGGGCGATAAAAGAAGTTATTTCAAAAATAAATGATTGGAAAAAATCTATAGGAATCAATGTCTCAGCCAGAACATTTAAAGACCATTAATTTGTAGAAAAGATAAAAGAAAATGCAAAAAATTTAGATATACCACTTATCATAGAGATAACAGAGAGGCTATATATGGAAGATCCACAACACTCTCACGAGGTGATAAAGGAACTAAAAGAGTGTAAAAATATAAAAGTTGCTATAGATGATTTTGGCACAGGATACTCTTCTCTCTCATACCTTAAAGATATACAGGCAGATATACTAAAGATAGATATCTCTTTTGTGAGAGCTATGGTAGATGATGATAAATCAAGGATAATCGTAAAGACAATTATCAATTTAGCAAAAGAGCTGGGTATGAAAACTCTTGCGGAAGGGGTAGAAACTCAGATCCAATATAACATGCTTAAAGAGATGAATGTAGATTATGTTCAAGGCTTCTTACTCTCAAAGCCTCTTCCGGAGGAGATCGTAGAGGAGATGGTTAAGTTATAATAGAAGGGTAAAATATTTCTATTAAAAGGAGGAGATTTCCTATGGTAAAGAAACTTTTTTTAAGTAGCTTACTTGTTATATCAACTGCTGTATTTGCACAGGATAAGCATTGGAGTTATGAAGGAGAAACAGGACCGGAACATTGGGCAGATCTTGCTCCAGAAAATTTTTGGTGTAAATTAAAAAACCAATCTCCTGTAGATATATCAAACACAGTAGAGGGACAAAATCCAAAGTTAGAAATTTCTTATAAGAAAGAAGAAGATTATAAAATTATCAACAATGGACATACTCTACAGGTAAATGTCCCTCCTGCTAATTTCGTAAGTTTAAATGGTAAGGCATATCAACTTATCCAATTCCATTTCCACTCTCCAAGTGAACACACAATAAAAGGTAAGAACTACCCTATGGAACTACATTTAGTCCATAAAAGTGATAAAGGAGAACTTTTAGTTATAGGTGTTATGATTAAAGAGGGACCGTCAAATGGAATACTAAGAGAGATTTTTAATCAAGCTCCTGTAGAAGAAGGAGAAAAAGAACTGAAACTTCCATTTAATATTTATTCTCTTTTACCTAAAAACAGAGATTACTATCTCTACTCAGGATCCTTAACTACACCTCCTTGTACGGAAGGTGTAACATGGATAGTTTTGAAAACACCGATAACAGCATCAAAAGATGAAATAGAAAAATTTAGAACTATAATGAAACATCCTAACAACAGACCAATCCAACCTTTAAATAGTAGGTTTATTTTGAAGTAGTTTTAAAGTTGTCATTGCAATTTTTTATTAAAGTTGTTATTTTTATATAGAAATTGAAGAAGGGGGTAATAGTATGAACTATCTAAAAAGAGAAGATGCACCTTTAACCGAAGCACAATGGCAGCAAATAGATAAAATTGTGGTTGATACTGCAAAAAAAACATTGGTTGGGAGAAGGTTTATAGAGATTACTGGACCTTTTGACCCATCTGTTCAGTTTACCACAATAGACAGTATAGATGTGGGAGATACCGGAGCATGTGGACTTTTTGGAGAAACAGAGTGTGGTGTTGTTAGAGTCAAAGAGAGAAAGTATGCACCTTTACCTATTATATACAAAGATTTTAAGTACCACTGGAGAGATATTGAGACAGCCAATAAGTTAGGTTTAGGGTTGGATATGAGTATTCCGGCTGCTGCAGCTTATCAGGTTGCCGTAGCTGAAGATAAACTTATCTTCCATGGAGATACAGAGTCTGGATTCTATGGACTTTTAAATGTTCCAGGTAGAAATACGGTAACACTCTCTGATTGGGATACCACAGGTGAAGCTTTTTCTAATATTCTGTCTGCTGTAGTTAAACTTAATGAAAACGGTTTCTATTCAAACCTTGCTCTTATCTTGAATCCGAAAGATTATGCCAACTTACATAGACTCTATGGAAACTCCGGGACTTTAGAGATTGACCAGATAAGAAAGCTGTTTGATGTCGGTGTTTTCATAACTCCTGTTATTCCTCAGTTATCGGCAGTGGTTGTTGCTACTGGTATAGAGAATATGGATCTATTTGTTGCACAAGATATGATAACTGCGTACTACAACTACGATAACATGGATCACTACTTTAGGATTTTTGAGATAGTTGCTCTAAGGATAAAAAGACCTGAGAGTATCTGCACTATAGAGTAAAATTTATGTTAGAATTGTTTAAAACTTTTTTAGGAGGATTTATGAAAAAGGCTGTTTTTTCACTTTTTTTAATGTTTGTTATGTTTGGTATCTCGAAAGCTGCAGAAATAGTTTTTATTGATGTTCAAACCGTAGTTAATCAATCAAAAGCAGGAAAAGATGCACAGGGTTTACTTGAGGAAGCAGGTAAAAAAGCTCAGGCAGAAGTAGAGGCAAAACAGAAAACTGTAAAGAATGACCAGAAAGGACAGGAAGAGTTTCAGGCTTTTGCTATACAGAAACAACAGGAAGTTTTAAAAAGGAGAGATGAGCTTCTTCAAAAATTTATGAAACTTGTCCAGGATAATCTTGAGTCCTACGGAAAATCAAAAGGATACTCAATTATCATAGACAAACAAGCTGTTTTATATGGAAAACCTGAACTTGATAAAACAGATGAGTTTTTAAAATATTTTGACTCAAATTACGAAAAAGGTGAAAAAATAAAGTAGTAATGAAAAAAACAGTAGCCCTCCTGACCGACTTTGGAAATAAAGACGGTTTTGTGGGGGCTGTTAAAGCCGTCATCACATCTATAAATCCAGATGTAAATATCATAGATATATCCAACGAAGTAGAACCTTTCAACATATTAGAAGCCTCCTTGATTCTCAATGCTGTTTATAGCTATTTTCCTAAGGGAACAATCTTTTTGTCTGTCGTTGATCCAGGTGTGGGAACAGAGAGAAGGGCTGTAATAGTTGAAACTAAAGATTATATATTTGTTTCTCCAGATAATGGTTTACTGACTTTACCTTTAAAGTACCAAACAGTTAAAAAAATTGTCCATATCAAAAATAGTAAATATTTCTTACCTACTGGGACAAACACATTTCATGGAAGGGATATATTTGCTCCTGTCTGTGGATATATCTCTCTATCGGAACATTTGGAAAATTTTGGAGAATTTGTCCAAGATTATGTACAACTACCAGATTTTGATCCTATCTACACAGAAGATAAGATTATCGGTAAGATTGTTAAATTTGACAGATTTGGGAATGCCATAACAAACATAGATAAGCTTCCAGATAGATTTAAGGTTGTATTTAGGGGATATGAGATAGAGAGAGTATGTACCAACTTTTTAGAAGGAGAGAAAGATAGACCAAATCTTATAATGGGAAGTTTTGGTTTCTATGAGCTTTTTATCCCACAGGGAAGTTTAAAAGATAGATTATCTCTTCAGGTATCAGAACCGGTAGAAGTTTATCGTATATGATATTTGAAAATCCATGGATAACTGATGAAAACACCAAACTACCTGTCTTTAAATACAGGTGTCCAAATAGTAGAGATGGGAAAAAGGTTAGAAAACTGTGTAAATCTGTGTAGAGTATTAGGTGAGGAATGACAAAAAGTATAGAGACCACAAGGTTAGAGTAGAACTTCATCAGATACCCTCTAAAAAATAGCTCCTCGGCGAATGCAGTTAAAAATATGGAAGAGATATAATTTATATCAAAGAAAGGTATTAAAATTAAAACAGATACAGCTGATAGATTCCATATACTGTTTAATCCTAACCTATCTTTTTCTAAAAATGTGAGAGGAATAAGCAAGATAAAGAAAGGTAGGAGGTATAGATTAAAAAATTTAGCAGTAAAAACAGAGAGTATTAACAGTAAATAGAGTTTCACGTTACGGCAACCAGCCAGTCATCTCCTAACTCGCCTATTATCTCTAAAGAAGGGTCGTAATTTTTCTTTATATCTTCAAGTATCAGATATAGGTCTTCAATAAAATCCGGAGAGGTGAGTAAATCAAGGATACCCTCCTTTCCATGTCTAGTCCGAGGTAGAGTTATCCTGTCATAACCATTCATAACCATAGAGATGAAGTTCATCTTCTGAGGATCGCACTTTATAACTACATTTACACTTTTCCTGGGAAACTCAGATAACCTACTGACTAAATAATTAGATAAAGGTAAATTATCCAAACTTTCTGCCTCTTATTGATTATTTAGATTTCAGAATTATAACATAAGATCGTTTTAAAGATAAGCCCCCATAGGCGGGGGCTTGATGATATGTTTATTCTATTCTTAAAATTGTTTCATCAGGAGTTACGTTATCCCCTACTTTGGCAAATATCTCTTTAACTGTTCCATCTATCGGAGAGTGTATCTCATTTTCCATCTTCATGGCTTCAACCATCGCTACAACTTGACCTTTCTTAACCTGATCTCCTACGTTTACAAGTATCTTTGATACTTTACCTGGCATAGGAGCTGTAACGTCTCCAGGTTTTTCAGGTCTTGGTCTTCCTGTTGTAGATTGGGCAGCTGCTCCTGCAGATGCCACAAAGTTACCAGATCTTCCTACCAATGTAACAGCTAAAGGTTGAAGCTGAACTTCTTCTAACTTTCCGTTGACATTTACGTAGAACTTTCTTGGTTTTGATGGGTCTTGCTCTGGAGACACACCTTCTATCTTAACTTTAAACTTATCTCCATGGTAAGTTATCTCAAACTCAACAGGGGCAACATTCTCAAGACCGTCTGGCTTCATCTCCTTAGGTTCAACTGCATCAGGAGGAAGTACAGTTAACTCTCCTTTCTCTCTTGCTATTATAAAGTCTTTGGCTTGGAGAGGGAATAGAACAAAGAGTAAAACTTCCTCATCTGTAGGTTCTCTGTTTAGTAGAGATTTAGCTTCTTCATAAGCTTTATCCCACTCACCTTGATCTGCAAGATCTCCTGCTCTTATGGAGAAGTCAGGCTCTTTTCCTGGACCAAGTATCTTTTCTACAAGCTCTTTTGCTAATGGTCCCGGTGGTCTTCCGTACTTTCCTTCTACGTAATCCCTCGTTTCTTTTGTGATTATCTTGTATCTCTCTCCAGATATAACGTTGAGAACAGCCTGAACTCCAACTATCTGAGAAGAAGGAGTTAAAAGAGGCGGATATCCAAGATCTCTTTCAACGTTAGGAACTTCCTCTAAAGCCTCTTCCATTTTATCTAATGCATTTGCTTCCATTAACTGAGCAACCATATTTGATATCATTCCACCAGGTATCTTGTGAATGAGAACTTTTGCATTAACTCCGGCGTACTCTGTTTCATACTTTCTGTATTTTCTCTTAATTTCTCTTGTTATTTCAGCAAGTTCGTCTAAAACTTTTAGATCTAATCCTGTATCATAAGGTGTATCCTGTAATGCAGCTACAACACTCTCCGTAGCTGGGTGAGATGATCCAAATGCTAAAGGAGAAAGGACTGTATCCACCATATCAACTCCAGCAAGTATAGCCATCATATGGTTCATTATAGCCGTTCCGCTCATGTCGTGGTTGTGAAGGACAACCTTAATTCTGTCTCCTACCTTAGCCTTTATTCCTCTAACGATGTTGTATGTATCTTCAGGCATTAATATACCAGTTGCATCTTTAAAACATATCCAGTCAGGCTCTAAATCTATAAGCTCGTCAGCGTAAGACATCCACTTTTCTAATGTATGGACAGGACTTTTTGTATAGCTTATCTCTGCGTGAACCTCACCACCAAACTCTTTTATGGCTTTAACTGCAACTTCTATATTTCTGTTGTCGTTTAGAGAGTCAAATACTCTAAAAACTGTAATTCCATGTTCTATTGCTTTTTCTACAAATTTTTTAACAACTTTGTCTGATTTGGGTTTATATCCAACTATATTTTGACCTCTGAATAGCATCTGTAATTTTGTGTTTGGCATCACAGATTTAATAGTTTTAAGTCTTTCCCACGGGTCCTCTTTTAGGTATCTTAGACATACGTCAAACGTTGCACCACCCCAAACCTCAACAGCATAAAATCCGGCTTTATCCATCTTTTCACATAAAGGCAGTAGATCTTCTGTTCTAACCCTTGTTGCAAGTTTACATTGTTGTCCATCTCTTGGAGTCAAATCTGTAATCTTTATAGGTTTTGGAGGAGCAACTTCTAATCCTCTTTCTTGGAGCATCTCTCTAAATAGTTTTAAACTCATATTTTTAAACCTCCTTTACTTATAATCCATAATGTGCAGCTATAGATGCTGCTATAAAGGACACTATCTCATCTTTCGTTAGCTCTTCTTTATACTCTAATAGATGAGGGTTCTCTTCGAGATATTTTGTAGTAAACTTACCTTCTGCAAACTTAGGATCTTTCATAATCTCTTTCAGTAGAGGAATGGTGGTTTTTATGCCGGCAATTTCAAAGTAATCAAGGGCTGCTTTTGTTGTTCTTATCGCTTCTTCGTAGGTTTTACCCCAACATATAAGTTTTGCTATCATAGAGTCAAAATAAGGAGTAACTTCAAATCCAACGGAGGCAGCACTTTCTATTCTAACTCCAAATCCGCCTGGAGAGTAATATCTCTTTATTGTTCCTATACTTGGAGCATAGTTTTTCTTTGGATCTTCTGCGTTTATTCTACACTCTATAGCAAAACCGTTAAACCTAACATCTTCTTGCTTTATAGTTAGAGGCTGTCCCGCTGCTATTTTTATCTGTTCTTTAACTATATCTATACCTGTTATCATCTCACTTACCGGATGCTCAACCTGTATCCTTGTGTTCATCTCTATGAAATAAATATTTCCTTCTAAATCTGATACGAACTCCATTGTTCCAGCACTGTAGTAACCTATCTGTTTTGCAGCATTTGCACAAATCTCACCGTAATACTTTCTCTTTTCTTCGTTTAAAACTAAGGAAGGAGCTATTTCTACAAGTTTTTGGTTTCTCCTCTGGATTGAGCAGTCCCTTTCTCCTAAATGGATAACGTTTCCGTATTTATCACCCAATATCTGAAACTCTATATGTTTTGGATTTTTTATGTATTTCTCAAGGAGTAGGTCTCCTCTTCCAAAAGCTTTTTCTGCTTCTTTAAATGCCTGTTCGTAGTTTCTCTTTAACTCTTCCTCATTGTTACATATCCTTATACCTCTACCACCACCACCGGCAGATGCTTTAAGTAATACTGGATATCCTATCTCTTTTGCAAGTTCGACGGCCTCTTCAACAGATTTCAGTATTCCGTCACTTCCTGGAACAATAGGAACTCCAAACTTTTTCATTATCTCTTTTGACCTTGCTTTATCACCCATTAAAGCGATAACTTCAGAGGAAGGTCCTATAAAGGTGATACCGTTATCTTCACACATCTTTGCGAACTCTTCATTTTCGGCAAGGAATCCGTATCCTGGATGTATAGCATCTGCTCCTACGGCTTTTGCAAGGTCTATTATCAGCTGTTTATTTAGATATGTGTCTAATGGATTTGCACCTATCATATAAGCTTCGTCAGCCATTTTAACATGTCTTGCTGTTGACTCAACATCTGAGTATATTGCCACTGTCGGGATGTCTAACTCGTGGGCTGCTTTTATTATACGACAGGCTATCTCTCCTCTGTTAGCTACCAATATTTTGTTAAACATAACTACACTCCTTACTTTTCTATTTTAAACTCATAAGATATAGGAGCTACTTGATTTATCATATAAGCTATGCTACATGTTTTGTTTAACGAAGTTTCTATTGCATTCTTCACATCTTCCTCAGAAACATCACCTTTTACGGTAAATTTCAGATATATTTTTGTGAAAACTTTTGGATACTCTTCCCTTCTCTCTGCATCAGTCTCGACGACGATATCTTCCACATGTTTCCCTGCTTTATGGAGAGCTTCATAAACGTGTATTCCCATACATCCAGCTATAGAGTGAAATAATAGCTCTGGAGGTCTTACTCCCCTTCCTTTACCTCCTACGTAAGCTGCCGCATCTATCGGCAACTCAATACCTGCATCTCCTTTTCCTATAAAATGAAAATCTTCCTTTTGCTTAACAACTACCTTCATAGTCTCACCTCTTATAGATTTTTTATAGCTTTAGCTATCTCATCTCCAAATTGAGATGTAGATAGTGATGTTGCTTCATATCCTTGTTTTTTGAAACCGTTTGCTATGTCTGGTGTTCCTTTCCTTGAAGATATAACCTCTTTAACAGCTTTGTATATCAGCTCACTTGCATCTTTCCAGCCTAAATACTCCAACATCATAGCTCCGGAGAGTATTATTGAAAGTGGATTTGCCACACCTTTACCGGCTATATCGTTTGCTGTTCCATGGGTGCTTTCAAAGAGAGCATATCCGTCCCCTATGTTTCCACTTGGAACAAATCCTGGCCCACCTACGAGTGCAGATGCAAGGTCTGATATATAGTCACCGTTTAGATTTTGAGTTATTATTATATCATAATATTCAGGTTTTAAAACTAACTGCATAAGCATCTGGTCTGTTATCACTTTGTATATACGTGCTTGGCCTTCTCCTGGCTCCCCTTCTTTTATTATCTTTCCTTTAAATTCTTCCTCATCTGCCACTTCAAAAGCCCAGTTTAAGAAAGCTCCCTCGGTAGCTTTCATTATATTTCCTTTTCCGGCTATGGCTATGTGTTTTTTACCGTTTTCCAGAGCATATCTAAATGCTTTTCTTACATGTCTTTTTGTTTTAAACTCAGACATAGGTTTTACTGTTATTCCGGCATCTTCCGGAATTGCATTTTCAGAAACACCCATCTCCTTTATAAAGAACTCCCTTACTTTCTTTGCACCTTCCGTTTTTGGCATATACTCAATAGCCATATAAACATCGTCGGAGTTTTCTCTAAAAACAGTCACATTAACTCTTTCAGGATTAGGTATAGGAGAAGGCTGACCCATATAGTAAACAGGTCTTATTGCAGAGTAAAAGTCCATTGACTGTCTTAAAATTGCGTTTAAGGATTTTCCTCCCTTACCTACCGGAGTTCCCAAAGGTCCTTTTATACTAACTACGCTTTTTTTCAAAATTTCTAAAGTCTCAGGAGGCATTCTGTCAAGTCCGTTTTCTTCTGCTTTATCTCCGGCTAAGACTTCAACCCAATATATCTTCTTTGAATTACCATACTGTTTTTCAACAGCTGCATTAACAACCTTTATCATTTCTGAAGTTATCTCTGGTCCAATACCGTCTCCAACGATAAAAGGTATTACAGGATTGTCTGGAACCGTAATTGTTTTATCCGGATTTAAAGTTATGAAACTTCCCTCTGAAGGTAACGTTATTTTAGAACTCCACCAAAAAACATTCTCCATTTTCAACTCCTTTTATTTTAATAAAACAGCGTTTTATTACTACACAACATTATAGCATCATAAAAAAATAAAAGTCAATATAATAAAACAGCGTTTGATTTTTATAACAGATTGATGTTATAATTTTTTGCAATTTAGATAAAATTTTTCTAAGAGGTGGAATAAAATGGCACAGCGTGGTATCAGAGAGTATGATGGAAAAAGGATTATAGCTCAAAACTGGAAAGATTACTTTGGAGATACCTTTGAGTATGACTTTAAGTCTGTGTTGGTTACTCCGGAAACAGATTTTGAAAATCTTCCAAAAGAACATCCATGGCTTTTAGAGATGCCGCTTGTTGCAAAACCAGATATGCTTTTTGGAAAAAGAGGTAAATTAGGACTTGTTCTGTTTAAAGTGAATAAACCAGGAGATGTAACTTATCAGGATGCTGTCAATTGGATAAAACAAAAGATGCAGGAAGAAGTTGAGATAAACGGCGTAAAGGGACATTTAACACACTTTTTGATAGAGCCTTTTGTTCCCCACAAACCTGAAGAGGAGTATTATGTTGCATTCTCTATGGGAGATGAGGGAGATACAGTTTATATGTCAGCTTTCGGTGGGATAGATGTTGAGGAAAACTGGGATAAGGTTTCAGAAGTTTTAATACCTCCAACTGCTACAGATGAAGAAGCTGAGAAACTTATAAAATCTAATATTCCTAAAGAGATAAAAGATAAAGAGAAATACGGTGATTTTGTAGTAAGAGCCTATAAGATGTTTAGGGATCTCCATTTTGCATATTTTGAGGTTAACCCTCTTGTTATGGTTGGAAATAAAGTTTATCTACTTGATTTCGTAGGAAAGGTTGATGATACAGCTGCCTTTGTTGTAGGTAAAAAATGGGGAGAACTTGAATTTCCATCTGGATTTGGTAGAGATTTAACTCCGGAAGAGAAGTATATAAAAGAGTTGGATGAAAAATCCGGTTCTTCTCTAAAGCTTACCATCCTAAATCCTGAAGGTAGGATTTGGACCCTCGTTGCCGGTGGTGGTGCTTCTGTTGTGTATGCAGATACGGTTGCAGATATGGGATACGTCAATGAGCTCGCAAACTACGGTGAATATTCCGGAAACCCAACAAGAACAGAGACAAGAGAGTATGTTAAAACAGTTTTAGATTTGATGACAAGAAATAAACATCCTTCTGGAAAACCTAAGATATTACTTATCGGTGGAGCTATAGCAAATTTTACAGATGTTGCTAAAACTTTTGACGGAATAATAGATGCATTCAAGGAATACGCTGAAAAGATGAGACAGGTAGGTATAAGGATATACGTAAGAAGAGGTGGACCTAACTACGAAGTTGGTTTAAAGAAAATAAAACAAGCAGCACAGGAACTTGGACTTCCTATAGAAGTTTATGGTCCGGAACTTCATATGACAGATATTGTCAGAAAAGCTCTTGAAGAAGAAAAAGCGGTATAAAACAAGGAGGATGAAGATATGAGTAGACCTGATTACCTTTTATTTGACAAAAACACAAAAGCCATATTTTGGAACTTAAACAATGCTGCAATTCAGAGGATGCTTGATTACGACTATGTTGTAGGAAGATCACCGAGTATAGCAGCTATAGTTGCTCCAACTTCTGAAAGATCTTTTGAGAAATTTTTCTATGGAACAAAAGAGATAATAATACCTATCTATAAATCAACAAAGGAAGCTGCTAAATTTCATCCAGAAGCAGATGTATTACTAAACTTTGCATCTTTCAGAACTGCTTACCCTGTAACTTTGGAAGCTTTTGAGATACCCCAGATAAGAACTATCATCATAACAGCGGAAGGTATTCCGGAAAGATATGCAAGAGAGATGAGAGTTAAGGCAAAAGAGCTTGGTAAATGGATAATAGGACCAGCTACAGTTGGTGGTATAGCTCCGGGAGCGTTTAGAATAGCAAACACAGGTGGAACAATAGAGAATATAGTTGCATCTAAACTTCACAGACCTGGATCTGTAGGGCTTGTTACAAGGTCTGGAGGTCTTTTTAACGAGTTATCAAACATAATTGCGAGAAACGCAGATGGGGTGGCTGAAGGTATAGCAATAGGTGGTGATAGATTTCCAGGGACAGACTTCTTAGATCATATGCTCAGATTTGAGAAGAATCCTCAGGTTAAATTTATGATACTACTTGGAGAGGTTGGTGGAGAAGCAGAGTATAAGGTTGTTGAGGCTGTTAAAAACGGTCTGATAACTAAACCTGTTATAGGATGGTGTATCGGAACTATATCTAAGTTTTTTGGTGGAGAAGTTCAGTTTGGACACGCGGGAGCAAAAGCAGGAGCAGACAGAGAAACAGCTGATGCAAAAAATAGAGCCATGAGAGAATCTGGTATACACGTTCCTAATAACTTCAATGAGCTTCCCCATGTAATCAAAGGTATATATGAAATGTTAAGAGGAGAAGGAAAGATAGCTCCTATTGTGGAGCCGGAAGTTCCACCTATACCAGAGGATTTAAATAAAGCTATAAGAGAAGGAAAGGTAAGAAAAGGAACAAACTTTATATGTACCATATCTGATGATAGAGGTGAGGAGGCTACATACTGTGGTGTACCAATAAGTGAAGTTATAGAGAAAGGTTTATCTATAGCTGATGTTATCGGATTACTCTGGTTTAAACAGAAGTTTCCTACCTGGGCATCTGGATTTATAGATATGGTCATAAGGGTAGTTGCAGATCACGGACCAGCTGTATCCGGAGCTCACAACACAAAAGTAACCGCAAGAGCCGGAAAAGATCTTATGTCATCACTTGCTACTGGTATTCTTACAATTGGTCCAAGATTTGGTGGAGCAATTGATGGAGCTGCTAAATACTTTAAGATGGCTTATGAGAAAAAAATGTCTCCAAATGAGTTTGCTGAGTATATGAAAAATGTTGAAAAGATACCTATTCCAGGTATAGGACATAGGATAAAATCTACTAAGAATCCAGACAAAAGGGTAGAACTTCTAAAAGATTATGCAAGAAGGAACTTCCCTAAAATAGAGCTTCTTGATTATGCATTAGAAGTTGAGAAGGTAACTACTTCTAAAAAAGAAAATCTCATACTAAACGTTGATGGAACGATAGGGGTTTTACTTGTAGATCTATTTAAAGCTCTTGGATACTCTAATGAAGATATAGATAAACTTATAGATGCTGGAGCATTTAACGCATTCTTTGTTCTTGGAAGATCTATAGGATTTATAGGTCATTACCTTGATGAAAAACGTCTTGATATGCCACTTTACAGACATCCAACCGATGATATTCTATATGATGTAAAGAGACCAGAAGGTTTCTAATATAAAATGGAGGGCTAAATGCCCTCCTCTAATTTAACTATTTTGACACTTAGAATAATACTAATTCCTATACTTTTCCTTTTCGATAGGTAGATTCTCGTCGTTTCCCCACTCATACCAACTTCCGGTGTATATTCTTACATCTTTGGCACCCAAAGCTTTTAATGGTATAAAAACAAAGGAAGATCTGTTCCCTATGGTACAGTATAGTATTATTTTTTTATTTAAATCTAAATTTATCTTTTTAATTTCCTCTGCTAATTTATCTAAAGGTTTGTATGTTGTTCCTTTTCCTTCAAACCATCTCCAATATACGAATTTTGCCCCAGGAATATGTCCGCTTCTTTTTATTCCTTCCATCTCTTGTCTTCCAGTAAACTCAAGGAATGTTCTTGTATCTACAAGTATTATGCTATCGTCTATTCCATTTTCATAATTTTTTACATGCTTTAAAACGTCTTCTTTTGTTGCTACTACTTCATATCTTGGTTTAACTTTGTATTTTGATTTTTTTACTGGTCTTTCATTATCAGACTCTGTTGGTAATCCTTCCTTTATCCATCTATCTAAACCACCATCTAAAATTTTTAACTTCTTATCATCATGTCCCATTGAGTAAAGTAAAAACCAGAGGTAAGTTGCCTTGTTTGGCGGATCTTTTGATGAATAGATAATTATAGTATTATCATTTTTTATACCTTTTTCAGAGAATATTTTTGATGCTGTCTCCGGACAGAGAGGAAGATATCTACATTTTTGTTTCTCATTATTTTTTATTGCAATATCCTGTAAAGACAAAGAATCTATATTGATAGCAGAAGGTATATGGGCTTTTTGATAAGTTTGGCTGTCTTCACTATCTATAAATATGATGTTTTCTTTATTTAAAAATTCAGAAGCTTCTTTTACAGATATCATATAAGGATTAGCAAAGGTGAATTTTACAAATATCATAATTGCTAAAAAAAATGGCAAAATTTTTCTCATTTCTCTAACCTCGAAAATTAAAGTTTTACATTTTAAATTTTATACCCAAAAACAAATTTTTATAGTTGATATAATCCATATGAACCTTTATATTTAAATTTCAAAAATTATGAGAGGTGTTTGCTATGAAGATAAGAATCCGTAAAGATGGTCCTTACTTAGTGGAGGGAAATATACCTTTAAACAGGTTGGATGTAAAAGGGGAAGGAGAGATACCTACAGAGTATATAGAAGTTGAGAAGTTTGAAGTTGGCAGTCAGTATGCCCTTTGTAGATGTAGTTTATCTAAAAAGAAGCCTTTCTGTGATGGATCCCATAGGGAAAAATTTGATGGAACTCTTACTTACGTAGATAAAGATTACTATGAAGAGGCCGAAGTGATAGAAAGTCGGGAATTTACTCTCTATGATAATAAGAAACTGTGTAGTGGTGCAAGATTCTGTATGGAAGATAAAGGGACTTGGATTTTGATTTTCAGTAAAAATCAAGATAAGAAAGAAAAAGCAAAAATACAGGTTGCAAACTGTCCTTCCGGAAGATTGGTTTTAAAAGATAGAGAAGGTAATCTAATTGAGCCAAAGTTTGAACCAGCTATATCAATTTTGGAAGATAGCATTATAGGAGTAAGTGGCCCTGTATGGATTAAAGGGGAAATACCTATCGAAACAGACTCCGGAGAAGTTTACAAAGTTAGAAATAGAGTAACTTTATGTAGATGTGGAAAATCAAAAAATAAGCCTCTGTGTGATAAATCACATTTTGGTGTAAAATTTAGAGATGAAACATATTTCAAGAAGGAGGTTTAATATGGAAGTAGTTATACTTTATGCACATCCTAATCCAGCAAGCTTTAACAACGCCATAAAAGATAAAGTAATAGATACACTTAAAAGTAAAGGGATATCCTACTCTCTTAGAGACCTGTATGATATGAACTTTAATCCTGTTTTGACAGGTAGGCAGTTATACGATATTTTTGTAAATTCAAAAGTAGATGAAGATGTAAAGCAAGAGCAGGAGATAATATCTCAAGCTAAGACATTGATAGTTATCCATCCTATCTGGTGGTCTGGAATGCCTGCTATTTTGAAAGGTTACATAGACAGGGTTTTTACATACGGATTTGCTTACAAGGAAGAAAACGGGGAGATTGTTGGACTTCTTAAAGGTAAAAAAGTAGTTATAATAAATACATTTGGTGCCGATGAAAGAGAGTTGGCTCAATTTGGAATAAAGGAATGTTTTGGAAAGATTTATTACTCAATATATGGTTTCTGTGGAATAGAACAGATTAAAACAAAGTTTTTGTTTGCTGTTCCTTATGTTTCCGATGAAGACAGAAAGAAAATGCTTAAAGAGGTACAAACTTTTATAGAGGAGAACATTTGAGTTTAGAAGATATAAAGTTTATGAATATGGCTTTAAAACTTGCAGAGAAAAGGAAAGGTTATACACACCCAAATCCAACGGTAGGAGCTGTTATAGTAAAAGACGGTAAAGTTATAGGAAAAGGATATCATTTAAAAGCTGGAATGCCCCATGGGGAGAGAGAGGCAATTAGAGATGCAAAGTCCAAAGGTTATGAGCTTACAGGCTCAACCATGTATGTAACATTAGAGCCATGTTGCCATTACGGAAGAACACCTCCTTGCACGGAAGCTATAATAGAAGAGGGAATAAGTAGGGTAGTAGTTGCCACTTTAGATCCTAATCCCCTCGTAGCCGGAAAAGGTATAGAGATTCTTAAAAATAAGGGAATAGAAGTTGAAGTAGGGGTTTTAGAAAGAGAGGCGAAAAGATTAAACGAAGACTTTTTTACATACATAACACAGAATAGACCTTTTATCCATCTTAAAATAGCACAGACATTGGATGGGAAAATAGCCACAAAAACCGGAAGTTCTAAATGGATAACATCAGAAAAATCTCGTAAATATGTTCATCTTCTCAGAAGAGAAGCAACGGCTATTCTTGTAGGGAAAAATACAGTCCTGTGTGATAATCCTTCTCTGACGGTTAGGGATATCAAAACAGAAAAACAACCAATAAGGGTAATAATAGATAAAAATCTTGATATACCTACTTCTTTTAATATTTTTTATCCAGATGCTCCGGTTTTTCTAATTGCAGAAGAAACAGTAGATAAAAATAAAATAAAAGAGAGAGAGAAGCTTAAAAATGTTAAAGTTATAACTTTACCATTAAATAAAGAAGGAAAATTTTCTTTAAGAGATATTCAGCAAGTCCTATATAATGAAGGAGTAGTTCATCTTCTTGTGGAAGGTGGAAAAGGAGTCTTTACAGAATTTATAAAAGAAAACCTCTGGGATAAAATATCTCTATTTGTTGCTCCAAAATTTATCGGAGAAGACGGAATAGATGTAATTGGAAATCTTGGAGTTTTAGATATAAATGATGCAAAAACTTTCAGTATAACCAGATTTAAAAAAATAGGTGATGATATCCTTTTTGAGATTTATAGAGAAAGTGATGTATAATAGTTAAAATTTGAAGATTGGATAAGTCATGACGGAAAGAAATCAACTTTTAGCCCTCTATGAGATTACAAAAACTTTAACTTCTTCTATGAACTATGGTAAAAATTTACGATATGTTGTTAATCTACTCCAATCATATACAGATTTTGAAAATATATTGATAGTTCTAAATAGTATAGATAATAATGAGATTGTAGAGATTTCTACTTATAAAGATTTAACTTATAAAAAAGGTGAGGGAATTATAGGGAAAGTTTGGAAACACGGTATTCCAATTGTAATTCCAGATGTTTCCGAAGAGAAAGAATTCTTAAATAAAATAAAGAGAGATTTAAAGATATATAAAAATGGAAAATTGGCATTTATAGCTGTTCCCATTAAAACAGAAAGTGATATATTGGGAGTATTAGCAGCAGATAAATTTCATAGAGATGATGAATCATTGGATTATAGCTTAAGATTCTTGACAATGGTAGCTAATCTGTTGGGAAGTTCTATTAAGTTATTTTTAGAATTACAAAAAGAAAAATTAAAATTAGAAGAAGAAAAAAACTACTGAGAAATAGGTTAGAAGGATTAACATCTAAAACTGGTTTAGAAGGAGTTATTGGGAAAAGTAAGCAGATTATAGATATAGTAGATACTATAAAAACTGTTGCTCCTACTACTGCTACTGTCTTACTGACTGGAGAGAGTGGTGTTGGGAAAGAAGTTTTTGCCAAAGCAATTCATGAGCTCTCCGATAGGAAAGATAAGCCTTTTATAAAGTTAAACTGTGCAGCTATTCCAGAAGAGCTTCTTGAAAGTGAGCTTTTTGGCTATGAGAAGGGAGCTTTTACTGGTGCAAATTCTACAAAAAAAGGGAAGTTTGAACTTGCCGATGGAGGAACGATATTCTTAGATGAAATAGGTGATATGCCTTTACTCTTACAGTCTAAAATTCTTAGAGTTCTGCAGGAAAAAGAAATAGAAAGATTAGGTAGTTCAAAACCTATAAAGATAGATGTGAGGATTATAGCAGCTACAAATAAAAACCTTGAAAAGATGGTTTATGAGGGAACTTTTAGGGAAGATCTTTTCTATAGATTGAATGTGGTATCTATCTATATACCACCTTTAAGAGAAAGAAAAGAAGATATACAGTTGTTAATTATTTATTTCTTAGAGAAATTTAATAAAATCTATGGAAAAAGACATAACTATATCTTATCAACTATTAAATGCCTTAGTTGATTTTGATTGGCCCGGGAATGTAAGACAACTTCAAAACACTATTGAAAGGATGGTTATTCTTGCCAAATCTTCAAGGTTAGATTTAGATGATCTGCCAATTGATATTAAAAACAAATTGAAGGAAAGTAAAGCTTCTATAACTAAAACCGAGATAGAATATTCCGATAATGTTATTTTACCAAAGACTGTTGAAGAGTTAGAGATAAATGCTATCAAAAGAGCATTGGAAGAATCAGGATTCATAATAAAAAAGGCAGCTCAGATTCTTGGTATAACTCCACGACAGTTAAGATATAGAATGGATAAATATAAAATTCCTTTTAGAAAATAATTTTTCTATTTTTCGTCACAGATTTGTATATCTCAAAACATTCATAAGCTGCCCCGGAATTTAAACTCTCTTCGGCAAGAGTTATAGATTTTTTGATATCATTTTCAATATTATAGGCACTTATTATTATTGCGGAAGTAAGTAATGCCCATTCTCTGAATGGATTATCTTTGTTTTTAAGAATATCTATACATAAATTGGCATTCTCTTTAACTGTAGTTTTTTCAGTTATTTTTAAGGTTTCAGTTTTTTTTGGGAAAATAGATATTGAAAAAATTCTGTTTGTAGTTACTTTTGTTTCCCTATTAGTGTATGGCTCTATACCACCTTCTAAACCATTTACAAGAAATATATCTTTAAATCCAACATGTGTTCCTATTTGGATATACTTAGTAATAAACTGTTGGTGAGTTACTCCAATTAAAACCTTTGTAGTTTTGAAAGGGTTTAACATTTTTTCTATCGTGTTAAGAAAGTTCCTTAAGCCAAATTCTTGTCTCTTAGGTAAAAGAGATGCCAACTTTGGATTTAAATATCTTTGGTGATAGAAACCAAATCCGGAAAGTTCAACGGTTTTAAGTATATCATCTGGATCTGATTGATATGAACATCCCATTGCATTTATTACTTCATGATAGGTTACTCCGAATTTTGATGGGACATTTTCATTTCCGTGACCTACTATTTTCACTCCAGTTCCAGCTGCTATAAATATTGCTGCAGGAAGAATATGAACTGTTTTATTTTTTCCGTCATATCCTACTGCTAAATCTATAGGTTTTATTTCATCACTATCAATATAGTTGGTTTCATCTCTTAATGCATCTATGAACCCATTAAGCTCTTCAGCAGTAGCGTATTTTATTCTCATAGCAGACCAAAATGCACCTATCTGTATATCTGTCGCTTCTTTATTTAGAATTTTTTTATGAGCATCGTAAGCTTCATTGTATGATAAATCTTTCCATCTTTCTTTTCCAGCACCGACTTTTTTAAGTATATCAACATCTTAGTTTCCTCAAATTTATGAATATAAAGTATTATACCAGTTAGTTTTATAGAGATAATTTTTATTTTTAGTTACAAATTTGTAATTACATTTTTGTCATTTATGGCTTTAAAGTATTTTCCTAAATATGAATAAATCAAAATAATACCTATATATCAGATATTTATATGAATTGGCATGTTCTTTGTATTATCTTAGCAGAGAGTAATTTGAGGTGATTACAATGGGAAAAGTTTTCTTGATAGGTTGTGGACCTGGAGATTATGAACTTTTAACTATTAAGGCATATAAAACTTTACAAAATTTAGATATAGCTCTTGTAGATCATCTAATAACTGATGAGATATTAGAGACTTTACCATCAAAAACCAAGATTTTGTATGTAGGTAAGCAAAAAGGAAGGTTATCGGTAAAGCAAGAGGATATAAACAAAATTTTGTTAGAGTTTGCAAAATCCGGATTAAGAATAGGAAGATTAAAAAGTGGGGATCCTTATATCTTTGGGAGAGGGGGAGAAGAGTATTTATTTTTATTACAAAATGGGATTGAGGTAGAAGTTATACCTGGAGTGTCTTCTTCAACTGCTGGACCTTTATATGCAGATATTCCAATAGTAATGAGAGATTACTCTTCCGGATTTTCTGTTGTATCTGCTCATCTTTCCGGAGATAGATTCAATAAAGACTGGATACCTCTGTTGAAGCTAAGAAATCACACAGTTGTAGTATTGATGGGATTAAGTAGAGTAAAAGATATTTTAGAAGAGGCAAAATATCAAGGTATAGATCTTAGGATTCCAACTGCCATAGTTAGCAATGTTTCACGATCTGATCAGAAGGTTGTAACTGGAACTCTGGAAGAGATAGAAAAACTTGCATCTGTCTCTCAAAAACCTGCGGTAATTATATTTGGAGAAGTTGTTAATCTACATAAAAAAATCAGAAGTTACAAAAATGTAACATTGAACATGGGAGAGTTAATATGGAAAAAATAGTAAAAGTATCCCAGGAAAAGAATAAAAAATTAAATCAGATAGAACTATTAAAACTCCAGTATTCACCACAAGAAACATGGGAGAAATTGTCCTACTATGCTGTGAAGGGATTTTCTTCAATATCAGAAGAGGATCTAAATTTCTTTCTTAAATGTTTCGGTATTTTTTACAGACCGGCTACTGGAGATAGATTTATGCTAAGGATAAGAATTCCAGGAGGTAAGTTAAACTACGATCAAGCTAAGAAGATAGGAGAGTTAGCTAAGGTATTTGGAAATGATTATATAGATATTACGACGAGAATGCAGGTAGAACTTAGATATCTAAGGATAGAGGATATTCCTATAGTATTAAGGGAGTTAGAAGATGTTGGAATAACAACATTTCAAACAGGAGTGGACAATTTTAGAAACATAGTTCAAGATCCTTTAGATGGGGTAGCTTTTGATAATGTTATAGAAACTTGGGATACACTTTTAAAGATACAAGAAATTTTTTTAAAGAAAGAAGAATGGATATGTAAATTACCAAGAAAGTTTAATATAGGCATATTAGGATCATACTCTAATCGTTGTAATATTTACGGGCATGATCTTTGTTTTGTTTTGGCTGAGAAAAATGGATTTTATGGATTTAATGTTTATCTTGGTGGAAAAGTTGGGAATGTAGCAAAATCTGCAGATGTTTTCCTTTTAAAAGAAGATGTTCCTGTATTTTTTAAAGCTTTAGCACAGTTATTTAAAGAATATGGTTTTAAAGATAGTAGGAATAAAAATAGGCTTAAATACTTAATAGATGCTGTAGGTATTGGTTATATAGTCGATGGAGTTAGTAAATTAGCAAATAGAGATTTTGATAAAGCAGGTAAAACATTAACAAATCTGGAAGGAGGGGAAAAAACAGGAAAAGTTTTTTTGAAAGATGGAACTTTTGCCATTCATATGGTTATTCCAGCAGGAATATTTTCTGGAAGTGATATGTTAGAAATTGCTGAACTTTCTAAAATATTCGGAAATGGGGAAATTAGATTAACAGTATCTCAAAACTTATATATTTTAGGAGTACCAAAAGATAATATAAGTAAACTTTTATCACACCCTATATTCCAAAAATATAAAAATATACACTCCCCTTACTTCAATGATCTTATTGCTTGTGCAGGAACAGAACATTGTCCTTTCGGTGTAATACCAAATAAGCCAGATGCTATTAAATTAGCAGATTATTTAACTTCTAACTATCCATTAGATTCATCTCAAGCAAAAATCCGTATGTATTGGTCTGGTTGTGGAAAAGGTTGTGGACTTCATGGGTTGGGAGATATCGGATTTGTAGGAGTAAAATTTAAAAAAGGAGAAGATACTCTATTAGGTGTTGATATCTATTATGGGGGAATTGTAACAAATGAATCGGAAGAAGGTAAACTTTTATTAAAGTCTGTAAGTTTAGATGAAGTTCAGTTTTATGTTGAAGAGTTAATAAAAGAGTATATCCGTTTAAAGGAAAGAGATGAAAGTTTTGAAAATTTCTATAAAAGAGTTCTATCAAGGTTATCAAAAGATGCTCTTAGGTTTTTTCTTATTTTTAATAATTTTGTAAAAGTAAAGTTTCCATATATAAGATTAGAGTTAGATGAATTAGTGTTAGATAAATCTTGTGAAGAAGAGGAGATATTTGGATTTGGGTTTCAGCTGTATAAAAAATTAACAGGAAAAAATCCTTACTCAAGACCGTACATCTTAGAAATTTACTCTGAACCTTTACCTTTGAAACCTTCAGAAATTAACCCTACACTACCAAAATTTTTCGATAGTTTTCTGTTAAAGATGATCCATAAGAATCCATCAAATAGATACAAAGTTTTCACAGAAATAGTTTCTGATTTAGAAAAAATTAATTTTTTCCAGGAGGTTTGACATGGCAACATCAAATCAATCAAGAATTTCAGTAATTGAAGCTCTAAAGAGCGGAAATTGGAAAAGTGTGGTGGCTATGTTCCTTTACTTTGATACCGGTTTTACTGTTTGGCTTTTATTTGGACCAGCTTTAGGATTGTTTATCTCTAAGGAACTTGGATTAAAGCCTGCTTATCAGTTTTTTATGGCAGGAGTGCCTCTTATAATGGCTGCTGTTCTTCGTATCCCTTTTGGGTATATGTTACAGGCTATAAACGGTAAAGTAATAGCTACTATGGGTATTTTACTTTCCATGATACCTCCCATTTATCTTAATTTAAGACCAGGGACACCAACCTTAGAGGAGATTATTATACTCGGTGCATTTTTAGGAATGGGAGGAGCAAGTTTTGCTGTGGCTCTACCTGTAGCTGGATCAACTTATCCTAAGAAGTATCAAGGAATAGTCCTTGGGATTGCAGCAGCCGGAAATATTGGTGCTGTTTTAGATGGTTTTCTTTTCCCACCGTTAGCTAAGATGTTTGGGTGGAAGTTAGCATCTTTAGCAGCTGTTGCTCTTTTAGTTTTAGCTTTGATTACAGTTTTAGCGTGGGCTGAAGACAGAACTCCCAAAAAACCTGAGTTAAAGAAACATGCAGTTATTACTTTTATCTTTACTTTTGTTTTCGGTATATCTGTGATATTTGGACTCTATCTGTTAATTAATTGGTTGATAGCTCAAGGTAGTATGTCTCCTATAAAATTAAAAACAATGCTACTGCTTTTACCTATTGTAATTGGTGGCTTTGCTTTGATAATACTTCCTCCGGTCTATAGATCAGTCCTAAAAGAAAGAGACATGTGGAAATTTATACTGATCTATTCTATAACCTTTGGTGGTTTTGTTGGTATGTCCAGTGGAGTAGCTTTTATATTGGAATCTACATATAAATTTTCTCCGGTCACATCAGGAATAATAATGTCTTTACTCGCTCTAACAGGAGCAGTGTTAAGACCTATAGGAGGATTTGTTGCTGATCATATAAGTGGAGTGAAAGTTTTAGTAGGAGTTTTACTGTCTATCTCTTTATTTAATTTTGCTTTAGCTTTTGCTGCTCCTGTTTTACCTACAGGTTTAGGTATAGTTCTTCTATTTGGGTTATTTGCCTCTTATGGATTTGGAAATGGAGCTACCTTCCAGTTAGTGCCTCTTAGATGGCCTACTGCTACCGGTATAACAACAGGAATAATTGGTGCTGCAGGAGGGTTTGGAGGCTTTATCCTTAATCAAACTTTTGGACTTATAAAAGAAGCAACAGGCTCTTTTAATATGGCTTATTTTATATTTGGAGTGATCTCAATTATGACCTTAGCTGGTCTACTTTTACTTAAAAAAGAGTGGAGTCAGTGGGCTATAGCAGATAGAAATGACAACAGAGTGATTGGAGAAAGCAATTAGGAGATTTAATCATGAATATAATGAAAACTCAATGTCCTTACTGTGGTGTTGGTTGTGGGTTGGAAATAGAAGAAGTTAATGAAGGTAAATTTAAAGTAAGAGGTGATAAAGACCATTCTGCAACAAAGGGGGATTTATGTTTAAAACCTGTTCTTCTTCCAAAAGTTTTAGATATAGGAAGGATCCCATATCCTTTATACAGGGAAGATAAAAGAGAGGAGTTTAGATATATAAGTTGGGAAGAAGCCATTAGTATAATTTCAGATAAACTGAAAAAAAATCTTCCAGATGAAAATTATTTCTATATATCCGGACAGTTATTTACAGAAGATATCTATGTGATAAATAAGTTTGTTAAAGGTTTTATAAAAACAAACAATATTGATGCTAACTCAAGATTATGTATGGCTTCAGCTGTTATGGCTTATAAGATGGCTTTTGGTTCTGATGGACCACCTTGTAGTTATGAAGACATTGACGATACGGATACTTTTATCTTTGCAGGTTCTAATGCAGCATGGACACATCCTGTTTTATTTAAAAAAGTATTAAATAGAAAAAAAGATAGTCCTCAAACAATAATAATAACGATAGATCCAGTTAAAACTGAGACAGCAGATAAATCTGATATATGGATACCTATTAAACCAGGAACAGATACTGTATTTTTTAACAGTGTTTTATATGTTTTACATAAAAATAACTGGATAGATTATGAGTTTGTGTCAGAATTTACAGATAATTTTTCTCAAGCTGTTGAAGAAGCTAAAAATTATCCTCCAGAGATAGCGTCAAAGATATGTGAAATAGAAGAACAGTCTATTTACCGATTAGCAGAGATATTTAGAGAAAGAAAAAAAATTATATCTTTTTGGGCTATGGGATTAAATCAATCTGTAAATGGAACAATGAAAATTCTTTCTCTTATAAATCTTCATCTTGCAACAGGAAGAATAAATGAAAAAGGATGTCCATTTTCTTTAACAGGGCAACCTAACGCTATGGGAGGTAGAGAAGTCGGATATCTTACTAATGGGTTGCCAGGATACAGAGATGTGAGAAATGAAGAAGATAGAGAGTTTATTGAAAAGTTTTGGAATATAGAAAAGGGGACTATAAAATCAAAACCAGGTCCAACTATCACAGAAGCTGTAAATAAAATGATAGATGATGAGATAAAATTTCTTTGGATTGTATGCACTAATCCAGCTGTAACTATGCCGAATTTAACAAAGTTTTGGGAAGCTCTTGAAAAAACTTTTGTAGTAGTCCAAGATGCATATTTAAACGATACAATGGATTTTGCAAATTTGGTATTACCTGCTACACAATGGGGAGAAAAAGAGGGAGTAATGACAGGGTCTGATAGAACGATTACTTACTGTAAACCATTTAAAGAACCTCCATTACAATGTAAACATGACTGGCAAATCTTTTGTGAAGTTGCCAAAAAGTTGGGATTTGAACTTCAATTTTCTTATAAAAATAGCAGAGAGATATTTGATGAATATAAAAGTACAACAAAAGGAAGGATATGTGATATATCTGATTTTAGCTATGAAGATTTACCAAAAAGATGGGGTGAGAGATGGCTTTATCCTGATAAACAGTTTAAAACAGACAATGGAAAAGCAAAATTTACTCCAGCAGTTTTTGAAGCACCTAAAGACAGTTTATCATCTAAATTAATCCTTGTCACAGGAAGAACAAAAAAACAATGGCATACAATGACTAGAACTGGAAAATCTTTAGAACTTGTAAAAGGTGAAGAAGAACCACTTTTAATATTAAATCCAGAAGATGCTGCTTTATATCACGTAATAGAAGAAGAATATATTACTGTTCAATCACCAAGAGGGTTAATCAGAATAAAAGTAAAGTTTGGAAATATTAAAAAAGGAGTGGCTTTTGCTCCTTTTGGATATGGATTAATGTATCACTTCCCCGTAAATATTTTAACTTCTGACGAAGTTGATCCAATTTCAAAAGAACCAGATTTAAAATTTAGCAGTATAAAAATAGTAAAAGTAAAAAGTAAATTCATAAATTCTCTTGGAGGTGAAAGCCATGCAGTCCACTCTTAAAAAAATAACGTTACTTTCAGCATTAATTAGTCTCTCTGTTCCTTTCTATGCTCCTCAGCAAGCTATGGGGTTAGAAATCAATGCTCCTACTTTTATTGATGATGTTAAAGTAAACCTACTGTTTAGACCTAGGTATGAGTATGTTGATGATCATCAACCTAACACAAAACCTGCAAACGCACTTACAGTTAGAACTTCCCTTGGAGTTCAGATTAACAAGATATTCCAAGTAAATGGTTTAAAGGCATACATAGAAGCAACAGATGTAGGAGCTTTGGTAGATGATTACTCTCCTCAAAAAACAGGATATGCACAGGTAAATGATCCTGATATAGCAAGAATTACAGAAGCATATATAAGTTATACATATAATAAAACTACTTTTATGGCTGGTAGGATGAGAGTAAATATAGATGATGAAAGATTTATAGGTTCTGTAGATTGGAGACAGATGCCTCAAACTTTTGGAGTAATAGGAATAAAAGATAACACGATCAGCAATCTTGATTTACTTATAGCCGGAATTTATGAGAGAAAAGGTGTTAGTGATAATTTAAATAAGCATTGGAGACTTGACAAAATGCCGATTATACTACATGGAAGTTATAAATTTATACCGCAGTTTAAGATAACAGCTTACGGGTATCTTCTCACAGATTTAAGTAACACTTATGGTATAAATATTACCGGAGATATACCATTATCAAAAGATGTAAAATTCGGTTATCTTGGAGAGTATGCAATTCAGAAAGATCCATATGCTAAAGATAATGTTACAAAAAAACCTAAAGTAGATGCTGACTTCTATAGAGTAGAGGCAAAACTTAGCGGTTATGGATTTTTTGGTATTGCGGGTTACGAGAGATTTCAAGGAGCAGATAAAGGAGAAGACAAAGGATTTACAACACCACTTGCTACACTTCACAAATGGGAAGGATGGGCTGATAACTTTTTGGGTTATATAGCAAATACAGACACTTTTGGATTAAAAGATGCTTACATCACTTTAGGGTATGGACATAAAGATTATGGTACAGCTTTAATCACTTACCATAAGTTTGATGCAGATAAAAACACAGGTTATGTAGGGAATACATTAAAAACAATAAGTAGCAAAAACTTTGGATCAGAGATAGATCTATCTTATACAGTAAATCTTACAAAAAGATTAAATTTCTTAGCAAAAGCTGCTTTCTATGATGGTAAAAAGATAGCAGGTTCTCCATCTGTCAATGATTTAACAAAATACTGGCTTCAGCTTACATATAAGTATTGATAGTTGTTAATATAAGATTGTTAGTTTATAATGCTCTACATATTAGTGGTAAATATGTAGAGGTAATTTTTATGAGTTATATGCCTATATTTTTAGAAGTGAAAGATAAAAAATTTTTAATAGTAGGGGGAGGGAGGGTTGCTACAGAGAAGATAAAGAGAATTCTCAAATTTAGCTATAATATCACTGTTATTTCTCCTGAGATAACGGAAGAGTTAGAAAGTATCATAAAGGAGAACTCCCTAAATTATATAAAGAGTCCTTATACTTCTGATATCATAAAAGATTATGACATTATTATCGTGGCAGTTTCTGATACAAACTTACAGAAAGTAATTTATAATGATGCAAAAAGAGAAAATAAACTATGTAACACCGTTGATGTTATAGGAGAATCAGACTTTATCTTTCCTTCTGTTGTCAAAAAGGGCAACCTTATAGTTGCATTTTCAACATCAGGAAGTTCTCCGGCTTTGGCAAAGTATCTTAGAGTATACTTTGAACAGGTAATTCCTGGAGAGGTTGAACAGTTTTTAAAAGAAATGGAGGATCTTAGAAACTCTCTACCTAAAGGCAAAGAGAGACAAGAGCTTTTTGATAAAAAAGCTAAGGAGTTTTTTGAAAAGATTTTTATGAAAAATCTATAATTTAACGGCTACTTTAACAGCTTCTATTAAAGATGAAGGGTCTGCTATGTTTTTACCGGCTATATCATAGCCGGTTCCGTGATCTACAGAAGTTCTTATAAAACTCAATCCTAAGGTTATATTTACTGCTTTTCTAAAACAGATCATCTTTAATGGTATAAGTCCTTGATCGTGATACATTGCTATATAACCATCATAATTTTTGTAATTTACAAAAGCGGTATCTGGAGATAAAGGATCTGTAATATCTACTCCAGATTTCTTAAGATCAGCAACAGCTGGAATAATTATTTTCTCTTCCTCATCTCCTATGTTTCCGTTGTCAGAAGCATGGGGATTTAATCCAAGAATTGCTATTTTGGGATTATCTTTTTTGAGATATGATTTTAAAAATTCATTAAACAGTTTAGTTTTTGAAATTATAGATTCCTTTTTTATTTTTGAAGGGACATCTCTCAACGGTATATGGGTAGTTATTAATCCTACTATCAATTTTGGGCACATTAAAACCATCATATACTCTTTTGATTTTGAGACTTCTGCTAAGTAGTCTGTATGTCCGGCATACATAAATCCGGATTCTATAATCCACCTTTTTGATATTGGAAGTGTTACCAATGCCTGTGTTTTTTTCTTTAATACATCATCTACGGCTTTTTTAAGGTAATTTACAGATGCTTCACCTGATAAAACAGACGGCTTTCCAAACTCAAAATCATAATCATCAACACTTAAAAGGTAAAATCCGGATTTTTTAACCTCTTCTGAACTGTCTATAAGATTGTATTTAAAGTCAGAACCTGTAAGAATTTTTGCTTTCTCTATTACTTTTTTATTACCGTATATTATGTAAGCTACATTTTTGGGAAAATTTTTATATCCTTTTACCAGAATTTCTCCGGATATTCCTGTTGGGTCTCCAAAAGATATACCTATCTTTTTTACCATACAACTACTTTATTTGCTTTGTCTATCAGATTGAGAATTTCTCCGTAATCTATCAGTCTATTTTCCTGTATCTTTATACCTCTTGCAACAGCATCTTCTTTACATGCATACCAATTTTCTGTTGCCGGCTGTCTTATCACCGCATCCTGTATAAGTATCAATACGTCATCTTCTTCTATTATCTCTGAGAAAGGAAAATCTGCCGTTTTTTTTATGAGATAAACAGTATTTACCATGTAATAACTACCTCTGCCTCTTTGATGAGATTACATATCTCATCTTTGGATTTCTGCTGAACTTCTTTATATTTTATAGATTTTATAAGTCCCCTTTCACTTATAGATTCTTTCTCTGCATAAATCTTTCCACCGAGCATACTTAAAGCTTCTATTGATTTATCAGACAGAGGGACACCTATAAGTTGGGGTCTCCAATCTGTTAGAGTATATACTCCATCTTTTAGAAATACAACTGTGACATCATGATCCATAGCCATCCCGACAGCCTGTCTGAGGGCTTCAAACGTTTTCCACCCAAAGGGATTTGATTTTATAACAACAACAACTTTTTTCTTGCTCATCATTCACCTATGTAAGTGCTATCACTTTATCAGCTTGAGCTATAAGCTTTGAAAGTCCATACATACTGCTACTCTCTGCAAAACTCTCCGGCTGTATATTTCTCTGGTGAGCATTGTGGGCACAGTAGTAAATGGAGGCACCTTTTTTAGCAAGCTCTTTTATCTCAGGTTGTAATAGACAGTACTCTCCGTTTGCCATAAAGAATATTGACAGTTTATCTCCTCTCTCTAAAGATGCTTCCGATAACTTTACAAGAGTGTTATAGTCAGCCGAGTATGGATTACTTGCCATAATTATAAGTAGTTTCATCTTACCTTTCTCACTAAAACTTCCCAGAGATTATCACCTATCTGATTAATAGCTACAACTTCCTGTCCTTCCATCTGAAAACTTTTAGGGACATTTTCTACAGAAGGTTTATAGTCAAGTATCACTTTTAAGACTTCTCCCACATTCATCTGTTCCATAATTAATTTACTTTTAACAAATGTGAAAGGACAGACCTCACCTTTTAAATCAAGCTCTCTGTTTATATCCATTATTCACCTCTAAAAATAAACTTCACAAGCTTGCTCATACTCTATTAAATCGTGTATCTTAGGTTCTTCACCACATAAATTACACTTTTTATCTTTTCTGAGTTTTACCGTTCTAAACTCTGTATAAAGAGCATCAAATACAAGTAGTTTTCCGACTAACGGCTCCCCTATATCGAGAATTAACTTTAATGCTTCGTTAGCTTGGAGGGTTCCCATTATTCCCCCGACTACACCAAGTAACCCTGCTTCTTGGCAACTTGGAACCATACCGGGAGGTGGTGGTTCTGGAAATAAGCATCTATAACAAGGAGATGATTCTTTATTTCTGTAATCAAATACAGTAAGCTGGCCTTCAAATCTGAGGATAGCGGCTGATACAAGTGGCTTACCGAGGAAATAACAGGCATCATTTACTAAAAATCTTGTAGGGAAGTTGTCTGAGCCATCAAGGACTATATCGTAATCTTTAATTATATCTAAAATATTACTTTTTTGAATTTTTTCGTTGTATGTTATAACTTTAACATCTGGATTAAGAGCTTCAACTGTCATTTTGGCAGATTCAACCTTTGGAATACCAACTCTTGAAGTGTTATGAAGTATCTGTCTCTGTAAGTTTGAAAAATCAACAACGTCAAAATCAACTATACCTATTGTTCCAACACCTGCTGCTGCTAAATAGTATATAGAAGGAGATCCTAATCCTCCGGCTCCAATAACTAAAACTTTTGCATTAAGTAATTTCTTCTGACCTACGCCACCTACTTCCGGAAGTATTATATGTCTACTGTATCTCTTTATCTGCTCTTCTGTAAAGTCAAAAGCCATTGCACACCTCAAAATTTTAGTTAAAATATAATTATATCATTTTTGTATTTTAGTTCAATGAGTGATAAAATCATTATAATTAACTACAATTACAAAGAAAAAATAAGATTTTGAAAAGTTGTAAACTAAATCATAGAAGATTTAGAAAGTTGATATGATAGAATATATTAAACAATGAAGGAGAAAGTAGCTTAACAGAAAAAATGGATAGTAGTAGTAGTCCTTTACTGAGAATTAGGAAATTAACTAAAAAGTATCCAATAAAGAAGAGTTTCTTCAAAAAAGAGTTTTTTTATGCAGTTTCTGACGTTTCCTTTGACATTTATAGAGGAGAAATTGTTGGATTAGTTGGAGAATCTGGAAGTGGAAAATCTACCATAGGTAGACTTATCTTAGGACTTATAAAGCCAGATTCAGGGCAGATTGTATTTGAAAATCAAGATATATCTGAAAAGTTTCCAAAAAACCTGAGAAAAGAGATATCAATAGTTTTTCAAGATCCAAGAACTTCACTTAACCCAAGATTTAAGATCTTCGACATATTGGCGGAACCTTTGATAGTAAATGGTTATAGTAAGGATGTTATAAGAGAGAAAGTTCTGGAAACATTGAAGTTGGTTGAACTTGATGAAAGTTTTATAGATAGATATCCCCATGAGTTATCAGGAGGTCAGAGACAGAGAGTAGCAATAGGAAGGTCAATAGTCTTAAATCCAAAACTGATAATTGCAGATGAGCCTACTTCTGCGTTAGATGTCTCTATTCAGTTACAGATTGTAAATCTTATCAAGAATTTAAATAGAGAAAAAGGTGTAACATTCATATTTATATCCCACGATATAAACGTGGTTGCAAATCTTTCCAATAGGATTATAGTTTTGTATAAAGGCAAAGTTATGGAATACGGAGAGACAGACTGTGTTATAAATAATCCACAGCATCCATACACAAAAATATTACTTGACAGTCTTCCTCCAGAAAGTCCAAGACACAGAAAAATTTTTCCTGATATTCCCGAAGAAGATTTTAATAATTCTAACTTTGAAGGTTGTGAATTTTATTTCAGATGTCCTGTAAAAACTGATGTATGTAAAACAAAACCACAGATGAAAAAAACTCAATCTGGAGAGGTTTACTGCCACCTTGTTTGAACAGCTCATTTTTGATTTTATTATAACTTTTGTAATTGTGCTTATAGCTGCATTTTTTGCAGGAGTGGAGGCATCATTTTTCTCAATAGATAAGATAAAGATAAGAAAAAGCCCTAACTTTGATGAAAAAAAATCAAAATTAGTTCAATTTTTCTTATCACATCCTAAGGAACTTGTGATAACATTCCTTATAGGAAACGAGCTTGCAAATATCACAGCTACATCTTTTATCACAACGGCAGTTATAAATTACTTAGGTAAAGAGTATATAGTTTTAGCCGTCGTAATAAGCTCACTTTTACTTTTAAGTTTTGGAGATATCACACCGAAGATTATCGGTTCATACTATCCTGAAAAGTATGCTTCCTTAGTGGTTAAACCATTCTATCTTTTCTATGTAGCTGTAACACCTTTTAGATTTGTTTTTTTAATGGCTACTGAGTATTTCCTTAGGAAGTTTGGTATAGAGATAGTTTCTGAAAAACATGTAATAACAAAAGATGACCTTCAATCTCTTATACATAATGCTGTTGACCAAGGACAGTTAAATGAAGAAGAAAGAAAATTGATAGATAATACTTTTCTACTGAAAGAAACTACAGTTGTAGAAATAATGGTCCCAAGGAGAGATATTTTTGCTGTAGAGAAAGAGATTACGATAGGTGAGTTGATAGACCTTTTAAAGGAGAAAGATTACAGTAGGGTTCCGGTTTATGAAGAAAATTTAGATAACATTATAGGTATTGTTTATCTTAAAGATATTCTGTTTTTAAAACTTGAAGGTAAAGATGAGAAGATAGGAAAGTTTGTTAAGCCTGTTGTGTTTTTTCCAGAATTTACAACCCTATTAGATGCCATAAAAAAGTTTAACGAAGAGAATAAGCATTTTGCGATAGTAGTAGATGAACATGGAACAACAGTAGGGCTGATAACTTACAATGATATTATTGAGTATATTGTGGGAGAAATTCCAGAAGAGTATGAGGTAGAAGAACCAGATTTCCGTAAAATAGGAGAGGATAACTGGATAGTTTCCGGAAAACTTGATGTAGAGTTTTTAAGTGAGATAGGTATCAGACTTCCGGAAGATTATGAATATGATACGGTTGCAGGTTTTATACTTGATGTCTTAAAGAGATTTCCAAGAGAAGGGGAAGAGTTTGAGTATGAAGGTTATATATTTAAAGTATTACTTATGGATAAAAACAGGATAGTAAAGGTTCAGATAACAAAGATTTCTCAAGAGGAAGAAAGTTGATAAGTTATATAGTAACTATACTGTTTTTTATATTTATGGAAGGACTTTTTTCCGGTTCTGAGATAGCCTTATTTTCCGTAAACAGATCAAAACTAAAATATATTGCAAAAAAAGGTGATAAAAGGGCATTAAAAACATACACATTACTTCAAAAACATTACTCTGAATATATATCTGTAGGATTAATAGGCACTATTTTAAGTATAGTTATAGCTACTGCTACCTATGTAACCCTTTTACATGAACTATCCTACTTTATTCCTATTATGAAAGGAAAAGAGGAGATTTTTGCAGAAAGCTTGGTTATTTTAACACTTCTCTTTGGAGAGATAATACCAAAAAGTATATTTCAACATTACGCTGATAAAGTTATCATCTATGTAGTCCCATTTTTGGAATTTTTTAGGAAAGTTTTTTACCCAATTTTAATTTTTTCAAACATTGTAAATAAGATAGTATTTTTCCTATTTAGAATAAAACCAACATCTGAGAATTTATACACAAGAGAGGAAATACTTCACCTTTTAGCTTCAGAGAATATAGAAGATTTAGATGAGCTGGAAAAGAGAATTATTTCAAATATTCTGATATTTAATGAAAGGAGAATATCAGAGATAGTCTTACCTTTATCAGAGGTTATTGCTGTTTCTGATGATAAAAAAGTGTGTGATATCATTCCGGTTTTCAAAGAAACAGGATTTTCAAGGCTTCCTGTTTATAGAAAGAGAGTTGACCAGATAGTTGGATTTGTTAGAGCTTACGATCTGATAAATGCGGAGATAGATGAACCTATAACTATGTATATGAAAGGAATTAGATATATTCCTGAGTTTACAAGTTTACCTAATGTATTAAAAGGATTTAAAACATACAAAGACCATATTGCTGTTGTTGTTGATGAGAGAGGATCTACAATGGGAATAATAACACTTAGAGATGTGTTAGAAGAGATAGTAGGTCAGATTAGAGATGATTTTACAAAAAAAGAGAGACAGATGATAAAGATTCAAACCTTAGATAAGTTTATAGTTGATGGAAGAATGGAAATAAAAGAGATAGAATCTATACTTGATATAAAACTTCCAGAAGGTCCATTTGAAACTGTAAATGGAATGATAGTTTATATACTTGGTAGAATGCCAAGAAGAGGAGAAACTGTAACAGTTGATGGTTATGACTTCCAAGTTCTTAAAGTAGAGAAAAGAAGAATTATGGAAGTTATGATAAGTAAGAGATAAGAGCGAGAGACGGGACTCGAACCCGCGACCCCAACCTTGGCAAGGTTGTGCTCTACCAACTGAGCTACTCTCGCATATTCAGGATAAATATTATATAAAGGTAATCTGAAAAAATCAAGTGCTTTATGGTAAAATTATAGATAATCCAATATTTACGGAGGTTTTTATGGCTGGACATAGTAGATGGCATAATATTAAAAATAAGAAAGCTAAAGCTGATGCTCAGAGAGGAAAGATATTTACAAAGATAATAAGAGAGATAACTGTTGCAGCAAGACTGGGTGGTGGTGATCCGGAAGCAAACCCAAGATTGAGAATGGCTATAGAGAAAGCAAGAGAAGTTAATATGCCTTCTGAAAATATAGAGAGAGCTATAAAGAGAGGAACAGGAGAGTTAGAAGGTGTAAATTATGAGGAAATTCAGTATGAAGGATATGGTCCGGAAGGAGTTGCAATCATAGTTGAAGCTATGACAGATAACAGAAATAGAACAACAGCAGAAGTGAGACATATATTCTCAAAATACGGTGGTAATCTCGGGACATCTGGTTGTGTATCTTTCTTATTTGAAGATAAAGGTATTATAAATGTTGAAAAATCTGCTATATCGGAAGAAGAGATATTTGAAAAGGCAATAGAAGCTGGGGCAGAAGATGTGATAACAGAAGACCAAGATTACTATGAGATAAGAACATCTCCATCTGAGCTATACACAGTTAAAGAAAATCTTGAAAAGATGGGTGTACCAATATCAAAGGCTGAAATCACGAAAATTCCTACAACCACTGTCCAGATAACAAATGAAGAGACAGCTACTAAACTTATGAAACTTCTTGATGCTCTTGAAGATAATGATGATGTTCAGAAGGTTTATGCAAACTTTGATATTCCGGAAAAAATACTTGAAAAAGTTGAGGGATAGTTGAGACTTTTATCTTTTGATCCATCAAGTAGTAAAACCGGTTATGCAGTTGCTGACCTTGAAGATGATAGATTATCTATATTAGAAACTGGTATTTTAGATTTAAAAAAGAAAAGAGAACCACTCCTTTATTTATATAAAGAGTTAAATAGACTTTTAGAGAAGTTTAAACCTGATAAAGTTTTATTAGAAACACCATTTTACAGTATCAATGCTCAGACACTTATAAAACTCGGAGAAGTGAGAGGTGTTGTACTACTTGCCTGTCAGACATTTAATATAGAAGTAGAAGAGTTTACACCGGCAGAAGTTAAGATATGTATAACCGGATATGGAAGAGCATCGAAAGAAGAAGTTCTTAATATGGTAAATAGTTTATATAAACTAAATTTAGACAGCTACGATATAGCCGATGCTGTTGCTATACTACATACATACATTATGCAGGTTAAAGTATGAAGCGAATATTTTTAATGTTAATGTTTTTATACGGATATAGTTTCTCTCAAACCTGTGAAGGTATGTTTAATGTTTATGATAGCTGTTATGATATAAACAACTGTGATGATGGATACAATGCTATGGATTCTCTTATAACGTCCGTAGGATTAAAAAGTAATAAAAAATTGGCTTCTATATGTAAAAGTTCCTGTGAGAATAAAAAAGCCGGGATAAAGAAGATGTCAAAAGATGAGTTTATGGCTGTTGTATGTCCAACAGAACTAAAAAAAGAGGAAAGTAAAAATGCAGCTCCTACTGGCAACAACAAATGATGGGAAGATAAGAGAGTTAAGAAAACTATTTGAAGGATTAGATATAGAGGTTTTATCTTTAAAAGATTTAGAAGATAAGATAGAAGTAGAAGAAGATAGACAGACTTTTCTGGAAAATGCCATAAAGAAAGCAAAAGAGTATGCTCTATACTACAATATGCCAGTTATAGCTGAAGATAGTGGTCTTGTAATAGATGCTTTAAATGGTTATCCAGGTGTGTATTCAGCAAGATTCTATAATATAGAGTTTGGTGGCAAGTTTGATATAGAGGGATTAAGTAAAGATGAAAAGAATATTCAGAAAGTTTTAAAGCTTATGGAAAATGAAAGAAATAGGTCTGCAAGATATGTTAGTGTGGTTGTATTTTACTCTCCAGAAGGATTTGGAATATTTTCTGAGGGAGTGTGTGAAGGAGAGATTACAGATAAACCAATAGGTAATATGGGCTTTGGATACGATCCTATTTTTAAACCTTTAGGTTTTGATAGAACAATGGCTCAATTGACAGTAGAGGAAAAAAATAAGATAAGTCATAGAGGCAAAGCTTTTTACAAATTAAAGGAAAAGCTTACTAAACTATTTTCATAAGAACAGCAATGTAATGTTGCTAAATAATCTAACTTTTTGGTCTCTTGTCTATTACTTTATAATCTCCTTAATATTTTTCTCTACCTGATTTAAATCTCTTGCTGTTTTCATTATGTTAACTACTTTACCATCTTTGGATATAAAAACTATGTATGGAACATCTACTTTTTCTATACTGTAAGCTTTTATTGAATCTGTTCCAGCAAGCCATACAGGTAATTTTAAAGGTATCATTTTTTTAGCTTCTTTGACCTCTTTGTCATCAGATTTACTTAGTAAAGGTGCTACAAAAACAACCTTATCTTTATATTTATCATATATGCTGTTTATCTGAGGTAAAACTTTGTATGTATCCACATCACCTATAGCCCAAAATACCACAACAACAGGTTTTCCTTTACCGGCTATATCGGATAACTTTAGTATCTTTCCGGATTCGTCTTTACCATAGAAATCTTTAAACTTCTCTCCAACTAAATCTGACGCAAAAACAATGGAAGATATAGAAAGAATTAAAGCAAATATAAAATTTATCATCTTAAACTCCAATTTTTAAATTAGTTATCCTAAATATTAGGAAAATTTAGTTAAAGCATCAATAAACTTTATCATAAAAACAGCCAAAGTTCATAATTTCAATAATTTCTGATGCTTGTTTTAAAGAATATGCACCTTGAGATATAAGAGCTTTCACAAACTCCGCATTTAATCTATGACCACCTTTGAATGAGAAAATCTCCCCTATTATTGGGTAACCTAATAGGTATAAATCTCCTATTAAATCCAATGTTTTATGTCTTATAGGTTCATCTTCAAATCTTAAACCTTCTTCATTTAAAACTTTATCTTTATCAAAAACTACTGCATTTTCTAAGGAACCACCTTTTGCAAGTCCCTTGCTTCTGAGGTATTCGACTTCTTCTAAGAAACAGTAAGTTCTGGCTGTATATATTCCTTTAAAAGAGTCTATATTCTCCGGAATATACTCAAATTTTTTATTTCCTATGATACTGTTATTGTAGTTTGCCTGATAGATTACTTTAAACCTGTTTGAAGGGGTAGCTTTTATAAATTTATCTTCCTGAAATATCTCTATTGGTTCTTCTATTACTGCATATATTTTTTCTTGAGGAAGGGAAACAATACCTGCTTCTTTTATTTTTTCTACAAAAACTTTACTACTACCATCAAGTATAGGTAACTCTTCTCCTTGTGCTATTTCAATTGTTATGTTGTCTATTCCTGTAAAGTAGAGTGCTGCCATTAGATGTTCAACTGTTCTGATAGTTTTACCTTCTTTATAAAGTGTAGTTGAGTATTCAAAACTGTGGGCGTTATCTATGTGAGCAGGTATAACAACTCCATCTTTTATAAACTTGATTCCTTCATTTTCTTTTGCTGGTATCAGATATAAAGTTGTATTTTCTCCGGAGTGTAATCCAACTCCTTCTATCTTAATTGGATTCTTTATAGTCCTTTGAAATTGACATATCATCTTTAATCTCCTTCAAAAAGGGTTAAATTTTAGCAAGCAATATTTATGCCAAAGATATTTTAACCTAAAATCTAAAGATTTCAGAGGTTATCTGTTTTATTTTTGCAAATTTGACAAAACTATAATTTCTATGAAACTCTACCATCAATTCAAGCTATAATATTTTTTTGAAAATTTTATAATTTTACCGGAGGTATTATGAAGAAGAGAGTTGTTCTTGCATATTCTGGTGGACTTGACACATCTGTTATAGTTAGATGGCTGACAGATAGGGGGTTTGAAGTTATAACCTATACAGCAGATGTAGGTCAGGGAGAGGAGTTAGGTGAGATTGAAGAAAAAGCAAAAAAAGCCGGGGCTGTTAAAGCTATTATAGATGATATAAAAGAAGAGTTTGCAAGAGAATACTGTACTCCTTTAATGAGAGCAACGGCTTTATATGAAGGTAAATACCCACTTTTATCATCTTTATCAAGACCACTAATTGCAAAAAAACTTGTTGAGGTAGCCCATAGAGAAGGAGCTCACTATGTAGCTCACGGTTCTACAGGAAAAGGAAATGACCAAGTTAGATTTGAGGCTTCAGTTTGGGCTTTGGATCCTGATATAGAAGTTTTGGCACCTGTTAGGGAGTGGGAGTTTAAATCAAGGGAAGAGGAGATTGATTATGCATTAAAACATGGTATTCCTGTAAAGGCTACTAAGGAAAAACCTTACTCTTACGATAGAAATCTCTGGGGTGTTGCAATAGAGGCAGGTCCGTTAGAAGATCCATGGACAGAGCCACCAGAAGATGCTTTTGAGATAACTGTATCTCCAGATAAAGCACCTGATACTGGGGAGTATATAGAGATAGAGTTTAAAGAGGGAACTCCAGTAAAACTTAATGGAAAAGAGTATAACCAGCTTTGGCAACTTATCTGGGATTTAAATGAGATTGCTGGAAAACATGGAGTTGGCAGAATAGATATGGTAGAAAATAGATTAGTAGGTATAAAGACAAGGGAAGTTTATGAATCTCCTGCTGGGCTTATACTTATATCAGCCTATGATGAGATAGAGAGTATAGTTTTAGATAGATTTACATATCACTACAAAAAAGATCACATATCACACCCTTATGCAGAAATAGTTTATGAGGGTCTTTGGTTTTCAAAACTGAGAGAATCTTTAGATGCATTTAATAACGAGATAGCAAAAGTGGTAAATGGAACTGTTAGAGTCAAACTATTTAAAGGTAAATTTAGTATAGTAGGAAGAAAATCTCCGAACTCTCTATACAGTGAAGACCTTGCAACATACTCACCAAAAGACTCTTTTGACCATAAAGCCGGAGGAGCCTTTACAAAAGTTTGGGCTCTACCTCTTAAAGTATTTGCAAGAGCAAACAAGAGGTAAGAGATGTTAAAAGAGTATAATCACATAGAGATAGAAGAAAAGTGGAGTAAAGAGTATTTAAAAACTGCTATTTTTAGCCCAAAGGAAGAAGATGGAGAGTATTTCTCTGTTGTAATACCTCCTCCAAACGTTACGGGAAGCTTACATATAGGACACTCTCTCAATATGACATTACAAGACATAATAGTAAGATACAAAAGAATGAAAGGTTATAATGTACTATGGCTTCCGGGTTTTGACCATGCAGGTATAGCTACTCAGTGGGTAGTAGTCCGTCAGTTATCAGAAAAAGGTATAAGTAGATTTGACCTTGGAAGAGAGAAATTTATCCAGAAAGTTTGGGAGTGGGTTCCCCAGTCAAGAAATTCAATAAAGAATCAGCTTGTTAGACTTGGAGCTTCCTGTGATTGGTCTCGCCAGAGATTTACACTTGATGAAGGATTTTCAAGGGCTGTAAGAGAGGCTTTTGTAAAGTTATACAAGGAAGGTCTTATATTTAAAGCTCCTTACATAGTAAACTGGGATCCAAAAGAGAGAACAGCAATATCAGATCTTGAAGTGGAGTATGAGGAGAAAAAAGGTAATATATGGTATATAAAATATCCAATAAAAGACAGTGATGAGTATATAACAGTTGCAACAACAAGACCCGAAACGATACTTGGGGATACAGCAGTTGCAGTTAATCCGGAAGATGATAGATATAAACATCTCATAGGTGAGTTTGTAGTTTTACCTCTGGCACCAGAGAAGAGATACGATATTAACGGTAAGGAAGTCTCAAACCTTATTCCTATAATAGCAGATGAGTATGTTGATCCAGCTTTTGGAACTGGAGCCGTTAAAATAACACCAGCTCATGACCCAAACGACTTTGAAGTTGGAAAGAGACACAATTTACCTATGATAGTTGTTATGGATGAATCTGCGGTTATGAATAAAAATGCAGGAGAGTTTGAAGGTTTATACAGATACGATGCAAGGAAAAAAATTATAGAAAGATTGAAAGAGTTAGGACTTCTTGAAAAAGTGGAAGAACACATACATAATGTAGGACACTCTCAAAGGTCAAAAGAAGTGATAGAGCCTTATCTATCTACCCAGTGGTTTGTTGATACAAAAAAGTTAGCAGATAAAGCCATTGAGGTTGTAGAGAAAGGTAAGATAAGATTTATCCCAGAAAACTGGCAGAAAACATACCTTAACTGGATGTATAACATCAGAGAGTGGTGTATATCAAGGCAGATATGGTGGGGACACAGAATACCGGTTTGGTACTGTTCTGATTGTGGACACAGTAATGCTTTCAACGATGATATATTTGAGGAAGATTTTGAGAAGGTTATATTTAACCTTTATGCAGATAGTAAAATAGGAAAAATTTTCTGTGTTGATGAGATTTTAGATCTACTTGAAAGTCAAAACTTTACACAGGAAGACAAGACAAACCTTGAGTTTTACGAAAAAGTGGTTTTTGGTAGGGAAATTCCCCAGTTAAAAGAAAAAAAATCTCTTATAAAAGCCCTTGAAAACTCAAAATATATAAAACAGCTCTATCCAGAGAGATACGAGATAGTTTTAGAGTGTGAGAAATGTAAAAGTAGAAACTTAAAACAGGATGAAGACGTCCTTGATACTTGGTTTTCTTCAGCTTTATGGCCCTTTGGAACCCTCGGCTGGCCACAAAATTCCAAAGATTTACAAAGATTTTACCCTACATCTTTACTGGTAACAGGATTTGACATTATCTTTTTCTGGGTTGCCCGTATGATAATGATGGGTATGAAATTTATGGAGAAAGAGCCTTTTAGAGATGTATATATCCATGCCCTTGTCAGAGATGAGAAGGGAGAGAAGATGTCAAAGACAAAGGGTAATGTTATAGACCCTTTAGAGATGACTGAAAAATACGGAGCTGATGCTTTAAGATTTACACTAACAGCCTTAGCAGCTCAAGGTAGAGATATAAGACTATCTGAAAAGAGAATAGAAGGTTATAAACATTTCTCAAATAAAATATTTAACGCATCAAAATTTGTCCTATCAAACATTGAGAAAGGTAAAGATTATAAATTTGATTTACAAAAATTAAACTTATCGGTAGAAGACAGATGGATACTGTCAAAATTACAGAAAACAATTGAGAAGTCCTCTTCAGAACTTGAGTCTTACAGATACAATGAGTATGCATCTACATTGTATGACTTTTTCTGGCATGATTACTGTGACTGGTATATAGAGTTTACAAAAGAGAGAATATACAAAGGTTCCCCAGAAGAGAAAGATACAGCTCTTACTGTGTTAATATATGTCCTTGAAAACTCAATGAAACTTCTCCATCCTATAATGCCTTTTATAACAGAAGAGATTTATAATCATATCCCAACAAAAGATAAAGAATTCTTAGCAATCTCAAAATATCCAGAGATAGATAACAGTTTAATATTTGAAAAAGAAGAGAGATTTATTGAGAACCTTAAAGATTTAATATCAAAGATAAGAGCTGTAAGGTCAGATTTTAATATAGAGCCAACCAGAAAACTCAAAATCCGTATAAAACCATCTGACAAGGAAACAGAAAGCTTATTAATGTCTCTAAAACAGCAGATTTCAAATCTTGTAAAAGCAGAAAGTTTGGAGTTATCAAATATCCCTAAAAAAGATACAGAAGTAGCTGTTATATCTGATATAGGAGAAGGTTTTATAGATATAGAAGGAGTTATAGACATACAGAAAGAGATAGAAAGACAACAGAAGATACTTTCAGATATAGAAAAGTCTTTAAAAATTGCAGAAAACAAACTAAATAATCCATCTTTTGTAGAAAAAGCTCCTTCTAATGTAGTGGAAAAAGAGAGACAGCTCTACCAAGAACTAACAGAAAAAAGAGAAAAAGTCCTTTCTATATTAAAGCTATTGCATTTTGAAAAATGACTGTGTATAATATATAGTACCATTTGTTCCCGAGTAGCTCAGCAGGCAGAGCGGTCGGCTGTTAACCGACTGGTCGGGGGTTCGAATCCCTCCTCGGGAGCTTCTTATTTAAAATATCACAAGAGAGGTAAAGGATGGACTTAAAAAGAATCCCAGCAGGTAAAAATCCTCCGGAAGATATCTATGTTGTAATTGAGATACCGCAAGGTAGTAGTATAAAATATGAAGTTGATAAAGAAAGTGGAGCAGTTTTTGTAGATAGATTTCTATTTACAGCTATGTATTACCCTTTTAATTACGGATTTATACCGAATACATTGGCAGATGATGGAGATCCAACAGATGTGTTAGTTATATCAAGGGAGCCTGTAGTACCTGGAAGTGTTATAAGAGCAAGACCAATTGGTATGCTTGAAATGGAAGATGAAGAAGGAATAGATACAAAGATAATAGCAGTTCCAGTGTCTAAGCTTGACAATAGTTATGATTCGATAAAAGAAATAACAGACTTACCACAAGCTACATTAAACAAAATAAAACATTTCTTTGAACATTACAAAGAACTTGAATCCGGAAAGTGGGTTAAAGTTAAATCATTTAAGGATTCAAATTCTGCCAAAGAAGATATCTTAAAGTCTATTGAAAATTTCAAAAAGTCTTGAAAATTTTTTGAATACGTAATATAATATTTACCTGTTTTGAATCGGAGTGTAGCTCAGGTGGGAGAGCACGTGCCTTGGGAGCACGGGGTCGCAGGTTCAAGTCCTGCCACTCCGACTAAATAACGTGCGCCCGTAGCTCAGCTGGATAGAGCAACGGACTTCTAATCCGTAGGTCGCACGTTCGAATCGTGCCGGGCGCATAGACATCGCGGGGTGGAGCAGCTTGGTAGCTCGCCGGGCTCATAACCCGGAGGTCGGAGGTTCAAATCCTCCCTCCGCAACCAAAAATAAATTTTCTATTGACTCTCATCTCCTTTTCTCTTAAATTTATCCTAAAAAGAAATTAAAAAGGTGGATTATGATATTTTTTATATCTATCTTAGTTGTCCTTCTATCTCTTAAACCTGTATACGCAGAGACAGTTGAAGAGATTATAAATCTGGCAAAACTTTATAATCCGGATATAAAGAGAATAGAAAAAGAAGTGGAAGTTTTAAAACAGAAATCAAAAACAGCAGGAAGGTTACCTAACCCATCTTTTTCATTTTCTATTAAAGATAGTGGAAATTTTACAGTATTTCAATACATACCTTGGTATGAAAAATTACAACTTCAAAAGGAAATAGAAGAAAAGAGATACGAATCACAGATGATATTATTGAAACAAGAAAAGAGTAAAATACTTCGGCAGATAATTGAAAACGCTCTCTACATCCAGTTTTATAGAGAAAAAATAGCAATAAATAACCAGGCTTTAGAGTTAATAGATAATATCCTACATGGAAGTATAACTGAAACAGATAAAAGTAAACTTTTAATCTTTAAAACAGGTCTAGTCTTAGAAAATCAAGATTTGAAACTTTTGGTGTCTAAACTAATTTCTGATATAAGAGTCCTTGTGAATTATGATATCAAGGATGTAGAGATAAAGCCCTTTAACTTACAGGAGATAGATCAGGAAGAACTAAGAGAGAAGGTAAAAAAATTCAGTCTTTCAGTTAAATATATAGAGAAACAGATAGAGAGGGATAGGTTATCCTATAAATTGGCTAAAGAGATATTTATGCCCGATTTTGGGATCTCGGTAACCTATAAAAGTAAAGATAGATTTCAGGATGCATTTTCAATGGGAGTTAACCTCTATGTGAATGTGCCTGTATGGAAAAGATTAAATCAGGAACAGATAGTTTTAGAGCAAAAATTACAGCTTATTGCATCTGAAGAAAAAAGGGTAAATGTTATAAATCAAACTATCTGGTCATTAGATAAACTTATCCAAGAGTATAACTACTCAAAAGAAAAACTAAAATTAGTGGAAAGTTCTATTAAAACTTATGAAACAGATCTTAATTTAACAGTCCATAATTTTTTAAACGGTAAGGAAACAATAAACAATCTACTATATACAATATCAGAAAATATAAGCATAAAAAATAGAAAAAACCAAGAGATACTGTCTGCAACCCTTTCATTTTTCAAAATTCTTGAGATATTTGGAGAGATTTAAATATTTCTCTTTAAACTCTGTTAACAAAAATTTCTAAGATGGTAGTGTATAATGTTTTTGTATGATTAAAAAGTTAGAGGTTAGGATAAGGTGAATTTAACTGAAAGTTTCTTAAAGATAGCTCTTATTGGTGGAGACCCTGTTCTGTATGTTCTTGTACTTATGAGTGTTGTTATGGTTGCTATTATCGTTGAGAGATTTATAACAATAAAACATATAGAGTCAAATTTAATGTCTTATGACCCTCTTACACTGAAACTTCTTCTTGAAAAAAGGCTTGGCATACTTGCTACTTTTGGGAACAATGCTCCTTTTATAGGACTTTTTGGAACAGTTTTAGGTGTTATAAAGGCTTTTCACAGCTTGGGGACTTCTACAGAGTTTGGAGTTAGAGTAGTTATGACTGGAATATCAGAGGCTTTGGTTGCAACAGCTATGGGACTTTTTGTGGCTATACCTTCCGTTATTGCATACAACTACTTTGTCCGGAAGATAAAAACATTACTACTTATATACGAAGCTAAAAAAGGTTTACCACTCCAAACAGAGGAGTAAAAGATGAAGTTAATTGATAAAGATGAGAGAGAGATATCTGAAATAAATATGACCCCTTTTGTGGATATTATATTAGTTATTTTAATCATCTTCTTGGCTACGGCTACATTTATAGTAGAAGGAAAAATTCCCTTGGATCTTCCGAAAGCAAAAACCTCAGAGCCGGCAAAACAGCTTCAAAATAAAATAGAGATTGTTATCAAGAAAGACGGTATTTTCTTTGAGGGAAATAAAGTTGATATACCTACTCTTGAGGCAAAGCTAAAACAGATAGCTGATCCAGAGAAAGTGGTAGTTTTAAAATCTGAGAAAGATGTTATATTTCAGGATGTTGTATCAGTTATAGATGTTTGTAGACAGGTAGGATTATCTAAGTATGTAGTTGAAACTAAGAAAGAGTAGTAATGTTTAAAGATGAAAAAAGGATTTTATGGTTTTCATTTTTAGTTTCTTTAATTTTCCATATATCTATATTTTCTATTCTTTACTTTGTAAATCTTAAACCTCAACCTGAAAAAGAAAAGATAATAACAATATCCCTTGATACAGAAAATTTAACACAGAAACCTTTTATCAATCCTGAAAAAGTAGAAAAAAAAGAAGAAAAACCAGTTGTTAGGGAAACTCAAAAGCCGGCTCCACAGCCTCAACCAACTCCAAAACCACAACCTCAGGTTCAACCTCAACCTGAGCCTCATCCTGCTTCTACAATTCCGGAATCGAAACCTCCTGTTAAATCAGAAACTACTGAATCTGTAAATCCACAACCCCAACCTCCGGCAATCCCAAAATCTGAAGATTCTATTACACCGCAACCTCAAACTCCTCCACAGAAAGTTGATTTATCTGCTGGAAGGCCTGACCAGTTTAAAACCCCTCCCAAGAAAGATGAGGACATAAATGGATATCTAAAAGATCTAATAAGATGGTTAAATCAACAGGCAAGAGAGAGAGACCTGTATCCTCCTATAGCTAAAAGATTAAAGATAGAGGGAGAAGTTATTGTTCGTGTTACTATAAATGAAGATGGGACAATTGATGAAAACTCAATAGTTATAGTGGAAGGAAGTGGTTATAATGTCCTTGATAAAGGAGCTATAGATATACTTAAAAAACTCCAACCTTTGAAAAAACCTCCGAAGAGAATTACCGTTGAAATTCCGATTGTTTTCCAGATAATATACATGTGATATATAACTTCTAAGGGAGCAACAGATGATAACAAAGCAGATAGATAAAGAAAGTTTAAAAAAGCTATACGATAGAGACTTTCCACTATGGGCTGAAATTAACTTACAGCTTTTGAGAGAAAAGGCTTATGAGTTAGTAGATTGGGATAATCTACTTGAGGAGATTGAGGATATGTCAAGGTCTGATTTAAAAGCCTGTATAAGTTATTTAGCTGTGATTTTGGAGTACCTGTATAAAATTGACAACTTTAAAGATTTAGCCGGAGGAGAAACTGCTGGAGATTCTTGGAAAAGGAGTATAAAGGTTGCAAGAATAGAAATAGAGTCAATGTTTGAAAAATATCCAAGTCTAAAAACAAAGTTACCTGAAGAGTTAGACTATGCATGGATAGAAGCAAAAAAAGATTAAAAATATGGCTTATTAAAAATGGTTATAATCCAGATAAATTTAGTATTCCGGAAAATTGTCCATACACATACGAAGAGGCTTTTTCAAGAGATGTAAGCTAATATGAAAAAGGTTATAATATATGCTGATGGTTCATCTATCGGAAATCCCGGTCCTGGAGGCTGGTGTGGGATACTCATGTACAACGGAAAGAAAAAAATAATATCCGGAGGAGAACCATATTCAACAAATAACCAAATGGAGTTAACTGCTGTAATAAAATCACTTGAAGCTTTAAAGGAACCTTGTGAAGTAGATCTTTACACAGATTCAGAGCATGTAGTTAAAGGATTAAAGGAGTGGTTAGATAACTGGGCTAAAAATGGATGGAAAACTTCTAAAAAGAAGGAGTTAAAAAACGTAGAACTGTGGCAGAAACTTGACAGATTAAGGAAGGTTCATAAGATAAATCCTATATGGATCAAAGGTCACAGTGGTGATCCACTAAATGAAGAGTGTGACAAAATAGCTAAAAAAGAGGCGGAAAAATGGAAGTAAGAGATTTAACAAAAGAGGATTTAAAAAAGCTATACGAGAAAGACTTTCCACTATGGGCTGAAATTAACTTACAGCTTTTAAGAGAAAAGGCTTATGAGTTAGTAGATTGGGACAATCTACTAAACAAGCTATGGAGATGTGTTTAGATTGAAGAAAGTAAAGCAGAGAACAGTATTTATATGTAATGAGTGTGGGTCAAAATTTCCAGCATGGTCTGGAAGATGTTCCAACTGTGGTACATACAACACAATAACCGAAGAAATAGAGACAGTTATACCAAAATCAGAAAATTTTTATTCTAAGTCTCAACCTACACCAATTACACAGATAAAAACAAGAGAAAATTTCCAAAGATTATCAACAGGTTATAAAAATCTTGATGAAGCTTTTGGTGGAGGATTTGTTGAAGGTCAGGTTGTACTTGTTTCCGGAGAGCCTGGAATAGGTAAATCTACATTACTACTTAAGGTTTCCTCAAATATAGCAAATGATAAGAAAGTTTTATATGTATCCGGTGAGGAGTCAGAACATCAGATAAGTATAAGGGCAAAAAGAATAGGTGTATCACAACAGAATCTATATATCCTATCTGATGTATCTTTGGAAAATATCCTTGAAGTTATTGATAATCTAAAACCTGACTTTGTAGTTTTTGACTCAATACAGACTATATATTCTCAATCTTTAGAATCTGTAGCTGGTTCTGTTTCTCAAGTTAAGTATGTATGTAGTAAGATTACTGAATTTTCAAAGTCAAAAGGTGTGATATCTGTGATAGTAGGTCAGGTTAATAAAGAGGGAGCAATAGCAGGACCAAAAGTCCTTGAGCATCTCGTTGACACAGTTGCCCAGTTTGAAGGTGAAAAAGGATATGGATACAGGATATTGAAAATTATAAAGAATAGATTTGGGTCTTCTGGAGAGATGGCTGTCTTTAATATGACAGACAGAGGAATGGAAGAAGTCTTAGACCCATCTTCATTTTTCTTGTCAGAAAAGCCAGAAGGAAAATCAGGAAGTGTAATTTTCCCTTATACAGAAGGCTCAAAACCAGTTCTTGTAGAGATACAGGCTCTTGTTTCAAAAACTTTTTATCCTGTCCCACAGAGAAGATCTCAGGGAATAGATATAAACAAACTTTCCATCATAACAGCTGTTGTTGAAAGGGAGCTTAAGATAAATCTGAAAGACAAGGATATATTTATCAATGTAGTAGGTGGTATTGAAATAGATGATCCGGCAGTTGATTTGCCGTTAGCAGTTGCTATATACTCTTCTTATAGAGATATTTCAGTTCCTTCTGATACTGCATTTTTTGGAGAGATAGGACTTACCGGTGAAGTTAGAGGAGTTTATTTCTCTGATTTAAGGATAAAAGAGTGTAAAAAAATGGGATTAAAGAGGGTCTTTGCTTCAGTTAAAAGTTTGGATCAAGAAAATATTAAAGTAGAGAATATAAGAAGTTTATCTCAGATAAAGGAAATTTTTAGGAGTTAGTAGATGGTAAAAAATTATAAGATATACCAAAATCAAAGAGTGGCTGTCTTTATGGATGTCCAAAATCTATACTACTCTGCAAGAGATACCTTTAACAGAAAAGTGGATTTTGAAAAAACTTTGGAAAAGCTTATTAATGGTAGAGTACTTGTAAGAGCAATAGCATATCTTGTGAAACTTCAAGGAGTTGATCAAAAGGGTTTTATACACACATTAAAACAGATTGGATATCAGGTAAGAGAAAAAGAGCCGAAGATATTTAAGAGAGTAGATGAAAATGGAGTGATTTGGAGCACTGTCAAAGCAGACTGGGATATGGGGATAGCGATGGATGCTATCTCTATGGCTGAAAAAGTAGATGTAGCAATTCTTGTTAGTGGAGATGGAGATTTTAAAGATTTAGTGAGATATTTACAAACAAAAGGGGTAAAGGTAGAGGTTGCAGCATTTAGACAAACAGCTGCGAAAGAGCTTGTAGAATCTGCAGATGAGTTTATAGATTTATCAACTTTCGGAGAAGAGATATTTTTATAAATAAATGAGATATAATAGTTTTTATATTTATAGTGGAGGTGAGTTTGATGAAAATTGGAGTTATTCTTGCAGGATGTGGAGTTTTTGATGGAGCAGAGATACATGAGGCAACTTTAACACTTTACTTCCTTGATAAAGCTGGAGTAGAAACTGTTATCATGGCTCCAGATATTCAACAGAAAGATGTTATCAATCACTTAACCGGAGAACCTATGAATGAAACGAGAAATGTTTTAGTAGAAGCAGCAAGGATAGCAAGGGGAAACATTAAAAACATAGATGATGTTAAAGCGGAAGATATTGATGGCTTAATTATGCCTGGTGGTTATGGAGTGGCTAAAAATTTCTCCAACTTCCTTGAGAAAGGTGCAGAAGCAGAAGTTATACCACAGGTAAAGAGATTACTTGTAGATATGTTTAAAGCAGGAAAGCCGATAGGTGCTATATGTATATCTCCGGTTATAGTGGCATCAGCTTTGAGAGAAGCTCATCCTACTGTTACAATTGGAACAGATATAGATGTAGCTAAGGCAATAGAAGATATGGGAGCAAAACATCTATCCTGTCCTGTCAATGAGATGGTGGTAGATGAAGAAAATAAGATAGTGACAACTCCTGCATATATGCTTGGAAAATCTATAAAAGATGTTGCAGAAGGGATTGAAAAACTTGTTAATGAAGTTATAAGACTTGCAAAACAATGAGATTACTAAAAAGTAGTGAAATATCTCGGGTAGATAAGAAAACAATAGAAGAAACAGGTATACCTTCCCTTGTCCTTATGGAAAATGCGGGAAGGTGTGCCTTTGAGGTTATAAAAGAGAGATTTTTTGATAAGGATAATTTTACAGTAATTTGCGGAAGTGGAAATAATGGTGGAGATGGTCTTGTAGTCTCGAGATATCTTTATAGATACTCTAAAAGTGTAGATGTTTTTATTCTATCTGACTCTTTTGATAAGTTATCACAAGATAACAGAAAAAATATAGAGATACTAAGAAATTTTGGCTTAAATCCGATTTTTATAACTGCGGATAATTTAGATATTTTACGGGAAAGCTTATTAAAAGCTGATGTTATTATAGATGCCATCTTTGGAACTGGTTTCAAACCCCCTATCTCTGGATACAGGACAGAAGTTATTAGTTTAATAAATCAATCAGGGAAAAGGGTTATAAGTATAGATATCCCATCAGGATTAGATGCAGATTCTCATAAAATTTATGAACCTTCTATTAAAGCTGATATTACTGTCACTTTTGGTTATAAAAAGCCCTGTCATATTCTCTATCCAGCAGCAGAAATGTGCGGAGAGGTTGTTTTATGTGATATAGGTTTAAACGATAAATATGCATCAGATATAAATAGATTTATAATTACTCCAGAAAATTTAATTTTTCCAAAGAGAGAAAAAACTGGACATAAATACACATTTGGACATGTGGCTGTAATTGGTGGAAGTGTTGGAAAATCTGGAGCCGTTATAATGGCTTGTAAATCTGCAAGCAGATCAGGAAGTGGATTGGTAACTGCAATAATACCGGATATCATCAATCCAGTGATAGAGACAAACTTAATAGAAGAGATGAGTTATCCTGTAAAATCAAAAGATGGTTTTTTTGATTTGGATATACCTATATTAGATATATTAAAAAAGTTAAAAATTTCTTCTGTTGCCGTAGGTATGGGAATGGGAGTATCGGAAGGGTGTAAGGATTTATTAGAGAAATTAATTACGGTAGAAAAGCCTATTGTTATAGATGCAGATGGTATAAATAATTTGGTGAGTATCAATAACTGGAAAGAAAAGTTAAAAAGTAGAGATTTCCCTACTGTGTTAACTCCCCACATAGGAGAGTTTTCAAGGCTTACTGGATATAGTTCAGAACAGATTTTTGACAATATGGAGGATATAGCGACACAGTTTTGTAAGGATACAGGTAGCTATCTTATAGTTAAATTTTCAAGGATGATGGTAGTAACTCCTGAAGGAAAGATACTTTACAATATAACCGGAAACCCAGGAATGGCAACAGCTGGCACTGGTGATATACTTGCAGGTATAGTAGCATCTTTAATTAGCAGACTTCCCATAGAGGATGCTTTAAAGCTTGCTGTCTATACCCACGGAAAAGCCGGTGATTTAGCATCTTTAAAATATGGACAGGAAGGATTAAAAGCCACAGATTTATTAGAGTTTATAAATGTTGAAGGACCATAAAAAGTTTTTTGATTTAGCATATAAAGAAGCTGTCAAAGCCTTTGAAAAAGATGAAGTACCTGTAGGAGCTGTTATAGTCAAAGATGGTGAAGTTATCTCAAAAGCCTATAATCAGAGAATAACGAGAAATAACGCAGTCTATCATGCAGAGATTTTAGCAATAGAAAAAGCTTGTAAAAGATTAAACAGTTATAGACTTGATGGATGTAGTATATACATAACATTGGAGCCTTGTCTTATGTGTAGTGGTGCAATAATTCAAGCACGTATAAAAGAAGTGTATTTTGGATCAAAAAATGAGAAAGAGGGGGCAGTTATAACAAAGTATACAGTGTTTGATGATAAAAAGTTTCCCCATAAACCAAAATACTTCTATATGCCAGATGACAGATTTTCTCAGCTACTTAAAGAGTTTTTTAAAACCAAGAGAAATATCAATCGTGATAGATAGGCTCAAGCCACATAATATCAGCTTTTAAATCTTTATCTAAACTGTAAATAGCCCCTGGAATAGAGAGAGGATAAAGGAGAGTTTGGGAGTTTGAAAAGTTAAGGTTAAGGTTTTTCTCCACTATAAGATGGCTATCCTTATCTTTGAATTTTGATATAAAGTTATCCAACTCTTCTACTGTTAAATTTTGGATTAAAGTATCATTTTCAAAAATTTTGTATGCTACTCTTTTCTTTCCTATATTTATAGCTGGAACAACTTTACCACAGAAATATCTGTATATATAAGCCATTACGTCGAGGCTTTCGTATGCGTATATTGGAATGTTTAAAGAGTATGCAATAGTTTTAGCAGTGATAACACCAACCCTTAAACCTGTGTTTGAGCCTGGTCCTTTATTTACCACAACAGCAGTTATCTGATTTTTATTAACAGACCCATTCTTTAAAACTTCATCTATCTTGCCTATCAGAATCTCAGAAAAAGGTTTTGGTTTAAGACTACTAACTGAAGATAACACTTTTTTATCCGGTGTAATAACGGCTACCGAGAAGTTATCTGAGAATGTATCTATACTTAAAATCATGTACACCTCACTAAATTTTTAAAAAATTATACCGAAAAATAGTTAACAGTTTAAGAAGAGTTGAGTTTTATGGATGATATTTATGATAAGTTGAGGAATAAAAGTTTGGAAGATATTTTAAAAATTCTTCAAGAGGAGTATAACTTGAGACAGGAGAAATTGGAAAAGATTAAGGAGATGATAGAGAAAGGAGAGTATAATATACCTGTTGAGGATGTTGTTGAGAAGATATTAAAAATTTTAAAAGAACGTTGAAAGTTGTAAATAAATTTCCCTTATCTTCTCTGTGGCAAAATCTACTTCTTCCAAAGTGTTATAAACACCAAAGGAAAATCTCACAGAGGAGAGGGCTTCCTTTTCGGAATATCCCATTGAAAGTAACACATGGGAAGGTGTAGGTGTCCCAGAAGAACAGGCGGAACCAGAAGACACACAGATTCCTTCACTATCAAGAGCCATTATTAAAGATTGAGCATCTACCTTCTGGAATATGATATTTGATATATGAGGTAATCTTTCTACCTTCTCTCCTACTATATGGATTTGAGGGATTCTTTCTTTAATTAGAGCTTCAAATCTTTTTCTTATCTCTTTTAACTTTTTTATAAATTCTGGACTGTTTTGTTTCCAAATTCTAACAGCATCTGAGATTGCACCTATAAGCTGGACATTTTCAGTACCTGACCTTAATCCCTTTTCTTGACCTCCTCCATAGATAAGAGGAGGAATATCTATATCTTTTCTTTTGTATAGAATTCCTATTCCTTTTGGAGCATTGAATTTATGTCCGGAGATAGATAGAAAATCTATATACTCTATGTTTATCTCCTCTTTTAAAAAAGACTGAACTACATCTGTAAAAAATAGAACTTCCTTTTCTCTACATATCTTACCTATACTCTCAATATCCTGTAAAACTCCAGTTTCATTATTTCCGTGTAAGACAGCAACAAGAGCTGTTTTTTCATCTATTACATTTTTTAGATAATCAATATCAACCTTACCATCTTTGTCCACTTTTAAAAACTCTACTTTAAATCCTCTTTTTACAAGTTGTTTTAAAGGCATTAACACAGATTTGTGCTCAACAGGAGACACAACTATTTTATTTTTATTGGGAAACCTTTCTGCAACACCAAATATAATCGTGTTATTACTTTCTGTGGCACAGGAGGTAAAAAATATCTCTTCATCACTGCAACCTATTACTTCAGATATATAAAACCTTGATTTTTCTACTAACTGCCGAGCTTTCTGTCCTTCTCTATGAATAGAGCTTGGATTTGCAAAATAATCTGTATAGTATTTATTTAAATTTTTTAAAACTTCTTCAAAAACCACAGTTGTAGCAGCATTATCAAAATAAATCATAACTATAATTTACCACAGATATTCACCAGAAAATATATAAAAGGAACAGAAAAGAAACTTACCAAAATTCCAGCTGCAACAGATGAAACAGCAAGATCTTTATCAAGGTCTGCATCTATAACAAATATTGAGGCAAGAACCATAGGAGGCATAGCTGTCTCTATAACTGCAACTTTCCAAGGTAAAGATACACTACCGACAGCAACACAGATAAAACCCAAAAGAATAAATGGCAGTATGAAATTTTTTATAGTTATAACAAAAGATATATCTCTTAATCTTTCTTTTAGATGATAGAATCTCAGATTAATACCAACAGAAAATAGAATTAAAGGTATAACTGTTTTTCCAAGAGTTTGAGATATGTTTAAGATGATACTTGGAACTGTAAAAGGTTTTAAGATGAAGGCTATAAACAAAGCTATAAAAGGAGGAAAAAGTAAAATTTTTTTGATATCTATACTGAATTTCTTATCCTCTTTTCCATAAGCAACTATAAGAGGAGCTAAAAGATATATAGGCAAAAACATGGCAAGTTGGTCAAAAATTACAGCATACCTTAAACCTTCCTCACCGTATAATGATAACACAAAAGGATATCCTAAAAATCCTGTATTCCCAAAGGAAGATACAAGCATAAAAGAACTTAAAGTTTTCCGGTCAAATTTAAGCCACTTACCTATATAGAAAGAGATTAAAAGAGAGATAAAGATAATCAAATATCCGGCAAGTAGTATAAGTATAACATCTGAACCGGGCTTTAAGTTATAGATGTTATAAAATACAAGTCCTGGAAATCCTACCTTTATGATAAAGTCTGTAAATGCTTTAGAGTATTCAGTAGGAAATATTCTAAACCTAACAAAAATATATCCCAAAGAAAAGAAAAACAGTATAGCTGCTAAATTTTCGTATAAATCCATCCTAATATTATAATATAAGGGTTTTGTGATAAAATAATATTTTTATCAGGAGGAATAATGGAGAAGGTTTTAGAATTTGTCAATAAATTAAGCTCTGATAAGGATTTTATCCTTTTTACACATAGAAATGAGATATGGCTAAGTGGTTACAAAGATGGTAAAAAAGTTGATATATTTATAAGATTTTTAAAAGATGGGAAGATCAAATTCATATATGAACTTCCGGAAGAAAGGAAAGTTGCACTATTTTTAAATGAGGATAATTTAGTTAGCCGATTAAAAACTTTAACAAATTATGAGGTGGTATAGTAAAAGATGAAGATGAACATAGGCATAGTTGGACTTCCTAATGTTGGTAAATCTACGATATTTAACGCCTTAACAGAAACAGGAAAGGCATCTGTTGCAAATTATCCTTTTTGCACAATTGATCCTAATGTTGGTATAGTTAATGTTCCAGATGAGAGACTATATAAGATAGCAGAGCTTGAAAAAAGTAAAAGTATAGTCCCAGCAACTATTGAATTTGTTGATATTGCTGGACTTGTTAGAGGTGCAAGTAAGGGAGAAGGATTAGGAAATCAATTTTTAGCAAATATCAGAAATGTGTCTGCTATAGCTCATGTAGTAAGATGTTTCGATGATGAAGATATAATACACGTTGAAGGTTCTGTAAATCCTGTAAGAGATGCGGAAATTATAGAAACAGAACTTATACTTGCAGATCTCCAATCTATAGAAAAAAGATACGAAAGATCTTCAAAAGCAGCAAAAACAGGAAGTAAAGAGGCAAAGTTTGAAGTTCAAGTTCTTGAGAAAGCTAAATCTATCCTTGAAGACTTACAACCTCTTAGACTTCACCTTGATAAATTTGAAGAAGAGGAGATAAACTGGCTTACAAAGACATTGTATCCGTTGACTATAAAACCTATAATGTATGTGGCAAATATTCCCGAAGAAGACCTTCCTGATGGTGAAGGAAATGTATATTTACAACAGATAAAAGAAAAAGCAAAAAAAGAAGGTGCTCCGGTTGTTGCTCTCTGTGGTAAGGTAGAGCAGGAGATAATAGAACTTCCAAAAGAAGAGAGAAATGAATTTTTAAATGCATTAGGATTAGAAGAACCTGGATTAAACAGAATGATAAAAACCGGCTATGCACTTTTAGATCTGATAACTTACTTTACAGCTGGTGAAAAAGAAGCACGAGCATGGACTATAAAGAGAGGCACAAAAGCACCTCAGGCAGCAGGAGAGATACATTCAGACATAGAGAGAGGTTTCATTGCTGCAGAAGTTATAAATTACGAAGATTTTATAAAGATAGGTTCTATGCAAAAAGCTAAAGAAGTTGGAATGGTAAGGATAGAGGGAAAAGATTACATAGTGAAAGACGGAGATATAATGTACTTTAGATTTAATGTGTAAAATATCAGATAGTATTTTTAACCACCTCTTCTACGGTGGTTATTCCTTTTAATACCTTTAGAAGTCCATCCTGTCTTAAGGTTTTCATGCCATGGGATAATGCATACTTTTTCATCTCTTCGGTTGAAACTTGATCTATTATCATAGATTTAATATTGTCATCTACACTTAAAATCTCATGTATTCCAGTCCTACCTTTGTAACCTGTAAAGTTACAAACTTTACAACCTAAACCTTTATATAATCTTTCTTCCTCTATTTCTAAACCAGAATCTTCAAATATTTTCACTTCATTTTTGGAAGGTTTATACTCTTCTTTACAGTTATTACATATTTTTTTAATAAGTCTTTGAGCACATATAAGTAATAATGAGTCAGCAAGTAGATACGTCTCTATTCCCATCTCTTCTAATCTTGTTATAGTGGATGCAGAATCATTGGTATGGAGTGTAGAGAAAACCAGATGTCCAGTCAAAGATGCTTCAACAGCTGTTTTTGCAGTCTCTATATCTCTTATCTCGCCTACAAGTATAACGTCTGGGTCGTGTCTCAAGAAAGACCTAATAGCTTTGGCAAAAGTGTATCCAGCCTGTGGATTTATATTTGTTTGAACTATGGAACCACCAAGCATATACTCTACAGGATCTTCAACAGTTAAAATTTTAATATCTGGCTTATCTATTTCTTTTAAAGCTGAATAGAGAGTTGTAGTCTTTCCAGATCCGGTTGGACCAACATGTAAAATAATACCGTATGGTTTCTGTATGGTTTCCCTATAAAGTTGAAGGTAATCTTCTGAAAATCCAAGTTTCGTTATATCGAGAATTACAGAAGATTTATCCAGTATCCTCATAACCAAATCTTCACCATAAACAGAAGGAACAGTAGAGACCCTTAAATCTATATTTATAGATGGATTGTATCTTGCAAAATTTATCCTTGAGTCCTGAGGTAACCTCTTTTCATCTATCTTCATGTTAGCCATTATCTTGTATCTCGTGACAAGAGGTTCTATCATATACTTTGGTAGGATAAGATAATCTGTTAGATCTCCATCAACACGAAATCTAATCCTTAATGTATTTTCAGTAGGCTGAAGATGTATATCACTTGCTCCTTTTCTATAAGCATCCTCTATTATCTGATTGGCTAAAGCTATAACTGGTGAGCTTGTTTCAGATACATCCTTTAATTCACCTTCAAAAGATTTATAGATTACTTTTTCTTCATTTTTGTTTAAGATATCAAGAATCTTTGATATCTTTACCTTTTCTTCATAAAGACTATCTATCTTTTCAAGTATCTGTTGTTTTGTGGTTACTATTATAGAAACTTCCGAAACAGTATAACCATTGTTTGTTAATATCTCTACAACCTCGTTTATTGTTAGTACATCGGATGGTTCTACCATAGCTATAATGAGAACATTGTTTGAGTAACTTAGAGGTAAAACAAGTCTATTTTTGAGATAATTTTTATCAAAAATGTTCAGTAGATAATCTTCTGGAATATAGTTTGTCAATCTATCAAATGTAAAACCAAAATACTCAGCTTTTATTTTCGCTATCTCTTCTTCAGAATATCCTACATCTACTAAAACTTGGAGTAGATTTTTTCTCTCCTGAGCAGCTTTCTCTTGGTAAACTTTCAGTTCATCTAAAGTTAGTCCCAGTTTTTTTATTATCAGATCTGTAAAACTTTCCGTAGAAATCTTTTTCCTTATTATGTATCCCATCTTAAAACTCTATTATGTAGATTATGTATTTAATTTTAGGTTCAAACAGGTAATTTGATAAAACCGGAATAACTTTAATTTTTAAGATACCTATAACAAAATCTTTAATTATGTTATTTTTTATAGCTTGCAGGATATCTACTTTTTTCTTTTCTAAAAATGGGAAAGTTTGAAATATATTACCACCTATAGTGGAATCTTTTGTATATCTAAAACCTGCCATCTGAAGTAATGTCTCATTTACATATTTTATATTGTTATTGCTATCTGTAACTATAATACCATCAGATATACTATCTATAATTTTACAGTTTAGTTGGTGAATTTGATGTAATTCTAACTGTTTTTCTAAATTTTTAAAGGCGATTGCTATTATCTTTACCATACTCTCAACATACTCTAAATCTTCTTTAGTAAATGATGGAAACTTATTTACTGCAATAAATACCCCAACAGGAGTTTCTTTGAAGAATATTGGAACGGAGAGCATTGTTTTTGTAGGTGATATATTATCTACATTTTTCCAACATTCATGGTATTTTAAAGTTTTATCTATAGAATCTAAAAGTTGCCTATCATTGATATCATCTATTATCAAGGATTTTCTGTTTTTAAATGTATAACCGGCAATGCTGGGTATGTCTAAAGGTATTGTTAACTTTTCTCCAATTTTTGCCTGAAAAACTATAGATTTTAAGGAGTTGTCTTCTTTATCATAGATAAATAAAGTGGCTCTTTCTGCTTTTAGCTTTTCTCTTATATGTGAAGATACATTGTGTAAAAAATCCTCTACTGATTCTTGCGAGAATAACTCCTCTACTAAGTTATAAAAATCTTCATTTAAATTTATCATAATAATCCCTTTAATAAGCTATCCATATCCTCTAAATTAACAAGATCTTTTATGGATCCATCTCGTTTTTGGTATTCTACTTTTCCTTCTTGTAGTGATTTTCCTATAACTATTCTGTGTGGAATGCCTAAAAGGTCAGCATCTTTAAATTTCATTCCTGCCGATATATCTCTCTCATCAAGTAAGACCTCTACTCCTTTCTCTTTTAATTTTCTGTATATATCAAATCCAACCTCCATGGCTTTTTCATCTTTTGTATTTAAAATCAAAATGTGTATTTTAAACGGAGCTACATTATCAGGCCATATGATACCTTTATCATCGTGGTACTGTTCAACGATAGCTGATATAAGTCTGCTTACACCTATACCGTAACATCCCATTATTATTGGTTTTTCTTTTCCGTCTTTATCAACAAAGTTTGCATTCATAGCTTTTGAGTATTTTGTACCAAGGAGGAAGATATGTCCTACTTCTAATCCTGTGGTTTCCTTCAATGGTGAGTGACATACAGGACAAGGGTCTCCTTCCTTTGCAGTTCCAAAATCATAAAATCCTTCTATTTTAAAATCTCTTGGGATATTTACATTTATGTAGTGGTAATCTTTTTCATTTGCACCAACAACAAAGTTGTGTAAATCCTCAACTGATTTATCTGCTAGTATAGGTATATTTAAGCCTATAGGTCCGGCAAAACCTTCTGGAATACCTAAACTTTCAAGTTCTTCTGGATTTGCAAGTCTAACTTCAATGGCTTTTAAATGGTTTGTAAGTTTTGTTTCATTTAACTCTATGTCTCCTCTTATTAAAACTGCTACATAATCTTTTTCATCTGCTTTGTATATAAGTGTTTTTACTATCTTTGTTATAGGAACTTTTAAGAAGTTAGCTACTTCTTCTACTGATTTTATTGATGGAGTATATACTTTTTCTTTTTCAAGTAGTGGTTCTGGGGGTAATTTATGACGATGGAATTTGGCAGCTTCCACATTAGCTGCATATCCACATTTTTCACAGTATACTATATGGGCTTCTCCGCTTGGAACCTTCACCACAAACTCATGGGAGAATTTTCCACCAATAGCACCAACATCTGCTTCCACCATTAGGTAGTCAAGTCCAAGCTCTTTAAATATCTTATGGTAAGCATCTTTCATCACTTCATAAGTTTTTATGGCATCTTCTTCAGATACATCAAAAGAGTAGCCATCTTTCATAATAAACTCTCTACCTCTTATGAGTCCGTATCTTGGTCTTGCCTCATCTCTAAATTTTGTCTGTATCTGATAAAAGTTCAGAGGTAAGTCTTTGTATGATCTTACATTTTTTCTAACTAGATCTGTTATCGTTTCTTCATGGGTAGGTCCAAGGGCAAAGTCTGTGTCTTTTCTGTCCTTTAATCTAAACAGCTCTTTACCGTAAACATCCCATCTTCCTGTTTCTTTCCACAGTGATGCTGGAGTAAGTATAGGAAGAAGTAATTCCAAAGCTCCAGCATTATCCATATGTTTTCTTATTATATTTTCTATCTTTTTTAAAACTCTAAAGCCAAGAGGTAAGTATTCATAAATTCCGGCTGCTAACGGTCTTATAAATCCAGCTCTCACTAAATATATATGACTTGGAACTATAGCATCGGCAGGATTCTCTTTTAAAGTAGGCATAAAAAATTTACTTGCTAACAACTTAAAACCTCCGGAGGATTTTATAACAAGATATTTTACTAAACTAATGATTTAAATTCATCAGGATATAGGGTTGATTTCTTATTAAATCCTCTATGTCTGCAAATTTATGACAAAGTTTTACTACTTCGCCAAACATGATTATGGCTGGAGTTTCAACAAGTTGTGCTATTTTTTCAATATCTCTTAATGTCCCTGTAACAACCTTTTGGTTTTTCCTTGAGATATTGCTTATAATTGCTGTAGGTATTTCAAGGTCTATATTTTGCCTTATAGCTTCTTCTTTAATTTCTTTTACTCTACTTAAGCCCATTAATACAATAGTTGTATGATTGGGGATCTTTAATAATTCTATCCAGTTTTTATTAAATTTATTTCCCTTGATATGAGCTGATACCACAGAAAAACTTGATGAAAATTCTCTAAATGTTACCGGTATACCGGTGGATAGAGCAGAAGTTATACCCGGAATAATTTCCACATCAATTCCTTTACTTTTTAGATATATTAACTCTTCTCCTCCTCTTCCAAAAACGTAAGGGTCTCCACCTTTTAACCTTCCAACAACTAAATTTTCTTTAGCAAACTCATACATAAATCTATTTATCTCTTCTTGTTTTACACTGTGTTTACCTTTTTGTTTCCCAACATAAATAATTTTTACACCTGGCGGAATAAGTTCCAGTATCTCCTCAGATATTAAATGATCTACCAACGCTATATCTAAATTTTTGATAGCTCTTACAGCCTTAACAGTTAACAGATCTGGATCACCAGGTCCACAACCTATTATATAAACTTTTCCCATTTTTTTGCTCCCTTTTCATCTGTTAATAGCCCATTTTATTAATACATCAGCAACTTCCAGTCTAGAGAATTCCTTAGGAGGTCTCTTTCCTTCCCTTAGCATTGCTCTCACTTTTGTTCCGCTTAAATGAAGGTGATCTTCTTTAGAATGTGGACAAGTTTTCGAGAATGCCATATTTTCACATTTTGTGCAGTAAAAAGAGTGTTCAAACTTTAAAGGCTGTATTCCAAGCTCATCTTTAAGCTGTTCCACAAATTCCTGGGCTTCATAGGTCCCATAGTAATTTCCTACTCCTGCATGGTCTCTGCCTATTATCATATGAGTTGCACCGTAATTTTTTCTTATTAGCATATGGTGGACCGCCTCTCTTGGACCAGCATAATGCATTGATGCAGGTAGTACCGATAAGTGAACTTTTTCTTTGTTAAAATAATTATCTATCAGTACTTCATAGCATTTCATTCTTACATTTGCCGGTATATCATCTGGCTTTGTTTCTCCAACAAGAGGATGTATCAATACTCCATCCATAAGTTCAAGAGCTACTTTTATAATATACTCGTGGGCTCTGTGTATTGGATTTCTTGTTTGAAAAGCTACTATATTTTTCCAGTTTCTTTTCTTTATATTTTCTCTAACCTGTGCAGGGTCTAAATAATATTTTTCATCTATACCTTCTCTTACAGGTCTGTTTAGAAGTCTTATTATTTCACCACCTATAAAGTTGCTTCCTGAGCTTTTTACAACTTTTACCCCCGGATGTTCTATATCTGTTGTGTTGAAAATATTTCTGCAGTAATTTTCAATATCTAATTTAAATTTATCTTCTATAAGCATAATGGCTATTGGTCTATTGTTTTTATCATATAGAGCTACTTCATCAGCTATTTTCACGTCTTTAAATATATCCTCGGGAATTGGTAAAACTATAGGAATAGACCATAAAAGTCCATTTTTAAGATGTATATTATTGATAACTTCTTCTGCATCTTCTTTTGTCAAAAATCCATTTAGTGGGGAAAATCCACCGTTTGCTATCATCTCGCAATCACTTACATATCTGTCAGCTATTACAATTTTTTTAAGTTTTTCTGCTTTTTCTATTAAATCTTTTCTCTCTTCTTCAGTAGCTATCTTGTTTATTAATTTACCTCCATGAGGATTGAGCATTTTTTAACCTCCTTCTACTTTAAATTTTTTTTAATAAAAACCCAAAAGATAAAAATATAATGAAGAAATAAAGTGCTATCTTGAGCTTGTCTTGAGATACCTTAGGAGATATAAAAGCTCCAACAAAAGCTCCAATAACTCCACTTAATATCAGTTTAGTTGCAATCACTTCATCTACATTTCCTAAGGAATAATGTACAGAACCGGCAACTAACGATAGTATCAGACCATGAACTATATCGCTTCCGACTATTTTCGAAGGAACCAACGGACAAACTGCCATTAATATGGCAGTTACTAGAACACCTGAGCCAATAGATGTTAATCCTATCTCAAACCCTATAATAAATCCAAGTAAAGATATAAGATAAGGTCTGTTTCTTATATCTATATCTATTAAATCTTTTTTAATATATGATTTATAAAATGAGAAAATTACAGAGATAAATATAAGTAAAACAACTAAGATAGGTAGTAGTTTATTAACTAAGATAGGATATTTTTCATTGAGTAGATGTAAACTGTAACTACCCAGAATTGTCCCTGGAACACTTCCGAAAGCCAAAAAAGATATTAGCTTTGTACAGATCGACCTTCTATATACATAAACAGAAGCAGCAGCTATTTTTGTAATACCTGCAAAAAGAAGACTAGTTCCAATAGCAGTAGTAATAGGAACATTGAAGAATAAAACCAATGTTGGGGTGGTTAACATACCTCCCCCAAGTCCAGTTATTCCTATAACAAATCCTAATATAGCTCCTATTATCAGTATTTCCATTATTCTTTCTCCGTAAATGTATGTAAACCACATTCTAATTTCCCTTTACCAGCCCATCTACCAGCCCTTTCGTCATCTCCTTCAAGGACAGGTTTTGTACAAGGAGCACACCCTATACTTAGATAGTTTTTATCGTAAAGAGGATTGTATGGTAGTTTATTTTCTATAACATAAGTCCATACATCCTTTCTTTTCCAATCTGCTATTGGATTAACTTTAAGAATATGCTTTCCTGAAGGAATAGGAATCTTATGGATTTCTAATTTCCCTATATTTGCCCTGGTAGGAGATTGATCTCTTCTCATTCCCGTAATCCATACATCAAGATCTTCCAAAGCTCTTTTCAAAGGCTCTACTTTTCTTATTTCACAGCATTTGTCAGGATTTTTTTCATAAAGTTTCTCTCCGTATAGTTTATCCTGTTCTTCTATAGATATAAGAGGTTTAATGACTTTTAAATTTAGTTTCCACTCTTCTCTTAACCTCTCAACTAACTGATAGGTTTCAGCAAAATGAAAATCTGTGTCTATAAAAATTATTAAAGCATCTGTTTTTATTTGTTTTATCATATGGATAATAGCAATATCATCAGCACTAAAAGAAGATGTAAATCCGACATTCTCAAAATTTTCATAGACCCATTTTAAAAGTTCTTTTGCAGTTAGATTTTCAAAATACTCGCTTTTTTCCTTTGCAAACTTTTCTGTAAACATCTATCCACCTCTCTACTTTAGTTTTCAAGATATATAGCAAAAGATGTGCCAATTTTTTCAGACAGGAATATCAACACTTCATAACTTTTACAATTCACTGTGATGGCTAAAAAATGTTCAAGTTGGCGATTTTTTAACCAATCTTACATTTGTTACATACTTTAAAAACTTGAAGATAGTTAGATATAAATATGGCATAGATATTGCTTATAAGAATACAAATTCTAATTTGAAGGAGGAAATTCCAGATGGAGATCTTATATGAGAATTACAAAGAAGATGTTAAAGAGTTTATAAATATGTATAAAAGATACAAAGAAGGGGAAATATTTGAAAGTGATTTTAAAAATTTTAGACTTAAAAATGGTATATACGGACAACGTCAGCCTGGTTTTCAGATGGTAAGGATAAAGATACCTGGAGGACTTTTATCAACTAAGCAGATGAGAGAAATTGCAGATATTGGAGATGAATTCTCAAATGGAGTGGCTCATATAACCACAAGACAAGATATACAGTATCATTGGATAAAGATAGAGGATGTTCCACAGATAATAGAGAGAGTAAATAAAGTAGGACTTACAACTAAGGATGCTTGTGGAAACACTGTGAGAAATATAGTTGTAAGTTATTTAGCCGGTGTCTGTCCTAATGAACCATTTGACGTCCTATCCGTTTCAAGACAGATAGGAAAAAATTTTCTTGGATTGTTTGGGGATCTTCCAAGAAAATTCAAAATTGCTTTCTCTTGCTGTGAGAAACATAGTTACTTAATTCTATTCAACGATATTGGTTTTGTTCCTGCTATAAATAATGGAAAGGCTGGTTTCTATGTCTATTTAGGAGGAGGATTGGGAGATAGACCAAAATTGGCTTATAAATATTCTGATTTTGTAGAAATAGATAAACTTTCTGCTTTTATTAAAAGTGTCCTTACTGTATTCGATAAATATGGAGATCGAAAAAATAAGAGAAGGAACAGAATGAAGTTTTTGATTGAAAATTTAGGATTTGAGAAGTTTTTGGATTTAGTAAAGGAAGAATTAGAGCATCAGGAATCTCTATTTGAAATAAAAACGCAAATTTATTATAACGATGACAACTTTATAGAAAGTTGTCTTCCTGTTTCCGAACATAAAGATTTTAATATATGGATATCTACCAATGTTATACCTCAAAAACAACAAGATCTTTTCACAGTGGTTATAAAAGTAAACTTAGGAAATATAACTACAGTTAATTTAAGATATTTAGCAGACATAGCTGAGAAATACTCCTTGATTACCAAAACAACCCAAGAACAGAATATAGCTTTCTTGAATGTTAAAAAAAGTGATCTGTATAACATATATAATGATCTAAAATTAAAGGGTCTCAATCACTTTGGATCGAACACATATCTTGATATAACTGCTTGTCCAGGAAGTGAAACATGTGCTTTGGGTATAACTTCTTCCAGAGATTTAGCTCGAGCTATATATGAAAATCTACCAAAAGATGAGGATAGTTTAAACAGGCTAAAAAATGTTAAAATAAAAATAAGTGGTTGCCCAAATTCTTGTGCCCATCATCATGTAGCTTCTATTGGACTTCATGGAGTTGCAGAAAAAATTGATAACACTTTAATTCCTTCATATTTCTTACATATAGGAGGAATTGGAGATTTAAATAATGCAAAAATAGGGGCAAGTATAATTAAGATTCCAGCAAAAAATGTTCCAGATGTTATAAATTTATTACTGAATAAGTATTTAGAAGAATCCAATGGAGAAAGTTTTGAAGAATTTTATGAAAAATTTGATAGAGATGAACTTAAAACCATGTTAGAAAAGTTCAGAAAATTTCACAAAGAGGATTTAGAATATAATAAAGATTGGGGTTCTGACAAAGAGTTTTTATTAGAAGATTTAGGTGTTGGAGAGTGTGCTGGAATCATAGCGGATAAAGTTGAAGAAAACTTAAGAGAAGCGGAGAGAATGATAAAGCAAGCTTATACGCATATTAGTAAAGGCTTCCCTGATGATGCACTATTACATCTGAAAAAAGCTATTGATTTGATAACGACGGGGCTTTTGATTCCTTTTGGAATTAAAGCAGAAGGTGAGAAAGCTGTGGAGAAATTTGTAGAAAATATCATAGGAAGGAAGCTTATTAAAGAAGAATATATAGATATCCTTACAGATTTAGAAATCTATAAAGATGTAAAATTGCTATATAATAAGGTTAATAGCTTCTATGAAGATTCAAAAAGGGTTTATTTGGATTTAAGGAAAAAAACCGAAGAAAAATTTGAAAAGGGAGAAGTAGAAAATAAAAGAAAAGAAATTTTAAATTTAAAAGGTGTGGAATGTCCATTTAACTATGTCCAAGCAAAGTTAAAAATTAGAGAGATGCCTGTGGGAGCTATTTTGGTAATCAATATAGATAACCAAGAAAACGCTGTAAGTGTTGCAAATAGTTTAAAGGATGACGGTCATGAAATTGTAGACTTTTACCAAGATGATAAAGAATATACAATTATTGTAAGAAAGAGATAAATTTTTATATGGTGAAGTTGCATGGTTGACAAAATAACTTTGGTAACAAAGGATGAAAATATCTTAAGAGACATAAAAAAATATTTTAAGAAAGTTAATCTTATAGAAGGTAACATAAAGGATCGAAATTTAAATGGTATAGTGTTTGTTAATATCCATGATTTTGGAATTCTTCCCTTCTCTCCTTCGACCGGAACATATCCAATTGCAATAATAAATAAGAAGATTGCTAAATCTAATTCTGCAGCATTGATAATGAAGATAATGTCCAATAACTATTTTGATTTTATAGAATACCCATTAAAAGGAGAAGATATAAAAAATTTGTTAGAAAAAATACAGAAAAAGGAAAAAGATGAGGAAGAAACTTACTACATAAATAATAAGGAATCTGATGAAACTATTCTTTGTCAATATCTCTGCTCTATAATAGGTTCATCTCAGTATATGAAAAACATATGTAAAGTTGCTGGAGAGGCGGCACCAACAGATCTTCCTATATTGATAACTGGTGAAACAGGAACAGGAAAAGAACTTTTTGCTAAAGGTATATGGAAGCTTAGTAAGAGAAAAGATAAGCCATTTATTGCAATAAACTGTGCAGCAATACCAGAAAATTTAATAGAGAGTGAACTCTTTGGTTATGAAAAAGGAGCTTTTACAGGAGCGGAGGGTCAAAAAAAAGGGAAATTTGAGATCGCTGATGGAGGGACAATATTTTTAGATGAAATTGGAGAGATGTCTTTAGAAGTTCAGTCAAAATTACTAAGGGTGTTACAGGAAGGAACTTTCTATAGAGTTGGAGGAGAAAAAGAAATAAGAGTAAATGTAAGAGTAATTGCAGCAACTAATAGAGATCTAAAACAGATGGTAGCAGAGGGTAAGTTTAGAGAAGATCTCTATTATAGACTTAACGTTATAAGCATAGAGCTTCCACCACTAAGAGATAGAAAAGAGGATATTCCTTACATAGTTGAGTGTATTATAAATAAAAACAATGTGAGAATAAATAAAAATATTGAAGGATTTACAAAAGAGTATATAGAAAAACTAAAATCAAGACAATGGAAAGGAAACATAAGAGAACTGGAAAATGTTGTGGTTCGTTCTATGGTGTTTTGCAGAGATAATGTTTTAAGCTTATCAGATTTAGAATTTTTGGAAGAGGAAGAAGAAAAGGTAGGTATTATAGATGAAAATTTAGATAAGAATTTAGAAGACACAATCAAAGCATATATAAAAAAAGGAGATATTGAACAGTTAAAATATAAAGTTGAGTCAATAATGATAAAAGCTGTTTTAGAGAAAACAAATTTTAACCTCTCTAAATCTGCAGAAATATTAAATATCAATAGGTCTACTCTAAGAAAAAAAATTAAAGAGTTTAAATTGTTGTCAGAGCAGTTATAAATAATCAACAATTGGATTATCAAAGTGGAAAAACATAATGTTTTATCTTTAAAATAGTTTTTATGATAGAATTTTTGTTTGGATTTTAAATTTTGGAGGAGATTTTTGCGTCCAGATGGAAGAAAGCCGGGTCAACTGAGAGATGTCAGAATTACAAGAGATTTTAACATCTATGCAGAAGGCTCAGTCCTGATAGAGATGGGGAACACAAAAGTTATAGTGACAGCATCTATCGAAGAAAAAGTACCTCCTTTTTTAAAAGGAACAGGCCAAGGTTGGATAACAGCAGAGTATTCAATGATACCAAGAGCTTCGGAAACGAGAAGTTTAAGGGAAGTTGTAAGGGGATCTCCTTCTGGAAGAACCCATGAGATACAGAGATTGATAGGTAGAAGTTTAAGAGCAGCAGTTGACCTGAAAAAACTTGGTGAGAGGACCATATGGGTTGACTGTGATGTTATACAGGCAGATGGAGGGACAAGGGTAGCATCTATAACGGGAGCGTTTATAGCGGTTGCTGATGCCATGATTAAAATTACAAAAGAAAATAAAGTAAAATCTAATCCATTAAAAGATTATGTTGCAGCAATAAGTCTTGGTAAAGTAAAAAATGAGATAGTAGTTGATCTTAACTATGCAGAGGATTCAACAGCACAGGTAGATATGAACCTTGTTATGACAGGGAAAGGTGAGTTTGTTGAGATTCAAGCTACCGGAGAAGAAAACACATTTTCGAGAGATGAGTTTAATAAGATGCTTGATTACGGAAAGTTAGCTATACAGAAGCTTATACATATTCAAAAACAGTTTGTAGAAGGGATACCATCAATATCCCACTGGGAAAGGAAAGATATTAAAGAGTTTGTTTATTTAGACAGATAGGAGGTAAAAAGTGAAAGAAAGCCTTATCATACTTGGTTCCCAATGGGGAGATGAAGGAAAAGGAAAGATAGTTGACCTTTTGGCTCCGGAGTTTGATTATGTGGTTAGATATCAAGGTGGAAGTAATGCAGGACATACAGTTATAGCAAACGGCAAAAAATACACTCTCCATCTCATACCTTCCGGAATACTCCATGAAGGTGTAAAAAATGTTATAACAAACGGTGTAGTTGTTGATATAGATGAGCTTCTAAAAGAGATGGATAAAGTAAGAGAAGTGGTGGGAGATTTTAAAGGAAAACTGTTTATAAGCGAAAGGTCCCATATAGTTTTTCCTTACCATAAAATACTTGACAGCTTATCAGAAAAATCAAAAGGAAAAGATAAGGTAGGGACAACTTTAAAAGGTATAGGACCTACCTATATGGCTAAATATGCAAGAAGTGGAATAAGAATGGTTGACCTATTTGACCCACCTTATTTTAGAAATAGATTAGAAAAAGCTTTTAACGAAGCAAAAGAGATAGCTCAAAAAGTTTATAATGAAAATTTTGATATAGATTTAGCTAAAGTTTACGATGATACATTGAGAAATTTTGAAAAGATAGCAGACCTAATTACAGATACATCTTTACTCTTAGATACAGCGTTAAAAGAAGGTAAAAAGGTTCTATTTGAAGGTGCTCAAGGGACGATGTTAGATGTAGATATGGGAACTTATCCTTATGTAACTTCTTCTAATGCTTCTGCACTTGGCATAACGGCAGGAACAGGAGTTGCACCAAAACTTATAGGACAAGCTAAGGTTTATGGAGTAAGTAAAGCTTATGTAACAAGAGTTGGGGAAGGACCTTTTCCAACAGAGCTTAATGATGATACCGGATTAAAATTGAGAGAAGAAGGACACGAATACGGCTCAACAACAGGAAGACCGAGAAGGTGTGGTTGGCTTGATTTGGTTGCATTAAAGTTTGCCTGCCGTATAAATGGAATAGATGGACTTATAATAACCAAACTTGATGTTTTAGATATATTTGATGAAATAAAAGTGTGTGTTGCCTATGAGTATGAAGGAAAGCAGATAACAGATTTCCCAGCTTCTCTGAAAGTGCTTTCAGAGTGTAAGCCTATCTATAAAACCTTGAAAGGCTGGAAAACAACAACAAAAGGACTAAAAGATATATCTAAACTACCTACTGAAGCAGTTGAGTTTATAAAAGTTATAGAAAACCATACAAATACAAAAGTAGTGATGCTTTCAACAGGTCCGGAGAGAAGTGAGTATATATGGATATAATCAAGAGGTGTGAGGGATGTATGATATCACAAAAGAAGCTCAAGAAAAGGTTGTAACAGCAGGGGAAACTCTAACTTATTATGCAACTATATTTGTTTTCTCTATCATAGCCATAGCAACCCTAACTTTTATAATACTTACCATTTACAACAAAAAGAGGCCTGATGATAGGAAATTTTCCCCTCTGAAAACCTTTTTAATCTCACTTCTTGTAGGTTGGATGATTACAACCATTTTCTTTGTTTATCGTATTGTTGTGGTAGGTTTACATAAGTTAGTAAGTGGCTGATTATTGTTTGTAAATCAGATACATCTTTACAAACCTATCACTTTCCCCTTTCTGAAATTTTTTTATGTGCTGTAAAAACACTGCAAACCTTGACTCACTTGAAGTATAGAGATATCCTTCCCACAGGACAGTTTTGTTAGGAATTTTATCAACTGTATTTTCTTCAACTAAAGCCACCATAAATCTATTTTTGTTGGAATATTCTAAAATCTGACTTTGGGAGTAATCTCTTAAAACCTTCCTTTTGGTATAAAAAGGTAGATTGTGGAAAAATCTATTTTCAACTATAAGAGGAATATATCTATCTGGAATGTTATCGTTGATAATCTGTCCTATCTGCTTGTATGGTCTAAATTTTTCTACCATCGGTAAAAGAGATATTACGAAAATCATAAAAGTGATAAGCATAGATACAAAGGGAGCAAGTTTTATATCTTTAAATCTCAGGATATATAGAATCGGGAATAATGCTAATAAATAAAGTAGATAATCAAGTTTAAAGTAGTAGATTAAAAGAAAGTTTAGAGTTATTATAATAGCCGTCGGAATAACCAAAGACGATAAATAGATATACTTTTTAAAACCTTCTGGATTGTGATTTGAAAGGTAATAACCTACAAGTATAGCCATCGGAACATGTGCCTGTATGAAGTAGGTTGGTATCTTTCCTTTTGCTATCGTAAATATGACAAGCATCGTTATAAAGTAGCTAAAAATAAAGCTATGTCTGTTTAAAAACTTCTTAAAAGAGTGTAAAAAGCCATAGTAAAATGTGAGAGAGTAAGGTAAAAATCCCCAAAGTATGACAGTTGGATAGAAGAATATGTCCATAAATTTGAAACTTTCACCAAAAGCTCTCTTTACAGTTTCTTTATTATAAACTTCCCAAAACTGCTGTCCAAACTTCACATCCATATATACAATCCAACTTAAACCTATGACAAGAGAGATTGGTAGTCCTATATAAACTTTTATAGAAAGAAGTTTTTTGAAAAACTCTCTTAAATTAAACTTACTTTCAATCAGAAAGTAAAGACCTACTATACCACCGGCAACAAAGTAGTAAGGGTAACCTTTTGTTAAAACTGTTATACCTAAAAATGTGTATGACAGATAGATGTATAAGATTTTACTTTCCTTATAACCTTTGAGAAAAAGATAAATTGTTAAAGTTAGGAAAAATGTAAGTGGAACTTCTGGAGAGGCGTATCTTGAGTTTATTACGAACTGAAAACCTAATGTAAAGGCAAAAAATGAGTAGATAGCAGTTTTTTTATCGTAAAGTAAAAGAGCTATCTTATATGTAATCCATCCAGTTGCAATAGCCATAAGGACGATAGGAAGTCTGATAGCAAACTCATTGATACCAAAGATTAGACAGGATAGGGCTACGGCCCAGTAGGTCATAGGAGGTTTTTCAAATCTTGGCTCGTAGTTGTAGTATATATCAACAAAATTTTTACTCTCAAACATCTCTCTAACAGCTTCAGCGTAAAAGCTCTCATTAGGTATCCATATGGCGTTATACCAAAAGTTCCAAAAATACACAAAAACTGTTAAAAAAACAAGAAGATAGATCTTGTATCTATCGTTTAAACTACTTTCCATATAGCCTCCACAATTAGCTTTTCTCCATCAAAAATCTGTCCCACAAATTCACCTCTCTCATAACTTTCCTTGAAATATTTATAAAATGTGGATTATATTATATAAAAACTTTCAGAGGTAGATATGACAAATCTTAAAAATTTAAATTTTAAAGAGCTTGAAAATTTTGTTATAGAGAAAGGTTGGCAGAAGTTTAGGGCAAAACAGATAGCAAAGTGGCTTTACATAAAGAAAGTTTCCTCTTATGATGAGATGACAGACTTATCAAAAGAGATAAGAAATACTTTAAAAGAGGAAACAGAGTTTGATAGTTTAGAGCTTGTAACTTATCAACAGTCTAAGTTAGATGGAAGTATAAAATTTTTATGGAGATTAAAAGATGGCAATACTATTGAGACAGTTTTGATAAAAGAGAAAGACCACTGGACTTTATGTGTGTCCACTCAAGTAGGGTGTGCTGTTGGCTGTAGATTTTGTTATACAACGAAAGATGGACTTATAAGAAACTTAACTACTGCTGAGATAGTTGAGCAGTATATAAATGTTCAGAGATTTTTGGGAGAAGGAGAGGAAAATCGGATATCTAATATAGTTTATATGGGAATGGGAGAACCACTTGCAAACTACGAAAATGTAAAAAAGTCAGTTCAGATATTTACCCATCCGGATATGTGTAAACTTTCTCATCGTAAAATAACCATATCCTCAAGTGGGATACTTCATCAGATAAAGAAGATGTATGAGGATAGGGAGTTTCCGGAGGTAAAACTTGCAGTTTCTTTAAATGCTTCTTATCAAAACCAGAGACAGTTTTTAATGCCTATATCTCAAACAAACACACTTGAAGACCTTCTGGATCTTTTGAAGAGTATTCCGTTAAAGCCAGGCTGGAGGATAACTCTTGAGTATGTTCTGATAAAAGATGTTAATGATTCTCCGGAAGATGCAAAAAGATTGGTTAATCTCTTAAAGAGAGATAAACATAGATTTAAAGTAAATCTAATCCCATTTAATCCATTCCCCGGCTCACTTTTCCAAAGACCGGAAGAAGATAGGGTTTATAGATTTGAAAAAATCTTATGGGATAACGATATAGCTACATTTATAAGATGGAGTAAAGGAAGAGATATAGATGCAGCTTGTGGACAGCTCAGAAAAAAACATCTGGAAGAAGTAAATGCTTGATTATATAGTCGGAAAGGTTGTAGATAGAAGAGAAGACAGTATAATAGTTGATAAAGACGGATTTGGTTTTTTGATTTACGTTCCCGATAGTGAGAGTTTTGAAGATGATGTTAAAGTATATACTTACCTTCATATAAAGGAAGAAGCTATCTCTCTATATGGTTTTAAATCAAGGGAAGAGAGAGACCTTTTTACAAAACTTATATCTCTCCACGGTATAGGAGTTAAACATGCTTTTTCTATACTGTCTAATCTTACAGTAGAAGAGTTTATAAATGCCATAGAAACCCAAAACACAGTTTTACTATCTTCAATACCTGGAATAGGCAAAAAAACAGCCCATAGATTGATAGTAGAGCTTAAAGGAAAGTTAAACTTTGAAAAAGACCAAAAACTACAAGAATTAATAGATGTACTTATAAATCTTGGTTATGATAGTAAAAAAGCTATAGATGTAGCTTCTGAGATAGATTTAAAAAAGCTCTCTCTTGAAGATGCAGTGAAAGAGTCTTTAAAAAAACTAACTAATAATTGATTTGGAAAGTTCTCTGATAAAGTTTTCTGTTGCAGTTTTAAGTTCGTTTTTAACTAAGTTGTAAAGCCAATTTTTATCTATATCTATTGTTGGATTTGCTATAGATTCTCTCTTATCTGCTATGTCCTGTAGAATTTTTGCAGTTTCTTTAGATATTATTCCATTTTCTGCAAGTCCTTCAAAACATCTTTTATTAGTTATCTTTGCTTGTCTTGATATATGTCTACATATCCACAGGGCAGAATCTATGTATACAGTTAGAAAATACCTTGTCCTGTCTAATGCAAAACCACTGGAAACAAACTCCTCAAAACTCATACTCTCAAATGTCTGTATCCTTTTAAGTTCTGATTTCATTACAGATAGGTTTTTATTTATCTTCACAAGATTAACTGGTATTTTTAACTTTGGAGCCTTCTCTTTAAGCTGTTTTACAACTGTCCCAAGTTCCTGAATAAAAAGATTATCAAGGATGGATACTATATCTTTTGTAAGGTGGTAAAGTTCCTTTTCAGAGTAGCTAAAATTTTCTTCAAATAGCTTTCTTTTAAATTCAACAAAATCCTGAAAGGTTCTATTTAATTTAGGTGAGAATATATCCATACTGGAAATCTCTTTTAGACAGTTTTCCTTATGTACTTTTTGAGTTATCTCTTTTAATAGATGACAGGCTATTTCTTCCAAAAAATCAGAGGCTATTACAAGATAATACTTTATCCTGTCTGGATACATAGGAGTAGATAAAAAAAGATCTTCTCCTTTTTCTATTATAGTTTTAATATTCTTCAATGTAGATTTTAACTTTGTAGCCTTTTGGTTTAAAAACTCAATATCTATCATACATTTTCCTCAATGATTTTATATATATATTCCAAAACCGGAATATAACTTCTTAAATCTCCGAATATCTTTTCCGAAACCTCTTCATGATATGTATGAGATGTTAAATTTCTATCATCAATCATCTCAAGAAGAATGGCTGTTTTTTCTGAATCTAAGTATCCAGCAGAGAAAAGATCCTTAATACAACTTTTTGGAGATCTGCACTCTATTCCTTCTTGCTTAATTAAGAAAGATTTTACTGTTTTCCACATTATCTCCACTGTAAATTCAAATCTCTGAATAGTTGAATCTCTAAAAAATGTATAGTTGTAGCTGTCTGTATTTTCTATAGTTTTTTGATAAGCTTCCTTTAACCTTAATAAAGCCTTTTCAAAATCTGCCAACTTCCTATCTAAATCCATCTTTCTCCTTCTCTTTCAATTACATCTTTTAAATAAGGAGCATATTTTAAATTTACAATATCAACTTTATACGGAAGGTTACTTTCTTCTATAACAAACCTAAGGTAAGTCAGCTGTCTGTCTATATCTTCTTCCGATTCAAAAGCTAAATCTATATCTGAACTTTCTCTGTTGTTTCCCCTTGCTCTTGAACCAAAAAGATAGACTTTTATATCCTTTCCACTTAAAAAATTTCTAATAAACTCTTTAAGTTGCTCTATTGTATAGATCTTTTCCATAACTTATATTTTAACTCATAAAAATTTTTCTTTTTATAACGATAATTATATAGAAACTATAATTATATAGAGGTGGTATGTGTTATGGATGAGTTTAAAGTCGAACAAATTTTAAACATTAGACCTATATCAGATGAAACTCCAGGCAAAAGGGAGTTTTTGAAGAAGAAAAAGAAGAAGGAAGAAAAGGAAGAAAAACCGGCTAACAACCAGAAAAAAGAAGAGGGACATATAGATATTTACGTTTAAAGGACTGTTGCTATCTTCCTTAATCTCTCTAATTTATCTCTAATTTCTGCTGCTTTCTCAAACTCCCAGTTTGCTGCGTATTCCCACATCTGCTTTTCAAGTTTCTCTATCTCTTTAAGTAAGTCTTCTTCTGTATTTACTTCTGGAGGTATCTCACTGTATATTTCAAGTATTCCAAGCTCTTCAAGAGATATCAGGTCTTTTATCTCTTTTTTAACTGTTTTTGGAGTTATACCGTGTTTTTCATTGTACTCTTGCTGTATCTTTCTTCTTCTCTCTGTTTCTTTTATTGTTTCTATCATGGCTGGAGTTAGATTATCGGCGTAAAGTATAGCTTTTCCGTTTTCATTTCTTGCTGCTCTTCCTATTGTCTGTATAAGAGCTGTTTTTGACCTTAAAAATCCCTGTTTATCTGCATCTAAGATTGCAACAAGAGAAACTTCTGGCATATCTAACCCTTCTCTTAGGAGATTAACTCCAACAACTACATCATACTTACCTTCTCTGAGTTCTTTTATTATTTTTGCTCTCTCTATAGTATCTATCTCTGAATGTAGATAAACAGCCTTTATTCCTCTCTCTTGAAGGTGATCTGATAGATGTTCTGCCATTTTCTTAGTAAGTGTTATTATTATTGCTCTCTCATTTCTCTCTTTAACTCTCCAAACTTCAGAGATAATATCATCTATCTGTCCTTCTGTTTTTTTAACTTCTACTACTGGGTCAAGTAAGCCAGTTGGTCTTATTATCTGTTCTACTATAACTCCCTTTGACCTGTTAATTTCCCAGTCTGCGGGGGTTGCGGATACATATATAGCTTTCTGTATCTTCTGAATAAACTCTTCAAATTTAAGTGGTCTGTTATCATAGGCTGACTTCATTCTCCAGCCGTATTTTACAAGGTTATCTTTTCTTATAAAATCTCCGTTATACATAGCTTTAATCTGTGGAATAGTTACATGAGACTCATCAACTATAAGTAAAAAGTCTTCTGGAAAGTAGTCTATAAGTGTATAAGGTGGCTCTCCAGGTTTTCTTCCATCAAAGTATCTCGAGTAATTCTCTATACCTTTACAGGCTCCAAGTTCTATCATCATCTCTATATCATAGTTAGTTCTCTGCCATAGTCTATTTGCTTCTATCTCTTTACCTGCTTTTCTATACTCTTCAACCTCTATCTCTAAATCCCTCTGTATCTGTTTTATAGCTTCCATCATATCTGGTCTTGGAATTACATAGTGGCTTGCAGGAAATATAACTGTCCTTTCTAACTTTCTCTTTACATCTCTGTTAAATATATCAAGCTCTGATATAGAGTCTATTTCATCTCCAAAAAACTCAACTCTTATGATTATATCTTCCGAGTATGCGGGTAGTATCTCAACTGTATCTCCTTTTACTCTAAATGTTCCTCTCTTATAAGAGAAGTCATCTCTCTGATATTGAAGCTCAACCAATTTACGAAGTAATGATTGCCTATCAATCTGCATTCCTACATAAAGCTGAAGTCTTAACTTTTCGTAAAACTCCGGAGTTCCAAGTCCATATATACATGATACAGATGCAACCACTATTGTATCTGACCTTTCTATTAAACTTCTTGTTGCAGAGTGTCTTAACCTATCTATTGCATCGTTTATGGCACTGTCTTTTTCTATATATAAATCTTTCTGTGGAATATAAGCTTCCGGCTGGTAGTAGTCGTAATAAGATACGAAATACTCCACAGCATTATTGGGAAATAACTCTTTTAACTCTCTGTAAAGTTGAGCTGCAAGGGTTTTGTTGTGAGATAAAACTAAGGTAGGTTTTCCATATTTTTCTATAACATTAGCTATGGTGAATGTTTTTCCTGTTCCAGTGGCTCCAAGTAAAACCTGCTCATTAACTCCCTGTTTTAGATTTTCATAAAGCTGTTTTATGGCTTTTGGCTGGTCTCCAGTTGGCTTAAAAGGTGCTTCTAACTTAAAAGGCGATCTTCCCATTTCACTCCTTAATCCAGTTCTCTATCTTCAACCCTTCTATCCTATTAAATTCATTTACTATATTTATTATTTTTTCTGAATTTTTTATAAGCTCCATATAAAAGTTCGGAAGCAACTATAGAAGATAGACCTATTATATGATGATTACTCTCTATAGAAATTAACTTCTCTTTTAAATTTATTGGTCTATTTCTAATTATGTAGCTACAAATATTTGTATCAAGCATATAAACCATTAAAATATCTCTTTTTCCTCAGGAAGATAATTTTTTCTATCTTCTAAAAAATCTTTTAGTTCCTCTGCATTTTCTTCTAAAAGTTTATAAACCTTTTCCCATTTAAATTTAGATTTTGGATAAATAATAAGCGTATCATTGTGTTTATCTATATAAATTTCTTCATCTTCCAAAATTTCAAAATCTTTTGGAATCTTTATTAGGTATCCATCTTTATCTTTTATAATTTTTGTTTCTATCATTATTACACCCTTTATAGAGATACTTTTAGTAAAATATAAGCAATATTTTTATGATATCAAACTGAGTAAAAAGCCGTGTCGTAAGCCCCACTCTGATATTTTGATTTTGTCTTTGTTGAAAATTTCCATTGCTGTTTGGAATATAGCTATACCGGAGATTATAGCTTCTGCTCTTTTATCCTCTATCATAGGAATAGATTTCCTCTCTTTGACAGTCATTGAAGATAGTTTGTTAAACCACTTTGTAATTACATCGTAACTCAAAACACTACCGTGGACTTTTTTTGAATCATAAGGATATATCTGTTTTTCTAAAGCTACCACTGTTGTTATTGTTCCACCAAGTCCAACAAGTTCTTTTGTATCTGACATACTCTCATATGCTTTTTTTATGTTTTCTCTCAAAAATTCCTTTAAATCTAACAGCTCTTCTTTTTTTGGTGGGTCTGATTTTATAAATGTTTCCGTGAGATTTACTATTCCAAATGGAAAAGATATTGAGTTTATCAGGTTTTCACCTTTTCCGTAGGCAAACTCTGTACTTCCTCCACCTTGGTCTATAACCACAAAACTGTCTTTTATATTTAAAGCTGTTGCCGTAGCTATAAATGAAAGTCTCGCTTCCTCTTCTCCAGATATAACTTTAACCTCTATACCTAAATCTCTAACTTGTTTTAAAAATTCTTCTGCATTCTTTGCTTCCCTACAGGCTTGTGTAGCTACTGCATATATACCACTAACCCCAAATTCTTTAGCTAACATCACATACTCTTTTAATGTGATGAGAGTTTCACCTATAGCTTCTTTCTGAAGATATCCAGTCTCTTTTAATCTTCTACCAAGAGCAGTGATTCTACCTACAGAGAGAATCTCCTCAAAAGATTTATCCGGATGTATGGCAACTATCAACATCCGGGTGGAATATGTTCCTATATCCACAATAGCTACTTTTTTAGCCATTACTCTACAAAAACCTGTCCTTCTATCGGAGAAACATCTATACCTTGGTCTGTAAGCCAGTTAATAGCTTTTTCAATTTCCTCTTCTTTTCCTATAAGCTCAAGCTCCAACCAGCCAACCTTCTCTTGGACATTTGCTTTTCTTATGTTTATATCTACATCAAAGGTTTTACAGAGCTTGCTAAGAATAGGTTCTTTTATCTTTTCTTCCGGATAGATCAGTTTAAGTTTCATGCTATTCATAGCCTATCCCCTTCCACCTGCTATGGCTGGAATTATAGCTACAGTATCTCCATCTTTTATAGGTGTATCTCTGCCCTGTAAAAATCTTATATCCTCATCATTTACAAAGAAGTTAACAAACTTTCTGATCTCTCCATTTTCATCAACAAGTCTTTCCTTTATTCCTGGAAATTCTCTCTCAAGAGCATCTATAAGTTCACCTATCGTTGAAGCTTCTACTGTAACTTCACCTTGTCCTTGAGTAATCCTTCTTAATGCTGTAGGTATTCTAACAGTTATTGCCATTCTTTTACCTCCTGTTTATTTTAAATTAAGAATTTTCTCTAAAAAAGTTAAAAATGTGGGATTAGCAAATACTCTCGGTAAAGTGTATGGCATTACTTCTCACCTATTACCTTCTGTTTAAACTCTATTAGTGATGGTTTTATATGAATAGGCTTGTTAAGTTTTCCTTCAAGTACTTCCATTGTTTTGTATCCATTTCCGGTTATGTATGCTACTACTACTTCATCTTTTCCTATTAATCCTGCTTGAGCAAACTTTTTGAGGACTGCTATGGTGGTTCCTCCGGCTGTTTCTGTAAATATACCTTCCGTCTTTGCAAGAAGTTTAATACCTTCTATAACCTCTTCATCTGTTGCAATTTGTATGTCTCCTCTACTTTCTTTGGCTACTTTTACAGCGTAAGGTCCATCTGCAGGATTTCCGATAGCTATAGATTTTGCTATTGTGTTAGGTTTTACAGGTTTTATAAAATCTCTTCCCTCTTTTAGAGCTTGGTATATTGGACTACATCCTTCGGCTTGAGCTCCAAGCATTCTTGGAAGGTTTCCTTCTACCAGTCCTACTTCTTGAAGTTCATTAAATCCTTTCCATATCTTTGTGTATAGTGACCCAGAAGCAAGGGGTGCCACTACAACATCCGGAATTTTCCAGCCAAGTTGCTCCGCAACCTCAAATGCAAGAGTTTTTGAACCTTCAGAATAAAAAGGTCTAACATTTATATTTACAAAAGCCCAGCCAAACTCGTTTGCTATCTCAGATGATAACCTGTTTACATCATCATAATTACCATCTACAGCAACAACAGTAGGGTTAAATACCAAACTACCAATTATCTTGTTTGTCTCAAGATTTGAAGGAATAAATACGTAACAGTTCATTCCAGCTGATGCTGCATGAGCTGCCACTGAGTTTGCAAGGTTTCCTGTGGAGGCACACGCTGCTGTGTCAAATCCAAACTCCTTCGCTTTGGAAAGTGCAACTGCAACAACTCTATCTTTAAAAGATAATGTTGGATGATTTACAGAATCGTCTTTTATGTAAAGATTGTTAAGTCCAAGTAGTTTACCGAGATTCTCTGCTTTTATAAGCGGTGTAAATCCAGCAGAGAGTCCAACAGTTGCTTTATCTACCGGAAGAAGATCTATATATCTCCACAGACTCTTTGGACCCTTTTCTATTTTTTCTCTCGATATATTTTTCTTTATCTCTTCATAATCATAAACTATTTCCAATGGACCAAAGCAAAACTCACATACGTGAAGAGGTTCTACCGGATACTCAGCTCCACACTCTTTACATTTTAAAGCCCTGACTTTTGCCAACTTACTCCTCCGAAAAAGAAAATTGGTTTATATTATACATTAGAAATTATCAAAAATTTATACTAAATTATGATAAAATTAATCATCTAAAGAGGGTTTTTGATGGAGACCTATCAAAAGATTAAAATTTTATCTAAGCTTACTTCTTTTGAAAGAGAAGAGGAACTGAATTTTGAAAGTTGCATATACCATGTTTCTGTAAGAAGCCAAAAAGTTCCTGTGCTAAAAATTATGCAAACAACATTATGTGATAAGAACTGTATTTACTGCGCTTTTAGGAGAGATAGGGAATCTATCCCGAGACTATTTATAAAACCCGAAGAGCTTGCAAAAGGATTCATGAATTTATATAAAGAAGGAAAAGTAAGAGGTTTACTACTTTCTTCTGGTATATTTGGAAATCCTGAATTTACTATGGAGAAGATGATAGATACAGTAAAAATACTGAGAGAAAAATATCAGTATAAAGGATATATTCATCTCAAAATTATGCCGGGTGTATCTCTTCAAACAGTTGAGGAGTCTGTAAAATTAGCTGATAGAGTATCCATAAATATAGAGACTTCAAAAGAAGAAAGGCTTAAAAAGGTAGCAAAAGGTAAGAGTATAACTCAGGATATGTTACAGAAAATCAAATATATAGATAAGTTAATTAAAAATTATAAAGGCAAAAGTCAGATAACCCAAATGATGGTTGGTATTGACGATGAAACTGACGAAGAGATTATAAAGGTGGTAGATTATTTAAATAGAAATTATGATATGGATAGGATATACTTCAGTGCATTTTTCCCTGTCAAGGATACTCCGTTGGAAAACAAAAAACCGGAATCTCCTCAGAGAGAGAACAGACTTTATCAGGTAGATTTTTTAATCAGAGAATATGGCTTTTCTTTTAAAGAGTTTTTGCCAATACTTAAAAATGGAAACCTTCCATTGGAGGTAGATCCAAAGACAGCATGGGCTGAAGCTAATCTTCAGAATTTTCCAGTGGAGATAAACGTAGCAGATTATCAACTGTTAATAAAGATTCCTGGAATTGGGAAAAAAACGGCAAATGAAATAATAAAAAGGAGAAAAGAAAAGAAAATATCTTCTCCGGAGGATCTGAAAAATATCAAAAATTTGTCAAAAATCTTGAAATATGTAACTATAAACGGTAAGTATTTTTACTGTAAAAATACTCAACTTAAACTCTTTAGAGATTAAATTTTTTATTTATTCTATACGCGGGTTTTAGATTTTGTATAAGACTAAAAATAGAAAATCCGGTTTTATGGTAAAATATCTATTTAATTTTGACAGGAGGAATAAGTCTTGCTAACATTTCCAGTAGAAGAAGCACTAACCTTTGATGATGTTCTACTTTTGCCCCAAAAATCCGATGTTCTACCTCATGAAACAGATGTAAGCTCATATCTTACTCCGAATATAAAGGTAAATATACCTCTCGTATCTGCAGCTATGGATACTGTCACAGAGCATAGATTGGCTATAGCTTTAGCCAGGGAAGGTGGAATAGGTATAATCCATAGAAATATGTCTATAGAAGACCAGATGTATGAAGTTGAAAAAGTTAAAAAAGCAGAGTCCGGAATGATTATGGATCCGGTTACCATATTTCCTCATCAGACCGTGGAGGAAGCGCTAAATATAATGTCTATATATAAAATATCTGGAGTGCCAGTAGTTGACGAAAATAAAAGGTTGGTAGGTATATTAACCAATAGAGATTTAAGGTTTATACATAAAAAAGATTACAAAAAACCTGTTTCTGAATTTATGACAAAAGCACCCCTTGTAACAGCAAGAGAGGGAGTATCTCTTGATGAAGCTATAGAATTATTACAGAAACATAAAGTTGAAAAACTTCCTGTTGTAGATGAAAATGGAGTGATAAAAGGTTTAATCACAATAAAAGATATAGTAAAGAGGAAAAAATACCCTAATGCATGTAAAGATGCTTATGGAAGATTGAGAGTAGGTGCTGCTGTAGGAGTTGGTCCAGATGCAATGGAGAGGGTAAAGGCTCTTATTTCTGTAGGTGTTGATGTTATTGTGGTTGATACAGCCCACGGACATTCTGTCAGAGTGTTAGAAACTGTTGAGAAGATAAAAGGTGAATTTCCTAATATAGATGTTGTTGGAGGTAATATAGCTACAGCTGAAGCAGCAGAAGACCTTATAAAAGCTGGAGCAGATGGAGTAAAGGTTGGTATAGGACCAGGTTCCATATGTACAACAAGGGTAGTTGCTGGAATAGGTGTGCCACAGATTACAGCAATAGCAAAATGTTCAGAGGTTACGAAGAAGTATGGAAAAACTTTAATAGCTGATGGAGGAATTAGATATTCTGGAGACATTGTTAAGGCGATTGCAGCAGGAGCTGACACAGTTATGCTTGGAAGCCTATTTGCAGGGACCGAAGAATCTCCAGGAGAAAGAATATTCTATCAAGGAAGATCTTATAAAGTTTACAGGGGAATGGGATCCCTTGGAGCTATGAAAGCGAGATTTAGCAGTGATAGATACTCTCAGGAAAGTGTAGAAAAATTCGTTCCAGAAGGCATTGAAGGAAGAATACCTTTTAAAGGACCTATATCTGATGTTGTTTATCAACTTGTCGGTGGATTAAGGTCTGGAATGGGATATACAGGATGTAGAACTATAAAGGAACTTCAAGAGAAAACTAAATTTATTAAAATAACAAACGCTGGATTAAGAGAGTCCCACGCCCACGATATATACATAACCCAAGAAGCACCAAACTACTGGGTAGAATAAATCTTAGAGGTAAGAATATGGAAAATTTAAGTGATTTTCAGCTCCTTTTAGCTCAGGAGATAACAAATCTTGAACGTTTTATAGTTAAAAGTCCCCTTGCAACAAATGAGTTTTGGAGTGAATGGCAAAGAAAAGCTGGAGAGATAGTGATAACAAAAGCGGCTATAAAGAAAGCATTAAAAACATACGAAGGAAAACTCCCAGCAGATCAGATAATAAAACTTTCGGCTATGCTCGATGCCTATAAAGAGATTTCCGTTTATCTTGAACTTTTAAGGGAAACGGCTTTAAAAGTAAAAGGTACAGAGATAGAAGGTTTGAATCTCTTTGACTCTATAGAAGGAGAGAATGAAGAAGATTTTTAATAAGCAAGGAGGGATTATTTATGTTTGATGGTTATCTTACTCTTAAAGATGTTGATGTCAAAGGAAAAAAAGTTTTTGTAAGAGTAGATTACAATGTTCCCCTTGATGAACACGGTAATATAGAAGATGATATAAGAATAAGAGAAACTATACCAACAATAAATTACCTTCTTGATAACGGAGCTACAATCATACTTGCCTCACATCTTGGAAGACCAAAAGGAAAACCAGATCCTAAATATTCATTATATCCAGTTGCAAAGAGATTGGAGAGACTTTTAGGAAAGGAAGTTAAATTTCTTCCAGACTGTGTTGGAAGTGCTGTGGAAGAGGCAATAAATAATGCAAAACCCGGAGATATATTTTTACTTGAAAACTTAAGATTCCATAGAGAAGAAGAGAGTAATGACCCTGAGTTTGCAAAATCTTTGGCAAAACTGGCAGATATATATGTAGTTGATGCATTTGGCACTTGCCATAGAAAACATGCTTCTATGTATGGAATAAAAGATTACATTCAACCAGTAGTTATGGGATTTTTACTTGAGAGAGAACTTGATTACTTTAGAAAGGCTTTACTAAATCCTCAAAGACCTGTTGTTGCATTTTTGGGAGGTTCAAAGGTTTCTTCTAAACTTGGAGTTATAGAGTTTTTACTTGATAAGGTAGATAAGATATTTATCGGTGGAGCGATGGCTTTTACATTCTTAAAAGCTCAGGGTTATAAGGTTGGGTCTTCCTTGGTTGAAGATGATATGCTTGAAAAAGCTCTTGAGATAATAGAAAAAGCTAAGAAAAGAGATGTTAAATTTTACTTACCTGTTGATTTTATATGTGGTCAGGCTGTATCTGAACAAACTCCAGTTATAGAGGTTGCTTACCAGGAAATACCAAATGGTTGGTTGGGACTTGATATAGGACATGCTTCTGTAATTTTAATAAAAGAGATAATAAAAGATGCTCAAACCATTGTTTGGAATGGACCTATGGGTGTATTTGAGATAGATAAATTTAAAATGGGGACATTTGAACTTGCCCATGCTATTGCAGAAAGTCCTGCACTATCAATAGCCGGAGGTGGTGATACGGATTATGCAATCCATAAAGCCGGCGTAGTAGATAAGATAAGCTATCTATCTACAGGAGGAGGTGCCTTCTTAGAATTACTTGAAGGAAAGCAGCTTCCTTGTCTTGAAGCTATAACAAAGAAAGAGGTATAAAGTGAGTTTTTTACAGGTTGCAAAAGAAGCTGCCGTTATAGGCGGCAGCATACTGAAAGAAAATTTTAAGAAGATTAAACAGTCTGATGTTGAATCAAAAGGAGTAAAAGATTTTGTTACTTATGTTGATAGATTGTCAGAAGAGAGGATTAGAAATTACATACTATCTATTTATCCTGATCACTCCTTTTTAGGTGAAGAGGAAGGAACCTTTGGAAAAAGTGAGTTTGTCTGGATAGTTGACCCTTTAGATGGGACTAAAAACTACATCTCAGGTTTTGAGATTTTTGCGGTTTCTGTTGCATTAAAAAGGGAAGATGAATTTTTAGCATCTGCTATATATATTCCTATGTTAGATAAACTATACTATGCGGAAAAAGGGTCAGGAGCATACCTTAACGGCCAGAGGATAAAAGTTTCAAATAGACCAATTCAAAATGCAGTAGTAGCAACAGGATTTCCATTCAGAAACATCAAAGAGCTTGATAGTTATATATCAATGTTAAAAAAGGCTATGATAACTTTCTCAGGAGTCAGAAGACCAGGAGCAGCTGCTATAGATCTTGCTTTAGTGGCAGAGGGTGTTTTTGACGGTTTTTTTGAGATGAAGTTATCTATATGGGACATTGCAGCAGGAGCTTTACTGATAGAAGAAGCCGGAGGTATATATTCAAACTTTGAAGGAGAAAAAGATTTATCCGATGGTAATATAATAGCCGGTGGACCTGATATATATAAGGTTTTATTTGATATGGTTAATTCAGAAAGTAAAGAGTGAAGTTTTAAAAGTTTTACATTTCTCTGCTACGGGACAGTTTAAACAGTTAGGTTTCTTTTTACAAAATATTTTGCAATGTTGTACTATCAAAGCATGAAACTCTTTGTAAATTTCTAAATCCTTTGGAATACTATTCGTTATCACTTTTTGAAGTTCATCATAACTTATATCTTCCTCACAAAAACCAACTCTTGAAAAGACTCTCTTCGTATAGCTATCTATAACAAAGTAAGGCTTATCGAGAGCATACAGTAGGATAGAATCAGCAGTTTCCTTACCTACACCTTTGATGGTAAGTAAGTTTTGACGGTTAATCTCTTTGCTGTTTAAAAACAGTTTAGAAACTTCCTTTAAAGTTAGAGATTTTCTTTTATAAAATCCGGCAGGTTTTATCAGATATTCAAGCTCTTCTATAGGCATTTTTAAAATTTTCTCAAAAGATAAAGTATCTTTATATATCAAATTTTCAATAGCTCTCTCTACATTTTTCCAAGATGTGTTCTGGGTAAGGACTGCACCCACAGTTATCTCTACTACTTTATCCTGCCCTTGATGAACTGGCCACCAATTCTGAAAACCGAAATAATCTAACAGCAATCTATAAATATCAAAAATCATCAACATAAAAAAATTATAACATTTAGACAGACCTGACTTTTCTCATAAAAAAATTTTTATGAGTAGTTACAATATATAAAAAATTTTTTATATAAGGAGGAAGTGATGGACTGTTGTGAAATAAATGGAAAGTATATCAAAGATGTTTCACAAGTAAAGAAAACAGATGAAGGAGTTTTAATAGAATTAATTGATTCGGAAGTTTCAAAAGAAAAGCTTGAAGAGATGATTACAAACTGTCAAACTGGAAGATGTGAGTGTATGACAGAAGAAACAAAAAAGAAAATTACATTTATAGAACTAAGGTTGATAGATGGAAAACCAGCTATACAGATAAAGGGAGATGTCTCAAAAGAGGAGATAGAATCTGCAATGTCAAAATCTAAAGTAGAGATATAAGATGGAAAACTATCTACAGAAATTATTTTATGCACTATCTGATAAAACAAGGTTAAGGATAGTTAAAATTTTGCTGGATACCGGAGAAGTGTGTATTTGTAATTTACAGAGAGTTTTTAACACATCTCAGCCTAAAATTTCGTTTCATATGAGAATTTTAAGAGATGCTGGAATTGTCAGAGGAGAAAAGAGAGGAAAGTGGGTTTACTATAAACTTAACTATCTTCCGGAGTGTATAGAGAACATTATCAGGAATATGCCTTCTATAAATTTAGAAAAAAATTGTGAGGTAAAGATATGAAAAAGATACAGATAGTTAGTTCATCAAACTGTAAAAACTGTGAACTTCTATATGAAGTTGTTAGTACTATCGTTAAGAAAAAGGGCATTGATGCACAGCTGGAAAAGGTTGTTGATATTAAAGAGGTTGTAAAATATGGTGTTATGACGACTCCTTTACTTGTTGTAGATGGTAAGTTAAAACATTCAGGTGCTCCTATACCTGCTCCCCAACAGATAGAAAAACTTATAAGTGAGTAAGTAGAGTTATGTTTGAAATATACGATAAATTGGCAGATTTTATAGTTTTTGACGTTTTGAAATTAGAAGCCGGAAGTAAATTAACAGAGGCACTGCACTTTTTCGTCTACGACACTTTAAAGATATTTACTCTTTTAACCTTAGTTATATTCTCTATCTCTTTTTTAAGAAGTTATTTTCCTATTGAGAAAACAAGGAAGATACTTTCAAAACATAAGGCTATATCTCTTCCTTTGGCTGCATTCTTAGGTGTTTTAACACCTTTCTGCTCTTGTTCTGCTATCCCTATGTTTATAGGTTTTATAGAGGCAGGGATACCACTGGGAGCCGCTTTTGCATTCTTAGTCGCTTCTCCGATGGTAAACGAGATAGCTATAGGACTTTTATTTTCTACATTTGGACTGAAAGTAACGTTGGTTTATATAATTTTTGGTATAGCTGTTGCAATCATAGCAGGCTTAGTTATTGAAAAGATAAATCCAAGAGATCTTATAGCAGATTACATTTTTGAGATTAAGATGGGTGAGACACAGGAAAAGGAGCAAACTTTTAGGGATAGAGTTAATTTTGCTTTAAATAATGTTAAAGATATATTAAAGAAAATTTGGATATACATAGTTGTAGCTATTGGTATTGGTGGTTTTATCCATGGTTATGTTCCGGCCGATCTTATAGAAAATATATCAAAAGCTGCTGGGATATTAGGTGTTCCCATAGTTACTATATTAGGGATACCTTTATACTCAAATGCTGCGGGGACTTTACCAATTATCCAACCTTTAATAGAAAAAGGTGTTCCGATAGGTACGGCTCTTGCTTTTATGATGTCAATAACAGCTCTATCTTTTCCCGAATTTTTGATTTTAAAACAGATAATGAAGATAAAACTTATAGTTATATTTGCTTTAATTGTAGGTATATCAATAATAATTGCAGGTTATATATTTAACATAATTCTATAGAGGAGGTACCATGGTTAAAATTGGATTTATTTGCACCGGAAACTCTGCAAGAAGTCAGATGGCTGAAGGATTTGGAAAGTATTTTGCAAAACTCTATGGTAAAGATGTTGAGATTTACTCTGCTGGGTCTAATCCTTCTGGATATGTCCATCCAAAGGCTATTGAAGTTATGAAAGAAGTAGGTATAGATATATCAGGTCACTACTCAAAGAGTTTAAATGAGATACCTCTTACTGAACTTGATTATGTTATAACCTTATGTGGAGATGCTGCTGAAACCTGTCCTGTAATACCTGGAGCAAATACTCAACATTGGGGACTTCCGGATCCTGCAAAAGTTATAGGTCCAACTGAAGATGCAAAGATAAATGCATTCAGAAACATCAGAGACCAGATAAGAGAAAAAGTAGAAAATCTTATAAAGAGTCTATAAAAGATGACTGAGTTCTTAGCTTTTGCTGTATTTTTAATAACTCTGTTTTTCGTTATAAAACAGCCTTGGAAGATAGGTATAGGTTGGAGTGCTACAGTAGGAGCTATTGTCAGTCTTACTTTAGGTATAGTCTCTATTGATGATGTAAAAAGGGTAGTTGAGATTGTATGGGATCCTACCGTTGCTTTCTTAGGTATCATCTTTATATCTATAATTCTTGACAAAATCGGGTTTTTTGAGTGGGCTTCTCTCCACATGATGCATTTTGCAAATGGAGATGGTAAAAAGTTATTCCTTTATATAATTATACTTGGAGCTATCATATCAGCATTTTTTGCAAACGATGGAGCGGCACTCATACTTACTCCCATAGTTTATCAGAAGATAAAACATCTCGGATTGAAAGAGAAGGCTATGCTTCCTTTTATAATGGGAAGTGGTTTTGTAGCTGACACAACAAGTTTACCTCTTATAATATCCAATCTTGTTAACATACTTACCGCTGATTACTTTCATATTGGATTTTTTGAGTATGCTTTAAGGATGGTGTTTGTAAATCTGTTTTCTCTCGTGGCTACTATAACTGTTCTGTATCTTTTCTTCAAAAAAGACCTTATAAATAGATACGACACTGAAATTTTAGAGGATAAACCACCAAAACTTGCAATAAAAGACCCATTTGTGTTTAAGATAACGTGGTTTGTAGCATTTGGAATGTTAATTGCCTTCTTTATAAGTGAGATATATCATCATATTCCGGCTTCATTTATTATAGTTGCTGCAAGTGTGATACTATTCTTAGCATCTTTAAAAAATAAAGTTTTCGATACCAAAACTGTTCTTCTAAAAGAAACTCCTTGGAAGATAGTGGTTTTCTCAATAGGTATGTATGTGGTAGTTTATGGACTTAAAAATGCTGGACTCACAGTGGAGTTATCAAGGCTAATAGAGATATCTTTAAATTATGGTGAATTTGTAGCTATCTTTTTCACCGGATTTTTAGCTGCGTTTTTGTCCTCTGTTATGAATAACATGCCATCTGTTATGATAGTAAACCTATCCATAGATGAGATAAATACAGCATTAGAGGTAAAAAAGATACTTGGTTATGCCAATGTTATAGGCTGTGATCTTGGACCTAAGATAACACCTATTGGTTCTCTTGCAACACTCCTATGGCTTCATATTTTAGAAAGTAAAGGTATTAAAATAGGATGGGGATACTACTTCAAAATCGGAATAGTTCTAACTATCCCTACCCTTATATTTACCTTACTTGGACTTTATATAGTTATTAAGATCTTTGGTTAGAAATTGGTAGAAGGAGTTTTCTACAGGAGAGAGACGGATGTTTTTCTGAGTTATTATGAAAAATCCCCGTTTTAGGTTTATGTTTTCTATCTTTACCTCTTTAAGTATGTTACAGCTGAGCATCTCTGAAACAACTAATTTTGATATAAAAGAGACAAAGTTAGAGTTCTGGACTATTTTTGCAATTGCTTTGCTACTTGATATCTCCATCACAGGTTTTAGTCCCACTTTTAAACTATTTTCAACAACATTCCTTGTTCCACTTCCCTGCTCTCTCATTATTAGCTGGTAATTTTGTAATTGATTTAATGTAATACTTGAAGGAATGGGATTATCTACAGATGCCGTAAGAATAATCTCATCTTCATAAAATTTTTTAACAAAGAGCTTAGTTGAGTCAATGTTATCTTCTATTAATCCTAAATTGAACACTCTTGATAAAACCCCCTCTTTTACCTCTTTTGAATTTCCAACAAACAGGTTTAATCTTACATTAGGATAAAGTTGATAAAACTGTGGAATAATCTTTGGAAGTAAGAAATCTCCTATAGTGGAGCTGGTTCCAACAGTCAGTATATTCTTTGTTGATACTTTTAACTCTTTTAGATCTTCCTCAATGTAGGAGTATTCGTTAAGTATGTTTTGAGCGTGTTTGTATAGTAGTTTTCCCTCTTCCGTAAGTTCTATACTGTTTTTTGACCTTTTAAATAGAGTTACTCCAAGGTAGTTTTCTAACTTCTTTATCTGAAGAGTGACTGTAGGCTGGGAGATAAATAGCATCTGTGCTGCTTTTGATATACTTCTAACATCTGCCACCGTTTTAAAAATTTTTAGTCTGTGATAATCAAGAATTTCCATCTAAACTCCGGTGGGCTTCTTCTACTACTCTGATTATATCATCTTCGGATAATTTTTGGCAGTCCTTTCCTTTCTTTATATGTGCTAAAAACTCTATATTACCTTTTGGTCCTTTTATGGGAGAGTAGCTTAAATTTTGAGTGCAGTAGCAGCTCTCTTCAAGGGAGTTTATAACAGATTTTATTGCCTTTATATGAATGTCCTTGTCTCTTACTACGCCATCTTTTACCTCTCTTTTAGAAAGTTCAAACTGAGGTTTTATAAGGACAACCCCTTCTCCATTTTCTTTTATCAAATTACAGATATTCGGAAGTATCTTTGTTATAGAGATAAACGATACATCTGATACAACTATATCAATAGGTTCTGGAATCTCTTTCTCCGTAAGATACCTTGCGTTAAACTCCTCTATGGATATAACTCTCGGGTCTCTTCTGAGTTTTTCGTGGAGCTGATGTTTTCCTACATCTACTGCATAAACTTTTCTTGCACCGTGTTGCAATAAACAGTCTGTAAATCCTCCAGTTGAAGAGCCTATATCAAGACAGACCTTATCTTTTACATCTATTTTGAAAACTTCCAAAGCTTTTTGGAGTTTAAAGCCACCTCTTGAGACAAATGGGAGATTTTCTTTGATATATATATCAGCTTCTGTATCGACCTTTGTTCCCGGTTTATCCACTTTTTGGTTATTTACAAAAACAACTCCGGACATTATTAGAGCTTGAGCCTTTTCTCTACTTTCTACTAAACCTTTATCAACGAGAAGTTTATCTATCCTCTCTTTTTTCATTTATAAACTTTTCTCTTAAATATATCCTTAGGAGATACTACCTTCTCTATAAACACTTTTCCATCAAGGTGGTCTATTTCATGTTGTATAACAACGGCTTCAAAACCTTCTGTATCAAAGGTTATTAAATTACCGTTTATATCCTGTGCTTCCACTTTTATATAGTAAAATCTCTTCACATTCCCAGTATAATCTGGTACAGACATACATCCTTCTCTGAATATAATCTCACCTTCACCATGTATTATCTTTGGATTTGAAAGAACCATAAGTCCATGGGATACCACATTTGTTTTATGGGTGCTTTTGGAAGAATCCACTATAATGGTTCTTATATGTTTATTCACCTGAGGAGCAGCAATTCCTACTCCTCCCGGAGAGTTATACATAGTGTGTATAAGCTTATCTACAAACTCCTTAAAATCTTTACCAAAATCTTCAACTTCCCTTGAAACAATTTTTAATCTCTCATCAGGATACTTTAAAATTTCAAATTTTCCCATTTAAAGCTCTGCTTCTTCAACCGGATTAACGGATATATCAACCTTTAAAGATTCTTTAAGTCTGTCTATACGGTTTTGAATTTCTTCAAGCTGTGTATCTTTAGGAATTTCTGCTTCTATAAACATTATATAAAGGTCGGGAGTTTTCTCTGTTCTTAAATCTGATATGTTTATATTTAAATCTGCCAAAGTTTGTGATACATTGTAAACTATACCAGGTCTATCTGCCCCGTAGACAACTATGTTGAGTATGGTTTTATATCTCTTGTCTTCTTTGTAAAAGATATCTTCCGGGATTTCCTTGATAGAGATAGTTAAATTTTCATTTTTCTCAAGGTTTTCAAAGTTCGTTTTTAAAGACTCTCCATTTTCACCTTTTACAATCAACATTATGGTAAACTCATTGTTAAGTCTCGTCATAGATGAGTCTTCTATGTTAAAACCGTTTTCATACAGTATCTTTGTAACCTTTGCAACTATTCCTGGTCTGTCCTCCCCAAAAGCAGTTATTATATAGTGAGCCATTATATCTCCTCTTCCTCAGCTTCAAGCTCTTCTAAGTATGCTCTATAATCATCTGCTGTCATAAGGTCCTCTATCTCTTGTGGGTCTTTTAGCTGTATATCACATATCCAGCCATCACCGTAAGGGTCAGAATTTATAACAGAAGGGTCATTTGAGAGGTCTTCATTTATAGATATTATCTTTCCGGTTAGAGGAGAGTAAATCTCAGACACAGCTTTCACAGATTCAACTGAAGCTATAACCTCTCCGGACTCTACTTCTCTATTTAACTCTGGCAAATCAACAAAAACAACATCGCCAAGCTGATGTTGTCCGTAATCTGTTATACCTATTGTAGCTACATCTAACTCAATCTTTACCCATATATGCTCTTTTGTGTAGTAAAGGTCTTCTAAAACCTTATAATCCATTCTTGCCTCCTGAAAATGCTTTTAAACTATTCTATCATAAATGTTATTAGGTTATAATAGAATAACTCTATTAATGGGGGAGAGTCATGGAGTCAAAAGAGCTGATAAATGAGATTTTGGATCGACTTCAAGCTGATGTTACTAAACTTGGAAGCAATTTTTACCGAATTATTTACTTCAACTTAACAGAATCTATAAAAAAAGATGGATGTTTTGAGTCTGAAGCAATTGTAAACACAGAGATGGGAATCTATATATTTTCCTACTGTCTGTGTGAAACTGAAAACGGTGTTACTTTCTGTGAATCTGAAAATATTTCAATAGGCTGGTAAAGATTTTGATATAATAGTTAAAACTACTTGATATATTCTAAAAAAAAGGTTAATATTTTATAACATTGTTTTAAAAAACTTTAAAGAGGCGAAGGTATGTCTTGGATAAGCTTAGATAAGGCAAAAGAGCTTGAGGCAAGGTTTGGATATGTAAAAGCCTCAGAAAGTAAAGGTGTTGTTTCTGTGGAAGTCCCAAAAGATAAATTTATAGAATTTCTAAAATTTCTTAAAGAAGATCCAGAACTTACCTTCCGGATGTTTTTAGACTTAACAATTATAGACCATGGAGAAAAAGAAAACCCAAGATTCCAAGGGGTAGTTATACTCTTCTCTCCAAAAAATCAAAACAGAATAATAGTTAAAACCTGGGCTGAAGATGAGACTTTACCAACTCTTACGACCCTCTGGAAAGGTGCAAAATGGGCTGAAAGAGAAGCCTGGGATATGTTTGGGATTAAGTTTGAAGGACACGAAAATCTTGTTAGAATGCTTCTATGGGAAACATACCCTTATCATCCTCTTAGAAAGGACTTTCCTATTGAAGGAATAAAAGATACAGAGCTTCCTTCTTTAAATGAGACTTTAAGGGGAGATGCTTTAGAAGGACTATTTAACTATGACAGAATGCATACGGCAATTCCGACCATGGAAGACATTGAGATAACTCAAAAAAGAAGAATGCCTGTAAAAAGCTCTCAGATAGTTTTAAACTGGGGACCTTTACATCCGGGAACCCACGGAACTATATGGTTTTTATTTGACCTTGACGGTGAGTATGTAAAACAGTGTGATATTATCATAGGACAGCTTCATAGAGGTGTTGAAAAGCTTGGAGAAAACGTAAACTGGCAACAGTTTATCCCTTATACAGACAGGATGGACTATATTGCTGCTATAAATGAAAACCATGCCTATGTTTTAGCAGCTGAAAAACTTCTCGGTATTGAGATTCCAGAGAAAGCTAAATGGATAAGAACAATGATGGCTGAGCTTTCAAGGATAAACAGTCACCTTCTATGGCTTGGAACCTACGCCCTTGATCTTGGTGCCTTGACGATGTTCCTATACACATTCAGAGAAAGAGAAAAGATAATGGATATTATAGAAGGTATAACAGGAGCAAGATTTACTATAAATTATTTTAGAATAGGTGGTGTATTTGCTGACCTTCCTTACGGTGCCTTAGATGCAATAGAGCATTTTATAAAGGATTTACCAGAAAGAATTAACGACTATGAAACACTTCTAACAAGAAATAGAATATGGTTATCAAGAAACAAAGATGTTTGTATTATAACAGAGGAAGATGTATATGATTATGGATTAACTGGAGCTGTAGCAAGAGGTTCTGGTGTTGCCTATGATGTAAGAAAGATAGATAAGTATGATGCTTATGGTGAAGTTGATTTTGATATACCTATTGGAGAAACAGGAGATTCTTACGACAGATATCTTGTTAGAATGGAAGAGATGAGACAGAGTATAAGAATAATACAGCAGTGTATAGCTAAACTAAGAAAGATGTCAAAAAATGACCCTTACTTCTTCCAAACTCCAGATGAGAAAAAGTTGAAAGTCACTATAGATGGAAGAGGAATGAAGTTACCTGCCGGTGAAGTTTATGCTTCATCTGATAACCCAAGAGGAGAGCTTGGATTTTATATATATAACAAGAAAGATGGACTAAAAGCTCACAGAATGAGAATAAGATCTGGAGCATTTTACAACTTACAGGTGTTTACAAAAGCGATAATAGGAAGACCTATAGCTGATGCTATCACATTACTTTCAACAATAGACCCTGTAGTAGGTGAAACAGATAGATAGGAGGTTAAAGATGGGAATAAAGAAGGTTGGATCTCAGCCTCAAACCTTAGTTGAAAAGATATTTTTCCTTGATTTTATAAAGGGACTTAAAACTACAATAAAGCATCTTTGGAAAAAAGTTATAACAGTTGATTTTCCTTATGAGGTTGTTGTACCTCCTCCAAGATTTAGAGGAGTCCATGGACTAAGGACAGTAGATGGAACAGAGAATCCGGAGTTTGACAGTTGGGTTAAAAGATTAAAGATAAAGCCACCTGAGATAGGTGAAACAAGATGTATAGCATGTAAATTCTGCCAAGCTGCTTGTCCTGTTCCAGAGCTTTTTGATATACAGTCAGAGAAACTTGATGTTCCGGAAGACCATCCTCACTATGGTCTAAAAGTTATGACTGTTTTCACTATGGATTTATCAAAATGTACGTTCTGTGGTCTTTGTACCCAAGCTTGTCCAACAGACTGTATAATAATGACTGATATATACGATCTTTCAGCTTACACAAGAAGAAACTGGGTTTTAGATAAAGATATGCTAACACAGATAGCAAATGACTTTGTAGCAAGAAGAAGAGATGAGAAGTTTGACCAAAACTCACAGTGGAGAGAAGACCAGAAAATTTGGCCTGATTATGATAAAACAAGGGAAAAACTTTGGGATTTCAACATGCCTAAGTTGGGTCCAAACTATATAGATCAAACAACTTAATGAAGTTATCTGGAAAAACAGAGTTAGTTGAGTATATAAAAGAGTTTATAACCAAGAAAGGAGCTATCTCTTTTAGAGACTTTATGGAGATAGCTCTTTATTACCCTTATTATGGTTATTACACATCAGATAAAGATAAGATTGGTGGATTTGGAGATTATTTCACCTCTTCCGAACTTGACCCAATATTTGGACAGCTCTTAGCAAAGCAGTTTATAGAGATATATCAAAGATACTTTGATAAACAGCAGACACAGATTGTTGAATTAGGCTCTGGAAAAGGATATTTACTACACGATGTTATCAGATATATAAAAGAAAGTTATCCTGAAATTTATCAAAATATAAAATTTATATCCGTAGAAAAATCTGACTATCACAGGCAGCTACAAAAAGAGCTACTTAAAGATTTTGACAACATAGAATATTTTCCGGATATATCTGACCTTCCTAAAATTAAAGGAATTATCTACTCAAATGAGCTTTTTGATGCTATCCCAACACATATGATAAAAGTTAGAGATGGTAAGGTTTATGAGGTATATTTAACATTAGATAAGGAAGATGAAGTAGTTGAGATAGAAAGAGAAATTTTTAAGGAAATCAGAAGGTATATAGAAGATTTAAGTATAGAACTGCCTGATAATATAACAACAGAGATAAACATAGATGCTATAAAAGTTATATCTATGTTAGCTGATAAGTTAGAGAAAGGTTTTATATTTACGATAGATTATGGATATCCTTCAAGAGAGCTTTATAAACCATACAGGAACCGTGGAACTTTAATATGTTATTATAAACACACCTATAATGAAAATTATTATCAGAATGTAGGATTACAGGATATTACCTCCCATGTAAATTTTTCAGCCCTATCCTACTATGGAGAAAAGTCTGGATTAAAAACTGTTGGATTTACAGACCAAGCCCATTTTTTGGTAAATTTAGGGTTAGCAGAAGAGTTAAATAATCTCTATGAAAAAGGAGATTATAAATCATACGAAAGAGCAAATAGATTAAAAACTCTTATACTTCCAAAAGGAATGGGTGAGAAATTTAAAATACTTATCCAATCAAAAAATATAGAAAATCCACAACTTGAAGGTTTAAAGATAACTCCTCCACAAACAGATAGATATAAACTTTGAGAGGTTAATATGATATATAACTTTGTGGTAGCTTTTACATTCTTACTTGTTGCAACATTTTCTTACTGGTATTCTTCAAAATTAACAGTTTATAGAGAAAGTTCCTTTGTTAAATCTTTCTTTGTTGTGGTTGTATCTTACACGATAGCTGGTGTATTAAAGCTATTAACTCAAAACTTAATAAGTTATTACTCAATTGCTGTTATGTTTATAGTGTTATTTACAGTTCAAACTTTTTTGGCAAATTACATTTTTAAAGAAAGTTATAAAAAAGGACTATTAACAGCCCTTTTATCTTTTGTAGTAACAATTATTATCGGACTACCTTTACTTGTTTTAAGTGGTATAGCTATAAGCTATTTAAAACTACCAAATAACTAAACATCTTCAACTTGCTTGATATCGTCTAATCTCCAATCTAAAGCTTTACCTACAAAAGCCCAATACTCTTTAAATCTTACAGGATTAACAGGATCTCCTTCCACTATATTACCTTTACTATCCACTATGTAATCTATAGCAGTAGCATCTATCTCAACTATAACAACCTTATGGTCTCCTTCTTCTTCAACATGAACTATCTCTATATTTTCTATTTTAGGGTCTTTTACTATATTTCTTAAACCTTTTGATTTTAAATCTTCCAATTGAGAAACTAAATAGTTATACATTCTGTCTGTTGTAAAATTTCTTACCTTTGATAAATCTCCTTCTGACCATGATTTTTGTATATCAATAAATGCATTTTTGGCCAAGTTTAAAATCAGCTCTTCATTTATGTTAGGAATAGTGGATGCAGTAGAGTAGTAATCCTGTGAGGATATGTTATAACCTGATACAGGTTGAGGTTGAGGCTCCGCTGCTTTTGATTTTAACATTCTAAAAATTATATATCCTACTCCCAATATAAATAAAATCTCTAAAAGTCCAGGCATTCCGATTTGAAATCCATGTCCCATTAATAGAGATAGTAAAGCACCGAATATCATTCCACCTATTAACCATTTAAAAATTGGATTTGAAAGGAAAGATGGTTTGGGATTTACAGGTTGTGGTTGGGAATTCCTTTGATAAGATGGTTGGTAAGCTGGATTTTGTTTTTGTATATCAGGTTTTTTATAATTAAACTCCTGTGATTTGAAATCTCTAAATCCTGAAGACCTGCCTTTTCCTGCTCTTGCGTCTACGTTTTCAACTACAGATATACTTAGTATTATCAAAAAAATAGCTATGAACACCTTTCTCATATCATCATCTCCATAACTTTTTTATAAAAGGGACGGCAATTCATTATATCATATTTATATGTTGAGGTTTTAGGGTTAAAAACATTCAAAATAAAATATTTTGCAAATAAAATGCTTTGAAAATTTTTTTGGAGGAATAAAATGGCGTTTGATTTAGTGTTACAGAATGTACTTAACCCACCTATCCTGTTTTTTATTGCAGGTATGTTATCTGTATTTTTTAGGACAGGTTTGGAGATACCACAACCATTACCAAAACTATTTTCTCTCTACCTGTTAATAGCTATAGGAATACACGGAGGATATGAGCTTTCAAAAAGTGGGATAACATCTGATGTTATAACAGTTTTGGGGTTATCAATATTTTTAGCTACGTTGGTTCCCATATATTCATTTTTCATTCTCAGATTAAAATTGGATATACACAATGCTGTTGCAATAGCAGCTACTTATGGTTCTATAAGTGCTGTTACTTTTGTTACAGCCGGAGCTTTTTTAGAGTCTTTAGGAATTAAGTTTGGGGGCTACATGGTAGCTGCTATGACTTTAATGGAATCTCCGGCTATAATAATAGGACTTATAATGTTAAATCTCTTTGCAAATACTAAAAATAATGGTGAGAAAACAGATTGGAAAGAAATTTTAAGGGAAGCTGTTTTTAATCCTTCAGTGTATCTTTTAATGGTGTCTCTATTTATAGGATATATAACAGCAGAAAAAGGATGGAAAGCTATGGAGCCACTTTTTTGGACTCTTTTTAAAGGTATGTTAGCTTTCTTCTTACTTGATATGGGAATTATAGCAGCAAAAAGAATAGGAGATGTCAAAAAAGTTGGTATGTTTTTAGTAGGTTTTAGTATTTTTATGCCAGTTTTTAATGCGATGTTGGCCATTATCTTAGGTTCTATATTTGGCCTTCAAAAGGGAGATATCTTTATGTTGTCTGTTCTTGCTGCAAGTGCATCTTACATAGCTGTTCCCGCTGCTATGAGATTATCTGTCCCCGAAGCAAACCCAAGTTTATATATAACTATGGCTTTAGCAATAACATTTCCGTTTAATATAACTTTCGGATTACCGTTATACTATTTTGTCATAAATTTAATCTGGGGGTAAGATAAAATGGAAGCAAGGAAGAAGATTGAAGTAGTTATTGACAGTTACCATTTAGATAAGGTTATTGAAGTTTTTGACAAAAACGGTATATCCGGATACACGGTTATAAAAGATGTTTTGGGAAAAGGTAAGAGAGGATTGATGTCTGCAGATGAGTTAACAGACGCATTTAAAAACAGCTATATATTTACAGCTTGTGATGAACAGAAAGCTATGAACATAGTCCAGCAGTTAAGACCTATTTTAAAAAAGTATGGTGGAATTTGTTTAGTATCTGATGTTATGTGGTTGATACATTAATTTAACATCCTATATGATACTCTATCCGCTCCTACACTACGACTTGTAGGAGCTATCTCCTTAACCTTCGATCTGTTTTATAATAATTTTCGTAAATTTTTTGGAAGAGGTTATTCTATGTTTAAATCCGTATTTGAAAGGATAAAAAAAGGTATAGAAAAAACAAAAAAACAACTTGTGGAAGGTTTTAGTAAGATATCTTTTGGAAGAAAGATAGATGAGTCTCTGTTTGAAGATATAGAAGCTGTTTTACTAAAAGCCGATGTAGGAACAAAGGCAACACAAGAGATTATAGAGTTTTTAAGACAAGAAAGTAAAAAGAGAAAGATAACAGAAGGAGAGCAGTTAAAAGAACTTTTAAAAGAAAAACTATACGACATACTTAAAGATTGTAGTGGAAGTTTAAATCTTACAAATGAAAAACCCAATGTGATACTATTTTTAGGGATAAATGGAAGCGGAAAAACTACAACTGTTGGAAAGCTTGCATACATGCTTAAAAAAGATGGCTATTCTGTTGTTTTAGGTGCGGCAGACACTTTTAGGGCAGCTGCAATAGATCAACTTGAAGTTTGGGCTAATAGGGTAGGTGTTAGAATAGTGAAACATCAAGCGGGAGCAGACCCTTCTGCTGTTGTTTTTGATACAATTAACAGTGCAAAAAGTAAAGGAGAAGATATTGTAATAGTAGATACTGCTGGAAGGCTTCACACGAAAGAACATCTGATGAAAGAACTTCAGAAGATTAAGAGAACCATCCAGAAATTTTCACCTAATCAGCCAGTTGAGACATTGTTAGTTTTAGATGGGACGATAGGGCAAAACTCAATAAATCAAGCAAAAACATTTAAAGAAGCTACAGATGTTACTGGAATAGTAATAACAAAACTTGACGGAACAGCAAAAGGTGGTGCAATCATACCCATATGTAAAGAGTTAAAAATTCCAATTAAATTTATAGGTGTAGGGGAAGATATAGAAGATTTACAACCATTTAATCCAAAAGAGTTTGTAGATGCATTATTTGAGTAGCAGAGCTTCTATATATTTATAGATTTTTAGAAGAGGTTTTTTCAGAATGGAAAAAGTGAAAGATTTACAATTGATCTCTAAATTACTAACAGAGATAAATAAGTTAAAAGGAGTTAAAAATTTAGAGTTAATAGATGTCCCGGAAGATGTTGAAGCTGATATAGGTATTCTTCTAAAGTTAAAAAAGGGATACAGCTGGAAAGATATAAATAAGAAAATCAGTGATTTAGTATGGGATATATTTGAGAAAAATGGTGAATATATAGCAGTTTATAGAGAATTTAAAGAAAGTTAAAAATATATACTATCCTTGTTTAGTAAAACCATAAATAGCCTATCTATTCCTAAGGAGGCTCCGCTACATTCAGGGAGTTCTTTTAAACACTCTATAAACTCATAATCTATCTCATAATTAAAGCCTTCTCTCTTTTTTCTTTCAATCTCTTCTTTAAATCTTTTAAGTTGTTCTTGGGAGTCGTTTAGCTCCTGATAACCATTTACAAGTTCTATTCCGTTTATATAAACTTCAAATCTCTTGGCTTTACCATTTTCTACTTTAGATAGTGCTGCAAATTCCGGAGGATAGTCGTATATAAAAGTTGGCTTATCTATTCCAAGATTTGGCTCTACATAAAAGGCATATACTCTATAAAATAGTTCCTCAAAATCTTCTGTGTATCTAAATGTTTTCTCCCTTTCTTTTAAAAACCTATTTAAATTATCAACGTCTAAATAGGTTCCCGTGTATCTATAAAAAGCCTCTTCTACTGTGATTTTTTCCCAATCTGAGAGATCAAAAACCTTATCTTTATATATGAATTTTTCGCTGTTATAAACTGACCTACATGAATTTATAAAGATATTTTTTGTATCTTCCATTAAATCTTCAAGGGAATAATCTATTCTATACCACTCTAACATTGTAAATTCTATCTTATGTTTTGAAGAACCTTCAAAATTTCTAAAAACTTTTGTTATCTGAAATATATCTTTTTTTATCTGGGAAAGTATTTTTTTCATCTGTAATTCCGGAGAAGTATGAAGATACTTTTTTATCTTTTCTTTTTTCTCATTATAGAAAAACAGTTCTACCGGATAGATGTTTGGATCTAAATTGGGATAATCTTGGGCTATATCTGTAAAAATCTCAATGGCAGCTGTGTTATAAAAGTAATCTCTAATTGATTTTAGGATGTTTGATTTTTTTTGATATGTCTCTAACATTTTTTTTTAAAGAGGGGGTAACTTTCCCCCTATGTGATTAAGCTTCTACTGGATAAACACTTACTACTTTTTTACCTTTTGAAGTTTCAAACTTTACTTTACCATCAATGAGAGCAAATAAGGTGTAATCCTTTCCCATTCCAACATTTTTACCTGGATAAACCTTTGTTCCTCTCTGTCTAACTAAGATATTCCCAGCTCTTACAACTTGTCCGTCGTATCTTTTTACTCCAAGACGTTTGGATATACTATCGCGACCGTTACGTGTTGAACCACCACTCGCTTTTGATGCCATCTTTTTATCCTCCTTAAACTATTTCTTCAACTTTTATCAAAGTGTAAGGCTGTCTGTGTCCGTTTAATTTGTCGTAATGTTTTTTACGTTTGTATTTGAACACCAAAACTTTTTTATGTTTGTCATGTTTTAAAACAGTAGCTTTTACTGTTCCTTGAGTTTTTAAACTGCCATCATCGTTTCTTATGCAGATAGCTGGAAGTTCAACAGTTTGTCCTTCCTCTGCACATAATTTTTCTACTTTTAAAAGAGTTCCTTTTTCAACTTTATACTGTTTTCCACCTGTTTTAACAACAGCATACATAAGGCAATACCTCCGGTTACAGAAATTAGTACAATAGTATATCATAAAATTGTTAATCTTTTTTGACTTTTTCAAAGATGTAGTTTATAAGCTCTGATATACCTGTTCCTTCCTTTGCGGAAGTAAGGATTATGTTATCATGGTCTAACTTTAATGTTTCCTTCACAACTTTTTTAACTTTTGCCTTCTCACTTTGATTGAGTTTATCAGCTTTTGTGGCAACTACTACATACGGAATATTGTAACTTTCCAGCCACTCTTTCATCAAAAAATCCAGATTAGTTGGTGGATATCTACTGTCAACAAGCATGATTACAAGTTTTAAATTTTCCCTCTTTAACAGGTATCCTTCTATCATCTTCTGCCAGTCTAGTCTCTCTTTCTTAGACACAGAAGCAAAGCCGTATCCTGGTAAATCGACAAAGTATAAGTCATCTGAAAATGAGAAGAAGTTTATAAGTCTTGTTTTTCCGGGAGTTGCACTTACTTTTGCAATAGATCTTTTGAATATTGCATTTATAAGAGAAGATTTACCTACATTAGACCTACCAACAACGGCAACCTCAGGTTTGTCCGGAGGTGGAAAATCCTCCGGTTTAACGGCGCTTTTTATAAACTTGACATCTCTTATACTTGCCATCTTTTAACTTGCTTTTTCATGTATGTATACAGGTGGTTTTTCTTTTTTTACAACCTCTGAATCTATGACTACCTTCTTTAAAGTTTTCATCTGAGGTGCTTCAAACATAACATCAAGCATAATATCTTCTATTATGGCTCTTAAACCTCTTGCTCCTGTTTTTCTTTCTATGGCTTCCTTAGCAATCTCTCTTAAAGCATCTTCCGTAAATTCAAGGTCTATACCATCTAATGCAAGAAGGCTTTTATACTGTTTTACAAGGGCATTCTTTGGCTCTGTTAAAACTCTTACTAACATATCTTCATCAAGCTCTTCAAGAGTTGCTATTACAGGTATCCTTCCTAAAAATTCAGGGATTAAACCAAACTTTATAAGGTCTTCCACTCTTACCTGTGATATTAAATCCTTCTCTTCTTCCTTGGATTTTATATCTGCACCAAAGCCTATGGATTTTTTACCTATTCTCTGTTTTATTATATCTTCAAGTCCTACGAAAGCTCCTCCAAGTATAAACAGTATATTTGATGTGTCTATCTGTATAAATTCCTGATGGGGATGTTTTCTACCACCTTGAGGAGGGACATTTGCTATCGTCCCTTCAAGTATTTTAAGTAACGCCTGCTGGACACCTTCACCGGAAACATCTCTCGTTATAGAGGGGTTATCTCCGGATTTTTTAGCTATTTTATCAACTTCGTCTATATAAACGATACCTTTCTCTGCTGCCTCAACATCGTAATCTGCATTCTGCAGTAGTCTTGCAAGGATACTCTCAACATCTTCTCCAACGTATCCTGCTTCTGTTATGTTTGTTGCATCGGCTATTGCAAAGGGAACATTCAGAATCTTAGCCAAAGTCCTTGCAAGTAATGTTTTTCCTGAACCTGTAGGTCCTATAAGGAGTATATTACTTTTTTCTATCTCTACATCTTTGTCTCTGTATAGATCTCTCTGGTATATCCTCTTGTAGTGGTTATAAACAGCAACGGATAAAACCTTCTTTGCCTTTTCCTGCCCTATAACGTACTCATCCAACTTAGCTTTTATATAAGTCGGTGTTGGAAGCTCCACTGGCTTTTCAAATCTCTTCTCTTCAAGGTGGCTTTTCAGTATATCCCCTAATCTTTCTATACAGCTATCACATATATTTAGACCATTTGGTCCTTCTATCATAACTTCTGCTTTACTTTCAGTTTTTCCACAGAATGAACATTTTCTTTGAGCCATAAATTACTTTTCACCTCTTTTTGTTATAACTTTGTCTATAAGACCGTATTCTACAGCTTCTTGAGCAGACATAAAGTAATCTCTCTCTGTATCTGCCTCTATCTTCTCTATTGGTTGTCCTGTATGTTTTGCAAGATATTCGTTTAACATTCTTTTGAGTCTGAGTATCTCTTTTGCATGTATCTCTATATCTGTAGCTTGACCTTGGAATCCTCCAAGAGGTTGGTGTATCATTATCCTTGAGTTAGGTAGTGAGTACCTTTTACCCTTTGCACCGGCAGAAAGTAAGAATGCTCCCATAGATGCTGCCTGTCCAAGACAGATCGTAACTACATCAGGTTTTATGTAATTCATTGTGTCGTATATCGCAAGTCCTGCTGTAACAACACCACCAGGAGAGTTTATATACATATATATATCTTTATCTGGGTCTTCTGCCTCCAAGAAAAGAAGCTGTGCAATAATAAGGTTAGCAACATGGTCGTCTATCGGTGTTCCAAGTAGTATAATCCTGTCTTTTAAGAGCCTTGAGTATATATCGTAGGCTCTCTCACCTCTTGGTGTCTGTTCTATAACTATCGGTACTAACTGGTTTAAAATTTTATCCATTTTGCTCCTCTGATTGTTTTTGTTGTTCTTGAGCTCTTTGCTCAAGTTCTTCTTTTGTTAATTCTTTAATATTTGCCTTTTGTGTTATTAAGTCAAGGGCTTTCTGTCTTCTTATATCTGATTTTATAGCTTCTATCATATTTCTTTCTTCAAAGTATTCTTTTAGATCTGCTGGTGTTGTGTTGTAAATTTTTGCAAGTCTTTCAATCTCTTGGTTTAGTTCCTCCTCTGTAATCTCTATACCTTCTTTATCTGCTATCTTTGTTAATACAAACATAACTCTTATGTTATTTATACCTGTTTTTGTTAATCCCTCTGCTGCTGCTTCTATCATCTCTCTGTTTGGTTTTATGCCGTAACTTTCGAGTTGCTGTGCGTATCTTGATGCAAGATTTTGGACTTCTTTTTCTAATAATGAATTTGGAACAGGGAAGTCATACTCTGAAGCTATTTTGTCAAGGATTTTTTGTTGAATATCCTGTTTTTTCAATGCTTCAAGTTGTTTTTGGATATCTTCTCTTATCTTCTGTTTTGCCTCTTCAGCTGTCTCTGCAATTCCTATTGACTTAACAAATTCATCGTTAAATTCAGGTAGAACTTTCTTTCTAACTTCTATAATATCTATCTCTATTTTTGCTTTTCCTATCTCTTCTCCTTTCTCATTGTATAAAGGAGCATCTTCTATAACAACTTTATCTGATGCTTTTTTACCTTTTAGCTGTTGCTCTATCTCCGGTCTTAACATACCGGTTCCTATTATGACTTCAAACTCATCTTCCTCTTCTTCTCCTGATTTGGCTGTTATATGGTATTTTATCTTTACTTGATCTCCATCTTCTATTTCTTTATCTGCTGCCTCATACTTTCCGTTTCTCTCTAATAGGTTCTGTATATACTTCTCTACATCTTCATCTCTAACTTCTGTTTTTATAGTTTCTACCTCTATTCCTTCGTATGGTTTAAGTTCAAACTCCGGAGCTACTTCAAAACTAACTTTAAACTTTATCTTTTCTTCACCTTCAAGTTCTACCTCGCCGAAGTACACCTCTTGAACTACAGGTTTTAGATTCTCTTTCTCTAAGATTTCATTTAGGTATCTGTTAACGTAATTTTTTGCAACTTCTTCTTTTATTGCATCTTTATATTTTGCTTTTATAAGGTTTCTTGGGGCATGTCCTTTTCTAAAGCCTTTAATATCCGCAATTTTGGATATTTCCGTTATAACCTCGTTGGCTATACTCCTTACTTTATCACCTTCATCGGTAATTGTTAATGTTCTAACAAGGTCCTGTGATTCTACTACTACGTTCATCTACTTCTCTCCTTTACAATTTTTTGTTAAGTTAAATGAATATTTTATTATAAAAAGATTAATCAAACAAGAACCATTTAAGGTAAAATATTTTGAATATTTTCTTTCGAGGTTTTTAGATGGAAAAAGCTATACTTGCCCTTGAAGATGGTCATTTTTTCTATGGATATGCTTTCTCAGGGTTTAAGAAAAGAGAAACTGGTGGAGAGGTTATTTTTAACACTTCAATTACTGGATATCAGGAGATACTTACAGATCCTTCCTACAAAGGTCAGATAGTTGTTATGACACCTTCCCAGATAGGAAATTATGGGATAAACCTTGAAGATGACCAATCAGAGAGAGTATGGGTTAATGGCTTTGTTGTGAAAGATGTCCCCAATGTATATTCAAATTACAGAGCTGTAAAAAGTCTTCAGGATTATCTTGAGGAGAATGATGTTGTTGGAATTTTTGGTGTTGATACGAGAGCTGTTGTAAGGATACTGAGAAATTACGGAGTTATGAAGGGATACATAGGGATAGGAGATATATCTCCACAGGAAGCTGTAAGAAAAGCAAAATCTATACCTGATATATCTGAACTTAATCTTGTTGCGGAAGTGTCAAAGAAAGAAGTTTATAGATGGACTCAAAAAAGTTGGAGATGGCCTGTTGGATATCAAGAGCAAACAGAGTTTAGATATAAAGTTGCCGTAATAGATTATGGAGTAAAAAGGGATATTCTAAGACTACTTGCAGACAGAGGGTTGGAACTTATATGTTTCCCTCATAATGTATCTGCAGAAGAGGTGTTATCTATAAATCCAGATGGTATATTTTTATCAAACGGACCAGGAGACCCTGCAACTCTCAGATACCAGATAGACCAGATAAAAAAGTTGATAGCGAAAGAGATACCTATATTTGGTATATGCCTTGGACATCAATTACTTTCATGGGCTTTTGGAGGTAGAACTTATAAACTTGAGTTTGGTCATCATGGAGGAAATCATCCTGTAAAAAATCTAAAAACCGGTAAAGTTGAGATAACAGCTCAAAACCATAACTATGCAACAGATGAGTCCAAACTTACAGCAGATATAGAGATAACCCATATAAATTTAAACGATAACACAGTTGAAGGTATGAGACACAGAAACTATCCTGTTTTCTCAATTCAACATCACCCTGAAGCGGCACCTGGACCCCATGACTCTTTTTACGTTTTTGATGACTTTCTTAAACTGATAGAGGAATGTAAAAGTTGAAACATCAGAAAGAAAAGGAGAGATGGATATTAGGTTCTCTCCTGCTTAATCTCTTCCTATCTCTACTTAAGTTAATATTTGCTATCATTACTGGCTCTTTGGCACTGATAGCCGAGGCTATACACTCTTTTTCTGATCTTATAGCATCTGTTATATCTCTTATCGGAGTAAAACTATCGGCAAAGAGACCAAAGAGTTTTCCCTACGGTCTTTATAAGCTTGAGAATATAACAGCTATAGTGATATCTTTTTTTCTGTTTTTTGCTTCTTATGAGATCATAAGAGAGGTTGTTTTTAATGAAGATGAAAGGGAGATAAAAAATCCTGAGTTTGCGGTAGCTGTTATTCTCATAGCAATGATTCTTACGTTTATTTACTCCCGTTTTGAGAAAAAAGCAGGAGAAAAGTTAAACTCACCTACACTTGTAGCAGATGCACAGCATATCTGGGCTGATTTTCTATCATCTACTATAGTTTTGATAGGTTTGGTAGGTGTTATGTTAGGTTATCACAATGTTGATAAGTATGCTGCTGCTATTGTATCTCTCTTTATACTTCACAGCGGATATGAAATATTTAAAGAAGGTATAAAAGTGCTACTTGACGTTTCTTTAAGTCAGGAAGATATAGAAAAGATAAAAGCCATACTTTCAAAAAATCCTTATGTAGAAAAAATAAAGATTATAAGAGGCAGATTTGCCGGAAGTTATAAATTTGTAGAGATAGAGATTTTACTTAAAAATTTAGGATTAAGGGAAGCCCACAGTATAGTAGATTCTTTGGCAGAAAGTATAAAAAATGAGATTCAGAATATTGATTCTGTATTTATCCATTATGAGCCTGTGAGACAGCAGGGATTGAGAATAGCTGTTTTGACAGATGGAAATGATAATATAAAAGATTTTTCCTCTGCTAAAGAGATTGTTATTATAGATATAAAAGATAATAAAAAGATGAATATTGTCAAAAAGTTAAGTGTAAAAAATGAAGAGATGGAGATTGGAAAAGTGTTGTCAGATGAGAGTGTTTATATTGTGATAACTAAAAATCATCCGGAAGATTTTCAGGTTAGATTTTTAATATCAAAAGCCGGAATATTAGTTTGGGAGACAAAGGAAAATAAATTTGAAAAAGCTATAGATGAAGTTGTAAAATCTTGGAGTAAATTTTTAAAAAGTGAGGGAGAGATATGATAGGAAGAATTTTAGTAGGGATAGATGGTTCAAAAGCTTCAAAGATAGCTTCTGAATACGGGTTTTATCTTTCAAAATCTTTAAAGAGACCAGTTATAGGAATAAACATAGTAGATATCAGGCTTCTTGAAGGACCTTTTATGGCAGATATAGCCGGAGGTTTAGGATTTACCACCTATGCTGATTTTACTGTGAAGATAAGAGAAGTTCTTGAAGAGAGAAGCCAAGCAATATTAGATGAATTTACGGCAGAGTGTAGACAGGCTCAGGCAGATTGCAGTATAGCACAGGCTTACGGTATTCCTGATTATGAGATAGTTCAGATGGCAGACCCAGAAGATTTAATAATTGTGGGAAAGAAAGGAGAACACTCTGAGATAATAAAGTCTCTCATCGGATCAACAGCAGAGAAAGTAGCAAGAAAATCTGTCTGTCCTGTTATGATAACACCTATAAGAGAGTTTAAAGCCATTACAAATATCCTTGTCTGTTTTGATGGAAGGGAAAAATCTGTTCACGGACTTGATTTTGCTAAACATCTCTCTGAAAAACTGAATGCAAATATAAAGGTTATCTCAGTTTTTGATGATGTAGTGAAAGATGTAGAAAAAGTAAAAGAGTTTAAAGAGAGGGTTAAAACAATCCTTGAGAAAGATGTAGAGTTTATAGATAAATACGGACTTGCTGAAGAGCAGATTGAACAGTTTATAAAATCAAATAAAGATATAGACCTTGTAGTGTTAGGAGCCTATGGTGATAGTTATGTAAAAGAGATAATCCTTGGAAGTACTACATCTTATATTACGGCTATTTCTCCTGTTCCTGTAATACTTGTAAAATAAAGGAGAGTAATGGAAAAGGATTTTGGTGGATTTAAAGGTATCCTTGTAATAGGGCTTGGTTTAATAGGAGGTTCCTTAGCATTAGCTTTAAAAGAGGAAGGCTTTAAAGGGAAAATTTATGGATTGGATTTAAATCCGGAGAGAGTTAAAACTGGACTTAAGATAAAAGTTATAGATGAAGGATATACAAACTTTAAAGATGTTCCTTGGCAGAATATAGACCTTGTAGTCATATCAACTCCGGTAAAAACTTTTGAGAGTATAGCTAAAAGTATAAAGGATTTTTTGAGAGAAGACACTATAGTTTCAGATGTTGGAAGTGTGAAGGGAGGTATTGTTTTAAAGCTTTACGACATTTTAAAGCCCCATCTCTTTGTTGGAGTTCACCCTATAGCAGGAACAGAGAAGGAAGGTATAGAGAATGCAAAATCCGGGCTATTTAAAAATGCAAGGCTGATATTAACACCTGTTGGAGACAGTGAAGAGAAAGTAAAGAAAGTTGAAAAGTTATGGAAAGATATTGGAAGTAGGACAGAGATAATGGACCCACACGTACATGACTTTGTTTTTGCAAGTGTCTCTCATTTACCACATGCTGTAGCTTTTGCTTTGGTAGATAGTTTAATAGAGTTATCAAAACAGTCCGGAATTGATTTATTTAAATATCCAGGGGGAGGTTTTAAAGATTTCACAAGAATAGCGGCAAGCTCTCCTGTTGTTTGGAAAGATATCTTTTTAGAGAATAAATCAAATGTCTTAAAAACAGTTGAAGTTTTCCAGCAATCTCTAAATAAATTAAAAGAAGCTATAGAGAAAGAAGATGAAGAAAGAATTTTAGAGATACTTTCGGAAAGTAGAGAGAAGAGGTTGTCTTTAGACTGAAGTTAAAGAAAAAAGCCATTTAAAAAATATAAAAAATATGGAAAATATTTTTTTGTTGTTATACAATAAAACAGTGTTTTATTTAACCATAGGAGGCGGAATATGCTTAGTTATGATGTGTTGATAGTTGGAGCAGGTGGTGCCGGGCTTATGGCTGCACTTGAAGCAAGTAAAGCAAAAGATGTTAAGGTAGGTGTATTAACGAAAGTTTATCCTACAAGATCTCACACCGGAGCAGCACAAGGTGGAATCAACGCAGCTTTAGCTAACTTTGACCCATCAGACAGCCCTGAAGTCCATACATTTGATACAGTAAAAGGTAGTGATTACCTTGGGGATCAAGATGCTATAGAGTTTATGTGTTATGAAGCTCCCAAGAGAATATACGAGCTTGAACATTTAGGTGTTCCATTCTCAAGACTTCCTGATGGTAGAATAGCCCAGAGACCTTTCGGTGGAGCAGGATTTCCAAGAACATGTTATGCAGCGGACAAAACAGGACACGTTATACTACATACTCTCTATGAGCAGTGTCTAAAAAATGATGTAGAGTTTCTAAATGAATGGTTTGTTACTGAGCTTATCATAGACAACAATGAAGCAAAAGGTGTGATAGCAATAGATATAAGAAATGGAGAAGTCCATGCTATAAAGGCAAAAGCGATAATATTTGCAACTGGTGGATATGCAAGAGTTTACTGGGTAAGAAACACAAATGCAATAGGTTCAACTGGAGATGGTATGGCTATATGTTACAGAGCCGGAATACCACTTAAAGATATGGAGTTTGTTCAGTTTCACCCTACTGGACTCAGATCAACAGGTATCCTTGTTACAGAAGGTGCAAGAGGTGAAGGTGGATACCTTATAAACAACAAAGGTGAAAGGTTTATGGCAAGATACGCTCCTCAAAAGATGGAGCTTGGTCCAAGGGATTTAGTAGCCCGTTCTATAGAGACAGAGATATTAGAAGGAAGAGGTTGGGGCGAAGGAATGATGGCTTATGTCCACCTTGACCTTAGACATTTGGGAGCTAAGAAGATAAAAGAGAGACTTCCTCAGATTAGACAGCTCTGTATAGACTTTGAAGGAGTTGACCCTATAGAGGAGCCTATTCCTGTTAGACCTACAGCCCACTACTCAATGGGTGGAATAGATGTTAGAGATTACAAAACATCTATGACCGGTGTTAATGGTGTGTTTGCAGTTGGAGAGTGTGCTTGTGTATCAGTTCACGGAGCTAACAGACTCGGTGGAAACTCACTTCTTGACCTTGTAGTGTTTGGTAAACCTGCCGGAGCTGCTGCCGTTGAGTATGCGAGAAGTAAATCTGCAGATAACTTTAACTTAAAGGCAGAAGAAGATAGAGCAAGAAGAGAGATAGAAGCTCTACTTAAAAAAGAAAGTAAAGAAAACATAAATAATATAAGAATGGAAATGGCTCAAACTATGTGGGATAAAGTTGGAATATTCAGAGAAGAAAAACCTATGCTTGAAGCGATAGAGAAAATAAAAGAGTTAAAAGAGAGATACAAGCTACTTGCTCCAGGAGACAGCGGAAAGATATTTAACACAGCACTAATAAACTACATAGAGCTTGGATATCTTCTTGACCTTGCAGAGGCTATAGCTGTTACAGCTGTGTTAAGAAAGGAAAGTAGAGGAGCCCATGCAAGGAGAGACTATCCAAGCAGAGATGATGAAAATTTCCTAAAACACTCTCTTGCTTACTACACACCAGAAGGACCAAAAGTAGAGTATAGTGAAGTTAAGATAACTAAGTATCAACCACAAGAAAGAACCTATTAATAGTGAGGTGATACCATGGAAAAGTTTAAGTTAAAAGTTTTTAGATATGACCCAACAAAAGACGATAAACCATACTATCAGACATATGAGCTTCCGGTTGAGAAGGGAATGACTGTTCTTGCAGCTTTATTTAAAGCGAAAGAGGAGCAAGATTCTTCAATATCATTCAGATACAACTGTAGAGCTGCTATATGTGGTTCCTGTGCTGTGAGGATAAACGGACACGCTACCCTTGCATGTAAAGTCCAGGTAAAACATATGCTTGAAAAATACAATACAGACACTCTCGTTATAGAGCCAACAGGAAATATAAAACCTCTGAAAGACCTTGTCTATGATATGGATTGGGTTATTGATAAACTTAAGAAGATACAGCCTTGGTTTATTCCGAAGGAAGAACCTCCTGCAGATGGAAAAGAGTATAGACAAGACCCATACGACCATCATAAGATAGATTTTGCCTCTGACTGTATCCTCTGTAACTCCTGTATGTCTGATTGTAATGCATTAAAAGCTAATAAAGATTTCTTAGGACCTATGGTTATATCAAAAGCTTACAGATTTATAGCCGACTCAAGGGATGGAGCTAAGAGAGAGAGATTAGAGACTGTGTTGAAAGATTTCAACCTTGAATGGTGTGTTAGATGTATGGAATGTACAACCAGATGTCCAAAAGAGGTTCAACCTTACGAAAATATTATAAGAACAAGGATAATAGCAGCTGAAGAAGGATTTAAATCTCCGGGAGAGATACACGCTGAGATATTTGAACAGGATATATACAACAGAGGACTTTTAAACGAGATGTTGCTACCGATGAGACAGGAAGGACTTCTTGGAGCTGCTAAGAGAGCACCGTTTGGTATAAGGATGTTCTTTAAAGGAAAAGTAAATATAGCTGACTTTTTCGGTGGACACAAAGTTAAGAGACATGATGAAGTTAAGAAGATAATGGACAAAGCAAAAGAAGTAAAGAAAAACATAAAAATTAAACTTATATCTGATGTTCATACACCTTATGAAGACAAGAGAAAGTCAAAACAAGGAGGATAACCATGGCTTTGAAATATGCTTTTTATACAGGATGCTCTGCAAAAGGAGTTGCTCCGGAGTTATACGACTCAACAAAGTTAGTAGCAGAGAAACTTGGAATGGAACTTATAGAGCTTGAAGCTGCTACATGCTGTGGTGCTGGAGCAGTTCAGGAGAAAGATGAGTTTTTATCTCTCACAATAAATGCGAGAAACCTTGCATTAGCAGAAGAACTTGGACTTGATATGCTGACAATATGTAATACTTGCACCCTTATGTTAAGAGAAGCAAAGTTTAAGTTAGATAATGACCCAGAATTAAAGGCTGCTGTAAATGAAGTTTTAAAAGAAGCTGGACTTGAATATAAAGGAACAATAGAGGTTACCCACTTCCTATGGGAAGTTATAGATGCTGTTGGTCTTGATAAAATAAAAAGTATGGTAGTTAGACCTTTGAGGGAGTTTAACATAGCTCCTTTCTACGGCTGCCATATAATAAGACCACCTTACTTAACAGGTTATGAAGACCCAGATAATCCATCTTCTATAGAGAGATTAATAGAAGCTATCGGTGGAAATCCTGTTGACCATGATGCCAGACTTGCATGTTGTGGATTCCACTCATTCTGGTCTGCGGAAGATAAGGTAACATTAAAACTAACAGCTATGGATACACAGGCAGCGAAAAAACAGCAAGCAGACTTTATGGTTACCCCTTGTCCGTTATGTCATACTCAACTTGATGCAATGCAACCAGAAGCTGAAGAAAAAATCGGTGTAAATATAGGAATGCCTGTTTTACATCTTCCTCAGATGATAGGTCTTGCTATAGGTTTAAAACCAAAAGAGCTTGGTTTACACAAACACGTTATATCTACGAAAGCAATCATTGAAAAAGTTGCATAGATTTTGTGGGGGAGGTCAGCCACAGGTAACAGGGTCGGGAGAATGTCCTCCCGGCTTTGTTACTAAACTTTCTTAATAACTGGATTAAATCCTTTTACACCTACTAAAACTTTATCTCCAACTTTTATTTCCTTATCAACAATTATCTCAATTAAGCTACCATTTACCTCTATTACTGCTATGTTGAAAATATCAGACTCCTTGATATCTATAACTTCTCCATAAAATGAAAACTTTCCAGAGACAGGTTTTTCTATAAAAATATCTCTTGGTTTTCCGACTTTCTCTATTTTCCCTTGATTTATTAGGATAACTCTATCAGCTAATTTAAACACTTCTACCATATCGTGGGATACTATCAGAGATGTTAGACCAAAATTTTTGTGTATATTCTTTAGCTCTTCCTGTAATTTTGATCTTATTGATTGGTCTAATGCTGAGAGAGGCTCATCAAGTAAAAGTATATCCGGATTTCTCATCAAAACTCTTGCCAAAGCTACCCTCTGCTGCTGTCCTCCGGATAGTGTATATGGATATCTGTCTTTTAACTGATAAAGTTCCACCTTTTTTAATATCTCATCTGCTTTCTTTTTATCGTTGAGTGCATACAGTAGGTTTTGATAAACTGTCATATTTGGAAACAGTGCATAGTTTTGAAAAACAAAACCTACATTTCTTTTCTGTGGAGGTAAGTTTATCTTTTTTTTACTATCAAAGTAAACTTTACCATCAAACTCTATATACCCTTCGTCTGCTACTTCTAAACCTGCAATAATCCTTAGTAGTGTAGTTTTTCCACTTCCTGATTTTCCAAAAACTGCAAGAAACTCATTTTTCTCAATCTCAAAATCAATATCAAGCCAAAACTCACCATTATATCCAAAGAGTTTTTTTCTTACTTTTATTTTTATCACTAATATTTAACCTCTAACCTTTTATTTAGAGTATATACAATTAGTAAAACAAAGAAGGATATAACAAACAGGATAGCTGAGTATATATGGGCTGTGGTGTAATCAAGTTTTTCAACAGCATCGTATATGGCAATAGACACAACCCTTGTTTCTCCTTCTATGTTTCCCCCGATCATAAGGACAACACCAAACTCTCCTATTGTGTGTGCAAATGTTAATGTTATTCCCGTTATAATAGAGGCTTTCATATTGGGAAGTATAACATTTAAGAGTGTACTTAATTTTGATTTTCCAAGTGTGTATGATGCTTCTATCAAACTTTTAGGTATAGATTTAAATCCTGCAATAAGTGGGTGAACCATAAAGGGAAGTGAGAATATTACTGAAGCAATAACAACTCCTTCAAAGTGAAATGCAAGTTGGTGTCCAACTATACTTTCCCACAACTTTCCTAAAGGACCGTTTTTACCCATAACTAAAAGTAAATAAAATCCCAAAACAGATGGAGGTAAAACAAGAGGTAATGCAGTTAAGGCTTCTATTGCAGACTTTATTTTTAAGTTAGAATATGCCAAAAAGTAAGCGGTAGGAATACCAATTATAAGAAGTAGAAAAGTTGTTATGAAGGCAACTTTAAATGTAAGTATAAAAGGAGTCCACTCCAAATTTTGAAGAACTTCCATTTTTAAACCTCTAACATAATATCAGTTGCGTCGATAAGCAGATAAACTTTTTCCCCTACTTCCAATAACATTCTTTCTGATGATAGATTTGTTATATAAGATTTAATAGTGTCTCCTTTAAAATCTACAGTTATCTCGGATAAGATTTTCCCTTTTTTAATAGTTAAAATATAGCCTTCCAGTACATTTGTTATGGATATACTTTCAGGTTTATCTTTTGATATTTTAACTGCGGATGGATTAAAAATAAGAGATACCTCTACACCTTCTTTTAGATAATTTACATTTTCCGGAGTCTCCAAAAGTAGAAGCCGAATAAGGATTGACTTTACGTTAACATCTACCATTGAGATGTATTTTTCTGATAAAACAGATTTTATATATCCCTTTATTTTATTCACCCTTCTCTCCAGGAAGTATAAAACCGTATCTTATAAATATCTTTCTTGCTTCAGCAGATCCTATAAACTCTTCAAATCTTTTTGCTGTTTCTAAACTTTCTTTTGAAGTTGCTGCATGTTTTAAGATAGCATATCCTTGGACTATCTCTTTATGGCAGTTTGCTGGCACTGTATAATAAATACCTTGTTTTTGTAATGTTTCGCTTTTAGCTACAGATAGAGCTAAAAATCCTATATCTGCATTTGCTGTTTGGACAAACTGAGCAGTTTGGTTTATATTTTCACCTAACACTAACTTATTTTTCACTTTATCAAAAAGGTTGTAATATTCTAAACACTGTTTGGCAGCAACACCATAGGGAGCATGTTCCCAGTTTGCTATAGCTATCTTTTTGACAGCAGGATTTAAAACAACATTTATCCCTTCATTTACATTTATCCCTGAATCCTTCCTTGTCCAGATAACTATCCTTCCTACTGCATAAGGTTTTGGTTCAGAGATTGCCAAACCTTGGTTTTTCAACTTCTTTACATACTCCATATCTGCAGAGAAAAACATATCATACGGAGCACCATTCAGAATTTGGCTATAGCCTTTTCCTGAAGATCCATATATAACTTTAAGTTTATCCTTAGGATAGTTCTGCTGGTATATCTTTTCAACTTCTGTAAAGGCATATGTTAAATCTGAGGCAGCATAGATGGTTATCTCTCCGGAGAAAGATTTAGATAAAAGGATAAATGTTAAAACGACAGCATAAATCACTTTTAACATAAAAACACCCCTTTTTAATAGCTATTCTCTATTATAACATCAATTTTTCGACTTGTCAAATTTGAAATAACGAGAAAAGTTGAAAAAGTATTTTTATATATCTATAATATTATTCTAATATCCTAAAAACTATAATGGTGGATGAAATGAAAACGAGAGAAGAAGTTGAAAAGTGGCAAGATGAGCAGTTTTTGGAAGATACAGCAGAGCTTCTCAAAGCCTTAGCTCATCCAAGTAGATTAAAGATAATAGGTTTTTTGGCAAGTGGTAAAAAGTGTGTGAAGCATATCTGGGAAGCTCTTGATCTACCTCAACCAAACGTCTCTCAACATCTATCAGTACTGAGAAATAGAGGAATACTCGGATATAAGCGGGAAGGCCCAATTGTGTGTTATTATATTAAGGACAAGAGAGTTTTAGAACTCTATAAAAAATTAGCACAGGAGGAATAAATATGGCAGGAAAAGTAATATCTGTTAATGAGTCAAACTGGGAACAAGAAGTTTTAAATTCTGATGTTCCTGTATTGGTAGATTTTTGGGCACCTTGGTGTGGTCCTTGTAGACTTATAGCTCCAATCGTTGAAGAGATAGCAGCAGAAGTGGAAGGAAAGGCGAAGGTTGTTAAAGTTAATACAGATGAAAATCCTAACCTTGCTATGAAGTACGGTATCAGAGCAATACCTACTATAATGGTATTTAAAAATGGAAGAGTTGTAGATACAAAGGTAGGTGTTCAGCCTAAGGAAGTTTTAAAGGCATTACTAACTTAAAGGTAATTTATGTCTGTTAATATTCATCCTACAGCAATAGTAAGTGAAAAAGCAAAAATCGGGGCCAACGTAGAGGTTGGTCCTTTTTCTATTATTGAAGATGATGTTGAGATAGGAGATGATACGGTTATCTCCTCAAACGTTCGTATAAAGAGATACTCTAAGATAGGTAAAAACTGTCAGATATACGAAGGTTGTGTTATTGGTGGATTACCTCAGCATCTTGGATTTAAAGGGGAAATATCCTACGTTGAGATAGGAGATAACACAGTTTTAAGAGAATACTGTACTGTAAATAGAGGAACTTCTTTTGATGATGGTATCACCAAAATAGGAAGTAACTGTTATTTAATGGCATATGTCCATATAGCCCATGACTGTAAAGTTGGGGATAATACTATACTTGCAAACTGTGTAACATTGGCTGGACATGTCAGAGTTGGGAGTTATGTTTTTATAGGTGGTCTTACTCCTATACATCAGTTTTGCCGAATCGGTGATTATGCTATGGTAGGTGGTGCCTCTGCAGTAGATAAGGATGTACCTCCATATACGAGAGCTTCAAAGAATCATGTTATGTTATACGGTTTAAATCTTGTTGGTTTAAAGAGGAGAGGTTTTACAAATCAGCAGATAAAACTCCTAAAAGAAGCTTACAGAATACTGTTTAGAACTTCTAAAACTCTATCGGAAGGTATAAAAGAAGTTGAAGAGACCTTAGCGAAAACTCCGGAAATAGAGAATTTAATCAATTTTGTTAAAACTACAAAGAGAGGTATTGCTCCGGAGGCTTCAAAGAGAAAGGTTGTGACAGCACAAGACGAGATGGAGTAATGAAAGTTGGTCTTATTGCAGGCTCTGGACAGCTTCCATTAGAGTTTGCAAAATCTGTTTCTGAAACTGAAAATCAGCTTTATATCTTTGCTATTAAATCTTCAACAGATAAATCAATAGAAAAGTTTGGTAAAACTTTCTGGTTTTCTTTTGGGGAAGCTCAAAAACTCATAGATACTATGAGAGAGCTAAAAGTAGAAAATCTCGTTATGCTTGGAAAGATAGAACATTCATCTATTTTGTTTCACTTTTACAAACTTGATAGTAGAGCAAGGGAGTTTTTATCAAAAATAAAAGATAGAAGAGCTAAATCTATACTTCACGGAATAATTGAGGAGTTGGAAAAAGAAGGTTTTAAATTTATAGATCCAACACCTTATTTAAAGAATCTTTTAGTTCCTGAAGGAGTTCTTACACATATAAAGCCAGATGATAAGTTGATGGAAGATATAAAGTTTGGTATGCATATAGCAAAAGAAATAGCAGATTTAGATATAGGACAGACTGTCGTAGTTAAAGATAAGGTTGTTATTGCTGTTGAAGGGATAGAAGGGACAGATAGATGTATATTAAGGTCAAGAGAACTTGTGTCCGAAGGAGCTGTTGTCTGTAAAGCAGCAAGGAAAAATCAGGATATGAGATACGACGTACCGGTGATAGGTATGAAAACCCTTGAAAATATAAGGAAGGTGAAGGGAAAAGCTTTGGCGGTAGAAACAGGAAAAACTTACCTACTTGATAGAGATATTTTTTTAAAAAAAGCCGATGAATGGGGAATACCTATAGTAGGAGTTAAACTTGAATAGAGAGATTTTGGATCAGATAAGATTTACGGGAAGAGTTTTACATGAACTTGGTCTTGTATCTTCTCACGGTGGAAACCTAAGTATTAGAGAAGGAGATTCTCTATATATAACAAAAACCGGTAGAATGGCAGGTTTCTTAAAAGATGAAGACATAATAAAACTGCCAATATACCAAGAGACAGATAGAGATAGAGAGGCTTCTATAGAGCTTATAGTTCATAGGGAGATATATAAACAGAATCAAAATATAAATGCTATAGTTCATGCACATCCTATAACTGCAATAGTTTTAGGATACTTTCTTGAAGAGTTTACACCCATAGATATAGAAGGGAAACTTTTTATAAAAAAGGTTGCAGTTGTTAATGTTAGTCAGCCCTCTGCATCTTTGGAGTTGGCTTTATCTGTTGCTCATAAATTCAAAGAAGGTTATAATACGGTTATAGTTAGAACTCATGGAAGTTTTACAGTAGGAAAAACGATAGATGAAGCTTTAAAATACACATCTACCCTTGAAAACTCGGCAAATATCTTTTATAGGTTTAAACAATGGAAGAAAATGATAGAGTAAAGAGATTTTTAGACAGTATGTTAACCAAAATAGGAAAAACTCCCGGCTCGTTAAACAGGGAGATATATGTAAAAGTAAACGAGATTGTAAATAAGTATAGTGATGAAGATTTAGATGAAGCTCTAAATTTATCTGTTGGAGAAGTAGGTTTAAAGAGATTAAAAATTAATGAGTTTATAACTGTTTTAATAAAAAATTTAGAGATGTTTGATAGAATTAAAAATCAGGCTCAGGAAGAGGTTAAACCGATAGAAATTAATGTAGAAAATACGGAAAAAATTAGCACTGAAAACAGTGAAATACCTACTAATCAAGGATTTAAACAAAATAGGAAAGATGTTGATAGGGCTTTATGGAATGTTATTTTTAAAAAGCTTAACATACCAAAAAAAATTATTAAAAGTACAGAGTTATCAAATATGCCCGGAGATATTGCAAACTTCTATATAGCATCACAAGTGGCAAAATATCTATACTCAAAAATGTCTACCCAAGAGAAAGTAATAGTTGAAAAAGCTATAAATTCTCAGCTAAAAAAACTTCATATACAAAGTGAGAAAGAGATAGAGGAGGCAAAAAGTTACCTCCTCATACATTATGTGAAGAAACTTTACGACATTCCTTACTGATTCAATAAAACCTGTTTTATTTCATGTAAAAGTTCTGCAGGGTTTTTGATAGGGTAGTGTAATTTTGATATAACATCTTCTGCAGGGACTCCCTTTATGGATAATCCTTGAAGTTTATCTTTTAATGAAGATGAATCTGCTATAGGGTAATGGACTCCTTTTGATTTTTTCAAAACTAAGTAAGCCCAAGGGATCTCCAAAGTTTTTGCAATATCTTCCGCAACGGTAGAACAGTATTGGATTAATGTTTGAGCTTCTCTGCCTTCTTTTACTTCCCTGTAAGCCAGTTTTGCAACTCCTCCGGCTGTATGGACTCTTAACTCTTTTGATTCCTCTTTAACAAGTTCTTCAAGAGCTTTTATCTTTCTTAAAGCAAGTTCTGGGTCAGCTCTGAGAATATTCCTTACAGTGTTCTTTGTTAAGCCAACAATTTCTGCTATCTCTTCATCTGTTTTCATATACTGATCCTTTAAAACTATTACATAAGAAGCCCTCGCAAGTGAAGGAAGCCATGTGAGAGTTCTATACTCTGCAAGTTTGCTCATTCCACCTAATAGCTCAATAGATTTAAAGAAAACTCTTGTTACAAGATGTTCAATCTCTTTCTCATCTGTTACAGGTGAGCCTATCACTATCATCTTTTACCTCCTGTTTAATAAATTTTTATTTACCAATAGGTTGTCCTATTTTAACTAAGCCACTTTCTGTAATTTCTAAAAAGTGTGTTTTTGTATCATGACCACTCATTCTACAGCCGTCAATCCTAAACAGCCTTACAATATCTCCTACTGGTTTTCCGTAAAGTTTTGATTTGTAAGGAGAATCTATCAACTCTTTTGCCAAAACCATAGTTCCATCAACTATATGTCCTACAGCATAACCACCTGCTGCTTCTGCTGTAAGTTCTTCATGTCCACTTCTCTTTTGAGAAACAAACAGAGCAGTTTGATACCATTTTTTCATAAAGTTAAACAATCTCCTTACTACAGCCCTTGCAAGCATCTCTTTTGTTTCAAATAACCCTGTAACAGAATCAATTACCGTAAATTTTACCTTATACTCTTTTATCACATATGCTAAGGTTGCAAGTAAATCCGGAATATTTTCTCTGAGCTTTGTAGAAGATGCAGCATCAATTATGATTATATTATCCTGAAAATCATCAAAGTTTAAACCCATTGCTGTAGCTCTTAATTTTAGAGAGCTTGCTACAAAGTTTGCTGGTGTTTCAACTGTAATAAAGGCTACTTTTTCTCCTTTGCTTGCTTGATTCACAGCAAACTGCTCCACCATCAAAGTTTTACCTGTGTCTGATACACCGGTTATATTGAAGACAGAGTAAGCAGGAATACCTCCCAAATTTTTCTTTACGATTTTCCCTTTTTCTGAAACAACAATAAAAAACAACTCATCTAAGCCTTCAATTCCAGTAGGAACGCCGTATATCTTAGGAGCTTTTTCAATTGCCTGGGAACCTTTAAATACAGAATCTAATACAACCTCTCCTTCACCGTATAATTTCTGAACTTCATCTCTATCCATTTTTCCACCTTTTTTGATTGTGTTATTATAGTTATAAAAATAACTTTCAATTGAAAACTTGCAAGAAGGAGATAAAAGGGATGCTTTTCTATCTTAAATCAGGATGTCCAAATTGTAAAGGAATAATCTCAGATGATAGATTAAGTAAAGGGCTTCCTTGTGAGGTATGTCTTCCAAAAGAAGATATAGGTAAGCTTGAAGATGTATGTATTGATTTAAAGAGAGATAACAATTTAAAACTTCTTGATAAGTTTTGCCAAACATTAGAAAAAGTTGAGTATTTTAGTAAACTTTTTGAGAAGGTAGTAAAAAATAAACCATCTTCATTACAGATAAACTGGACTAAGAGATTTTATCTTGGAGAATCTTTTGCAATAGTAGCACCAACTGGAACAGGAAAATCAAGTTTTGGACTTTTACTTTCTCTTATCACACCGGGAAGAGTCCTTATAGTCTTGCCTACAAAACTTTTAGTCCAGCAGTTTTATCAGAAATTAAAAGATTTTAGTAAAGTTGTAAAAAGTGAGGGAATAAAGAGAGAGATTGTTGCTTATACAGGAAAAGAAGTAGAAAAAAAGGCTTTTGAAAATGGAGAGTTTGATATTTTTATATGTACCATAGCTTTTATGCATAAAAATTTTGAAAAGTTAAAGCAGTTTAATTTCTCTTTCATATTTGTTGATGATGTAGATTCATTTTTAAAAAGTGGTAAGAATGTAGAACATCTCTTTAATATGTTAGGTTTCTCTGAGGAAGATATAAAGTTTGCTCTAAAGAGAGATAACACTCCACAGTATTATGAGAAACTTTCAAAACTAAAAGAAAAAATTAAAACTCAACTTATAGTATCTTCTGCAACATTAAAGCCAAAAACAAACAGAGCAATCCTCTTTCAAAATCTACTGGGATTTGAGATTGCAAGATTTGTGTCTACTTTAAGAAATGTTGAAGATATGTATATAGAGTCAGAAAAAGATTTTGAAGTTATGATGGAAAAAGCCGCTGAAATTGTAAAACATCTAAAAGAGGGAGGTATTATATTTATAGATGATACCTTTGGCAGAGAATATGTTGAAAAAGCAACAGAATTTTTAAAGAAAAGAAAGATAAAAGTAGCTTCTTATTTGGATTTAAAGGAAAAAGACCTTTTAGATAAATTAAAAAATAAAAAGATTGATGTTGCCGTTGGTCTTGCCCATTTATCAAACCCTCTACTTAGAGGAATAGACCTTCCAGATATTTTAAGATATGTAATATTTGTGGGAGTTCCGAAATCTAAATTTAGGATAGATCAGATACAACCACTTCCATCTACACTTCATAACTTACTTTTATCACTTATGCCTCTCTTTGATGAAGAAGAAAAAATTCAAGCTATAGCAGATGTTAACTATCTTAAAAAATATCTCACTATGAAGGAAGATAAACTTAAAGAGTATGAAGTTGTTTATCAGAAAGTTTTAAAGATAAAGGAATTTTTGGAAGGAAAGTTGAATAATGAGGATTTTAGAAACAAGTTAAAAGAGAATGAAGAAGTATTCCTTGAACCACAAGAAGACGGTAGTCTGTATGTTGTAGTTGGAAATGCACAAGTTTATTTACAGGGCTCTGGAAGAGTCTCAAGATTAACATCAAAAGGCTTGCTTCCAGGACTCTCTATAATAATTTCAGATAGTCAAAAAGCTCTAAACAGCTTAAAAAAGAGATTAAGATACTATATAGCAGAGGAGCTTCAAATAAAGAAAGTAGATTTAGATTATATTATCCAAGCAGATATAAGAGTTAGACAGGAGAGAGAAAATCTTGAAAAAGGATTTATAGATTTTAAAACAAAACTGGTTATAGTGGAATCTCCTCATAAAGCAAAAACAATAGCCTCTTTCTTTGGAAAACCATCAATGAGGAAGGTAAAAAATGTTATAGTTTATGAAATACCTACAGAAAACACTCTCCTTTCTATAACCGCTTCTTTGGGACATATCTTCAACCTTTCAAGGAAGGAAGGAATATACGGAGTTATAAAAAAGGAAGATAACTTCTATCCTATTTTTGATAGCATAAAGATAGATAAAACTACAAATAAACAGTATGTAGATGAAGATATTGAAAATAGAGAAAACACTTTTGATAAAGGTCAGATAGTTGAAGCTTTAAGGATACTTTCTTTTTATTCAGATGAAGTTTTTGTAGCTTCTGACCCTGACGCCGAGGGAGAAAAGATAGCATACGATCTGTTTATAAATCTCAGACCTTTCAGATTAGATATAAAAAGACTTGAGTTCCATGAAATTACAAAACAGGCCTTCAGAGAAGCTATATCTTCTCCAAGATCTGTAGATATCAACAGAGTTAAAGCTCAGCTTTCAAGGAGAGTAGCAGATAGATGGGTTGGATTTTCCCTATCAGAAAAACTTTGGAATAAGTTTAAAAGAACTGGATTATCTGCAGGTAGAGTTCAAACACCTGTTTTAGGTTGGGTTATAGAGAGGACAAAAGAGTCAAAAGTTTATAAATTTAGGATAGTATTCTTCTCTATCGGACACAAATTTAGTTTTGATATAGAGGACAAAGAGGTTGCTCAGAAAGTTTTTGAAAGTTTGGATAAAGTTAATGTAGAAACTGTTAAAGAAGAGATTGTAGAGCTTTCACCACCTCCACCCTATACCACAGATACTGTTTTAGAAGATGCTTTTAACTTTTACAGATTTAACTCAGATTATACTATGGATTTATTACAAGAACTGTTTGAATCTGGACTTATCACCTATCACAGAACAGACTCAACACGTGTATCAGAAGTTGGAAGATTTCAAGTTGCAAAACCATATATTGTAGAGAAGTTGGGAGAAGAGTATTTTTATCCAAGGGAGTTTTACAGTGAAGGAGCCCATGAATGTATAAGGCCTACAAAACCTTGGGATTTAGAGGATATAAAGTTAAGGGTATCCTATGGATTACTCTCTTTCAACAGTAATAACATAAAAGACCTATATAAACTTTACAGTCTTACATTTAACAGATTTATGGCAAGTCAAACAAGGAAGGTAAAAGTTTTAAAAACCTCTTATAGATTATCTGTAAACTCTTATGGCTATGAAGAAGATTTTATATCTGAGATAATAGAAGATGGATTTAACATATTCTATGGTAAAATAGATCCTTTAAAACTACCAAAAGAGTTAAAAGTAGAAGATAAACAGCTTCTAAAAGTTCATAAAGTTTCACCTTTCACACAGGCATCTTTAATACAACAGATGAAGCAGAGGAAGTTAGGAAGGCCTTCAACTTATGCAGAGATAGTTTCTACTTTACTTCAGAGGAAGTATGTATTTCAACTTAAAAATGGCTATCTTATTTCTACAAAATTGGGAGAAGAGGTTTACAGTTATCTGATAACTAAATTTAAAGATTATGTTTCTGAAGAGTTTACACGGGAGTTAGAAGAGTTTATGGATAAAGTAGAAAGTGGAGAGAAGGACTACAGGGAGATATTCTTGAAACTCTTGCCATTAGTAAAAAATGTTGCAAAAAAGATAATATAAAATTACGTTTATATCTATAACTTGAATATTTAAAATGGGGAAGATATGATTAGCAAAATCATAAAAAGAGATGGGAGAGTTGTAGATTTTGATGAATCAAAGATATCAAACGCTATCTGGAAAGCTATGCAAGCCGTTGGAGAGAAGGACAAAAAAATGGCAGATAATCTTGCAAAGAAAGTTGTTTTAAAGCTTGAATCAATATTAAGAGAAGATCAAATACCTACAGTAGAAGAAGTTCAGAATGTTGTTGAGGATGTTCTGATAGAAGAGGGTTTATCAAAGGTAGCAAAGGCTTACATACTATACCGGGAAAAAAGAGCCCAGATAAGAAGAGAAAAGATGCAGATATTGAATAAAACATTTATAGATGATATAGAAAAAAGGTTTGATATCAATGCTCTGAGAGTTCTTGCAGCAAGATATTTAAATAAAGATGAATCTGGAAAGGTTATTGAATCTGTAAGAGAAATGTTTGAAAGGGTTGCCGTTAATATAGCGATACCATCACTCCTCTATGATAAGAGAGTATACAGAGATACCGATAAACATTTTAAAGAAGAAAAGGTAGATATACAGGATTTAGTTGGAAAGTTGAAGATAGGTAAGTATAAACTCAACCAGTATCATATAGAGACCGTTATTAGAGTTTACAATAGATTAAATAAGCAAAAGAAGATGGTTTTATCCCTTTTAGAAATTTTTGAGATGCTGAAAAATAAAGAGTTTGACATATATGAAAGTGAGATAGATGAATACTTTGATATTATGACTCAGAAAAAGTTTTTACCAAATACACCAGCTCTTGTTAATTTTGGAAATCCTCTTGGTGCTGGGATGGCGTGTTTTGCTCTTGGCATAGAAGACTCTCTTGTATCTATAATGGATACACTAAAAAATGCCGCTATAATTTTCCAGTCCGGAGGAGGATGCGGGTATAACTTTTCAAAGTTAAGGCCTGAAGGAGATTTCGTCCGTTCAACTCATGGTGTCTCTTCTGGACCGATAGCTTTCATGTCACTTTTTGACAAAATGACGGATGTTATAAAACAAGGAGGTGTGAGGAGAGGAGCGAATATGGGAATCTTGAACTCAGACCATCCGGATATAGAAAAATTCATAGTAGCCAAGAAAGGAAATCAACAGCTTACAAACTTTAACATATCTGTCCTATTAAAGGAAGAGTTCTGGGATTATTACAACAGAAAAGAACCTTATCCTCTCATAAATCCAAGGAATAACCAGATAGTAAAGTATATAGACCCTGAAAACTTTTTGAACACCATAGCTTATCATGGATGGGAGTCTGCAGAACCAGGTATCCTTTTTGAGGATAATATAAATAGATATAACCCATTTTTAAAGACCCTTGGTAAAATACAGACTACAAATCCCTGTGGAGAGGTTTTACTTTACCCTAACGAATCCTGTGATCTTGGTTCTATTAGTCTGTATCAGTTTGTAGAGGAGGAGTATGATGGTGTACATAGACAGGTGAAATTTAACTGGGATGAATTAGGAAGAGTTGTAAAAGTGGCAACAAGGATACTTGATAACATTTTAGATGCAAACCGCTATCCTCTTAAAGAGGTAGAGGAAACTACCTTAAAAACAAGAAAAATAGGACTTGGTTTAATGGGTCTTGCTGATACTATGTTTGAACTTGGACTAGCTTACAACAGCGAAGAAGGGTTTAAATTTATGGAAAAGGTGATGGAATTTATAAATTACCATTCTAAGATCACATCAATAGAGATAGCAAAGGATAGAGGTAGTTTTCCATATTTTAAGAAAAGTTTTTATAGGGAAGGTAAGCTACCATTTAGAGGATTTTATGAGAGAGAGTCATGGAGTTTTGATTGGCAAGAGATTTCAGAAAGGATAAAAAAGGAAGGTTTAAGAAATGCATATACTACGGTAATTGCTCCAACAGGTTCCATAAGTATGATAGCTGGCTGTTCTTCTGGTATAGAACCTGTTTTTAGCCTTATATACAAAAAAGAGGTTACCGTAGGAAGTTTTTATTATATAAATCCAGTCTTTGAAAAGTTCACAGAAAGAGAAGGTATATTTGATGATCAGCTTATAGATGATGTTATAAAAAATGGAGGAAGCTGTCAAAAAATAAGCTATATTCCAGATTATATAAAAAATGTGTTTAAAACAGCTTTAGATATACCGGCTTTAGATCACATAAGAGCCCTGTCTTCCATTCAGAAATGGGTTGATTCCTCTGTGTCAAAAACAATAAACTTTCCGGAAAATGCAAGTATAGAAGATATAAAACAGGCTTATCTTTATGCCCATAGTCTTGGTTGTAAGGGACTTACAGTTTACAGGAATAAATCTATAAGAGGAGTTTATAAAGTAGAAGAGGAGATGGAAGTAAAATCTAAAACACCAGTAGAAGGAGAGAGATGTCCTGTGTGTGGCTCATCTCTTATCGTTGAAGAAGGCTGTAAGAGATGCCCAAACTGTGGTTGGAGTGTGTGTCCCCTATGATATACATATTTACAGGAAATGGAAAAGGAAAAACAACTGCCGCTATAGGAACCGGTATAAGAGCTGTAGGAGCTGGAAAAAAAGTCCTTATGATTCAATTTATGAAAGATAAAACTCTATCTTCCGAAGCAAATGTATTAGACAAAATAGAAAACTTTGTTTTAAAAAGTTTTGGAAGAAGAGGTTTTTATCTACCGAAAAAGATGCTCCAAGAAAATCCAGAGTTATTAAAAAAGGGTGTCAGACCACTTGAAGAGGAAGATAAAAATTTAGCTAAAGAAGCTTTGAAATTTGCCAAAGATAATCTGAGAAATTTTGATCTGATAATATTAGATGAAATCTGTGTAGCGATATACTTTGAACTTTTAGAAATTGAAGAAGTTACAGATCTTCTGTCAAATGAAGGTAAACATTTTATTTTAACCGGAAGAAACTGCCCCGAAAAAATCGTAGATTTATCAGACTTAGTGACAGAGATGGTTGAAATTAAGCATCCTTATGAAAAGGGAGTTAAAGCTGTTAAAGGTTTAGATTTTTAGTGTTATAATTGTTTTATCTCTTGTGTAAAGGAGTAGGATAATGAAAAAGGTATTATTGACAGCTTTAGTAGGAATGTTTCTCTTTGGGTGTGCATCTAATGAGATAGTTATACAACCTAATGCTCCTGTTAATTTTGTTGCTAAACAGGAGAGAAGGGGAGATTATAACTTTATAGTTCCTTCAAATTTTTACCTTGTTGAGTCTGAATCATTTATATATGAAAACGGTCCAGTTTATCGTGCTTATCTACTATACAAAGGGGAAGGGTTTATACAGGATATTGTAAAGTTCTTTGATACTAATATGGAAAAGGCAGGCTGGAAAAAAGAATCTGCAACTATCGGAAGAGACGCTGTTCTTGCTTACTCTAAAGAAGGGCAGAGAATTGTTATAAAAATAAGCTATGGAATAACAAACACTTACCTAAAGATGTTACTAACAAGATAAGATGAAGCGTTTTATTGCTTATATCTTACTTTTTGGCTTTCTTTTTAATCTGTTTCATGATTATTTATTATCTATGTCAAAAGAAGCAGATAAAGTTGAGATTGTAGCTTTACAAAAGTCAAATACAGACAAATCCGGAAAAAATCATATCTCAGAGATACACAGTAATTTACATGTGCCGTATATTGATTTTGTACCACTTTTAACTTTAAAACAATGTCAAATTTCCAGTGAATTCTTTATTCCTTCTCCTACCAAAATTAAATCAGAATATCTCTACGATATATTTAAGCCTCCACGTATATCTTTATAGAAATCCCAATAATCTTTAACTAAAATCCGGAGGTCAAACGATGAAATTTGTAGTTTTATTTATATTGTTCCTATTTGCTAATATATACAGTCAAGAGATAAATCTTACAAAAGATATAGAAAACAAACTTAATTTAAAAACATTAAAAGTTAAAAATATCCAAGAAGTTCAGACTAAGATATATCCAGCAAAAGTAGTTGACAATCCAACTTTAAGTTTTGAAGTATCTTCACCTGTTGATGGAATAGTTGAAAAGGTGTTTGTAAAACAAGGGGATATAGTTAAGAAAGGTAGTATGCTGCTGAAAGTTTACTCACCTCAGATAGCAAATATCCAGTCAAATATTCAGATGACAAAAGTAAGATTAAAAACAGCTGAAGATGTTTTACAAAGGGAAGAAATGCTATACAAAGAGGAAGTTATTCCTTATAGCAGATTTTACAGTGCAAAAATAGAGTATGAAAAAATAAAGGGAGAGTTAGATGCTTTAGTTAAAGCTTTAAAGTCTTACGGGGAGATTGAAGGAAACTCAATAATATTAAGAAGTAAAATAGATGGTTTTGTGGCAGAGTCCAAAGCTATAAATGGTATGCCTGTACCTGTTGGAGATAGTATTATGAAAATTCATTCTTACAGAGTTGTATGGGTTGAAGCTATGGTTCCTTTTGAAGACACAAAATTTATAAAGATAGGACAAAAAGCTAAAGTTATAAATCCTGAAGGTGAAAAAGTAGAAGGTAAAATAACTTTGATTAATCATGAGTTAGACCCTAAGACTTCAAGAAATTCAGTAAGAGTTGAAGTGTATGAACCAGGAGAAGTTGTCAAACCTAATATGTTTGTAAATGTAGAAATCCCCATTTATTCACAGAAAGGTCTATTTATACCTTATCAAGCAGTCGTAAATCATAATGGTAAAAACTTTGTATTTGTTAAACAATCTTCAAAAGCTGTTCTAAGGGAAGTTAAATTAGGTAAAAAAGTAGGTAGTAGTGTTGAGGTTATCTCTGGGCTTAAAGAAGGTGAAGAGATAGTTATAGACGGAGTAATATTCCTTAAGGCTCATCTGTTTGGTGGAGGAGAATAAAATGTTTGTTATAGATACTGTTTTAAGATACAGATTAATTGTCCTATTTTTACTTTTCTTAATAATATCCTATGGATTATATTCATATAAAACTTTACCTATAGATACATTTCCAGATCCAACGCCTATTCAGGTAAATATATATACAGAAGCTCCGGGACTTTCTTCAGAAGAAGTGGAAACATTGATAACAAAAAAGATAGAAACCTTTATGGGTGGTATTAAAGATGTTACTACTGTCAGAAGTGTATCTCTTCCGGGACTTTCATACATATCTGTATTTTTTAAAGATGGAACAGATGTATACTTTGCCAGAAGACTTGTTATGGAGAAGTTAGCAGATGTGAAAGGATCTATTCCAGCAGGATATAATCCTGTTATGGGACCAAACTCATCTGGTTTAGGAAATGTCCTGATATATGCTCTTACATCTTATAAAAGATCACTTACAGATCTCAAAACTATCCAAGAGTGGAAAATTAAACCTCTTATTAAATCTGTTGAAGGGATAGAAGATATAGTTCAATGGGGACCAGAAAGAGCTTTCGTAGTAAGACCAAATCCTGATAAGCTTATGTATTACAATATAGATTATACAGAAGTAGTAAATGCCATAAAGAATTTTTCGGCAGTTACAGGGGGTGGATACTCAAAAACTCCAGAAGGGGATTTGGTAGTCAGAGCTGTTGGACACTATACAGATATAAACTCTATACTTGACACTCCAATAAAAGAAACCGATGGTTTCATTGTTAAAATAAGAGATGTTGCAACAGTAGAAGATGGAGAGCTCCCAAATAGAAGAGGAGCTTTTACACTAAACGGTCAAGAAGTCCAAGGTAATATAGTTTTAAAGAGAGTCAACACAAACACAAAAGAAGTCGTAAAAAATTTAAAAGAGAAGATAGAAAATATAAAGAAGATCCTTCCGGAAGATGTAAAACTAAATCTTCTATACGACCAATCTTATCTAACAGAAAAAGCTATCCATACAATCCAAAAAGCCCTCATAGAAGGTATAGTTTTGGTTGCTATAGCTATGTTTATCTATTTAGGTAATATAAGGACAGCTTTTGTTGTTATTTTGTCTATTCCTCTCACTTTACTTATGGCTTTTATCTTTATGAAAGAATCTGGATTAAGTGGTAATCTTATGTCTTTAGCAGGACTTGCCATAGGTATAGGACTTTTTGCAGATGCTACAGTCGTAGTTATAGAGAACATATACAGAAATTTTTCACATTACTCTATGGAAAATAAAGTATCTATAATAGAGCAATCAGTTAAAGAGGTTTTTAAGCCAGTATTTTTCGCCATTTTGATAATAGTGATAGTCTTCTTACCTATATTCAGTTTTGAGTCTGTTGAAGGTAAATATTTTAAACCTTTAGCTCTAACTATAATTTTTGCCCTTTTATCTTCCCTATTTGTTGCTTTCATATTTATGCCGGTTTTGTCTTACTTTATACTTAAACCAGACAAGGAAGAAGAAACAAAACTTATTAAAATTGTGAATACTTTCTACCATAAAATTTTAAACAGAGCCTTAACCCATGGAAAGTTAGTTATAATCTCTGTAATATCCCTATTTCTCTTTTCCCTGTTTTTATTATCAAAGATAGGAACAGAGTTTGCCCCCACATTAGATGAGGGAGGTATCCTTGTAAAGAGCTTCTTAGACCCTAATGTTAACTTGAATCAGGCAAAAGAGGTTGCTTTTTTTGTTGAAGAACAAGCCAAAAAATTTGATGAAGTAGAGTATGCATTTTCAAACATAGGAAGGTCAGAAAAAGGAGAGCCGGAAGATGTATACTATATAGAAACTTTTATAATCCTAAAACCTTACAATGAATGGAAGAACATTAAAACAAGACAAGAATTGGAAGGCAAGATAAGAGAAAAAATAACAATTTTACCGGGTGTATCTTTCAGTTTTACTCAACCTATTCAGATGAGGATAGATGAATTACTATCCGGAGTAAAATCTACCGTAGCTGTAAAGATCTTTGGAGATGACTTATATAAGATAAATGAAATAGCTTATAAAGTTGAAAATTTAATCAGAAATACGCCAGGAGCTGTAGATGTTGAGACAGAAGCTCAAAGTGGAAAACTTCAGTTAAAAATAGTCCCTAAAAAGGAGATACTTTCAAGATATAACCTGACAGTAGAAGACTTATTTTCTATAATAAAAAATTACTTTGCATCTGAGGAGATAAATGTTGTAAAAGATGGATTAATAACTTTTCCGATTGTTGTCAGATTACCGGAAGATGTTATAAACAATGTAGATATGATAAAAAATCTAACATTTAAAACAAAAGATGGATACATACTTACCCTCTGGCAGGTTGCAGATATCTCAATTTCAGAAGGTTTTGCCAAGATAAGACACGAAAATGGACAGAGATTTGCTTTGGTCCAATCTAACTTACAAGGGAGAGATTTAGGAAGCTTTGTAAATGATATAAAACAGAAGATTGATAGTCAGATAAAATTACCACAGGGTTACTATATAGAGTTTGGAGGTCAGTTTGAAAACCAACAGAGAGCCATGAAAAAGTTATCTATAATAGTTCCGATAGTTATACTTCTTATATTTATATTACTATTCATAAACTACAACTCAATAAAAGATGCTCTCATAGTCATACTTAACGTTCCATTTGCAACAATAGGAGGAATCCTTTCCCTGTATATATCAGGTTTTAACTTATCAGTCCCAGCATCAATAGGATTTATAGCAGTTTTCGGTATTGCAACCTTAAACGGCGTTGTTTTAATATCTTATATAAGACAACTCTTAGAGTCAGGATTAAATATAGACGAAGCTATCCAAAAAGCTACAAAATTAAGATTAAGACCTATCCTTATAACAGCAACAGCCTCATCATTAGGACTTATTCCTATCTTACTTACTACAGATATAGGTTCAGAAGTCCAAAAACCAATAGCAGTTGTAGTTGTAGGAGGTATATTCACATCAACATTGCTTACACTTATAGTTTTGCCTATTGTTTACAGGCTCTTTAATAAAAATGTTGAATCCAGTAAGAGATTAAGTTAAATTTAAAATTGATATCAATATACTGGGGAACAAGATGAATAAATCCTTAGCTGAAAAATTTTATTACTATATGAAACTTGGGAGGGAGTTTGAACTTAGAGCAAAAGAAGAGTATATGAAAGGTAATATAGGAGGTTTTCTGCATCTTGCTATTGGTGAAGAGGGAACTCATGTAGGTGCTATCCTTGGATTTGGAAATGGAGAGTTTTTTGTCCATTACAGGGATCATGTGTATGCCATTGCGAGAGGCATATCTCCGAAACTTCTGATGGCTGAACTCTTCGGTAAGATAACCGGTGTTTCAAAAGGGAAAGGTGGATCTATGCATTTTTACAGTTCAAAGTTTAATTTTTATGGTGGAAATGCTATAGTAGGAGCACATATACCCCATGCTGTTGGTCTTGCTTATGCAAAGAAATATCTCGGTAAATCCGATGGCGTTATGGTTGCCTTCGGGGACGGCTCTACAAACTCAGGAAATTTTTATGAATCTTTAAATCTTGCAGCTGTTTATCAAGTTCCTCTTCTGTTTTTTTGTGAGAACAACTACTACGCAATAGGAACAAGGATAGATAGAGTTTCTGCTTTTAAAGATCTATATAAAAAAGCAAAAGATTATATGATTGCAATCCAAATTGACGGTATGGATGTTTTTGAAGTATATAGAGCAGTTTCTCTAGCAAAAGAGTATATCCAGGAGGAAGGTAAACCTTACTTCATAGAAGCATTAACTTATAGATATGAATCTCATTCTATGAGTGATAGTGGAGATTATAGATCACCAAGAGAGTTAAAGATAGCTAAAGAGAAAGATCCAATTGATAATCTGTTAAAAAAAGCCTTTAAAGAAAGTTTATTGACGAAAGAGTTTGTGGAAGAGATTGACAGAAAGGTTGAGATAGAAATAGAGGAAGCTGTAGAATTTGCTCTAAACTCTAAAGAACCAGATTTAGAGGAACTTTACAAAGATATATTCTGTGAGGATTAAAGATGTTATACAGAGATGCTTTAAAAAAAGCCATAGATGAGTTGATGGAGATAGATGACACAATTGTTATCTTAGGTGAAGACGTAGGATTCTACGGAGGAAATTATAGAGTTACAGATGGATTGTTCTCAAAATACGGAGAAAAAAGGGTTATAGACACACCAATAGCAGAGAATTCTATAGTTGGAAATGCCATTGGTATGGCTTTTGGAGGCCTTCGGCCGGTAGTAGAGATAATGACAGTTAATTTTTCTTTACTTGCATACGATCAGATTGTAAACCAACTTGCAAAGATAAGGTATATGAGTGGTGGAGATATTTGTATCCCTCTTACAATAAGGATGCCTCAAGGAGTGGCAAAACAACTTGCAGCACAGCATTCTCAATCTTTTGAGAGAATTTTTGCATCTATTCCGGGTTTAAAGGTTTTTACAGCTTCTGATAGTATCACAGCTTACTACGGCTTAAAACAGGCAATACTTTCGGACGACCCTGTGATATTTCTGGAACATCTTCTACTTTACTCACAGGATTTTCTATTCTATGAGATTAATGACTTTGATATAACAAAACAGAGAATTGTAAAAAGCGGAGAAAATATAACATTAGTCTCGTGCTTAAAAATATTACACGATTCCTTAGAGGCAGTTAAAGAGGTTGAAAAAAAGTTAGGAATAACTGTTGAAGTTATTGAACTTACATCTCTTAGTCCTCTTAATCTTGATTTAGTTTATGAATCCGTTAAAAAGACAAAGAGATTGGTTGTGGTTTCAGAGGAGCCAAAAACAGGTAGTTTTACTTCAGAGATAATTACAAAAGTTATGGAAAACTGTTTTTACTACCTTGATGCACCACCTCTTAGAATTACAGCAGAAGATACACCAACACCGTATAACAGAAAACTTGAACTTTTTTCTATACCTACTCCTGATAAAATAGCTACTAAAATAATAAACTGGGGAAGGGAACATGGATTATGAGATAACAATGCCAAGATTAACCGATACTATGGAAAGTGGAGTTATAGTTAGATGGCTTAAAAGTGAAGGAGATTATGTCAAGAAAAATGAACCAGTTGTTGAGATAGAGACAGAAAAGGCTATTCAAGAGGTTCCGGCTTTCAAAGATGGTATCTTAAAAAAGATTCTTGCAGAAGAGGGACAGGAAGTAGATGTTGGAAAACCTATAGCAATTTTAGAGATAACAAAGGAAGTACCCATTACATCTCCACCTAAAACACAGGAAGAAGAGATATCTGTAAAGGTTGAAGAAAAAATCACTCCGGAAATCGTAGAGGAAGCTTCAAAGATAGGGGAGCAGATTCAACAGCAAACCCAGGCAGTTAAGGAAGCCTTAGCATCACCGTATGCAAAAAAACTTTCGGCAGATTTTGGATTTCCCCTGAAAGAACTCCAAGAAAAAGGAGAGATTCCATCTCCTGCCCATGAAAAAGACATAAGAGAATATCTTTACTCTCAATATATAGACAAAGATACCTTAAAAGATTTAAAACAGTATAGTATCAATATTGATAAACTAATAAAAGATCTTCAAGGTAACTTATCAAAAGATAATATATACAGATATATAAAAGAGAACAATATTTACAAACTCTCTGATATACCCATCTTTCAGAAAAGACTTATAGAACACCTTTCAAAATCTGCCACTGTCCCAACTTTTCACATATATGAAGCAATTAATCTTAAAAATATCCTAGATAAGAAGGAATTTACCATAACAACATACATACTCAAAATTTTTGCAGATGTTATGCAGAATCACTACCGGACAAGAATTTATTATGGCAACGGAAAATACAGAATTTATCCATCAAGTAATATCTCTGTGGCGATAGCAGTTGATGAAGAGCTTTTTTCTCCAGTTATAAAAAATATTGAAGATAAAAGTCTTAAGAATATTCAAGAACAGCTACAAATTCTCAGAGAAAAAGCACAAGATAGGAAGTTTGATCCTGAAGATTTTGAAGGTGGAACCTTCAGTATCTCAAATTTAGGAATGTTTGGTATTGATATGTTTGATGCTATCATACCTTATAATTACAGTGGTATAGCTGCAATAGGCATAGAGAAAAACGGTTATGTAAATATTGTTTTTTCTTTTGACCATAGGATAATAAACGGTAAAGATGCTGCACTCTTTGTAAAAGAGTTAAAGGAAAAATTCGATGATGTAGAATATATAGAAAGTTTAAAGTAAAAGGGGGAATTATGAAGGGATATTGGATGCTTGTTTTACACTCACACCTTCCTTTTGTAAAACATCCAGAGTATGAATTTTTTCTTGAAGAACATTGGCTATTTGAAGCCATAACAGAGACATATATACCACTTTTAATGAGATTAAAAAAGCTTAAAGATGATGGTGTAAACTTTAAACTTACAACATCTATAACACCACCACTTGCCGATATGTTATCAGATGAGTATCTGATAAGTAAATACGAGAGACATCTAAATAAACTTATACAACTAACAGAGAAAGAGATAAATAGAACAAAATACAGTCCAACCTTTAATAAATTAGCCCACTTTTATAACAACCTTCTAAACCAAATTAGAGAATTTTTTACAAATTGGTTAAACAGAGATATACTCAGTGGTTATAAATTTTTCCAAAGAGAAGGTAATTTAGAGATAATCACTTGTAATGCTACACATGGATTTCTGCCGTTACTAAATCCAAATATATCAGCTGTAGAGAGACAGATAGAGATGGCTGTTAAAAGCTACAACTATCATTTTGGACAAGACCCTAAGGGAATATGGCTTGCAGAATGTGCTTACTATGATGGAGTTGACTCGATACTTGCAAAGTACGGTATAGAGTACTTTTTCCTTGATTCTCATGGATTTACTTATGGAAAACCTTTCCCTAAGTACGGAGTTTTTGCTCCGATTTATACACCTTCAAAAGTAGCAGCTTTTGCCAGAGACCCTCAATCCTCAAAGCAGGTTTGGAGCTCAAAAGAGGGATACCCTGGAGACCCAGATTACAGAGATTTTTACAGAGATATAGGTTTTGACCTTGATTTTGAGTACATAAAAGATTATATAAGTCCAGATGGTGTTAGAGTTTATACAGGGATAAAGTATTATAGGATAACCGGAGATGTAGATTTGGCAGATAAAGAACCTTACATTCCGGAGAATGCATATAACAAAACAAAGATACACGCCCAGCATTTTCACTTTTCACGGGAAAAACAAGCAGAATATATAAACCAGTTTATGGATAGACCACCCCTTATGGTTTCTCCTTACGATGCAGAGCTGTTTGGACATTGGTGGTTTGAAGGTGTGGATTTTCTATATCATCTTTTTAAAGAGATAGACACCCATAAACAGATAACACCTATAACACCTTCTGAATATCTTGATATATATCCGGAAAATCAAGTTATAAAACCTTCTCCTTCTTCATGGGGAGACAGAGGTTATTACGATGTTTGGTTAAACGGTGCAAACCAATGGGTTTATAAACATCTTCACCAGATGGAGATAACATTAAAAACATTAAAAAATTCTTTATACAACCTTACGGATAAAGAGTTAAGAGTTTTAAAACAGATGGAAAGGGAACTTTTCTTGGCAGAAAGTAGTGATTGGACTTTCCTAATAACAACAGGAACGGCGAAAGAGTATGCTACCAAAAGATTAAAGGAACATATATCTAACTTCTACACTTTACACGATATGCTGAAAAATGGAACCATAGATTTAGAATTCCTAAACACCATTGAAGAGAAAGACAGTATTTTCAGAAATAATTTATAATAATTAAGATTAAAACTTAAAAAAGGTGTTAGTTTGGAAGAAAAAATTAAAGAATGTTTAAAACTTCAGGAAGAACTTAATTTAAAGATAAACCAAAATTGGAGATTAGACAGGAAGGAAGAAGATTTTTATAGAGCTATATGGCTTGAATGTGCCGAAAGTATGGAGAGTCTTCCGTGGAAGTGGTGGAAAAAAATGGAGACAGATTTAGAAAATCTTGAAATAGAGGTTGCAGATATATTCCACTTTATACTATCAATATCTTTACTAAAAAATGATGCAGACTTAAGATACTTTAAAAAAGCTATAAACTCTGATTTTTCAAATCTGGAAGGTATAGAGGGGGATTATCTTAATCACTACTTAGCAGATGTATATATGAGAGATAAGGTTGATACTTATATCTTTCTGATAGAGAGAGTTGCTGAGAAATCCTTGAGAAGAGATTACAACGGGACTTTATTTTTCTTCGGACTTCTTGTTAAAGAACTTTTCGACTTTAATAAACTCTATCTTCTTTATTTTGGTAAAAATATACTGAACCATATAAGACAAGAGATGGGTTATAAAACTGGAGATTACAAAAAAGTTATAAATGGTATGGAAGACAACAGATACCTTATAAAGCTCATCCAAGAGATAGAAGATAAAAATCAACTTGAAGCAAAAATAAGAGAACTTTTTGAAAGTTTAACCAAAGAGGTAAACTGATGGAACCATCTGGACTGTATTTTATAGGTCAGTTATTCTGGTTATTTTTTATCTTTATGTTTATACTTCCTATAATCCAAACTCAGCTTTTAAATTACAGCAGGGAGAAACTACTTAAAGCAATAGAGGAGAAGAACAGCAGTAAAGTTATAACTATGATTCACCGTCAAGAAACCCGTTCTCTATTTGGTTTTTTCATGATGAGGATGATAACGATAGAAGATTCTGAAGCTGTGCTAAGAGCCATAAGAATGACGCCGAAAGAAAAACAGATAGATTTTATAATCCATACACCCGGTGGAATAGCCCTTGCAGCTACACAGATAGCAAGAGCATTGGCAGACCATAAGGGAAAAGTTAGAGTTATAGTGCCACACTTTGCAATGTCTGGAGGAACACTTATAGCCTTGGCTGCAGATGAGATAGTGATGGACCCTCATGCAGTTTTAGGACCTGTTGACCCACAGCTTGGTACAGAACCGGCTGCTTCATTGGTAGCAATAGAAAAGTTAAAAGATCCTAAAGATATTGATGATGAAACTCTTGTAAAGATAGATATGAGTAAGAAAGCATTAAAACAGATGTATGATACTGTTAAAAATATACTTATCAAAAAAGGTCATCCGGAGGAAAAGGCAGATAAAATAGCTTATGAGTTATCCCAAGGTAAATATACTCACGATTTTCCTGTAACAGTGGAATTTTTAAGAGAGTTAGGAATAAATGTAAATACTGAAGTAGATGAAGAGGTGTATGCACTTATGGAGCTTTACCCACAACCTGCTGGAATACCTACAGTCCAGTATTTACCTGAACCATTTAAGAAACCAGAAGCAGTTAAGAAGTAATGGGTAGACTAAAGAATTACTTTATCACAGGACTTTTTGTTTTAATACCGGTTGCAATTACATTTTGGGTTGTTAAGGCAGTACTAACCACAATAAATGACTTGATTCTTCCATATCTCAGACTTATGGGTATTCCAATTCCGGATATACCCGGTATAGGTATAGTTATCACTTTATCCATAATACTTATACTAGGTCTGATGACCCAAAATTACTTTGGTAAAAAGATACTTGGATACTGGGAACTTTTGATATCAAAAATTCCGATAGTTAGGTCTATATACAATGCCACAAAACAGACAGTTGAAACTCTGTTTTTAAATAAAGAGAGCTTTTCAAAAGTAGTTTTGGTTAAGTATCCACATCCAGATTCATTAGCAATAGGTTTTCTATCAAACCAAGTTAAGATATGTGAAAATGAAAAACTTATGGTATTTGTCCCAGCTGCATTAAACCCAACTTCCGGATTTTTACTTTTTGTAGATAAAAAAGATGTAATATTTACAGATTTAACTGTTGAAGAAGCTATGAGAACAGTCCTCTCTGGTGGATTAGTGATAAAGAAGAAAATAAAACTAATAAAAGATAGAGAGATAACAGAAGCCCAAGCAGAATGAAACTGTTTTTAAAATGTTGCTTTTTTGAGCTATGCTAAAATTTTTATAGTAAGATTTGAGAGATTAAAAGACTTTTGGTTTTGTCTGAACCGTGTGGGGGTAGTATATTTTCTTATATTCATTATCAAATTTAGGACTGATAAATTGGATAAAAAATTAAAAGAAAGCTTAGATTTTGCTTTAAGAATTTGGGATGCAGAGGTTAAATATTACTATCCTGACAATGAATATGGTGATTGGGACATGACAAATACAGCTTTAGCAAGAGAGGAATTGGAAGAATACAAACACTTACTCACAGAAGAACAAAAGAAGAAATTAGAAGAAATAGACAGAAGGGCTTTAGAACTTTATTATAAGTATTTGGATAAAAAAAGAAAACACTTACCCAAGGTATATTTGAACAAATTGTAGAGGAGTTTATTCTTGGTAAAAATAGAGATTAATGATAGAGAACTGAAAAATCTTTTGAATAAGATACAACAAAAGCAGATAATATGAAACCTGTAATGATTGCAATTGCAAATAGTATGCTTGAAGAAGTAGAAGAAAATTTTGAAAAAGAAGGAAGACCGAGTAAGTGGTAGGAACTATCAGAAAAAACAATAAATCAAAGAATAAAAAAAGAAAAGATGTTGGAGAATTCTGCAACAAACAGTTTAAAAAAATTAAGCAGCCTCAAAAAATTGTTGCAAAAAGTTTGATTTGGATATATAATATTTAACTCAGTTGGCCAGGTAGCTCAGTCGGTAGAGCATGCGGCTGAAAACCGCAGTGTCGGCGGTTCGATTCCGCCCTTGGCCACTCTTTATAAAACATACCTATCCTTAAGCTCTTCTAAAAGTTCTCTTATACTTTTCTTTAAAACTGGATGTATTAAATCTGGATTGATATCCATAAGAGGGATAAGGACAAAATCTCTCTCGTGTAGCCTTGGATGTGGAACTACCAAATCATCAAAGCTATAAACTTCATCATTGAAAAACAAAATATCAATATCTATTTCCCTGGGACCCCACCTAAATCTTTCTACTCTTCCAACCTTTTTCTCAACTTCTTTAACAAAATTAAACAGAGACTTTATATCCATATCTGCTTGACAGTATAAAACCATATTTAAAAATATATCTTGCTCTGTGTAACCTACAGGCTTTGAACTGTATATTCTTGAAGTTTTAAGAATATTTAATCTTTCACCTAACAGATGGATTGCTTCCATTAAAAATTTTGTTTTATCTCCTACATTACTTCCAAGTCCAAGATAAATATCGTTTTTCAATATAATCTCCTGTTATAATATTTTAGGTGTAACGATTATACTATCTGTAAAGGTGTAGAGTATGATTAACTCTCTAAGTTTGTTTATAATTTACACAATATTTGCATCTATTCTCACTATATTTATTCTATACAGAAACTTTAGATTTTTCTTGTGGAAAAAAACTGAAGGTGTCATATTGGAGTCTCTTCCTAAAAGAGTTGAGAATATAACACGTTACCAAACTTATGAGCCTTTTATTGAGTATGTATACTATGTGAATAATAAGGAGTTTAAATCTTCAAGAGTGTTTATTACAGATTTTCAGTCCGATATTAATACAGTTCAGAAAATCCTATCAGAGTTTCCAAAAGGTAAAAAAGTTGAGATTTATTACAATCCTTTTAACCCTTCAGAGTCTATTCTGAAAAAAAATTTACATGCCGGAATGGTGGTTCAACTGATAGCTTTAGTAGGGATAATGTTGCCATTTCTTTTTCAGATATTTATTGAAATTTTAGGTCTGGGTGTTAGTAAAGAAGATTTATCAGAAATGATTAGGGATGTATTGCACCATATTTTTGATTAAAAATTTATGATATAATAATTAACTTAATTAAGCACACTTCCTATAAGAGGGTTGCCCTTATGGGTTTCTTTTTGGGAAGTGGAAGAAAAAACCCTTAAAGGAGGATTGTTTATGGCAGTAGAAGTTAGCATGAGAGAACTCTTAGAAGCTGGAGTTCATTTTGGTCATCAGGTTAGAAGATGGAATCCTAAAATGAAGGAGTACATCTACACCAAGAGAAACGGTATTCACATTATCGACCTTTCAAAGACTGTTCCTCTTTTCAAACAGGCTCTCGATTTTGTTACTGAGCAAGTTGCTAACGGTGCAGAGATACTTTTTCTCGGAACAAAGAAGCAAGCTCAGTCTATCATCGAGGAAGAAGCTAAAAGATGTGGAGCTCACTATGTTAACTACAGATGGCTTGGTGGAATGCTCACAAACTTCTATACAGTTAAGAAAAGTATAGATAAGTTAAGAAAGCTTCAAAGAATGGAAGCAGAAGGAGCTTTTGAGATACTTCCTAAGAAAGAAGTTATGAGACTCAGAAAGCAGAAAGAAAAACTCGAAAAAACATTAGCTGGAATAGTGAATATGGACAGAATTCCAGATATTCTCTTTGTAGTTGATACAGTTAGGGAAGATTTAGCTGTTACAGAAGCAAATAAACTCGGTGTTACAGTAGTTGCTATAGCTGATACAAACTGTGATCCTGACAAAATAGATTATCCAATACCTGGAAATGATGATGCTATAAAAGCTATTCAACTTATCACATCAAAGATAGCTGATGCAGTTTTAGAGGGTAAAAAGTTAAGAGAATCTGTTGGAGCCGTTGTTGAGACAAAGAGTATAGAAGAGGAACTTTTGGCAAAAGGTGAAGTTTTTGAATCTGGATACATGGGAGCTAAAAACCACTCAAAAGAAGAAAGATTGGCTGAAATAGTAGAGAAAGAAATAGAAGAAGCTAAGGAGGAACTGTAATATGGCAGTGGATGCAAAGCTTGTTAAAACTTTAAGAGAAATGACAGGAGCCGGAATGCTTGAGTGTAAAGCGGCTCTTGAAGAGGCAAATGGTGATTTAGAGCAAGCTGTTGAAATATTAAGAAAAAAAGGTGTTGCAAAAGCCGCTAAAAAAGCAGGAAGAGAAACAAAAGAAGGATTAATCCATTCTTATATACATGCAGGTGGAAGGATAGGAGTTTTACTTGAGTTAAACTGTGAAACAGACTTTGTTGCTAGAAATGAACTTTTCAAAGAACTTGCAAATGAGATAGCCCTTCAGATAGCTGCTATGAAACCTCAGTATGTTAAGAGAGAAGATATCCCAAGAGAAGTTGTTGAAAAAGAAGGTGAGATAGCAAGAGAAGCAGCTATAGCTGAAGGAAAACCAGCACACATAGCAGAGAAAATAGCAGAAGGAAAACTTGAAAAATTTTACAAAGAAGTCTGTCTATATGAACAACCCTTTATAAAAGATGATAAGAAAACAGTAGAAGAGTTGATAAAGGAATATATAGCAAAAATTGGAGAAAATATACAGGTAAGAAGATTCTGTAGGTATGAATTAGGAGAGTAAAATTGCCTATAGTCTATAAAAGAATACTTTTAAAACTTTCAGGTGAAGCTCTTATGGGGGACGGGGAGTACGGTATAGACCCGTCCTTTGTAAATGAGCTGTGTGATGAAATTAAAGATGTCTATGAGATAGGTGTCCAGATAGCAATAGTAGTTGGTGGTGGAAATATATTTAGAGGTATCCAAGGGACTCAAATTGGTATGGATAGAGCAACGGCAGACTATATGGGTATGCTTGCTACTGTTATGAATGCTTTGGCACTTCAAGATGTCCTTGAGAAGAAAGATGTTCCGACAAGAGTTATGTCAGCTATAGAGATGAGACAGATAGCAGAACCTTACATAAGAAGGAGAGCTATAAGACATTTAGAGAAAGGTAGAATTGTTATATTTGCTGCTGGAACTGGTAGTCCATTTTTTACAACTGATACAACCGGAGCGTTGAGAGCTGCAGAGATAAAAGCAGATTTACTCCTCAAGGCTACAAAGGTAGACGGTATATACGATAAAGATCCTGCCAAACATCCTGATGCTCAACTCTTAAAGAGGATATCTTATCTTGATGCAATAAATAAAAATTTAAAGGTGATGGATCACACTGCCCTAACATTGTGTATGGAAAATAAACTTCCAATAGCGGTATTTAATATAAAACAGAAAGGTAATTTAAGGAAAATTGTCTTTGGTGAAGATGTAGGCTCATTAGTTATGTAAGGAGGGTTTTTAAATGATAGAGCAGTATCTCAACGAAGCAGAAAAAAGGATGAAAGGAGCTGTTGCAAAGTTAAAAGAAGAATTTGCCGGAATTAGAACGGGAAGAGCTTCTACCGGTTTAGTTGAAAATATAAAAGTCGATTATTATGGAAGTGAGATACCTTTGAAACAGCTTGCTACAATATCAACTCCTGAACCTTCGGTTATAATGATACAAACATGGGATAAAGGTGCAGTCAAATCTATTGAGAAAGCTTTACAAGAAGCTAACATAGGAGCAAATCCTCAAACTGAAGGAAATACAATAAGACTTAACCTTCCTCCTATGACAGAAGAGAGAAGAAAAGAGGTAGTTAAGCTTATACATAAATTTGCAGAAGAAGCAAGGATAGCCATAAGAAATATAAGAAGAGATGAAAAAGAAAATATAGAAAAACTCAAAAAAGAAGGTTATTCAGAAGATGATGTTAAAAAAGCTTTGGATAAGCTCCAAAAACTTACAGATAAATATATAGATGAAGTAAATTCACTTTCAGAGGCAAAAGAGAAAGAGATACTATCTATATAGAGGGGATATCACCAACCATCTTTTCCTTTTCCATCTCTTTTATGATAAAATTTATAATTCACAGTAATTATATTTTTAGAGGTATTTATGAAGGTAACAGACAGAGTTAAAGAACTTTTAGAACCTATACTTGAAGAGAGAGGTTTAAAACTTGTTGATATAGAGCTTACTTCTGGAAAAAGACCTGTTTTAAGAATATACATATATAATCCAGAGGGAACTTCCATAGATGACTGTGAATGGGTAAGTAAAAGAATAGGGTCTTTACTTGATGTTGAGGATCTTATACCTACATCTTATACCCTTGAAGTATCTTCTCCTGGTTTGGATAGAAAGATAAAAAATCCTCATGAGTATGAAATTTTTAAAGGAAGAGATATAAAAATAAAAACCTCAGAGATGATAGATGAAAGAAATATATTTAAGGGAGTGTTAAGGGGGATTGAGGATAATAAAGTATGTGTTGATGAAGATGGAAAGATTATACTTATACCAATAGATAAAATATCGTCAGCAAAATTAGAGTTTTAGGAGAAACTTATGCCTGTAAAGTTGAAAAATGTTATAGAAACAGTAGCAAAAGAGAAAAATATTCCAGAAGAAGTTGTAGAAAAGGCTTTAAAAGATGGAATTTTAGTTGCAGTTAAAAAAGAGTTAAAGCTAAAAGAAGGTGTAAAAGTAATATTTGATAAAGAAAAAGATGAGTTAAAAGTCTTAGTTAGAAAAAAGGTTACTCCTTTTGTATCTGACCCGAATAAAGAGATATCATTACAGGAAGCAAAACAGTATGATGAAAATGTAGATTACGGTAAATTTGTAGATGTGCCACTTAGTCTTGAGGATTTAAGTAGGATTGCTTTAAAAGTAGTGAGAGACGTAGTCCAATCGAAGATAGCTAAAGTAGAAAGAGATATTTTATACAGAGAATTTAAAGAGTTAGAAGGCAGAATAGTTACAGGAACTGTAAGAAGATTTGAAGGAAGCGATATAATTGTAGATTTAGGTAGGATAGAGGCTATTTTACCAGCTGAGGAACAGATACCAAAGGAAAAATACAGTATAGGAGATAGGATTAGAGCCTTAATTTTAAAGGTTGTGAAGGAAAATAGTTACCCTGTCAAAGAAAAAGGTAAGATAAAGAGATTTATAAAGATATCAGAAGGACCTTTAGTTATCCTTTCAAGGACTCACCCAAATATGTTAAGAAAACTGCTTGAGATAGAAGTTCCTGAGATTCAGGAAGGTGAGATAGAGATAAAGGATGTAGCAAGAGAGCCTGGAGAAAGAGCTAAGGTTTCAGTATACTCAAAGGATAAAAATATAGACCCTGTAGGTGTAGTTGTTGGATTTAAAGGAAGTAGAATTCAGACTATATCTAACGAACTTTCAGGAGAAAAAATAGATGTAATTGAGTGGAGTGAAGATCCAGCCAGATATGTGATAAGGGCAATTTCTCCGGCAAGAGCAAAGAAATACAGATTACTTCCCAGAGAAAAGAGGATAGAAATAGCAGTTCCAAAAGATGAGTTATCATTAGCTATAGGGAAAAACGGTATAAATGCCAAATTAGCTCACAAACTTACAGGTTGGCATATAGACATTTTAAGTGAAGAAGATTTTGAGAAGGTTCAAAAATTACCGACAAAATGAGAGAAGATTTAGAGTCTTTACTTAGGCTTGCATATAGAGCTGGTAGTGTAAAGTTTGGTTTTGAAACTTTGGAGAAGATGAAAGGAGATTACTTTATAATATTGGCAAAAGACCTTTCTGAAAAAACAAAAAGGAATATATTTTATAGATTTGAAGTAGATGTATATCAAGTTTGGGATAAAAATAAATTGAGTAACTTATTTGGAAGGAACAATTTAGGTGTTGTTATAGTTAAAAAAGATGGTTTAGGTAAAAAAATTCAAGCCATCTTAGAAAGAAGTTTAAAGGAGGCAGTTCTTGAAGAAAAACGTTAAACAAGTAGCAGAGGAGTTTGGCATATCTGTAGATGAGATTAAAAATATAATTCTTGAAGAAACCGGTAAAAAAATAAAGGCAAACGATAAACTTTCTGAAGATGAGATAGAGATAATAAGACTAAGGTTTCCTGTAAAGAAAGAGGAAGTTGAAGAGAGACCTAAGATTGAAGAGCAGAAGGGAATAAAGGCTTTTGATCTTTACCATAAATTAGGTATAACATTTGAGGAATTATTATCACTTTTAAAAAATGTAGGCTATGAAGCTGAGGTAACAAACTTTACTATTATACCTCAAGAGTTTGTTGAGAAAGTTGAAAAGTTGATAGTTCAGAGGAAAGAAGAGGAATTAAGAAAAGAAATAAAGAAAAAAGAGGAAGTTATAGAACCTGTTAAAGAAGAAAAAGTTGAAGAGAAAAAAGTAGAAACTAAACCTGTTGAAGAGATAAAGGAAGAGGTCCAATCTGTAGTGAAGGGAGAACCTATAGTTATAGAAGGAGTAGTTACAGAAGAACCAAGACATGTGAGAAGAGAAAAATTTGAGAAAAAGCCTGAAGAAAAAAGAAGGTTTGAGGAGAGGAGAAAACCGGAGGAAAGAAGAGAAAGAGAGAGATTTGAAAAGAAATCTTATGAAAAAAAATCGTATGAAAGAAGAGAAGAGAAAGAAAAAGAACAAAGAAAAGAGTATAAAAAACCTTTTGAAAAAAGAGAAGAGAGAATAGTAAAAGAAGAAAAAACTACGGAGGAAAGAAAGTCTCAGGAAAGACCTTCAAGAAAAGAGAGAGAGGAAAAGTTTGCTCCAGTTATTCCTCAATCTATAAAAGAAGAAAAAAAACCAGAGAAAAAAGAAACTAAAGAGGAAAGAGAGAGAAGAATAAAAGAAGAAAAAGAAGAGATGGAAGCTCTCAGAAAACTTATGGAGAGCCATCCTAAAAAGAAAAAACAACAGAAAAAAGAAAGGGAAGAGGAAGAGATTGTAAAAGAAGAAGAGGTAAAGATAATATCTATTCCTGAAGTTATAACAGTAAGAGAACTTGCAGATATGTTAAACTTATCTGTTAACCAGATACTTATGGATCTTCTACAGAGAAAGATACTTGCTACTGTAAATCAGACCATAGATCCTAAGATAGCTTTAGAAATAGCAGAATCACACGGTTATCTTGCAGAGCTAAAAATAGAAGGGGAAGAGAAGGAAGAAGAGATTAAAGAGAAAATAGAAGAGGAAGCTATAGAAGAGGAAGGGAACCTTGTCCCAAGACCTCCAGTTGTTACGGTTATGGGACACGTTGACCACGGAAAAACAACCCTCTTAGACACAATCAGAAAAACAGATGTAGCAGCAAGGGAGCACGGAGGTATAACTCAACATATAGGTGCATACAAAATCACATTACCTAATGGTAGAGAGATCACATTCCTTGATACACCAGGACACGAAGCATTTACAACTTTAAGAGCAAGAGGTTCAAAGGTAGCAGATATAGCGATTTTAGTGGTTGCAGCAGATGATGGTGTAAAACCTCAGACAGTTGAAGCTATAAATCACGCAAAAAATGCAAAAGTACCAATAATTGTTGCTGTTAACAAGATAGATAAGCCTGGTGCAGATCCTATGAGAGTAAGACAGGAGCTTACTCAGTATGGATTGATTCCTGAGGAATGGGGTGGAGATACTATTTTCGTAGATATATCTGCAAAAACAGGTAAAAATGTTGATGAACTTTTAGAGATGGTTTTACTTGTTGCAGATATGCTTGAGTTGAAGGCAAATCCAGATAGATTAGCAGTGGGAACAGTTATAGAATCAAAACTTGACCCTAAAAAAGGTCCTGTTGCTACAGTTCTTATAGAAAATGGAACTTTGCATGTGGGAGATTACTTTGTTGCAGGATACAGTTGGGGTAAAGTAAAAGCCCTCTACAATGAGAGAGGTGAGAGATTAAAATCTGCAGGACCAGGAACTCCGGTTGAAGTTCTTGGTTTTGATGAGGTTCCTTCTGCAGGTGATAAATTTATAGCCAAAGCTACAGAAAAAGAAGCTAAGCAACTTGCAGAAATACGAAAACAGAGAAGAGAAGAAGAAATTCTTGCGAAAAGGACAAGAATACATCTTGAAAATTTAAGTGAGGTTAAAGAGATAAATCTTATTATAAAAGCTGATGTCCAAGGCTCACTGGAAGCTCTTAAAAAATCTATTGAAGACCTTGCTTCTAAATTTAGTGAAGTAACAATAAATATAATACATGCAGCGGTTGGACCTATAACGGAAAGTGATGTTATGTTGGCAGCTGCTTCAAATGCAATCATAATAGGATTTAATGTCAGACCAGATGCTGGAGCAAGGAAGGCAGCAGAAGAAGAAAATGTAGACATAAAACTGTATAACATAATTTACCAAGCCATTGAAGATATTGAAAAAGCGATGAAAGGAATGCTTGCACCTACTCTTAGAGAAGTGTTATTGGGGGTTGCGGAAGTTAGACAGACATTCAAGGCAAAATCTATAGGAACTATAGCTGGATGTTATGTTACAGAAGGAGTTATAAGGAGAAATGCAAAAGCAAGATTGGTAAGGAATGGAGTTGTTATATATGATGGAGAAATTAACTCACTAAAGAGATTTAAAGAAGATGTGAAAGAAGTTCAGAAAGGTTATGAGTGTGGTCTTACTTTGAAAAACTTTAACGATATCAAAGTCGGAGACCAAATAGAAGCTTATGAAGTTGTTGAAGAACGAGTTGTATAAATTTAAAATTATAGAGATATTTAGAAGTATTGAAGGGGAAGGAAGATGGGTAGGTCTTCCAGTTGTTTTTGTTCGCCTTGAAGGTTGTAATTTGAGATGTAGTTGGTGTGATACAACTTACTCTTATGATGGGAAAAGTTTTATAGAGTTAGATTTAGAAAGTATTGTTGAAAAAGTTAAGTCTTATGGTATAAAAAGGGTCTGTATAACTGGTGGAGAACCATTTTTCAATGAAAATTTACATATTCTCGTTAAAAAATTTATAGTTGAAGATTTAACTGTATTTATAGAAACTAACGGTACATTATGGAATGAAAATTTAGAAAACCTTGATTGGTCAAAGATATACATAACCTGTTCCCCAAAACCACCTTTCTACTTTGTCCACAAAAAATTACTTCCCCACATAAGTGAGCTTAAATTTGTTATAGATGAAAATATAAAATTATCTGATATATTTAAAGCTGATTATATCAATATTTTAAAGAATGATACTATTGTTTTACAGCCAGAAAGTAATAAAAGAGAGATGATTGAAAAAGCTCTAACTATTCAGAATGACCTTTTAAAAGTAGGTGTTGAAAGTAGAATAATACCACAATGTCACAAAGTCCTTAATCTTCCTTAATCCATAAATGTGTTTAATATTTTTGCTATCTCCATCTGTCTATCAAACACATACTTAGCTATTGCATCTTCAAGTTTTACAGAAGGTTCTATAAATTTTGCACCTATTTTGTATAAATCTCCGTTAGCTTGGGTTTTATAAACAATTTTAATTTTAGCATCATACTCTTTTCCATTTATATTAAGTTTAACTTTGTGAATGTTATTTTCCTTGATATCTATATTTTTATCTATCTTAAAGCCTATTCCACCTTCTGATATATCTCTTATATGTAAACATAAGCCAATCTCAATATCTTCCATGGTTATAGGATTTTTATTGGAACACTTAACTCTCGGATAATTTCTATTTAGTTTAGGTTCTATTGCAAAAGATGGAAAAGATGTAATCAGAAATTCTCTATTCCATATTAGAGGTCTGAGGACAAATATATCATTTCCAAATTTTGTATAAACTTCTCTTGATTCATTAACAGCTGCATCAATTTTACCGTTTATCTTAAACTCTATCTGTTTTTTATTCTTATCTATATCGCTTATCTCTAAAATCTGTCTAATTGGAGCTTCGTGGTAAAAGAGATAAATTTCTAACTTCTTGTCTTTCTTTATCTTATCTATAAGACTTTTTACTGTCCCTTTTTCTTCCATCTTTCTCCCTTTATTTTTAACTGTTATAATTTTAACACAAAAAATAAGGAGTGGCATATGTTAGAGAGGGAGATAGCTTATAGTTTGGCTCTTTCTAAGGTAAAGGGCATAGGATATAGAACGTTTAAAATTCTGATAGATAGATTTGGATCTGCTGTGGCTACTGTTGAGAATATACATAAGTTTGAAGATATAGGTAAAAATTTGATTCAAACTGTTGAATCTATTTGTGATAAAGATTTAGAAGATGGTTATAAACAGATAGAAAAAGCCAGTAAATTAGGTGTTAAGATAGTTCCTTTATCAAGCCCAGATTATCCTAAACTTCTTAAAGAGATTCCAGATCCACCACCTGTTTTATACGTAAAAGGTAATTTTCCTATTCCTGAAAATACTCTATCTGTTGTAGGGACTAGAAATCCATCTGTATATGGTAAATTTTTAGTAGGGAAAATAGTTAGACCTCTTGCTAAGGAAGGAGTGAATATAGTTTCCGGACTTGCCTCTGGTATAGATTCTATGGCTCATAGAGCGGCATTGGAAGAAGGAAGTTTTACTACTGCTGTTTTGGGACACGGTATAGATTTTGTTTTTCCTCCTCAAAATAAGGCTCTATATGAAAAGATAGTAAATAATGGCTGTTTGATATCAGAATTCCCATTGGGAACAAAACCATCTAAATATACCTTTCCACAGAGGAATAGAGTTATAGCTGGAATTTCTTATGGAACCATTGTTTTAGAAGCAGGATTAAATTCTGGAAGTTTAATAACTGCAAGGTATGCAGATGGTTATTCCCGTGTTGTATTTACTCCTCCAGGGAATATAAATCAGGAATCTACCTTGGGAAATAATCTTCTTATAAAACAGAGTATTGCTATTCCTCTTTTGTCTGTGGAAGATATATTTAACGAGATCTCTTTTTTATCCAAAGATTTCCAGAGAGAAGATATAGAGTTAACAGATATAGAGAAAAAGATACTCTCTTTGCTTACATCACCTAAACATATAGATGAGATATTAGAGGAGTTTAATTTTGATGTTGAGATTGATAATATCCTATTTGAGATGACTTTAAAAGGTTTGATAAAAGAGGAAGGAGGATTTTATTACAGGACAGGCTAAAAATAGCCTGTCAGCTTTTACTCAAACATAAATTTATTTTTAGGTTCTATATTTTCAGGAGCATCTTTTAAAGATACTTTTACTCTTCCTTGATCGTCTATCTCTGTTACTTTTACTTTTAGAATATCTCCAACTTTTACAGTATCTTTTGCTGATTTTAATCTTTCTCCAGTAATCTGAGATACATGTAGCAGAGATAATCTTCCCGGCATAAGTTCAACAAATGCTCCGTAATCTTCAACCCTTGTCACTTTTCCAAGATATACCTCTCCTACTTCTATATCCATAATAAGCTCATTTATCATCGATATAGCTTTTTCTGCCGCTGTTTTATGGAGAGCGTATATCTTAACAAGACCGTCTGGTTCTATATCTATCTTAACACCGGTTTCCTCTATTATCTTCTTGATGTTCTTTCCAGCAGGTCCTATTATCAGACTTATCTTTTCAGGTAAAACTCTCAATTTTGTTACCGTTGGAGCATATGGGGATAGTTCTTTCCGGGGTTCAGGAATTGCTTGATACATAAGGTCAAGTATGTAATTTCTTCCCTCTCTTGCTTGTTTTAAAGCTTGCTGGAGTATCTCTTTTGTTAGTCCTTTTACCTTTATATCCATCTGGATAGATGTCACTCCATCCCTCGTTCCTGCTACTTTAAAGTCCATATCTCCAAGATGGTCTTCATCTCCAAGAATGTCAGAGAGGATAACGAATCTATCTTCTCCCTTTATAAGACCCATTGCTATACCGGCTACATGTTTCTTCATAGGAACTCCGGCATCAAACAAAGAAAGAGAACCACCACAAACTGTTGCCATGGAAGTTGATCCGTTTGATTCGAGAATATCAGAGACAACCCTTATAACATAAGGAAACTCTTCTTCAGAAGGAATTAATGGCTCTAATGCTCTTTCTGCTAAATTTCCGTGTCCTATCTCTCTTCTTGATGTAGCTCTTGGAGGTCTTGCTTCGCCTGTACTAAATGGTGGAAAGTTATAGTGAAGCATGAACCTTTTCATAATTTCACCGGCCTCTATGCTCTCTTCTATCTGCCCTTCTGATGGGGTTCCGAGAGTTGTTGTTACAAATGCTTGGGTTTGGCCTCTTGTGAATATAGCAGATCCATGGTTTCTTGGGAAGACTCCCACTTTTATCCAGATAGGTCTTATCTCTTCTGGTTTTCTTCCGTCTATTCTCTTTCCTTCAAAAAGTATCTGGTCTCTCATTACGCCGCTGACAACATCTTTATAGAGAAAGGAAGCTTTTTTCTTCTTTTCTTCTGGAATCTCTAAAATAGTTACCGTTTCTTCAAAAATATTAGCTATGGTTTTATTTCTCTGTTTTTTATCCTCTATTGAGAAAGCCTGTTTTATCTTTTCGTATGTATACTCTTTTATCTTCTCTCTTAAAATTTCAGCCTCTTCATCTACAGGGACTTCTATTTTTGGTTTTGAATATTTTGTCCTAAGTTCTTCTTGAAGATCTATTAATCTTTTTATCTCTTCTTGTCCAAACAGCATAGCCTCAAGGATAACTTCTTCAGGAACTTCTTTTGCACCACCTTCAACCATAACTATTGCATCTTTAGACCCAGCAACTACTATCTCAAGATCTGCTTGATTTTTTTGGTTGTATGTAGGATTTACGATAAATTCACCATTTACTCTACACACTCTTACACCAGCAATAGGACCATCAAATGGTATATCGCTTATATGAAGTGCAGCAGAAGCTCCCACTATTCCAAGTACATCTGGATCAAACTGGTCATCTGCGGAAAGGGTGTAAGCTGTTATTATCACATCGTTATAAAATCCTTTTGGAAAAAGGGGTCTGATTGGTCTATCTATGTTCCTTGCTACCAAAACTTCTCTATCTGATGGTTTTCCTTCCCTCTTAACAAATCCACCGGGAATTTTACCATAAGCATAATACTTTTCCCTATATTCAACTGTAAGTGGTAAAAAATCAATGTCTGCCTGCGGCTCTTCAGACATAACAGCAGTAACTAAAACTGCTGTATCTCCCTGCCTTACTATTACAGCTCCATTTGCTTGACCAGCAAAGTAACCTGTTTCTATAGAAAAAGGAGCACCGTTTAAAACGGTTTGGACTTTAATCTCCTGCATCTTCTCTCCATATATTTATTATTTTTCGCCGGCAGATTCTCTTAAACCTAAAGCTTCTACTACTTTTCTGTATCTTTCTTCACTTTCTCTTCTTAGGTATTTTAGAAGCTTTCTTCTTTTGTTAACAAGCCCTATTAAACCTCTTCTTGAATGAAGATCCTTTTTGTTTGCTTTTATGTGTTCTGTTAAATTTCTAATTCTCTCAGTTAGTATTGCAATTTGAACCTCTGGAGAACCAGTATCATTCTCATGAATAGCAAACTGTTTAATTAATTCTTGTTTTTTCTCAGCAGTTATAGACATCTAAACCTCCTACTAAAATTAAAATCTCAAGAAAATATTATAACACAGTTGAAACTTTTTTTAAGGAATAAAAATGTTAAAGAGAAAAAACGAAAACTTTAGTATTTACTGTTTGGATTTTAGATGGTGGGAAAGGAGGGAATCGAACCCTCACGGGGTTGCCCCCAAGGGATTTTAAGTCCCTCGCGTCTGCCAGTTCCGCCACTTTCCCATAAAAAGTAGAATATATTATATAAACTTTTTCGCTCAGATGCAAATTTTTCTTTTAGGTTAAAATATTTATCTAAAATCCGTAAGAGGTAAAGTATGCCAAAAAGAACAGACATAGAAAAAATTATGTTGATAGGATCCGGACCAATAATAATAGGACAAGCTGCTGAGTTTGATTATTCAGGAACACAGGGAGCAAAAGCTTTAAAAGAAGAAGGGTATAAAGTTATATTGGTTAATTCAAATCCTGCTACCATTATGACAGATCCAGATATTGCAGACAGAACATATATAGAACCTATCATTACACCGGTGTTAGAGAAAATAATAGAGAAAGAAAGACCAGATGCAATACTTCCTACATTGGGAGGACAAACTGCTCTGAATTTAGCAATAGACCTCTATGAGAAGGGGATTTTGGATAAATACAGTGTGAAACTGATAGGTGCAAACTACGAAGCCATAAAAAAAGCAGAGGACAGAGATCTATTTAAAAAAGCTATGGAAAATATAGGCTTATCTATGCCAAAGAGTGCCGTTGTAAAATCTCTGGCTGAAGCTGAGGAAGTTATCAGATGGATAGGATTTCCGGTTATAATCAGACCTTCCTTTACATTGGGAGGGACAGGTGGAAGTATTGCTTACAACATAGATGAGTTTTTCCCAAAAGTAAAAGCCGGACTTGAAGCATCTCCTATTGGTGAAGTTTTACTGGAGGAATCGGTTATAGGTTGGAAAGAGTTTGAGATGGAAGTTATGAGAGACAAAAATGATAACTGTGTTATTGTATGCTCTATAGAAAACTTAGACCCTATGGGAGTTCATACTGGAGATAGTATAACAATAGCTCCTGCCATGACTCTTTCTGATAGAGAGTATCAGATACTCAGAGATTACTCCATAGCAGTTATAAGAGAGATAGGAGTTGAAACTGGAGGATCTAATGTCCAGTTTTCCCAGAATCCTAAAACAGGCGAGTTTTATGTAATAGAGATGAATCCGAGAGTTTCCCGTTCTTCTGCTTTGGCTTCTAAAGCTACTGGTTTTCCTATAGCTAAAATAGCTGCAAAACTTGCTATAGGTTATACCCTTGATGAACTTTCAAATGATATCACAAAGAAAACTCCAGCTTCTTTTGAACCTACAATAGATTATGTGGTTGTCAAGATACCAAGATTTGATTTTGCTAAATTTCCAGAAGCAGATCCTACTTTAACTACTATGATGAAATCTGTTGGAGAGATAATGGCTATAGGTAGGACATTTAAAGAATCTTTACAGAAGGCTTTGAGAAGCTTAGAGCTTGGAAGATATGGATTTTATATAGGTCTTGAAAATATAGATGATACAACATTAAGGGAGAAAATAATAAAACCTAATCCAGATAGGTTATGGTATATAGCTGAAGGATTTAGAAGAGGATACTCTGTAGAAGAGATAAACAGGATGTCACATATAGATGTATGGTTTTTACATCAGATAAAAGAGATAATAGATTATGAACAGTATTTAGCTTCAAAAGATATCAACTCAGTTACAGATGAAGAGCTTGAAAAGGCAAAGCAGTGGGGATTCTCTGATAGAGAACTTGCAAGATTACTTAAAACTACAGAAGAAGAGATAAGAAAGAGAAGAATTCCAGTAAGTTATAAGGTAGTGGATACTTGTGGTGCAGAGTTTGAGGCATTTACACCTTACTACTACTCTTCTTATGAAAGTCTTATGGGTATTGTTAAAGAAGACGGGTCTGTTGAGTTATATAGGGAAAGCGAGTAAGTTGAATTTGTATGTTATTTAGCATATAATTAAAACTCGGATAATTAATTTTAGAAGGTGTAAAATGGGAAGCAAAATCCACACAACATTAAGAGTTGATGAAGAAAATTACAAAGAAGCAAAAGAAATTTTAGAAAAACTCGGATTAAATGTAAGTCAGGCTTTTAATATATTTATAGCGATGATTAAAGAGTATAAGGGGTTACCTTTTGAAATAAAGATTCCAAGTGAAGAGACATTAAAAGTGATCAAAGAGACTCAAGAAGGTAAAAATCTTATAGAAATTGGAGATATTGAAGATTTTAAAAAATTTTTGAGAAAAGAAAAGTGTATAGAATAGTTGTCCATAAGCAGTTTGTAAAAGATCTGAAAAAGGTAGATCTAAATCATAATAGCTTTCAAAAACTTCTTTACTGTATTTCTCTTTTATCTAATGGTTTATCTTTACCTCCCGAGATGAGAGATCATCCATTAATTGGAAATTTTAAGGGATTTAGAGAGTTTCATATAGCAGGAGATCTTTTAGTTATTTACAGAATAGATGATTTAAAAAAAGAAGTTGAATTAGTAAGGATAGGAACCCATTCTCAGCTTTTTAAATAAAAAATAAGAAGGAGTAGATGAAATGGAGTATAACTTTAAGGATATAGAGGAGCAACTATTAAAAGGGTGGGAAAAGAAAGATATCTTTAAAACCAAAGAAGAAGGACAGAAGTACTATGTTCTTGAGATGTTTCCATATCCTTCTGGGAAGATACATATGGGACATGTTAGAAATTATGCAATTGGTGATGTTATAAACAGATATCTGAGAATGATCGGTAAAAACACACTTCATCCTATGGGATGGGATGCATTTGGTATGCCAGCTGAAAATGCTGCCATAAAAAGTGGTGTCCATCCAGCAAAATGGACTTATGAAAATATAGATTATATGAAAGCTCAACTTAAAAGACTTGGTTTTTCATATGATTGGGACAGGGAGGTTACAACCTGTAATCCAGATTACTATAGATGGAATCAGTGGATATTTCTAAAAATGTTAGAAAAAGGTATAGCATATAGACAGACAGCTACAGTTAACTGGTGTCCCCATGATCAAACTGTCCTTGCAAATGAGCAGGTTATAGAAGGAAGATGTTGGAGATGTTCTACACCTGTGGAGCAGAGAGAGATACCATCTTGGTATTTAAAGATAACTGCCTATGCAGAAGACTTGTTAAAAGATCTTGAAAAACTAAAAGGTAAATGGCCTACCCAAGTTATAGCTATGCAGGAAAATTGGATAGGAAAGTCAGTAGGTGCAACATTAAAGTTTAAAGTGAAAGATTTAGATAGATATATAGAAGTTTTCACAACCAGACCTGATACACTTTACGGTGTAACATTTATAGCCCTTGCACCAGAAAATCCTCTAACCTTAGAACTGTCTAAGGATACTCAATATAGAGAAGAAGTTGAGAGCTTTGTAAAAAAGATAAGATCTCTATCAACAAAAGAGAGAGGTTTAGTAGAAGAAAAAGAGGGTGTGTTTACAGGTAGATATGCTATAAATCCTCTTACCGGTGAAGAAATCCCTATTTATGCAGCAAACTACATACTTTGGGGATATGGAACAGGAGCTATAATGGCAGTTCCAGCCCACGATCAGAGAGATTTTGAGTTTGCCAAAAAGTATAATTTACCTATAAAGGTGGTTATAAAACCTCAAAAAGATTGGGATTTTAATAGAGAAGCATACGAAGATGAAGGAGTTTTAATTAATTCAGGAGATTTTTCTGGATTAACCTCAGATGAAGCAAAGGAAAAGATAACTTCCTATCTAGAAGAGAAAGGAATTGGTAAAAAAACTGTAAATTACAAATTAAGGGATTGGAATATATCAAGACAGAGATACTGGGGAACACCGATACCTATAGTGTATTGTGATAGTTGTGGAATCGTTCCAGTACCAGAAGATCAGCTTCCTGTTGTTTTACCTCAAAATGTAGAATTTACTGGAATAGGCGGATCTCCTCTTTCAAAGGTTGAAAGTTTCGTAAATACAACATGTCCAAAATGTGGTAAACCTGCAAAAAGAGAGACAGATACTATGGATACATTCGTTGATAGCTCTTGGTATTTCTTAAGATACTGTGATCCACATAACGATAAGATGCCATTTGATCCACAAAAAGCAAACTACTGGATGCCTGTTGATATATACATAGGTGGAATTGAACATGCAGTTTTACATCTACTATACTCAAGATTTTTTATTAAATTTTTAAGAGATATAGGATTGGTTAATATAGATGAGCCATTTGATAAACTTCTAACACAGGGAATGGTTCTTAAAAAGTGGATAAGTATAAAGAAACTTTTTGAGATATTTAATTTAGATGAAAACTCAACTGTTGGAGAGTTAAAACAAAAGCTTGGTATAGAAGGTTCAGAGGATATAAAACTTAAAAATATCCTTGAAGAAAACCATCTTAATGTAAATGACAATGCAAAACTTCTCTTTGAGAAGTTAGGTATAGATATATCTATTTTAACTAAGCTTGAAGAACAGTATGGTAAATCTGACAAGATGTCAAAATCTAAACATAACACCATTGACCCAGATGAGATGATAAATAAATACGGAGCAGATACTGTAAGACTCTATGTGTTATTTGCAGCACCTCCGGAAAACAACTTTGACTGGACTGAAAGTGGCATAGAAGGTGCCCATAGATTCTTAAAGAGATTGTTCTATTATATTGTTGATAACTTAGATTTAGTTAAAGATGTTGAGTATAATTCTGATAGTTTTAAGGATTTATCAGAAGAAGATATAAAAATCAGAAAAAAACTCCACTGGGCTATAAAAAAAGTAAAAACAGATATAGAGAAGAACTTCCAATTTAACACAGCTATTGCAGCTCTGATGGAGCTTCTAAATGAGCTTCAAACATACAAAAACAAAAATCCTTATGTTTTAAAGGAAGTATTTGAAAAAATTGTGCTTCTTATCTCTATATTTACTCCGTTTTTAGCAGATTACCTCTGGCAACTACTTGGAAAAGATGGTTATACTATAAATCAACCATTCCCTGAAGCAGACGAAACTTTACTTATAGAAAACGAAATAGAGATACCAGTTCAGATAAACGGTAAATTAAGGGCTACTGTAAAAATTCCAGTTTCAGCAACTGAAGATCAGATAAAGAAGATAGTTTTAGATGATGAATCAGTTAAAAAGTGGACAGAAGGTAAAGATGTTATTAAATTTATTGTAGTGAAGAATAAAATTGTTAATATAGTGGTTAGGTAAGGTGTTTAATATGATTTTATAGTTATGAAGAAGCTATGAATAGGGAGGTATGAAAATGTTTAAAAACATCGTCGTTGGATATGATGATTCAAAGTCCTCAGAGAAAGCTTTGGAGAGAGCTGTTGGGATTGCGAAAAGTTGTGGTGCAAAACTTCATATCGTAGGAGTGATAAGACCTATTGATTTTGGATATATAGGTTATATCACCCCAGAGGAGATAGAAGAGTATGAAAAAGAAGAGATAACAAAAGAAGAGAGATTTTTAAAAAAAGCTATGGAAAAGGTGACCAAAGAAGGATTAGAAGCAACTTATAAGGTTCTTGAAGGTGACCCTGCTGAAGAGTTAATGAGTTATGCAGATGAGAATAACTGTGATCTGATTGTAGTAGGAAGGAGAGGATCCGGGGGATTAAAGAGACTTTTAATGGGAAGTACATCTTCCACAATAGTAAAATATGCCAATCAGGATGTATTAGTGGTTGTTTGAGTAAATCTCCACCCTTACTTTACTAATATCTTCTTTAACTCTTCAACTTATATTAACTAAATCAAATCTTTCTCCATATTTTTTATAAACCATCTCTTTTAACTGTGGATGTTTTTCTAAAAATGGATCCTTAGATATTACATTCTCTGCTTCCTTTGATGCTAATTTTAGTATCTCTTCATCTCTCTGTAAATCTGCTATGTTAAAATCTGATTTTCCAGACTGTTTTGTTCCTGCCAGATCTCCAGCTTCTCTCATCTTAAGATCATACTCTGCTATCTCAAAACCATTATTTGTTTTTACCAAAATTCTTAATCTTTCCAGAGCTTTCTGCCTTCTTTTCTCTTTATCTGCTTCTTTTAGTGGTGTTCTTAGTTCTTTTGGTGCTATCAAGAAACAGAATCCCTCATACTCTCCTCTTCCTACTCTTCCTCTTAGTTGGTGTATCTGGGAAAGTCCAAATCTATGGGCTTCTTCTACAACCATAACAGAAGCATTAGGAACATCGACACCTACCTCTATAACGGTTGTTGATACCAGTATATTTATTTTTCCTTCTTTAAACTGATTCATTACAGACTCTTTCTCTTCCTGTTTCATCTTACCATGTAGTAAGCCAACTTTATAATTTACAAACTTCTCCTGCCAATGTCTAAAGCCCTCCTCTGCGGATTTTAAATCTGTTTTTTCAGATTCCTCTATAAGAGGATAGACTACATAAGCCTGCCTTCCTTTTTTTAACTCTTCTTCTACTATAGAGTATAGCTTTTCCCTCTCATCTTCATAAAATAGAACCGTCTTAACAGGTTTTCTATTTTTTGGAAGTTCATCTATTTTTGATATATCTAAATCTCCATAATTAGCGAGTGCAAGGGTTCTTGGTATTGGTGTTGCTGTCATGACGAGTATGTGAGGCATTTTATCTGTTTTTTCTATAAGTGCTTTTCTCTGCTCTACTCCAAACCTATGCTGTTCATCAACTATAGCCAAGGCAAGATTTTTAAACTGTATCTTTTCCTCTATAAGAGCATGGGTTCCTATAACTATCTGAATATCTCCAGATTGAAGTTTTTTATGTATATCTCCTTTCTCTTTTTGTTTTGTACTTCCTGTTAGAAGAGCTATTTTTTCTGGTAGTAAAAACTCTGCCAAAACCTTTTTTATGCTATTGTAATGTTGATTTGCAAGTATCTCTGTTGGTACCATTAAAGCCGATTGGTATCCGTTTTTTGCTACTGCAAGCATGGCAGCAGTTGCAACTAATGTTTTTCCACTTCCAACATCTCCCTGTAACATTCTGTTCATAGGTATATCTTTTGACATATCTGAAAGTATCTCATTTATGGATCTTTTCTGGGCATTTGTAAGTGGAAAAGGAAGATTTTTCTCAAACTCCTCTAAGAAACTGCTTTTAACCTCTATTTTATATGATTTATTTTTCTGTAGTAAAGACCGTCTATATTTTTGAGCTAACACCAATAAGAAAAGCTCATCAAATATCAATCTCTTTTGATGTATATTGAGAAAGTTGTTAAGTATGTCTATATCTGTGTCTTCGGATGGTCTATGTATAAATCTTAAAGATTCTGACAGATCCGGAAAACTGTTTCTTTTTTTTATCTCTTCCGGTAAAAAATCTTCTACATTTGAAAACTTTTCTACCAGTTTAAACATGGCTCTTCTTAGATGATTTATAGTTTGAGATGTGGTTTTTATATTACTGTCTCCCCTGAGAGAGTAAACTGGCACTACTGTGTCTATCTGGTCTTCTATAGGTTCTAACATATCCGGATGTATCAGAGATATCTCTTTTTTATAAATAGAAACTTTGCCAAAAAGTTTAACCTTTTTACCCTTTCTAAAATATACGAAAAGATAAGGTTGATCATGCATAAAAAAAGCAGAGAATGTTGTTTTTCCCTGTCTTAAAGTTACCTCCGTTTTTAATCTTCCTCTGTTTATCTTCTTTATATCTTCTACTTCCGCAAAGAATGTCCCAGTTTCTCCTTCTCTTACAGTGGATATATTTTTTACTCTTCTATCTTCGTATCTGACAGGAAAGTAGTAAAGAGCATCATAAACGTTCTTTATCTGTATTTTTTTAAAAGCTTTTAACTGATTTTTATCTATTATGGTTAACTTCTCTATCTGAAGTTTTTCAAGGTCTTTTAATGTAAATGTTTTTTCTTTTGTTTTTTGTTGTAAAGGTATGTTTATATAACTATTGATAATCTTTAAAAAATCCCTCTTCTTAGCTGGCAACAGATCATCTATCTGGTCTATATCTCTATACAGACCTTCCGGAAGTATATCTTTTAGGTTTGATTTTAAGAGGTTAGGAAGCCCTTTTACTCTTGAAAGATAGAGGTCATCACTGTTTATAAGTTTTTCAACTATTACTTTAATCTTGTTCAGATTTTCCATAATTTTTAATGAAATCTTTAAGCTCTTCTACAAACTGCTTCGGGTCATGACCGTAATTTATTGCTGCTATCTCTAATCTCTCGTGAGTTTTACAGGCACATACATTACAATACATACTTTTAGATTCAAAAAATCTTCTACTAAAAGGATACTTCCTCAAAACCTGTTCAACAGTTGTGTTTAAATCTATATCTTTCATCTTTCACTCCTTATAAATACTTACTACAACATAACAACTTGCTCCTAAGCCTTCACCTGTACTGTCTAACTTCTCATTTGTTTTAGCTTTCACAAACACTTTACTTTTTTCTACCTCTAAAACCCTTGCCGTATTTTCTCTTATTCTCTCTCTATAAGGTAAAAGCTTAGGTTTTTCAATTATTATAACAGAATCTATGTTTGATATTTTATAACCTTTCTCATCAATAATATCTTTTGCTTTTCTCAAAAAAACAGAACTATCCATATCCTTAAACGAAGGGTCTGTATCCGGAAATAGCTCTCCTATATCTCCATATCCTATAGCTCCAAGTAGAGCATCTGTTAAAGCATGAAACAGTATATCTCCATCAGAATGAGCTTTAAAGCCTTTTTCAAAAGGAATCTCTACACCACCTATTATCAGTCTCTTACCTTCCTCAAATCTGTGGATATCATATCCTATACCGACTCTTACTTCCAATTTAACTTCTCCCTGAGTATATCAAAGTAGTTTTTATAAGGTGTTCTGACAAGATGAGTATAGTAAGGAGATTGTTTAACAACTATTTTATCTCCATAAAAAAGCTGTGTTCCTTCCTGACCATCTAACGTAAGCCAAGCATCTTTCTCTTTTGATACAATATTTATCGTTATAGGCTCCAATGTAGGTAAAATTATAGGTCTGTCTGTTAATGTATGGGGACAGATTGGAACAACTATAAACACCTCCATCATAGGATAGACGATAGGTCCTCCTGCCGATAATGCATATCCGGTTGATCCATTCGGTGTTGATATTATTATCCCGTCTCCATTATAAGTTGTTATATATCTGTCTCCTACGTAAACTGCAACATCAACAATTCTTGCAAGAATAGCTTTATTTACAACAACATCATTTAACACATCTGCCACAAGTATCTCTTTGCCATCTCTATATAGTGATACTCTTAACATCATTCTCCTGGAGATACAGAGAGGTTTTGACAGTATCACCTTAAATAGGTTAAATGCATTCTCTTTATTTATTTCGGTAAGAAAACCAAGTCTTCCAAGATTTACTCCTATAATAGGAACATTATACTTGGCTACTCTCCTTGCTGTTATTAACAATGACCCATCTCCGCCAACAACAACAAGCATATCCAGATCTTTTAGATTTTCCTCTTTTTCCAAATCTGCCAAATTTTCTATAACTTCTGATTCTATACTATGTAGATTTAGCCATTCTCTTAATTTTAGAGAGAAATCCTTTGCCTCTTTGCTTGCCTTTGAGAAAATATTTATCTTTTTATAGAAAGGCAGTATTTCCATCTTCAAGCACCATCTTCAAATAAGGTTATTAGATATTTTATCAAAAAGGTTTACATGCCGAAAAATAATTGTTATAATTTTTGGCAGTTAGAAAAAGAATAGGGGGATAAAGTATGAAGCTACTGGCAAAATTGGGAGCTGTTGTTATTTCTCTGTCGATTGTTTTTGCTCCTTCCATTGCAGAGGCTAAAAATAAAAATAGTTCGAAACATTCTGTTGTAGCTAAAAAAGTTAATAAAAAAGTGTCTAAAAGTTCTAAAAAGAAATATATATCAAAAAATTCTAAATACAATATAGAAAAAGTCTCATACTCCTATGGTCCTGTGGTTTATGCTAAAGATATAGAACCTAATATGGAGATATACAAGTATGCTGTTGGATTACTCGGGACAAGATACAAATTTGGTGGGGAGAGTATAAACGGTATAGACTGCTCTTCTTTTGTACAGAATGTTTTTGAGCTTGCGGGATATAAGATGCCAAGGACTGCAAGAGAGCAAGCTAAATACGGCTATTTTGTTAAAAAAGAAGACCTAAAACCCGGAGATCTATTGTTTTTTGCAACTTACGCAAGGTTTCCTTCCCATGTGGGAATATACATCGGTGATGGTAAGATGATACACGCCTCTTCAAGAGGTAACAGAGTAGAGGTTACTTCTATAAACCAAGCTTACTATCAGAGAAGATTTCTGTTTGCGAAAAGAATACCTGCTAACTTACAGGATATAGAAGCTGTTAAGGATGTTGAAGAGTATATGGAAGATAACAATATTCAGCTCGATACTCAGCCTACTTCAAAGAGATCTCCTGCTAAATACGGTTCTGAAAATGACCCAATTGCAAAACTTTTAAAGGAGAGAGATGAAAAGTAGAAGCACTACCATACTTGTGGTTAGGAGAGATGGAAGAACTGTTATAGGGGGAGATGGTCAGGTAACACTTGGTTCTTCTGTTGTTAAACATACGGCTAAAAAGATAAGAAAATTAAATGATGGTAGGATTGTTGTAGGATTTGCCGGAAGTGCCGCAGATGGACTTTCTCTTTTAGAAAGGTTAGAGGAGAAGTTGAGTAAGCATAGAGGTAATCTTCTTAGGTCTGCTGTAGAGCTTGCGAAAGATTGGAGAATGGATAAATATTTAAGAAGATTAGAGGCTATACTTGTTGCAGCAGATAAAGAATCTATGTTTTTAATATCAGGAAATGGGGATGTTATAGAGCCAGATGAACCGGTATTAGCTATTGGTTCCGGAGGAGATTACGCAAGATCAGCAGCTTTGGCTTTATACAGAAACACAGATTTAGATGCAAGGAAGATAGTTGAAGAATCTCTAAAAATAGCCGGAGAGATATGTATTTACACGAACCATCATTTCACGATAGAAGAGGTGACTGATTAAATATTGTATCTTCAAGTTGCTCTACCTGTAAGCCTTTACCAGACTTTTACATACAAAATAAACTCTGATGCCGATCCTTCTTCTCTGATAGGAAGAAGGGTTTTGGTTCCTTTTAAAAATGTTAAATATTACGGTATAGTTGTTGATGTTTCTCTGTCTAAACCTGATAACTTAGATGATGATTTAATAAAGACTGTTATAGATATAGATGATTTTCAGGTTTTTAGTGATGAAGATATAAAGATAATTAAAGATATATCGGAGTACTACATATCACCTATAGGGTTAACAGCTTACTACTTTCTACCAAACAAACTTAAAGGTAAATCCATAGAAGATGATTTTGTAGGAAAAGTTTTCACTCTAAATTTGGAGAGTTTAACAACTGCTAAACTTACAGACACACAAAAAAGATTAATTGAACTTTTTAGTCAAAAATCAGAACTATCTTACAGGGAGATTTTAGAGTCTTCTATCTCTAAACAGACTGTTTTATCCCTGATAAAAAAAGGTATTTTGTTGCCAATTAATACAGAGATAGAAGTAGTTAAAAGTCCAAAACAGAAAATAGAGACCTTTTCACCAGAGGTAGGAAAAATTCTGGATAGTGATATATACACTTTATCTAATTTATCATTTGAGTTAAGAGTCAGATACTATCTAAAACTTTTTTACGGATATATGAAAAATTTAAAAAGTGTATTGATAGTTTTTCCTTCGATAGAGGTCGGAGTTAAATTTTATAACTATATATCAAAATATTTCAAAGATGTTTATCTTTACAATGATGGAATTTCTAAAAATAGACAGTTTGAGATTTGGAAAAACGTTAGAGAAAAACCTTCTATAGTTATAGGTACTTTATCCTCTTTGCTGCTACCGATGAAAAACCTATCTCTTCTTATTATTGAGTATGAAAGTTCTGAAAGTTATAGGTCTTTACTAACACCAAAGTTTGATATAAAGAGAGCAGCTTATCTAATATGGAAACATAAAAATATCCCGGTAATTTTTTCTGACACACTCTATTCCTTAGAGAGTTTTATGTTGGTAGATTCCAAGAAAGCTAAAATACTTAAAAAAGTAGATTTTCCAAAACCTTCAATAGAGATTTATCCTTTCAAAGGTTTAAACAGAGCAATTCAAAATATAGTAAGAATAGTAAAAAATTATGACAGTAGTCTGATAGTTGTAAATAAATCTTATTTAGCTTCTTTTGTTCACTGTGAGAGATGTGGTTTTGAATGGCTATGTGATAGATGTGAAGTCCCTCTTAAGGTTGTTGTAAAAAAAGGAAGAAAGGTATTAAAATGTCCTGAATGTAGTAAAACAGTTCCTTACTCAAAGATATGTCCTAACTGTGATAACATCTTAAAAGAAGAGGGTTTTGGAAGTTATAGGATTTTGGAGGAGTTAAGAAAGAAATTGTCAGTTGATGTATCACTATTGGAAGATGATACAGACAGTCCTGTAAAAGTTACATCTACTTTGGAATCAAAGTTTATACTAAAAAAATATGATGTGGTTATTAATCTTTATCCGGATTTTTTCAAAACAGTTGAAAATTATAGAGCAAATGAGAAATTTTACAGATCCGTTTTGATGCCTCTTTTTTATATAAAAGATAGATATATACTTTTTTCTAATGTAGATACTAAAGAAACAGTGTTCCAAGTTTTACAAGGTAATCAGAAAATAGAAGATATATATATATCTGAATTGGAGTTTAGAAAAAGATACGGTTATCCTCCAGCTGTGAAACTTACAAAAGTAGAAATCTTTTTTAGAAAGAAGGATTACTCTCAGGATTTAAAGCAGTTTTTAGTTCAAAATTTTTCTGATAAAGAAATTATTTATCAATTCTCTTCTAACAGATATTTTAAAATTATACTTAACACCCAAAAAAGAGAGATATTAAAAAAACTTTACGAAACATTTAGCTCTAAGGCAAAAGTGTCAATAGAAGTAAACACTAAAGATGCTTAACTACTAAATTTTTAAGTGTATCTATAAAGAGAGGATGAGTTTTCAAAGTAGGAATCCTTATATAACTCTCTACACCTAAATCTTTAGCCATATTACCGTAAAGATAATCAAGTTCATACAATGTCTCTGAATGTTCTGAAACAAAGGATATTGGTATTACAGCCAACTTTTTTATACCTTCTCTTACGAGTTTCTGTATAGTTTCATCTGTAAAAGGCTCTAACCATTTAACTGGTCCAACTTTACTCTGGTACGAAAGTGTATAATTTACACCAGGAAAATGTTCCATAATTAGTCTAACACTTTCTTCTGTCTGCTTTTTATAAGGGTCTCCACTTTCAATTATCTTCTGTGGTAGACTGTGGGCTGAAAATAGGAAAAAGTAGTCACTGTAATCAGGTAAATTCTCTTTTATATTGTTAACCATAGCTCTTATATAGTTTTCATCGTTGAAGTAGCAGTTTATCTTTAAGATAGGTATGTTTGAAGGATAATAGAAAGGCTTATCAGGACCATTTAAGGTAGATAAAACTGTGTATCTTCCAGGTTTTATATATCTTCTTACCTTCCTATCAAACTCATTAAAAGAGGATCCTGTAGTTGTCCTACTATATTGAGGATAGAGAGGCAGAACTATAATTTTTTCTAAATCTTCTTTAAAGAGATCCTCTAATGCTTCTTCTGTGAAAGGATGCCAGTATCTCATAGCTACGACAACTTTAACTTTATCACCTAAGGCTTTTTGTAGAGCATCAGCTTGGGCTAAAGTTTGCTCTTTCTGTGGAGATTTGCCACCCATAATCTCATAGTATTTTCTTGTTTTTTTAGACCTTATCTTTGAGATAAGATATGCAATAGGTTTTTGTATCGGTCTTGGTATCTGTATAATGTCGTGGTCTGAAAAAAGATTGTATAAAAAAGGTTGTATAGCATCTAAACTGTCAGGACCACCCATATTTACCAGAACAACACCTATCTTTTTCAAATTTACACCTCTATCTATTGTATAAAAGATAAATATACCAAAAATTGCAAATTATTTATAGGTTTTTAAACATGTTTTTAATAAAATGTTTTTTAAATTTATAGTAAAATTTTAACAGCTATCTGAAAGGGGGTTTAAAATGGAAAGACTATACTCTCCTTGGAGAAGCCAGTATATAGATGGACTTGAAAAGTCTGAAGGATGCTTTTTATGTAAAGCTTTTGAAGAGAGAGATGATGAAAAAAATCTTGTTTTATACAGAGGAAAAAATGTTTTCGTTATATTAAATCTCTATCCATACAATGCTGGACATCTTATGGTATGTCCTAACCAACATATAGGAGATTTTACACAACTTGACGGTGAAACTCTGTGTGAGATATCACTTATTACCCAGAAAATGGTGAAACTTTTAAAGATAGTTTTAAAACCAGATGGATTTAATATAGGCTACAATCTTGGAAGGTCAGCTGGAGCGGGACTTGAAACCCATATCCACAATCATATAGTTCCAAGATGGAATGGGGATACTAACTTTATGCCGGTTTTGGGAGAGACAAGGGTGATATCTTACGATCTTAAAGAGACATATCTAAAATTAAAGGAAGGGCTTAAATATGTTGAGTAAAATTAGACTTATAGTTTGGCTTATTATACTTCTTGTAGTTGCCTATTTTGTAGCTATGAATAACACAACGGTGACTGTAAATTTATTTCCCGGATACCAAACAGTTCCTATGCCACTGTCCATAGTTATTATTTTCAGTGTTATTGTTGGTGCTATTTTAGCTATTATTTTAACTATCGGTGATTGGATAAAGTTTAAGGTAGAGAATAGTAAACTTTCAAAACAGCTTAAAGATTGTCAGCAACAGTTAAATAACTTACAACAGATAAGCAGCCAGCCTAAAAAAAGTGAGGAAGAAAACCGGGGAAGTAATATATAATAATAGTTTTAATAAATTTTTGGAGGGTAAAGAGTAATGTCTATTGGAAAGAGAGTTAGATTGGAGAGACTTATAAACAGAGATACTGGGAAAACTGTTTTAGTTCCAATGGATCACGGTGTTTCTTCTGGACCTATGGAAGGTATAGTTAATCTGAAAGAAACTATACAAAAGATAGCAGAGGGTGGAGCAAATGCAATTATTTTACATAAAGGTATGGTAGAAGCCGGACATAGAGGTAAAGGTAAAGATTTGGGTCTTATAGTCCATATGTCTGCATCTACAGATTTATCTCTAAGAAAGAATGATAAAGTTTTGGTTTGCACCGTTGAAGAAGCGTTAAAACTTGGTGCAGATGGAGTTTCCATACACGTTAATATAGGTGCCGAAGATGAAAAACAGATGCTTAAAGATTTTGGAGATGTGTCTAAAAAATGTTTAGAGTGGCAGATGCCACTTCTTGCAATGATGTATTACAGAGGTCCAGAAGTTAAAAATCCTTATGACCCAAAAGCTATAGCCCATATAGCAAGAGTTGCTGCTGAGCTTGGAGCAGATATAGTTAAAGTTCCTTACACAGGAGACCCAGAAAGTTTTGCCAAGGTTGTTGAGGGTTGTCCTGTTCCTGTTGTTATAGCAGGTGGTCCAAAGGTGGATTCAGATGAAGCTCTATTAAAAATGGTTTATGATGCTACGGTTGTTGCTGGCTGTGCCGGACTTTCAATTGGAAGAAATATATTCCAACACAGAGATGTATCTCTCATAACTTCTGTTCTCTCAAAGATAGTCCATGAGAAAATAAAGGTTGAAGAAGCAGTAAAACTTCTGAAGGGATAGATTGAAGGTTCTTATAACAGGTGTAGCTGGATTTATAGGTAGTCATTTAGCGGACAGATTTATAGAGGAAGGTTTTTATGTTATCGGTTTAGATAACTTTCTAACAGGGAGTCCAGATAATATAGCTCATCTCTTTGGAAATAAAAACTTCAGATTTATACATTATAATGTTGTTAATTTTATTTATATAGCGGATGATGTAGATATAGTTTTACATTTTGCCTGTCCTGCCAGTCCCGTAGATTATATAAAGTATCCAATTCAAACAATGAAGGTAAACTCTCTTGGGACTCTTAATACTCTTGGTCTTGCAAAGGTAAAAAAAGCAAGGTATGTTTTTGCTTCAACTTCTGAGGTTTACGGAGACCCTCAGATTCACCCTCAGAAGGAAGATTACTGGGGAAATGTAAATCCCATAGGTATAAGGTCTGTTTATGATGAAGCCAAAAGATTTTCAGAATCTATGACGATGGCTTACCATAGAGAACACGATATAGATACGAGGATACTACGTATCTTTAACACTTACGGAGAGAGAATGCGTCTAAATGATGGTAGAGTTATTCCTAACTTTGTTTATCAAGCTTTGAAAGGAGAAGATATAACTGTTTATGGTGATGGAAATCAAACAAGAAGTTTTTGCTATATATCTGATTTAGTGGAAGGTATATTTAGAGCCTCTGTTATGGAAGGGTTAGATGGAGAGGTTATAAATCTTGGTAATCCAGAGGAAATTAAGATTTTAGATCTTGCTAAAAAGATTGTAGATAAAACTGGTAGTAAGGCTAATATAAAGTTCTGTGAAAAACCGGAAGATGATCCTGTAAGAAGATGCCCTGATATATCAAAGGCAAAAGAGCTTTTAAATTGGGAACCTAAAATTTCACTTGACAAAGGGTTAGAAAATACTATACATTATTTCAAGCAAAAGATATTTTAATTTATGGAGGTGTGTGATATGGAAGCTTGGCTCCCGTTTATTATCATGACTGCTTTTACTATTTTAACAGGTGTTGTTGCATTCTTAGGTGGAGCACTAAAGAAAGGAGAAGAGTAATAGATATTGTTTAGTGATTATCAGAAGTTAGGAAATGTCTTTTTCGTCATTTCCTTTCTTTTCTTTTTATTTTTAAGTTATAAAATATTTGAGCCGTTTTTAACTTTGATATCATCTTCTATTATTTTAGTCCTTATATTTTACCCTCTCCATAGATCTTTCCTTAGAAAGATAAAAAAAACAGTTTTAACTTCTTTACTTAGCACTTTGATAATTATGGCAGTTATAATCATACCTATAGGTATTATAGTGTCTTTCTTAACGAAAGAAGTTATAGAGTTCTATCCGGTTATTTCTGGATATATTTCAGACCCATCTAAGATTGTTGAAAAGATACGTGAGTATCCTTTACTGTATAACATTTATTTAAAATTTTATAATAAATTCTATACTAATTTAGATAGTCAAGCTTATGAATCTATCATTAATTATTTAAAAGGATTCTCCGGCTTTATTTTTGATAAAGCAAAAATATTTGCAACAAATACTTTGATTTTTATTGTTGCGATTTTTATTATGGCTATCACTATATTTTTCTTATTTAAAGATGGAGAGAGACTTTACAGATATATATACTCAATAATACCTCTTGATGATAGAGAAAAAGATTTTCTGTTTTCGACTTCTTACCTTGCCATTCAAGGAGTAATACTTGGTTCTGTATTTGTAGCTTTAGCTCAGTCATTTTTAGCTTTCATTGGATTTGTTGTTGCAGGAGTTGAGTATGCTCTTTTACTTGGGTTTATAACTTTTCTTGCTGCTTTTATACCTTTTGGTGGAGCTTCTTTAGTTTGGGTTCCTGTTGCAATATACATACTAACTTCTAAAAGTTTGATAGCAGGTATTATATTTTTTCTCTATGGCACATTTGTTATAAGTCTTGTTGACAACATAATAAGACCTATAGTGGTTGGAAGCAAGGTTGATATACATCCTATGATTCTTTTCTTTGCAATTATAGGTGGTATTAACTTCTTTGGATTTTTGGGTATTTTCTTTGCTCCTGTAATAATAGCTCTTTTAAATACATTTATCCAGCTTTATAAAGATAGGTATAATATCTCTTAGAAGCCAAATCCGAAAAAGTTATTAATATATTGATCCTGTTGTATTATTCCTTTCTGTTTTCCATAGAACTCAAGCTGTAAAATGTCTGCTTCTACTTGAATCTGTTTAGGACAGGATAGTGTACAGTATTTACAGTGGATACAAGAGGTTATATTATTTAACTTTGCTATCTCTATTCTCTCATCACCTAAGGCATCATTTTTATCTTTCCAAAATCTGAAAATCTTCACAAAATTTATTGGACCACCAAAATTTTTATCATTTTGAAATACAGGACAAACACTATAACATATACCACAGAGAATACAGTCAGTTTCTTTATCGTATGTTTCTAACTCTTCTGGATAAACCTTTTCTAATGGTTCTTTTGGTATAAACCAACTTTTTGCCAGCTTTAATTTATCTAAAAAATTACCGTGATCTACAACTAAATCCTTTATAACAGGTAAATTTCCTATAGGTTCTATTAATATCTCATCATTGTTAGCTATATCCAAAGCTTTTGTTTTACAGGCTAAAACTGTGTTTCCATTTACTTTTACAGCACAGGTTCCACATATAGAAGCTCTACATTGAGCCCTGTAAGATAGGGTAGGGTCAATATAGAATTTTACAACTTCTAAAACTTCAAGAATTGTTGTCCTCTTCTCAATATTATCTACATTATAAGATTGAATATCTTCTCCTCTCTTAATCTTAACTATCAACCTTATCAACTCCTACAATATTTTTTAAAATCTATTTTTATACAATTTAGTTTTATATTGTATGATTTTCCATATTAAGCCGCCGTAAGCGGCTTATCCATTTATCTTCTTCTAAACTTATCAACAGATCTGTTGTAAGCTTTTATCATCTTCTTTTTCTTATCATTTATAAATCTCTGGAATTTATTCGGCTTTTTAAAGGTAGGATAAGGAGAAGGTTCTCTGTAAAAAAGTTTATAAACTGTAGGAAGGATAAGTAAAGTAAGCATTGTTGATGTGAATATTCCACCTATGACAACGGTTGCTATCGGTTTTTGTGTTTCCGATCCTACATCTGTTGTAAGGAGTATAGGAACTAATCCTAAGGAGGCTGCTGTTGCAGTTATAAGTATAGGTCTAAGCCTTAATTTAGTTGCTATCTGAATTGCTTTATCTATCGGTTTACCTTCTTCTATCATCTGTCTTATGTATGATATAAGAACTACTCCATTGAGGGTGGCTATACCGAAAACGGCTATAAACCCTATTGCAGCGGGAACAGATAGGTTAAATCCGGAAATGTATAGGGCGACTATACCTCCTATCGTAGCAAAAGGAACATTTAATAAAACTATAAGGCTGTCTCTTGCTGAGTTGTAGTTAATGTATAGTACAACGAATATTAGTAGTATAACGATGGGTATGATTATAGAGAGTTTCTTCATAGCTCTCTCTTGGTTTTCAAACTGTCCAGCAAACTTTATGTAATAACCTTCTGGTAGTTTTATCTCTCTGTTTATTTTTTCTCTTAACTCATTTATAAAGCTTCCAAGGTCTCTATCTTTTAAGTTAGACTGGATAAGGGCGTATCTCTGTCCGTTTTCATGTCTTATCTTAAAGAATCCCTCCGATATCTCTATGTCTGCTACCTGAGATAATGTTACGAGCTGGTTTTCTGAGTTAAATATTGGAAGATTAAAAAATCTCTCAAGATTGTTTATATCTTTATCAGGTATTTTCAATATTATTGGGTAAGTGATCAGACCCTCTTTTAATACATTTACCTCTACACCTGCAATAGCTTCTTCTATAATTTGAAGTAGGTCATCTATAGTTAATCCGTATCTTGCCAAGGTTTCCTTTTTAGGTAGTATCTTCATCTGTAGTTTTCCTTTTTGAACTTCCATCTCAACGTCTATAGACCCAGGTGTTGATCTAACTATTTTTTCAATGTCCTCTCCGATTTTGTTTAAAGTTTCTAAATCGTCTCCGAAAACTTTTATTGCAACGGTAGATTTTACTCCAGATAAAAGTTCATCTATCCTCATCTGTATAGGTTGTGTAAAACTAAATTTTGCTCCTGGCAATGTTTCCAACTTCTCTCTGATGGCATTTTCAAGTTCCTGTTTCGTTTTAAAAGTTTTCCAATCTTTGTAAGGTTTTAAAGTTATAAAAGTTTCCATATAGTTAAAATCTTCAGGATCTGCCTTCTCAGATCTTCCTGCCAACGTGAAAGCATTCTCTACTTCCGGAAAACTCTTGGCTGTTCTCTCCACAAAAGATGCAACTGCTTTTGACTCTTCCATCGTTACATTTGGGTTTAAATAAGTTTTAACAAGTAATGTTCCTTCGTCAAGGGTAGGAGCAAACTCTGTCCCTATACGGCTTAACAGAAATATTGAAAATATAAAAGTTGCTGTTACAAATGCTAATATCAATTTTGGATATTTCAGGGTTTTGTTAAGAATCTTTTGATAAAACTGAGTTATCTTTATCATATATCTTGGTTCTTCTTCCTTCCCTGCTTTCAAGAAGTAGTAAGCTAAAACGGGCATAAATACAAATGCAACAAAGAGAGATGAAAACAGAGCAAATATTATTGTTGTTGCAAGAGGCTTGTAGTATTTACCTTCTACAGACTCAAAACTATAGATAGGTATAAAAACTAAGGCTATTACAAATATTGCAAATAGAACTGGTCTTAGAACCTCTGACACAGATAAAGATAGTATCTCAAGTTTACCTTCCTTTTTCTTTATAAATTCTGGAGTGTGATGGAAATGTCTGTATATATTTTCTATTACAACTACAGATGCATCTGCAAACAGACCCATACCTATTGCAAGCCCAGCAAAAGACATAAGGTTTCCAGATACTCCGACAGATTTCATAAATATAAAGGACATAAGTAATGTTATAGGTATTGAGAGAACAGCTATTAGAGCTGCTCTAAAGTTTCCTAAGTAGAATAACATGGCAAGTGTAACAAGTATTATACCCTCTAAAAGAGCCTTTTCTACAGTATGTATAGCTTTGTCTATTAAATATGACTGATCGTATATAACCTTCATATTTACATCATCAGGGAGAACTTTTTTTACCTCATTTAATTTGTTAAACACATTCTTTATAACTTCTTTTGTGTTTGTGAACATTCTTTTTACTACGATATTTCCCTGAGACTCCACACCATTAAGTGAGAATATACCTCTTCTTCCGGGAACTTCACCTATCTCTACCTGAGCTATCTCTGAAAGCCTTATGAAAAAACCTTCCTTTGTTTTTATAGGTATATTTTTTATATCATCTAATGATTTTAATGCTCCAATTCCTCTCAATACTATATCTTTATTGTTTATAGATGCATAACCACCTCCTACTACACCACCACCTTCTCTTAGCTGTGAAATAAGATCATTTAGAGATATATTGTAAGCTATCATTTTCTCATAATCAGGTCTTATTAAAAAAGCTTTGTCTGGACCCCACTCATTTATATCTTCTACACCATCTACAGATTTAAGTAAAGGTCTAACTTTCCATCTCTCTATACTCTTCAACTCTTCTAAGCTGTAATTTTTGCCTTCAAGAATGTAGAACATAACGAAACTTAATCCTGATGCGTTAGGACCCATTACAGGTTTAAATTGTGGGTCTAATATTGATTGAGCTTCTGTCAACTTTTCCATTACCAGTTTTCGTGCAAAGTATATATCTGTTCCATCTTTAAAAAATACAGTTATCTGAGATAGTCCGGCAATGGAAACACTTCTAACTCCTGTAACATCTTTAATTCCGGAAACTACAGACTCTATCTTCTTTGTTACAAGACTTTCTACTTCCTCTGCAGAGAGTCCAGGAGCTTCGGTGTATATGTTAACTTGTATAGGTGTCGGATCTGGAAATGTATCAACTGGAAGTGTTTTATAAGAAAAAAGTCCTGCTGCTACAGTAACAAAAAGTAGGAATATAACTATTATTCTGTTGGCTAATATAAACTTTATCATCACTTTCCTCCGAAAAACTCTCTTTCAAGTAGGTTTAACCCAGATATTACTATACTGTCTCTCTCTTTTAGTCCTTCGGATACGATATAATTTTCATCAATTTTTTTTGTTATAGTTATCTGTCTTAAAGTATATTTATTACCCTCTTTTAAAACTACGAAGTTTTTTCCATCTTTTGAGATTACCGTACTTCTTGGAATTACTATCCCAAACTCCTGATCTGTTATAAACCTTACATTTACAAACATATTTGGTTTAAGTATGAAGTTCTGATTTTTTGCAACTATATGTATTTGGTTTCTCCTTGTTGCAGGATCTAACTGATAATCTACTAAGGATACTTCTCCGGTAACTTCATAATTTGTGGAAGTTTTTATAAATGCTTTTGATCCTACTTTAATTGATTCTACTTTTTCCGGGGGAACCTGAGCTTTTACCAATACCGTAGATATATTTGAAATTTTCGCTATCTCTTTACCTATACCTACTGGTGATCCAGCTAACACAAACACATCAAGGACGACACCACTTTCTTTTGCTCTTAATATGAGTTTGTTATCTTGTATATCTCCATAGGATTTCAATGTTTTTTCCAAAGCTCTCAGGTTGGCAACAGCATTTTCATACTCTATCTTTGATGAGTAATATTTTGAAAAAGGAATTATTTCCTCTTTATAGAGCATTTCATTTCTTTTAAGTATATTTTTAGTAGTTTCAACTTTTACCTTAGCTATCTCTATCTGTGATTTCAGTTGATTTATTTCGGGAGATAATATTGTGGCAACTATCTGACCTTTTTTTACGAAACTTCCTTTCTTTATGTAGAGTCTATCTAAAACACCATCTACTATTGAGGATATCACGTATGTATTTTTTGGATCCTCTGATACAATGGCTGGAAATTCTTCTACGTCCGAAATAACCTGTTTTTTAACAGTCAAAACTTTTATGTTAAAGTTTTTCTCAAACTCCGGATTTACTTTTATATACTCTTTACCAAAAGATATTCCAAAACTTATAAGTATAGATAAAGTAAATACTAAGTTTTTCATAAGTTACCTCCTATCCTTAGATATTCTGAGAAGTTTTTATGAAGCTGATTTAAAATCTCCGCTCTGTACCTTATAGTTTGAAAGTAATCATTTTTGATGTTAGTAAGTTCAAAAAGTTTTATTACTTTAAGTTTATAGCTTTTGTTTGCAAGTTGTAACTGTTGGTTAAGTGTTGGAATGATATTTTCCTCAATGTCTTTAAGTTGTTGTCTTAATATTTGGTCTGTTTTTGTCAGAGAATCTACCTTTATTTTTAGACTGTCAGAGGTATATTTTGATAGATTTTCAAAATAAGCTTTTTTATTTCTTGCAGATATTATCTCTCCGGAATATCTGTAAAAAATAGGAAGTTGAACTGATAAGAAAAATCCTGCTTCATAATTATTTTTAAATGGTTCTCTCGTTATAAATCCAACAGAAAATTGAGGTTTTGCCAAAGATCTGTAGTAATTTTCCTGATTTTCTAAGGCAGATATATTCTCCCTATATATTTTAATCTGGGGAAGTTCAGAGATAGTTATCTGTTTAATATGTTCTATCTTTTGAAAGTCTCCACTAACATCTTTTACAAGATAACCTATGGTTGCAGACAGCTTTTCTAAACTCTGTTTGTAAAGTAGTTGCTGTTTTTCAAAATTAATTTTTGCAAGATTGTAATCTTTCTCTGATCTTAAAAAATCTACCTTACTTATCTCTCCAAGCTGATATGTCTTTTTAACGAAGTTGTATATCTCTTCCGAAAAAGTTAGCTCTTTTGCTGCTATATCTAAAAGTTCTTTTTGGTATAGAGCTTCGTAAAATTGGTAATAAATATCAGCTATAAACTCTCTTTTAAATAAATCAAAGCCATATTTTGCAGAGTTGTATATATTTATAGCCTCTTGGGTTTTATACCTTCTAAGTCCGTATAAGTAAAGTGGTTGAGTTAGATATAGTTCTGTCAATGTAGCAGATGAGTTGCTTTTATTTATAACTCTTCCAAATTCTGTATAAATTTCTGGATTGGCAAAAGCTTTTGCCTTTATTATCTCTCCTTCAAATGATTTTACTTCGTACTCTTTACCTTTTATAATATCACTTTCATAAGCTTTCTGTAAAATCTCTTCAAATGTTTCAGCTTTTGATATAGATGATATTAACAAAATAGCATATAAAAACTTTTTCATAAAATAGACCTCCAATTTAGATTTTGAGAATTATTTTACAGAATTAAATTAATGGTTGAGGGGGGTTTAAGAATCTTTGATGGTAAGATAGACAGTTTTAAATTTAACTTTTCTGACCTGTTTTCTATTTTAATATCTTCTTTGCAAGTATGTTTTAATGGTAGGATAACTTCTGTATCCTCTATTTCATACTGATCTTTAACAGTTTCTTCATAGATAATGTCTTGCCTGTCATAATGTTCATTGTAATAGTAGGAAAAATTCACTAAAACTAATAAACTTATAAATAAAATCCGTAAAAACTTTCTGTAAATCATAGGTATATTATACATCAAAACATCAAAAATATTTATTTAGTTTTATGATTTTCATCAAATTGTTAAAAAGTGGTTTGATTTTAACATTAAAGTATAATATTATATTAACATAAAATTTAACAAACGGAGGTTGAACTATGAAGAAACTTGCCAGCTTTACGATTCTTACTACAATTGCTGTTAATTTTGCCAATGCTCAAGATGTTATCAGGGTTGAAAAGTTAACTGTTGAAGAGAAACAGAAAAAAGAAGAAGTTACAAAAAAAGAGACAACCCAAGAAGATGTGAAAATCACAAGACAGATAGATTTAGGAGAGATACTATCAGGAATATATCCAGAGATAAACTTTATGAGAAAAGCCTCAACTGCAAACGATATAAATATCAGAGGATTTATGAGGGACAATATCAATGTCCTAATAGATGGTTCAAAAATATACGGTGCTTGTCCAAATAGGATGGATCCGGCTTCTTTTCATGTTTCATCACCTCAGATAGAGAGTATACAGATAAAAGAGGGACCTTTTGATGTGGAAAATGCTGGCTCACTTGCTGCTGTTGTTAATGTTAAAACTAAGGACCCTAAGGAAGGAGTTGGGGGAGAAATTGGTGGTACCTACGGAAGTTTTGATTACAGAACCGGATATATTCAAGGTAATGTAGGAAATAAGTTTGTTAAAGTTTTGGTTGGTGCCTCTAACCAATACTCAAAACCTTACGAAAGTGGTGAAGGTAAAAAGGTAACAGAGTATGTTGTTTATTCCACTCCTATGGGATTAGGTAGATACAAACCTCAATATATCAACGATAAAGCCTTTAATATAGACAGAATTTGGTCTAAAGTTTTGATAACTCCAAATAATAATACCGAGTTAAAACTTTCCTATGCTTTTGAAAATGCAAGAAATGTCCTATATCCAGCTTTAAAAATGGATGCTCTCTATGATAGAACAAACAGATTTAATGCAGATTTTTCCTTAAAAGACATAGGATTAAAACTCTCTGCTTACTACAATGAAGTAAAACATGATATGAGAGACACATTCAGAACTACTTCTGGAAATTTACCTTACAGTATGAAAACTTACGCTGAATCAAAAATGTATGGTGTTAAACTTTCAAAAGATATAAATATAGCATCTGTAGATACTACTTTTGGAGTTGATTACTACTTGAGAAATTGGAAAGCTGATAACGTACAGATGGGAGGTATGAACAAAAACTTTGGAATGATTCCTGATGTTGATATAAAGAATGTGGGATTTTTTGTTAAAGGTGTAAAAGATATACAAAGATGGACTCTATCTGCTGGGTTAAGATTTGATTACACAGATTCAGAGGCAGATAAAAATGCAATATCAGGGAAAAATGAAGATTTTATCACAAACCGATTGTTGACAAACTTTTCTAAAACAGACAGTTATCCTTCTGGATATCTCTTGGCTAAGTATAACATAGATAAGAAGAACAATCTTTACATAGGTTTTGGACACACTGTAAGAGTTCCAGATCCAATAGAAAGATGGATTGTTTTATATAGCTCCTCTTTTCCATGGTATGGTAATCCTAACTTAAAACCTACAAAAAATAATGAAGTTGATTTAGGTGGAGAGTTTTATCCATTTAATAATCTTGGAATAAGAGCTAACATCTTTTACAGTGATCTGACAGATTTTATCTATCTTAGACAGTATCCGGCAGGAGCAAATTGTATCGGCACGGGAAACACCACATGTACAACTTATCAAAATATAGATGCCCACATTTACGGAGCAGATTTAAATCTTTTCTATGGATTTAATGAAAAGATATCATTGGAAGGTGGAGTGGCTTATCAGAGAGGTAAAAAAGACAGTGGTCAGTATAAAGATAGTGACCTTGCGGAGATACCACCTCTAAAAACAAGATTGGCAGTTAGATACGATGATGGTAAATTTTACGGATTAGTTGAAGGTATATATCAGGCAAAACAGTCAAATGTTGACACAGACTTAAAAGAATTTGAAACACCTTCCTACTTTATAATGAATGTTAAAGCTGGATATACTTATGGAAACAAACTTTTTGTAGGTGTTGGAGTAGACAACCTCTTTGACAGACTTTACTACAACTATCTTTCCTATGTAAGAGATCCGTTTAGAGGTATATCTGTTTCAGGAAATCCTGTAAAAATTCCTGAACCGGGAAGATTTATATACGCAAATGTATCTTACAGATTCTAAGTCCTGCTGCTGCGAAACCTCCTGTTGTTAATATTATCTGCCGGGTTTATCCCGGCTTTTTCTTTTTTTATTCCCATTTCAAAATCAAACGCTGTTTTATTGACAAATTTATAATATTGTTTTATCCTAATATCTACATTTTACAGTCAGGAGGCTTCAATGGGTGAGTATAAAAGACCAACTGTATCTATTATAGGGGCAGGGAATGTCGGAGAACACGTTGCAAATCTTATAGCAATTAGGGAACTTGCAAATGTTAACCTTTTTGATTTAGCAAAGAAGACAGAAGATAAGATTTTTGAAGTTGTAAAAGGAAAAGCCCTTGATATAAAACAGATGACTGCTGCCATTGGTGTTGATGTAGATGTAAAAGGTTATACCGTTACTGCTGATGGTCAAGGATACGAGCCTTTAAAAGATTCTGATATAGTGGTTATAACTGCCGGATTTCCAAGAAGACCTGGTATGAGTAGAGATGATCTCTTATCTGCAAATGTTAATATTATAAGAACAGTTTCAGAAAGGATAGCACTCTATGCTCCAAACGCTGTTGTAATTGTTGTATCAAATCCAGTAGATGTTTTGACATATGCTACACTTAAAATAACCGGATTTCCAAAAAATAAAGTTATGGGTATGGCAGGAGTCCTTGATACTGCAAGATTTAAAACATTCATATCTCAAGAACTAAAAGTTTCTATATCAAATATAAACTGCTTTGTTATCGGTGGACATGGAGATGAGATGGTTCCTCTGTTATCTGTCTCAAATGTAGGTGGGACACCTTTAAGAGAGCTTTTTACAAAAGAGAAGTTAGAAGAGCTTGTAAAAAGAACTAAATTCGGTGGTGGAGAGATAGTTAATCTTATGGGAACTTCTGCATACCACGCTCCAGGTGCTTCTGTAGTTGAGATGGTTGAATCTATCCTCAAAGATAAGAAAAAAGTTATGCCCTGCTCTGTTTATTTAGAAGGAGAAGATGCAAGATTTTATGAAGCTTACGATGTGTGTGTAGGACTCCCTGTTAAAGTCGGAGCTCACGGATGGGAAGAGCTTATAAAGATAAAACTTTCAGAAGAAGAGAAGGCTATGTGGGAAAAGTCTGTTAAATCAGTTAAAGAAGGTATAGAGAGAATAAAAGAGTTAAAATTAATATAAAAAATTTGGAGTGAGAAAGTTGAGAGAGATTCATTATAACGATATAGTAAAAGCAGTTAAAGAGATGGTTATGGACGCAGAGTATAAACTGCCTGAAGATTTTATCCAAGCCATTAAACTTTCTGTAAATAGAGAAGAATCTCCATTAGGAAGGGAGATACTCCAGGAGATTATTCAAAATGCAGAAGTTGCCGAGAAAGAGCAAGTGGCTTACTGTCAAGACACTGGTTATCCGGTTTTCTTTGTAGAGGTTGGACAGGATGTTAGAGTAGTAGGTGGAAGTTTGAGAGATGCTATAAATGAAGGAGTCAGACAGGCAACAAAAGAAGGTCATCTGAGAGCTTCTCTTGCTTATGATCCTTTATTTGATAGAAAGAATACAGGAGATAACACTCCGGCTTTAATATATTTTGATATAGTTCCTGGAGATAAGATAAAGATAATGTTTGCTGCTAAAGGTGGCGGATCTGAAAATCAATCAAAACAGGCTATGTTAAAACCTGCTGATGGAATTGAAGGAGTGAAGAAATTTATCTTACAATCAATAGCAAATGCTGGTCCAAATGCCTGTCCTCCTTTTACAGTAGGAGTTGGTATAGGTGGGACTTTTGATTACTCGGCTGTTTTAGCGAAAAAAGCCCTATTTAGACATATAGGAGAGAGACATCCAGATCCAAGAATTGCAAAATTGGAAGAAGAACTTTTAGAACTTGCAAATCAGCTTGGAGTTGGACCTCTCGGTTTTGGTGGAACTACGACGGCTATAGATATAAAGATAGAGATAGCACCTTGCCATATAGCATCACTTCCAGTTGCAGTAAATATACAGTGTCATGCAGCAAGACATAAAGAGATAGAAATTTAGGAGTAGGCTATGGTAGAAGCAAAGAAGATAATAACACCTTTAACTGACGATGTTATAGAAACTCTAAGAGCAGGAGATAAAGTACTTATTTCCGGTTGGGTATATACTGCAAGAGATGCTGCTCATAAAAGGATGTTAGAAGAGTATGAAAAAACAGGACAACTACCTTTTGATGTAAAGGGTCAAGTTATATACTATGTTGGACCTACACCTGCAAAACCAGGACAGGTTATAGGTTCTGCAGGTCCGACAACTGCATACAGAATGGATAAATACACACCAAAACTTCTTGAACTTGGTTTAAAAGGAACCATAGGTAAGGGATGGAGAGGTCCTGAAGTTAAAGAAGCTCTAAAAAAGTATAAAGCTGTTTATTTTGCTGCTTATGGTGGAACAGCAGCTCTTTTGTCAAAACATATAACAAAAGTTGAGATGGTAGCTTATGAAGATTTAGGTCCGGAAGCAATAAGAAAACTCTATTTTGAGGACTTTCCGGTTATTGTTGCAAATGATATATACGGTGGAGATGTTTTTGAAGAAGGCCAGAAAAAGTATAGAAAATTAGTAGTTTAAGGAGGTTTTAGATGAAAGTTCACGAACATCAGGCAAAAGAAATTTTCAGAAAGTATGGTTTACCTGTTCCAAGAGGATATCCTGCCTTTGATGTAAAGGAAGCTGTGGAAGCAGCAGAACAACTCGGAACATGGCCAGTTGTAGTAAAAGCTCAGATACACTCCGGAGGAAGAGGAAAAGCCGGAGGAGTAAAACTTGCAAAATCTATAGAAGAAGTTCAGCAGATAGCATCTGATTTACTTGGTAAAAAACTTGCAACATTCCAAACAGGTCCAGAGGGACTACCTGTAAGTAGGCTTTACATAGAAGAGGGAACGCAGATAGATAAAGAGTATTACGTTGCAATAACCTTAGATAGAAGTAAGTCAAAACCAGTAATAATGGTTTCTGCAGCTGGAGGAATGGAGATAGAAGAAGTTGCTGCAACAAATCCAGAAGCTATAATCACCCATGTAATAGAACCATTTATAGGACTTAGAAGTTATCACGCCAGAGAGTTGGCTCTAAAACTTGGACTCCCGAAGAATTTACTTAACAAAGCTGCTTCTATATTTACAACATTGTATAAACTCTACATAGAACTTGATGCTTCTATGGTTGAGATTAACCCGTTGGTTTTAACGAAAGATGGAAACCTTGTTGTCTTAGATGCAAAAGTTGATTTTGATGATAACGGCTTATTCAGACATCCGGAGATTATGGAGATGGATGATCCTACCCAGATATCTCCTCTTGAAGTTGAGGCTAAGAAATTTAATCTTAATTACATAAAACTTGATGGAAATATAGCTTGTATGGTTAACGGTGCCGGACTTGCCATGTCAACTATGGATACAATTAAACTTGCAGGAGGAGAGCCAGCAAACTTCCTTGATGTTGGTGGTTCTGCAAATGCAACACAGATTGCAAACGCATTTAAAATCATACTCTCAGACCCTAATGTAAAAGCTATATTTATAAACATATTCGGTGGAATACTCAGATGTGATAGGCTTGCTGAAGGTATCATAACAGCAGCAAAAGAGGTATCTATAAATGTACCGGTTATTGTTAGAATGGAAGGAACAAACGTAGAACTCGGTAAAAAGATGCTTCAAGAATCCGGGCTTCCGCTCATTACAGCAGATACAATGTGGGAAGGAGCATTAAAAGCAGTAGAAGCTGCAAAAGGAGCTTAATTTATGGGACTACCCATAGAGTATATACCCAACTATACGGTTAGAGATTGGGAAAACTGGCAAGGAGATTGGGAGCTTATAGAAGGAGTGGCCTTTGCTTTGGCTTCTCCGTCTATCTATCACCAACTTCTTGTATCTAACCTTATATACACTCTAAGAAACTCTATTGGTTGTGAAAATTGTAAAGTTATCCCGGAGATTGATTATTACATTTCGGAAAACACAGTTGTAAGACCAGATGTAGTTGTAAGTTGTAGAAATCTATCAGCTAAACTTACAGTTACTCCGGAGATTATATTCGAAGTCATATCTGAATCTACTGTTAAGGTAGATGAGGAAATAAAAAAACAGATATATGAAAGAGAAGGTGTTAGTTATTACATTTTAGTTTATCCCTTTGAAAACAGAAAAAAAGTGAAGATTTTTCATTTAAAAGATGGTTTTTACAGAAAAGTTTTTGAAGATTTTGAGGGTGAGTTTGAGTTTAGTTTAAATAGTTGTAGTTTTAAAGTTGATATATCAAAAATATGGTAATGGAGGCAAAATATGGCAGTATTAGTGAACAAAGATACTAAAGTTGTAGTTCAAGGAATTACTGGAAGAGAAGGATCTTTTCATGCAACTCAATGTAAAGCATACGGAACACAGGTTGTTGCCGGAGTAACTCCTGGAAAAAAGGGGGAGAATGTAGAGGGTATTCCTGTTTTTGATACAGTGAATGAAGCTGTTGAAGAAACTGGAGCAGACTGCTCTTTAATATTTGTTCCACCACCTTTTGCAGCAGATGCAATACTTGAAGCTGTAGATGCGGGAATAAAAACGGTTATCTGTATAACTGAAGGTATACCGGTGAATGATATGCTTCCGGTTAAACAATATATAAAGAAATATTATCCTGAAACAGTTTTAATAGGACCTAACTGTCCGGGTGTTATTACTCCAGAGGAAGCAAAGATAGGAATCATGCCTGGACATATATTTAAGAAAGGTAAAGTTGGAATAGTATCAAGAAGTGGAACATTAACTTATGAGGCTGCTTATCAGTTAACTACAAGAGGAATAGGACAATCAACAGCAGTTGGAATAGGTGGAGACCCAATACCTGGAACTGTTTTTGCAGATGTTTTAAAATGGTTCCAAGATGATCCTGAAACAGAGGCAATTGTTATGATAGGTGAGATAGGTGGAACTGCGGAAGAGGAAGCTGCAGAGTTTATAAAATCCTATGTAAAAAAGCCGGTAGTTGCATATATAGCTGGTGTTACCGCACCTCCGGGAAAGAGAATGGGACATGCTGGAGCCATAATAGCTGGTGGAAAGGGAACAGCAGCCGAAAAATACAAAGCTCTTGAATCTGCTGGTGCCACTACAGTAAAAAATCCGTCTGTAATTGGTGAAACTGTTGAAAAGATACTAAAAGGAATGTGATTTTATGAATATTGTCATCAATTTAGTAATTTAAGGTTGCTATAAAAATAAAACAGTGTTATATTATTTTTACGGTTTAAATACTCAAATAGGAGGTCTATCATGAAAGTCGTACCAGGTCCAGAAGGTTATATACCGAAAGTCGCAGCAATGGAAGGGACAAATCTTCCATCATCTCCCGATAAAGGTCTTCTCTTCGGTGAGGAAGTTGACGAAGAAATCGCAATGAGAGAAGCTGCAAAAGCCCTACTTACGAAACCTAATCCTACAATATTCCCTGGTCCTAAAATCCTCTGGGGATGGAGTCCAACAGCTTTTGAAGAAGCTGATGCAATACTTGAGCTTGCAAAAGAGATTCCTAACTGTCGTATAATCCCAATGCCAGACTACAGACCAAAATATCCTAAGATAGATCCAGAAGCTGAGATTAACCCTAACCACCCTAACCTCACCATTTTACATAACAGAATAGAGGCTTGTATATTTGTCGGAGTTCACTGTCACTATGCTAACCTTTCTTTAAGAATGATTAGAGCAGGAACAAACTGCTTCACTATAGCTATATGTGGAGAGCTTGGACACGAAGATGCTATGGTTACACTTAGAGATGCCCATGGAGAGAAGATAAGAAAGTTCAAGGATATACTAATCCAGGTTAGAAATGAGCTTGGAATACAGTGGGAACCAAAATTACCACCACCAAATCCATCTCTACCAAAAGAGAACTGGGAAACGGTTTCTTTCCACGATTATGGAGAGTATGCATTCTTGCTTATGCCTAAAAAAGGTGAGATTGTTACAGATACAGAGTAGTATTTTAAATTAAATGGAGGTATAAACCATGCCAGAACAAAAAGTTGTAGATACTGATTATCTTTTATTAGAAGCTCCAAGGGAGCGTAAATTTATTACAGGTGCTCAAGCTATGGCTGAGGCTATAAAAAGAGCAAATGTTGATATGGCTATAGCTTATCCTATAACACCGCAGTCAGAAGTTATGCACCTTGTTGGAGACTTATGGGCTCAAGGGTACTTGAAAGATTATTATAGAGCTGAGGAAGAGTATGGAGCATTCTCGGCTATAGCAGGTGCTGCAAGGGGTGGCGTGAGAGTATTTACAGCTACATCAGGACCTGGATTGCTAAGAGGACTTGAGGCTATCGCATCTTGGCCAGGTCACAGAATACCGGCTGTTTTGGGAGTTCTTACCAGGGTTGTTAACGCACCGTTATCAATCCAGCCAGACAACATTGAGATATCATATCTTTTAAACTGTGGAGCAGTCGTCTTACACGCAGAAAATCAACAGGACACTTTTGATTTTACATTGGCAGCTTTTGCAATAGCTGAGCAGGTTGATGTTTATGTACCTGTTGCAGTTGCCACAGAAGGATTCTTCGTGACTCACGCTAAGGGTTATGTAGATTTAACACCAGAAGATATGAAACTACCTCCAAGAAACCCATACAAAGCTCCTGTTCCTCCAACTGATAACGAAATCCCACCTGCAAGAATCCAGAGAGATGCCCCAGTTCAAAAATCTAACTTTATGAGTTACCTTATACACGCCGTATGGCAACAAGAGGTGTGGGCATCTACAACAAGAGCTATGAAATATATTTATAAATATCTTGGTGGTCCTATTGAAGTTATTAACCCTGATGCAGAAGTTTTTGTTGTTGCTTCCGGATGTGCTGCAGCTCAAGCAAGAGAAGCTGTTAGATACTCCCAATTGGAAGGTCTTAACGTAGGTTTAGTTAAAGTTAAGGCTATTAGACCATTCCCTGAGAAAGAGATAAGAGAAGTGTTGAAAAACGCAAAAGGTATAGTTATCCCTGAACACAATATAACAGGTTGGTTAGCTAAAGAAGTTAAAGCAGCTATACCAAACAACGATAGAGTTGTTGGCGGTCCAAGGGTTTATGGTGGTATGACATTACCAACAGAACTTATAATGGACGAGATTTATAAGATACTTGGTGTTAAGAAAGAGAGAAAAGTTTTAGTTTAATTTAATATATAGGAGGTAAATATTATGGGTTTAGAATATGTCAGAATAACAACAGGTTTTGAAGATTATATGCCAAAGGACTATGTTGATTTAGTTAAATATGGTCAGTTTGGTAAAGATTATGACATACAAGAGCTTGGAACATTTAAAGAGTTGGTCGAAGAGCACCCTATGTGTGCCGGATGTTTCATGGCTTACTTCATAAGGGTGTTTTATGCTTCCCTACCTAAGCCAGAAGATACAATTGTTATCGGTACTGCAGGATGTGCGAGACTTCAACTTTCTCAGGCAGCTGTTCCGTTTATATACGGAAACTATGGAGATACAAACGCAGTAGCATCTGGACTAAAGAGAGCGTTAGAGATAAGATTCCCAGATAAAGTTAAAGATGTTGTTGTAGTTGCCGGTGATGGTGGACTTATGGATATAGGCTTTGGAATGACAATGCACTCTTGGTTCAGAAGAGAGAGATTTACAACTATTATGGTTGATAATGAAGTTTATGGAAACACAGGTGGACAAGAAAGTGGTATGTCACCTAAGGGTGTTCAGTTAAAGATGGCACCGAAAGGTAAAAAGTTTGACAAAATAAACGCAGTTGAGCTTGCAAAAGCTGCAGGATGTGTGTATGTTGCAAGAATATCGCCTACAAATCCAAAGAGACTTGCGAAAACCATTAAAAGAGCTATAATAGCAGCAAGACATTTTGGTCCAACATTTATTCATGCATACACATCTTGTAATATAGAGTACTCTATACCTACAGAGAAGGTTCTTGAAGACGCAAGAAATAGGGAGAAAAAAGACTTTACATTCTATGAATGGATGTCTGATGATGTGAAAAATTACTTTGAACAAATTGAGTCTAATAAAGAAGGACAAGAAGTTAAAGTTTAATAGTTTATTGAACCAGGGAATGAAAAGTTCACTGGTCTTTTCCTAAAAAGAAGACAGGAGGTCTTAAAAATGAAAAGGTATAACATTAGACTTGCAGGTGTAGGTGGACAGGGTGTTGTTACCTCTGCCCACATAATAGGAAATGCTATGTCAAACTCTGGAAAGTATGCATCTTTAGTTCCTTTTTTTGGTTCTGAAAAAAGGATGGCTCCAGTAGAAGCTTACGTTAGAGCTTCCGATCAACCTATTTATGAAGTTGGAGAAGTTATCTTCCCAAACGTTATAATGATATACCATCCACAGGTTATAACTCACGGAAAATCTTACACGATGCCTTTCTATTCTGGTCTTAAAGAAAATGGGATGGTTATAATAAATACAGAAGCCGATATTCTTACAGATGAAGACTGGAAAGTTCTTGAAGACCTAAATACAAAAGTTATAGAGTTTCCTGCTACAAAGATAGCTTTAGATTTAGCGGGAACGGAGCTTGCAACAAATATGGCAATGATAGGTCTATTCTTTGGTATAACTAAACTTGTTTCTGAAGAGGATATAGAAAAAGCTGTTAGAGAGAGATTCTTAGGAAACACATTCGTAGCTTCCGGTGGAACAGCGTCACTTGACTCTGCTATTGAGAAAAAATTCAAGAAGAAGGTTGAACTTTTAGAGAAGAATATGATGGTTATTAAAGAAGCCTTCAAGATGGCTGAAGAACAAGGATGGGTAGAAGAACAAGAAACTGCAATAGCATAAAGGAGGATAAGTATGTATTATGTTGCTGAGACTAAAGTAGATAAATGTTCTACTTATAAATGTAACCAGTGTGTTTTATTCTGCCCTGAACCAAACACTCTTATGTTTTTAAAAGAGAAAAATTTTGCCTATGTGAATCAAGCAAGATGTAAAGGTTGTGCTATCTGTGTTTATGTTTGTGGTGATCTTTTAAAGAGAAACTGTGTAGAGATGGTTATGGCAACTGTATCTGAATAGTAATATACTTATATTAAAGGAAGGGTTTCCCTTCCTTTATCAAATTTGGAGGGAATAGTCATGGACAAAGTTGAATTTTTAAAACAATTGCAACAGAGAATTGAGAACTCATCCGTTTTACCTGATGTGGAACTTGAAGTTAACTTCTTTGATGAAAACGGGAATGTAGTAGAAAAACCGGCTATCTTGGTTAAGTATTTTCCAACAGAAAGTGATGTTAGAGAGAGAACTATAGTTATATCTCCATCTTTATATGAGAAAACTGTTGATGATGCTTATAACTTTATTACATTTCAGATAGAGCAGTTTGAAGAAGAGATAGATAGTGTAGAGTTTAGTGGTGAATAAGAAAGCATACATCTTTACCGGGTATCTTGGAAGTGGTAAAACTACCTCTATGGTTAAATCCATAGAGGAATTTTTTAAAGATAAGAAAGTCTTAGTTATCGTTAATGAGTTTGGTGAAGTTGGTATTGATGGAAAAGTTCTATCAGCTGAATTACAAGGTCAGGGAGTAGTAGAGTTAAATGAGGGTTGTATCTGCTGTGTTTTATATGATGAGCTTAATAAGGTATTAAGTGATATACAATCTAAGTATGATTTTGATTACCTTTTTATAGAAACTTCTGGACTTTCTGAGCCATTTCCTATATACTCTGCCTTGGTATCCTTGGGTTACGATGTTGAAAGTGTTATCTGTCTAATAGATAGCTTAAATTATGAAAAGTATAAAGATGATGATGTATTTAAATATCAGATAGGCTCTGCAAATATAATAGTTCTAAATAAAATTGATCTGGTGGAACAATCAAAAATAGAATCTATAAAAAATGAGATATTTTCTTTAAAAGAAAAATACAATCTAAAAAATTTTCTTACCGGAGAGTACCTTATTCCCAAGTATGAGCTTATAACTACAACCTATGGTTTTATTCCTGAGTATGTGTTTACGGAGATAGATCTTCCAATATCAAGAGATGTATCAGCTACGAAAGACGATCACTCCCATAAAGATTATGTTAAAAATGTAGATTACTATCCCAATGATGCTTTGTCCTACGATCAATTTATAAAAATTATAAAGAAATTTCCAAAAAATTTGATAAGATCAAAGGGAATCTTGAAATTTAAAGATGTAGATGTTCCTTTACTCTTTAACTACACTTATGGAAATTATACGTTTGAAGAGTTTCCTCAAGAAGTGGATAAAGGCATTCTCGTTTCAATATTTTTAAACGAGCTTAAAATGGTGAGTTGTAAATCATAGATTTTTCTTAAGAAAGGTTATATTTTGTCTCTATATTAAAAATTTTTGAGGTGATGAGATGGGTAAACAATACTATCCTGATAGAGATACTATCAAATTACAAACAGAGATTTTGAAATCTAAAAGTTTGTTAGAAGAGGATAAGCTCCTTCCATCATTAGATGGTAAATTTACTCCTTATAGATACTTTAAACATAATGTTTCTATTGAACCTTTGGACAGTTTTTCTTATAAATCTGTTTTACTCTATCCGGAATTTGAGTCTATAAAAGAAAAAGCAAGAGTTGTTCCTTATACTGTTCCAATAGAGAGAAATTTTGCTATAGTTGAGCTTCAGGATTTAACTAATGAGAAAAGAATAACAAACTTACTTTATGATGCTATATATGAAGGTATACCTATTTCTGATTTAAAGATAGGTCTTGAAATAGTAACTTTAAGGATGTTAGAAGCTGTTAAAGAGGGATTTAGAGATATAGTTCTCACAGATAGAGATGTTTTACCTTCCAGAGTGTCTATGCCACTTCCTTTTGTTTTAGCTTTTGCGGAAAGTTTTTTAAAGGAAAGTGGTATAGATTTAAAGGATATATCTATTTTTATAGAGACTTCAGAGGTTATAAATCCTTTTGAAATTGCAACTTTACTATCTTTAGGCTCTAAGGGAGTTCATATAAGAGATATAGATGAGGAGTTGGTTGATATTCTTAATAGGTATGTTTTTGATCTTGTGAGAAAAAAAGGATATTCTGACGTACCTGAGTTTGTTGGATCAAAGAATGTAAAGGTAGTTGGTCTTAAAAACGATTTCTTATCATTAATAAATGCGGATCTCATATCTTCTTTTGAGGTTGAAGGGCTTGCTGAAATAGAAAGTTATCTTTTCAGTCAAAAATAAAAATATATAAAGAGGTAAATATATGAGCAGTGTTGTATTTCTGATACCATTTATCCCCATAGTTATAGCTGCATTAATTCTGTTCATAGACTCTAAAAAGGTAATTCCTAAAATAAGTATTTTTTTTTCTCTCATAATAGTAGGATTAAGTATATATGGAACATATCAACAATTTAAGACAAATCAACCTATCATCTCAGAAAATTTATTGCTTAGCTTTGATAGATTATCTTCTATACTTACTTTGTATGTAGCTATATTGGGAATAGTAATAAGAAAATACTCAACTAAGTATATGTGGGATGAAATAGGCTATAAAAGGTTCTTTATATTGTTGAATTTTATATTTAGTTCTATATACTTTTTACTTATGGCTAACCATCTTTTATTGACTGTAATGGCATGGATAGCTTTAAGTCTTTCTCTTTACTATCTTATATCTTTTAGATCTGATTCGAAATCGGCTACATACTTTGGAAGTATAACTCTATGGATACATAGATTAGGAGATTTACTGTTTGTATTGGCTATGATAATGATAGTATCAAAACATAAAACTCCTTATTTATCTGAGCTTAAAAATATATGGTTAAACGGTAATTTTGATCTTGAATATTCTGCAATTCTACTGGTTTTAGCAGCAATGGTAAAATCTGCCATTATTCCTTTTCATATATGGCTACCTTATACCTCAGAAGGTCCGACTCCTGTTTCTGCATTGATGCATGCCGGAATTGTTAATGTGGGAGGTATTATACTTAATAAATTTGCTTATATCTTTATACATACAGAATATGCTTTAAATTTAGCTTTCATATTTGGTCTTATTACCGCAATTATAGGATCCTTAATTATGCTTACAATGCCAGATGTTAAGAGAGCTCTTGGATATTCTACAGTTGGTCAAATGGGTTATATGATAATGGAAGTTGGAGTAGGTGCCTTTAGCCTTGCGATTTACCATCTTATGGTTCATGGTATATTTAAGGCTACATTATTTCTTGAGTCTGGAAATGTAATACATCAAGCAAGAAAAGAACCTAATATAACTAAATCTGTCTCTTATAAAATCTTCCTTGAAGAAGAAAATAAATTTAATAAAAACCTTAATCTTGTGATTATAGCCTTAACAACAGCTCTTGTTTTATATACTGTTATAGAGTTCCTGTTAAAACAGGATCTTTCAAACTATTATGCAGCCTTAATATTTTTGGCTTTCGGCTGGTTAGCAAGCTTTCAGCTTTTTAGTACTTTCTTTAAAGTTTCCAAAATACAATCCTTAGGGATAATACTGTCTCTTATAATCTCTTTCTCTATCATAGTTTTGATATACTCATTTTTAGGTCTTGCTTTTGAAAAGTATCTTTACGGGGATAATTATAAGAGACTTTTTGAAGCAGCAAATCTATCTTTTGGTTTAATAGCATTAGCAGTAGTATTTTTACTTTTCTCAGCAGTGTTTATGTGGTTTTTGTCATACTACTCTACATTTAGCGAAAATGGAGAGAAAATTAAAAGATTGATATCAAAAATTTATAAACTTCTCTATGAGGAGTTATATTACAGAAAGTTTATACTTAAGTTATTTAAGATGGATTAAAGTGGAGGTGGTATGGATATCTATGTATCACTCTTAGGTATTACTTTAGTAGTCTTTTCAATATTCTCTTTGTATAAAAGCTACAGCTTTATAAGAGTTCTTGTTCTTTATGTTTTAGCAAACTCTCCGGTTTTTTTTATTATCAATGAAAAGATGTATTATGGACTGTCATTTTTTACAACAGTAGGTCTGTATTTAGTTATAGTGGAGTTTATTAAGAAAACTTATAAAACTGATGTATTTTTAGGGATAGAAGGTTTAGTTTTATCATCTCCTAAGCTTTCTATCTTTGTAAGAATAGTTTTACTGATGATGGCAAACTTTCCACCATTTTTAAATTTTAGCGTTGTGTTTAACTATCTATTAAACATTGGGCTTTCTATAAATACTATTTATATATTAACTCTTCTTTTGTTTAACTTTATGATATTTTCAAAAATGACTAACAAAATTCTCTTTGGTAAACCAAACAAAAATTTGATATATAAAGAACCAGATATGAAGTATATCATTTTAATGTCCTTTTTATCATTAACAAATCTGATATTAGGAATACTTTATCTATTGAGCCTTTAAGCGGGGGTATAATGATGAATTTATTAGATGGTGTGAAAAACGCAACAGAATTTCTTCCAAAATATTGGCCTTTAACTATGTTTGTTCACCATAACCCTCTACATGAGTTTGAGGATATGCACTTCAAAGATGCTTTAAAGAGAGCTTCTAAAATTTTCAATACAGATTTATATATGGATCCTTCCTATTATGTAAATCTCTATAAAAGTGGAATAATCAGGAAAGATATACTTGAAAAAAACATATCTCAATTTTTAGATTCAAACGGCTTTGATGTAAGTAAGTATAAAGTAAGGAAGTTTATGGTAGATTTAAGTCCAAATTGGTTAAGTCTTAAATACGATTACAATCTCAATAGTAATTTAGATATCTACCAAACTCTAAGAGAAACTATTATTTCAGATAAAATGTATAACAATCTTGATTTACTATTTGAAGAACTTATAAATAATTACAGCTTTAGTAAACTTTTAGATATCATCTTTGACCAAAATATATACCAGTTGTTTTATAACGAAGTTGTTGAGTTTGTTTCTAGATTTTTAGATGAAGGACAGGCTAATATAACCCTTCCCTTTAGAGAAAAAGGGATGTGGGACTGTTTTTTGCTGTTTGAAGGAAAATCTTTTGATGTTGAAGACATATTAAAAACTTTCCAAAGGGAGATAAGTCCTCGTGATATAGAAAATTACGTTAGGAGACTGCTTGTAGACTTTTTCGGATGGGCGTCTTTTGTAAAGTATAGGGAGAAAACACCTTATTATCCATATCAGGAGGAAAATCCGGCAGATTTATTAAGCTTTGTTTCCATAATTTTATACTTTGAGCTTAAATACATTAGAAAACTAAATAGAACTAATATAAGAAGCTATGATGACCTATATGAATATTTTAAAAATAACAAGGAAGAAGTTATTTTGAAACTTCTTTTTTATCGGAGAGAACTGTCTCCAGAGTATATATCAAAAATCTTGAAGAAAAACCCAGATTATAAATCTCTGTTTAAAGAGTATACCGAAGACGATACTAATAGGGAAATAGCAAGGATAGCCTATGTAAATGACAGATTATTTAAAATTGAAGACCCATTAGAAGCATATCGTTTAATTAAACTGATAAAGGAAGAAGAAGGATATATATGGACAAAGTCTATAGAAGAATCCTATGCTGTTGTGTATGGTAATGAATTTCTTAGGGAGTATAAACTTACTGAAAATCCAAAAGCTGCTGCAGTTTTCTGTGTTGATGTTAGGTCGGAAGCTTTAAGAAGGAATTTAGAGAGGATAGATAACTATAAAACTTACGGTGTTGCAGGATTTTTTGGGATAAAGGTTGCTCTCATAGAGTTTGATAAAAGTCATGAGCTTTTACTCTGTCCTGCTATGGAAACTCCTGAGAGAGTTATACTGGAGTTACCTTCTCAAAACACATCAGAGTATGAGAAAAAGAAGGATATTTTATACACTTTGAAAAAAACCTTAGAAAAACTTAAAAATAATCCGTATACACCGTTCTTTACGGTAGAAGCTTTTGGTTGGTTGTTTGGATATAATCTTTTTGGGAAAACTCTCTTCCCTAAATATCTGTCAAAATTTAATCAAAAGATAAAAGCAAAACCTCCGAAAACATTATACAGTTTGGATAAACTGTCTGAAGATGATGTCCAAAGATACACTGAAAAATTTTTTGTAGAAAAGATTATTCATTCATTTGAGCTTGAATCTGACCATATATCCTATGAAGAAGCAAAAGATGTTTTAAATAGAATATTAAATGGTAATTTAAATGAAAAGGAGAAAAGGATATTAGATAAGCATAGAATAAACAGAGATTATTACGGTTATATTAAATACAGATTTTCAAATATGGGATACACTTTAGAAGAACAAGCAAAACTTGCAGATAACTTTTTAAACCTTATAGGTATGATAGATAGTTTTCCTTCTTTTATATTTTTGGTTGGACATGGAAGTGAATCAGATAACAATCCTTATGAATCTGCTTTGGACTGTGGTGCTTGTGGAGGAAACAGTGGCTATCACAACGTTAGGGCTATGAGTATTATACTAAATAATACAGAAGTGAGAAAGTTGATGAGTATAAAAATCCCTGAGGACACTATATTTATACCTGCATTGCATAACACCACTACAGACGAAGTTGAGTTTTTTGATGAAGAAGTTATTCCAGACACAAAAAGGGAACTTTTTGAAGAGATAAAGAGAGATTTTAAGATAGCTTCTGTTAGGACAAGGCAGGAAAGAGTTAAGGTGTTACCTTATGCAGATAATGAAGAAGATGTTTTGGTAAGGTCTATAGATTGGTCTGAGATGAGACCTGAATGGGGACTTTCCAGTAATATAGGTGTTTTTGTAGGTAAGAGAGAATCCTGTATGAATTCTGTATTAAAAAACAGATTTTTCTTGCATTCTTATGATTATACGTTAGACCCAGATAACACTGTATTGAAAAGAATACTAAATGGACCATTTTTAATAGCACAGTGGATAAATGCCGAACATTACTTTTCTACGGTTAGTAATGAAATCTTTGGATCAGGTTCCAAAGTTTACCATAATGTAGTAGGCAGATTTGGTGTATTTAACTCTAATTACTCTGATCTGAAAATAGGGCTACCTTACCAAACAGTTTATTTTGAAGATAAAGCTTTTCATGAACCTGCAAGAATAGTAGTCTTTGTTGAAGCACCGTTACAGAAGGCTGTTGCTGCTGCTTCTGAAACTGATCATCCGATGATGCTTCTCAAAAATGAATGGGTCAGATTGGTGATTATAGACAGGGAAAAGAACAAATTATTTTTATTAGACAATGGAAACTTTAATGAATTGTGATATAATTTTAACAAACCTTAAAAGGAGGTCTATATAATGTATTACGTTGCAGAAGTCATAAATGATGAGTGTACCAAATACAAATGTAATCAGTGTACCCTCTTCTGTCCAGAACCAAACACTTTGATGTATATCAACTCTCCTAATGAAAGGCATGCTTATGTTGCAACAGCAAGATGTAAAGGATGTGCTTTATGTGTATATGTGTGTAGCAATCTCTTAAAAAGAAATGCTATTCATATGATTATGCCTGAAGTTCATGCTAACGTATAAATTAAGTTTGGAGGTTTAAAAATGGCTAAATTAGGACCAATGGGATTTTCACCATATCCAACAGCTGTCAATGAAGGTGTATTAAACCCGCCAGAAGGAAAAGCTCTACTTTTTGATGAGATAGTTGATGAAGAAGTTGCTATGAGAGAAGCTGCAAAAGCTATGCTTACAAGAGAAAATCCAACAATATTCCCAGGGCCACAGGTTTTATATGCGTGGAGTGAAGACGCTAAGAAAAAGGCTAAGTTAATAAAAGAGTTAGCTCAAGTTTTAGGTGCAAAGATAATCCCTATGTATGATTACAGACCTAAGTATCCAAAAATAAACCCTGAAGTTGAGATAAACCCTAACCACCCTAACTTAACAATATGGCATAACAATATAAAAGCTTGTATATTTGTTGGAGTTCACTGTCACTATGCTAACGTTGCTCTCAAAATTATAAGAGCAGAAACTGACTGCTTTACAATAGCCCTATGTAGTATGGAAGGACATGAAGATGCTATGATAACTTTGAGGGATCAACATCCTGAAGAACTTGAAAAATTTATAAAGATAGCTAAAGAAGTTAAAAAAGAGTTAGGAATATAATGATAAACATCATTGAAATATCTTTCGTATACAGAGATGTTTTTTTATAAAATTTAGGAGGTAACTATCATGTCAAATGTATCAACTCAAGAGGTTCAATATAATAAATCTGGTCAGAGAATTGTATCCCCTGACTATCTTCTCTTCGAAGCACCAAGAGAAAAATTCTTTATGACTGGTTCTGAGGCAGTTAAAGAAGCTGTAAGAAGAGCATCAGTAGATGCTTCTGTTTCATATCCGATAACTCCTCAGTCTGAAGCTGCTCACCTTATAGGTGAACTTTGGGTTGAAGGTTATGTAGGTGTTTACTTTAGGGGAGAGTCAGAGTTTGGTGTTATGTCTGAAGTTGCAGGATGTGCCTTAGCTGGAGCAAGAACTATAACAACCACTTCTGGACCTGGAACTCTGAGAGCTTTTGAAAACTTCCCTATGTGGGCTGGAACGAGAATACCTGTTCAGCTCGTTTTAATGGCAAGAGGTGTAAACGCTCCTCTTTCAATTCAGCCAGACAACCTTGAAGTAGGATTTTTATTGGATACAGGATGTATGATATGGTATGCAGAGAACGCTCAGGATCTTTTCGATATGATCCTTGCAGGTTTTGTTGTTGCAGAACATCCATCTGTTCACGTTCCGGTAATTACCGTCGTTGATGGTTTCTTTGTTTCACATACAAGAGAAGCTATAATGCTACCACCAGATGATATAGCTCTACCTCCTTATAACCCGTATAAAGCACCAATGCCAGTTATAGATCTTGAAGCACCTCCAGGAAGATTTTTAAGAGACCCGTTTGTTATGAAATCTAATTATATATCCTATGCAACTCACGCAAGCTGGCAGTTTGAAGTTAGAGCAGCAATAGAAAGATCAAGACCTTTTGCTAAACACTACTTAAGAGGTTTAGTAGAGGAGTTTGGAAATCCTGATGCAGATATAGTTTTCGTAGCTGCTGGAACAGCTGCATCACAGGCTAAGGAAGCTGTAAGACTTCTAAAAGATGAAGAAGGAATAGATGCTAAAGTTGTAAAACTAAAAACCATAAGACCTTTCCCTTACGATGAGTTAAGAGCAGCTGTTAAAAATGCCAAGTATATATTCGTTCCTGAGTTTAACGTTGCTGGATGGTTAGAGAGAGAAGTAAGAAAGGCTCTTTATAAATACTCAGATGCAGAAATAATAGGAGCACCAAGGGTTGCAGGTGGAATGACAATGCCTGCTGAAGTTATAGTAAGTGAAGTTTTAAGTAATTTGAGAGTTAAGTAATTTAAGGAGGTTTTAGAGATGTCTTTTAAAGTTTTTCAGATAAACGAAGAGTTTTTAGATGTAATGCCAAAAGAGATTGTAGAGCTTCAAGAAAATGCTACGTGGGGAAATCCTAAGAGAGGTGTTATGGATCTTCCTTTCCATAAGGAACTTATAGAGGAACACTCTCTTTGTGCAGGTTGTCCAGAAGCTGCAGCATTGAGATATATAATGGCTTCTATTCCTGCTCCTGAGGATACTGTTATAGTGAACTCAACAGGTTGCACATCTTTAGTTTTCCCTCATATCGCTATGCACACAATTCACTCACTATTTGGAAACCAAAATGCAGTAGCATCAGGAATTAAAAGAGTTTTAGAGTATAGATATCCTGATAGAGTTAAGGATGTAATTGTCCTTGCTGGTGATGGAGCTACTGTAGATATCGGACTTGACTGTACTTTACAGTCATTTTTCAGACAGGAGAAGATAACAACTATATGTTTTGACAACGAGGTTTATGCTAACACAGGTGGACAGGAAAGTGGAATGACACCTAAGGGACATGTGTTTAAGATGGCACCGAAAGGTAAGCAGTTTGAAAAAGTCCCAATGTGGCAGTTAGCAATAGATTCTGGATGCCATTACGTTGCAAGATTGACAGTTTCATCTCCAAAGAGAGTTGAATCTGTGATTAAAAAAGCTGTTTATGTTGCAAGAGAGGTAGGTCCTACTTACATTCACCTCTATACCCCTTGTATCCTTGAGATAGGGCTTAACTCAGATCAAGGTCTTGAAGAGATGAGAAGTAAAGATAAAGAAAGATTTGAGTTCTTCGAGTATGTATCACCTCAAGCTCAGGAAGTTATCGAAAAACGTAAAGCGGAGGGCTTACTATGAAAAGAAAAAGAGTCAACATCAGGATGCCTGGATTAGGTGGGCAAGGTGCTGTTACCGCTGCTCATATAATAGCAACTGCTGCGGATTACCAAGGTTACTATGCAGTATCAAACCCATTCTTCGGTGCTGAAAAGAGGATGGCTCCGGCTGAAAGTTATGCCAGAATAGGAGTTGAGCCGATATTTGACAGAGGAGAAGTAGTTTACCCTGATGTTATCATGGTGTTCCACAATCACGTTATAACTATGGGTAAATCTTACACGATGCCATTTTATTCTGGAATAAAGAAAAATGGTTTAATAATAATAAACTCAGAGGAAGATCTTTTATCTCCTGGAGATAAAGCTTATCTTGACTCCCTCGGAGTTAAGGTTTATAACTTCCCAGCAACAAAGTTTGCAGTAGAGCAAGCTGGAACTGAGCTGGCAACTAACATGGCTATGGTAGGAGCTCTCTTTGGTTGTATAGGTTCTGTAGGTCTTGAAGCTATTGAAGAAGGAATAAAGGCAAGATTCCTGAAAAAGTTTGTTGCTTCCGGTGGAACAGCATCTCTTGACTCTGCTCTTGAAAGAAAGTTTAAGAAGAAACTTGAACTTATCGAGAAAAATTTAAATACTGCAAGAGCGGCCTACGAGTTAGCATCTTCATGGGCAAAATCCCAAGGAATAGAAGATTTCTTACCACCACCTCCAAACAAAAAAGTAGAAGTAGCCTAAATATATAATCCCCCCGGTATTTTCAGGGGGGTTCTTAAAATACTCTCTGAGCTTTAATAATGTTCTTTAGAGATCTTATAGAGTTTAGCACCTCATTCAGATGTTCTGTGTCTTTTACCTGTAAGTGAAAAACCATATTCGCTTTCCCGTCTTTTAAGTTATTAACCTTGATATTTTTGATGTTTGAATTTTTTGAAGCTATTGCGTTGGATACAGAAGCAAGGACACCTGGTTTATCTTCAGATATTACTTTTATTTTTGCAAGGTATAGACCTTTATAAGAATTCTTATTCCAAATAACATTTACAACTTTCTCCGGCTGTGTTTCTAATACTTTATTTACATTAACACACTCCTTGTTATGTATCGCTATTCCCTTACCTTTGGTTATTATACCGATAATTTTATCTCCCGCTATGGGATTACAGCAGTTAGCGATATACGACATTATATTACTGTGTCCGTCAACCTCTATGGTTAGGTCTCTTATCTCTTTTGATTTTGTAGTGTCCTGACTACTCTCTTCCGGAGAGCCTTCTCCTTTTAGTAGTTTAATAACCTTTAAAGGAGATACTTTTCCATCTCCTAATGCTACAAGAAAATCTTCAAAACTTTTATAGTGAAATCTATTTACTATCTTTTCTCTGTCCTGGGAAGTTAGGCTACTTAATTTTAGATTTATCTTTTTTAAAAATTTTTCTAAAAGTTTTTCACCGAATTTTATGGACTGCTCTCTCTCTATCTTTGCTATAAACTGTTTTATATTTGTTTTTGCTTTTGAAGATACTACAAATTTTAGCCAATCTCTACTTGGATTATGGTTTTCCTGAGTTATTATCTCGACTTTATCTCCACTTTGAAGTTTGGTGTCAAGTGGGACAAGTTTTCCGTTGACTTTTGCTCCTACAGTTTTATGTCCTACCTGTGTATGTATTGCGTATGCAAAATCAACTGGAGTAGAACCTGCAGGTAATTTTATTAAATCACCTTTTGGTGTAAAAACATATATCTCATCAGATGTAAGCTCATTACTTATATCTTTGAGTATATCTGAAGATCTGTCTTCTTTTAATGTTTCTAATAGATTTCTCAACCAAACAAATGATTGAAGATCTTTCTCTGTTAGAGATTCTCCTCCTTTGTATCTCCAGTGGGCTGCTATACCTTCCTCTGCTATTTTGTGCATCTGATGGGTTTTTATCTGTATCTCCACAAATTTACCATTTGGAGCTATGACTGTTGTATGGAGAGCTTGGTATAGATTTGATTTAGGAAGAGAGATGTAATCTTTAAATTTCCCTGGGACTGGTGTCCATATTGAGTGTATTATACCTAAAGTTAAATAACACTCTTTTATATCGTTGACCAAAACTCTTATACCTATAACGTCGTAAACATCACTTAACTTTAAATTTTTCCGTAGGGTTTTCTCGTATATACTGTAGAGATGTTTTGCTCTATACTGTATATCGGCTTTTATACCATTGTTTTCAAGATTCTCTTTTAAAACTGGAATTACATTTTCTTTTAGGTAGTTCTCTATTGCCTGCCTTGAATGGGCAAAGTAAGTTTCTACCTTTTTATACTCTTGGGGATAGAGGTAGTAAAAAGATAGATCATCTATCTCTCTCTTTATGTTCCAAAGCCCCAATCTTCCGGCTAATGGAGAGTATATCTCAAGACTTTCCTGGGCTATTCTTTTCTGTTTATCTTCTCTTAGATGTTGTAAAGTCCTTAAGTTGTGTAATCTATCTGCAAGTTTAACTATTATAACTCTTATATCTTTTGCTGTTGAAAGTATCAGTTTCCTGAAATTCTCTATCTTAGCTTCTTCAATAGAATCAAACTGGTATTTACCTATCTTAGTCACACCATCTACTATCTGAGCTACTTTTTCTCCGAAGAGGTTTGCTATCTCTTCTAAGGTTGTATCCGTATCTTCTACCACGTCGTGAAGTAATGCTGACACAATTGAAGTTTTGTCTAATTTTAAATCTGCTATAATCTTGGCTACTTCTATTGGATGTATGTAGTAAGGTTCTCCGGATTTTCTGAATTGGTCTTTATGTTTTTCTATTATAAATAAAGAGGCAGACTCTATCTCCTTTATGTCTTCTTCTTTTAAATAACTAACCTTATCTATCAGTGATTTTACGGCGCCATCCTCTACTACTTTCATAATTAATTCCTTAAAATTTAGTTGATTTTAATATAAACCTTTTAGCTTTATTTTACAAGGATTTTTGTTATAATAGCTCTGTGTAAGAAAATTTTTTGGGGGTTTAAATATGGAGAGATACTTTCTAAATACAGAACATTTAGATGATGAGAAGTTTGTAAGAGTTATCTCTTACGGTGAAGGGGTTTTTGAGACTTTCAGGTATAACGGAAAATTTCCTAAACATTTAGACAAACATTATGAGAGATTGGTTAAGGGTCTGAAAACTCTAAAAATTCCTGTCATATCTAAAGAAGATTTTACCTACAATATCTCTAAAGCTGTTGAAAATTTTGACGAAAAAGACCTGTATGTTAAAGTGATTGTTTTTGGAGAAGGTATGAGTTATTATCCGTTGATGTCTTTGAAAACTAATGTTTTGGTTATTTTAAAACCTTACAAACCTATAGATGAAGACATAACTCTAACTGTTGCACCTTTTAGGGTTCACAGTTCTGATCCTTTACTTAGGATTAAATCAACTAATTATCTGAGGAATATTTTAGTGAAAAGATATGCTAGAGAAAGAGGCTACTTTGATGCTATTATACTAAATGAAAATGAAGAAATAACAGAAACTTCTTCTGCAAATATCTACTGGATAAAAGGTAGATATCTCTATACTCCTTCTGTTGATTGTGGATTACTTCCAGGTGTTTCAAGGTCTGTTGTTATTGAAAATGCTAAAAATGAAGGTTTCACTGTTGTGGAAGGAAGATTTAGTTTAAAAGATATAAAAAATGCCGATTTTGTGTTTTTGAGTAATGCTCTTCACGGTGTTATGAGGGTTAAAAATGTGGATATATAGGATTTTAATTTTTATATTACTCTTCTTTTTGCCTGTAAAAGCTCAAACTAACGAAGTTCTAAGAAATATTATAGATAGTCAAATAATGGATATTTTGAAAAGTTCAGATATATCTGCCGATGATATAGGTATATATGTCAAATCTTTAACATCTGGAGAAGTTATCTACAATAAAAATGGTGATAAACTCTTTATTCCAGCTTCCAATCAAAAGATTATAACAACTGCATCTGCACTTTTAACATTAGGTCCTGATTTTAAATTTGAAACAAAATTTTTAACAGATGGGGTTATAAATAATGGTGTTTTAAAAGGGAATCTATATATCCTGGGGGGTTACAATCCTGAATTAAATGAAGATTATTACAGAGAATTTGTAAAATTTCTCAAAAACAAAGGAATATCAAAGATAGAGGGGAATGTAATCGTTGTATCTAATGTAAATTACCAACCTCAAGGTTGGCCGGAAAATGATTTAAATTACTGTTTTACAGTATCTCCTTCCGATATTCCAATATCGGAAAACTGTCTTAGAGTAAAAGTAGTAGTAGATAGAGGAGTAAAGGTTTTTCTGTCTCCGGATGGGTATATAGAGATTGTAAATCAGTTGCGTATATCAAAGGGAAAAAATCATATAGATGCTAAATTAGAAGGTCAAAAGCTGTATATAAGCGGGAATGTCAGAAATAGAATGTCAGAAGAGTTCTCAATACCGATAAAAAATCCAACTCTTTACAATCTTCTGGTATTTACAAAAATATTACATCAAAACGGAATAACCTTTAATAAGGTTTATATATCTAATTCTTTACCTTCAAATCTAACTTTAATTTACTCTATAAAATCTTCTCCTTTGAGGGATATCATTAAAAAAGCAAACAAAGATAGTAATAACTTTATAGCAGAGCAGTTGTTTTTATACCTTGGTAAGAGCAACATAATAAAAACTATGGAGAAGATGAAAGTATCTGTCAGTTATGTTGATGTTTTTGATGGTAGTGGTTTGTCAAAGTATAACAAGGTTTCTCCGAAGATCTTGGGAGAAATTTTAGATTTTATGTATAAAACTCCTTACTTTGAGGATTTCTTTCAATCTCTGGCTGTAGGTGGAAAAGATGGAACTTTAAAACATAGATTTTCTGAGCTTACCGGAAAAGTGTATGCAAAAACTGGATATATAAATGGAGTAAAAAATCTCTCCGGATACGCTATATCCGTTGATGGACAGGTTTATATCTTCTCAATTCTTGTAAATAATCTTAAATCAACAAAACCGGCAAATGAGATACAGGAAAGAGTGTGTAAAGTTTTAGTAAATTCTGCTAATCTGTCAAAGTCGGCAGATATTAAAGTTAAAACATTTCATTAAATATGGTGTAAATCTATCTTTCCCTCATAGATAGCTTTTCCAACAACAACTCCGGCTATACCAACCTCTCTAATCTCATAGAGTTTTAAGACATCTTCAAAACAGCCTACTCCTCCGGAGGCTATAACAGGTTTTGAAAGATTTTCAGCTAAGAATTTTGTCCCTTCTATATTTGGGCCCTCCAATGTACCATCTCTATTTACATCTGTGTAGAGATAACCCCATATGTTTATATTATCAAACTTCTTTGCAAAATCTAAAGGTGTTGTATCAGCTTTTTCAACCCAACCCCTTATGGCTAACTTTCCATCTTTTGCATCTATTCCCAATACAACTTTGTTAGGGAAATCTTCAACGATCTTTAAAAACTCTTCTCTGTTTTCATAGGCAAGACTACCGATAATAACCCTATCAACTCCAACTTCAAACATAGATTTAACTGCTTTGTAGCTTCTTAATCCTCCACCAAATTCTGCTTTAACATTCGTAGATTTTAAAATCTTTTCCACAATTTTTATATTCTTTGGGACACCTTCATAAGCTCCATCTAAATCTACAAGATGAATATATTTAAATCCAGTATCTTCAAACATCTTTGCAACATCTACCGGATTTTCTGAATAAACTTTTACATTACTAAACTCACCTTTGTATAATCTAACTGCTTTTCCTTCCTTAATATCAATTGCCGGAATAATAAAATTTTTCAAATCCAACTTCCTTCTCCATAAACTGATTTTCATTATACAAATTCTTATTTTCGACTTATAATATTGTTTATTATTTTACAATATAGGGAGTATGCTATGCAAATGAAGAAAAAAAGAGGAGCTGATATAGTAGTAGATGTTTTGGTATCTGAAGGAGTTGATACAGTTTTTGGACTTCCCGGTGGAGCAATAATGGAAGTTTACGATGCTCTCTTTGATGCCCCTTTTAGAAATGTTCTAACGAGACATGAGCAAGCAGCATGTCATATGGCAGATGGTTATGCAAGAGCTACCGGAAAAGTTGGAGTTGTTATAGCAACTTCTGGACCGGGAGCAACAAATTTAGTTACAGGACTTGCAACTGCATATATGGACTCAATTCCGTTGGTTGCCATTACAGGACAGGTACCAAGACATTATATAGGTACAGATGCATTCCAAGAGGCAGATGTTATAGGTATAACAAGACCAATTACAAAACATAACTTTTTAGTTACAGATATAAAAGATCTACCTCTTATACTAAGGCAGGCTTTCTATATAGCCAAAACAGGAAGACCAGGACCAGTTTTGGTAGATATACCTAAGGATATAACTCAACAGGTATCCGAATACAGAATACCAACAGATGAGGAAGTTAAAGAATCTTTACCTGGCTACAATCCTCATACAGAAGGAAATCCAGTTCAGATAAAAAAGGCAGCAGAATTAATAAGAAAAGCAACAAAACCTGTTTTATACGTAGGTGGAGGAGCCGTCCTTTCTGATGCTGCAGAAGAAGTTTATAAGTTGGCAAAGCTGACAAATATTCCTGTTACAACAACGAATATGGGTAAAGGTGCATTTCCAGAAAATGATCCTTTATCTCTTCATATGCTTGGTATGCATGGAACTTACTATGCTAATATGGCTGTTTATAATGCAGATCTTCTAATAGCTATAGGTGCAAGATTTGACGATAGGGTTACTGGAAAAATAACAGAGTTTGCACCTGAGGCAAAGATAATACATATAGATATAGATCCTGCCTCTATTAGTAAAACAATAACAGTAGATGTTCCTATAGTTGGAGATGTTAAAACTGTATTGAAAAAACTTATTAAAGAACTTGAAAGTAAGCCAGTTGAATGGATCGCTGCCAGAGAAAGCTGGTTAAAACAGATTCAGGAATGGAAAGAAAAACATCCATTAACATACAGAAAATCTGATAAGATAATAAAGCCACAGGCTGTTATTGAAGAGATTTACAACGTTACAGGTGGAGATGCTATTATATCAGCTGGAGTTGGTCAGCATCAAATGTGGGCTGCTATGTTTTATAAATATAGCTATCCAAGGCAGTTTTTAAACTCAGGTGGACTTGGCACTATGGGATTTGGATTTCCAGCTGCAGTAGGAGCAAAGATAGGAAGACCAGAAAAGACAGTTTTCGCAATAGAAGGAGATGGCTCATTTATAATGAATGTTCAAGATTTAGCTACTGCAGTTCAGTATAGAGTTCCAGTGAAGATAGCTATAATAAATAATGGTTTCTTAGGAATGGTTAGACAGTGGCAACAGTTTTTCTATGATAGCAGGTATGCAAGTGTATGTCTCTCTGTTCAACCAGATTTTGTTAAATTAGCAGAGTCTTTTGGTGCAGTAGGATTAAGAGCAACAAAACCTTCCGAAGTAAGAGAAGTTTTAGTTAAAGCTATGGAGATAAACGATAGACCGGTTTTAATAGATTTTGTGGTTGATAGGGAAGAGAATGTTCTTCCTATGGTTCCAGCAGGAAAAAGTTATAGAGAAATGATACTTACACCTAAACAAAAGTCAGAAGCAGAAACTATGTATTTAGTGGGGTAAAGATATGCAGGATATAAAAGTGGTGAAAACAAGACCAGAGCCAGAAAAAAAGATAGGTAAACATATCATTACTGTGAAAGTTCAGCATAACTTTGGGGTTCTTGCTAGGATAACAGGTTTGTTTGCTGGAAGAGGTTACAACATAGAAAGTTTAACCGTAGGAAGAACCCATGAACCAAATATTGCTCGTATAACTATAGTGGTTGAAGGTGAAGAGAGAGTAGTAGAACAGATAATAAAACAGCTTAGAAAGTTAATAGAAACCTTGAAAGTAAGAGATATAACAGACCTACCACACATAGAAAGGGAACTTGCCCTTATAAAGATACATACGGAAAACGATAGAGCCAGAGATGAGATAATGAGATTGGTGAATATATTTAGGGGTAAGGTTGTTGACGTTTCTCAGGAAAGTTATACTGTGGAGATAACCGGAGATAATGATAAAATAGAAGCCTTCATAGATCTAATAAGACCTTTTGGAATAAAAGAGATGGCAAGGACGGGAACCCTTGCAATGGTTAGAGAATCTGCAGCTTCTAAGGAAGGAGTTTTAGATTGAAGAAAATCTTAATTACTTTACTTTTCTCTTTTAGTTTTACATTTGCTGCTGAAGTAGGTATAACTAAAACTACCGTAGAGAACTTACCAGAAAGCTATGGACAAGAGTTTACAGATTTCTTGATTAAAAATACAGATAACACTGAGTTATTAGTAGAAACTAAGTCCTATAAATTTGTAGTTTATCCATCAATAAATTGGGAAGGTAAGGGATATACAGTATGTTTTAAGATGTACAGTAACAATAATCTTTACAGTTCAAGTTGTGTAACTGCAAGCTATGCCGATGAGATATATGATAGATTAAAAGTTATACTTAATAATGAAATTATCAAAATTAAGAATATACCTTCTGAAGCTGTTATGATAGCCGTTGATGTTGATAAAATTATAAATTTCGATAGAGTAAAAGTCAGCTCCTTTAAAGGAGACAATCTCTTAAGATACACACCTATTTTGAAAAGTGCAGAAGGTAGTAATGTTATAAATATAGGTAGTGGAGTTGTTAATTTAAACACTCTTTTACTCGGAGAAAAAGAAGCTGGGAAGTTGTTTAGATTGGTGTTAGAAAATAAGAAGGTTCAAAAAATTTTGATTAATTTGAAATAATAGGTTATTATATTATCAAAATCTGAAAGGAGGTAAAAATGGCAAACATCTACTATGATGAAGATGCATCTTTAGATTACTTAAAGGATAAAACTGTTGCAATAATAGGGTATGGAAGTCAGGGACATGCTCATGCTTTGAATCTTAGAGATAGTGGTGTAAAAGTAATAATAGGATTACTTGCTGGAAGTAAGTCTATACAAAAAGCTAAAGCGGAAGGTTTTGAAGTTTATGCTCCGGATGAAGCAGCTGCAAAAGCTGATCTAATAATGATTCTTACTCCAGATACAGTCCAACCTGCTTTATTCCAATCTGCGATTTTGCCAAACCTTGATGAAGGTAATGCTCTTGCTTTTGCCCATGGTTTTAACGTCCATTTCGGACAGATAGTTCCACCTGCATACGTTGATGTTTTCCTTGTGGCACCAAAAGGACCAGGACATTTAGTAAGATGGATGTATGAAGAAGGTAAGGGTGTTCCTGGGTTGTTTGCTATACATCAGGACTTTACTGGAAAGGCAAGAGAGATAGCACTTGCTTATGCAAAAGGTATAGGATGCACAAGGGCAGGACTGATAGAAACAACCTTCAAAGAAGAAACGGAAACGGATTTGTTTGGTGAGCAGGCTGTTCTCTGTGGAGGTGCAACCGCACTTATAAAGGCAGGATTTGAAACATTAATAGAGGCTGGATATCAGCCAGAAGTTGCATACTTTGAATGTCTACATGAATTGAAGTTGATAGTTGACCTTATATATGAGCATGGAATATCAGGAATGAGATACTCTATATCAGATACGGCAAGGTATGGAGATGTTACAAGAGGTAAAAGAGTTTACGAAGTTGTGAAGCCTATATACAAAAAGATACTCCAAGAGATACAGGAAGGTGAGTTTGCAAAAGAGTGGATACTTGAGAACGTGGCAAACAGACCACACTTTAACGCACTTGTTAAGAAAGACGAGGAACATCCGGTTGAAAAGGTAGGAAAAGATTTAAGAAAGATGATGCCTTGGTTAGGGTCAAGAAAACTGTAAAAGGTTGAATTATGAATTTAACTTCCAAAAGAAGAAGTATCAAAAAAGTGTATGAACCTGTTGGAGTTCTCCTTGCGAGGACTCCAATTACACCCAATATAATAACCATCATTTCCGTAATATTTGGTATAACTGCAGCAATTTTTTTCTTTAAAGAGAAGCCTTTGATAGGTACCATTTTAATTTTTATGAGTGGATTTTTTGATCTTCTCGATGGAGTCGTTGCCAGAGAAAAAGATAGAGCATCAAAGTTTGGAGCTGTTTTTGATTGGCTTGCAGATAAATTTGTAGACGGATTTTTACTGTTCTTTATAGGTATCACATACTCAACTCCTTATATAACAGCTATAGCAATTACCGCAAATATGCTTCACACATTTATAAAACCTGTAGCATACGCAGAGATAGGCTTTTCTAACAGAAAAAAAGGAAAGATTGACGATCCATTGGAAGGTGTTGGATTCTTTGGAAGACCGGAAACATTACTGACAATAGTGATATTCTCTATATTTGAATATTTTAAAATTTTTGGTGGACTTGAGTTTGGATTTATACTTATAACAGCTCTAACCACTCTATCTTTATTACAGAGGATATTTTACCTTTATATAAAGTATAATAAAGATTATGATTAAAGGGAGCTCATTATGAAAAGACCTTATACCGTTATAGTTTCTGAAGTTACAGTTGATGGGAAGCTTACTCTTGCAAAAGGAAGGTCTTCTAAAGAGATAATGCAATTTATGGATGAAGAGGCTAATAGATATCTCCATGAAACAAGAGCAAAGATGGATGGTATAATGGTTGGTGCAGAGACTATACGGACAGATAATCCATATCTTACCGTGAGATATGTTTCAGGTAAAAATCCAACCAGAATAATACCTACGAAATCTGCCGATATTCCTCTGACAGCAAACATACTAAAAAAAGATGCTCCTACTATAATTGTGACAACAACATCTGCTTCGGTTGAAAAAGTAAATAAATTGAGGGAAGTTGTTGAGGTTGTTCAGATAGGAAAAGATAATGTTGATTTAATAGGAATGATGGATTTTCTCTACAATAGAGGTATACATAAACTGATGGTTGAAGGTGGTTCTACTTTAAACTGGAATCTGCTAAAACTTGGATTGGTAGATGAGATAAGAATAATACATATGCCATTTATAGTTGGAGGAGAAGATACACCTACATTTGTAGGTGGAGAAGGTTTTAAAGAGTTATCAGAAGTATTAAAATTAAAGCTTAGGGCTCACTTTTTAAGGGGCTCCCATCTTATTACGGAGTGGGAAGTTAGATATGAAGATTAAAGTTTTATACTTTTCATCACTTAAAGATAGGATAGGTAAATCTTCTGAAGATATAGAAATCAATGGCAACTCTTTAGAAGAGTTAAAAGATAAGATAACACAGTTACATCCGGAGATTTCTGATTATCTCAGTAAGATTATGTTTGCTATCAATGAAGAGTATGTATCTACAGATGTAATTTTAAAAGAAGGGGACGTAGTGGCACTTATACCTCCTGTTAGTGGTGGATAATAGTCGAGGAATGTATCATTTACTGTATGAATTGACAGTCATTATTCATTTTCTATGGATTTTATTTCTTATCTTCGGATATCTTATTGGGTCAAGATATTCTTTTGTAAAGTATATTCATATCTCAGGATTAGTTTTTGCGATTTTTTTGGAAATTTTTAATTTACCCTGTCCTTTAACTTTATTAGAAAATTATTTTAGAAAAGAAGCAGGATTAAAAACATACGAAGAGGGCTTTATATCTTACTACCTTGAAAAAATTATATACATAGAGATAGAACCGTTTATAATATTTATCCTTACAATTGCTTTGATAGTTGTTAATATTTATTTATATTCAAAAAAGGAGAATAGATGAAGGCGGTTTTTTTAGATAGAGACGGTGTGATAAATGTAGATAAAGGTTATGTCCATAGGGTAGAGGATTTTGAGTTTTATCCAAATGTTTTTGAAGCTTTGAAAAAACTTCAAGATGCCGGATTTAAACTTTTTATAGTTACAAATCAATCTGGAATAGCTGTTGGTTATTACACAGAAGAAGATTTTATAAAACTAACTGAGTATATGCTTAAAGAATTTGAGAAGGAAGGTATAAATATAGAAAAAGTTTATTACTGTCCTCATCATGAGAATGGTATAGTTCCAAAGTACTCTTTTAAATGTGATTGCAGAAAGCCAGAAAGTGGAATGATAAGGCAGGCTATAGAAGATTTTGGAGTTGACCCAAAAAGGTCATTTTTGATTGGAGATAAAGAAAACGATATATTAGCAGCACATAAGGAAAATGTTAAAGCTATCCTTGTAAAGACAGGGCAAGGCGTAAAATACATAGATAACACAACTGCAGACTATATAGCAGAAGACATTTTAGATGCAGTTGAAAACTTTATTTTAATGTTTTAGATATCTTCTTTAGTTAGGGATAACATAACATATAGCACACTCTTTTCTTAAGAAAAAGCCGTTGATTTGTGTTATCATTTATTAGTAATGTTTTGGGAGACGTTATGTCTGTAAAGATAAGAGTTGAAGGCTTATATAAAAAATTTGATAAGAGAGAGGTTATACACGATATAAATTTTGATGTGAAGGAAAGAGAGGTTTTTGTTATTGTTGGTGGTAGTGGTAGTGGTAAAAGCACTGTTATTAAACATATAATCGGACTTCTCAAGCCAACTTCCGGTAAAGTTCTAATAGACTCAACAGATATAACATCTTTAAAGGATTCAGAGCTTATAGAGTTTAGAAAGAAGATAGGTTATCTTTTCCAAGAGGGAGCTTTATTTGACAGTTTAAAAGTGTGGGAAAATGTAGGATTTTATTACCTTGAAAATACAAAAATGCCGATTTCAGAGATAAAAAAACTTGCTACCGAAAAATTGGCACTTGTTGGTTTAAAAGATATAGAAGACCTATATCCTTCACAGCTTTCTGGAGGTATGAGAAAGAGGGTCGCCTTAGCAAGAGCTATATCCTATAACCCAGAGATTATTCTCTATGATGAGCCTACTTCCGGATTAGATCCGGTTACATCTGCAATGATAGATAGACTTGTATTAAAATTGAGAGATGAGATAGGAGTTACTTCAATAGTGGTTACCCATGACCTTGAAAGTGCTTTTTCTATAGCAGATAGGATTATGTATATACATAAAGGTAGAGTAATAGCTGTAGGAACTCCAGAGGAGATAAAAAATAGTCCAAACCCTTATGTCCAACAGTTTATAAATAGACTTCCAGAAGGACCTATAACTCAGGAATTTTTTGAAGAGATAAAAACAAAAGGAGGCAGATGATTTTGGACTGTCGATGGCAAGGTATAATTAACGCTTACAGAGAGTATTTACCTGTAAATGATAACACCCCAATAGTTACTCTTCACGAAGGAAATACTCCACTTATAAAAGCTGATAATCTATCAAAAGTAATAGCTCCGGACAAAAATTTACAGATATACCTTAAATATGAAGGATTGAACCCAACTGGCTCCTTTAAAGACCGTGGAATGACTATGGCCATATCAAAAGCAAAAGAAAGTGGGAAAGAGGCCGTGATATGTGCCTCTACTGGAAACACTTCAGCATCTGCAGCAGCTTATGCAGCAAGAGCAGGAATGAGAGCTTATGTTATACTGCCAAAGGGGGCTGTTGCTCTTGGAAAACTATCCCAAGCCATGGTTTACGGTGCAAAGATTATAGCTTTGATGGGAAACTTTGACGATGCATTAACAGTGGTAAGGGAGATAGGAGAAAGGTATCCGGTTGAAGTAGTTAATTCTGTAAATCCATTCCGTATAGAAGGACAGAAAACTGCTTCTTTTGAGATATGTGACTATCTTGGATATGCTCCGGACTTTCATTTTCTACCTGTTGGAAACGCTGGTAATATAACAGCTTACTGGAAAGGATATAAGGAATACTATCAGAAAGGTAAAGTTAAAAACACTCCACGTATGATAGGTTTTCAAGCAGAAGGTGCCGCTCCTATAGTCAAAGGCTTTCCTATAAAAAACCCACAGACAATAGCAACGGCTATAAAGATAGGAAACCCTTACAGCTGGCAACCAGCATTACAGGCTGCAAAAGAGAGTAATGGACTAATAGATGCTGTTTCTGATGAAGAGATACTTAACGCTTATAAACTTGTAGCATCTACGGAAGGTGTTTTCTGTGAGCCAGCTTCTGCTGCATCTATAGCAGGAGTTATAAAACTCAATAAAAAGGGAATTTTTAAGGGAAATGAAGTTATTGTTTGCACCCTTACAGGAAATGGTTTAAAAGACCCTGATACAGTAATTAAAGCAAGTGAGAAGCCTGTAGAACTTCCCCCTGATATAGAAGAGATAGCTAAGTTCTTAGAATTAAAATGAGAAAAATAGTAGTTGTAGGACTTGGAGCTGTTGGGACAGTTTTTGCAACCTTTTTAAAAGAAGCCGGACATACTGTTTATGGAGTTGTAAAAGAAAATCAGATAGAAAGTTTTAAAGATAAAATTTTAAAGGTTGATGGTATATGGGGTTTACACCAAGCAAAATTAGATAAAATTGTCTTTGATACATCTTATCTTAAAGATGAAGATATAGATTTAGTTATAGTTGCAGTAAAATCTTACGATACAGAAGAGGTTTCGAAAAGTATAAGAGATATAGTTAAAGATAAAACGATTATATTATTAACTCAAAACGGTTATGGTAACTATGAGAAAGCTTCAAAATTTCTTCCTAAGGAAAAAATACTGTTAGGAAGGGTTATATTCGGCTCAAAAGTAAATAGTCCAGGATATGCTACTGTAACGGTAAATGCTGATGATGTTAGGATAGGACATCCTGAAAATCTCCTTCAGGAGTGTAAAGTTTTAGAAACTGTATGTTTGATAAAACACAGTGGGATACCTGCATCTTACAGTAAAGATATATACAAAGTGTTATGGGATAAAATTCTATACAACTGTGCTTTAAATCCACTTGGTGCAATTTTACAAAAAAAGTATGGTGAACTTGCAGAAAATCCAGATACCGTTACTATAATGAATCAAATCATAGAAGAGATTTTTCATGTATGTAAACTAAATAAAATAGAACTTAATTACAAATCACCTCAGGATTATATAGAGCATTTTTACAAAAATCTCATACCTCCGACAAAAGCCCACTATCCATCTATGTATTATGATTTAAAATTAGGTAAAAAAACAGAGATAGATGCGTTAAACGGTGCTATAGTTGATTTAGGTAAAAAGGTTGGATATATTCCGGTGGTAAATTTAACACTTACCACCATTATTAAAAATTTAGAAAGTTCTAAAGAATCCTCTGAATAATATTCGTTTGAATCATTCCTAAAATTCCACTTATGATAAAACTGAATATAACAACCACTATTATAAATTGAAAGTTCTTAGAGTTTTCTGAAGGGATACCTAAAATCTTCTCAGCCCCGATAAATATCAGATAGTAAGTGTAAAAACTTGCCAAAAACATTATAAATGTGGTAACTGGAGAATTAACCATATTGAATATACCAGCTATCCAGATAGGGATTAAAGCGAAAGTTGTTAATCTCAATGTAATTATTTGATCTGTTATACTACTTCCGTAAGATCTTCCAAAGAAAAACACGATACCATTTAGAATTACAGGTCTTAGAAGCTCAAATATCCAGACAACACCAATAAACATAAAAATTTTACTAAAATCATCTGTTGTTAGCATACTTAAAATTTTATTCATATACTCAATGGTTCCCTTGTCAGCCTTTGGATCGTCCTTGAGATAGTCCATAAACTGATTTATACCTTGAATGTAATTTGATTTTAAAACCGTAAATCCTATAAGATAACCTATAGGAGAAAATAGAGAAAAAGGTAAGATTACCTGTAGCAATAACTTACTAAAGCCCCAATCTAACTCTCTCAAGATAGCCAAGTTTTCTTTTGGATTGATGTAAATCTTCAAAAATTTCTCCATACTTTACTCCTTAATATTTAATGTTATTATTTTGTATACTCTATCAAAGTTATCTAAAAGTTCTTTTGATAGTTCAAAAGTTCTATTCAGTATATTTATAACTTCTGTATCTAAAAGTGAGTAGTCATGGGCTATTGAGTTTCTTAGATCTCTTAACGAAAACCAGCTTTCTACAGAATTTATAATGCCGTATTTTTCAGCTATATTAAATATATCCCTTGGTGTTAGCTGTCCAGTTTCTATACCTTCATAATCTAAATAAAATTTTATCAATTTTCCAAGGCTATCTTGAAGTTTAGCTATTCTGTGTAAAAAGGCATCTATATTAACTCTATTTTCAAAGCTTAAGTCGTGATAGCTTTCTTTATCTAAAGGAAATACATTTTCTAAAATTTCTATGAGTTTATATAACATATCAGCATTTCTTTTACACACTTCTATTTGATGCTTGATTACCTCTTTCTTATTCAAAGCTTTACACCTTCTTCCATTGCTACTTTATGGATAGGCTCTGTTTTGTACTTTGGATTGTAATAAACCACATCTATTTTCTGTTCTCCTAATTTATCCCATAACTTCATTAAAAACTTTATCTTTTTTTCAAGCCATCTATCAAAATCTAAATCTGTTTTTATCATAATATCTATATCTCCACCTCTTTTATTTATATCTGTCCTTGATCCGAAGATATAAACCTCTGTATTTGATCCAAAAATTTCTTCTGCAGTAGTTTTTATGTAACCCAAAATTTCCTCTGAAAGCCTAACTTTTACCATTTTAACCTCATCTATATTTCTTTATCTTATCACAAAATGATATAATTTTAAAAAATTTTTTAAGGAGTTGTAGATGGATCAGTTAAAAGAGCTAATTTTACAAGCTTGGGAGAATAGAGATCTTCTTAAAGAGAAAGAGTATAAAGATGCCGTTAGGGAAGTTATTGAGTTACTTGATAATGGAAAGTTGAGAGTTGCGGAAAAAGTAAATGGAGAGTGGATAGTTAATGAATGGGTAAAACAGGCTATACTTCTTTACTTTCCTATTCAGGATATGCAAGTTATGGAAGTTGGACCTTTTGAGTACTATGACAAGATTCCTTTAAAGAAAAATTGGAAAGAAAGGGGTGTTAGGGTAGTTCCACCGGCAACTGCAAGATATGGAAGTTATATTGAGCCAGGAGCAATACTTATGCCTTCCTATGTCAATATTGGAGCTTACGTTGGAAGTGGGACAATGGTGGATACCTGGGCTACAGTTGGATCATGTGCTCAGGTAGGTAAAAATGTCCATCTTTCAGGAGGTGTAGGACTTGGTGGAGTATTAGAGCCCCCTTCAGCAAGACCTGTAATTATAGAGGATAACTGTTTTATAGGTTCAAGATGTATTATAGTTGAAGGTGTTATTGTTGAAGAGGAAGCTGTCTTAGGAGCTAATGTTGTTATAACTGCTTCTACAAGGATTATAGATGTTTCTGGAGATGAGCCAGTTGAGTATAGAGGAAGAATTCCAGCAAGAAGTGTTGTTGTACCAGGAACTATAACCAAGAAATTTCCTGCCGGAGAATATGGAGTCCAGTGTGCCTTAATTATAGGTAAGAGAAAGGAATCAACCGACAAAAAAACTTCTCTAAACGATGCTCTAAGAGAGTTTAACGTTTCTGTTTAATTTTATACAGGAAAACAAGGATTTCTGCCACGGCTTTGTATAGCTGTGGTGGTATTTCTTCATCTATTTCTATGGTAGATAAAACTTCTACAAGGTCTGGGTCTTCTTTTATATAAACTCCGTTTTTCTTAGCTACCTCTATTATCTTTTCAGCAATTTTTCCTTTTCCTTTTGCTACCACCTTTGGGGCTGAATCTTTAAATCTCTCATACTTTAAAGCAACAGCTTTCTTGCTCTCCATTTAAACAACCTTTTCAATACTTTCTGGAGCATAGTTTATAACTTCTATATATCCTATATTTAATCCTTCTTCTTTCAATTTTTGGTACAGATTTATCTTCTCATTTGCTATTATATTACGTAAATTTTGATTTTCAACTGCTAAGGTTATATCTATCTTTTCTTTCCGGTAAGATGTAATTATTGAAACTTTACCATCTTCAAAATCAAGGTTAACTATAAAGTGGTAGCTTTTTCCATTATCTTTAACTGTTTTTTTATACTTAAAAGTTGAGTTTTTTAATCCTTCCCAGTTTATAGGTAAAAATCCATAAAAACTTTCTGTTACTATGCTAAGCTCCTGTGTTGTTTTTATCTGTTGTTGTACTTCTTCTTTAAGTTTCATATCAGACGATAGTGATTGATAACTGTCTATAACGGCTTTTATCTTTTCTTTAAGCTGGTTATCTTCGGTTAATTTTAACAATGTTTGATAGTCTTGAGATTTGATGTTTTCAAAAAATTTAGATATATCTTTGTTAATACTCTCTGGTAATATTTCTTTTGTTTGGGGTTGTGTTATATTTGAGTTTAAGATGTTTGTTATCCTTTCTAACTTTTTGTAGTTATTTATATTTGTTGTCTGTAATATCTCTAATAAACTATCTTTTATTTCGGCAGAGATAGGTAAATTTTCTATGTATGTTTTTAAACTCTCTATATTTTTATACAGATTTAAAAGTTTGTTTTCAAAGAATATTCCAGAATTTTCAACAGCTTTTTTTAATGTTTTAACTGTTAAATTTTGAGGATTTATAGCTGTTTCTAATTTTGGAAAGTTTTCCAAAATGCTGTTTTTAAGCTGATTTTGAAGGAAGTTTATAACTTCTTTTTGGGTTTGAGGTGGAAGTTTATCAAAGCTTAAAACCAAAAGTTCAGGATCTGTTTGTAAAATCTGGTTTACATTTTCAGAAATCTGGCTCTGCTTTGGTTTTATATCAATAATCTGTAATCTAACAAAATCATTTTTTAATTCTAAAACTTTTAAAAGTAATTGATTTTCTTTTGTAAGAGGAACCTCAGTTTTTACAGTTACATAACTATCTTTTATTCTTAAAACAACCCCTCCGGAAGGAAGAATATCAACTACATCAGCTTTAACAGTTTCTCCTGTAGACAAAGGAATAGAAGCCCCTAAGGGCTTCACAATATTAAAAAACTCTATATTCTGCCAAACCGGTTTAAAGTTAATCATGGCTATTTTTCTGTAGCACGGGGATAAGAGCCGAGGATTTTGAAGAAAGGGACAGATTTTTGGAGTTCTTGGAGTGTTTTTCCGATTTTTTCATCTTCTATATGTCCCTCTATATCTGTAAAAAATATATAGTCCCATGCTTCTTTCTTTGAAGGTCGTGACTCTATTTTTGTCATATTTATTCCATTTTTGTAAAATGGCTCTAAAGCTTTATATAATGCTCCGGATTCATTTCTAACAGAAAATATAAATGACGTTTTATCATTTCCTGTAGGTTTTGGAATCTCATCACCTATAACCAAAAATCTTGTGTAGTTAAATAGATGCTTATCTATCTTTCTTTCTAAAATATGTAATCCATAAACTGTTGCAGCAGATTCACTTGCTATTGCTGCTGCTTCGTAATCATCTTTTGCTATTTCTGCAGCTTTTGCTGTGCTTTCTACTTCTATAAGCTGTGCATGGGGCATGTTTTTAAGTATCCAATCTCTACATTCTGCTATACCAAATTTATGGCTGTATATTCTCTGTATCTGGCTTCTGTCTGGGTTTATACTCATAAGATGTAGAGATATCTCAAGTATTATCTCTCCTATTATTTTCAGGTCGTAATCTAAAAACATATCAAGGGTGTAATTCACAACTCCCTCTATTGTATTTTCTACTGGAACAACACCAAAATGGGCTTTTTTCTTTACGATTTCTTCGAAAACATCCTTTATGGTTGATACAGGAATATGTTCAACAGAACTTCCGAAGTACTTTAAACTTGCCTGATGAGTAAATGTGGCTTTTGGTCCCAAATATGCAACTTTTATATTCTCTTCTATGCTTCTACAGGCTGATATTATCTCCCTAAATATATGCTTTATTACATCGTTAGATAATGGACCTGTGTTTAACTTCTCTAATCTATCAAAAATCTCTTTCTCTCTACTTGGAACAAATATAGGTAAATTATGTTTCTTCTTTACCTCTCCTACTTGTTTTGCTAACTCTGCTCTTTTGTTTATAAGCTCAACCAACCTTTTATCTATTTTATCAATCTCTTCTCTTAATTTCTTTAAAGTTTCTTGATATTCCATTTTCCTACTCTCTTTAGTTTTTAAATTTATATTATAACAACTGATATGTTATAATAGCAGATAAAATTATCAGCCGGAGGATCTTCTATGAAAAAACAACTATCAATTCTCTATATAATCACTTTATTTTATAGTTATGGATTTGCAGAAAATTTGTCTGTAGATGAAAAGATTTTACAACTTGAAACAAAAATAAGAGAGTTAGAAAAGAGAGTAGAGAAACTTGAAAGTGGCTATACATCTCAAAGTAATACACAGGTAGTAAAACCACCAGTAGCTAAAAAAACTCCAGTTATTAAAGAAGGAGTGGCTCCTATAGAGTATAAGCTCTTAGAGAAAAAGTTTCATAGAACGGAAAATAAACTCGTAGAGAGAGATGATAAAATACAGCTTATTTTTAACTTTACAAATAACTTTTCAAAACAGATAGATGTTGCTTATGGAGAGATTACTATCTATGATAAAAATGGTAATCAACTTTTAAGTAAACCGATAAAGTTGTATAAACCCCTTGATTTCTTTAGCTCCGGAAAGATAAAACCAGGAGAAACTTTTAGAAGAACAATTGAGATTATCTATGATCCAGATATTCCATCTTTAAGATATATAAAAGATGCTCCGTTGTCAGATTTAAGAGTGGAACTTAGGTTTAATAAAGTAGAGTTTAGTGACGGATCAGTTGAATTTTTAGATTGAGTTTTATCATGGATTTATTAAGAATTATTACTGATAATAACTTTACGATGAATTGACGAGGTATCGACTATGGCAGACCAAGAGAAAGAGCAAACTACACTAAATTTATATATACAGCAGATGGCAAAACATCCTATGCTAACTCCAGAGGAAGAAAAAGAGTTAGCTATTAGAGCAAAACAGGGAGATAAAGAGGCTTTAAAAAAGCTTGTGGAAGGTAATTTAAGGTTTGTTATAGCTGTTGCCAAAAACTTTATGGGATGGGGAGTACCTCTTACTGATCTAATTGCAGCTGGAAATCTTGGACTTTTAGAGGCAGCAAAGAGATTTGATCCAGATAGAGATGTTAAATTTATATCTTATGCTGTTTGGTGGATAAGACAGGCTATAATGCAAACTATATTCCAGCAAACAGGAGCTGTAAGAATACCGATAAAGGAATCTATCTTTATAGCAAAAGTAAAAGATGCCTATGAAAAGTTAAAAGAGGAGCTTGGAAGAGAACCTACAGAGGAAGAGATAGCTCAGAGGTTAAAAACATCTGTTAAGAAAGTAAGAAATGCACTATCTATAGTTAGAATGCCTATCTCTCTTGATATGCCTCTTGGTGAAGGTGAAGAAGAGTTTACTATGCTTGACATCCTTTCAAAGAGGGGAACAGAGGATATAGAAAGAGACCTTATTCAGGAAACTCTACATAAGGATATAGAGAATATGTTAGATGTCCTTGATGAGAGAGAAAGAGAGATTATAAAAATGAGATTTGGACTTGGTGAAGATGGAGAAGTAAAAACATTAGAAGAAGTGGGTGAAAAACTTGGAATATCCAGAGAGAGAGTGAGACAGCTTGAACAGAGAGCTTTAAAGAAACTTAAAAGTATAGCGATGAAAAAACATCTTAAAGATTTCTTATCATAAAAGTGTTAAACGACAGAGTATTTAAACCTTAATATATCTATTTGATGTATAGATAGAAGTTATCTTTTCCTATTTTAAATGTTTGGACAGCTTTTAATTCTTCTTCTCTCTCACAGGAAACTTTAAAGTCAAAATCTTGCCTTACTTTTGAGCTGTAAACAGGTTTTCTATAAACCATATCTATGTAAGCACACACCTCATATTTTGAGTGGCAATCACAGACTAATCTTTTATTGTCAACTACTTTTACGATACTGTTTGCATACGATTTTAAATTTCCCTTCCTCTCAATATAGATATCAGGAAGTATTAATCCTGCAACAATCCTTATAAAAGCGATTAGTAAAACTAAATAGATAATCTTGTTTAACCAGTCAGATCTATTTTTTATCAAAATTACAGATACTATTATAGAGATGGCTGGATATAAAGGTAAAATATACCTACCAGCCGAGTCTGTTAATAGCAAAAATATGGCATAGCTTAAACCTACCCAGATATACAGAAATTTTAAACTTTGAAAGCTAAAGTCTGTATTGAGTTTTGACCTAAAAAGTAGTAATACTAAAACTAAACTCCAAGGAAAAAACTGCTTTAGAGTTGTTAATACAAATTTAAAATCGTCAAGTATGTCAAGCAAGAAACTTTTAGGGTTTTCTACCCTTGAGAAACTTTCATCAAAAAGTCTCTGGATGTATAAATCCGGATGTTTTAAATTTAAAAACCATATTAAACAGACAATAGAGAAAGAAAAAACAGCTAAGAATGTGTGTATAAATATTGGCTTTATCTTATCTCTGTGTGTAAAAAGTAGGGAGATTACAAATGTACCAGCGAATAAAAATATAGGAAAGCCTTTTGATAGAAAACCTAATCCTGCAAATATACCAGATCCTATAGAAAGTAAAAGGTTGTTGCTTTTTACAGAGTATAAAAAGGTAAATATAGAGATGTTAACCAAAAGTGTAAAAAACATATCTATCTCTGCTAAGAAGCCATACCAAAACAGTATATCTATAGCCGAAAGAAATATTACGGCAGTTAGAATAGATGCAGTTTTATCTCTTGTGATTAGAAAAGATACATACCCAGCAAAAACTGATGAAAGGATAGATGAAATCAATGATATCACTCTTAGAGCAAACTCACTGAATCCTAAAACATGAAATATCTGAGCTATAACGATACCAAATAGTGGAGGTTTGTTGAAATAGTCTTCTCCTAACACAGTAGGATTAAAGTAATCTTTTGAGAAAAACATCTCAAAAGCCATCAAAAATCTTCTGGACTCCTCTCCCCTAAATTGTAAAGTATCTACACCTATAAAAAGTGAGATGACAAGTAATATATAGGCTATATACAGTTTATTTTTCATCAAAAAACTCTCTCGATGTTTGGTCTTTTATAATTTTTCCATTTTCAAAAATTAATATTCTATCACACATCTTCAATGTAGATATTCTATGGGCTACTATGATGAGAGTTCTGTCCTTAAAATGGTTGTAAAGTAGGTTTATAACTTCTTCTTCTGTTTTAGGATCTAAGGCTGAAGTTCCTTCATCAATGATTACTATCTGAGGGTCTTTTAGATATACTCTTGCAAGGGCTAATCTTTGTCTTTCTCCTCCGGAGAGACTGCTTCCTCTTTCTCCTAATATGGTTTCTAAACCGTTTGGTAGTTTTAAAATAAATTCAGCTTTTGCTTTAATTAGAGCTTGATTTATCTCTTCATCTGTCGCATCTGGTTTTGCTATCAGTAGATTATTTCTTACAGTGTCGTTAAATATAAATACATCTTGGGATAAAACACCAATTTTTTCTCTTAATGTTCTTATGTTTATCTGTCTTAACTCTATATTATCAAAGTATATATAACCTTCATAGTTATCGTAAAGTCCATAGATAAGTTTTATAAAGCTACTTTTTCCAGAGCCCGTATGCCCTACTACTCCTATTTTCTGACCTTTCTTGATAACTGTATTTATGTTATTAAGAATATTACTTTGACCTATCTTTAGATATACCTTTTTGAACTCTATTTTTTCTCTAAACTCTTTAAATTCTATTCCTTTCTCTTGCTCTGTAGATATATTTAAAATCTCTTTTATCCTTAAAACTACCGGTGTGAGAACCTTAAACTGTATAGCTCCCCTTTGGAGAATCTGGAGAGAGTTTACCAGGATTAAAAGAGCTGATAAAAAGGAGAAAAGATCTCCAGTAGTGATTCTACCGTTTATGATGCTTATGCCACCGTATAGAATTATTCCAGCTACACCTACGTAAGAAGCTATCTCTAAGGAAGAGAGATAAAGAACATCATAAAGGGCGTTTTTTCTTTGGTTTTTAAATAGGTTCTGATTTACTTTTTCGAATATGCTCTCTATCACCTTTTTACTGAATACCTTTATAGTTTCCAGTCCAGATAATGTTTGATTTACGGTTTGTGTGTACTCTGCAAAAGACTCTTGGACTTTTTGAGAGTATTTTTTTCTTTTATTTCCAAAGTAGTTAAAGGATAGGGCAAAGATTGGAGTTGCTATTAAAAATATCAAAAAGAGCTGATAATCTCTGTATATTAAGACTCCTATCATACCTACAACTGTAAAGAGCTGTGTTATAAAGTCAACTCCCACCAATATCATAGAGTTTCTAAAAGCTTCTAAATCATTTGTTGATCTGCTTAAAATATCTCCAAACTGTCTACTCTGGATATCTGAGTATCTTCCGTTTATCAATTTTAAAAATATCTCTTGTCTGAGTTGCTTTAAAACTTTGAAAAGAGCATAAGGATACACATACTCTTTAAGGATAAAACCTATCTGTTTAAATAAAGCCAATGATATTACTACTATAAGAACAAACTTTAACTTTTCTAAATCTTTCTCTATGAAAACTCTATCTATTATATCTTTAACAAGATAAGTTAAACCTGCTAAGGAACCGGCCTCTATTAAACTTCCAAGAAGAGCCAAAAATATGTGTAATCTGTATCCTCTAAACCTATCATAAACAAACTTTAAAGCTTCTATTTCACTACCTCTGAGATGATTTTTAAAAATCTGTTTATCACTTTTTCTTCTGTGTAATTTTCTTTAAATTCGTTGTAAGCATTTTCTTTTATAAATTCAAAAAGATTTCTGTCCTCAACAACTTTAATTATCTTAGATACAACACAATCTATATCACCGACGGGACATATAAATCCAGTTTCTCTATCTTTGACAAGATACTTTAAATTTTCAACATCATAAACTATCACTATATTTTTTACAGCAAAACCTTCTACAACAATTCTACCAAAACTTTCTTCATTTTTTGATAAAGCAAGTAATATATCTGAGGCTTTTAAGAATATATGGGGAGTGTTTGTTTTGTCTGTAAAAGTAAATTTATCAGAGATTCTATCTTCTTGAGCCATTTTTTTTATTTTTTCAAGGTCTCTTCCGTAGCCTATAACTAAAAATCTAAACTTATCTGATTTTTCTGTCAATCTTTTTGCAACATAGTAGAAATCAAATATACCTTTTCCTTCTGCCACCTTCCCTAAAAATGATATAACTACTTCATCATCTTTTATATTTAGTTTTTCTCTTACTTCTTTTTTCTCTTCTTGATTAAAATTAAATTTCTCTTCATCTATAAAGTTAGGTAAAACTTCTATCTTACTTTCTTGTACAGAATCTAAAAGTAATCTTCTTTTTGAGCTTTCGCTAACTGCTATAATCTTATCTACATTTGGAAATATAAATTTTTTAATAAAAAAAGGCTGTCTATTTAACATATGCCGGAATAACACCACTTTACTACCAGCTAACTTTCCGGCTAAAAATGTGTTTATATACTCATTACCGTTATTGCCGATTACTACCTCAGGTTTTATCTGTTTAGTTATATTGATAAGTTTTAATGTGTTCAAAGGAGAAAATTCTGATTTAAGTGTGATGTAGAACTTATTTTTGTTGGTTGTATGATTATCAATATAACCTCCCTTTGCTACTGCTTTATATAGTTTTATTTCAGGTATCTTTTCAAGGGAATTTATAAAGTCTATGGAATGAGCTTCTGTCCCACCGGGATTTGGATTAGGATTTCCGTTTATCCACAGAATTTTCATCTTAATACCTTAAATATAAACTGTGGTAGTAGTAAATTGCCAAATACGGTTATCCTCTTTATCTGAAAAGGGTCATCTGACATTTCAAAACTACCATCTTTTGTTGTAAATGCATATCTGTATCCGGCTTCTTCAACCAAATCTCTTATCTTTTCATTATAATCTCCATAAGGATAACAGAAGGATGTTATCTCTGTACCTAATTTATCTTCTAAGATTTTTTTTGAATTTTCTATTTCTTTTTTAGCTTCTTTAATCTCTATCTTTGTTAAAAATGGATGTGTTAATGTGTGGGATCCAATCTCTATTCCCTCTTTCTGGATATACTCTATATCTTTCCAGTCCATAAGTAGCTTTTTTACATTTAACTTTTCCCAATCCCATCTATTGTAGCTTCCTACTAAATCTGTAACTATAAATACTATGGCTTTGAAATTATGCTTCTTTATAATTGGAAATGATTTCTCTATAAAATCTTTGTATCCATCATCAAAAGTTAGAAGTATCTCTTTTTTTGTAAATTTTATATCCGTTAAACTTGGTGTTTTATAGTTTAGCATTTTTAGAATTTTAAGTTGTTTGTCAAATTTTGAAGGTTTAACGTATAACGTTTTGAGTTTTGCTTCCTTAGGTGGTGTGTCTATGTTATGATAGGTCAAAACTTTCAACTTAACTCCGGAAGGTGATTTTTATGTTAAATATTATATATTATTTGGTGACAATCAAATAGAAATGGGTAGGATATGGTTTTAAAGAAAGTCATTACTTTAATTTTTTTACTGCTGCTTTTAAATGTAGCAAAGGCTGAAATTATTCTGGCAAACTGGAATGATGCAATTACACCTGTAGCTGCTGATTATATAAAAAGAGTTGTAGATACTGCTGAAAAAAAGAGAGCTTGTGTTGTCATACTTACACTTGATACTCCCGGTGGGTTGGATACAGCTATGAGAGATATTATAAAGAGTATCTCAAACACTCCAATACCTTTTGTTGTGTATGTTTATCCGAAGGGAGCCAGGGCTGCTTCTGCTGGAGCTATTATTACAGTTGCCAGTGATGTAGCCGTTATGTCACCTATGTCAAATATAGGATCTGCTTCTCCTGTATCTATGGAAGGTAGGGATATAGAAGAGACGATGAAGAAAAAAGTTATAAATGATATGGTTGCGTTTGTGAAAAGTGTGGCTTTAGAGAAAGGAAGGAATCCAGAAGTTATAGAGAAGATGATAACAGAGAGTATAAATCTTACAGCAAAAGAGGCTGTAGATAAGAAGGTTGTTGACTTTATAGCAATGGATATAAATGACCTTATAGATAAGCTCGAAGGTAGAAAAGTTAAAAAGCTTGGAAAAGAGATAGTCTTAAATGTCAAAAATCAGCCTATAACAGAGGTTGAACTTAACTTTAAAGAGGTTTTACTTAAAGTTTTATCAAATCCTACAGTGGCTTACTTTTTACTTATGATAGGATTTTATGGAATATTCTTCGAGCTTTACAATCCGGGTTCGATAATTCCTGGAACAGTAGGAGCTATATCTCTTGCTCTTGCCCTGTACTCTCTTAACATCATCTCTGTCAATTGGCTTGGTTTAATATTGATTTTACTGGGAATACTTTTTTTTGTAATAGAGTTAATAACTCCCACATTTGGAGGAATAGCCATAGCCGGCATTATATCTCTTTTTATAGGTTCTGTTATACTTGTTTCTCCAGAATCTCCGTATGGAGACATCTCTTTATCAATTATAATTCCTACGGTTATATTCAGTGCTCTGTTCTTTCTTATAGTTGCTTATCTGGGATTAAAAGCTCAGAGAGAGAAACCGAAAACCGGAGAGGAGACGATTGTAGGTAAAGAAGCCGTGGCTTATACGGATATAGATGGACAGGGTTATGTGATGGTAGATGGAGAGCTCTGGAAAGCCATATCTGATAAGAAGATAGAGAAAGGTAAAAAGGTCAGAATATTAAATGCAGAAGGATTAACTCTAAAAGTGGAAGAAGTTTAGGAGGTTTTTTTGAAGATAAAACCACTTCCAGAGGAGATTGTAAATAAAATAGCTGCCGGAGAGATTGTTGAGAGACCAGCAAGTGTTTTGAAAGAACTGATAGAGAACTCAATAGATGCAAAGGCTTCAAAGATAGACATTTTTGTAGAAAAAGCTGGGAAGAGATTGATAAAGGTTATTGATAATGGAGAAGGTATAGAAAGGGAAGACCTTATAAATGCGGTAAAAAAACATCATACGAGTAAAATAAAATCTGTTGAAGACCTTTATAACATTCTTACCTTCGGATTTAGAGGTGAGGCTTTATCATCTATAGCAAATGTCTCAAAGCTATCTATCACTTCAAGAACCCATAGCGATATAACAGCAGGACAGTTAGTTGTTGAAGCCGGAAAAGTTATTTCTCTATCAGAAGTAGGACATCCGATAGGAACAGCTGTGGATGTAAGAGACCTGTTTTTCAATCTACCTGCGAGACAGAAATTTTTAAAAAGTGATAATACGGAAAATTACCATATAGTTTCTTCCTTTTTAAATTATGTTATCTCTCATCCTGATATTCACTTTACCCTTACCATAGATTCAAGGCAGATATATAACTTTCCTCCATCAGATATTAAGAGCAGAGTTAGAGAAATTTTAACCGATATTTATAATGATGTTGTGGAGATAGAGTATGAAAACTTTACCGGAAAAATTAGAGGATATATATCTCTCAAAAAGTGGAAAAGGAACTTTATCTTTGTAAATTCAAGACCTGTAAAAAATCCTATAATTTTTAGATTTATGAAAGATATACTTGGTGAAGGTTTTTATTTTATTAATTTTGAACTTCCACCTTATTTTTATGATATAAATATACATCCAGCTAAAACGGAGGTTAAATTTCAAAAGGAGAAAGAAGTTATCTCTCTTTTAAAAACAGCCATTGATAAATCCTTAAAACCAAAATCTTCTGTATCTTTCTTTGAGTTAAACCAACCTAAAGCTAATTATAAAACTGAAGATGATTTTGAGATTATAGGTTATGTAGAAAACACATTTATAATTGCTTACTATAAATCAGAAATCTATTTTATAGATGCCCATGTGGCTAATGAGAGGGTTATGTATGAAATTTTAAAAAAAACAATTCAGGAAAAAGGATACTATAGATATCAGAAGTTGATATCTCCGGTAGAGGTTGAAGTTTCAGAGGAAGATAAACAAAAACTTTTCCAGCTAAAAGAACTTTTAAACAACTTAGGATTTAAGTTTGATATAAAAGATAAACTTTATATAACAGCTATTCCAGATTTAATGGATACAGGAAAAGCTATCCAATCACTTTGGGAGATATTAAAAGAAGGTATAACTGATACGGATAATTTGATATCCAAAGTATCCTGTAGAATGTCTATAATGTCTGGGGACTCTCTCACATTACAGCAAGCAAAGGAACTTTTATCTATGTGGATAAAAACTGATAATCCTCACTTGTGTCCACACGGAAGACCAATATATTATAAATTACATATAGATAAAATAAAACAAGCTGTAGGTAGAAAGTAGTAAAATATTTTAAATGTTTTGAGGTTAACTGTTATGGCTTATACTGTCGCAGAAGATTTGAAAAAAGAACTTGCTTCTAAATATGATATAGCACTTTTACAGGAAGAGATTATTAAATGAAGGTTTTAGATATAAATAGAAAGAAAGAAGTTCTTGATAAGTATTTTGAAGAAAAGAGAAGACTTGTTGATCTACATTACCAGGGAGAAAGTGGACTTGAGATCGTCAGGAAACTCTCTGACCTTACAGATGAAACTATAAAAGAGTTTGCGGAACTTGCCTTTGAAAATCTTGAAGGTATAACGATAATAGTTTTGGGAGGATATGGAAGAAGGGAGCTATGTTTTAAATCTGATATAGATATATCTTTGGTTTATTCTGGTAAAGATATAGAAGAACTGAAAGCCGGAATAGAGAGTTTTTACTATATGCTTCTTGATTTAAAAAGTGATGTAGGATTTTCTCCAAGAAATATAAAAACGTTTCTTGATTTATCAAAGGAAGATTTAACGGTAGCGACTGCACTTCTTCAGGGAAGATTTTTGTGTGGAGATGAATCTATATACAATGAACTTACCACTAAATTTAAGAAGCTTATTAAAGCAAAGAGAAAGCAGTACGTAGAGGCGACTTTAAAAGCCAGAAAAGTTAGATACCAAAGCACAGGAAGTAGTATATATCTTATGGAGCCACACGTAAAAGAAGGAGAAGGAGGTTTAAGAGATTTTCACGAGGTTCTTTGGATAGCAAAAACCCTTGATGATGTTGCAGATTATCACTACTTTGTGGAAAAAAGTATTATTCTTGAGGAAGAGTATATTGAGCTTATGAACGGCTATGATTTTCTTCTCAGGATCAGAAATCAGATGCATCTTATATGTAATAAAAAATGTGACGTTCTTACTTTCGCACTTCAAGAGGAAGTTGCCAAGAAACTTGGATTTGTGGAAAATCCGGAAGATTTGGAAAATTTAAGGGAAAGTGTAGAAAAGATGATGAAACTCTACTATCAAAGTGCAAAATCTATAAACAATATAACAAAAAGAATAATGAAAAATCTGACAGAGGATTATGGTTATGAGGAGTTTATACCTATTGATGATATATTTGTTAGAACATCTTCAGAGATAGATGTTATAGATTACCGTAAGTTTGAAAGTAATCCTACAAATATTTTAAAAGCCTTTATATACTATAAGGACTACGGACTTGACTTTTCTTCAAAACTTGAATTTTTACTTAGAAAAAATCAGAGTGTTCTAAAGAATTTAGACTTTTCTACGGAGATGAAATCTCTCGTTAGAAGAATTTTCAGCAATGTAAAAAACTTATCTAAGACTTTAAAAAGAATGCAAGACTTTTATGTTCTTGATGATATTATTCCGGAATTTGGATATCAAAGATGCCACTTCCAGTATGATCACTACCATAAATACACAACAGATGCCCATGCTATAAAAGCCGTGGAAGAGCTTGAAAATCTATATAAATTGGATAGTCCTTATAAAAAACAGATTTACGATATATATAAAGATATAGACAGAAAAGATTTACTCATATGGGCCATATTTTTACACGACATAGGAAAAGGACATAAAGCAGACCATAGTGAGCTTGGTTCTGAAATGGTATGGGATATCTTGACAAGATTTGATTACTCCAAAGCTGACACAGAGATTGTCAGTTTTCTGGTGAGACATCACCTTGATATGGCTCATATATCTCAAAGGAGAAATCTTAATGATCCTAAGGTGATAGAAGATTTTGTGGAAACTATAAGAAATCCTCAGCTTTTGAAGATGCTTACAGTTTTAACTTGGTGTGATGCTAATGCTGTAGGTCCAAATCTATGGAATGATTGGAAACAAGCTTTACTTTTGGAACTTTATGATAAGACATTGGAAGTTTTCCGGCAGGATATTAACCCCCACGAGCTTTTTGAGAGAAAGTTAAAAGAAAAGAAAGATAAAGTGCTTCAAATTCTGTCTGTGCTTCTTGGAAGAGAGAAAGCAGGGTTTCACATAAACAGAATTTCTGACTATTATATACTCTCAACACCTTTAGATGATATAGTTCAACATATACAGCTTGAAGATGAACTACTTCTTTCAAAAAAGAAGTTTGTTTATAAATTTGATAAAAATGTGGGAGCTGGGTTTTCACATATAGTTATTGCTGTTAGAGATTTAGATAATCCTTTACTTGTGATTACTGGAATATTAACGTATCTAAATATCAATATTCTTACTGTGTATAGTTTTAATAGGGTTGATGATGTTATTTTAATAGATATTCAGGTTTCAACATCAACCCTTGAAGCGATAGATGAGTATAAATTTAGACAATTTATAGAAAAGTTAAAAGAGTTTATTGAAGGAAAAATAGATATAGAAACACTGTCTAAAAAAAGATCAAAAGGATTTAAAAGCTCTACAATACCACCCCCTACATTCGTAAAAGTAGATAATCAGATGTCCGATAGTTATACGATATTTGATATCTCTGCGGAAGATAGAATAGGACTGTTGTTTGATATAATTAAAGTTTTTGCAGATTTTGATATATACGTCCATATAGCAAAAGTCTCAACCCAGGGAATAAGAGCCAGGGACTCTTTTTACGTTAGGACAAAAGATAGACAGAAAATAACAGATGAAAAAATATTAGAAGATGTCAAAAGAGAGCTTTTAAAGTTAATCTACGTTTAAAAACTATCTCTCTGTTACACTTCCATTAAAATAAACTTCGCAATCTCCATCTGCATCAAGAGTTACTCTATTTGCGTTTATCCAGGAATAATCAACATAGCCTTGTTGGATGCCATTACCTCTACCACTTGAGCTTGAATAAATGTAGATGTATCTATTATTTGGAGTTAATACATCTATAAGATTTCCGCTTTGTATCTTCTGACAACTTCCGTCTGTAAGTTTAAAATCTTTAGCAGAATTTTTATGCTTATTATAATACTCGGTTTAATGGGTCCTATTTACGATCTTATATCAAAAGTCGGAAAAATGAGTTAAAAGTAAATTTTTAAAAAGTTATAAACTATAAAACTCATAATGTAAGCTGTTGTGAAGTTTATTAAAACTGAGATTATCATCCATCTGTTGCTTCCAAGTTCCTGCCGGATTGCAAAAACTGTTGCAAGACATGGAGTGTATAAAAGGAGAAAGACCAAAAATGAGTATGCAGAAGCCGGAGTAAACTCATCTCTTATAACTTCCATAAGTCCAGTATCAACTTCTTCTCTTTCTTTTTCTATTAACCCGAACTTTTGTCCTACTTCCTCAGAAAGTCCTATGAAAGCATTAAAGAATCCTACTACTGTATCTTTTGCAAATTGTGATACTGTTATTTGATCTTCCTGAGTTTGTGGAACTTCCTGCATATACACATTACCCATTGTTGAAAGGACTACTTCCTTAGCAACAAATCCGGCAAAAAGTGAAGTAGTTGCCTGCCATGTTCCAAATCCTAGAGGCTCAAATATTACAGATATCTCTTTTGCAACTTTACCCAGTATACTGTCCTCTTTTTTAACTCCAAAAGGTATGTTAGTTAAAAACCAGATAACTACAGATGTTGCAAATATAAAGCTACCGGCTTCAATAATGAAAGATTTAACTCTTATCCAGCTGTTTAAAAGCATATATCTCAGAGTTGGCATTCTGTAAGGAGGTAGCTCAAGTATAAAGTAAGAGTGTTCAAGCTTGAAATAAAATTTGTTTAGAAGTATTGCTATAACTATTGCTGAAAAAATTCCCATAATGTAAAGAGAAAATATAACTAATCCTCTGTGATTTGTGAAGAATATTGAAACAAAAAACGCAAAAACCGTAAGTCTTGCTCCACAGGACATAAATGGAATCATAAGAGCTGTGAGAATCTTTTCCTTTGGACTGTCTATCGTTCTCGTAGCATAAACCGCAGGAACGTTACATCCAAAACCAAGTAAAAGTGGTATAAATGATTTTCCGCTTAACCCAAATATACTCATAAATCTATCCATCAAAAAGGCAGCCCTTGCTATGTATCCGCTACCTTCAAGGAATGATAAGATTATGTATAAAGTAAATAAAACAGGTGTAAATACTAAAACAAATCCTACTCCTCCGAGAACTCCCTCGGTTATAAAAGATCTTAACCAGTCTGGAGAGTTTTTGAGATAGTTATTTACAACTAAAGATAAGTTTGATAATGTATTATCTAACCAATCAACAAAAGGAGTAGAAAAAGTAAATGTCATTTCAAATGTAAGCCATACAAGTATAAAAAATATAGGAAGTCCAAGATATCTGTGTAAAAATATTCTGTCCAAAGCAAGAGAGAAGTTTAAACTCTCCTCTTCTAAAGGTTTCTCTTTGACTGTCTGTTTCAATATATTTAATACTAAGCCGTATCTCTCTTCTATCATCAAGGCTCTTATATCTTTGTGGTAAACCTTCTCTATCTCTTCTTTAAGTCTATCTGCATACTCTTTAATCTCTGAGGGAAGATATCCATCAAAGGAACCTTCAAGGATAGATGTTAAAAGGTATCTTTGAGGATACAACTCTAAAATACCTGGATGGGTTTGTTCTATAAAGTTTTTTAATCTTTTCAGATAATCTTCTATCTGTGTTTCAAACTGCTCACACTTAGAAAAGTTAAACCCATCTTTATTTTCGTACGTTTTAATAATGTTATCTAGTATACTGTTTATTCCTAAATTTCTTAGAGCAGAGGTGGGAATAGCCGGAGCACATAGAAGTTTTGAGAATTTCTCACTATCTATCTTTATACCTCTCTTTCCTAGTTCATCCCACATGTTTAGTGCTATAACCATAGGAATCTCAAGTTCAAGAAGTTGTATAGTTAAGTATAGATTTCTTTTAAGATTTGTTGAATCTATAACATTAAGGATTATATCTGGTTTTTGATTTATAAGAAAATCTATTGTTATCTTTTCCTCAGCTGTTTTATTGGCGATACTATATATCCCCGGAAGGTCTATAAAATGTATTTTAAAACCTTTATACTCTATCTGAGCTTCTATTTTTTCAACAGTTACTCCTGTCCAGTTACCTACTTTTATGTTCGTGCCAGCAATTGCGTTTATAAGGGCACTTTTACCTACATTAGGATTACCTACAACAGCAACTTTAATAACCTTTTCCATCTGGTTCCTCTACAACTATCCCTTTAGCTTCCTTTCTTCTCAGTGCCAAACAGTAATCTCCAACCCTTATCTTTATAGGTCCTCCCAGTGGTGCATCCTGAAGTATCTCTATTTCCTGTCCAGGGATAAGTCCAAGTTCATACAGCTTATCTCTTAAATCTTTCGGTAAATTTATTTCCTTTATCTTTACTTTAAGTCCCTGTCCCAGATCTGCTAGGCATCTTTTCATCATATTATTTCTACCTTTGATATTTAGTCTCAATAATAAATTATATACCAAAAAGTCCGAAAATGTTATGATTAAAGCAGTATTTTTATCAAGAAAACATATATCGGCATGATTATATAGCCTATAACTCCAGTAAAAAGTAAAAGTATGAGGATAAAAAATCCATACTGCTCATAGGGGGCTATCTTTTGATAAATATGAGACGGAAGTAGAGATAAAAGTATATGCCCTCCATCAAGAGGAGGTATCGGAAGTAAGTTAAATATAGCTAAAATCAGATTAATAGTGACTGAGTATTTAAAAAATATAGCAAGGGGGACAAATATAGATTCAACAACCCACACACCTAAAAATGAGGCTATCGAACTAAGTATCTCTACATCTGTAGATAATCTATATAGTAGTGCAAAAATTACTGCAAATAATATGTTTGTAAATGGGCCTGCGAATGATGTTAAAGCAACACCTGTTTTGATATTTAACTTTTTAAAGTTATAAGGATTTATTGGAACAGGTTTTGCCCAACCAAAAAGGAAAGGAGAACCAACAGCTATTAAAAGTCCGGGTAGAAGTAAAGACCCAAGAGGGTCAATGTGAGGTACAGGATTAAGGGTTAATCTCCCTTCTCTCTTGGCAGTATCATCTCCCAGTTTGTAAGCTATCAATCCATGTCCTATTTCGTGGATTATCACCGCAAACAGAAGAGCAGGGATCATAAAAATAACATCAACTATCTTAAACTCCAACATTCACTCCTTCAGATTTTTAAGTTTTCTATTATACAAAATGGGAAAAATTTTTGAAATGTTAAAAATTTTCTGATATGATATTAAACAAAATAATCACCGGAGGTACTCTTGTGCATGTTGGTATAGCTTTAGACCAGACCCTCTTTATCCAGCTTATACTTTTCTTAGTTTTTATGGCCGTTATGAAAAAGATTTACTTTGATCCTTACCTTCAAGCTTTCTCAGAAAGAGAAGAAACTGTGAAAAAACTCTATGAGGAAGCAAAAGCAAACAACGATAAAGTAGCTGAAATATTAAAAGAGGTAGATGTTATACTATCAAAAATTAAAGAGGAAAGTAAGAAAATCCTTGAAGAGTCCCATAAAAAGACAAACGAAGAAGTTGCAGAAATTATAAGAAAGGCAACAGAGGAAGCAGAGTTAGAGCTGGCTAAAGCAAAAGAAGATATAGAAAGGGTTGTAGAGATTGAGAAGAAGATTATAGATAAAACTGTCAACAGAGTGGCACAGGATATAGCTAAGAAACTTACTTTAGAGGAGGCAGCATGAGATATATCTCTTATATTTTGATGTTTGGTTTTGCTTTTTCCAGTTTTGCTTCCGAAGGTGGTGAAGGTGGAAATATATTATTATGGAAAGCTGTTAATACCGCTATTTTACTTGGAATTATCTACTATTTTGGTGGAAAGTATATAAAAAGGTTCCTTGAGGGAAGAAGGCAGTCTGTGGCATCTATGGTGGAAGAGGCACAGAAAGCAAAAGAGGATAGTATAAAAGCTCTTGAAGAAGCAAAGAGAAAGCTTGAGGAAGCAAACTATAAGCTTCAAGAAGGTATAAAGATATCTCAAGAAACTGCAAAGTTGGAAAGGGAACATGCTTTAAAACAGGCAAATGAGATTGCTGAAAGGATAAAGAAACAGGCACAGGAAAATATAGCTATTGAGATAAGAAAAGCTGAGGCTGTTTTGAAAAAATATGCTGCAGAGAGGGCATTGGAAGTAGCTCAGTTATTAGTAAAAGAGAAAGCCAATCCTAAAACAACTGAAAAACTTCTCCAAAACTCATTAAAGAAATTGGAGGCTTAAAAGGTGAAAGTAGATAAGAAGTTTTTAAAGAAAGTGGTAAAAGTGTTAATATCCGGGATAGAGAAAGAAGAATCTGCTTTGGTTGATGCTGTTACAAAAATTGATTTAATCTCAAAGTTATACAGAGAGAACAGAGTTTTTAGAAATATTCTTTTAAATCCTAAGCTTTCTTTTGAAGAGAAAGAAAAACTACTATCTGAAGTTAAAAACAGTCTCAATTTAAGTGATTCTATCTACCAGGTTATATTGTTTGTTGTTAAAGAAAATAAAGCCAACATTCTTAAAGAGATCGGTAAAGAGTTTAGATTTGAAGTTGAAAAGTTCTTTGCAACATTAAAAGGTGAGGTTATTACAGCTCATCCGATAGATGAGGAGTTGTTGTCAAAGATAAAAGCTGTTGTTGAGTCTAAACTTGGTAAGAAGGTTGAATTTACTGTAAAGGAAGATCCTTCATTGATAGCTGGAGCAGTTATAAAAGCCGGAAGTTATGTATTAGATAGTTCTATTAAAACATTTATGAAAAAGTTAGAGCAAGAGTTATCAAGATTCTAAAAATATAGGAGGTAAAGGATTAATGTCTGTGATAAGAGCTGATGAAGTTTTAGGAAAACTTGAGGAACAGTTGAAAGGTTTTGAAGCAGCGGCAAACCTTGAAGAAGTTGGAACGGTTATTCAGGTTGGTGACGGTGTTGCCCGTATATACGGCCTTGAGAAAGCTATGATGGGTGAGATGCTTGAGTTTGAGAATGGTGTTGTCGGTGTTGTGTTTAACCTTGAAGAAGATAACGTAGGTGCTGTTTTACTTGGATCTGATGTCGGTGTTTCAGAAGGTACGCAGGTAAAGAGAACAGGGAAGATACTCTCTATCCCGGTAGGAAAGGGATTACTCGGTAGAGTGGTTGATGGACTTGGAAGACCAATAGATGGAAAAGGACCATTAACCGATATAGCTTACTACTCTCCTGTTGAGAAAATTGCTCCGGGTGTTGTTAAAAGAAAATCAGTTCATGAGCCACTTCAAACTGGTATAAAAGCCATAGACGCTATGATACCTATTGGTAGAGGACAGAGGGAGCTTATAATAGGTGATAGAGCAACAGGTAAAACAACTGTTGCAATAGATACAATACTAAATCAGAAAGGACAGGGAGTTTACTGTATATATGTTGCTATTGGTCAAAAGAGAGCTAACGTAGTTCATATTGTTGAAACTTTACAGAAACATGGAGCTATGGAGTATACAACTGTAGTTGCTGCTACATCTTCAGACCCGGCAACGATGCAGTATATAGCTCCTTTTGTAGGTTGTACAATAGGTGAGTATTTTAGAGATAATGGAATGCATGCTCTTGTGATATACGATGACCTTACAAAACATGCTTATGCATACAGACAGTTATCACTCCTACTTAGAAGACCACCGGGAAGGGAAGCTTATCCGGGTGATGTTTTCTACTTACACTCAAGACTACTTGAAAGAGCTGCTAAACTAAATGATGAACTTGGAGCTGGTTCATTGACGGCTTTACCTATAATTGAAACTCAGGCAGGTGACGTTGCAGCATATATTCCTACAAACGTAATATCTATAACTGATGGTCAGATATTCCTTGAAGCAGATTTATTCTATAAAGGTATAAGACCTGCTATTAACGTTGGTATATCTGTTTCAAGGGTTGGTGGTGCTGCTCAGATAAAGGCAATGAAACAGGTTGCAGGAACATTGAGACTTGACCTTGCTCAGTTCAGAGAGCTTGAGGCGTTTGTTCAGTTTGCATCAGAACTTGATAAAGCTACCCAGGCTCAAATAGCAAGAGGTCAGAGGATGGTTGAACTTCTAAAGCAACCTCCTAACCAACCAGTTCCTGTTGAAAAGCAGGTGGCTATTATATACATAGCAGGTCAAGGTTTTCTTGATGATGTGCCAATAAATGCCATACAGAAATTTGAAAAAGAGTTCTACACATTCCTTGATACCGAAAAGCCTGATATCTTGGAAGCAATAAGAAGAGAGAAAGCTTTAACTGATGATATAAAAGCCAAACTTGACGCTGCTGTTAAAGAATTTAAAAAAAAGTCGCATTCTAAGGAGATAAAAGATGGCTAAACTCTCACCGAGAGATATTAAGAGGAAGATAAACGGTATAAAAAATACGAGAAGAATTACTTCTGCAATGAAGATGGTTTCTGCGGCTAAGTTAAGAAAAGCCCAGAACCTTCTCTATGCTACAAGACCATACTCAGAAAAGCTTTATGGCCTTATATATGACCTGTCTATCTATATTGATAGAGAGTCTCATCCTTTACTTGCAAAGAGAGAAGAGAATAAGATTGATTATGTAGTTATAACTGCTGACAGGGGTCTTGCTGGAGCTTTTAACTCTAACGTTTTAAAAACTGTGTGGAGAGAAATTATCGACCTTAAAGCTAAGGGGAAAGAAGTTAATCTTATACTAATAGGAAGAAAGGCTGTAAACTTTTTTAAAAACAAAGGTTTTAATATTGTAGGAGCTTATGAAGATATATATAGAACAGATATGAATCTCTCTTTTACAGCAAAAGTGGGAGGGATATTAGCTTCAAGATTTATAGAGGCTCAAACAGATGCTGTTTACCTTGTTAACAATGAGCTTATAACTTCTTCTACTTATGAAACTAAGATTAGAAAACTTCTTCCTCTAGAACCTCCTTCCACAGTTAAAATTACAGAAAGCTCTGCAGTATACAATATAGAGCCATCAAAAGAAGAAGTTTTAGAAAGTTTATTACAGAGATATATTAACTTCCAGTTATACAGAGCTTTAGTGGAATCAAGTACAGCAGAACATTCTGCAAGGATGATAGCGATGGATAATGCAACTAAAAATGCTGGAGAAGCTATAAGAAAATGGACTATTATATTTAACAAAGCAAGACAGGAAGCTATTACAACAGAGCTTATAGATATTATTAACGCAGCCGAAGCTATTAAGTAAAAGATTTAAGGAGGATATATAGATGGCAAAAGGAAAAGTTGTTCAGATTATAGGTCCGGTAGTTGATGTTGAGTTTCCAACAGGGGAACTACCTCAAATAAGAAATGCTCTTAAAGTTCAGAGAACGGCTATTGATGATACTGGAAAAGAGTATGTAGAAGATTTATATCTTGAAGTGGCTCAACATCTTGGAGATTCAAGGGTTAGAACTGTTGCTTATGGTCCAACAGATGGATTAGTAAGAGGTGTAGAGGCTGAGGATTTAGGCTCTCCTATTAAGGTTCCAGTTGGAAAACCTGCTCTTGGAAGAATATTTAATGTTGTTGGACAACCTATAGATGAAGCTGGTCCTGTAAATGCGGAAGAATATTGGCCTATATTTAGAGAAGCTCCTTCTTTTGAAGAACAGTCAACAAAGGTTGAACAGTTTGAAACAGGTATTAAAGTTATAGACTTACTCGTTCCTCTTATAAAAGGTGGTAAAGTAGGTCTGTTTGGTGGTGCTGGAGTTGGTAAAACAGTTCTTATGCAGGAGTTAATACACAACATTGCTAAGTTCCACTCCGGATACTCAGTAGTTGTTGGTGTTGGAGAAAGAACAAGAGAAGGAAATGACCTATGGATGGAGATGAAAGAGTCTGGAGTTTTACCTTACACTGCCATGGTTTATGGTCAGATGAACGAGCCACCTGGAGTTAGATTCAGAGTTGCTCAAACAGGTTTGACAATGGCTGAATATTTTAGAGATGTTGAGAAACAGGACGTTCTGATATTTATAGACAACATATTTAGATTTGTTCAGGCAGGTGCTGAAGTTTCTACACTTCTTGGAAGACTTCCTTCTGCAGTTGGTTATCAGCCAACACTTGGAACTGACGTTGGTGAAGTTCAGGAAAGAATTGCATCAACTAAGAATGGTTCTATTACTTCTATACAGGCTGTTTATGTTCCGGCAGACGACATCACAGACCCGGCTCCTGCATCAATTTTCGCTCACCTTGATGCTACAATAGTCCTTCAAAGAAGACTTACAGAGCTCGGAATCTATCCTGCTATAGACCCACTTGAGTCTACTTCAAGAGCATTAGCTCCTGAGTATGTAGGTGAAGAGCATTACTACGTTGCAAGGGAAACTCAGAGAATACTACAGAGATATAAAGAGTTACAGGAGATTATAGCTATACTTGGTATGGAAGAGCTTTCTGATGAAGATAAGGCTATAGTTGGAAGAGCAAGAAGATTGCAAAGATTCCTCGCTCAAAGATTCCACGTTGCAGAGCAGTTTACAGGTCAGCCAGGTTCTTACGTTAAGAAAGAAGAGACTATACAATCTTTCAAAGAGGTTGTTGAAGGTAAATGGGATCACTTGCCAGAGCAGGCATTCTATATGGTCGGTGGTATTGAAGAGGCTAAAGAAAAAGCTGAAAAACTTGGAGCTAAAGTTTAATTATACGTGTGGGGGGCTAGCAACAGTTGCTAAAAAATGCAAAAAAGTATATATTTATGGTTAAAGCTAAGTAAGGATATAAAGGTATTGAGGAAAGGATTGGAAAGCCCTAAGGGTGAGCCAAAGACCCAACAGCCTGTAAACCAAAGGAAGGAACAGGTGAGGGAAGAGATGAAAACCTCTTAATAACTTTGGCAAGTCTTTAGGGTAGCCCTCACACTTCCTATTCTTGAGAAATCCTTTGTTAGAGATTTCTCTCCGCTAAAACCTATATTGGTGGATTGGGATAGGAGTGTGAGTAGGTTAGTTCCTATACCTGGTGTAGGGACTATGGCAAGTCAAAAGCCGCCTGTCAGTGTAGGCTTGCCTGAATGTGGCGGGATATAAATATACTGACCAAAAGTGTGGTTTTACACACTTTTGCTAACCAGGCTATGTCCTCCCTTTCACAAATAAGGTAAAAGATGGAAAATATACTTCTCTTAATGGCAATTTTCTTTGTGGTTGTATTAGCAGCTGGAATTATTGGAATGAAGATAAGTAAGTAAGATGTTATCTAATCATAATTTATCAAAAGATTTATCAAAAGAAGAGATTGTCAAGATTTTACAAGATTTAAAGCCAATTTTATATGAGAGATTCGGTATAGAAGAAATAGCTTTTTTTGGGTCATTTTCTAGGGAAGAAGCCAGATTTTATTATAGAGTTTTTAGTTGATTTTAGAAAATCTCTTTAAATCTGTCTATTCTGCATCTTGCCAATGCTTCAAAGTCGTAATCTACGGTTTTACCGGTATTTTTATATCTCAAATATCCAGTGTATGCTACCATTGAGCCGTTATCAGTACATAGGAAAATAGGAGGTATGTCTAACTTTATACCTTCTTTTTCACATTCCTTAGATAACTCTTCTCTCAGCTTTGAGTTAGCAGAAACTCCACCAGCTACTACCAGATGATTCACTTTAAACTCTTTACATGCATCTATACTTTTCTTTACAAGCACATCTACGGCTGCATTTTGAAAGGATGCAGCTATATCTTCTTTTGAGTATATACCTTTTTGAATTTCTCTTATAGTAGCACTTTTTAAACCACTAAATGAAAAGTTAAATCTGTTTTCTTCTTTATCATGTATAAGTGGTCTTGGTAGTTTTACAATCTCTTTACCCTCTTTTGCTAATCTATCTATTATAGGACCTCCAGGAAATCCAAGTCCCAAGGCTCTTGCTACTTTATCGTAAACTTCACCTACTGCATCATCTAGTGTTCCACCTAAATAGATATATTCTTCAAATCCTTTTACAAGAACAAGCTCTGTATGACCTCCGGAAACGACCAAAGCTATAAATGGATATTCTATATCTTCTTTACCTATGAAGTTTGCAAATATATGGGCTTCTATATGATGAACCGGCACAAGAGGTTTGTCAGTGATGTAAGACAATGCTTTTGAGCCGGAAACACCAACAACAAGAGAAATTATCAATCCAGGGCAGAAAGTTGATGCAATTATATCTATATCTTTTAAGGTAATATTGGCATCATTTAAAGCTTTATGGACTACAGGAATAAAATTTTTAGTGTGCTCCCTTGCCGCAAGCTCCGGAAAAACTCCACCCCAAGCTTCATGGATTTTAACTTGAGAGGATACTACGTTAGATAGTATCCCCTTTTGAGAATCATATACTGCAATTGAAGTATCATCACAGGAACTTTCTATTCCTAATACAACCATCAGTTATTTTTAGCAAAGTTTAATATCTTTATAGCGTTTATAGCAGCTTCAAGTTGAGGGTCTTTTACTATATCATCTTTTCCGTTCATTTTTGCTTCTCTCTCTGCTTTTGCTTTTTCTTCTTCCTGCTGTTCTGTAAGTTTAACAATAATATCCGGAGTTATTCCTTTGTTCATTATCATATTACCATTTGGTGTATAGTAGTGAGCTACTGTTAATTTAACACCGGAACCATCTGGAAGAGGTACAAGGGTCTGAACAGAGGCTTTTCCAAAGGTAGTGTCTCCTACTATTATAGCTCTCTTGTTATCCTTTAGAGCTCCTGTCAAAATCTCAGAAGCACTGGCAGATCCTTTGTTAACTAAAACGGCTATCGGGATATGTGGAGGAATTACAGGATCAGATTGTGAGTAAAACTCCTCTCTACTTTTAGGGTCTCTTCCCTGTGTATAAACTATCAGTTTTCCCTTTGGAAGTATCATATCAGCTATGGTTACCGCAGACGTTAGGAGTCCTCCCGGGTCATTTCTTAAGTCTATGATGATGCCTTCTTTATTTTTAAACTGTTTTAATGCTTTTTCAAACTCCTGTGCTGAGTTCTCTTGAAACTGGGTAAGTCTTATGTATCCGATTTTCCCATTTTCTATCTCTTTTGCTTTCACACTTTTAACTTTGATTATGTCCCTTGTTAGTTCTACTTTAAATGGCTTATCTACTCCTTTTCTGAATATTGTTAGAGTAACTTTTGTTCCCGGTTTTCCTCTCATCTTTTTAACAGCTTGAAACAGAGTCATCTTATCTGTTGGCTCTCCATCTATCTCAACTATCCAGTCTCCAGCTTTTATTCCAGCTTTGTAAGCTGGTGTATCTTCTATAGGTGAAACTACAAGGAGCTTGTTGTTTTCCATAGTTATCTCTATACCAAGTCCTCCAAACTCTCCCTGTGTTTCTGATGTAAACTCTTTAAATTCTTCTGGAGTAAAAAATGTTGAGTAAGGATCTAATGCAGATAACATTCCTCTTAATGATCCGTATAGAAGCTGTTTTTTATCTGGATTCTCTACATAGTTATCTTCAACCAATTTTAAAACATCAGTGTATGTCCTTATAATCTGAATTTCGTCGGAGTAATCTCTTTTTTCAGCTTTTGAGCTTAAACCAAAACTCATTCCTGCAATGAATATAAGTAACACTCCAATAACCATGGAAACCTTACTTTTCATCAATCTTCCTCCTTAAAAATCTAATAAAATATTAAATCACAATCAGGTATAAGAATCAGGTATAAGAATTTATTACATATTTATGATTTTTTCAAACTCTTGAGTTGTAAGTTTAGGTATTTTTTCTATTTCAACATTTTCTAATAGATGTTCTGTATGAGAGGTTCCTATTAAAACTGTGCCGACACCTGGAGTTGATCTCACAAATTGGATAGGTAGATGTGAATTTTTTTCTACCTTAAACAGTCTCTTTGTTTCTTCCGGAAAAGCTCTCAAAACTCTTCCTTGGAAAAGAGGTGCACTTATATATGTATATAGTCCGAGTTTTTCGCATGCTTCAAATAGCGTGTAAAACTCACCATCTATCTTCTGATTTTTCAACTTATACGCTTCTACCATAGCTACGTTATACGGAAACTGGACAAATCTAAAATGATGATTATTACCACCTACCTCCATAGCTATGTTGTAAATATCTTCTAAGTTTATATGCTGTTTATGGGAATATTCAACTCTAAGTCCGTTCCATGTGGCAATTCCATAATATCTTAACTTTCCTTCACTTACTTTACCTTCAAGTAATCTGAAAACAGTCCAGATTTTTCTGTAAAATCTCTCTTTATCACATATTGTAAGTTGATCCTCGGGGTTGTGTAAGAAATACACATCCACATAGTTAGTGTTTAAATTTTCTAAACTTTTTTCAAAAGACCAATCTATATAAGAAGGTGTCAGTATGTTACCGTATGGTGTTATATCTTCTTTTGTAAACAGATTTTTATCTATGAAGTTTTCTTGTATGTATCTTGATATGTTGTCTATATTTAATCTTGCATCTTGAGGAAAGTATCCACCCTTTGTTGATATTATCATTTTGTCTCTCTCTATCTCTTGAAGAACTTCACCTATGGATCTCTCACTTTCCATAGCTCTGTAGTTTATAGCCGTATCAACTACATTTATACCAAATGTTATAGCTGTCTTTATAACCTGTTTGTATCTTTCAGAAGTTTCTCTATCCGGATTTCCTAAGTAGGTTCCTATGCCAAGTTCTGACAAGCTCATATCCATAAAATTTTTGTATATCATGATTTACTCCTTATTTGTAAGTAATACTGAGGTTGGATTTTCAAATAAATCTTTTTTCTTTCCTAAGATTTTTAGATTTAAATCTTTTAACTCATCAAGATATTCATCTCTTGTTAGTATATAAACTTTACCATTAGAAGTAAATTTCTTAACATCTTCTATACTATTTAAAGGTTCTATTCTCTTTTTTATATAGAACGAAAAAGCTGGATTATACCTTTTGTAGTATCCTACGGGTTTATTTCCATCTATGTATCTCATTAAATATCTTACTGAACTTTCTTTATCAATCTGTGGCATTATAACTCCGTATATAACTATACTCATTAATATACCTGAAGCTGATAGGCTTAATATGATTTTTCTTATATCTTTCTTAAAGTAAAAGTAAATGGCAATTAAACTACCAAGAAACAGTATAATAAAGTAGAGTGTGTAGTCTTTTAATATATACAGATGTTTGTCGTTGCTTACAGCAAAGTATAAACCTACTGAAATTATAAGAGTAAGCACAGAATAAAAAATAAGATTGTAAAGCATTTTACTTTTCCTTATATCTAAGTTGTAAAGATAGAGTGCTATTAAAACAGCTAAGTGTGGATAAACTGGGACTGTGTAGTTTGGAAGTTTTGTTTTTGAGATAGCAAAAAATCCAGTGTATATAAAAACTACCAGAGATAGATAGACGATAAGAGAGTTATATTTTTCTCTCCATACAAATTTTATAACTTGAGGTATAAAAATAGTGAAAGGTAACATTCCTACGAATACAAATATAAAAGTTATGACAAATAGACCACCGTGGCCTTCCATAGGATCCGAAAATCTACTTATGTTGTGTTTAAATAGGAACTCCTCTATCCAAACCCAATCTGTCTTAACACCGACAGCTATATACCAAGGTAAAGATATGGCTAATACTAATAGAGTACCTAAAGGTAGCTTCATATATTTCAAAAATCTAACATTCCTTTCTATAAATAGAAAAGTTAAAACTATCATAGATGGTAACACTATCCCTATTAATCCCTTTGTTAAAACTGAGAATCCAGTTGATATGTAAAAGATATAAATATATTTAGAACTTAAAGTTTTATAAAAAGCAAAGAACGACAAGAACGCTGAGGTCAAAAAGAATATTAAGTAAGGATCAGGAACAGCCATATGAAACTGGAATACAAGATGTATAGAAGATAATAGTATAAATGATGATATTATAGCTACTTCTCTATTTATAAATTTTTGAGAAAATAGAAAAGTTATTAAAATAGTCAAACTACCGAATACAGCAGAAAAAAACCTTGCAGAAAACTCATTTATCCCAAAGATTTTGTAAGCCAACATCATAAACCAGTAATGAACTGGAGGTTTGTCTGTCCTAAGCTCATAGTTAAACGTGGGAACTACAAGATCACCTCTCTCAAGCATTTCCCTTGCACAGCTTGCATTTTTAGCTTCATCAAGACTAAAAATTGATATGTTATAGGATCCAAAAATAAACAGAAAAAATGAAATCAAAAAAAGGGATATCTGTATCATCAACCTTCCGATATAAGTTTTAGTTAGTATTATATCTTAATTTTTATGGTAAAATTAGATTAACTTATAAAACCATGAGGAGAAAAGATGAAGGAGTTTATACTTGATGGAAGAAAGTTCAATAAAAATCTGATTACAACAGCTATAGAATCTGGAGTAGATTACATTCTTATAACAGAAGATAAAGTTGAGGATGTGAAGAAACTTGGAAGGATAAAATTGGTAATTCAAGATAAAGAGGGAAATTTAACTGAGAATTTTATAATTGTAAAGATAGCAAATAAACAGGATGAAGAAAAAGCAGCATCTCTGGCAAAATCTGGAAAAAATGTGATAGTTCAAACAACAGACTGGACAATAATACCACTTGAAAACTTAATAGCCCAATCGCCTAACATATACTGTTTTGTCAAAAATTTTGAAGAGGCGAAAACCGCAGTTGGAATCCTTGAAAAAGGTGTAAAAGGTGTTGTCTTACAGACAGATGATATAAATGAAGTAAAGAAGGTTGCAAAGGCTGTTAAAGAAGATACGGAAAAAGTAGAGCTTGTTAAAGCGAAAGTGACAGCTATCAAACCTGTAGGAATGGGTGACAGGGTTGCTGTAGATACAACTTCTCTTCTTAAAAGGGGAGAAGGTATGCTTGTAGGAAACTCTTCAGCAGGAATGATACTGGTTCATGCAGAAACAGAAGAGTCAGAGTATGTTGCATCAAGACCTTTTAGAGTTAATGCCGGAGCAGTCCATATGTACACAAGGGTTCCCGGTGGTAAGACTGTGTATCTAAGTGAGATATCAGCCGGGAGAGAAGTTATGGTTTATGATAAAGATGGAAACGGTAGAGTTGTGTATGTAGGGAGAGCGAAGGTTGAGAGAAGACCGATGTTACTTATTGAAGCCGTGTATGATAATAAAAAATTATCAGCTGTTTTACAGAATGCTGAGACAATAAGAGTTGTTAAATCAGATGGTACTCCTATATCCGTGGTTGACTTACAGGTGGGGGATGAGATATTAGGTTATGTGGAAGAGGCAGGTAGACATTTCGGGATGAAGGTGGAAGAAACGATTTTGGAGAAGTAAAATGAATCAATCTGTCAAAGTAGGAATATTTACACTTTTAGTTTTAGGTTTGTTGGGATTTTTGATTATAAAACTCGGAGACAGAGAGTTCGGTGTTGAGTATAACCATTACTATGTATATTTTGATGATGCTCAAGGTTTATCAAAGGGAGCTGACATTCAGGTTAGGGGAGTAAAAGCCGGAAAAGTTGAGGATATAACATTTGAAGATGGTAAAGTTAAAGCACTTTTAAAAGTTAGACAAGAGATACCTATATACAAAGATGCAAAAGTTATAATAAAGACATACGGACTTATGGGAGATAAGTATGTGTATATTGACCCAGGAAATCCGTCATCGGGTAATTTGGCTTCCCAAGGAGTTATAGAAACCACATATAGGTATGCTCAAACTGAAGATATGATAAATCAGATTGGAGAAGCTTCTAAGAAGTTTGCTCTACTGATAGACAGCCTTAATAAAGCTATCGGAGAGGGACAACTTCAAAAGCTTATACAGGATTTTGATAGGTTTGCATACAATGCAGGAGATATTGTGGTTGAGAATAAAGAAGATATAAGAAAATCTATTGAAAATATAAGGGCTATTACCGCAGAGATAAGGAGAACATTACCATCCATAACAGAGAATCTTGATAAAACCTTGGAAAATACAAAGAATATAACAGCTGAAAATAGAGAGGATATCAGAAAACTTATCGCAAATTTAAAAGACCTATCTGTTTCTCTCAAAGAAAAAGCTCCACAAACACTTGATGCTATTGACAAAGCGGCAACTCAGATTGAGCAAACTGTAGGGGAAAACAGGTCAGACCTTAAACTTAGTATTAGAAATATAAAGGAAGCATCGGATAAACTTAACCAGATACTTGCAAAGGTTAATGAAGGACAGGGAACTATCGGTAAACTTGTTAACGAAGACACTCTCTACAATAATGTAAATGAGGGAGTTAAATCTTTCTCAAAACCATTTAAAGTTGTAAACGAGTCTACACTTGAGATATACATGGGTGGAGAAAAACATACAGGAAATGAAGAGACAAAGGCTGGGTTTGCAGCAGCTTTTATACCTACAGATGATAGATATTACTATGTAGGAATTCTATCAAACTCTAAAGGTTATGTAGATAAAAAAGAGGAAGTTACATCTAACGGTATAACTACAACTTCTGTTACACGTAGATATGGAATACTTTTTGATTTACAGTATGCAAGGAAGATACTTAACTTTGGAGAGAGACAGCTCTGGGTTAGATTTGGTATAAAGGACTCTTCTGCTGATTTGGGAGCAGATTTAAAACTCTCTCAAAACTTGAAATTGGTTTCAGATGTCTATAAATTTAACAGAAAAGATTTAGTAGGGGAACCTAACAATCCACAGGTTGATGTTGGATTTGAGTATAGATTTGCTGGTTTACCTGTGTTTATAAGATTTGGCGGGTCTGACCTTGCCAACAGTAAAGTTAGGGGAGTTTATATAGGTGGAGGATTCGTATTTACAGATGACTACCTGAAATATCTCTTAGGCTCTTTACCAAAAATTAGATAGGAGTGAGTATATGAAGAGAGAGAAGATTAGTATAGATAAAGAGAAAGCTTTAAAGGAGATAGATGTTTTCAGCTCCCTTAAAGAGGAAGAGATAAAAGGGATAGAAGATCTCTTTATTGTTAAACATTATAGAAAGGGAGACTATATATTCTACGAAGGAGATAAGGAACCGGGGATATTTTTTGTGATAGATGGGATAGTGAAACTTATAAAAGAAACATCGGAAGGTAAAACGGTTATATTACAGCTTATTACAAAGGGTGAAAGTTTTGGTTGGCTTGTGATGAAGGGAAGTAAGCCATCAAGTACTTACTCTGCTCAAGCTTTGGTTGATACAGCAGTTTTATATATATCTAACAACGATTTCTTAAAGCTTTTACTTATGTATCCTGCATTGGCTGTTAGAATAACCTGTGATGCTACAAAGAGGATACTGGAAGCTTATGATAGGTTGAAGAGTTTGGCAGTTGAGAAAGTTGAAGGGAGGATAGCAAATCTTCTTCTTGAACTTGCAGATAAGATAGGGGATCCGGATAAAGATAAGATAACTATAAATGCCCCGATAACAAGACAGGATATAGCTGAGATGGCAGGAACCACAGTGGAAACAGCAATCAGAATAATAAGCAGATGGAAGAAGGAGGGGATTTTAGATACAGAAAGAGGAAAGATAGAGATATACGATATTGATTTTCTTGAAGATATAGTTTCATAATTTATCTAAATTGGGATTTGGGAGTAGATTTATAGTCTGAGTCTATGTTTAAAATCAGTATTGAAATCTTGATTTGTATTATAATATATAAATATTAGAATATTTGAATATTCTTATAAAAGAGGTGAGATATGAGGAAGATAGGCTTTTTTGCATTATCGGTTTTGATACTTCAACCTACTTTTGGTAAAGAGATAACATTGGAAGAGGCTATACAGCAAGGTTTAAGAGATAATTATGAGGTAAAGGCTTCAGAGAGTGCTGTAAAATCAAAAGAGTATATGTATGAATCTACAAAGGGCTATAGACTACCTTCTATAACTTTCTCCGAGATGTTTATTAGGACTAATGAACCAGGCTATGCAATGTGGAATACCATGAGTCAGAAGAAACTTGATTTTATGACATCTTCTAAGTTTGTAGATATGACTGCGTTAAATCCTATGTTTGGTGGTATATTCTCTAAACCTTCTTATCCGGAAGTTAACAGCTGGAGAACTAAGATAGAGCTTCAGCTTCCTATATATACCGGTGGAAAAATAGAAAGTGGTATATATATGCAAAAAAAAGATTATGAATCTTCTCAGAAGGAGTATATAAGGTCTAAGGAGAAGGCTATATACGATATATCAAAGGCATACTACGGTGCCTTACTTGCTAAAGAAGCGATAAATCTTGCAAATCAAGCATACAAGGATGTGGAGAAACATTACAACACAGCAAAAAGTATGGTTGCCAACGGTCTTGCAATTCCGGCTGATGAGTTAAGAGCAAAGGTGTATCTTGAAGATGTTAAAAGTAAGATAAGAGAGGCAGAGAACAACTATAAGATAGCAAAGAAAGGGCTACTACTTGCGATGGGTGATGATAAAACAGACCCAAACAGTATAGATGTCATAGGAGAGTTGAAATGTGATGCTATTAATCAAAGTCCAGAGGAGTTCCAAAACTATGCTTTATCTAACAGGGCTGACTTACTTGCAGTAAGAGATAAAGTTATGATTGCTAAGAAGATGATAGATCTGAACAAATCGGATATGCTTCCAACAGTTGGTGCTTTTGCTTCCTACGAGATGAATGACAGTAAGTTGTTGCCTGGAAATGAGGGAAAGTGGTGGATGGCAGGCTTTGCTCTTAACTGGAAGATATTTGATGGTTTAACTTCATTCAATAAATACAGAAGTGCAAAAGAGATGTATAACCAGTATAAACAGCAGGAAAAAGGCTTTGAAGAGTTTATAAAGTTCAGTGTCTATAAAGCTTATAAAGAGTATGAGGTTCAATTTGATAAGTTAAAAACAGCAGAAGAAAATTTAAAGTATGCCACAGAAGTTTTGAAGATAACAGAAACAAGATATAAGAATCAGCTTGCATCTATGATAGACCTGTTGGATACACAAACTCTTTACGACAAGATAAAGTTTGAGAGATCTCAAGCAAATTATAACTGCAAACTTTCAACCTTAGAACTTATGTATCAAAGTGGAATGTTGATAAATCAAATAAAAAATTAGAGAGGTGAGAGTATGAAGATGAGTAAGCCTGTTAAGTTTGTATTATTTTTTATCCTGCCTATAGCTATTTTTATACTTTGGCTTGGAGGTTTTATAGGACATAGGGTTGAGCCAGGAGAAGCTGAAGATAGAGGAAAAGTTATAACAGGTTTGGAGATAGCAGTGGTCCAACTAGAGGAGGTGACCCAATACTATAAAGCTGACGGAAATATATCAGGAGAGAATAATGCAAAGGTCTCTACAAAATGGATGGGAAGAATTTTGAATATATATGTTAGAGAAGGTGATTATGTAAAAGCAGGACAGATTCTTGCAAAGATAGATAACTCTGAAGTTATTCAGCAAAAAAACGAAGCTTTAGCCGGAATGGAAGAGCTATCAAAGGCGAGAGAGGAAGCTTTAGCAGCTAAGAAGGCAGCTGTTGAAAACTACGAATTTGCAAAAAGAACATACGAAAGATTTAAAAATCTTTATCAGGAAAATGCAGTTTCAAAGCAGCAACTTGAAGAGATAGAAACTAAGATGATAGCTGCAAAATCTATGGTTGACCAAGTTAATGCAAAGCTTGCTCAGATAGATGCAAAGGAGAAACAGATAAGAGCCAAAATAGCTCAAGTTGATATAGCAGTTGGGTATGGGGAAGTTAGGGCTCCTTTTGATGGTTATATAGTTAAAAAGATGATGGATGAAGGAGATATGGCTGCTCCTGGTATGCCTATATTTATAGTGGGAGATAAGAGACTACAGTTTATAGCATACCTTGATGAATCTCTACTTGATAAAGTGAAGATAGGTGATGAGTATGAGATAGAGATTGGAGATAAAAGAATTAGGTCAAAAGTTATTGAAAAAAACAGTAATATCAATCCTATGAACAGGACATTTACAGTTAAACTTGATATTCCTTATGATGAGAACTTAACTTCCGGAATGTATGGAAAGCTATACATACCTACGGCTAAAGTTCAAAAAGTCCTTGTGCCAAAAACTGCTGTATTTAAATGGGGACAGCTTACAGCAGTCTATACAGTTGGCAAGGATGGAACTATAAAGTTAACTTATGTGAAAACAGGGGAAGATTATGGTGATAAAGTTGAGATTGTTGCAGGGTTAGAGCCTGGAACAAAGATAGTAGTGAAGGATGTTGAAAAAGCCTGTGACGGATGTAAGCTGGGAGGTTAAGTATGGAAAAGATTGGACTTGCAGGTAAGATTGCTAAATACTTTTTAAACTCAAAACTTACACCTCTTATGGTGCTTGCATCCCTACTTTTGGGATTTTTTGCTGTCTTTACGACTTCAAGAGATGAAGAGCCTCAGATAGTTGTTCCTATGATAGATATAATGGTACCTTACCCAGGTGCCAAATCTAAGGAAGTGAATAACCTTGCTGTAAAACCTCTTGAAAAACTTATGTGGGAAATTCCGGATGTTGAGTATGTTTACTCCTATGCTTCTGATGGATTTGGAATAGTCACAGTTAGATTTAAAGTAGGAGCAAATCCGGAAGACAGTTTGGTAAAACTTTACTCTAAGGTTATGTCAAACTATCATATGATGCCAAAGGGTGCTATGAACCCTATTATAAAACCAAAATCAATAGATGACGTTCCTATATTGGCAATAACTCTCCACAGTGATAGATACTCATCTTACGATTTAAGAAGAGTTGCAGAAGTTGTTGAAGATGAGATAAAGAAGGTTGTAAATGTATCAGAGACGACCATAATAGGTTCAAATCCAAGACAGATATCCGTCTATTTTGATCCTGTGAAACTAAATGCCTACAATATAATGTTACCTCAGGTTGTCCAAGCCATTGAGAATGCCAATTTTTCACTACCTTCCGGAGAGTTTGATAAAGATAACTACAGATATAAGGTAAGAACAGGTTCCTTTTTAAAATCAAAAGAGGATGTTGAAAATATCGTTGTAGCTGTTTACAACGGCTCACCTGTGAAAATAAAAGATGTTGCAAAAGTTGAAGATGGAGAAGGTGAGATAACAAACTACACACAGTTTGGATATGGACAGGCAGAGGCAGATAAAAAAGCTCAACCTATACAGAATGCAATAACTATAGCTGTTGCCAAGAAAACAGGAAGTAATGCCGTTGTTGTGGCGGATCAGGTTATAGAAAAACTCAACGATATGAAAGGTAAGATAATACCTTCTGATATAAACTTTACAATCACGAGAAATTACGGAGATACTGCTTCTGAAAAAGCAAATGAACTTATAGAGCACCTACTTATTGCTACATTCTCAATAGTGCTTTTGATAGCTGTTACACTTGGATTTAGAGAGTCAATGATAGTTGCGGTTACAATACCTGTCACACTTGCTATAGCTCTATTTTTAAGTGAGATGTATGGTTATTCACTTAACAGGGTTACTCTCTTCGCACTTATATTCTCAATAGGTATTCTTGTTGACAACTCAATTGTTGTTCTTGAAAATATCCATAGATGGTTCTCTATGAGGAAAGTGTCTAATGAAGAAGCAGCCGTCATAGCTACAGATGAAGTCGGTAATCCTACGATACTTGCTACTTTTGCGGTTATTGTTGCTTTACTTCCAATGGCTTTTGTAACTGGACTTATGGGTCCGTATATGAGACCTATACCTATAAACTCATCAGTTGCCATGTTCTTCTCTATGTTACTTGCCTTTATACTTACACCTTACCTCGCTTTAAGGTGGATGAAACACGATGAAGCCCACGAATCTCCGGAGGCTCTTGGAAAGGAAGATGAGGCAAGAAGTGACTTTTTAGTCAGATTTTTTAACAAAGTTTATATGCCCCTCTTCAACAGTAGAAAAAATAGATGGTTGTTCTTAGGTTTTGCCGGGGGTTTACTTGTCTTTTCTGTTCTATTACTTGTATCAAGAGCTGTTCTTGTTAAGATGCTTCCTTACGACAATAAAAGTGAGCTTCAAGTAGTCCTTGATATGCCAGAAGGTACACCTCTTCAAGAGACTTACAAAGTAGCAAGAGAGATTGCAGATTATATAAAAAATGTCAACGAAGTTAAGAACTATGTTATATATGTTGGAGAACCGGCTCCTTTTGACTTTAACGGACTTGTAAGACATTATTACTTAAGACAGGCTCCAAATTTAGCTCAGATTCATATTAACCTCGTAGGAAAACATGATAGAAAGACTCAATCTCACGAAATAGCAGAGAGAATAAGAGATAAAGTTTATCAGATAGCTAAGAAACACGGAGCAAAGTATGTGGCAGTTGTAGAGCCACCACCGGGACCACCTGTCTTATCTCCCATAGTTGCAGAAGTTTACGGACCAAACCACGAAGGTCAGTTACGTGTTGCCTATGAGATTAAAAAGATTTTTGAATCAACTCCAGGAATAATAGATGTTGGCATATACGATAACATTCCTCAGAAAGAGTATCAGTTTGACATAGACAGAGAAAAGTTAAAGAGATACCAGCTTTCTGAAGATGTTGTTGTAAAAACTATAAGAGTAGCATTGGCAGGACATCAAGTAGGACTTATACACTCCTCTGAAGACCTTAACCAAGTTGCAGTGATAGTTAGATTAGATGAAAAAGAGAGGGATTCCGTTGAAAAACTCCTCTCTATGAAGATACCTACACCTGAAGGTGGAATGCCTATAGGTGCTTTTGTTAAAGTGAGAGAAACAACCACAGAGAAAGATATATACAGAAAAAATCTACAATCTGTAGTTTATGTAGTAGCAAATGTTAATGATACATTAGGTAGTCCTGTTTATCCTATAATTGACCTGTGGGATAAAATAAAGAATATAAAAACTCCCGATGGAAAACCTGTAAGAGAATTACTTACACATCAACCAGAACTTGAAGATAGCTACTATGTAAAATGGGATGGTGAGTGGCAAGTTACATACGAAACATTTAGAGATATGGGTATAGCTTTTGGAGTTGCGATAGTTGTCCTGTATATCTTACTTGTAGGTTGGTTTAAATCTTTCAAAATGCCAGCTGTTATAATGTCACCTATTCCTTTCACACTTGTAGGTATAATTCCGGGACACCTGTTGATGGGAGCGTTCTTTACAGCCACATCTATGATTGGATTTATAGCTCTTGCTGGAATTATCCTAAGAAACTCTATACTGTTGGTTGAGTTTGCGGAGCAGAAGATCAAAGAAGGATACTCTGTAGAGGGAGCTCTACTTGAAGCGGGAATAGTTAGAACAAGACCTATACTACTTACGGCAGCAGCAATTGTTGTTGGAGCATTTGTTATAATCTTTGACCCTATATTTAACGGTCTTGCAATAGCGTTGATATTTGGAACAGTCGCATCAACACTTCTCACACTGGTAGTTGTTCCAGTGCTTTACTACATGATAGTTGGAGAAGAGAGAAAACTTCATCTATGTCCGGCAGTCCCGATAGATTCTCATAAAGAAGAGTGTTAAAACTATCCTCCCTCTCTGAGGGAGGGTTTCTGCTAAAATTATATAAGTAGAAACTCACAAAACAAGGAAGATAGTTGAGAAAGAATATTAAAGGAAAACTACCTATCAGACCAACATCAAACAAAGTTGTTCAGGCTATTTTTAACATACTTTACTCTGTTAAGGATAAAAGATTTCTGGATCTTTTTGCTGGGACAGGGCAAGTCGGCATAACTGCATTAAAAAAAGGTGCTTCTGAAGTTGTTTTTGTAGAGCTTGATAGAGAGAGAGCCATGGATATATCTCAAAACTGTCGTAAGCTTGGCTATACAGAAAAAATAAAGATTTTTCCCATAGATGTTTTGAAATTTTTAGATAACGAAGGAGATCAAGTTTACGATATAGTCTTTGCGGACCCTCCCTATGACTATAAATATTATGATAAACTTATAGGTCAGTCTTTGAGAGTTTTAAGAAAAGGTGGTATATTTATACTTGAACATAGGTATAATCTGGATTTTAAGGAAAAGTTTCCGGAAGGCTTATACGATGAGAGAGTTTACGGTGATACTAAACTTACATTTTGGAGAAAAGAATGACTACAAAAATATGCGTATATCCTGGAACTTTTGATCCAGTCCACTTTGGACATCTTGATATAGTAAAGAGAGCTCTTAACATCTTTGAGACAGTTGTTGTTGCAATAGCGGAGAATCCAAAGAAAAAGCCTTTTTTTACAGTAGAAGAGAGGGTAGATATATTTCAAGATGCTGTTAAAGAGTTTGGGACAAGGGTTATCGTTGAACCGTTTTCCGGACTTCTGGTAGATTTTGTTAAGAAATACGATACTAAGATTGTAGTGAGAGGGGTTAGACTGTTTACAGATTTTGAGTATGAGCTTCAGATAGCTATGACAAACTACAAACTTGATGGAGTGGAGACATTTTTTATGATGCCATCTCAGGAGCTAATACATATAAGTTCTACTATTGTTAAAGATGTTGCTTTTCACGGTGGGGATGTATCTTCCATGGTAACACCTTACACTAAGTATATGCTTGAGAAAAAGTTGAGGAAGAGATGAAAAAAGTTTTAATTTTAGTTTTAGCTTTGATTGCAGTATCTTGTAGTGTTAGTAGTTATTCTGTTAAACCATCAAACCCTAAAACTGTGTATTGTGTGAAAGAATTTAACTATGACTCTCCGGAGCCTGTGTTAAAAGATTTACTCTATCAGGCTTTAACTGATGCTGTTTTATCTTCCGGTGCTGTTATAGAGTGTAGTGATAAAACTCAGTATTTTGTATATTTTTCGGTAACGGGTATAGGATTTTATCCGGTTGGTTATTCTGCTACTTTAAGGGCGAATGTCTATGTAGCACAGATTAACTCATTTTTTAGTCTGAGAGATAAAGAAGGAAAAGAGATATACTCCCATAGTATAACCGAAAAGACTCAATATGTGGGAACAGGTATGAGAGCAGATTTTGAAAAAAGGTATGCTTTTGTAGAGCTTGTTGATTTGATAAAAGTTAGGATATATTCTATATTGACAGGTTATGGAAGTTAAAGCACAGCAGTTTATAAAGGAACTGGATATAAAATCGTTAAAGAATGTTATAGTTGTTTTTGGGAATGACCAGCTTTTAAAAAGTATGGTTTTAGATAAGATTAAAACATCTTTAACGCCGGTGATTTTTTGGGGAGATGAGGTAAGTTATGATACGGTTTTAACCCAGTTAAAGGTTCAATCTCTGTTTGGAGAGAAACCTTCTGTGGTTGTTAAAAATGCATCTGATTTTATATCGAATCTGTCAAAAGAACAGATAAAAGAGTTCTTAGAGATATTAAGAAATATAAAAAATCAAAAGATTATACTAATCTTTTCTGAAGACCAACTACCTCAGAAAGAACCCTATAAATCGTTGGTCGGTATGGCTGATTTAATAACCTGTGCGAAACTTACTAAACCGGCATTTATCTCTTCTTTAAAGAAAAAAGTTGAAAATGAAAATCTAAAGATAGAGGATAGAGACCTTGAGTATTTAGCAAATCTATTAAACTATGATTTAACGATAGCAAAACCAGAAGTTGAAAAACTTATTCTATACTGTAAGGATACTGGTAGAATATCAAGAGAGGATATTGATAACATAATAACCTCTTCTTCTGAAAATAGTATTTTTGAGTTTTTAGAGATGTTTTTCAAACGGGATAAAGAGGTTATAACTCTGTATGATAAGCTTATAGAGAAATCTTTTCATCCTTTTCAGATACAAACATTTTTAGTCAATCACCTTGAAAAGGTTTTATACTATAAGATACTTACAGCAAACGGAGTATCTAATGAAGAAGCTCTATCTAAGGTTGGAGTGTACTCACCTGTTCAAAAAAACAACATCATCAGACATTCAAAATTTATGGCTGTTGATGAGTTAAAGGAGATATTAAAGATGTTGTATACACTTGAAATAAATCAGAAAGTGTTTTATAAAGATATTGAGTTAGAGGCAAAAAATTTCCTTATTAAAGTTATAAAGATTTAAAGATGAATCTCAGACCTAAAACATTATCAGAGTACATAGGACAGGAAAAGATAAAAAAACAGCTTGAGATGTTTATACAGTCTGCAAAGAAGAGAAACAGTCCTTTAGATCATATAATAGTTACAGGTCCTCCAGGACTTGGTAAAACTACACTTGCGTCTGTGATAGCTAATGAGATGGAAGTTGATATAAAGATAACTTCTGCTCCTGTTATTGAAAAAAAAGGAGATATAGCCGGACTTTTAACCTCACTTAAGGAAGGAGATATACTATTTATAGATGAGATTCATAGGCTTCCTCCCGCTTTTGAGGAGATCCTCTATCCTGCAATGGAGGATTTTAAGTTAGATATAGTTATAGGGGGAGGTTCTGGAAAAAAGAGACACTCAAAAGCCATAACTTTAACACTTAACAGATTTACACTTATAGGTGCAACTACAAGGATAGGACTACTATCAACACCCCTTTTAAGTAGATTTGGGATAATACTTAATATGGATTACTACTCCGTAGAAGAGTTATCTGAAATAGTAAAAAGGTCTGCCGGAATTTTAGGTGTAGATATAGACGATGATGCTTCTGTTTATATAGCACAACACTCACGGGGAACTCCAAGGATAGCAAACAGATTACTCAAGAGAGTTTATGATTACTGTGTATCACAGGGATATGAGAAGATAGATGTTGATAAGGTAAGATATGCCTTTAACATCTTATCTATAAAACAGTATGGTATAGATGATATGATGCTGAAGTATTTACATACTCTGATAGGCAGGTTTGGTGGTGGACCTGTGGGGATAACTACATTGTCCTTAGCAATGAACGAAGACAGGAGAACTATAGAGGAAGTTATAGAGCCGTATCTTATGAAAATTGGTTTTATAAAGAGGACAAAATCTGGTAGAGTTGCCCTTGAAGAAGCTTATAAATTTTTAGAAAAAGGTTTAAGTTGATTCTTTACAGCTTTGATAAATCTGAAATAGTAAAAGGTAGATTTATAAAAAGATTAAATAGGTTTGTTGGACTGGTTGATGTAGGTGGTAGATTAGTTAAAGTCCATATATCCGATACAGGCAGACTTAAAGAGATACTTACAGAAGGTAGAGAGATATATATAACATTATCAAAAAATTTAAAAACAGATGGAAAGCTTCTCTTTGCAAAGATGGAAGATGGATTTATACTCCTTAATACATCCTACCACTCAAAGATAGCCTACAATTTACTTAAAAGTATGTTTCCTAATTTAAGTGTAAAGCCGGAATACAGATATAATGAAAGTAGGATAGATTTTCTTGTAAATGATGAATACCTTGTTGAAGTTAAAGGTTGTAATCTATTGGTGGATAATCTCTGTCTATTTCCCGATGCACCAACAGAGAGAGGTGTAAAACATCTTCACCATCTTATAAAATCTAAAAAAGAAGGTTATAAACCTATACTTTTGATACTTGCATTTAGAGATTGTGATTGCTTTTTTCCCAATTTAAAAACTGATAAAATGTTTTTTGAAGCTTTCAAAATGGCTATTAAGGAAGGTGTAGAGTGTAGAATATTCAAATTAAAAGTTGATGAAGATTTTAATATTATTGTAGATAGAGAAATAGATTTGTGTGAGGAGAGATGGGCTTTACAGAAGATATCTTCCTTATTATGAATATTGTTGGACTTCTGGCTTTTGCTATAACTGGTTCAATTAAAGCCATTAAAGAAGGTTTAGATTTACTTGGTATAACTGTTTTAGGTGTGATGACAGCGTTAGGTGGAGGTATAACAAGAGATTTGCTTATAAACACAGTTCCAAATGCTCTTAAATCTCTCTCTGATATGAGTATAGCTTTACTTGGGGTGTGGATAGCTATCATACTTTATAAAGTCGTTAAGGGAGATTTACAGAATAAATACTACATACTTATTCCGGATGCAATTGGTCTGTCTGCTTTTACAACAACGGGAGCGATAATAGCATACGGTGCAGAAGTGTCATTTTTCGGAATTATAATTCTCGCAACTCTTACAGGCGTAGGTGGTGGTCTTATAAGTGATCTACTACTTGGAAAGGTTCCTTCTGTTCTTAGAGACGATTTCTATGCAAGTTGCAGCATCCTTGGGGCAATAGGGTTTTACATCACAATGACATTGACAGAAAACCTAAACACATCAGCAGTTGTGTGCTCATTGATTGTCCTTATGCTCCGGATAGTTGCAATTCTATACAACTGGAAACTTCCAAAATTCAGCTAAGTATCTGTTAAAAAAAATTAACCAATTTTTAATTTTAAATAAAGATTAAACATATAAGATATACCAAACTAATTTAAATTTGCAGGAGGTTTTGTAATGAAAGGAAAGTTGTTAGCTCTGGCTTTAGTTGGAACGGTAGGATTTTCAAATGCAGCGGTAGTAGAAAATCCTATCCTGAAAAAACTTGTTGAGAAAGGTATTCTTACGGAGCAAGAGGCAGCTGTTATTGATGAGCAACTTGCAAAAGAAGAGGCTGAAAAGGCAAAGTATCAAGCTGAGATTGACAAAGTAGCAATGGAGACAAAAGAGAAACTCGATAAGTTAAACAAAAAGATAGGAGATATGCCAACTTTAGCAGGAAAGTTTAAGAAGTTTGAAATTGGTGGAAAAGCTTATGTAGGATATACATATACTGATACTAAAAAACAGTATACTGGTAATAACGATAAAGGGGATTTTGAAGTAAGAAGATTTTACTTTGATACAAAGGCTTATCTTAACGATAAAGATCATATAAGATTTACGACTGACATATCTCAATCTCTGAATGTGAAAGGAAGCGGTAATAACTTATCAGCAAAAGATGAAAAATTATCATTAAAAATTAAATATGGATATCTCTATAAGGATATATCTTCTTTAATACCTCATACAGGTTTTGAGCTTGGGGTTGCACACACTCCTTGGATGGATTATGAAGAACATTCTGGCTGGTGGTATAGATCTGTAGATAAAACGTTTATTGAATCTGGTGGTAGTATTGGTCTTTGGCCGTCTGCAGATTTAGGAATCAATTTTATAACAAAAACACCTTACATATCTGCAGAGTATGGTATATTTAACGGAGAAGGATACGATAAAATTAATACAAGCTCTAATAAATCTTCCGGATTCCATAACTCAGTGGAAGGTAGATTAACTTACCATATATTTGGAAATGGTAATAAGAAATTAAATCCAACAAAAGATCAGTATGCTAACATATCTGTTCATCTTGCTTCTAACATAGGATACAAAGACGAGAACACATCTCATAAAAATTTAAATCTCTACCATATACATGCAGTTTACAACAATCCTATGTTCTTGTTAGCGGCTCAGTATGGTAAAGTTGATTATAATAACAGTTCTACTTTAGCAGGAGATGGCTACTCTATAAACGGTGAGATAAGACCAGTTCAAGATTGGGCTATATTCGGAAGATATGACTACTGGAGCCCTGAAAACAAGAAAGCAACAAAACTTGACAGTAAGAAGGCTTACTATGTAGGTGTTGCTTATACTATGAATAAATATGTTAAATGGATATTCAACTATGAAAACTTTGATTATAAAGATGGTGTTGCTGGAGCTAATCAAGATAAAAATGACAAAACCCAGTATAAATTAACAGCAGAACTTAGTTGGTAATACCTACGGGGAGGGAGGGGGGTTTTGTTAAATTTTTTTAATAAAATAGTAATACAGGTTTAATATTTTTTAGTTAGAATAACTTTTGTGAAAAAAATCAAGAAGGAGGAATAAGATGAAGGTTAAAAAGCTGGCTTTAGCTGGAATATTGACAGTAACAGGTGTAGCTTTCGCAGTAGATATAACAGGAGCAGGATCTACATTTGTATATCCAATTATATCTGCATGGTCTTACAGCTATGAAAAAGCTACAGGTAATAAGGTTAACTACCAATCTATCGGTTCCGGTGGAGGAATAAGACAGATAGAGAATAGGACTGTTGACTTTGGAGCATCTGATGCACCTTTAACACCAAAAGATCTATCTGAGAAAAAATTACTTCAATTTCCTGTTGTTATAGGTGGAGTTGTGCCTACTTATAACTTACCAGACATAGGAAATACACAGCTTAACTTTGATGGAAAAGCTCTGTGTGATATATATATGGGTAAGATAAAAAAATGGAATGACCCATATCTTCAACAGTTAAACCCTGGTGTACAACTTCCTGATAGAGATATCACTGTAGTTAGAAGATCAGATGGATCCGGAACAACATGGATATGGACTAACTACCTATCAAAGGTATGTCCAGATTGGGAAAAACAGGTAGGATATGGAACATCTGTAGACTGGCCTACTGGAGTTGGTGGTAAAGGAAATGAGGGAGTGGCGAACTATGTAAAAAGATTTAGAGGTGCCATAGGTTACGTTGAGTATATATATGCAAAACAGAATAATCTCCCTGCTGGAAAAGTTAAAAATAAAGAAGGAAACTTTGTTGCACCTTCTATGGAATCTTTCCAATCTGCAGCTGCAAATGCTAAATGGGATAAGAAACAACATTTCTACTATGTTTTAACAGATCAGCCAGGGAAAAACAGTTATCCTGTGACTGGAGCAGTTTTTGTTCTTTTTGCAAAAGATAAGCCTGAATCTTCTAAGAAGTCTGTTCAGTTTTTTGATTGGGTATTTAAGAATGGAGACCAAGAAGCTGCAAGGTTAAGTTATGTTCCTTTACCACAAAACGTGAAAGATATGATAAGAGAATACTGGAAAGAGAATGGCCTGATGTAGTTATGGCTTTCTTCATAGTCTAGCCTCCAATTTTTAACCCCCTTTTTAAAGGGGGTTTTGTTAAAATATGGATTAAAAATTTTCCGGAGAAAAAATGGAAGCAAGAAAAAAAGCTCTAAATCAGGCAAAACTTTTTGAAAATGTCTTTAAAGTGGTTTTAGGGTCGGCAGCTTTATTTGTTGGAATACTGCTTCCGCTTGTCATATTCATATCTCTTTACAAAGAGTCATCTCTTGCGATTAACCACTTTGGGGTTATAAATTTTCTAACTTCTACAGATTGGGATCCGGTTGCCGAAAAATTTGGTGGACTTGTTCCCCTAATGGGTACATTTATAGCAACTTTTTTGGCAACTTTAATTGCAGCCCCGATATCTATAGGTATCGCAATATTTTTGGTTGAGTTATCACCAAACAAACTAAAACCAGTATTCTCTACAGCTATAGAGCTTCTTGCGGGAATACCAAGTATAATATACGGTATGTGGGGACTTTTTGTTATGGCTCCACTGTTTGGAGAAAAGATAGAGCCATGGTTAACGGAAAATTTTCAAAATGTTCCTCTGGTTGGTAAACTTTTCGAAGGTTCTCCTACTGGTATAGATGTTATGACTACATCCTTGGTGTTATCCATTATGATTATTCCTTTTATGAGTTCTGTTGTGAAAGATGCTTTCAATATGGTGCCGTCCATAATGAGAGAGTCTGCTTATGCATTGGGAGCTACAAAGTGGGAAGTTATAAAACAGGTTATGATACCAATTACAGCATCAAGTATAGCTGGAGGACTTATACTTAGTGTAGGAAGGGCTCTTGGTGAGACTATGGCAGTAACCTTCTTGGCTGGAAATGTAAATCAGATACCTAAATCTCTATTCGACCCTTTTACAACCATAACTGTTGCTTTGGCTAACCAATTTACGGAAGCAGATACTGCAATTTATCTATCTTCTCTATACTTTCTTGCACTTATACTATTTGTAATTTCTTTCTTCGTTCTTTACCTGTCAAAAATCATGTTACTTAGACTTGAGAAAAAGTGGAAGGTGTAAGAGATGAATATTAAACTAAAGAGGAAGGTTGAGAACTACATATTTTTAGGACTATCTTTTCTTTCAGCTGGCTTTGGACTTTTTTTCCTTTTTTGGATACTCGGAGATTTACTCTTAAATGGTTTTAAATATATAAATATTGACCTTTTCACGAAAGACCCTGTTCCTCCTGGAATGGAAGGAGGAGGTTTGAAACATGCTTTTATAGGACATATTATCATAACAGTCCTCGGGACAGTTATAGGAACTCCTATTGGAATTCTTGCTGGAATATACTTTGCTGAGTATGGAAGAAATTCTAAAATAGCAAAGATAGGAAGGAATGTTGTTGATGTAATGGTAAGTAATCCGTCTATCGTTATAGGAGCTGTTGTTTATGCTATTTTAGTTAAGCCTGTGGGACATTTTATGGGATTTGCCGGTGGTGTTGCTCTTGCTCTTCTTATGATACCTGTTATTGTTATAACAACTGATGAGATGATGAAACTTGTACCTCAGCAAACGAGAGAAGCTGCTTACGCTTTAGGAGCTCAACCTTGGCAGGTAAGTTTTCACATTGTTTTAAAGGCTGCAAAGGTAGGTGTTTTAACAGGAGTTATCTTAGGAGTGGCAAGGATATCAGGAGAAACAGCACCTTTACTATTTACATCATTTAATAACAACTTTACCACCTTTGACCCTACAAAACCTATGGCTTCCTTGACTGTTACAGTATTCCAGTATGCTATGGGTCCTTACGATGATTGGCACAGACAGGCTTGGGCAGCATCATTTATTCTAACATTTGGAGTTTTACTGGCTTCAATTACCGCAAGGTATATTATTCAAAGGAAAAAATATTAAGGAGGCTCGTTGAATGTCCAGTTCAAGAATGGAAGTTAAAAATCTTAATTTTTACTATGCTGGAAATAAGCTTGCTCTGAAAAATATAACTCTTCCAGTGTATGATAAAAAAGTGACAGCTCTAATTGGACCTTCCGGTTGTGGTAAAACTACATTACTTAGATGTTTCAACAGGATGCACGATTTATATCCTGGAAATAGGTATGAAGGTGAGATACTTTTAGACGGCAAAAATATTCTTGATAAAGATGTTGACCTTATGGAGTTAAGGACAAAAGTAGGAATGGTTTTTCAAAAGCCCACACCTTTCCCAATGTCTATATTTGATAACATAGCTTATGGACTTAAACTTCAAGGTATAAAAAATAAAACTGAACTTAAAGATAGAGTGGAGGAAGCTCTGAAAAATGCAGCTCTCTGGGAAGAGGTAAAAGATAGATTAAATCAGTCTGCTTTCTCACTCTCCGGAGGACAGCAACAGAGGCTCTGTATAGCAAGGACAATAGCCGTTAAACCTGAGGTCGTATTATTTGATGAGCCAACATCAGCGTTAGACCCTATATCTACTTCAAAGATAGAGGAACTTATAGTAGAACTGAAAAAAGACCATACAATTGTGATTGTAACCCACAACATGCAACAGGCTGCAAGGGTTTCTGATTACACAGCATTTATGTACCTGGGTGAGCTTATAGAGTTTGATTCAACAGATGTTATCTTTACAAAACCAAATAAGAAACTTACGGAAGACTATATCTCTGGAAGATTTGGATAATGAGACTTTCAAATAGAGAAAAAGAGGCTCTAAAGGAAGTATTTAAGGATTTTAATGGAGAGCTCTATATATTTGGCTCAAGAACGGACAATTCTAAAAAAGGAGGAGATATAGATATTATAGTAAAACCTTCAGGTGATTTTAATTTTAATGATATCCTCAGACTTCAATCAAGATATTTCTCATTGATGGATACTGATATAGATATTATTTTATACGATGAAAATAATCCATTTGTTAAGGAAGTTATGAGAAATGCAGAAAGAGTTGATCTGTCAAGCTTATGAAGATTTAAAAAAAGCATTAGAGTATATATACTCCTCTGTGGAAAATTTTAGTAAAATTTTTATCGAGGATTTCAAAAATATAGAAAGGTTTATGAAGGAGGAAATAAGATGTTAATTGAACCAAGACTTAGAGAAATAAGAGAAAGACTTTTAAAGATGGCAGAGATTGCAGAAAATATGATAGATAATGCTGTAAAATCAATTGTGGAACACAATCCAGAATATCTTAAATATATAGAGGAAAATGAAGATGTTATAGACACAATGGAAGTAGAAAACGAGAGTTTTATAATCACAACTATGGCAAGGTATCAACCGGAAGCTAAATACCTTCGAATACTTGCTATGGATCTGTTTGTAAATAGAGACCTTGAAAGGATAGGAGACCACGCAGAAAATATAAAAGAACATGCAGAGTCTATTTTACAAAAACCAAAGATAAAAGAGTATGTTGATCTTCCAGTAATGTCAGAATTAACAGTAAATATGCTTAAAGATGCTATAAAAGCATTCTCAGAGATGGATACAGAACTTGCAAGAGATGTTATAAAAAGAGATGATAAGATTGATGCACTTGAAGAACAAATAATAAGAGAGTTATACACATATATGGTGGAAGACCCGTCTACTATAAAGGTGGCTTTAAGACTTATAGATGTGGTTAAAAATATTGAGAGAGTGGCAGATATAGCAACTAACCTTGCAGAAGAAGTTATATATATGAAAGAAGGTAAGATGTTAAGACACCAGGAGGTAGATGAAGATTAAAGATAACACAAAACATATACTTATAAAATTTTTAGACTATCTGAAAGAAGGAATTATAGTAGTTGATGGAGATAAAAATATTGAGTTTATAAATAGTTATGCTTCCTCATTTTTTAAAGAAAATCCTGTTGGAAAACATTTTACCGAAGTGGTTAAAGATAGTTACCTTTACTCTCTGATATCTTATGAAGATAAAAAGGATAGAAAAGTGGAAGTAGAGATAGAAGATAAAAAGTATCTTGTAAATATCTACTATATAGAAAACAAAAAGATAATACACCTTCAAGATATAACACCTTTTGAGGTTTATAAACAGGCAAAAAAAGATTTTGTATCAAATGTATCCCACGAGCTAAAAACACCAATATCAGTGTTAAAATCTGTTATGGAAACTTTAGAGACAGAACAAGACCCACATATGATAAAAAAGTTTATAGAGATGGCTCAAAAGAGAATTAATCAGATGGATAATTTAGTCCAAGATTTACTTATACTTGCAAAACTTGAATCAAAAGAGGAAAAAATACAGAAACAAGCTGTAAAAATACATCAGTTAATTGACTCAATATTTGAAGATTTAAGACACCTTACAGAAGAGAAAAATGTAAAACTGTATAATGAAACGCCGGATAACTACACTGTATATGTGGACGAACAAAAATTTATAATAGCCCTTAAAAATCTTGTTGAAAATGCTATTAAGTATAATAAAACAGAGGGATTAGTCAAGGTTTACAGTTATCAACAGGATAACAGTGATATAATAGTGGTAGAAGACACAGGTATAGGCATTCCTAAGGAATCAATTCCGCTGATATTTGAGAGATTTTACAGAGTAGATAAATCAAGAAGTAGGAATATAGGTGGGACTGGATTAGGACTTTCAATAGTTAAACATATAATAGAAGCTCATAAAGGAAAAGTTTGGGTAGAAAGTCAGTATGGCACCGGCTCAAAATTCTATATAAAATTACCCGTAGAAAAAATTTAGGAGATATAGCAGATGATCCAGATTGACGAAGAAACACTTTACAAAATAGTAAAAAAAGCTGTTAAGGAAGCGTTAGAGGAAGAGAAGAATAAGAAGAAAAATCTTAAGAAAAAGCCTAAGGATATTAATGATATATTTCCAATCGTTTCTTCTGAAATTTTTACTCCTTTAAAGCGGGAAGAAATTTATGAAAGGTAATATTTTTGTAGGAGCTTTACACCTGCTTCACGACCCCCATATCAACTTTGTATATACTGTCTGCCCTGTCCTCTACTTCTTCATCATGGGTCACAATTATCAGCTGTTTTACAAAGTTCTGTTCTTTCAAATCTCCCAATATATCTATTAGCTCTCTTCTACGATATTTATCCATAAATATTCCCGGTTCATCTAAGATAAGAAAGTCAGATTTGTAATTTAGAAGTTTTGAGATTGCAAATCTTAAAGCCAATGCTAAGGCTATTCTCTGCCCACCACTTAATGCATCTACTTCTGTCGGTTCTGAAACTCCAACTTCATTGATAGATAGAAGTATTGAGTAATCATCATCAAATTTAAGTCCGGAGAAATGAGAAAATCCAAACCTACTAAATATATTTTCCGTTATTTTTGGTAAACTATATAGAGCATTATCCTTTATCAGTTTATTGACCTTCGTTAGAGCATTTATAACTTTTTCATACTGCCATAACTTGTTTTTAAGATCCTCTATTTCTTTGTTTATTCTTTCTACTTTTTCAATAGCTTCATCTATATATTTAAGTTTTGTATTAATCTCTGATCTATATTCTAAAAGTTTTATCTTATCACCTTCTAAACTCTCTATCTCTTTATCTAACTTTTCTTTAAGAGTTGAAAGTTCTTCTTCATTCACAGATGAAACTTTCTCATAAAGGTTTTTTATCTCTAATCTTACATCCTCTAACTCTCTTTTTTTATTTTCTATCTCATTAATAAATGAGCTTTTTTCTTCAATCTTTTCCTTATGTTTAAAGTACAGACCTTCAATCTCTGAATCTCTCTCTATCTGACTTTTAATATCTTCTTTAAAGGAGCTAACTTCATCTAAAGTTATATCTAACTGTGACAACTTAATGTTGAGTTCCTGTTTTATATCTTCCAGATTTTTAGTATTATCCTCAAGTTGTTTTTTTACATTTTGTTTTATCAGAGTTTCATATCTTCCGTAGTCAGCTCTGTTTTCTTTTATAAATTTCTCTATCTCTTCTTTCTGTTTTTTAAGTTCATCTAATTTTGATACAGCATGGGTTAATGCAGCTAAACTTCCTTTACGTTTTGATAACTGACTATTTTTTTCTTTGTATATCTCAAAAAGCTGTTTAAACTCCTGAAGTTTCTCTTTTATCTCTTCCTGTTTTTTAAGTTCATTTTCAATTTCTTTCTGTTTATCTTTTAAAACTTTCCACTCTTCTCTTTTTTTCTCTACAAACTCTTCTACATCTTTTAATAAACTCTCTTTTTCGTGTTGTTTTATTGGTCTGTTGCAGGTAGGACATACTCCTTCTAATGCTGATATCTTTTGAATCTTTTCACGCTCTAATTTCCCTTCCGTCTCTATTGCTGATATTCTGTTTAATACATCTTCCTTTTCTTTTTGAAGCTCTCTGGATTTAATAATATTTTGATTTATATGTTCATCAACCATATGTGGATTGAGTTTTAGCATCTGAAATTTTTTATTATAATTTTGTGTAAGGTCCTCTGCTATTGACAGCATTTTTTGTTGTAGCTGATTTAAATCTTGTGATAGTTGATCTATTGTGGATTTTATCTGATCTATCTCTCCCTGTTTTTTACTTAAAGTCTCTATCTGATTTGATATATTTTCAAAATTTTTCTCATTCTGTTTAAAAGTCTCTGCAGTATCTTTAAATCTGTCTATGAAATCAGTATCTTCTTTTAGATTTTTTATTTTTTCTTCTAATGAGCTTTTCTGTATCTGTAGTTTCTCTATATCTGACACCAGATTTAACTTTTCTTTCAAGGCTATAAAATTTTTATATTTTCTTTCTACCTCTTCAAAATTTCTTTCTATCTGCTGTATCTCTTCTAATTTTTTTGATAATGTCTCTATATCGGCTTCTAACATAGCCATTAACTTTTCTTTTGATAATTTCTGATTTCTTGCTATCTCTAACTCTTTCAGTTTATCTGATATTGATTGAAGGCTACTTTTCTTTTCTTTTATACTGTTTTCCAATGTTTTTATACTTTCTTCAACAGAGGATAGCTCTTTTTCAAGTTTTGATTTTTCTTCTTTAAGTTGATTTAGATCCACTTTTTGTGATTCAAGGTCTTCAACTTTGGTTTTTACATATTTGTGGTTTTCTGAATACTGTTTTATAACTCTCTGGTAATACTGTATTCCTAAAAGCTCTTCTATTGTTCTTTCTCTGTCTGCTGGTTTTAAATTAAGTAATCCTTCTATCTCTCCTTGCTTTACTACTGCCGATGTCTGAAATGTCCTAAGTGTTAGTCCGGTTATCTTTGGTAATTCTTTGTCTAAATTTTTTTGATAAAATGGTAAAAACTGACCTCTCTCAAATTTGTAAAGTATGCTACTGCCACCGGATCCTCTCTTTGATATCTCCCTTACAATCTTAAAAAGTCCGAGAGAGTTCTGAAATTCCAGTTCAACTAAAGCTTCTTTTTTACCCCACTTTACAAGGTCTTTTTTATTTCCTTTTGAGGATTTACCAAAAAGTGCAAACTGGATACCTTCTATTATGCTACTTTTTCCGGAGCCATTTTCTCCTATTATGGCTGTTATACCATTTTGGTTAAACTCTATTTCGCTATCATTATGTATCAAAAAGTTTCTTAATGTTAATTTTTTTAAAATCATTTACTTACTTCCTTACCTAACCTGTTTTCCACAGATTTTATCTTACCTTCCAATCTTCCAGATTTACCTTTTCTTATATCCATCTTTATTGCTGTATAAACTCTATTACAATCCGGCTCAAGTTGTTTGTAAGCTCTATTGATTATATCAAGAGCTTCTTCCATAGTTTCAACTTCAAAAACAGTTCCCATCGGTGTAAGTCTGTAAGGAACGCCGGATTTATCTATCATATCTATAATTCTACTTACATACTGACTTACACTTTCACCTTTATCTGTCGGAAACATAGAGAACTCAACTAAAAAGGACATTCTTTTACCTCCTGGAATTTTTTAAAAAATCTCAGAAATATCAAATTTCAAATCAATTATCTCTGATAAGATTTCTCCTTTTACTACCGCTTTGGATAAAGTTATAAAATTGGTAGTTTCATTTTTGAGTATCTCAACACTTTTTACCTTTGGATCAACTATCCAATACTCCTTAACTCTTGCTTTTAGATATATCTCTTTTTTTTCTACCAAATCATAATAAGCTGTTGATGGAGATAGAATCTCTATTACAACATCCGGAGCACCTTCTATAAATTTTTGTTTAATTTTATATTCATTTTCTTTAAGTATAACCACTATATCAGGCTGGAAAACATTATAACTGTCTATTAAAACATCTATGGGAGAATAGAAAACAAAACCTTTTCCTGTCTGTTCTATATTTTTGTAAAGTATAAAAACCAATTTTTTTGATACTTGCTGATGTTTTATCTCCGGAGCAGGTGCCATAATCAGTTCTCCATTTATAAGTTGATAGTTGCTACCTTCTGGTAAATTCAAATAATCTTCAAATGTATATTTTTTTTCTAATATCTCCATTATCATCACCTTAGGATATAAAACATGGTAAAATTATAATACTTAAATTTTATCAGATTTCAATCACTTCGGAGGAAAATAATGAGATTAACTGTAAATAAAAAGGACTTTCAAGAAGCTCTCAAAAAGGTTATATCCGAGAAAAAATCAAATCTTCCTATCCTTACAAACTTTCTACTTAAAGCGGAAGAAGACAACCTGTATATATACGGAACAGATCTTGAAGTTTACTCTACCTATAAACTGCCAGCAGTTATAGAGGAAGAGGGAGAGATATGTGTAAATGCTAAGAAGTTAATGGATATATCAAAAGTACTTCCTACTTCCGATGTGCTTTTGGATACGGCTGATAGTAGTTTAAAAGTTATCTCAGGAAAAACTAAATACAGTCTGCCTACTGCAAATCCAGAGGACTTCCCTGTTTTTGAGAAATTTCCGGATAACTTATCTATAACTGTACCTTCAAATGCTCTTTTAAAAGGAATAGATAAAACAATGTATGCTGCATCAAAAGATGAAAGTAGATTTACTCTAAATGGTGTATGTTTCTCTTTTGTTAACAACAAACTTGATTTAGTTGCAACAGATGGACATAGACTTGCTTTATACCAGATAGATTATGCAGGAAAGATAGAAAATAACAAATTTATAGTTCCTTTAAAAGCCTTAAATGAGTTAAAGAAACTGCTTCCTGATGCAATAGATGTTGATATTGCTGTTTATGGAAGTAATATGTTTTTCAAAAGTAGAGACTGGGTTTTACAGACAAGATTACTTGAAGGTGCCTTTCCGGATTATACAATGGTTATACCAAGTCAGTTTATAATAGAAGTTCAGGTTAATAAAAGTCAATTTATAGAGTCTCTAAAAAGGGTTATCATAGCAATAGAAGATAGCACAAAACCTATCAGATTATCACTTTTACCTAATGAAATAAAGATATCTTCTGCTTCAGATGTTATAAATGCTGAAGATGAGGTAGATGTAGAGTATAGTGGTGAAGAGTTTGAAATAGGTTTTAATGGTGCTTACCTTCTGGATGCTACCCAAGAGATAGAGGGAGATACAGCTGTTATAAAATTTACAGGTAAAGATTCACAGACATTGGTAAAATCTGCAGATGACAACGATCCTTACATTGCAATAGTTATGCCTATGAATATCTAAAAGAGGTGAGAAAGTGGAAGAAATTAAATACACAGCCGAGGCAATACAGGCAGTTACAGGTCTTGACCACGTAAGAGCAAGACCTGCAATGTATATAGGAGATATAGGAGAAAGAGGTGTCCATCATCTTGTATGGGAGATACTTGATAACGCTGTTGATGAGGCAATGGCAGGTTATGCCAAAAATATCTATGTATCTATAAATGAGGATGGGTCTGTAACCGTTGAAGATGATGGTAGAGGTATTCCAGTAGATATCCATCCAGAGTATAAAATCCCTGCTGTTGAGATGGTTTTCACTATACTTGGAGCTGGAGGTAAATTTTCAAAGAAAGCTTATCAATATTCTGGTGGTCTCCACGGAGTTGGTGCTTCTGTTGTTAATGCACTTTCTAAATGGCTTGTTGTTGAAGTTTATAGAGATGGTAAGGTTTATAAACAGGAGTATTCCTACGGAAAGCCTGTAACACCTTTAAAGGTTGTTGGAGAAACCACGAAAAGAGGGACAAAGGTTACTTTTAAACCAGATGATACTATCTTTGAAACCGTTAATATAAAATATGATATCATCCAGAAGAGAGTAAGGGAACTTGCATTCTTAAACCCTGGAGTAAGGTTTACAGTAGAAGATAAAAGAAAAGATATAAAAGAAGAGTTTTACTTTGAGAATGGTATAGTTGATTTTGTAAAGATTTTAAATCAGGCAAAAGAACCCCTGTTTAATGATGTTATATATGTTAAAGGTGAAAAAGACGGAATTTTAGTAGAGGTCGCATTCCAATACACTACAAGTTATAACGAAGTTTTAGAGAGTTTTGTCAATAATATAAAAACAGTGGAAGGTGGGACACATGTATCAGGTTTTAGGTCAGCTTTAACCAGGTCTATGAATAAAACTTTATCATCAATGAAACTTCCTAAGGAGTTAAAATCAGGAATAAGTGGAGATGATTTAAGGGAAGGTTTGACAGCTGTTGTATCTGTGAAAGTACCAGAGCCACAGTTTGAAGGACAGACAAAGACAAAACTCGGCAATCAAGATGTAAAGAGAGTTGTTGAGGCTGTCGTAGGTGATTATCTACTTGAGTACTTTGATAAAAATAAAGATATTGCAGTTAAGATAGCTGAAAAAGCTATAGAAGCAGCAGTTGCAAGAGAAGCAGCAAGAAAAGCAAAAGAGATGTCAAGGAGAAAATCCTTCCTTGAAGACAGCTCTCTTCCAGGAAAACTTGCTGACTGCTCTGAAACAGAACCAAGTCTATGTGAGCTTTTTATAGTTGAGGGAGAGTCAGCAGGTGGTAGTGCAAAACAAGGAAGGGATAGAAGAACTCAGGCTATCCTGCCGTTAAAAGGTAAAATACTTAATGTAGAGAAAGCAAGGATAGATAAGATACTCTCTAACGATGAGATAAGGGCTATAGTAAGTGTAATAGGAACTGGTATAGGACTACCTGTTAAATCTGAGGAAGAAGGTAAAGAAGAGGAAGGTTTTGACTTATCTAAGCTTAGATACCACAAAATAATCCTTATGGCAGATGCTGATGTTGACGGCTCTCACATAACAACATTACTTTTAACACTATTTTACCGATTCTTCCCTCAGATAATAGAAAACGGACATCTGTATATAGCTCAACCACCACTTTACAAACTTAAAAAAGGGAAAACCCAGATATATGTTAAAGATGATGAAGAGTTAAACAGAATAGTGATAGATTTTGCAGTAGATGAGATAGAGTTTGAAGGAAAAAATTTCTCAAAAACACAGCTAAAAGAGATAATAAAATTAAGTAGAGAGTATAAGAATCTAAAAGACACTCTTTACAAAAAGAAAAAAAGAGAGATACTTGATTTAATTTTATCTATGGATGTTAAGGAAGATGATTTAACCCAAGATTTAAAAGTTAATGAGATTACACAAACTATTAAAGAAAAGCTCCCCCAGTATGAAGTATCTTATGAACTAAACAGAGAAGAAGGAAGTTACGAGATTAAACTTATAAAAAAAGAAAGGCTCTCCTCTGAAGAGTTTATAATAAATACAGATTTTCTATCTTCCTATGCTTATGTGAGAGTAAAAGAGATAGAGAAATCTCTAAAAGACCTATTAGGAGATTTACCTTATAAAATAACCACAAAATCAGATATCTTTACTGTAAATCATTTTGATGAGCTTTACGATGTTATTTTTGGTATAGGGATGAAGAATGTAGAAGTCCAGAGATACAAAGGTTTAGGAGAGATGAACCCAGAGCAACTCTGGGAAACCACAATGAACCCAAAAACAAGGAGATTGTTACAGGTATCTATTGAAGATGCAGCTTTAGCAGATGAAGTGTTTTCTATTCTTATGGGTGAGAAGGTAGAACCAAGAAGAGATTTTATTATGAAGTATGCAAAAGAAGTTAAAAATTTAGATATATAGATTTAAAGGGGGCTTTGCCCCCTTTTTTATTAAACGTCAAAGTATAACTCAAACTCTTTTGGATGTGGTATTAATCTTATTGCATCAACTTCAGCCTGCTTAGTTTCAATCCACATAGAGATAAAGTCTAAATCCATAACACCGCCTTTAAGTAAAAACTCGTTATCAGCTTTTAGAGAGTCTATAGCCTCTTGTAATGATCCAGGAGTTTGTGGAACATTTGCAAGCTCTTCTGGTGGTAAAGAGTATATATCTTTATCAAGAGGTTCTCCTGGATGTATTCTGTTTTCTATACCGTCTATAGCAGCCATTAATAAAGCTGTAAATGTTAGATATGGGTTAGAAGATGCATCAGGGAATCTTACTTCTATTCTCTTAGCTTTAGGTGAGTGAACGATAGGTATTCTTATAGCTGCTGATCTGTTTCTTGCAGAGTATGCAAGTCTTACAGGAGCTTCAAATCCTGGAACAAGTCTGTGGTAAGAGTTAGTTGTAGGGTTAGAGAAAGCAGCTATTGCTTTTGCATGTTTAATTATTCCACCGATAGCATATAGAGCAATATCAGATAATCCTGCATAACCGTTTCCTGCAAAGAGGTTATTTGAGCCACTCCATATGGAAAAGTGAACGTGCATACCAGAGCCGTTATCTCCAGCTATAGGTTTAGGCATAAATGTAACAAATTTACCGTATCTGTATCCTACATTTCTAAGAACATATTTATATTTTAGTATGTTATCTCCTGAGCCAATTATATCAGAAAATCTGAAGTTAATCTCTCCTTGTCCTGCAGTTGCAACTTCATGGTGTTCTCTTTCTACGGTTATTCCTACTTCTTCAAGAGTTTTTACCATCTCCATTCTAATGTGGTGAGTTTTGTCTAATGGAGATACTGGGAAGTATCCTCTTTTGTAAGGTATTTTATATCCAAGGTTTGGATTTTCTTCTCTTGAAGTGTTCCACCAAGCTTCTTCAGAATCAACTTGATAGTAAGAATGGTTTGGACCTGTGCTAAATCTTATATCATCGAATATGAAAAATTCAGCTTCCGGACCAAAGTAAGCTACATCACCAATTCCTGTAGATTTCAGATATTCAAGAGCTTTTTTTGCTATCTGTCTTGGGTCTCTTGAGTATGGCTCTCTTGTAACAGGATCTACAACATCACATATTAATGACAGTGTAGGCTCATCTATAAATGGGTCTATAAATGCAGTCTTTGGGTCTGGAATTAGAGCCATATCTGACTCTTGGATACCTTTCCACCCTCTTATTGAAGAGCCATCAAAAGGTATTCCATTTTCAAAAGACTCTTTTGAAAACTCATGGGTTGGAATTGTGAGATGTTGCCACTGACCAAATGGATCAACAAACTTAAAATCAACGAAAGTTATCCCTTTTTCAGAGATAACTCTTAAAACATCATCTGCTGTTTGGCATTGAATCATAGCCATAAAAAACCTCCTTTAAAGAATTTTTTAAACTGCTTCCGGACCTCTTTCTCCGGTTCTTATTCTTATTACATCTTCTATAGGAATTATAAATATCTTTCCATCTCCTATTCTTCCGGTTCTTGCTGCCTGTGTTATAGCTTCTATTACTTTCTCTACCATAGAGTCATCTACCACAACTTCTATTTTTAATTTTGGTAGAAAATCAATAACATACTCAGCACCTCTATAAAGCTCTGTATGTCCTTTCTGTCTTCCAAATCCTTTTGCCTCTGTAACAGTCATACCATAAACACCTATGTTTGTAAGTGCATCTTTAACTTCATCAAGTTTAAAAGGTTTAATAACTGCTTCAATCTTTTTCATCATTGACCTCCATCTATTCTTATTGATACAAAAACTATGCCAAAAGTAAAAATTAAGTCTTACTAATATTTTAAACTATTTAACAAAAACACTGTTGCACTATTTTTATGCAATATTGCAATTTGATTGCACTATTTTTATGCATCTACATCAAAAACCACCACTTTTATTTCTGTGTAATCCTCTATTGCAAATTTTGGACCTTCTCTTCCTATACCACTGCCTTTTACACCACCGTATGGCATGTTGTCTGCTCTGAATGTTGGAATGTCATTGATGATAACTCCCCCTACATCTACATTGTGGATAACTTTTATAATATTTTTATAATCGTTTGAGAATATACCTACCTGTAAACCATAGTTTGTTTTATTTACAAGATTTATTGCTTCATCTATATCTTTAAATCTTTTTACTGCAACCACTGGAGCAAATGCTTCTTCATAGAAAAGTTTAGTATCTTCTGGAATATCAGATATTATGGTTGGTTGGAATACTGTTTTATCCTCTGCACAGGACATTCCGCCGACTTTTACTGTTGCACCTTTTTGAACTGCCTCAGCTATCCATGTGTGTATTCTATCAACTTCATTTATTGATATTACAGGTCCGACATCTGTATCCTCTTCCATAGGGTCTCCGAATTTAAGTTTTAAAGCTTCCTGTTTCATTAACTCTTCAAACTGGTCTGCTACATCTTGATGCACTAAAACCCTCTGAACAGAGATACATACCTGCCCAGCTAATGCAAATCCACCTATTACACATTTCTTTGCAGCCTTCTCTAAATCTGCAGATTTATCAACTATCACAGCTGAGTTTGATCCAAGCTCCATGACTATCTTCTTCAATCCTGCCTGTTTTGCTATAATCTCTCCCACTTTCAAGCTTCCTGTGAAAGACACAACTCTAACATCAGGGTGAGTTGTCATTCTCTGACCTACATCTGCAAATCCGGGAATTACAGAAACAGCTTCTTTTGGAACGCCTGCTTCAAGGAATAACTCACATAACATTATTGGGGAAAGGGGAGTCTTTTCACTTGGTTTAAGTATAAAAGGACAACCAGCTGCTATAGATGGAGCTATCTTATGAGCAGTTAAATTAACTGGAAAGTTAAAAGGTGTTATTGCAGCTACTATACCAGCTGGCTCTCTGAAGTAAAAACCTTTCTTACCTTTTCCGTTAGGAGACCCATCTATATGGACATACTCCCCACTTATTCTTTTTGCTTCCTCAGCAGACAGAGTTATAGTATTTACAGCTCTATCAACCTCTACTCTTGCTTCTCTGATTGTTTTACCGGTTTCAAGGACTATAGTTTTTGCAAACTCTTCTTTTTTATCTTTCAAAAGGTTTGCCACTTTCAAAAGTACATCATACTTCTCATAAGCTGATAGTCTTTTTAGCTTTTCAAGTCCTATTTTTGCTTTCTCTACTGCTTTATCAACATCTTCAATTGAACCTTTTGGCACTTCTCCTATCTTTTGAAGATTGTAAGGATAAATAACATCAATTTTCTCTTCTTTATCTGCAAACTCTCCGCTTATAATCATCTGCTTTTTAATCATTTCTCTTCCCCTTCGTAAAGTTCCTCAAAATTAAGTAAATCCATATATTCCCACTCTCTATAAGCCATTGCATATATGCCATTTTTTGTTAGATAATTTACTATATCATCCTTTAATCTTAAAGATGCAAATATAAGGACAAGATTGTAATCTTTATATTCATCAAACAGCTGCTTAAATCTCTCAACCTTTTTATCTTTAAAATCATTTATGTACTCTACTTTTGGAGTAGCTTTTACCTCTATGAGAAATACAGTTTTACACTCCTCACTAACCGCTATAACATCAAACTCATCTTTCAGATCACCTTTCTTTTTCATTCTGTTTAGTTGTAAATCGTCAATGCTACATTTAAAGTAAGATGTTAAAACAGGTTCGGTAGCCGGAAAGATTATATCTTCAACTATTGTTCCAAGTTTATTAGAGAGCTTCCCCCATCTTTTATTCCATTCCCTATTCATCTCCTTTATATCCCTTTCTAACCTATTCTCCCACTCTTTTTGCTTAGCCAGCCTTTCCAATCTTTCCTGTTCAAATCTTTCATTCCAGATTTTCTTTTCCTCTTCCAGTTTTTCTTTCCATTCTTGTCGGTCTTTTTTGCCTTCCTCTATGTATTCTCTTAATTTAATCTCTGTTTCTTGTTGGATATACAGAACTCTCATTAGCATATATTCAATTTTTTCTAAATTTTGCTCTATTGTGTTTATCCTTTCTTCGGATTTTTCTACTTTTTCTTCCAGAGTTGGCATTTTTAGGCTCCTTGGTGAACTTTCTATAACAAAAATATAAACTAATACATTGAAAAATTCAACACAAAATAAAAAAGGCGGGGCTTTCAACCCCGCCTGGCGTATTAGAGATAACTTTTATACGAGATTAGAATAGGAATCCGAGCTCAACAGCTCCGGTTGTTCTGCTATCTTTCGGATTTCCCTTATCGTTTATAAATATTTTCTTGTCGGAGCTTACGTAAGAAATTTCACCTCTTATGAATGTGTTCTTAGTTGGATTGTAAGTTGGAGTGATGGTAAATGTCCAAACGTTGTTATCGGCTTCTATTGTTGGTATTAGCATAGAATTTGTATCTGTTGAAGCATACTCAATTCTCACAGGTATTTGAACTCCCGCCATTGGTTTTAGATTAGCACAGAGAGCTGCACCCCACGCATTATCATCCGCAGGTTTTAGGGCGTCATCTGCTGTAAAGAAATCTACTTCAGCACCAAGAGAAACTATTCCAAGATCAGCTCCAGCTGTTAAAGCGTAGATATTTCTTCCTCCTTGCTCATCATACATATGTAAACCAAGATCTACAGGTAATCCAACTTGTTTTAAGTTAGTTGTAATACCTGCTTCAATATAATTTTTTGCCGTATTAAATTTCGGCTGCATTAGTTGAGCACCAACTTTACCAGTTCCGACATAAACTTTTGCAGCTCCAAAGTCATAAGCACCTCTTGCACCAGCAAATATAACAGGGTTAGCTGTAAAGAGAACCCCTCTTGTGATGTGTGGGTTTAAGATTGTCACTGGCTTTTCACCCCACATTGACCATAAGAGACCTGCATCAAGAGTTAATCCAGCAGCAGGTTTGTAAGTAACAAAAGCTTTCCAAACTTTTAGATCTGTAGATTTTCCATAACCTATTAGTTCTGTGCTAATAGTATTTTTTCCATTAACTACATCAGAACTTGCTACAACAGTTGGAGCTTGCCAGCTTGCTATTGCAGCTGTTACACCTATTCCACCATCTTGAGCTGGTTTTGCAAGAGCTAATACAAAGTTGTTTACAGCAAAACCATCTTTTGAGAATCCAGGATTTGCTAAAGCGTGATCATTGTCCTGAACACTGTAAGCTGCAGAAACACCACCGATCATCACTAAGTCTGTGTTTGCTACTGTGATCTGACCTGCATTTGCTGCAGAAGCTGCTAAAAGTCCTGCCGCTGCTAAACCTACTACTTTCTTCATAGTAAAACCTCCTTTAAAGAATTTAATTAATATTTACTAACATAAATCTTAACTCTTTTTTTAGCTTTTGTCAAGCTTTATGATTTATCTCATAAAATTTTACTTATTCAATTTTCAAAATCAATACGAGCAAAAGTTATGCCAATCTTTATTTAAGCCAAATCCACTATTTAAGCCATATTCCTTTTTATCTAATTTAGCAACTTTGCAAAAATTCAAAATACACTTATCAAACTTTTACTCATACACTATCTTAGGTGATAGGAAAATCAACAACTCTGTATCTTGAATTTGTTTGTATTTTTCTTTAAAAAGATTTCCAAAGATAGGTATATTCATTAATCCAGGCACACCACTATTTTGGATATCCTCTGTTTTCTCGAGTATTCCACCAATTGCGATTACAGATCCATCTTTGGCTAAAACTTTACTTGTAACAGTTTTTGTCTGTATAGGAGGATTTCCAAGTAATAAATTTTTAAAGTCTGGAATATCCTGGGTTAATATTAAATCCATAATTATATTTCCGTCAGCTGTTGTTCTTGGAGTTACATTTAGTTTTAACACAGCTTTTTTAAATGATACAGATGAAACAGTTCCACCTCCAGCTGCTACTGCTGTAGTGTAAGGAATCTCATAACCTTGAGATATCTCTGCTGTTTCTCCGTCTATTGTCACTATTTGAGGTTTTGATAGTATTTTACTTTGACCTCTTTTTTCTAAAGCAGAGAGTCTAATATCAAGAAAGTTGTTTAAAGTTCCGTATATAAGTCCGATAGAAAACCCACCTGGTATAGATGAACTGACAGCTGGAAAATCTACTGCATACCTACTTGGTGGATTCATAGCACTTATTGAATTTGTTCCTGCGGCTCTAAGATTACCACTTACTCCAGATCCACCCCATTGTATTCCTAAATCCCTTAAACTTTTTGAACTAATCTGTACAATTCTTGCTTCTATTGCTATCTGATAAGGTCTGTCTAATAGGTAATCAGAAAATTTATACTTTATTTTATCAACAATCTCCGGAGTATCTGTTATACATATTTTTGGAAGAGATGTGATTATTGTTGCTGGTTGAGTAGTTGACTTAGTTATACCGGCTGTTGTTCCTAATGTAGATCCTGTACTTGTAGTTGTTATCTGCCTTGATTCAGTTCCTCCAACTTCGATACTTTCTTTTGATTTAAAAATCACAGTTCCATTTTCTGAAAGGTAATTTTCTTTTATAGTTAAGAGAATTTCGCCGGGTTCAAGTCCTCTTGCATAGAAACATTTAGTTTCTAACTTTACATCTGTTACTTTGCCTATAACTCTTGAGATGTTAGATATATTATTTTTAGTATCTAATACGACTAATTTTCCTTTTTCTTTGTCATAGTTATATCTCCCTATAGTTGAAAGAGATTCAATGAGTTTGTCTTCTATGGATTTAAATTTTTCGTATGGTATATCATACTCTTTCTTTATTAAACCACCTTGTTCACTTTGTAATTTTGCAAACTCTTCAGACTGTTTTTTGAGGGAGTCGATGTAAGCTGTAGTTATTGCTTTTATTTTATTTATGTTATCTTTTTGATCTTTTATATAAATTGTGTATGTGTTTTTATCTGCTTCTATAGATGCAGAAGGAGAGGCATTTCTTTTTATTGTGTTTACTACTTCATCGAAAATATCTTTACCAAGGTTTTTTATAATATCAGAAGGTATTGAAACTATATATTCATCTGCAGTTCTTATCTTATATATATCATTTTCTTTTACTGCTATCAATCCATTTTCAAGAAGGACTAAATTTAGTAATTTTTCTGAATTTATAGGTTTTCTGATAGATAGGTATATCAGTTTATCTTTTTGTGATACAGCATCTTTATCCCATAAAATATTCGTATTTGAAACTTGTGATATAGACTCTACAACTGTACTTAGTTTTGCTCCAGAAAACTCTGCCGTTATTCTCTCTGCTGCATTTACATTAGCTACTGTTAGTAATGCTAAAGATAACAATTTTAACTTTTTCATGGTTAACTCTCCAATTATCATTTTATTTTTGGTTTTCCTAAAATTTCTGAAGGATTAGATTTGACTTTTACTAATTTTGTTCCTTCCGGGGTTTCAACTACCAAGAATTTCTCCCCATTTTCTTTCTGTATATAACCTACTGTTGTTTCAAGTCCTGTAAATGGTCCTAAATCTGCATTTAAAGGTGGTAGTGGTGGTAATTCTGCAGCAAAGGATAGATTAAAACCAAATATTATTACAAATATTAGCTTTTTCATTTTATTTTTCCTCCGGAGAGTAATAGACAGACAACGAAAGTGTATAATTTAATTTTCCACTTTCCTTTTTAACACCCAAAGATTCTACATTTATCAACCTTTTTGAAGTTGCAATTTTGTCCAAAAATGGGAAAATATCTTTCATATTGCCATAAAGAGATGACTGTATATTTATCTTCTTTAGATGGATGGCATTTTCAGGTATCTGATTCTGTTTTTTATCATCTGTTTTTTGGATAGTTTTTAGAGAATTATCATTTCTATCGTAATAAAGATATATATCTTCCTCTTTATCGACTTTAAAGTTATTTAAAATTAAGCCTGATGTTTTTGCAGAAACTGATACGATATTAAGAATTGCATCTAACTCTGCTTTTGGCGGTATTATGTTACTCAGACTCTCCAATTTGGATAATTTTTGTTTGTTTTGGATTTGGATCTCATTTATCTTCCTTTCTAACTTTTCTAAAGTTTTTGAGTCTGCTGACACTTTTAGTTTTTCTAATTCACCTTTTAGATTTTCTACTTCCGTATTTAAATTGTCGTATTCTTCTTTTTTAGGAGATATCATCAGAATAAATATCAGGTATGCTAATCCAAAGGAAAAAGCGACTATCAACAGGATTCTCTGCCATAAAGGTGTTTGCTCCCATTGTTCTTTAATATCCATCACATTTTCCTCTCTTTTTTCTCTAATTTAAAGTTTTTAATTTCAAAGTTAAATGTATAATACCTTAAATTTGCTGGAGAAACTTTGGATTCTGAAGCTGTAAAGCCTACCTCGTAGTATCTACCTAAATCTGTATAATACTTTGATATATACTGAGGATCAAAGGCATATCCTACTATATTTCCTTTATTTGCAGAAATACTTATATTATCTAACCACACTCCGTCAGGAATTGGTTCTAAAGAGTATTTTAATAATTCTTTGGCTAAAGACTGAGATGATGCTAGGTATTCATATGTCTTTATCTTCATATTTAATTTTTCACTTATTTTTTCATTTTCAGCTATCTCTTTTTTCAATTTTTCTATTTTACCTTTAACATCTTTGTATTTTGATATCTCCACTGAGAGTCTTTCTTTTTCTTCTGAAAGGGAACTAACTTTATTTGATAGGTAGAGATAGTATAAGAGTGTTCCTCCAAACACTATTGCCGGAACAATAATAAAGATTACTTTCTCACTTTTTAAGGATATCTCCGGAAGTTCTATTACTGGCTTTTTAAAAGATGGAAGTTTCTTCTTCTCTCTTTTAGGATTAAGATTTATCTTTATCATCTTTCTATACCTCTGTATGCTAAAAATAGGGAAGTGTTATAAAGCTGTAAAGGAAAACTACCGTTATATTTGATATCCAAAGCAACAAGGGGATCAAGGTCTTCAAGTATAAATCTTGAGCTAAATTTTAGTTGCATGTAAGCTTTAATTTCTGGAAACTTAACGAAATATCCACTTGTATAGACAATTTTTGGTTCATTTATGGTTAAGAAAAAGTAGTTTATCTCGTTTATTAACTTCACGACTTCTTGCTCTTTATCATCCGCGGATAAAACTTCATACTTCTTAACATCAAAATCAAGAGGTTGTAAAACGATATTATCTTTTGAGAAGAGAATAAAAGAGTCATTTCTATCAATGTGAACAACGCATATATTTTTTTCTTCTCTATGACTTTCTATCTTGGTTTTTTGGAGTAATGCCATGTTAACGAGGGATGTCCCTACACTGTCTATTATGTCCGGCTCAATACCAGCACTTTCTGCTATTGCCAATATCCTGTTAACCGCATCCAACTTTGTTATAACAACCACGATGTTTAAGAAATCTTCTTCTTCTGATAAGACAGCATAATCAAAAATTGTTGAAGTTTTTAAATTTTCAATATCTTCTTTTATATTCCACTCAATAGCTTCCTTTAATTCTTTTTCCGAAGCTTTTGGAAGCCTTATGTTTTTATAAAGTGTTGAAGAGATAGGAACACTGAAATTAGCGGTTTTGATATTGATACTTCTCCTATTTAACTCATCTTTTAATATTAATCCAGATTGATCTTCATCTTCTAAAATATCAAACTCAAAAGGCATAAATGGTAAGGATAAAACGCTATCTTCTCTTGAAATCGCAGATACTCTACAGAAGTCATAATCTACCTCTATACCTATTGTAATTTTTTCTTGCTTCCCTATCGAAGGAAATTTTAAGCTTGGGATTTTTAGTTTCAACATTGCCTTCCCCTATCTTATTCTATTTTTATTTTTCGGAAAAATCTTTACTTACTTTAACAATAAAGAATTTTTAATAAAATGCAAGGTGGCTTTTGAGCCACCTTTAAAACCTACTGAATACCGAGTTTTTTCTCTATTTCGTAAATTGCTTTTGTAGTTTTTATAATTGAGTCTGGATTTATCGATATGGTGTCTATTCCCTGTTCTACCAAGAATTGAGCAAAGTCAGGGAAGTCTGAAGGTCCCTGTCCACATATACCTATCTTTTTACCTTTTTCCTTGGCTGTTTTTATAACCTGAGATATCATTCTCTTAACTGCTTCATTTCTTTCATCGTAAAGATGAGCTACCAATGAGGAATCCCTGTCTAATCCAAGAGTTAACTGGGTTAAGTCGTTTGAGCCTATGGAGAATCCATCAAAATACTCTGCAAACTGATCTGCTAATATAACGTTTGAAGGAAGCTCACACATAACATAAACTTGAAGACCGTTTTCCCCTTTTCTTAATCCATACTCTTCCATAACTTCAAGGACTTTTTTTGCTTCCTCTGGTGTTCTACAGAAAGGAACCATAACTATCACATTTTTAAGTCCCATCTTGTTCCTAACTCTCAATATAGCTTTACATTCAAGACCAAAAGCCGGTTTGAAAAATTCTGAGTAATATCTTGATGCTCCTCTGAATCCTATCATTGGGTTTTCTTCTTCTGGCTCAAAGTACTTTCCACCTATAAGGTTTGCATACTCGTTTGATTTAAAGTCAGAGAATCTTACTATAACGGGTTTTGGATAAAATGCTGCTGCTATTTTTGCTATTCCGTAGGATAGTTTTTTAACATAATACTCTTCTTTATTTTCGTATCCGAAAGTTTTATCTTCTATAATTTCTGCAAGTTGAGGGTCCTTTTCTTTTATTTCATCAAACTTTATAAGTGCAAGTGGGTGAATGGATATATAGTTGTTTATTATAAACTCTTCTCTTGCAAGTCCTACACCGGAGTTTGGTAAGAATGAAAAGTCAAAAGCTCCTTCTGGAGAAGCTACGTTCATAAGGATAGGTGTTTTTGTTTTAGGAAGTTCATTTAGATCAAACTCTTCTACCTCATACTCTATTTTTCCTCTGTAAACATAACCTCTATCTCCTTCTGCACAGGAAACTGTTACTTCATCTCCATTTTCTAAAACTTCAGTAGCGTTACCTGTACCTATAACAGCTGGAACTCCAAGTTCCCTTGCAACTATTGCAGCATGGCAAGTTCTACCACCTTTATTTGTAACTATTGCCGCAGCTTTTTTCATTATAGGTTCCCAATCAGGGTCCGTCATATCTGTAACAAGGACTTCTCCAGCTTGAAAATTTTTGGCATCTTCAAGGTCATGAAGTATCCTAACTTTTCCGAAAGCTACTTTGTCTCCAACTGCAATACCTTCTACTATTCTTTTCTTTTCTCTTTCTTCATAAGGCTCTACTATTTTGTAAGTTATAACTTTTGAGTGGTCTTTTTGAGAGTGTATTGTTTCAGGTCTTGCTTGGACTATAAACAGCTCATTGATTTCTCCATCTTTCGCCCATTCACAATCCATTGGTGTCCATTTTCCATATTTATTTGAGTAGTACTCTTCTATCTTCATTACCCATTCTGCAAGTTTTAAAACTTCTGGATCCGATAAACAGAATTTAGCCTGCTCCTCTTTTGATACTGCAATAATTTTGGTCCTCTCTTCGGCAGAGGTACCATAGACCATTTTATGAGTTTTTCTACCGAGTTTTTTCTCTATTATAGCCTCATATCCTTCTCTTAATGTTGGTTTAAATACTAAAAATTCATCAGGGGTTACTGCTCCTTGAACTACCATCTCACCAAGTCCGTAAGAAGCATTTATAAGAACAACATCTTTAAAACCACTATCAGAATCTATTGAGAAAGCAACTCCGGAAGCAGCAAGGTCAGACCTTACCATCTTCTGAACACCAACAGCAAGTCCGATGGCAAAGTGATCAAATTTAAATGATTCTCTGTAAGAGATAGCTCTGTCTGTGAAAAGTGAAGCAAAACAGCTTCTTATTGCTGAGAGAAGGTCTTCATCTCCTTTTATATTCAAATATGTGTCCTGCTGGCCGGCAAATGAAGCATTAGGTAAGTCTTCAGCAGTTGCAGATGATCTAACTGCAACATCAACTCTGTACTGTCCATACATCTTACTTAATTCTTCATAGGTCTTAACTATGTAATCTTTTAGATCAGAAGGAAAAGTTCCACCTTTAATCATATCTCTTATAGCAAGTCCTCTCTTTGCAAGGTCTTCAATATTATCAGGGTTGAGACCTGTTAAAGTTTCCCTAATCTTTTCCTTTAAGTTGTTATACTCCACAAAATACCAGTAGGCTTTTGATGTTACTACAAATCCCATAGGAATTTTAATACCAAGTGGTGAAAGATTTTTAATCATCTCTCCTAAGGAAGCATTTTTCCCGCCTACAAGCTCTATATCTTCCATTCCAACTTCATTAAGCCAAAGAACAAGGTTGTCTTTCATAGTTTTAACCTCCGATTATTTTTGTAAAGTCAGCTATATCTCTAAATAAAGAATTTATCTCTTTAAGTAAGGCAAGTCTGTTGTTTTTAATGTCTTGGTTTTCTACCATAACCATAACGTTATCAAAAAAACTATCTATGTATGGTTTTAGTTCTAACAGTGTCAGTAATCCCTTTTGATAATCTTTTTTGTCTACATAAGATTTAAATACTGGTTTTATACTTTGTAGTTTTTCGTTTAACTTAACTTCTTCATCTTTTTCAAAGAGATTTATGTTTAAACCACCTTCAAATTCTGGAGGAACTATGTTTGCTATTCTTTTAAATACCATAACTATCTTTTCATACTCCGGATTATTTTTAAGTTCCATTAAAGCTTTAGATTTTTGATATATTGAGTATGGGTCAAAGTCCTGTGTAGATAGAACAGCGTTTACTATATCGGCCGGAATACCTTCAGATGTTAGAAAGCTCTCTAATCTTGATTTTATAAACTCTAAGACCTGTATATTGTCAGTAATCCTAGATAGGTCTAAATTTATCTGTTTTGAAATAAGAATCTTTATTATTCCTATTGCGTTTCTTCTGATAGCAAACGGGTCTGCTGAAGCCTTCGGTATCTCACCTACAGATATAAAAGATATTACTGTATCAAGTTTATCAGCTAAAGCCAAAACTGTACCGGTTAAAGTTTGTGGCAATATATCATCTGCGGTTCTGGGAAGGTAATGTTCAAAAATTGCTTTTGCTACTTCTTCATCTTCACCTTGTTTTAAAGCGTAGTACATTCCCATAATACCTTGAAGCTCGTCAAACTCCTTAACCATCTCTGTAAGTAGGTCTGCCTTTGAAAGATAACAGGACCTCTCTAATTTTTGGATATCTGTGTATCCAATTAGTGTAGCTATATTTTTCGCAAATTCTAAGTTTCTAAGAACTTTATCGTAAACGGAGCCAAGTTTTTCATGAAACTGTATATTTTTCAGTTTAGGTATGTTATCTTCTAATTTTTTCTTAAGGTCTTCTTTGTAGAAAAATAGAGCATCTTCAAGTCTTGCCCTTAGGACTTTTTCATAACCTCTTTTAACTACATCTCTATCTCTAACGGCATTATTTGAAAATGCAAGAAATTTAGGAATAAGTTTTCCATTCTTTTTAAAGTTAAAATACCTCTGGTGATGTTTACAGACTGTTATTATAACTTCATCGGGCATAACAAGGTATTCGGGGGAAAACTCTCCTAAAATTCCAACAGGAAACTCTGTGAGATTTGTAACTTCATCAATTAACTCTTCGTCCATAATACCTTCTGCATCTAATGTTTTTGCAAATCCTGTAATCTGTGTCTCTATAGATTTTTTTCTCTCTTCAAAAGATGGAATGATAAAACCTAATTTAAGCTTTTCTTCATATTCAGAAGGATGATTGATCTCTTTTCTTTCTCCTCTGCCAACAGGATTGGTCATAAATCTGTGTAGATGAGTATAGTTAGAAGTTTTTATACCTGCTATTTCAAACTCAATAACTTCGTTATCAAGAAGTGATAAAATCCACCTTATAGGTCTTGGAAATGTGAAGTTTGTTTCATTCCATCTCATAGATTTTAATGAAGGAAGATTAATAAATGCCTGAGGAACTACTCTTTTTATAAAATCTTCTATATTTTCTCCTTCTCTCTCTATGTAAGCTCCTATGTATTCTCCTTTGTCGGTAGTTATCTTTGTCAGTTTTTCAATAGGAATTGAGTTTTTTTGTGCAAAAGATATTGCTGCTTTTGTAAACTTTCCTTCATTATCTACTGCAACCTTATAAGGAGGTCCCATTAATGTCTGTATCACAGAGGGGCTTTTTTCTCTGAGATTTTTTATGTAAATTCCTATTCTTCTTGGAGTAGAAAATAGTTTTATATTTTCTGAAGATTCTGTATAAAAAAATTCTGTAAATTTTTCTTTAAAAAAGTTGTAAAAATGTTCTCTTAAAATGTTTGATGCTTTTGGTGGAAGTTCTTCACAACCTATCTCAAAAAGATACTCTGCCATATTAACTCCTTTTGATTAATGGATATCCAAGTTCTTCTCTATGGGATACAAAGGCTTTAGCACACTCTCTTGCAAGATTTCTGACTCTTGCTATATATCTTGCCCTTTCATTTACAGATATTGAACCTCTAGCATCAAGTAGGTTAAAAGTGTGAGAACATTTTAAAGCATAATCATATGCCGGAATAGGAAGATTTTTTTCTATAAGTCTGTATCCTTCTTTTTCATACATATCAAATGTTTTCATAAGCATATCAACATCTGCCTCTTCAAAGTTATATATAGACCATTGTCTTTCTGCTTCTTTGTAGATATCTCCGTAAGTTAATCCATCTGCCCAGATTATATCGTATACACTGTCTACACCTTGTAGATATGTGGCAATTCTTTCTAATCCATATGTTATCTCTACACTTATACTTGGAAGATCTAAACTTCCAGCTTGCTGGAAATAGGTAAACTGGGTTATCTCCATACCATCGAGCCAGACTTCCCATCCAAGTCCCCAAGCTCCAAGGGTTGGACTTTCCCAATCATCTTCAACAAATCTAACATCATGTTTTGTTAGATCTATACCCAGAGCTGTTAAGCTTTCAAGGTATAACTCTTGAGGGTTTTCTGGAGTTGGTTTGAGGATAACTTGAAACTGGTAGTAATGTTGTAATCTGTTTGGATTTTCTCCGTATCTGCCATCTTTTGGTCTTCTGGAAGGTTCTACATAACAGACATTCCAAGGTTCTGGGCCTAAAACCCTCAGGAAAGTTGCCGGGTTCATTGTTCCAGCACCTACCTCAATATCATACGGTTGCCACAGAATACATCCCTTGCTTATCCAGTATCTCTGTAAGGTTGTTATTATATCCTGAAAAGTCATAATAACCTCTTGTTAGTTTTATCTTAAATATTTTACAATAAGAAAACTACTAAGGCAAAAGTCTTCCTCTTTATAATTTTAATTCACTTGCTTCCACATAAATAGCATACTCCTTTTTCTGTTTTTGCCCAGTGTTTTGTTTTGGCTTTCACTTCTAATATATCCCCCTCTTTGAGATGATAAATTTTTTCTTCTGTTCCTATAGTTATTTCACCAGATAAAATATATCTAACTTCATCTTCATTATGTAAGTGCCAGTCATAATAAGTTCCCGGTGGATCGCACCATTTATATATTCCTGAATATCCTAAGCTTTTCAACTTTTCTTTTGCCTGCAATTCATCTATCATTTTATCAACTCCAAAAACTGTTCTTCTGATATTATTTTAATTGTAGGTATTTTTTGAGCTTTTTGGAGTTTTGAGCCTGGTTCTTTACCTACTACAAGGTAGTTAACTTTTTTACTTACAGTATCACTTACTTCTCCCCCAAGACTTTCTACTATCTCTTTCGCTTTTTCTCTTGAGCAACAGTCTAATGCTCCTGTAAATACAAATACCAGTCCTTTTAGCTTACCTTCCTTTTTCTCTTCTCTTTCTTCACATGTTTTTACTCCAACTTCTTTTAATTCTTGGATAATTTTTATATTTCTTTCTGTATGGAAGAAGTTATATATCTCATCTGCTACCTTCTCTCCTATATCCGGAAGTTTCATTAAATCTTCCTTTGAAAATTTCTGTAAATCTTCCACACATCTTATAGCAGATGCTAGTGTTTTGGCAGTTGCCTCTCCTACATACCTTATTCCAAGTCCATAAATAAGTCTGTATATGGGTCTATTTTTTGATTCTTCTATCGCCTGTTTTAGATTGTTTACAGATTTTTCTCCAAATCCAGGTATCTGCTTTATTAAACTAAAGTTTAATCTGTATATATCTGGAATTGATTTTAAAAGGTTTAGTTTATAAAACTTTTTAACGGTAGCTTCAGAAAGCCCTCTTATATCCATAGCATCTTTTGATGTAAAATGAATAATTCTCTCAACTACCTGAGCTGGACAGTCTATATTGAAACATCTATAAACTGCTTCTCCCAATGGTCTTTTTATAGGATATCCACAGGAAGGACAGGTTTTTGGAAACTCAATAGGTTTTTCATTTCCTGTTCTTGCTTCTTTTATAACCATTACTACATATGGAATAACATCTCCCGCTCTTTCTATAAGGACTGTATCTCCTATTCTTATATCTTTTTCTTTTATAAAGTCTTCATTTATAAGTGATACCGATGAAACAATTACACCACCTATCTCTACAGGTTCCAGTTTTGCAACCGGTGTTATAGCTCCAGTTCTTCCAACTTGAAACACTACATTTAAAATCTTTGTGGTTGCCTGTCTTGCTTTAAATTTATAAGCTATTGCCCATCTTGGGTGATGAGATGTAAAACCAAGCTTCTCATACAGTGGAATATCATTTACCTTTATAACCATTCCATCTATTTCATAAGGATAACTATCTCTTTTCTCCTGCCAGTAATTACAGTAGTCAATAACTTCTTCTATCCCTTTACATACTTTCATAACTTCAAAAGGAGTTTTAAAGCCAAGTAAGTGAAGCATTTTTATATTTTCAGAGTGTTTCAAAATGATTTTTCCAAGTATATTCTCACCTTTTTCATTCTCTGCGTAAGTTATCTGATACACAAAAGCTTCAAGATTTCTCTTTGCAACCTCTCTTGGATCTTGTAGTCTTATAGAACCTGCCGCCATATTCCTTGGATTTGCAAAAGGAACTAATCCTTCTTTTATTCTTTCTTCGTTTAACTGTTTAAAAATCTCTTTCTTTATTAAAACCTCTCCTCTTATCTCCACTTTTTTTATTCCATATTTACTAAACAAAGCTGAAAGTGGTATTGTCTTTATAGTTTTAAGATTATTTGTAATCTCTTCTCCTACTTCACCATCTCCTCTTGTGGCTCCCCTTATAAACAAATCGTTTTCATAAACAAGTGATATTCCTGCTCCATCAAATTTTGGCTCTACTGTATATTCAACTATATCTAATCCTGTTAACTCTCTAACTCTTCTATCAAAATCTCTTAAATCTTGTTCGTTATAAGAGTTATCTAAAGAAAGCATAGGAGTAAGATGTTTAACTTCTGGAAAAATTTTTGTTATTTCAGAAGGTATTCTCTGAGTAGGAGAGTCAGGAGTTACTAAATCTGGAAATTTAGCTTCAATATCTTTAAGTAATTTAAAAAGTTTATCATACTCATAGTCAGATATAACAGGTTGAGCCAAAACATAGTATCTGTAATCATGATATCTTATAACATCTCTCAAATCATTAACTATCTTTTTAGCACTTTCTTTATCTATCTTCTTAATATCAAGTTTTAAGAGTTCTCTTGACTTTTCTATAAGTAATTTCTCTGTTTTCTCATCATACATATTGCTAACCTCTTGAACTATTTTTATATTAAAATGTTATCAAAAATTTTATAAAAAAGGAGCCCAAAATGGCTGTAGTAGAAAAGGAGAAAAAATCTGTAAATAAAGCTTCAAATAAGGAAAAGGTAAAGATACCAAAACAGTTAATCTATGAGATGAGGAAGGGAAAACCTATCTATTATAGAGATTACGATAAAGTGATTAAAGGTGAAAAAAGTTTGGAGGAAGTCATGGGAAGCAGTAAATTACAGTCTTGGATAATTGATTTGATTGTTTTCTTTTTACATCAAAATATTGATAGAAAGAAGTATAAAGTCTTGTACAACGAAATAGGCTTTAAAATATCATCTAACACTTGGAGAAACCTTGATATAGCTATTTTTGATAAAACTAAACTTTTAGAAGAAGGAATTGATAATAAATATGTAAAGACACCGCCAGAAGTAGTGATAGAGATAGATACAAAAGCAGATTTAAAAAAGTATGGAGATATGTTGAACTATATGAAAGAAAAAACACAGGATCTTTTAGATGCCGGAGTTAAAAGAGTGATATGGCTTACAACATCTGATAAAAAAGTTATGGTTGCTGAAAAAGGTAAAAGATGGTTTATAACGGATTGGAATGACACGATAGAGATAATAGAAGATTTACAATTAAATATAGATGAAATACTTAAAGAGGAGATAAAGTAATGAAAGCTGTTATACTGACAGGAGGGAGTGGAACAAGACTGTATCCTGTCACACAGATAGTAAACAAACATTTTTTACCTATTTATAACAAACCGATGATATACTACCCTTTATCTCTTGTGATGCTTTTAAAAATAAGAGATGTAATCTTTGTTATAAATCCGGAAGATAAACCTCTTTATGAAAAACTGTTTTCCCACGGTAAAGATTTAGGAATGAATATAAATTATGTTGTTCAAGAAAATCCAAATGGACTTGCAGAAGGATTGATATTAAGCAGAGAGTATATAAAATATAGTCCGGTGATGTATCTATTAGGAGACAATATTCTTTATGGACATAATGTATGGCAGGTTTTAGAAGAGGCTAAGGATGATGTTATAAAAAATGGTGGTGCTTATGTTTTTGGTTATGCGGTAAAAGACCCTGAAAGGTTTGGAGTAGTTGAGTTTGATGAAAATGGAAAGGTTTTAAGTATTGAAGAAAAACCCAAAAATCCAAAATCTCACTTTGCTGTAATAGGTATATATTTCTTTGATAAAGATGCTACTAAAATAGCAAGTAATGTAAAACCTTCTGAGAGATGAGAGCTTGAGATAACGTCTGTTTTAGAAGAATACTTAAAGAGAAACTCTTTAAAAGTAAAACTACTTGGAAGAGGTTATGCGTGGTTTGATGCCGGAACCCATGACAGTTTTCTTGAAGCCGGAGAGTTTGTTGCTACGATAGAAAAGAGAACAGGACTTATGATAGGTTGTCTTGAAGAGATAGCCTACAAAAACGGCTGGATAAATAAAGACCAACTTCTTCAGATAGCAAAAAAACTTCAAAAAACAGACTACGGACAGTATATATTGAGAGAAGTTATAGGGATGTAGAGATATGCCATTTGATATTGAGAAACTTGAAATTCCAGATGTTTTATTAATAAAACCAAAAGTGTTTAGAGATGAGCGGGGTTTTTTTCTTGAAGCATATAAAAAATCAGACTTTGAGAAATTTGGAATAAATTTAGATTTTATACAGGATAATCACTCTGGTTCTGTTAAAGGAGTTTTAAGAGGCCTTCACTATCAAAAAAATCCAAAAGCTCAAGGAAAGTTGGTTAGATGTATAAAAGGTAAAATATTTGATGTAGCAGTAGATATAAGGAAAAACAGTAAAACTTTTGGAAAGTGGGTGGCAGTAGAACTATCAGAAGAAAATAACTATATGCTTTGGATACCTCCTGGATTTGCCCATGGATTTCTAACTTTATCAGATTTTGCAGAAATAATATATAAAGTTTCCTCATCAGAGTACTCTCCTCAACATGATGCAGGAATTATTTACAATGATCCTGACATTAACATAAAATGGCCGTTTGAAGGAATTTCAGAAATAATTCTTTCAGAAAAAGATAGAAAACTACCAAAATTGAGAGATTTAAAGGAGGAAGATTTACTTTGAAAAGAGTGTTAGTTACCGGAGGAGCTGGTTTTATAGGAAGTTGGTTTGTTAAACTTGCAGTAGAAAAGGGATACAAAGTTATAGTAGTAGATACTTTAACTTATGCTGGTGATTTAGAGAGATTAAAAGATGTTCAAAATAATATAAAGTTTTATAAAACAGATATTACAGACTTAAACTTAGTCGAAGAAGTATTTGGGAAAGAAAATCCGGATATTGTGGTACATTTTGCAGCAGAAAGTCATGTAGATAGAAGTATATTAGAGCCTGCTATTTTTATAAAAACAAATGTAGAAGGGACATTTAACTTACTTGAAGTATCAAGAAAATATCCTATTGAGAAATTTATAAATATATCTACCGATGAAGTTTATGGGGAGTTAGAGAATCTGGAAGACCAATTTACCGAAGAGACATGTTTAAAACCAAACTCACCATACTCATCATCAAAAGCTTCCGCAGATATGCTCGGAAGAGCATATTATAAAACTTATAAGCTACCTGTAATTACTGTTAGACCTTCAAATAACTATGGACCATGGCAGTATCCAGAGAAGTTTATACCGGTAATAATTTTAAAAGCATTGCAAAATCAACCTATTCCAGTTTATGGTAATGGAAAAAATAGAAGAGAGTGGATATTTGTGAGGGATTGTGCGGAAGGTGTTTTAACAGTGATGGAAAAGGGAAAAATAGGAGAGATTTATAATTTAGGAAGTGGGGAAGAGAAAGAAAATATAGAGGTAGTTAAAACAATTTTAGAGATACTTGGAAAATCAGAAGATTTAATAACATTTGTAAAAGACAGACCGGGACACGATTTAAGATACAGAATGAATTCAGAAAAGATAAAAAAAGAACTTGAATTTACTCCTAAAACTGCTTTTGAAGAAGGGATAAGGCAAACTATAAAATTTTATATTGAAAATATGGAATGGGTTAAGCAAAAGGAAGAGGAGTTAAAAACTTTCTGGCAGAAGGTTTATGAATGAGATTCCTTCTATTTGGATCAAAGGGACAGCTTGGGTTAGAGTTTGTTAAATTTTTTGAAAAAGAAAGAAAAGAGTATTTGTCTTTATCAAGACAGGAACTTGATGTTACAGATGTAGATAGTGTATATAAAGTAGTAAAAGAGTATAAACCAGATATAATTATAAATTGCACAGCTTATAATCAAGTAGATAAAGCTGAGGAAGATTTTCAATCAGCTTTAAAGGTAAATAGTATTGCAGTTTCAAATTTAGCATTTATATCTAAAGAAGAAAACATATTCCTAATCCATTATTCAACAGATTATGTTTTTGATGGACTAAAAGAAGGATTATATACAGAAGAAGATAAACCAAATCCTATTAATAAGTATGGTTTAAGTAAATACTTGGGAGAAGAATTTATTAAAAATAGTTTGGATAAATATTTGTTGTTTCGAGTAAGTTGGGTGTATGGAGATGGAAAGCAGAACTTTCTCTATAAACTGTCCCAGTGGGCTGAAAAAAATCCATATTTAAAAGTAGCTTGTGATGAGTTTTCTGTCCCTACATCTACAAGGACAATTGTGGAAGTTACACTAAAAGCTGTAGAAAAAGGTTTAGTAGGACTTTATCATCTTACAAACTCCGGATATGCATCTCGGTATGAATGGGCAAAGGAGTATTTCAGTATAAAGGGTATAAAGAAATTTATATATCCAGCTTATAGATCAGATTTTGAGCAAAACTTTCCGGCTAAACGTCCCAAATGGTCAGCAATGAGTAATGAAAAAATAAGCAAAGAGTTGAATATAGAGATTCCTGATTGGAAGGAAAAACTAAAAAAATCATTATATGAATGAGAATTTAATGTTTTAAGCGTCTGAGTTTAATCTTCATAAGTTTATTTTCTAATTCCTGCTTTTCTTTTTCCAGTTCTTCAATTCTTTTAATTAGTAAAGATATTTCTGGTTGCTTTACATTGAGAAAAGAATATCCCTTATGTTCCTTAAATTCTCCTATTTTTAACCCCCAAAAATATAAATCACATGTTACAGGATTTACTATAAATTCGTAATCTTTAAATAACTCGCATATATTCATTACTTCTCTTATATCCTTTTCTGTTAAATTCTTATAGTAGTTCTCAAACTCTGGATTTCCAGCCACGAAAGGTGCATCTTCTGGAGAAGTTTGTCTCGTCCCATGCTCAGGTCTTCCAGTTGTTGCACATGTAAAAACAAATAATCCCCCAGGTTTTAACAACCTATACATATTTTTCAAAGTTTCCGGATAGAATGGATCATGTTCTAATGCTTCCGTGGATATTACGACATCAAATGTTGAATCGGGTAAAAGGAGTTCGTGTCCTTTGCATACTATATCTACATTTCTACCATAATTTAAATCTACTCCTATATATCCGCAATTTTCAAAAAATTCTTTGTTATTACCATTTATATCTAAAGATCCTATATCTAAAATAAATTTCTCCCTGAAGAAAGCCGGAAATTTATTTTTAACATATTGTATAAAATCTTTTTGCTCTTTATGTGCCATTTATCTCCCCTCCATTTTAAATATTATTATTAGCTCTAACAGTTTTTTGAAACTCTCTAAATCTTTTGGTTTTGAGAAAAGATATTTTTCTAAGTTTGATATAGATTCTTTAATGTTGTTTGTTGGTTCAGGTTTACTTACTTTATCCGGTTTAGTTTTAAAATTTAAATCTACTTTTCTGTAAATTCCTTTATAATAATCCATGACACCTTTTAGTATAGCAAAAAGTATTTCTCTTTTATAAATATTTTCTTGATAGATGAATAAGATATTGTTTACAGCAGATATTAAATTGTTTACTTTATCTGATGGATCTTTTGAAGTTTCATCAGTCCAATGTAGTAGATTCCTTACATAATAATATACACTCAAAGGATTAGTTAGAAATCCTCCGGTTGTTTTAGAACCTTTATGATAAATGTAAGTAAATGGAGTATAGAGAGGATATATACTATTTTTTAGCATTCTTTTGAAGTATTCATTATCTTCAAAATATAAGAAAAATCTTTCATCCATATATCCTATTTTATCAATAACTTCCTTTTTCATAAAAATATTAGCACCACTTAAAAAGGAAGCTCTAAAGATACCAAAATTTTCATCTTTTATGCCATTAAAATCAACTATTGAACCGTTATACTGACATAGTTTTGAATTATAATCAATTATCTTACAAGTAGCTACAGGAACATCTGTAAATTCAACTGTCCTTATCAACTCCATAGCTGTGTTCTCTGTTATTACAGTATCCGGATTTAACAGCCATATATAAGTGGGATTTAGATTAAGAGCAGCAAATTTTATCCCTAAATTATTTCCTCCCGCATATCCGGTATTTACATTTTTCAGCAGATAAAACTTTTTATCACTTCCTTTAAATACTTCTTTTAATGAACTTTCCAAATTAGAAAATTCTAATTCATCTTCTGAATTATCAACTACAATAAAATCTATATTTTCATACCTATTATCTACTATAGATTTAGCTAATTCTAAAACATCTTGATATGATTTATAATTTACAGTTATTACGGATATTTTTGGTTTAGATTTTATAATCTCTGCTTTTTTCCGGAAAAACTCTTTGTTTTTCAAACTGCCAGAAAAATTAAATGCAAATCTAAATCTACCTTTTCCTAAATAAGAGAAAAAAAGATAGTCTTTTAATTCTTTCTGTTCTGTAAAGTATTCATATGGCTCTGGAACATTTCCGTATCCGTATTTTTCTATTAATTTTCTCATAAAATTATTAAAACTAATCTCATTTAAATTATCTATTTTTGAGATGATACTCACCTTTATTTCCCTATTAATCTATTAATAAGGCTTTTCACTTTTTCTTCTTTTCCAAGTTCTTTTGATATATCTATCAAATTGTGTAACATATCATCATCTATAGGATTAATAGTTACAGCCTTATAGAAGAATCTGAAAGCATTTTCTTTATTACCGGTTATGTAGTTAATAACACCTAATATATTAAGTATCGGAGCACCTTTGTAGACATTATATATTTCATTAATAGACTCCATTATCTCTCTTATATTTCCTTCAGAAATGGCTTTTTCGATATTATATATAAGATTTTTTAAGTTGTTAATATCTTCTGTTAAATTTTTTATCTCTTCTTCCGTGAATCCTTGGTCTGTTCTTAACAACTCTAATGCTCTGTCAAAAAATCCCATATTAGAGTATGTGTTAATAAGTCTTTGGATAGAGATTTTATTATGAAAAGCGATAGCAGATTTTCTAAAATACTCTGAAGCATTAAACAGATCATAATAATCAGACAAGGTTTCACCTATCATATAGTAGGCAGTAGAAAGTGCAAGATTTTCATTGTTTGACCAATTTAAGTGAGGAAAAAGCTCTTCTAAGCTGTATTTAGAAATATTTTTCCTTAGAGAGTATGAGTTATAAGATGTATCTATAAATGTATCTGTATGTTTATTGACGATGAAAGAGAATTTAGAATGTTTTAATTTAATGTTTTTTATATTTTCCCAGAGAAAGTTATAAAATTCGTAATCTTCAAAAGATTCATCAAATTTACCAAACCTTTCAAAAATATCTTTTTTTGTTACAACCCCCCACTCTGGCATATTTTTTTCTGGTTTTAAAATTCTTATTAAATCTATCTCTTTGTTATATAAATCATCAAATTTTCTGACAGTTTCAACATTATCTATATCTATAATTACTTCATTTGGATAAATGATATCTACATCTGGATATTCTTCTATCACTTGTGAAATCTCTCCGACAAAGTCAAAATCAAGCTCACAGCTGTTTGATATCCAAAGTATATAATCTCCGGAAGCTCTCTCCAAAACTTTATTTCTGATTAACGATTTATTATCACTGTCTATATTCAGATAAGAAACATTCTCAAAACCAGTTAAATTAATATCATCTTCTGATCCAGAGAAAATAATTTCTGATATACCTTCTTTGTTGTCATTAAGAGAATCGACTAATTGTTGATGAAACTTTCCGGACTTATCAGTTTTTATTATAGCTAATGTTATCACTTCAATCCCCCAAAGTTTTGATAAAATTGCTTTATATTATAGCAATTTTTTTATTTACCGTTATGCTAAAAAAAATTAAAAATTTTACGATAATAAAATTGAATTAATTAAAAAGGAGGTAAATGTCATGGCACTAAGAATTAACTACAACTACTCTGCAGATTTCACACTTGTGAATCTAAACAAAACAGAGCTACAACAGAACA